>JAXMAR010000005.1:0-260597 GCA_046350295.1 Gemmataceae bacterium
CTTCGGCATCAAGGCGCGGCCGATCACGATCACGCCGATCGCCGGCCAGAGCAAGAGCTACGGCGATCCCGACCCGGCCGCCCTCGCCTTCACCGTGGGCGGTTCGGGCCTGGCCGCGAACCTCGGCGACACGCTCGCCAACGTCTTCCACGGCGCCCTGGTCCGCAACCCGGGCGAACACGCTGGCAGCTATGCGATCAACAGCGCCGGCACTCTGTCGGCCGGACCGAATTACAACGTCACCTTCATTCCCGGGGTCCTGTTCTCCGTCAATCCGGCACAGATCCACTACACGATCGGCGCCGACGCCCACGTCTACGGCGGCGTCGCGAGCCTGACGGCCGATCTCCCGGCCACCTTCAGCACCGGTATCAAAGGCGAAACCCTCGCCATCGCTTACGGCGGCGCCGGCAATACGACGACAGCCCACGCCGGGACCTATGCCATCACCGGCGCCGTCTCCGACGGAAGCGGTTTGGCCAAGGACTACACGGTGACGCTCACCAGCGGCGTCCTGACCGTGAGCCGGGCGGCCGTCAGCTACACGATCGGCGACGACACGCACGTTTACGGCAACGTCGCCAACCTGGCGGCCGACCTGCCGGCCACGTTCAGCACGGGCGTCAATGGCCAGAACCTGAGCATCGCCTACAGCAGCGATGGAAACGTGGCGGCGGCACACGCTGGGAGCTATGGCATCGCGGGCGTGGTCTCCAACGGGACCGGCCAGGCGACGGACTACGCGGTGACGCTCACGAACGGCGCCCTGACCGTGACCCGAGCGGAGCAGACAATCTCGTGGCAGACGCCCGCCGACATCATTTACGGAACGCCGCTCAGCGAGCAGCAACTCAACGCTGTGGTCAGCGTCGTCGGGCCTTCGCCGGCGAGCGCGCTGAGGTATGACCCCGATCTCGGCGCTGTCCTGGACGCGGGACCGCACGCCCTGACGGTCAGCGCGGCCCAGACGCTCGACTACAATGCAGCCTCGGCTCAGGTCACTCTCAACGTGGCGCAGGAGACGCCTCTCATCCAGATCACGGCCGCCTCCGTCGTCTATGACGGCGGCGCCCACGGCGCGACGGCGCTGGTTACCGGGGCCGGTGGGCTGAGCCAGAACCTCAACGTCACTTACGTCGGGATCAACGGGACCAGCTATGCCTCCACAATAGCCCCGATCGATGCCGGCCGGTACCAGGCTTCGGCCACCTTCGCCGGCGACGCCAATCACGCAACGAGCAGCGCCAGCGTGACCTTTACCATCGCCCAAGCCGACGCGGTCATCACCGTCACCGGCTTCAGCGGGCCCTACGACGGCGCCGCGCATGGCGTCGTCGGCAGCTCCGCTCTGGGCGTCGAATCCACGCCCGCGAACCTCGGCAGTCTGCTGCACCTGGGCGGCGAGTCCTTCACCAATTATCCGGGCGGCACGGCCTACCTGGACCTTCGACCCGGTAACACCAACTACAAGAGCGCTGCCAGCGGCATGGCGACGGTCACCATCGCCAAGGCCGACGCGGCCATCACCGTCACCGGCTTCAGCGGAACCTACGACGGCGCCGCGCATGGCGTCATCAGCAGCTCCGCCCTCGGTGTCGAGACCACGCCCGCCAATCTCGGCAGTCTGCTGCACCTGGGCGGCCAGACCTTCACCAACTATCCGGGCGGCACGACCACCTGGACCTTCGACGGCGACACCAACTACAACAGCGCCAGCGGCACGGCCGCGGTCGCCATCGCCAAGGCCGGTTCGACCACGATCGTAACCTGGAGCGACGGAGCGAGCACGACGTACAACGGCGCGGCCCATGGCGCAACGGCGCTGGCCAGCGGGGCGGGCGGCCTGAGCCAGGGACTTCCGGTGACGTACGTAGGGATCAACGGGACTAGCTATGGCCCATCCACGGCCGCGCCGACCGATGCCGGTCAGTACAAGGCCTCAGCCGCTTTCCCCGGCGACGCCAACCACGCGCCAAGCGACGCCAGCGCGACCTTCACCATCGACCAGGCGAACGCGACCATCACCGTGATCGGCTTCAGCGGGACCTACGACGGCGCCGCGCACGGCGTCGTCAGCAGTTCCGCCCTGGGTGTCGAGGCCACGCCCGCCAACCTCGGCAATCTACTGCGCCTGGGTGGCGAGACCTTCACGAATTATCCGGGCGGCACAATCACCTGGACTTTCGACGGCAATACCAACTACAAGCGCGCCAGCGGCACGGCGGCGGTCACCATCGCCAAGACCAACGCGGTCATCACCGTCACCGGCTTCAGCGGAACCTACGACGGCGCCGCGCATGGCGTCATCAGCAGCTCCGCCCTCGGTGTCGAGACCACGCCCGCCAATCTCGGCAGTCTGCTGCACCTGGGCGGCCAGACCTTCACCAACTATCCGGGCGGCACGACCACCTGGACCTTCGACGGCGACACTAACTACAACAGCGCCAGCGGCACGGCCGCGGTCGCCATCGCCAAGGCCGGTTCGACCACGATCGTAACCTGGAGCGACGGAGCGAGCACGACGTACAACGGCGCGGCCCATGGCGCAACGGCGCTGGCCAGCGGGGCGGGCGGCCTGAGCCAGGGACTTCCGGTGACGTACGTAGGGATCAACGGGACTAGCTATGGCCCATCCACGGCCGCGCCGACCGATGCCGGTCAGTACAAGGCCTCAGCCGCTTTCCCCGGCGACGCCAACCACACCGGCAGCAGCGCCAGCGCCACCATCACCATCGCCCAGGCGAACCAAACGATCACCTGGGCGAATCCGGCCATGATCAGCTACGGCACGCCGCTGAGCGCCACCCAGCTCAATGCCACGGTGGCCGGCGTCGCGGGCGGCAGCCTGCCGGGCACGTTGACCTACTCGCCCCCCGCGGGCACGGTGCTCCCCGGCGGCGCCCATCAGGCGTTGACCGTGACGGCCGCGGCCACCGCCAACTACAACCTGGCGACCAAGACCGTCTATATCGACGTCGGCGATTCCATCATGCTCCTCAATGCGTCCGCCGCGGGCGCCCTCACCGTCTCGGGCAACGGCCACGTTCAAATCGGCGGCACGATCGACGTCGCGTCGAGTTCCGCGAGCGCCATCTCGGCCAGCGGCAACGCCAGCATCAACGCCGCCGCCGTCCGTACCGTGGGCGGCTTCTCCAGGACAGGCAACGCCACGATCAACCCTTCGGTCACCGGCCATGCCGCCGCACCGGTCGACCCGCTCGCGTCCCTGGCCGGGCCCTCCGTCGCCGGATTGACGAACTTCGGCGCCGTGAACATCGGCGGCAACACAACGGTCATTCTCGACCCCGGCATCTACACCCAGATCAGCATCTCGGGCAACGCGAGGGTCACGATGAACGCCGGGGTCTATGTGATTCGCGGCGGCGGTTTCACCGTGACCGGCAATGCGACCGTGACGGGGAATGCGATCGCCAGCGGCTCGGGCATCCTCATCTACAACGCCGGCAGCAATTACGGGACAAGCACGAACGGCGGCGCCGGCGGGACGATGGGCGGCGTGACCCTGGGCGGCAACGGCCAGATCGACCTCGCCCCGGCGACCTCAGGCCCCTACGCCGGCATCCTGATCTTCCAGGCACGGGACAACACCCGCGCCCTTTCCTGGAGCGGCAACAGCGTCCTGCTCCACAGCGGCATCATCTACATCCCGAACGCCCTCGTCAGCGAGAGCGGCAACAGCTCGCTCCAGGCCAGCGTCATCGCCAACCAGATGACGATCAGCGGCAACGCCTACAGCACCCTGACGGACGGCGGCGCCGAGAGCGTGTCGCTGGCCGCGGGCCAACTGCTGGCCGGCGACATCGTGGTCTATATCGACAACAGCCAGGGCGCCTTCACGGACGAGCAGATCGCACGCATCGAGGAGGCCATCAACCTCGTCAACGCCGTCATCAACCCGTTCAACGTCCACATCACCGAGGTCGGGCAGGCCGACCGCGATCAGGCCACGCTCGTCATCCAGATCGCGGGCACGACCGCGCTCGGCGACGCGCTGGACGGGGTGCTCGGCTGCGAGAACCAGGGAACCATCACGATCGTGAGCGGTTGGAGCTGGTACTCCGGCGCCGACGCGAGCGCGGTCGGCTCGGGGCAGTTCGACTTCGAGACGATCGCGATGCACGAGATCGGCCACTCGCTGGGCTTAGGACACAGCCAGGACACAAACTCCGTGATGTACGGAACGCTGGCGACCGGCGAGGCGCGGCGCAACCTGACCGTGGCCGACCTGGCGATCCCGGACCTCGACACGGGAGCGTGCGGCCTGCACGTCGCCGGATTCGGACACGCCTCGGCGAGCGGCGGCGGCCTCCCCTTCGGGCCGCTCAGCGGCGTCGCGGGGGCCTTGCCGGGCGCGGCGCCGCAGAGCGCGGGACTCGGCATGATCCCGACGCCGATGGCTTTGCCAAGCCTGTCGATCGGTATGAGCTTCGGCGACATGACGGCGCAGGCAATGACGTGGCAGAACGGCAGCGGCTCGGACGTGCTCGTCGGCGGCGCCAGGCCGATCTCATCATCGGCGACAGCGGTAGCGACGTCCTGCTGGGAGGCTTCGGCAAGCCAGGAGAAGACCGCGCCAGAGGCCGCGACGGAGCCGCCGTCGAGACCGCGACGGAGTCGACAGCCGACGCCGCGTCGGAGACGGTCAAGGCGCAGGCGCGCACTCGGACGCTGTCGCTGGCCATCACGAATTGGCTCAGCGACGCGAGCGGCGTCGACAGCCAGACCGAGGGCGGCGGCTCCAGCGATTGGCTCGACGCCTCGTGCCTGGCGCTCCTGGCCGCGACACCGGCGCTTGTCGGGACCGGCGCGGCTGAAACCCGTTCCATTCTCCGCGACAGTCGCAACCCGCGGCAGGCGCAGTAGCGTTCGCCCGATATTTCGACAGACAGCCGCGCGTCGCCTGCCCACGAGAGGCGGCATGCCGATGAGCGAAAGGGCCCAACGAGGGTTCCACTTCCGCACATCCGCGTGGCTCGCTCTGCCTGCGCGTGTCTACCGAAAAACCTTCTTTACCCGGAAATCACCGTCTCCTGGCGCCGCTTGCCTCCGCACGCTTCTGAGCGGGCACAGCCTTTGCGAAGGCGCAGATATCTCCCTTCTTTTCCTTCGGATAAGGGGCGCCATCATGAAGCGCGCAAAATGGACCTGTGCGGCGGGTCTCTTGCTCCTGGCCGTTCTTGCGCGGCTTCCCGGCGGCCGCGCGCAGCCCGATAAGTTGGGCGACGTCGCCGCCGACGAGCGCATCCAGACCATCAGCGTGAAAATCGACGTCGGCGCCGATGCCGCCGACCTGGACGAGCCGGTCGCCCTCGATCTGGGCCTGGGATTCCCTTTGTGGCTGCACCCTCTCGGCCGGCCGGACGGGACAGCCGTGCCCGCCGGCGCCGTCCCTCAGGAGACCGACGCCAAGACGACAATCGCGGCAGGCGCCAGCGGCTCCTTCACTTTTCGCCTTGAAGGCGAGGCGGGGCAGGACCAGCTGCGGACCACGCCGCGGCTTCTGACCGGGGTGCGCGTCGCGGACATCGGCCGCGTCGGCTTTGCCGGCCTGGGACGGAGCAACTGGATCCTCGCCGGCTACGAGATACGCATCAACGGCAAGCTCTTCGCTTCCAGCAACACGCCCCACGCGGACGGAGACGCCGCCATCGCCAAGGCCCGAACGCGACTGGTGGACCTGGACAAGACGATCGCCACCCTGCGGGAGGAACTGGCCGAGCTGGACAAACGAGGCGCCGCCGGCAAAGCCACAGGAGCCGATCGAGAGCGCTTCCAGAAAGCACAGGCCGAGCTGGCCGCGGCGGTGACCGAGGGCAGCGCGCTCCGCATTCGCTATCGTTTGAATCCGCGTGCCGCAGCCGCCCAGGCGGCGGCGGGAATGCGGCTGGCGGACCTCGAGGCCGAGCTTGCCAAGCTGCGGAAGGAGGCCGCGCTTGACGGGGACGCCGCGCCGGCGCCGCCGAACCCGCGGCTCGCCGCGCTGCTCGCCGAGAAGCGACGGCTCGAGGGTCAGCTCGAAGGGAAGTATCCGTGGTTCGAGGACAGCACGTTCGTGCGGCCGGCGGCGACGGTGGAGAAGGCGCGCGTGATCGTGGAGACCTGGGACCATGCCGGGGCCGATTCGAAGAACCGTGTCTACTTCGCCGCAGGCGGGCATCGGTATTTCCTGAACGGCGCCGGGGAGCCGCTGACGGCGGCGGGAGGACCGCAGGAGTTCTGGCTGGACCTGATCGCCGGTCCGCTGCGTCCGGCCGACCTGCGCGGCTGGGGGCTTGGCATGCTGGCGCATCCAGGCTTGCAGGGCGCCGCTCCCGATCGCTGGCATCCGCGGCGTCTTCTCGTCGAGATCGACGGCCGCGTGATCTACGATAGCGAGGATGCCGTCCTCGACCGCCGGTCCTTGCAAGCGATCCGGCTGATTCCGCGGGCGCAGCGTGGCGCCGCCGAGGATCAACTCGTCCTGAACAAGGCGACCGCGCGACAGCTGTATTTCTGGGAGGCGGGCAAGGGTCTGGGACTCGACGCGGACACCGGCTCGGTCGTACCGTTGCCGCCCAGGGGAGACACGGATTCCCCTCAGCCTGAGCCCGGCCTATCGGGAGACGGCGCGGCGCCGCCGGACGTCGACAACTTCCCTCCCGACTTCGACCCCTTCCCCGGCGAGCCGTTCCCGCCGCCCTGGGCGCCCCTGCCGCCGGACGATCCCGGCTGGCAGCCGCCGCCACCCGACCCGCTGCCTCCCGGCGTCGATCCGCCGCCGGCGGGCCCGCCCTTCCAGGTCGATAGCGCCGAGATCACCATGGGCTGGAAGGCCGGGGACAGCTTCAAGATCGAGTGGAAAGTCTCCGGCGACGAGAGCGGCATCGACCACTATGAAGTGTCGCTGATCGCGGTGCGGCCGGACCAGGCGAACGTTTACGCCGAACAGTTGTTGCAAGCCACGGTCGGCAAGGATCAGCGAAGCTACGTCGGCGCCGTCGGCCCTGCCGCTCCCGGAGTTGGCCCCTACTACTTCGTCGCGCCGATGGTGGTGGCCGTGCCCACCGACCCGACCGCGAAGACAACCGCGCATGAGCGGATCGGCCCGGCCCGCGCCTTTTTCCCCGCCGACGCCGACGCTTTGCGCCAGCCGGTCCCGGTGAAGTTCGTTTTCGACAACGCCGCCGGAACGCACGGCGAGGGCGCCTTCGGTGCGACGATCGTCCCCGGCACGGCGCGCGGCGCCTGGACCCTGGAGGCGGTGGACGGTCACAACGCCATCCTCTTCGGCAGTCCGCGGCCGGGGTTGCACGTCGGCTACCGGCCCGAGCCGGGAGACACGATCACAGGCCACTTCACCGCCGCCGACATCAAAGGCCCGCAACGCTTGCTTTGCCACCTGGGCTTCGAGGGCGCGGGCGGCAGCAACACGATGAACGTGACCGTTTTCGTCAGCCTGAAGAACGCCGCCGGGCAACTCTACAACTACCCGAAAACGGAGATCGCCAACGTCGACGCCGCCGGGCCGATGAAGCTGCTCGACTTCAAGCTCGATCCCGCCGACGTGGGGGGCGCCGGGCCGTACACGCTGATCCTGGGCATCGGCGTCAAGGGAGGCGCCATCGACCCGGCCCATCCGCCCGGCCTGTTCGGGTTGCGGCTGTTGCCGGGTTCCAGCGGAGGCCCCGCGGCGCCTACCATCAAGGCCGACCTGGCCATCGGCGACAAGTACCTGATTCCGGGCCGGGGCCGCGACGCCAAGGTCAGCATCATGCCGTTCGTGGAGGTCAAGAACCTCGGGCCTGATGACATTCCGGCGTCACTGGTCTCGAAGATCAGGGTGCAGACGCGCTACTTCGTCGGCCAGTATGGAGACACGGTCGCGGACACGCAGAAGGTCGTCTGGTGCGTCAACCCGCTGAAGTCGAGCGGGCCGCTGCCGGTCGGCGGGAAGGCCGTGATCATGCCGACCCACCCGGTCGAGCTCCCGACGGGCGTCTTCACGACCTGGACGAAGCTCCTCGGCGTGCGCGTCGAGATCCTCCTGCCGCTGACCGGGGAGGTGGCGGACCCGAATCTGGCCAACAACAAGTACGACAAGATGTACCTGCCTCCCATCGTCCTGGGAGATGGGGTGGGGCCGTATGAGGTGATCCTCTACGACCAGAAATGGTTCAAGGGCCGCTCGGTGTCCTATGAGTACAAGCCCACGCTGCGCCACAAGCTGATCCCCGACCTGGGGGACATGAATCGCCAGGCGTCTTCCATGAAAGTGGGGGACAAGGTTCGCGTGGCCGTGTTCTCGGAGCCGAATTTCGGCGGCTGGGATCGCCAGGTGGCAGGCGGGTACCTGCGACACTCCGTATGGCGGCCGGGCCCTGAGAACCTACCGCTGCTGGGGAGCTGGCATCCCATACCGGGATTCCCCTCCATCGGTCGCTCCTATGACAAGGCCCTCTGCTCGCTCATCATCATGCCCGAGGCGCAGCAGTATCCGAGCGGCGTTCTCCTCGTCGACAGCTCCGTGTGGGCCTTTGACACCGAACGGTTCTTCCCCCTCCCCGAGGACCCAAAGGTGTACAACGTCGAGTTTCACAGCCTCGGTCCCGGCAATGGCGCCGTGAACGGGTGCGCCGATCTGATCCAGGCGTTCGGAGGAACCTACGGCGTGACGTTGTACGAGCAGCCGGGCTATCAGGGGCAGTCCTACACGTTCATGGCGTTGAGTTCAGACCAATTCGTCGTGGACTTGAATTCTGTTGGCTTTGAGGACCGCGCCTGGTCCATGAAAATCGGCGCCTGGATTCCAGTGAAGCCTTGATGCCGGCCAGTGAGAAGGAGAACGCTATGCGAAGGGCTCACCCACTTTCCCTCGGGCTCGGCGCCGCGGCTCTGCTGTTCCTCGCCGGCCTGCCTGAGCCGGCTCGCTCTCAGGACAAGGCCAGCAACGGCCCCGGCGTCCACGGCCGTGTCCTGGCCCTCGACGAGAAAGGCGCCTGGACCGGCAAAGTAATCCCGGGAGCGAAGATCACCTTCACCGGCCAGTCGGGCGCCGCCACCAGCGTCAGCGCCGGCGCCGACGGCTATTTTAAAGCGTCCGGCTTGCGGCCGGGCATCTACTACTACAAGGTCCAGGCGGCCGGCTACAAGGACGAGGACATGGGCCGCGGCGTCGAGTTGAAGTTGACGGAGGGATTCGCCGTCTACAACTTCTCGCTGGCCAAGGGAGAGAACGACCCGAAGCGCAAGCCGCCCGACCTGCCAATCGCGAAGCTCGGCCTCTTGAAGGGTAGGGTCGTGGCCGAGACCGCCGACGGTCCCGGCATTCCCGGAGCGACGATCCAGCTTCAGATGGTCAAGACGCCGGACGGCAAGTCGCCGAGCGCTCCCCCCTTGCGGACGGTTGTCACGGCGCAGGGCGGGCCCGATGAGGGCGCGAAAAAGCCCGGCGCTTACGAGATCGACCTCGAGCCCGGCTCCTACCGCGCCGCCGTGAGCGCCCCCGGATTCCTGCCTCTGCTGGTGCAAGGCCCGAAGGAGCTGATCCTCGTCAAGGCCGATGAAACGACGACCAGGGACTTCATCCTCTTTCGCGGCAAAGCGAAACCGCCGCCGAGCGATCAAGGGATCGAGGGGAGCGTTCTTGTCCGGAAAGGGGGCAAGGCTCTCGCGCCCGCCGATGTGAACATCGCAATCATTCCCTGGGGGCAAGCGACCGGCGCCGCGACGCTGCAGCCCAAGGCGGGTGAAAAGGGGAAATGGGGCTACCGCCAAGCATTGCCGAGCGGCAGCTATCGAGTCGTCGCCGAGGCCGAGGGATACCGCGCCTTCAAGAGCGGCCGGGTCGAAGTCTACGACGGGCGTTTCACCAAGGTCGATGTCTTTCTGAGGCCGCTGCCGACGCACGAGGCGCCCAAGATCATCGTGCTGATCGCAACGGTGAAGAAGCAACCGCCCAAGGGGGAAGCAGAGCTTCTTCCGGGCGCCGGAGTGCTGGTGCGCCAAGCCGGCGAGCCGCTCGCGAGCGCGACAAAGAAGGTGACCGATCCAGGCGGCGTCGCGCGCTTCGAGCTGAAGAACGCGGGAGAATACGACGTGATGGCGAGCCTGGCCGGGCTGCGGCCGAACGGCAAGCGCGTGCGTTTCGACAAACCGGGCGAGTATCACGTCGAGATAATCCTCCGATCGAGCGAGGAGCCTCCCGGGCCGTCCCTGGCGCGCATCCGGCTCTCGGTCGTCGAGCGCTTCCCGAAGGCGAAGGAGACCTTCACGCCCGTGCCGATCGCCGGCGCCGCCATTGAAATCCGACACGCGGGCAAACTCGTTCCTCCCCCGGCCGGCAAGGAGCGCAAGTCCGATTCGCTTGGCGTCTATTCGACCGAGCCCCTGGAGTCCGGCGTGACCTATGACCTCAGCGTCAGCAAGCCCGGCTTCCCCTCGGCCGCGCTCGAGATCGCCCTGGGGGACAAGGACGCGTACCGCCAGGTGGAGTTGACCCGCGGCGCCGAGCCCCTAGTCCACAACACGTTCGCCGTGCGGCTCTGGATCCAGGAGACCGCGACGAAGAAGCCCATCAGCGGGGCCCTCGTGCGCGTCACCAAGGGCGCCGAAGCGCACGAGGCGATGAGCAAAGAGGATGGCCTGGCCCGATTCGACAAGCTGGCCGCCGGAAAATGGAGCGTTCAGGTCGAACACAGGAACTACTACCCGGCGGCTGACGTGTCGCTTGCCATCGACGAAGACGGGGACTGGAACATCTACTTGCGACCGAGGGAAACGCCGCTGCCGCCGCCCGCCAAGACGCTCGCCCTGCGGGTGAGTGTCCGCGACCGGGAAACGGGAGCGCCCCTTGCCGGAGTGCAAGTCGCCATTCGTAGCCGCGCCGGCGAGATCGCCTCGGGAATGACACGCTCGGATGGCCGCGCCATCGATCGCGCCAGCGGCGAAGAGATATTCCGGCTGCCTGCCGGGGCCTACATCATCGAGGCGCAGCGCGGCATGGAGTTCCAGCCCGCCGCAAAAGCCGTGCGCCTCGAGTCGACCAACGTGGCGGAGGAGATTCTGCTGGTCCGCCGCTCCGGGCCACCGCCGGCCAGGACGCTCGCCCTGCGCGTCAATGTCCGCGACAGGGAAACGTCAGCGCCCCTTGCCGGCGTTCAGGTCGTCGTTCGCAGCGCCGGGCGCGTGGTCGCCTCGGGAACCACGCGAAGCGACGGGCGGGCGCTCGATGTGGCGACACGCGAGGATTTGTTCCACCTGCCCATGGGCGTCTACACGGTCGAAGCACAGCGTGGCGCGGAGTTCCAACCGGCCTCCCACACCGTGCGTCTGGAGTCGCCGGAGACGACCGAGAATATCCTGCTGGTCCGCCGCGCCGGCCCGCCGCCCGTGGCCAAGGAAGCAGATTTGCACATCCACACGGTCGCACTCGCCCAGATCACCATTCGACATCAGGGGATGATCGTCGCCATGCCGCCGGTCGCGCAAGCGAACCGGGATGGCGATTTCCGCATTACGCTGAAGGCGTCGCCCGAGCCTTACGCCGTGCACGTGGCGAAGGCGGGCTTCATCCCTGAGGACCTGAGCGTCATGATGGGCGCGACCGACGTGAACCGCACCGTCATGCTCCAGCCCGAGAAGAAGTTGATCCCGATCCCGACCAAGAAAGTCAGTCTGACCTTGCGGATTCAGAGCAGGGAGGGCAGGCCGATCCTGGGCGCGACGGTGACGCTGTCGCTGGGTGGCAAGATGGTGGATAGCCGCGTCCTGAAGGGCGTCGCCGTCTACCAGAGGGCCGACCTGGCGCCGGGGAATTACGCCATTCGCGTCACCGCGCCCGCCTACTACCCGTTCGACGTCAACATCTACATCGGCGCCGATCTCGACCGCTCGGTGACGCTGCAGCCCTCGGTGGTCATCAAGTGATCCTGACAGACCAAGGTGATACATCATGACTTCTCTGATGCTGAACTGGTTGTTCCTTCCCTTGCTTGCTGCGGACATACCGGACGCGCCGGGTCCCGCCGCAACGCCGATCGCCGTCAAGACCTTCTACGAAGGAGTGCTCGCCTACAAGCCGCATCCGACGGGCTGCTATGTCCGCGGCGGCCCGGCGGCCGAGAAGAAGGTGAAGGTCGCAAAGGCCATGAGCGACAGGGACGCCAGCTTCGCTCCCTTCAAGCGGACCCCGGCCGTGATCGCGCTGCACAAGACGATCGGCGTGAGCGTCACGCCCAAGGCGCCGCCCGAGCAGGTCTGGGAAGCGGCCCGCGACGTCCTCAAGTGGTTTCACGAGCACGCCCGGCACGACAACGACAAGTACAAGGATTTGACGCTCATGGGTCGCCCCGCCAAGTCCGAGGGCTGGCCGACCGTCGAGCAGATCGCGCGCTACCACGCGGCGCACGGCGAACTGGCCTATGCCGCGTGCTTCAGCGAGGCGCATCTGGTGTTTCAGCTCTTCCGCGTCTGCGGCTTGCCGACGGAGGACTTCGGCATCGCCAGCGCGCGGTACGTGATGAAGGACGACCCGAAGGCGAAGCCTGAGCACGTGTACCTCGGCCTGCGCGTCGGCGGCGACTGGTACTACATCGATCCGTCGGCGAAGCTGCCGCCGCCGTACCTCAAGCGGGCCAGCGTCGGCCGCTCGATCGGGGTTCCGCCCGGTTGTGATTACGCGCACCCGCACGAGTTCGTGGTTGTCCAAGGCGCCAGGTTCCAGGCGATCCCCTTGCTGGCGCCGGTCCCTGACGTTTTGCGAGGAGGACGAGACATGTTCCGCTCCAGATGGGCCGGCGCGATGCCGCTGGCAGCGTTGCTTTTCCTGGCCGCGGGAAACGAGGCTCAGAGCATCGACCCGGCGCCGACCGAGAGCGGCGCGGCGGCCGACGTGGCCGTCGACCCGGCGATCGTCAGCCTGAAAGTCAACGTGAAAAAGCTCTCCGCCACCAAGGCCGAGGTCGAATTCGTCGGCGTTCTCAGGAACAACGGCGTCAAGACGTTCAAGTCCGGCAAGGGTCAACAAGCGGTGCGTCTCTATGCGTACCCCGCGCTTTCCTTTGGCGGCTCGAAGGGCACGGTGCTCCTCGAACGGGAATTCACCACGCTCAAGGCGGGCCGGCAGATCAGCTACCGGTACACGATGACCTGGGACGCCCGGCCCGGCGTCGGCCATATCGCCTACGACTACGTCTTCCAGATCGACTACGACCCCGACATCCGCATGGACGGCAATGGCGCCAACGACGACGCCGACCTCACGAACAACAGAAAAACCGTGCGTTACAGCGAGATTGTCAAGAAGGTCAACGAAGCGCTTGGGAAATAGAGCGGCGTCGTGACCCCTACGAGGAGGACGAAAAATGTTCCGTTCCAGATGGGCAAGCGCCATACCGGTCGCGACGCTGCTGTTGCTGTTCACGAGCCACGGCAGGGCATGCGCTCAGGTCGATCCCGCGGTGACCGATCTCCATGTGATCGTGAAAGGGCCGGCGCCTCACGGCTTCATCAACATCGAGATCGTCGGTACCGTCAAGAATATCGGCAAGAAGGCCTTCGTATCGAGCAAGGGGCAGCAATCGATCCGGCTCTACGCGAGCCGATCGGGACATCCACCCGTGCCTGTGCTCGAAAAGACCTTCACGACCCTGAAAGCGGGGGCCTCCATCACGATCAACTATCCGAGGACATGGGAGACGGAAGCGAAGCTCCTTCCGGACTTCATCCTGCAGATCGATCTGGACCCGGACATCTACGCGGACGGCAACCCGAGGAACGACGACGTGGACCAGTCGAATAACCGAAGAACCCTCACGGCCGGGGCGATCAATCGGGCCATTGCCGACGCGAGGAAAAAGACGAAGTAGGCGGCCGCGTTCCGGACCCGTTCACGAGGAGAAAGTGAGAGAGCACGAGCCCAGGGTGAAGCCATGAAAAAGCGAATTCTGGTCGGAACACGCAACGGCAAGGCGGTCATCAACTGGCCGACCGTTCTTGTGATCGGGCTCCTCGTGGGTTTGGTGGTCGGCGCCGCCGGCACGGCGACCTGGTTCCTGTTGACCGGTGAATTCAGTCTGTCCGCGCTGCTTTTCCCGATCCCGCTAGGGCTGGGGTATTTCGTGGGCGAGGCGATCCGGACGCGACTTTCGACGCCGGCAAGTCGGCTAACGCCGCTGGACGGGCCAGAATCTCCTGTCCCGCGACCGCACTGAGAAACCAGGCCATGAGCGTCTTTTTCATCCTGCTGACTTCTTGGCTCGAGATCGCTCAAAGAGCGCCGCCGGGAAGGATCCAGGTCGACACCCTTTACGAGGGAAAGGTCGCCTATGAGCGCCATCCTTCCGGCTGCTACGTCCGCAGCGGCCCGGAGGCGGCCGAGCGCGTCAAGTACAACAAGGAATTCAGCGCGAACGACGCCAGCTTCGGGCCGTTCAAAAGAAGCCGCGAAGTGATCGCGCTGCACGCGGCCGTCGGCGTGCGCGTCAAGCGCGACGCAGCGCCCGAACAGATCTGGGAAAGCGCCCGCGCCATCCTCACCTGGTGGCACGAGCACGGCAAATACGATCCGGACAAGTACGAGGCTCTGATGCGCGCCGGCCGCCCGCCCACCAAGGGCGCCGTGCCCGGCGGCTGGCCCACCATCGCTCAGATCGCGGACTACTACGCGCGGCACGGGGAACTGCCCTACGCGGCGTGCTTCAGCGAAGCCCACATGGTCTTCCAGCTTTTCCGCATCTGCGGCATGCCGGCGGAGGACTTCGGCATCGCCTCCGCGCGCTACGCCAAGGATCGAGAAGGAGGCAGATGCGCGTGCACGTCTACCTCGGCTTGCGCGTCGGCGGCGACTGGTATTACATCGATCCGCCGGCGAAGCGGCCCCGCCGTATGCGAAGCGCGCCCAGCGTCGGCGGCAAGATCGGCGAGGGGCCCGGCTGCGACTACGCGCACCCGAATCTGTTCAAGGTTGTCGCCGGCGCGCGGTTCCAGGCCATTCCGCTGCTGGAGCCGCGCCGGCCGCCGGAGTGAGCGATTCCTCGTCGAAGGCTGGGAGGTGAATCATGAAACGCATCATCGCATCCCTTACTCTGGTGGGCGTCCTGATCGCTTGCGCCCCCACCACCGAGGCGCAACGACCGCTCAAGAAGAGATTCAAATCCAGGGCGGATCTGGCGGCCGTGAGCCTGACCCACGTCAGCCGCCTCATCGGTTTCGGCGGGCCCGATAGGATCGTGCAACACGCGATCGCGGGCGAAGTGAAGAACGTCAGCAAGATCGACTACGCCGGCGACTGCCAGGTCCGGCTGCTCGAGGGCGCCTTGCGCGACGACGGCTCCATCGCGGACGATCCGCGCCTTCTCTTCACCAGGACGCTACGCCGCCTCGGCGCCGGCGAGCGCTACGTCTTCGCCGTCGATGTCAAGGTCAACTACTGGGATCCCAAGACGATTTACATCCTCGAAATCAGCCACCGCGACGCCAACCCGGACAACAACCGGCTCACGAAGCAGTTCGAGCGCCCGCCCGTGCCAGCGCCCCCGTCCAAACGCGGGCCAGGCGCCTGAACCATTCCAGGATCTCCTCCAACCAGGATTCCCGCCATGCGCGCGACTCTCGTATCCGGCCTGACGCTTCTCCTGGTAACCGCGCCCGCTTCCCTGCGGGCGGAGAAACCTCGCGATCCGCGGCCGTCCATCGACTTGCTCGATCTCCCCAAGCCGGGATCAGGCCGAACTTCCGAGTTCGTGCAGGGGGAGAACTTCCACATTCACGGGAAGAACTTCGGCAAGAACCAAGGGGGATGGGTCGTGGAGGTTTTCCGCGCCGCGGACGGTCGCGCGTTGCGGTATCACTTGCCGGTCCTGGAGTGGACGGCGACGCGCTTGAAGATAAGGATTCCCGAAGCGATCCCGGCGGGCCGCTACGCCTTGCATCTGGTGGTTCCTGGGAGGCTCCTGCAGTCGAACCAGGTCGCGTTAACGGTGAGGGCCGCGACCGCCGAGCGCCGCGGCGGCATCAGTCGCGTCTATCCCACCTTTGTGCATCCCGGCGATTCCATTCACCTTTACTTCACGGATCCGCCTCCGGAAAAAGCCGAGATCGAGCCCGCCTACGGCCGAACCTCCATGGAGATGAAGATCCTCGTCCGCCGCCAGCGCTATATCAAGGCCGAGGTTCCGCGCGACCTCAAGCCGGGCGTCTACAAGGTGTCGGGGTACGCGCCCGGGATCAGCTCCGGCGGCGAGCCAGGCGTGGGCGTGAGGTATCCCTCGCCGCAACTCGTCACCGTCGCCGACAAGGGCGCCGAAGCGCCCCGCGGCTTTCGCATCGATGTCATTGAAACGGCCACGACCAGGGACGTCACGAGCGGAGAGGTCGTACACCTCCTCGGCGTCGGTTTCGGCGCCCGGGCCGACGGCAAAAGCGTGCGCCTTGTCGAGATCGGCGGCGGCCACGCCGTCGAGCATCCGATGAACGTCACCGCCAAGAACTGGTCGGATACGCACATCGCCTTCCGCCTCCCTCGTGATTTGAAGGCCGGCGACTATCTGGTCCGCATCTGGGACCAGGCGCATCGGCGGAGCAGCAACACGCTCAAGGTGCGCGTTGCCGCTGCGGGCGGCTAGTGGCCATGAAGTTGTGGTCGTGATCAATAGCATCATCGCTTTGAGGAACTCCCGTGATACGTGCAAAGTTATCCACAACCGTCGCCTTTGCCGTTGTCCTGGCGACCGCATTCGGCGCCGGGATGAGCGAGGAGAAGGGAAGTTCGGCCGCGGCCATACGCATTCAGGAAGCCCTCGCCAAGCTCGAAAAGGGGGACGGGGAGTGGAAACGCTTCTCCGTGACCTACGACGACCTTCATGCCTTTCATGGTGGCCTGACCTTGACAATCGATGGCAAGGGAAAGGTGACACAGAAGGCTGTCCGCCAGAAGGTCGGAGAGGCGCGAGACGTTTCGAAGGCCGATCTGAAGCTGCTGGTCGATCTTTTGCAGAAACACAAGGCCTGGGAGCAAAGAGAGCCGGAGCGCAAGCCGCGCCCGGACGAGAGCAAGGCCCGCCTGGTGATCCGCTACGGCGACGAGTCGGTCACGGTCTGGGAATGGTATAACGATTTGCGCAAGAACAAACGGCTGCTGGAAATCCGTGAGGCCATGAAGAAAGCCGCCTGGAAATCGGCTGCCGAGTGAGGAAGGAGAAAGCCCATGAGACGCATTCTGTTCCTGGCCGCCCTCGGACTGGCGACGGTTCCCGGCGCCGCGTCGGCGCTCACGATCACCTATCCCAACGGTGGAGAAACCGTCAAGGCGGGGACCATCATCGAGGTTCGCTGGACAACATCGACGCCGACGACCACGATCAACCTGTCGGTCCTGCGCGATGGAAAAACGGTCGTCCCCGCGCAAAAGCTCTATGCCACCGGAACCAAGTCGGGCTGGCACGCCAGCTGGCGCGTTCCGGACACGCTCACTCACGGCGGCGGCTACAAGATCCGTCTCGAGGATCCCAGAACCGGCAAGTCCGATCAGAGCAACGCCGGCTTCACCATCGACGGCGAGACAAAGCTGCCCGACCTCTACGTCGCCGGCACGTCGGACCTGACCGACAGCACCGACAGCCGGCCTCTCAAGGACCGCATGTGGGTCAAGGTCGGCAACCAGGGCAAGGCGGAAGCGAAGAACATCCGCGTCAACATCTACTTCTGGGGGTTGGAGACCACGGCGGGGAAGACCAGCGGCAAGATCTACTATGAGCGCGCCATGACCATCGCCGCGCTCAAGCCGGGCGCGGTTACCACGCTTCGTCCCTATGACCCGGGCCTCGCGCCCAAGGCGCCTACCTGCTGGGGCGTCAGGATCGACCCGCTCAAGAGGATCGCCGAAAGCAAGGAGGACAACAATAGCACCGGGCGCCTCTGGGCGGTATACCCGGACGCGTTCTTGCGGGCCTTCTCATTCGAGGCGATGCCGTAGACGCTTGGACGGTCATCGGCCGGGCACACTCGGCGCGGCGGCGAGCCGCCGTTCACTTCATCAGCGCCTGCACGACTTCGCCGTGCACGTCGGTCAGGCGGAAGTCGCGGCCGGCGTAGCGATAGGTTAGGCGCTCGTGGTTGAGGCCAAGCAGGTGCAGGATGGTGGCGTGCAGGTCGTGGATGTGGACCTTGTTCTCCGCCGCGTACCAGCCGTAATCGTCGGTCGTGCCATGACGAAAGCCGCCTTTGACCCCGCCGCCGGCCAGCCACATGGTGAAGCCCTCGGGGTTGTGGTCGCGGCCGTCGAAGCCGGCGCCCTCGACGGTGGGGGTGCGTCCGAACTCGCCGCCCCACCAGACCAGCGTGTCGTCGAGCAGGCCGCGCGTTTTCAGATCGCGGAGCAGGCCCGCGATGGGGCGATCGACTTCGAGGGCGTTCTTGGCGTGGCCGCGCCGCAGGTCGCCGTGCTGGTCCCACTGCACGTTCGCGTCGCTGTGCGTGACCTGGATGAAGCGGACGCCGCGCTCGGCGAAACGGCGGGCCAGCAGGCATTGCAGGCCGAAGTTCGCGGTGACCGGGTCGTCCAGGCCGTAGAGGCGGCGCGTGGCCGGGGACTCGCTGGAGATGTTCTCGGCTTCCGGCATGTCGCGTTGCATGCGGAAGGCGAGCTCGAACGAGTTGATGCGGGCTTCCAGAGACGGCTCGGCGGCAGCGTGGGCGAGGTGGTCGCGGTTCATCTCGCCGAGTCGCTCGAGCTGAAGGCGCTGCACTTCGGGAGGAAGTCGGTCATTGCGAATGTAACGAACGCGGGCGCGGTCGGCGGGGACGCTGGCGTTGCCCAGCGGCGTCCCCTGATGGACCGCGGGCAGGAAGGCGCTGCCCCAGTTGTTGACGCCGCCATGGGCGAGGGTCGGGCAGATGGTGATGAAGCCGGGGAGGTTGGCGTTCTCGGTCCCAAGGCCGTAGGTGACCCAGGAGCCGATGCTGGGCCGCACGAAGTTGTCGCTGCCGGTGTGGAGCTTCAGGCAGGCGCCGCCATGGGCGGGATTGGTGCCGTGAACAGAGTGGATGAAGCAGATGTCGTCGACGCACTGGGCGACGTGCGGGAAGAGTTCGCTGACGGGAATGCCGCAGCCGCCATAACGTTGAAAGCGCCAGGGGGAGGCGAGCAGGCTGCCGGTCGGGGCGAAGGTGACGCGCGGCCGGGTAAACGGATAAGGCTTGCCATGGTCGCGCTGGAGCAGCGGCTTGTAGTCAAAGGTGTCGACGTGGGATGGTCCGCCCTTCATGAAGAGGAAGATGATGCGTTTGGCCCGCGCCGGAAAATGGGGCGTGCGCGGAGCGAGCGGGTCCGGCGCGGCGCCCGAAGCGCGGGCCTCGTCGTTGAGCAGGGACGCCAGCGCCAGCTGGCCGAAACCGACGGCGCTCGTGCGCAGCAACTGGCGGCGGGACATCAGCATGTCATCACTCCAGATAGACGAACTCATTCGCGGAGACGACGGTCTGGCACAGACAGGCCCAGGCCATGTTGCGGCGGCGCTCCGCGCTCAGAGCCCGGTCCAGCGCGGTCTCCACGCCGCGCACGAGGTCGAGCGCGCGCGCCACTTCCTTCTCGTTCGGGGCCCGCCCATACGCCCGCAGGTAGAGCGCCCGCACCCGGCCGGCATCGTCGCCATCCGTCTTGAGCAAGTCGGCGGCGAGATGATCGCAGAGCTGTCCCACCCAGTCGCTGTTCATGAGGAAGAGGGCCTGCGGCGCGACCGTCGTGGTGGCGCGGTCGCCGGTGGAGACGGCCGGGTCGGGGAAGTCGAAGAGCTGAAACACGTCGTAGACGTTGTTGCGGATCACCGGCAGGTAAAGAGAGCGGCGCAGGCTGTCGTACTTCGTGCCGTCGCGCGACGTGTGGTCGAACAGGAACTCGCGGTTCTTCACGTGCAGCATCGAGCCGCCCATCGTCTTGTCGAGCCAGCCGGTCACGGCGAGGAGATTGTCGCGGATGGCCTCCGCCTCCAGGCGCTTGATAGGCGCCCGGCCAAGCAGCCGGTTCTCGGGATCGGCCGCCGCGGTCTTAGCCTCCGGGGTGGAACTCTGCTGATATGTGCTCGACAGCACGATCATCCGGTGCAGCCTTGATCGACCACTTGCTCTCCACGAAACGCTGCGCGAGCCAGTCCAGAAGCTCGGGATGAGACGGCGCCGCGGCAAGCAAGCCGAAGTTGTCCGGCGTCGCCACGATGCCCGCGCCGAAATGCCAGCGCCAGACGCGATTGACCATGACACGGGCCGTCAGGGGGTGGTTCGGACGAACAAGCCAGCGTGCGAGTTCCAGCCGACCACTATGCGTGGAATCGAATTTCGGTTTATGCAAAGCGGTCAGCGCCAGGGGCGCCTGCCGCGGCACGATCGCGCCGGGCTTGAGGTGATTGCCGCGGACATAGAGCGGCGTTTCCATCACCTTGGCCTCGGTCACGCCCATGGCGCTGCTCATTTCCGGGCCGGCCTTGGTCAGCTTGGCCAGATCGTCGCGCAGCCGCTTCAGCTCCGTTTTCGTCTCGGCCGGATAGTGCGGTTCCAGGTTCTTCGCGGCGGCGACACCCTTGGCTTTCACGGCGTCATCGGCCTTGCGCGTGAACTGCGTGATGGCTTCCTTGGCTTCAGCGAGCCTCCGATCGTGAGCCGCCTTGCGCTCGGCGTAACCGGGATCGGCGATCGGGTTCTCGTGCCAGCGGGCGATCTTGCGGAAATGCTCCATCGTCTTCGTGCTCTGGAAGATCCCCGCCAAGCCGTAGTAGTCTTTCGCCGTGATCGGGTCGAACTTGTGGTCGTGGCAGCGGGCACAGCCGAACGTCATGCCCAGGATCGCCCGGCCAAACGTGTCGATCTGCTCGTCGACGATGTCGAGCTCCATCTTCTTCTCGTCGACCTCGGCGAGGACCTTGGGACCCAGGGCCAGAAAGCCGGTGGCGATGAGCTGGCGGGAACGCGCCTCGGGGTCCGTGGCCGACAGCAAATCGCCGGCGAGCTGTTCGAGGAGGAACTGGTCGTACGGCTTGTCCTGGTTGAAGGCGGCGACGACATAGTCGCGATAGCGCCAGGCGTTGCCGTAGGCGATGTTCTCATCGAGGCCGTTGGAGTCGGAGTAGCGGGCGACGTCGAGCCAGTGCCGGCCCCAGCGTTCGCCGTAATGGGGGCTGGCGAGGAGGCGGTCGACGACCTTGGCGAAAGCGTCGGGGGCGGCGTCCTTCAGAAACGCGTCGACCTCTTCCGGAGTGGGCGGCAGGCCGGTCAGATCGAAGGTCACGCGGCGAATCAGCGTACGGCGCTCGGCGGGCGGGGCGGGTCTGAGCCCCTTTTCCTCGAGCCGGGCCAGGATGAAGTTGTCCAGCGGCGAGCGCGGCCAGGTGGCGTCCTTGACGGCGGGCACTTTAGGATCGACCGGAGGCTGGAACGCCCAGTGTGTCTTGTCCTTGCCGTCCTTCGAACCGACGACACGTTCCAGTGGGTAGGGCAAGCCCAGGTCGACCCAGCGGGTAAGATCCGCGATCTGCCGGTCCGAAAGCTTCTTCTCCGGCGGCATCTTCAATTCGGGATCCTCATGCCGGATGGCTTTGAGCAATAGACTTTTTTCCGGACGAGATTGGTCGACAACGGCGCCCCCCGAACTGCCCTTGAGGATCGCCGCGCGGCTATCGAGACGCAGACCGGCCCGCTGTTTGCTCGGCCCGTGACAGCGATAGCAATGTTCCGCGAGTACGGGCCGGATGCTGGTCTCGAAGAAGCGGATGTGCTCCGGCGTCGCCGCCTTTTCGCCGCCAAAGCCGACCGGGGCGGTCAGAAAGAGGATGCCCAAGGAAGCGAAGGCCGTGGTGGCTTGCAGCATGCGACGCCCTTCAAACAAGGCAGGAAGAAGCGGATCCATCGAGGCAAGGCGGCGGGATGGCGCAACCGGACGGAGATCCGGCGCGCCATGACAACGATCTTACCACAAGACCGGGCGTCACGCACAGGGGGCAGCCGCGGCTTTGCCTCGGCAAAAGACTAGAGACATGACTCGCACGCGTCTTTGACCCGCGAAACCGCGTTGCCAGTAGTCGGCGGTCTGGTATGATCGAAGCCACCGTCCGATCGAGGAGCTGCCACGGACTCAGCGCGGAGAAAAGACATGATGCGCATTCTGGGCTCTGCGAAACGCCTGTGCAACGGCGTCACGCGCCGCGAGGCGCTCGTCGCCGGCGGGCTCAGCACTCTCGGACTTACCCTCGGCGATTTCCTGACGCTCGAGCGCGCGCAAGCCGCGCCCACCCGGCCCGCCGATCCTTCCTTCGGGCGAGCGAAGAATGTCATTCTCCTCTATCTCTTCGGCGGCCCCAGCCATCTCGATACGCTCGACATGAAACCGGACGCGCCCGACGTCGTGCGTGGTCCGTTCCGGCCCACCCGCTCCGTTGTTCCCGGCTACGGCGTCTGCGAACACTTGCCGCGCATCGCGCGTGTGCTGGACCGCGTCACCCTGGTCCGGTCGCTGACGCACCCCTGGAATTTCCACGGCATGCAATGGGCCACCACCGGCATCCCCGAAGGCTCCATCCCGATTGAAGAGACGCAAAAGCACCCGCTGCACATGCCTTTCCTCGGCTCCGTGGCGACGCGCTTCTGGGAGCAGCGCCACGGCGCCAAGCCCGCCGGCGCCATCCCCGACAACGTCATCCTTCCCTTTCTCCTCAGCACGCGTCGGCCGGCCGCCATGTACGCCCGACCCCACGGCTCCTTCCTGGGCGTCGCCTACGACCCGCTCTGGACCGAGTTCCGCGGCCGCGCGACGCGGAGCATGGTCCGCATGTCGTTCGGCCCGGCCGCGGAGGTCTTCGATCCCTATCTGGGCATCACCCCGGAGAGTCGCTTTGAAATCGCCCCGGAAGCCGAGGCGCCCCCGGACATCACGCTCGACCGCTTGCAGCGGCGGCGCTCGCTGCTCGAGCAATTCGACGCGGCCCGGCGCGACCTCGACCGCAGCCCCCAGGTCCGCGCCATGGATCGGCAGCGTGCCCTGGCGTTTTCGCTGCTGAACTCCCCCGACGTGAGAGCCGCCCTCGAACTCGGCCAGGAAAGCCCCGCGCTGCGCGAAGCGTACGGCATGACTCTCTTCGGCCAGGGTGTCCTGCAAGCGCGGCGCCTGGTCGAGGCCGGGTGCCGCTTCGTCACCGTCATCTGGGACGAGATCGGTCAGCTCAACGCGGGCTGGGACACGCACGTCGACCAGCACAACCGGCTGAAAAACGATCTGCTCCCCGGCCTGGACCGCGCCTTTGCCGCCCTGATCCACGACCTGGAGGCGCGCGGCATGCTCGACGAGACGCTCGTCCTCGGCATGAGCGAGATGGGCCGAACGCCGCGTCTCGAAGGCGACGGCCGCGGCCACTGGGGACGCGCCTACACCAACTTCTTCGCGGGCGGCGGCATGGCCCGCGGCGCCGTCGTCGGCCGCACCGACGCCATCGGGGGAGCCGTCACCGAGCGGCCTCTCTCCGCCAAGGACATCCTGGCCACCATCTACCACCTGCTCGGCATCGACCCGCACACAACCTTTCCCGACCGCCTGGACCGCCCCGTGCCGCTCGTCCCCTATGGCGACGTGGTTCGGGAGATGCTCGCCTGACAGCCCCGCCCGGTGCGGCGTTTTCCGGTCGTGCGGCTTTAGGCATTTTTGCCAAGAGCGCCGCTGCGGCCCTTCGCTATCTTGCCCTACCGGCCTTCCCTCTCGCACGAACGCCCGAGCCAACAACCGATCATGAATCCGACGAGTTGCGCTGCGGCGCGCCGTCTTGTGGTAAGGAAAGCCCCGTCTCCGCCGTGAAGGAGACACACCCCCGGAGATTCCCCATGCGGAGAAACTTCAGACCTATCCTCGCCCTCCTTCTCAGCGCCCTGCCCGCCATCGCCCACGCCCAACCTCGAGCCGCCGTGATCCTGCCCCCCGGCCTGGTTCAGGATCGCCCCGCTCCCGTGACCGTCACCGCCGTCGATACCCCCGGCCCCGCCTCCTCCTATGGCGGGCTCAAAGCCTACGAGGCCCCGCTCGGGCCGCCGCCGGACGTGAGCGGCGCCGATCATGCCCGCTGCTCCCGCTTCCTTGTCTTCGGTGACGGTCTCTACTGGACCGTCCACAACTCCAGCGTCACCTATGCCCAGCCGTTCAACGGCAACAACCCCGCCATCGCCGTGCCGCGCGGCCCGGTGGCTACCGTTGAGCAGACCTATGAGCCCGGCTTCCGCGTCGGCGCCGGCTTCGCCGTCAACGACCATAGCTGGATCATCGCCACCTTCACCTACATGCAGAACACCGCGGACGACAACGTCCAGATTCTCAACGCCGGCGACGTGCTCCGCTCACCCCTCATCTTCCCGAACACCGCCAACGCCGCCTTCGCGCCGCTGTCGGCCCAGGCCGGCTACCACATCACCATGTACACCGGCGACATCGACTACAAATGCGCCTTCGTCGACAACGACTGCCTGCGCCTGTCCTGGCTCGCCGGCGCCCGCTACGGGCATCTCCGCCAGAATCTCGACGTCGCCTACCAGGAAATCCTCGGCGTCGACCGCATCCACGCCAATGTCGGCTTCGACGGCGGCGGCCCGCGCGTCGGACTCGACGGCGAATACCGCGTCAAGTGCGGCCTCTACGGCTACGCCCGCGGCGCCCTCAGCCTCGTCGCCGGCACGTTCACCTCCCTCTACGAGCAACGGGACATCTTCGGCGGCCTGGTCGCCCAGTCCAGCATCAACGAGACCCGCATCATCCCGATCCTCGAACTCGAGCTGGGCGTGGGCTGGCGCAGTCAGAATGACCGCGTCCGCGTCGCCGCCGGCTACTATGTCGGCAGCTGGTTCAACACCCTGACCATCCCGGGCATCGTCCAGGGCGTGCAGAACAACAACTTCCAGACGATCGGCAACAACTTCCGCGACAACCTCACCTTCGACGGCGTGGTGGCGCGGATCGAGTTCCGGTTCTAAGCGAAGCGGCGCCCCAGAGCGCGAATCCCAAACGAGCACGCGATCCCGGGCTTCCAAGGCCGGGGATCGCGTGCTCGTTTTGGCTGGTTTCTTCCAGGGCGGGTGGCGACAGGGCGACGACATCGTGTGCCGCGAACAGTCGGGCGGCCACATCAAGAGTTACTCCTGGCGCGCCGCCGCTTGACGTCAGGCATCGGCCGTCGCATTCCAGTCGCGATCGCGGAACGTTCGCTCCTGCGCCTCCGGCGTCCCCTTCGACCTCGAACATGTCCCCCACGTCGTTGAGCTTTTCCGTTGTCGCCTCCCGCCGACCATGATCATCTCGCCCAGTCCGCGGTCTGCCACTCTCTTTCCACCTACTTTTCAGTTGCTCACCCAAGGCGCCCTGGAGGCGCCCTCTAAAGAAAAGATTTGACAACCCCAAATTCGTGCCCTACACTCTGCCCCGTAAGTTTCCCAGTTTTCCTAGTTTAACGGCATGCTGGCGCCCGCCCGGGCAGATCTTGCCTCTCTTCTTCCGTCGCAGGCTGTAGCAACGCCCATCCCTGTAGCCTCCGCGAGCGCGCCGGCGCCCAGATTTGCACCGAGATTCGCATCTGGAGTAGAAAATGTCTTACAGCTCGTTCCGGAGATGGTTTTCTCCTTGCCATGATTCGCTTCAAAAGCGCAAGCCTGCCCGCAGGACCCGGCTGTTGCTCGAAGTTTTGGAGGACCGGACACTCCCCGCCCCGGTTACTCTGCTGGGTGTGCCGAATTGGATCGCCGAGGGGCCTGCCCCGAACGCCGACGGCCAGGATGAGAACATCGCGGCCGAGCCGGGCGGCGGAGCCAACGCCGTGTCCGGCGCCATCCAGGCGATCGCGGTGAATCCCGGGAACAGCGCGAACGTTTTCGTGGGCACGGTCAATGGGGGCATCTGGCGCACCACCAATTTCTTCGCCGCCACGACGCCGTGGACTCCCCTCACCGATCAGTTTCCTGCCCTGGAGATTTCGGCCCTTCAATTCGACCCCACCGATGGCGCGAATCAGACCGTCGTGGCAGGCATCGGCAACACCAGCAACATCATCACGACCCTCGGCCCGCTCACCGGGCTTCTGAAGACGACCGACGGCGGCGCCAGCTGGGCTCAGCTGGGCAACACCGCGGCGCAAGGGCTCCAGGGCGAAAACGTCTCGGCGGTGCTGCCGCGAGGCGCCACGATTTTGGTCGGTGTGGTGAGCGGCGCCGCCCCGGGCCTGTATCGCACAACCAACAATGGGTCCACGTTCCAGCTCATTTCCGGCCTGAATAATCTCGGCAACGGCCCGGTGTACGACGTGGCCGCCGACCCGAGCAACAACAACCGCGCCTATGTCGTGGTTGGCGGCGCGACCGGCGGTGTTTTCCGCACCGACGACCTGGGCAATAGCTGGACCAACATCACGACGAACGCCACCATTACCACGGAACTTACCGGCGGAAATCTCAGCAACGCCAAGCTGGCCGTGAGCGCCGCCGCGCCCAATCCGGTCTATCTCGCGATCGCCACGAATGGCCAACTTGGCGACATGAGCACTCCGGCGGCGGGCGTGTTCCGCTCGGCGAACCTGGGCGCGTCCTGGACGGCCATGGATTTGCCGCTGACACTCGACGCGCCGCGCAGTATTGCCGGCGTCAGCAACACGGGACCGATCGTGATCACCACGACGGCGAACCACGGCTACGCCACCGGCGACCGGGTGCGAATCACCGGCGCCGGCGGCGGCGCCAACGGCGACTGGACCATTTCCGTCAACGCCGCCACGCCGAATCAGTTCACCCTCATCGGCAGCGTCGCCGGCGGCGGCGCGGGGGCGGGCGGCACGGTCAAGAACCTCCAGGGGATTCTGCACGGCCGGCAGGCGTTCCCGAATCTCGCCCTGGCCGCCGATCCCGGAAACGCCAACCTGGTCTACATCGGGGGGGACCGGCAGGATTTCCTTGGCGCCGACAGTTCCATCGGCGCGAACGCTTTCTCCGCCCGCATCTTCCGCGGCGACTTTGGCGTTCCTGCTCAGGGGCTCGGATCGGTGGTCACGGACGCGACGCATCAATGGACTCCCTTGACCCACAGCGGTACCAGCAACAATTCGTCGCCCCATGCCGACGCCCGAGCCCTGGTCATCGACGCCGGTACCCTCCTCTACGCGGGGGACGGGGGCATCTTCAACGAGAACAATCCCACCACGACCACCGGTCGCTGGTTCTCCGACAACGGCGCCCCCAGCGGCGGAAATTTCGGCATTCAGGTAACACAGTTCTCCAGCGAGATCTCCTACGACGGCAGGTCGAACATCATCTTCGGCGGCGCCCAGGATACCGGCACGCCCCAGCAGTCGGCGCCTGGTTCCCTGGTCTACAGCGATCAGACGCAGGGCGACGGGCCCTTTACCGCGGTCGACGACTTGACCGCGACCGGCGACTTCCCGGCTACGGTGGCCTCGGCCCGTTACATTGGTTTTGGCCGCCAGTACTACACGGCCGCCAACGCCGCGGTTGGCGGCAACGTGAACCTGCTTCCCAGCGGCGGCGTGAACGGGTCCTTCTTCAACTTCAACGCACTGGCGGTGAGCACGGTGGCGCCGCCCGCGGGTCAATCCGCCCGGGTGGTGATCGCCAACGGCAATGGAGCGGCGAACGCCCAGCAGACCGGGACGCCGGGCGTCGCGCTGTTCGATTCCACAAACGCGGGTATCGCCGCCACCACGGCAGCCATCGTTTATACCCAGATCCCAACCGGACCGAACTGGGCCGGCGTCAACACGTTTTTCAACATTTCCGCCATGACCGAGGGCGGGATGCTCGGTGGCGTCGCGAACCAGAACGTCCTGTACGCCGCTTCGGGCACGCGCGTCTTTCTCCGGAGCACGGCGGGCGGAACCCTCACCGCAACCGCCGGGCAGCCCGCGGGTGTTGGCTTCATTCAGGACATAGCCACGGATCCCACCAACTGGCAGATCGCATACGTCACTGACGGCAGTCGAGTGTTCCAGACCACGGACGCCGGCGCCACCTGGACCAACATCACCGGCAACCTCAACGACAATCTCATCCACACGATCACCGTCGCCAACAACGGCGCGGGTGTCAGCGCCGTTCTCGTCGGCGAAACCAACGGCGTCTTCCGCATGCTGAGCTCCGCCCCGGGCGAGTGGACCAAATTCGGCGCCGGCTTCCCCAATTCCAGCGTTTGGGGCGTCGTCTACAACACGGCCAACAACGTGCTCGTCGCCGGTACCAGCGGTCGCGGCGCCTTCGAGGTGCAGAACGCCAGCGCCAACCTCTTCACCCAAAGCGTCCTGCAAATCTGCGGCGACCAGGATTTCGCCAACGAGGATGACACCTTCCGTCTGGTCCGCGACCCGGTCAACAACCTGATGCTCGACGTCTTTGTCAACAACACGACTTCCGTTCCTACCTTCGTCGTCCCCCTGGCGCTCGTTGACCAGATCAACGTCTTCGGCGCCGGCGGCAACGACAACCTCATCGTCGACAGTTCCAACGGCCTGATCACCGTTCCCAGCGGCATCCGCTACGATGGCGACAACCCATGCCCCGGCCAGGCCGGCGCCGGTATCGGCGGCTTCGACACGCTGACCTTGCAGCAAACCGGCGGCGTCGCCAGCGGCGTCACGGACATCTACTCCGTCGGCCCCATCGATGGCTCCGGCATCAGCGCCATCACCGGCCCGGGCGGGACGCAGACGGTCTATTTCCAGCGCCTCGAACCCGTTCTCGATAACGTTCCCGCCGCCACCGCGACCATCAACGCCACGCCCGCCAGCAACGCCATCAACTACAGCCCCGGCCCCGGCGGCGGCATCTTCGTCGGCAATACCGGCCTCATCACCGTCGACAACCAGGAATCCTACGAGTTCAACAACAAGACCAACCTCGTCATCAACGCCGGCGCCGGCGATGATACCATCAACCTCAACGACTCCACCATTCCCGCCGGTCTGACCGGGTCCATCACCGTCAACGGCCAGGACCCAACCGCAAGCGACAAGGTGATCGTCAACGGTACCACGGGGACCGACGCCATCAACTTCGCGCCCACGGCTGCCGACGCCGCGGACATCACCGGCGCCGGTCCGGTCACCATCCATGTCGCAACGGTCGAGTCCTTGATCATCAACGGCCGCGGCGGCAACGACAGCCTCACCGTCACCACGCCCGCCGGCGCCGACGTGCTCACCCTCGATCCGGGCGCTCTCGCCGATCAGGGCACGGTCAGCATCCGCCGCGGCGTCGGCGGCGCGGCGCTGCTCGGCCTCAGCTTCACCAACCTCGGCGTCAACGACGCCCTTGGCCGGCTCAGCTTCGCCAACGCCGGCGGCGGCGGAGCGCAGGACGACCTGACCCTCGATGGTCGCGACCTCGCTAACGCCAGCGACATCTTCACCGTCACGGCGGCAGGCAACGTCGACCTCCAGACGCCGGACGCGGGGAGCGGCGTGCTTCGCCTTCTTCTCAACCTGCAAACGCCGGGAGTGAGCGCTCTCCGCCTCAACGGCCTGGCCGGGGACGACTCCTTCAGCATCGCCGGTAACCACCCCTTCGCGACCGGCGTTTTCATCGACGGCGGTAGCCCCTCCGCCAGCGACACCCTCAATTTCACCGGCTCCGGAACCACCGCGAACCTGATCACGGCGAATCTGCCGGCCGCGACCGTCACCGAGGCCACCTTTGGCGCCGTCTCCTTTACTGGGGTCGAGACCGTGAATATCGGCGCCGCCGGGCACAACTTCACCCTCGTGGCCACGGGCGGCGACGACGCTCTTTCCGTCACGCCGACGGCCGCCGGCGTCGGCAGCTTCCGGGATGTCGCCAGCGGCGCCAGCCCCTACACGAGCCCGCAGTTCACCTACACCGGCGTAGGCGCCACGTTCACCGTCAACGGCGGCGCCGGCGGCTTCGATGATCTCGGCCTCAACGCCACCGCCGGAAACGATCAGATCAACGCCGTCCAGACCGACGCCACGCACCTGAGCTACACCCAAAACGCCTTCACGCAGATCTTCACTCTGGCCTCGATCGAAGGCGCCAGCCTCCTGACCGGCGCCGGCGACGACCTCATTCGCGTCAGTGTCGCGGACGCACTCGAAGCCGCCCCGGCCGGCAGCCTGCGCTTCACCGTCGACGGTGGTCCGCCTAATGCCAGCGACCGCCTCATCGTCAACGACGACGGCATCGGCGATCTCACGGTGCTGCGCCAGGCGGCCGACGGCCACAGCGGCTCGGTCACCGTTGGCGCCCTCAATCCCGTGGTCTACTCGAACGTCGAGCGCCTCGACATCACGCCGCTCGATCCGATCACCGGCGCCACCGGATCCGATTCCAAGGGCCGCATCGTCGTCTTCCACGCCGATCCCTTTGAATTCAACGACAGCCGCCTGAACGCCGGTCAGATCGCACGCGTCGGCCAGAACTCGACCAGCCCGACGATCGATCCGGGCGGGGTCGCCGCCCCGTTCTCGGCCAACGGCGACGAGGACTGGTACCAATTCGACCCAACCTCGACGAACACGTTCCAGGTCCGCATCCTGTTCACGAAGATCGGGGCCCTCGCGAACGGCCGGCCCGGCCTGCCGGGCGACGGCGACCTCTCGCTCGACATCTATGACGCCAACGGCGCCCTCATCACCAGCGGCGTCGCCGACGCCAGCGGCAATAACCGCACCGCGGTCTTCGCCGCCACCAACGATCCGGCGTTCCCGCAGTTCAACCGCATCTTTGTCCGCGTCAAGGGGGCGGGCGCCCAGCCGGCCGTCTCGATCAACACCTACGACTTCACCAACCTCTCCGGCGCCGGCAGCGGCATCTCCGGCGTGAGCCTCGTCGACATCCTCGGCCCCAAGGTCACAGCCGTCAACATCAGCGACAATCCAGCCACGGCGACCAACGAAGCGGCGCTCAACATCTTCGTCCCCAAGCCCACGGACGGCCCGACGCCGCTCATCACCAGCATGGACGTGCATCTCTCGGACAGCCCGCTGCGCGCCCCCGGCTTCCTCTACCCCGCCATCGACGCGACCCTCTTCGCCGGGACGCCGGGCCATCGCCCGGCCATGGGCCTCTTCTCCGTCGTGGGTGACCGCGTCGGCAACGTGCCGATTGCCGACGTGGTGCTCACCAACGACCCTGTCGTCCAAGGCCAACTCGCCACGGCCACCGTGAAGATCATCTTCGACACGGGCAGCCCCACCTTCGCCGGCGGCCTGCCCGACGACCGCTACACCATCACCGTCAACGACGGCCTCTTCGATCCTCCAGGAAACAAGCTGGACGGCGAGAATAACGCCGTGCAGCCCACGGCCGCCCCTTCCTTCCCCTCGGGCAACAACCAATCCGGTGGCAATTTCGCGGCCCGCTTCACGGTCGACAGCCGGCCTGAGATCGGCCTGGTCGACCACGGTCAGACGCGCGTCGACATCAACGCCAACGGTGTTTACGACCCCTTGGGTTCGGGCGACGCCGTCAACCACGATCTGGCCTTCATCTTCGGTCTCTACACCGACTCCCTCTTTGCGGGCAACTTCGCCAAGAACGGCGTCGCGAACGGCTTCGACAAGTTCGGCGCCTACGGCAAGACGATCGTCAATGGCGCCAACGTGTTTCGCTTCCTCCTCGACCTGAACGGCGATGGCAAGTTCAGCGCCGGCGACCTGCAAGTCATTTCCACGCGACAGATCAACGGCCTGCCCGTCGCCGGTAATTTCGCGCCGGGCCACCCCGGCGACGAGATCGGCCTCTTCGACGGCGTGACCTGGTACCTCGACACCAACGCCAACAACGACATCGATTTCGGCGACACGACCGTCACCGACGGCCTGCGCGGCTACCCCATCGTCGGCGACTTCGACGGCGACGGCAAGGTCGACCTGGGCGCCTACCAGCCGGACACGAATACCTTCCAGTTTGACTTGCAGGCCAACGGCTTCGGCCAGATCGACGCCACCATCAACGTCGACGCCAAGCTCAACGCCCCCGCTGTCGCCGAGCGGCCGGTCGCCGCGGATATCAACCAGGACGGTATCACCGACATCGGCCTCTTCCTCCCGCAGGGACTCGATCCGCAACACCCGGTCTCCGGCAACTGGTATTTCCTCGTCTCCGATCGTCTGCACGAGACGCCCGTTGTGGGCATGGTGAACATGCTGGACCACGCCTTCAACCAGCAGCCCTTCACCCAGGACGTGACCTACAACTTCGGCAACGGCTTCGAGGTCCCCATCATCGGCAACTTCGATCCGCCCACCGCCGCCAGCGGCGCGGTCTCGACCGCCGCGCTCGACAAGGTCTTCTCGGGCGACCTCGACGGCGACGGCAAGGCCGACTACGCCGCCTTCGACTCCGGCTCCGCGACCTGGAACGTCCAGCTCTCCGGAGGCGGGACGCTGAGCAAGACCGTGGGCGCCCCGGGCGATACGCCGATCCGCGCCGATTTCGACGGCGACGGCAAGGCCGACCTCGCCACCTACCACGCCGCCAACGGCCTCTGGACTATCCTGACCTCGAACAGCAACTTCACCCAGACGACGACACGTTACTTTGGCGGCGACGCGACAGACACTCCTCTCGCCATCGACTTCGACGGCGACGGCAAAGCCGACCTTGCCGTTTTCCGGGCGCGCACCGGCCAGTGGCTCATCACGACCGCGAAGACCAACTACACGGACATGAACTCCTTCCAGTGGGGCCAGCAAGGGGACGTTGCTTTGAACGGCGACGTCGACGGCGACGGCAAAGCCGACCTCATCGTCTTCCGGCCGAACACCGGACAGTGGCTCATCCGCACCTCCGGCAGCGGCTATTCGAGCAACGTCAGCTACCTGTGGGGCCAGGCCGGCGATATTCCCATGACCGCCGACTTCGACGGCGACGGCCAAACGGACCTCGCCGTGCGCCGGCCCGCCACCGGACAATGGCTCATCCTCGAGTCGACGCGCGGCTACAGCGCCGCCGCCCGCCTGATGGCGATTCTCGGCAATCCGGCCGACGTCGGCCTCGTCAACGACTACGACGGCGACGGGGGCGCCGACATCGGCGTCTTCAATCCCGCGACCGGCGCATTCAGCATCCTCACCTCGAGCAGCGGCTTCGCGAGCACGCAAACCGCGACGCTGCCGCCCCCGCCCGCTGACATTCCTCTCAACGGGGACTATGACGGCGACGGCCGACCCGACTTGGCCGTTTTCCGCCCGACGACGGGACAGTGGTTCATCCGCAACTCGTCGACCAACTTCGCCACTACCGTCACCTTCCAATGGGGCCAGAACGGCGACGTGCCCCTGGTCGGCGATTTCGATGGCGACGGCAAAGCCGACACCGCCGTGTTCCGCCCCGGCTCCGGCCAGTGGCTCATTCGCGGCTCCGCCACCGGCGCTTTCTTCACCATCCAGTTCGGCCAGGCGGGCGACACTCCCTTCTTCGGCAAGCTGGACGGCGACAACAAGGCCGATCTCCTGCTGTACCGTCCGGGCACGCAGCAATGGTTCGTCCGCACCTCGGCGAGCGGCTATTCCGGTATCCGCACCATCCAGTGGGGCATGGCGGGAGATACGCCAAAGGTCGGCGACTTCGACGGCGACGGCAAGACCGATCTCCTCGCCTACCGGCCGAGCCTGGGTCAGTGGTTCATCGACCAGTCGGGCGCCGACTTCACCACCTCGGCGGTGGTCAGCCTCGGCGGCGCCGCGGGCGATCTGCCCGTCGTCGGCTTCTTCGACGGCGACAAGCGCGTCGACCTCGGCGTCTTCCGCCCGAGCACGGGCCAGTGGCTCCTCGCCCAGTCGACGGCCGGCGCCGTCACGCGGAGCTGGGGCCTGGCCGGCGACGTGCCACTGACCGGCGACTTCGACGGCGACGGCAAGTCGGACCTGATCGTCTACCGGCCGACGAGCGGCGTCTGGTACATCGATCGCTCGCTGACCAATTTCGCCGATTACCTGACCTATCAGTGGGGTAACCCGCTCGAGATCGCGATTTGACCAGGGAAGCGGCTTTGATTCGCCGAGGACGCTCGCAAGTCGAGCGTCTCGGCGAACTGTCGCTTCCGCTGCGAGCCTCGCGCTGACCACTTCACCTTCGCGCCGGCCGTGCGCGCCGGCCTCTCTTCTACCGAACCGCATCCCCACCCGTCAACGTGGCTGGAAACCGCCTCCTCAAAATGCGATGATCAAGAGTGCGGCCCACGCGCACCGATGCTGCGTGGTCCGCCGGGCCTGTTCACGCTCAACGGTTTGAACGGCCCGCCCAAACGGTCTTATCGGCAACCAGCAAAGGAGGCCTCAGCCATGACCCGACTCCAGTGCCTCGCTCTCTCCCTCCTCGCTTTCTTTTGTGGCAGCGGCGCCCCGGCCGGCGATAAGTGGATCATCGATCCGTCGTTCGAGGTCCCGAAGGAGAAGGATCGGTTCGGGCGGGTATTCAAGCACTGGTCGGGATGGCTGTACGAAGGGGAGTGCGGGTTTCGGGTTTCGGATGTGGCGCATACGGGGAAGCATTCGCTGCTGATGGTCGGGGGCAGCGGGGCGAAGATTCGGGCCTGGCCCGAGCCGATCCCGCAGTTGCCGGCGGGACGCTACCGCGTGACGGCCTATCTACGCGGGCTGGACATCGGGACCGGATCCTATGGGCACACCACGGAGTTCATGTTCAGCGGCGACTACATGCAGCTCAAGAAAAACGGGACGTTTGGCTGGACGAAGATGACGTATGTCGGGGAGGTAAAGGACGACAAGAAGTGGGCGCATCCGAGTTTCGGGCTGACGGCGCCGGGGTACCTGTGGGTGGATGACGTGACGCTGGAGCGCGTCGGGCCGGAGGTGGCCTTGACACCGCGGCCGTTGTTCGGGGCGGAAGAGACCGAGATCGCGCCGCCGAGGCGGCTCGGGGCGGATGTCGTGCGCTGTCCGGAGTGCGGCTATCGGAACAACGCGTCGTGGGGGAATTGTTACGCCTGCGGTACGTCGTTGGAGCGGCGGAAGAAGGAGGCCGGGCCGGCGCTGAAGGTGATCACTTCGTTCGAGGAGAAGAATCCGTTTCCGGCGGGGACCGTTGTCGAGGAGCACGCGACGGACGGGAAGAAGTCGCTGCGGATCGACAAGGGCTTCGTGAGCATGGATGCGCCGCAGAGCTGGCTGGGGTACGACTACCTGAAGGCGGACGTTTACACGGACTCAAAGAAGCCGCTGGAATTGTCTGTGGAGATCCGGGACAAGCAGACGCACGATTACTGGACGCGGGTGAACTACAACACGGTCGTGCCGCCGGGAAAGAGCACGCTGATCATCCCGACGGCGCTCTACGTCGGCGAGAAATCGCGGCCGGGTCGGGCGCTCATGCTCGACGCGATCACGCGGCTGGTCCTGTCGATCGGGGACAAACCGGGGGCGCCGCTGTTCGTCGACAACCTGCGGCTCGAGCGGGACACGGAGACGGAGAAGGCCAGGTTCGACGGGCTCTGGGCGTTCGACGTGGGCCCGGCGGGGAGCCCGGTGATGGAGGGTTTCACGCCGCTGGACGTGACCAAGGTCTATTCGGTGGGCCGCGGCTACGGCTGGAAGAAAGCGAACTTCTGGCGCGGCTTCGACGCCTTGCAGCCCGATCCGCTCTATCGCGATTTCCTGTGCATCGAGAAGGGGGGCCTGGCGATCGACGTGCCGGATGGGAAGTACCACGTCTTCGTCAACATGGATTCGCCGTCGGGTTACTGGGGGGAGTTTCAGCGCTACCGAAAGCGGGCGCTGATCGTGGAGGGAACGCGTTACGAGGACACGATGGACCGCGAATCGTTCCGCAAGCGCTACTTCCGCTTCTACGACCACGAGGATTTTCCGAGCGACAACACCTTCGACACCTATCAGAAGCCGTATTTCAGCGAGAAGCTGGTGACGGCGGAGGTGCGCGACGGGCAGCTCAACATCGAGTTCGAGGGGCAGGATTGGGCGTGCTGCGTGTCGGCGATCATCGTGTTTCCGGACACGAAAGCGGAAGAGGGCAAGAAGTTCCTGGAGTTCGTGCGCGAGCGGCGGCGCTTCCATTTCGATAACGCGTTCAAGCGCGTGCTGCCGGAGGCGACGGGGAGCGTCGACGATGTGACGGAGAAGGACAAGGAGCGCGGCTTCATCCTGTTCGCGCGCGATTTCATGAAGGATGTCAACCTCCACGACCGGCCGGAGAAGGACGAGCGTGTGAAGCTGTTGACGGCATCGGCGTTCCAGGGGGAGATGGCGCCGGTGGCGCTGTCGATCGTGCCGCTTGAAGACCTGGGGGAGGTCAAGCTCACGGTGGGAGACCTGGTCAATGAGGCCGATGGGGCGACGTTGGCGTCGAGCCACATCCGGAAGGAGCACGTGCAGTACCGCATCGCGCGGGTGACGGAAGAAGGAAGCGTCTACACGATCAAGCCGAAGCTGCTCATCCCGGATAGTCACGTGACGACGCCGGTCGGCATCGCGCGGACGTTCTGGATCACCGTGAACGTTCCCAAGGACCAGAAGCCGGGGGTCTATCGCGGCAATGTGCGGCTAACGCACAAGGGGAAGAGCGCGTCGATCCTCTTGGAGTTCACGGTGCGGAAGGGGACGCTGGACGCGGTCGACATTCCGGTCGGGCCGTGGGGGCACACGATCAATCTGCCGTGGTACGACGAGGAGGCGGAGCGCTGGAACAACGCGATGACGTACCGCTGTCTCAAGAAGCTGAAGGAGTACGGCTTCACGACGACGACCGGGGCGCCGCTTGTGCGCTTCAAGGGGATGAAGGGGGGCATCCCGGTGTTCGATTTCACCAAGGCGGACGAGCAGATGCGGATCCTGCGCGAGTGCGGCTTCACGGCGCCGATCGTGAGCTACTGCCCGTTCGAAGGGCTGAACCTCTATCACAAGGACGAAGGGAAGATGCGCGAATGCGGCTTCACGGATTACAGCGCGTTCGTGAAGGCGGTGTTCGGCGGCATCCAGGCCCATGCGAAGGACGCGAACTGGCTGCCGGTCTACTGGAACCTCGCGGACGAGCCGTTGGGGGATGATCTGAAGCGGAGCGCCGAGAACGCGGAGGCTTTTCGGAAGGCGTTCCCGGAGGGGCCACCTTACTTCACCGGGGCCAGCTCGTTCACGGGAGACGATCCGAAGAACCCGCACTTCCGGCTGTCGAAGGCGCTGCACGCGGCCAACTGGAACAGTCATGACGAGGCGAGCGTGAAGCTGTTGCGCGAGGCGGGCTCGGAGTGGGGCTTCTACAACGGCGCGAACCGCTGGACCTACGGCGTCTATCTCTACAAGGCGGGGAAGGAATATGGGATGAAGTTCCGCGTCGCCTGGCACTGGAACAACGTCGCCGGCGATCCCTATTACGCGCTCGATTGCCGGGAGGATGATTTCGCCTGGTGTACCGCGACGCCGGACGGCGATTTGATCCCAGCCGTGATCTTCGAGCGGCTGCGCGAGGGGCTCGGAGATTACCGGCGGATGCTGACGCTGGCGCGGCTGGCGCGCGAGAAGAAAGGGACGCCGGCAGCGGCGGCGGGGGAGAAGATTCTGGCCGATATCCTGGGGTCGTTTCGGCTGGGACAGCGCGACCTGACGGGGGTGGGGAGTTGGCGGGAGTTGCGGGGGCGGTTGGAGGAGGGGATTGAGGCGTTGCGGTAGGACACCCCATTGCTGAAGGAACCAGGTGATGCCCGAGCCAATCTTCCCCGCAAAGCCATCGACAGGCCCGCGATTCACCGGCGTGATCGCGGTCGAGCCGTATCGCACCGCGGAGGGCTGGGCTTTCGACGACCCTCGGGTCGGCCTCGTGGCCGAGCCGTTCGTCGGCGAGATCAATGTCATGCTCGACCGACTGGTTGCCGGGCTGCCTGACGCGTCCAATGGCGTTCGTCTGCTCTTCTCGGCCGAGCCGTTCAGCGGTCAGCAGGCGACACTCACCTGGCTGCGGGCCGATGCCGTCGAAGGGAACTGGTATCGCTGTGAGGAGATGGGGATCGAAGGCTGGCTCTGTCCGGCGCTCTTCTGGTATTTCGCGACGGCGCCGGAGCGGATTCATGTCGGTGTACAGGCGAAGTAGCCAAGATCCTGTCGCTCGAGGAAGACCGTGACGTCCTAGACGAGTGAACGATGCTCAAGCGTGTCGAAATCCGCGGCTACAAATCCTTGGTCGACGTCCAAGTCGGCCTGAAGCCGCTCGTCGGCGCTTCACGATTGGGACTAAGATGACGAAAGCGCTTGGAAGGAGAACAGGATGGCAACGATTCAATCGGGCCCGCATTACGAGATACCCGCCGCCGAGTTCGCCAAGTGGCTCGAGCAGCAGGCGCCGGACAGTTGGTGGAACGTGGACGGCGATCCGTTGCTCACGGGCCGGCTTTCCATTCCCTGTCCGAGCGACGAACTAGCGGCCGAACTGCGAGACGTCAACCGCCCTTTGCTGGTCGAGGCAAAGGGCGATGCAAACGCCAGAGGGCAGACGATTGACGCGAGCAAGATCGGGTCGTTGGCGCGATTCGCGGGGAATCTGCAGGCTGCCGGCCGCCCGCAGCCCTGGGTCAACGATCGGTTCTTCGATCTTTGCTGGAAAGGGTCCGCCAACGAATGGCTCCTGATCGAGGATAGCGAGAGCGCCAAGCAGTTCCTTGAAGACGCCGCCCCGAAGAACAGGTAGGAGCGCCCATGCCCCGCCCGCCCGTTGACCTTGCTCGAAAGATCAAGGACATCGTGCAGCATGTCGAAACGCTGCCGGAAGAGGCGCTCGCGCCCATTCGGCATTACCAACGGACGATTTCCGATATCTGGACATCCCTCGCCTATGTCGAGCGCGCGGTGAGCCAGGGGGATCGTTATGAGACCGTGGTGGAACGCCATCTCGGTCGGTTTTACGGGATGGCGCTGGTCAACTTGGTGGAGACGTTCGAGCGCTTCCTCAAGGAAGCCGCGGCTGCATGCGTTGACTCTTTGGCGGAGTTTATCGTCGATGATCGCTTCAATGTGTTCGCCGTTCAGGGGAGCGCGCTCGCGTCCCACTTCGGCACAGGAACTTTGGGAAAGTCGCTGTGCGAATCATCGACTTGGCTCGATTGCGAGGAAATCAACAAGCGTTTCCGCAGGCTCCTTTCGAATCCCTTTCAGGTTGGCGGACAGACCTTCGATCTGTTTCCCAAGCAGCCCCTGGCCGAGTTGTCCCGGTTTGAGTCGATGAGCCTCGTCTGGCAAATTCGCCACAGTGTAGTCCACAACGTCGGCGTGATCACTCAATCGGACGCGGTAAAAATGCGGCTTTGGGCAAAGGAAAGGGTGGCAGCGCCACGAATCCTGTCTCCTACTCGTCGCGACCTGAACTATCTGAAGCGCTTCATGGATGAAACGGCCAAGCGCTGCAATCAACGGATCGGCGAGCGTTTGGCGGAGTTGCTCACCACGCTTCATGGCGCGACGCCGACGTTGTTTGAGTCGCAGCAAATGGCAAACCGGGTCGCCTCGGTCTTTCGTTTGCCGCTAGAGGTGGCTGGGTCAACAGGGACCGTTCCGCCAGACTAGGTTCGCATCGCCCGGCTGAATCCGGCGCGCCACGGACCAACGAGGCCTATCATGCGAAATCTATGTTGGCGGGAGTTGCGGGGGCGGTTGGAGGAGGGGATTGAGGCGTTGCGGTGAGACGAGGAATCCCGAGAGACGACCTCGCCGGCGCGGTGGCATTCCAGGGAGGCGATCAAAATGACGAAAGACGAAGTCGTCCAAATCGCGATTGCCTTCGCAGAATCGCGATGTCTTCCCGCTGGGACTTTGAGCTCCGCGGTCCGCGTGCCAGTGGATTCTCGGCATTTTATTAGTCCAGCAAGCAGAGTAATGCGCGGAGACGTCTGGCAAGTCACATTTCACGCCAACGACACGCCAGGTGAAATCAGCTCCCACCCGTTTGTGTTTGTGCTTGTCGAAGACGATAATGGCGAAGTTTCCGGGTGGCGCGACTGACGTCAGGGCGATTTAGTCATGTTGAAACGTGTCGAGATCCGCGGCTACAAATCGCTTGTCGACGTTCAAGTCGACCTGAAGCCGCTTGTCGTCCTGTTCGGGCCGAATGCGGCAGGAAAGAGCAACTTCCTCGACGCGCTTCAGCTTCTTTCGCGAGTCGTCGTGTCGCGGACGCTCAAGGAGGCGTTCGAGCCGCCGTATCGTGGTAAGCCCCTGGAGTCGTTCTCGCTGGGGCCGGAAGGCATACCAGAGCTGCTCGCGACGGAATCGGCGACGTTTTCCATCCAGGCGGACATCGAGCTTTCGGACCACGTCGTCGAGTCGGTCAACCGGCAGATTCAGGACATGAAGGCGCCGGTGAATGGGGCGGCGAAGGGCAACGGCCAGGCGGGGCAGATCGCGTTCGTGCGGGAGAGGAACCTGCGCTATCTGATCGAGATCGAGATCCTGCCGCGCTCCGGCCTGCTGCGCGTTTCGGACGAGTATCTGGCGGCGCTCAATCAGAAGGGGGAGCCGACGGCCAAGCGGAAGCCATTCCTGGAGCGCGTGCGTGATCGCTTGCACCTGCGGATGGAGGGGCAGGCGCATCCGACCTATTTCGAGCGATTCCTCGACCATTCGATTCTGTCCAAACCGCTTTATCCGCCGCATTACCCGCACCTGACGGCGGTGCAGCAAGAGTTGAGCAGTTGGCTGTTTTTCTATTTCGAGCCGCGCGAGCGGATGCGGGCGGCTTCGCCGGTGAAAGAAGTGCGCGACGTCGGACTGATGGGGGAGGAGTTGGCGGCGTTCTTGAACACGCTGCGGGCGACGAATCCGCGGCAGTTCGCGGCGATCGAGAAGGCGCTGCGGCTCTACATTCCCACGGTGGACGGCATCGAAGTGGACGTGAGCCCCGTGGGCGAGGCGGAGATTCGCATTCGCGAGGGGGGACGGAGCGTCCCCGCGCGAGTGGTCTCGGAAGGGACGCTCCGCATCCTGGGGTTGCTTTCCATCGGCAGCATGGCGGCGCCCGCGAGCCTGATCGGTTTCGAGGAGCCGGAGAACGGCGTCAACCCGCGCCGCATCCGCCTGATCGCCGATTACCTGCGCTCGCGCTCCGAGTCGCATCAAAGCCAGCTCATCATCACGACGCACTCGACTCTGCTCGCCGATCTTTTGCCGCAGGAGAGCCTGTATGCCTGTCGGAAGAGCGACGGCCAAACGTTGATCGAGCCGTTCGAGTCCTTCGGCATGTTCAAGCCCGGGGACATCGAGGAGGCGATGGACGCGGAGGAAAGGACGGCGGCGTCGGAGCGCATCCTGCGGGGAGACTTCGATGCATGAGGCGATCGTGTTCGGCGAGGACGTCGGGCATGAGATCGTCCTCGTCGGGCTGATGAAGCGCCTGGCGGACGAGGCGGGCGTGGAGTTGACGGTGCGCGTTCGCTCGGCGTCGGGCGGGCATGGGAAGATGCTGGCGGAAGTGAGCCGTTTTCTGCATCTCCTCAGGAAGGCGAAAGAGCGAAGCCCCGATCTTGTGGTGGTCGGCCGGGACGCGAACTGTCAGGGTTATGGCGGATGCCGCAAGAGCCTCGAGAGCGCGACGGGCGAAGGTCCCTGCCCCATCGTTTACGCGCTGCCCGATCCGCATATCGAGCGGTGGCTCTTGTCGGACGGAGGCGCGTTTAGGAAAGTGGTAGGGCGAGGATGCACGCCGCCGCGGGAGAAGTGCGATCGCGATCGCTACAAGAAGCTGCTCAATCAGGCGGTGCGCGACGCCGGATTGCAGCCACTGCAAGGTGGGCTGGAATATGCGGAAGAAATCGTGCGGACGATGGATCTGAGCGCGGGTGGAAGGGACAAGTCGCTCCAACACTTTTTGACAGACGCTCGCGCGGCGTTGCACCTTTTGAGACGCGAATGAGGTGATCGATGAGAGTCCCGATCATTCTTGCAGGCCTTCTCCTCTCAACCCTGTCTCCCGCCGCATACGCCGAGCCGCCGCGTCTCACGCTCGCCACGTTCGAGGCGGAAGTGACGCCGCCCATCGGCCACGCCTGCATGGGAGGCGGCATCGCGCCGGTGACCAAGGTCGATGATCCGCTCTTCGCCAAGGGGTTCGTGCTTCAGGGAGCGGGGGAGCCGATTGTCGTCGTCGCGGTCGACTGGTGCGAGATCCGCAATGACGCGTATGAGCGCTGGCGCGAGGCGCTGGCCAAAGCCGCGGGGACGACGCGGGCGCGCGTGCTCGTGGCCGCATTGCACCAGCATGACGCGCCGATCGCCGATCTCACCGCCCAGAAGCTGCTCGATAGCGTCAAGGCGCGCGGTTCCATCTGCGACCTGGCGTTTCATGAGGAGGCGGTCGAGCGCGTCGCCAAGGCGCTCGAGGAGGGGCTCAAGAAAACGCGACCGGTGACCCACATCGGCACGGGGCTGGCCAAGGTGGAGAAGGTCGCGAGCAACCGGCGCTTCCATGACAAAGATGGTAACGTGCGCTTCACGCGGATGAGCGCGACGCGCGATGCGGCGATCCGGGACGCCGAGGAAGGACTGATCGATCCGATGCTGCGGATGCTTTCCTTCTGGGACGGCGCTACGCCGCTGCTCGCCATGAGCGCCTATGCGACACATCCGATGAGTTACTATGGCAAGGGGTGGGTATCGGCCGATTTCGTCGGGCTGGCGCGGAAGCGGATGCAGACCGATTTGCCGGGCGTTTTCCAGATGTATTTCTCGGGGTGCAGCGGCAACGTGACAGCGGGGAAGTACAACGACGGAGCGGTCGACAACCGGCCGGTGCTCGCGGACCGTATCTATCAGGGGATGAAGGCGGCCTGGAAGGGGACGACGCGGCAGCCCATCGAGGCGCTCACATTCCGCGTGGCGAAGCTGGAGTTCGAGCCGCGCGGCGGGCCGGGGTTCACGCCGGGGGACCTGGCGACGAAGCTGAAGGAGGGAAAGCGCGGCTTCGATCAGTGTCTGGCGGCGTTCGCGTTGAGCTGGCGCGAGCGGCTGAAGACGCGGCCAGCCGTCGACGTGCCGGCGCTGGATTGGGGAAGCGGCGTGCTGACGCTCTTGCCGGCGGAGTCGTATGTCGAGTATCAGCTCTATGCTCAGAAGCAGCGGCCCAAGGACTTTGTCTTCGTCATGGGGTATGGTGAGTGCGCTCCCGGTTACATTCCGACGGAGAAGCACTGGGAAGAGAAGGACGGCAACCTGAGCGACTGGAACTGGGTGGCGCCGGGAGCGCAAACGCGAATGGAACGGGCGATCCGGGCGGCCCTGGGAACCAAGGACTGATCGATGAACAACGAGCATGACCCGGCCGCGACGCTGAACGAGGAGGGCGTGGCGTTGATGCGGCAAGGACGCCTGGAAGAAGCGCGGGCGCGCTGGGACGAGTCGCTCCGCTGGGGCGAGTTGCCGGAGGTGGACAACAATCTCGGCTTCTTGCACTCCTGTCTCGGCGACCTGGACCAGGCCATCCGGTTTTTTGCGCGAGCCCTGGCATTGCGGCCACGGTATCCCGAAGCGCTGAACAACCTGGGGATCGCCCTCTTTCAGACAGGGCGGCCGGACGAGGCGGAGAGGGCGTTTCGCGAAGCCATAGCGGAGTCGCCGCGGTACGCCGAGGCGCTCAACAATCTCGGCAGCCTGCTGCTGCACCAGGGGCGGGCGGCGGAGGCGGCGGCATGCTATCGCGCGTCGCTCGAGGCGCGGGGAGATAACGCCGAGACGTGGAGCAACCTCGGTGTGGCCCTGAAGGACATCGGCGCGGGAGAGGAGGCGATCGAGTGCTGGCGCCGCAGCCTGGCGTACAACGCCGGCGACGCGAACGTCCATCGCAATCTGGGCACGTTCCTGAGCCAGCGCGGGCGCCTTGCCGAGGCGCTGGATTGCTACCAGCAGGTCGCGGCCCTGCGGCCCGACGATGCAGGCGTCCGTTTCGTCGTGGAGGCGTTGCGCGGCGCCGGCGGCGTGACGCAGATGCCGGCCGACTATGTTACCCAGCTGTTCGACTCCTACGCCGCCCACTTCGACAAGGACCTGGTCGATCGCCTGGGCTACCGCGGCCCGGCCTTGCTCAAGGCGGTGTTGAGCCCGGCGCCTCCACGCCATAGCCTGGACATTCTCGACCTCGGCTGCGGCACCGGCTTGTGCGGCGCGGCGTTCCGCGACTGGGCGAAGCGACTCGTGGGCGTCGACCTGTCGCCACGAATGCTCGCCGAGGCGCAGCGACGCGGCGTCTACGACGAACTCATCGAGGAAGAGCTTTTGACGACGCTGCGACAAGCGGAAGGCGCTTTCGACCTGATCCTCGCGGGCGACGTCCTGGTTTATCTCGGCGATCTGCGGCCGCTGTTCGAGGCGGCGCGGCGGGCGTTGCGGCCGGGAGGCCGGTTCGCCTTCACCATCGAGCTGGCGGAAGGCTCGGGCTATCGCCTCTTGGCCTCGGTGCGGTTCGCGCATGGGCTGGAATACGTGCGGCGACGCGCGGCGGCGGCCGGGTTCGAGGAGCTTCGGCAGGAGTCTATCGTCATTCGCCTGGAGGATGGGCTGCCGCTGGCCGGCCTCGTCATGGCGCTGGGCCGGACAAGCGCGTGACATCCACCTATAATCCCATTCTCTCGAACAAGAAAGGACGCAGCCATGAGCTTCAAATGGGACCGCGTGCACCTCTGGGCGGTCGAGACGGAGGACAAACCCGGATCGACCGCCGCGAAGCTGTCGTTTCTGGCGCAGGCCGGGGCCAACCTCGAATACATCAACACGAAACGGCTGCCGCACAAGCCGGGCTTCGGCATCCTCTACGTGGCGCCGGTGACCGGGCCGAGCCAGGTGCGTGCGGCACGCTCGGCCGGCATGCATGAAACAGATCACCCCGTCGTGCGTCGCATCGAAGGCGACAACGAGGCGGGTCTCGCCCATCGGCTCACGCAGCAATGGGAGCTGGCGGGCATCAACTTGCAGGGCCTGACGATGGCGGTGATGGGGAACAAGTTCGTCGGCTACGCGTCGTTCGACACGGTACACGACGCCAACCGCGCCGCCCAGATCCTGGCCGATCTCGGCGTGAACAACGAGCCCCGGGCCACGGTTTGACCGGAGTCTTTGCTTCCGGAGAATCTTCATGCGCTTCCTCGCTTTGACGCTTATCTCCATTGGCGTTGGCGCCACGCCGGCCGGCGACCTGGGAACGGGCGCGCGCGATCTGCTCAAAGACGGCCTCGACGCCTGGCAGTCGACCAGCGGCAAGGCGCCCAAGGGCTGGACCCTGGAGGACGGCGCTCTCAGCCTGGGCAAAGGCGGCGGCTACCTCTGGACCAAGGAGCGCTTCGACGACTTCGTCCTCGACCTGGAGGTGAACACCACCGGCAACAGCGGCGTCTTCATCCGTACCGACAAGATGAGCGACCCCGTGCAGACCGGCATCGAGATCCAGGTCGACAATCCCAGCGCCAAGCCCGGCAAGCATTCCTTCGGCGCCTTCTACGACCTGGTGGCGCCGACGAAGTGCCCGGCCAAGAAAGGGGAGTGGACGCGGCTGGTCATCACCGCCCGCGGGCCGCTCCTCAAGGTCGAGATGAACGGTGAAGCGATCAACGAAATGAACCTCGACAAGTGGACCGAGCCGGGCAAGAACCCGGACGGGACGAAAAACAAGTACACGACGGCCCTCAAGGACTTCAAACGCGAAGGGCACATCGGCTTTCAGGACCACGGCGCCGCCGTGAAGTACCGCAACATCAAGATCCGGCAGCTGCGCTGAAACGCCGCCTCAGGAGGGCGCGTATCAGGCCGACGCCGCGTCATCCCGCTCCGGTCCTTCCTCCCCAAAAGCCACGGCGCCGATCTCGACCCGGTTGCGGCCGTTCGCCTTGGCCTGAGCCAGCGCCGCCGCCGCCGCGGCTTTCACCTGCTCGTAGTCGGCGGCCCGGCCCGCCTCCACGACCGCCAGCCCGATCGTCACCGTCACCGGAATCCGCTGGCCCTTGTAGACGATCGGGTGGTTCTGCACCAGCGTCCGCAACCGCTCCACCAGCACCAGCGCGCCGGCGCGGTGCGTCTGCGGAGCGATCAGCATGAACTCGTCCCCGGCCCAGCGCCCCAGCATGTCGATCTTGCGCAGCCCGGCCGACATGCACTTGGCGACCTCGCGCAGCACCTCGTCGCCGCCGGGATGGTGGAACTTGGTGTTGATCTCCTTGAAAAAATCGGCGTCGATGATCGCGACCGCGAGGGGCGCCGGAAAGCGCCGGCACAGGTAAAGCTCGCGCTCCACGAAATGGTCCAGGGCCTTGCGGTTCGGCAAGAGCGTCAGCGCGTCGGTCAGCGCGAACTTCTCCAGCGTGAGCGTCCGCTGCTCCAGCTCCTGATTGGCCTCTTGCAGCTCCGCCGTCCGCTGCCGCACCCGTTCCTCGAGCTGCACGTTCAGCTCGCTCAGCTCGCGCAGCACGCGCTGGTAATCGCGCTCCAGTTGCAGGATGTGCGCCGCGGCGCGGAGCGCGCCACGCACCACCTCGCTGTTGCACGGCTTCGTCAGGTAGCGAAACACCTGGGCCCGGTTGATGGCGTCCACCGCCTCCTCCAGCTCCCCGTACGCGGTCCACAGCAGCCGTTGCGTTCGCGGATGCTGCGCCCGGACCCATTCCAGCAGCTCGACGCCGCTCATCTCCGGCATGCGCTGGTCGCTCAGGATGATGTCGATCTCGCGCTGACTGAACAGCAACTGCGCCTCCTGGCCGCTGCCGGCGATCAACACGTCGAACTCATCGCTCAGCAGGCCTCGAAACGGCATCAGAACGTGCAGGTCGTCGTCCACCAGAAGTACGGTGCAGCGATTGACGTTCCGGCCGTGCGCCTGGAGCGACGCCTTCACCTTGTCCACCAGCGCCTCCGCGGCCTCACGTTCGGGAGTGTGGGCACGCCACAATAGAGGCTCCAGCCGGCGCATTCCTTCCAGCTCGTCACGGCAATCGGCGCAGCCCTGCAGGTGCTCATCCAGCGCCTCCGCCTCGAACACGATCTCCCGGTCTATGCGGGCCGCAATCAATTCCTGCGCTCGATCGCATCGCATCGTTTTCTCTCCCGCTGGACCATCAGTACGTCCGGCGTGCCGAGCCGGACTCTGTAGGTCCGGCGTGCCGAGCCGGACCCGGTACGTCCGGCGCGCCGAGCCGGACCCGGTACGTCCGGCGTGCCGAGCCGGACTCTGTAGGTCCGGCGCGCCGAGCCGGACCCGGTAGGTCCGGCGAGCCGAGCGGACCCGACGTCTACACCATCAACCGTCATTTCGCTGTTCGGCCCCGCTCGGCTCGCGGGGCCTACGTGCTCCCGGGCGGCGCACGCTCAGCCCTATTCTCACCCTCCAGGCACGCGCGGAGCATCTTGCGCGCCCTGGCCCGGCCTCCCGCGTAGTAGATGCCGACGACCTCGCGCAGCTCCACGGGAAGGCGCCGGATGCAGCTCCTCACGTCCGCGGTCCGGTCCGCCCGATCCCCTTCACCGGACGTCACCGCGGACCCCGTCGCGACATCATCAAGGGACACATGCTCATGTTCGGGGTCGCTCCTCCAGTCGCGGCACAGATTGCGGGCGATCGCATAGAGCCAGAAGCCGAACCGTCCCGACTCGCGCAGCGTCGCCAGCCGATCGAGGCCGCGCAGAAACGTCTCCTGAACCAGGTCTTCCACCACGTCCGCGCGTGGCACGTGCGCGCGGCACAGCGCGGCGATCTGCGCCGTGTAGCGCTTCACCAGGTCGACGTACGCGCCCAGGTTGCCCTGCAGCACCTGACGCACCAGCTCCGCGTCGTCCATCGCGCATCACCTCCGGCGTCGGCCCTCACCCTACTAGACGCCGTTCTCACAGAGTTACTACGCGAAATCGCCTCGTTTGTTGGCGACAATCCCCAAAAAATCGCGCGCAGCCAAGGTCGGCGCCGGGTGGGTTAACGCGATGCTCGCAAAATTACCGGCGCCGCTGAAATCGGACTTCGCGGCGTCTTTCCGGGTTGCGCCGAGCCTAGCAGCGAAACGCAGCCGCTCCGCCCGGTCGCGGCCGGTTCCCCTGTGTCGCCTTTCGCCCCATCGTGCATACTTGCACAGGGCCGCGGCGCGCTCGCAAGCGACGCCCGCCGCGGCACGCACCCGGGTCTCTCTTACCGCGCCGTCCCAACCGCGGCGCCACAGGTTGCGGTACAATAGCGCCACCCATGAGGAACACGACGCTTATCCCGATTCTGCTGGCCGCGCTCCTGGGGGCCGCCCGTCCCGCCGCCGGCCAGCTCCCCGCCGAGCCGCCGCCCCCCGCGCGCTACAAGACGACCCTCCGCTACGAGATCACCGCCGGCCGCGATATCCACGTCGCCCGCTACGACGCCCTCATCGCCCACCTCAAAAGCCTCGACTTCGAGTTCCTCCCCAAGTTCGACAAACTTCCCGAAACCGACCGCGAGGACCCCGGCAAGAACATCATCACCGGCTTTCTTCCCTCCAAGAACCTCATGAAGGTCTTCGAGAGCCCGCATGTCGCCTCGCTCCTCATCGTCCCCGAAGGGCTCGAGCTGCCCCCCGACGGCTCCACTCCCGTCCGCGTTCGCCTCGAGATGGCGGGCGGTCTCCCGCTCGCACGCCAGAATGAGATGCTCGAACAGGCCCGCGCCGTCCTCTTCGAGACCGGCTTCCGCGAGTTCCTCGGTTACGATCAGCGCGGCTACTCCAAACAACCGTTCACGCGCCTTGCCGGCGTCATGCCCGCCGGCAATCTGCCGACGCTGCTGCGCGACCTGCGCACCTATCCCTTCGGCTGGTTCTTCCCCGCCGTCCGCCCCGAGGACGTGCCCGCCCCGCTCTCGATCCGCCATCCCGTCCTCATCACCGAGGTCTTGGCGCCGACCGACCTCGTCCATCCGTTCATGGACGACAAGGACGCCATCCCCCCCGAAGGCTTCGAGAAGGTCGACACGGAGATGTGGAAGGCCATCGGCGCCGTCATCAAGGAGGAGAAACGCACCGCCGACGCCGTCCGCGTCGAGATCTTCCTTGCCGGAACGCCCTCCCTCGCGACGCCCCCCTCCGCGGCGCCCCTCCTCTCAGCCGCACCATCCATGTTCATCATCGGCCAGGTCGGCCCGCTCGTCACCGCCGTCGTCGACCCTGGCCGCATCGCCGCCATCGCCAGGCTCCCCGAGGTCATCCTGGTCCGCTTCCCGCGCCTGCCCCATGGCCCGGTCAACCCCGCCGTCGAGCCGGCCGACGCGCGCGCCGAAGTCCTCAAGCTTACCGGCATCGCCGACCTTCACGCCAAGGGTCTCAAAGGAATGTCCGGCAAGGGCGCGAAGGAACGCATCCGCCTCGCCATCGTCGACCGCGACTTCCGCGCCTGGAAACAGATGGTGAAGGAGGGCAAGCTCAACGCCGCCACGCGCATGGTCGACCTCACGCGCCCCGCCGATCGTGAGTTCGCCCCCCTCCCCGAGCCCGGCGACCCGGCCGCCCCAGGCCACGGCACGCAAGCGGCCCTCGTCGCCGCCCTGGCCGCCCCCGACGCCGAGCTGACCCTCATCCGCATCCCCGGTCATAGCATCCAGGAGCTCATCGAGGTCGCCCGCTACTGCCGCGGCGAGGTCGCCACGCCGCTGCTCACCTCCCTCCAGGATCGTCTCACCACCGAGGAAAACGAGCTGCTCCTCAGCCGCAAGATCATCCTCGACGAGCGCAAAGACATCCTCGACCGCTTCCGCGACGACACCGACGAGAAACGCGACTACGGCTACCTCGGCCCGGCCTACGGCTGGGTCTTCAGCGATCGCTGGTGGCACTACGACCGCATCGACTATCAAGAGAAGCTCGAACGCGAGCACCAGGACCGCCTGCGCCGCTTCCGTCTCTTCCTCTCCGACCTCCTTTCCCTCGGCCGGACCCAGATCGCCGTCTGGTCCCTCGACTGGCCCAGCGGCTATCCTCTCGGCGGCGCCGGACCGATCACGCGCTGGCTCAACGACAACAGCCGCAAGGGCCCGCTCTGGTTCGTCGCCGCCGGCAATACCCGCGGCCAGGCCTGGTCCGGCGCCTTCCGCGATGACGACGGCAACGGCGTCTATAATTCGCCGCCGACCACCCCCTCAAGCCCGGTCTGTGGACGCGCGGCTCGCCTTCCTCCGCTGGGACGCATGGCGCCCCGGCCTCGCGGCCCCCGACAAGGTCCCGGTCGCGTCAGCATCCGGTGAGCGCCGAGACCCACGACACCGACTACTACCTCAACCCGGCCGCCAAGCGACCCGAGGAGGTCGATCCCTTCGCCCGACCGCAGGCACGCCTCGACGTGCTGATCCTCAAACAGGTCGACCCCGACGGCAAAGCCGTCGGCATGGCCGGCCACCTTCAGCTCGTCGCCCGCAACGCCGCTCCCGCCGTCCGCCTCGAATACCAGCCGGGAACCGCCGTCTACGAATCCTCCTTCATCGCCCTGCTCGACCCCAAAAGCCGCTACGCCGTCCGTATCATCAGCCCGCCCCCCTCCTTCTGGAGCCCTCGTCGACGTGGATGGCCGCCCCACCTATATCCAGCTCCAGCGCCGCAACTCGCGCGGCACGCGCCCCGGCTTCGCCCCCACCCTTCCTGACCTGGAGCCGCGCTGGGAGCTCCACCCGCGCCTCTTCCTCGAAACGCTCGACGCCCCCTCTCTCCAAGGCCGCTACCTCCTCGACGACTTCGCCACCGACGCCGGAACCGCGCTGGCCTCCTGCCGAGGCGACCAGCGTCTTCTCCATCGGCGCCGTCGACCTCAAAGGTAAGCCGCGCTGCCCAGCGCCCGAAGGCCCCGCCTTCGCCGACCTCAGCGCCCCCGACCCCCTCCCTCCCCGCCCCCGACTCCCTGCACGTCCGCCCCTAAGGGGGGCGCCAGCGCCTTCGGCGACCCTCTCCGCCGCTCTCGCCGCCGGCTGAGCCGCCGCCTCCTCCCGAACACTTCGACCGCGAACGCGTCGCCGCTGGCTGAAAACCTGGCGGCCACCTCCGTCGGCGCCCGCTGAAAAGACAAGTGCCACTGGCTTCAACTTCCTCAGAACCGCGCACGAACTCCAAGCCCGCAGGCGAGTCTGCGAGCCTGCAGGGTGAAGCAACAGGCCAGTCTCGGGATCGAGCCGATAATGTGAGGTCACGTCGCCGCGTAGCGGATGCGGTAGCCGAGCGTCCGCTCGCGCCACAATCCACCTCCGAGAGGCCGCATTAGCCGCAGCAGCCCTGGAAGCGCTTGGCGGACCCAGGCGAGCAAGGGATGGGCCATTGGGCGGCTCAGACAGCTTGTTTCTTGCGCGCGAGCAGAGCATCCAGGGCTTGCATCTCCGCTTCGAGCGCGGCGCGTTGCGGCGGCGGTCAGCCCCAACGGGGCGATAGTCAATAGCCGGGGCGCCAAGCCCCTGGAACAACCGCCGGATCGGAACGCCAGCCCCGAAGGCGCGACAGTGGCGGCGCGACGAGACCGTTTCTGCCGCCCTTTCAAGCGCGCCAAGGGCAAAGCCGCTCACGGCGCCGCCGCCGGCGCCAGTTCGCCCAGGACGCGCACATCGCCATCGCGCCGCGTGACTTTGACGCGGTCGAGGTATTCGCAGAAGGGGACGGCGTATTTGCGCGTCGTTCCCAGGAGGTCGCGGATCTCGGCTACCGTGGCGCCGGGGGGGGTGGCGAGGCGGTCGCGGACGCGGCGGCGCATTTCGGCTTCGATTTCCGTGTGCAGGTAGATGTTGTCGGCGATGGGGGCCAAAAAGCCTTCGGCGACGCAGACGTCGAAGAGGTCCTTGAGGCTGGCCGCGTTGCCGCCGGCCTGGTTGGCGAAGCTGGCGGGCTCGGGGGGTTGGAAGCCGGCTTTGCGGAAGGCGTCGACGACCTTGTCCTTGAGCTTGCGGAGGTTGGCGCTGAGCTTGGGCTTGAAGTCGGCGCGGGCGATGCGGCGCAGGTCGCCGACGATTTTCTTCTGCTTGATGAGGCGGTCGACGACCGCGTGGATGAGGGCGTCGTCGCCCACGTAGTCGAGCTGGGCCTGCGTCTTCTGCCGATCGTGCGAGGTCATCAGCGGCGATTCCTCGTGCAGCCGGGCGAGGGCGGCGAGGAGGCGTTCGTCCAGCTCCGCGATCATGTCGGCGTGGAGGAGGCGGTTGCGCAGCTCGACCAGGGCGCCGCGTTCCTTGAGGCGTTCGATGAGGGGGGCGGCTTCGGCGGGGGAGACGTTGGCGCCGCGGACGATGTCGGCGAGGGTGAAGCCGTCGAAGCCGGCGAAGTAGGCGACGACGAGGGCGCGCTCCTCGGCGTTGCCGGTCCAGAGGCGCTCGACGCGCTCGAGCTCTTCGAGATGACGGCGGCGGAGCTTGCGGGCGACGGGCTGGAGCACCTGGCCGCCGCCGAGGGTCTGGGTGGCCGAGCTCCCGCGCAAGACGAAGGGCTGGCCCCAGGTGGTGGTGGCCGGGTCGTCGAGGAAGAGCTGGGCGAGGGCCCACTGGCCGGGGGGGACGGCGTCGCAATCGAGGAGCGAGACGGCGCCCATGATCTCGCTCGTGCCGACGTGGAAGCGGACGGGGAGGCGGTGCTTGATCGGCTTCTTCATGTCGCGCAGGCAGTGGAGGCGGACGGTGACGACGCGCGAGGGCTCGAGGAAGCCGGGGGTGGCGATCTCCTGGCCGCGCTGGACGTCCTCGTGGCGGACGCCGGCGAGGTTGACGGCGGCGCGCATGCCGCGATGCACTTCTTCGACGGGCTGATCGTGGTTCTGCAGGGAGCGGACGCGGACGCGCTCGCCGCGCGGCAGCCAGTCGACCTCGTCGCCGACCTTGAGCGTGCCGGAATGGACCGAGCCGGTGACGACGGTACCGTGCCCCTGGACGATGAAGGAGCGGTCGATGGGGAGGCGGAACCAGTCGACGGCGGAGCGGGACTCGACGTGCTGGGCGGCGGCGCGGATGGCGTCCTTGAGGGCGGGGATGCCGAGGCCGGAGTGGGCGGAGGTGCGGATGATGGGGGCGTTTTCGAGGAAGCTGCCCTGGGTCAGCTCGCGGATTTCCAGCTCGACGACCTCGAGGGTGGTCTCGTCGACGAGGTCGGCCTTGGTGACGGCGATGACGCCGGTCTTGAGGCCGAGGAGCTTGAGGATTTCGAGGTGCTCGCGGGTCTGCGGCATGACGGAGTCGTCGGCGGCGACGATGAGGACGACGAGGTCGATGCCGGTGGCGCCGGCGAGCATGTTCTTGATGAAGCGTTCGTGGCCGGGGACGTCGACGATGCCGAGGCGGATGTCGCCGAGGTCGAGGGTGGCGAAGCCGATGTCGATGGTGATGCCGCGGGCTTTCTCCTCGGGGAGGCGATCGCAGTCGATACCGGTGAGGGCCTTGACGAGCGAGGTCTTGCCGTGGTCGATGTGGCCGGCGGTACCGAGGATGAGGTCGCGTGGCATGGGAGGTCCTTTGAGATGATTTTACCGCTTGCAGCGCAGTGAGTCGGGGGAAAAACAGGCGAGAGCCCCGGGCGGCCGTTTGTCCGGCGCGACAATACCCCACATGGCCCTGGCGCGCAAGCCGTTGATCGCCCTGTGGCGCTATCTGGAGCGCGGCGAGTTGCCGCTGGGAGCGCGTCTGGCGACATGGCAAAAGAAAGTGAAGGGCTGCGCGAAAGCGGCTTGAGGGCAACCCTCGGCGTGGCGTCACGGTGCGGGGGACATCACCGTCTCGTGGGTTGAGGGCAAGGAGCCGAAAAAGATGAAGGTCAGAGGCGAGCGGCTAGGCCCTCGGAGTTGACCCGGCCAAAGTAAACAAGAAGCGAAAACGCGTTAACGCGGTCGATGTACCGCTGGACGTGGGGCCAGGAGAAGAAGGTCGCCGGTCTCTGCGAGAAACATCCATCGGCGCGCGATCAGTGGTCACCCCGCGATGGTTTGTTTCCGTCAATGGCTCGTCGGCGCCGCCATTACCGCGCTCCGGCCGCCTGCAACAGCTTTGCAATCCCGGTGTTGCCCGCTTGCAGCGCGGCGGCCAGGGCCGTTTGCTGATAGACCGCGCAATTCGGATCGGCCCCCGCTTCGAGCAGCACCTTGACCACCTTGGTATTCCCCATCTGGACGGCGGAGGACAGGGCCGTCCAGTTACCGCCGGCAGAAGCATTGACGTCGCTGCCCGCGGCCAGCAGGAGCTGCACGATATTTGGATTCGAATGGTTGCCGGCCTCCTGCATCGCTTTGGGCGTGATCCGTGCGCCGGACTTCAGAAGCGCGTGAATCACCTCCGGCTTGGGCCGGATGTCCTCGCCCGGCGCGCCTTCCACGGCATGGACTAGCGCAGTCCAGCCACTCTCATCTTCTTGATGGATGGTAGCGCCTGCCGACAACAGGAGCTGAACCGTTGGCAGCAAGCCGTAGCTCGCCGCCATCATCAAGGGCGTAATCTCGCCGTCGGTCGCCTTGCCGTTGACGTCGGCGCCGTGATCCAGCAGCAGCTGCACGATGCCCGGCTGGCGAAGCAGTGCCGGAAGGTGCAACGGCTGAAAGCCGTCCTCATCGCGGGCATTGGCGTCAGCGCCCTGCTGAAGGAGCGTTTTGACCTGGGCCGTTGTGCCGGCGCCAAGGAGGCGTTTGGACAGCGCCTTGACATTCCCCTGGGCCGGCGCCGGTTTGGCTTTCGGCTTCGGGAACTTTTCGGTCTTCGCTCTCTTGGCGGGTTTCCACGCACGCCCCGATTCCTGGGAGACCTTGATCCGGGGCGAGATCTCCACCGAGCAATCGAAAGCCTCGCAATAGTCGTCGAAGAAACTCTCGCCGACGCCATCGAGCCATTGGCCTTGCGTCGCCTCTGCAAGCGCGTGCAACTCCTTTTTGCTGAGCTGGCGCGGTGAATCAAACTCCGTGACGATGGAAGCCTCTTCCTTCTTGGGATCGAAGCGGCAGCGAAGATAGCCGGCGCCAAGCGCAAGAGTATCCAACTCTGCGGGGAAGTACTCTACCATTGGCTCTTTCGGATCGGCCAGACCATGAAGTCGCTTCAGGAGTTTCGGCTCGCGCACGCGCCGATTCCCTGCCAAAACCACCAACGGTGAAGCGACAACCACACGAACGCCGCCTCGTTGTTTGGACATCGCGTAAGTCCCCAGACGAAGGTCATACAGCGGATGCCCCGCTCCTAAAGCTACTCGACTTCCAGTCCGCCCCGTTGAATCGCCTCGAATGCAGCTGGCGTTGCGAGAACTTCGTCATGCCCTTGGCGGATCGACACGGCTTGTGTTGCGCGGTGACGCCACCAGGCCACGAGCTTTCTCGCCCAGGTCAGGAATATGGTGGGCTTTCGGACAAACTCTTTTCCATGATAGTAGTCACGGTAGTATCCGATCGTGGAGGTTACCAGCACTTTTTCGCCGGGCGCGGGCCCAAGGGATTCGTCGTCGCTGATCTCTCCCCGACTGTATCGGACGAAGGGCGCGGCCTGCTCATGCGCGGTTGCGTGCCGTACCCGCTTGCCCGCGACGCGCTGGACCCACGCGAAAACGGGAGGCTTCCGAATATCGTCCCCCAAACCGAGATAGATGTCCACGCTGCCGTACGAGCGGAGGCGACGCGCGAATCGGCGCAGAAAACGCGCCACGGGCAGGGGCTCATGCTCCGGGGTGCGCGGATCATCGCCGACCGCACGCGCCCAGAACTCGCCTATCGTTTCCAGGAAAGTGAGGAACGCTTCTTCGTCTTCGGGAAGCTGCACAAAGGTAAAGCTCGACTTGGCCATTCGCGCTCGCAAGCGGCTCGTGCCCGAGCCATGAATCTACACCTTGGCCAGCAACTTCCGATACCCTTCGAACTCGTTCTTCCAGTCACCGTATACCGCCGTCAACCCGCACTTCGGGCAGCGGCAGCCGAGATACAGCCAGCGAACGTCTTCGCTGTCCGGGTAGAGGGCCACGCCCACGGTAATCTCGAACGCCTCTTTTCCACAGGGGCAGGCGCACTCTTCTTCGTCGGACTCTTCCTCGTACTCGGCGCTGTCGCCAATGAAGTGTGGGTCGGCATCGCAGCCGACGCACACTCGGCTTGCGACCCCTGCGTCATCGTCGAGGTACAGGTCGAAGACCTTGCCGCCGCACTTGCTGCAAACCGCATCGGCATAGTGTTGTGCGGGGTAGCCATTATCCTTGCTGTAGCGTAGGATTTCGGCACGAATGTCCTTCTGGCTGTCGCCGTACCGCCATTTGCCGCGTTTTCGCAAGGCCATGGCATTCCTTTCTCCCCACTGGGATCAACTGCCGCGCCGGTCCCGCTGCGCGGATTGCTCGAGCCGTTTGAGGGCCCGTGCGACTCGTTTCCTGACGACCTCATCCTCGTCTGATGCTGCCGCCTGCAGTTGTTTCCGAGTCCCGCCTGGCAACGCGAAATCATCCGCCACCAGTCCTTCAATCGATTTGGCAGCGGCTCGGCGCACTTTCACGCTCGGGTCCCCAAGCGCACGGACCAAGGCCCTCGAAGCGACCCCCGCAGCGTTGGAAGGGTCATCGGCCTGGTGAACGAAGAATTCGATCGCTTGCGCAGCAGTCACGCGAGCTTTCTCGACCGGACTGCCGAGTTGATCGACGCAGCCACCCACGTCGTCTTCTCCCTTGGAAGGCTCATCCACTGCGACGCCCAGCGCCGTGAGTCCCTCGCGGACCTCGGCGTGCAGATCGGCCAGATTCTCCGGATCGACGTCCCATTCCAGGAAGAGTGCGAGCAATTGGCGTAGGAACTCCTTGCGGAGCCTGCGCTCAGGAATCCGGACCTGCAGCAGCGGCCAGATTTCGCCGAACAGTTGCGCCCCCGCACGCCAGCTCACCATGCCCTCCTATCTCAATGGCCAAACGCCCCAAGTTACGCTGTTCTTCGCGCCCGACGCCGTCGCCGTTAGCGTTCGGAACCGCCGGAAAACAGGCAAAAGACAGGCTCGCAGCGCGGATTACACCACCTCCAACTCCTTCTATGTTAGGTAAACGGCCGGTTCACACACCTCGAATGGTCGCGCGGCGGCGCCGCTCGACCGGGCCTCTGGCATTCTCCGAGGGCAAGGAATAACGAAAAGACGGCCGTCTTTTTGGGGACGGCCGTCGCATGTCGTTGCGTGAGCGCGAGGCGGAGCGCTGGTTTACCTTTGCTCGAAGACCGCGGCGTGCGCGGCTCCTCTTACTTCAGCGCGGCCAGGGCGGCGGCGCTCTCGCGGACGAAGCGCGGCGCCAGCTCGCGCTGGCTCCGTGCTGTCCGCTCGGCGTAGACCGCCCGGATCATTTCCTCCTCGCTCAGCTGGTCGACGGTCTTGCCCTTCAGCAAGCGGCGCACGGCATTGACGATGTGCGTGGCGCCCGGACCATGCTGCACCGCCGTGGACCAGACAACGTCCTGAAAGACGCGCGAGCGGGCGGCGACGTTCAAGCCCAGGTCCTTCTGCAGCTTGGCCACCTGCCGGTCGTGATGCGTCTCCTTGATGAAATCGTGCTCATGCTTGTGAAAGCCAACCCGGTCCTTCCTGGCGACCTCGCGCCACTTGGCGCTGAACGACGCCGTGCCCGCCTTCAAACCCTTGAACTCGGTGGGGAAAAAGCGGCGCACGAACGTGTCGGCGTTGCCCGAGGTCGTCGTCAGCTGGTAAGTGCCGTAGGAAATGCCGCCGGGATCGGGCTTGTCCTTGCTTATTCTTCCGGAGGAGACCGTGTCCGGTCCCTTGCCGCTCGACTCCTCGAACTCGGACAGCTTGCCCAGCTCGAAGCTCGGGAAGTCGTCGGCCCAGCTGCCGCTGTTGAGCTGCGTGAAGTCGGCGAACTTCGGCAGCGCGCCACTGCCGCCCTTGATCAGCATCGATGAGTCGGTCAGCCGGACCGTGTAGCCGCGGCTCTTGTCGAACAGCTCGATGTGATCCGCGCTGCGCTCCTTCTCGACGAAGTGGAACACAGTCCCCGACGTTTGCTTCTCCGACCAGGCGCCGTTGTACTCGTTTTGCACAAAGCCGCCCGCGTACTTCCATTGCAGACGCCGCCGCCCCGCCTTCACCGGCGCCGGCGTGTCCACCCAGTGGCCGTCGCGCTCTTTCGTGAACGTCGTGAACGTCGGCGCCGTGATGCCGCCGATGATCAGCATCGCCTCGTCCGTGAGACGAAGGGTGTAGCCGCGGCTCGCGTCCAGCAGCTCAACGAAGGCGCCCGTGCGCCCAATCTCGACGAAATGAAACTCGCCCGTCTTTTGCCGCTCAGTCCAGACGCCCTTGCTCGTCTCGATGATGTCGCCGTCGGCATGGACCCAGCGACGGCGCTCGAACTTGACGGGGGGCGCGGTGAAGTGGCCGTCGCGCTGTTTGGTGAAATCGGCGAACTTGACGATTGCCGTCGCGTTGCCGCCTTTGATCAACATGGCGGTATCGGTCAGGCGGACGGTGTAGTCGCGCGTACTGTCGAACAGCTCGACAAACTCGGCGGTGCGGGCCTTCTCGACAAAACGGAAGGCGCCCGTTTTCTGCCGCTCGATCCACTCGCCCTTGCTGATCTCGATGACGTCGCCGTCGACGTGGATCCAGCGCGAGCGCTTGCTGTCCGAGGGGGGGGTCGGGCCGCTGCCGAGCAGCGCGAACAGCGTCGGATTCATGGCGTCGGCCCAGACCTTGTAGCCCTTGGCGTTCAAGTGGATGCCGTCCGAAATGTAGGCGTCCGTGAGGCGGCCGGCGGCGTCGACGAACTTGGCGCTGATATCGAGGAAGCGGACGCGGTCGCCGTTCGCCTGGCCGGCCAGGAGAGCGTTGAGGGCCTTGACCGGGGCGCGGAACTTGTGCGTCGCTTCCTTGCCGGCCGGAAACGTGCTCACGAGCAGCACGCGGGTCGTCGCATCGTGGTCCTGGATTGCCTTGATGAGGGCCGCGATGCCCTCGTTGATCTGCGCCGGCGAATGGCCGCTGGCGACGTTGTTGATGCCCATCATCAGGACCACGACCTTGGGATGCAGGCCCTTCAATTCGCCCCCCTTGGTGATGCGCCATAGGGCGTGCTGCGTCATGTCGGCGCCGACGCCGAGGTTGGCGCCCTTGCGCGGCTCATAATGCGTCTTGAAGAGAGCGGCGCCCGTGCTCTCCCAACCCTGGGTGATCGAGTCACCGAGGAAGACGAGGTCGACATCTCCGCTCTGCACGTGCTTCAAAATCGCCTGATGCCGCTTGACCGCCTGGGAATCCTTGCGCTCGACCGGCGTCGCGGCCGGGCCGGCGGCCCCGGCGCCATTGGCGGCGAAGAAAACGACGACCATGGACAAGAGGGAAAGTCGCGCGACGCGGTGAGGCTGGGTCGCGGCGCTGGTTCGATGGTGGCAAGACATATCTTTATCTCCCTGAAGGTGAAGTCTGGAGCAACGTCCGCAAGACGCCCGCTTCGCGATAGCTTGCGCGCAGCGGGGGCAGAACCGCGAAACTCGCGCATTCTTCGCTTCCGGAGCCCAGCGGAGCGGGAGACGGAGCCTCCGGGCAGTGCGGTCCCAGGCGGAGGCTGGGACCGAGAGGTGAGGTAAACCGTGAACCGTCTCCTGGCGCCCTACGGGCCCGGATTGGGCGCGCGGCGAGGGGCTGCGGGGCGGTTCGCGGTGGTTTGCGGCCCTCTTTTACGTGGCGCCGGGGGTTGGAGCGGGGGTGAAGCGCGCCGGGGGGGCGTGGGTGTACGGGGTGCGCCGAAGAGAGTTTCTTGACATTAGCTGGCTGGGGTGGTGTCATGTCGCTGAGCGGCCGCCGCAGCTCAGCTATGACGTCGGGAGGCATATGCTTGGCGCCGTTACAGTCCGAATGCTTGAAGACCTCGCTCAGCGGTCGCATGCGTTCTATTCGCAGGGCGGCTTGCTATACACGTTCACGGAGGCGGCAAATCAAGCGCACTGCAGGTTTCCGAAACAGCTCGCCGAGCGCGATGCGGGGCACTTGACCGAAGACGACCGCGCGCAGCTGGCGCGTGTCATCTGCAAATCGGTGGCCAACGTCAGTTGCGTTGAGGCAAGCGTCGAGTCGTTAGCGATTGCCGACGATTTGATCCAACGATTGAGAGACGATCTCGAATTCACAAGTGTTGGCGCCCTTGTCGACGGCGACGACGACTATTGCTGGGGGGCAACGATCCACATGGCGCGCGACGCCGACAATCGCTACTTTTCACTATCTCTGTGGGGCTCAATCGATTGACGGGCACGCTGTTCGCCATGATCGAGTGCATCACATGATCGAGCGCTCGTTTCTATGCCGGAGATCGGAGCGTGCCGATCTGCGTGGATGAGTCGCCTTGCTGTGGCACTGAGGAGGCCCTTGGTTGTTGGCGCTTCGCATGCTTTCGCGGTGTCACTGACAATATGTTGACACCGCGAGGGGCCCGCGAAAGCATGGCACCCATGGCACCGCCTTATGAAGCATGCCACCCCGCCCGCTAAACGGGGAACCGGCTTTACAGCAGTTCCTCGATCGGCGTCGGGTCGTCCAGCACGTTGACCGGCATGAGGGCATTGGGCAGCACCCGGCGCCCGTGCGGGTGGCAATCGCCGAGTGAAGAACGCCGGGACGAAAAGGGGCATCGCAATCGTTGCACTCCGACCGCGACTGCAGGTATCATGTGTCAGTAACAAGCCGCGACGAAGAAGGGGAGCGATGATGGACCGGGAGACATTCACCGCAACAATTCAGGCGTTTCAGAACCGGAGGCCATTCAAGCCGTTCACGGTGGCTTTGGTGGACGGGGATCGGTACGAAGTCGATCGCCCCAATGTTCTCGCACTGGGCGACGGCGCGGCGGTCTTGCTCGCGCCGGGCAACGTACCGGTGTTCTTCGACCACGAGGGCGTTAGCCAGGTCATCGGCGACCTGTCCGGCCGCGGGGCCGAGGCCGGCTGAAGAAAAGACGGCCGTCTTTCGGAGACGGCCGTCGCATGCATTCGGCGAGCGCTAAACGGGAGAACCGGCTTTACAGCAGTTCCTCGATCGGCGTCGGGTCGTCGAGGACGTTGACGGGGCGGCCGCTCGGGTCCATGAGTTGGAGGCGGGGGTCGACGCCGAGGACCTGGTAGATGGTGGCGTGGATGTTGGACGGGGTGAGGGGGCGGGTGTGGGGGCGTTCGCCGAGGCGGTCGGTGGAGCCGACGATCTGGCCGCCCTTGACGCCGCCGCCGCCCATGAGGCAGAACATGGAGTTGCCCCAGTGGTCGCGGCCGGGCGTGCCCATGCTGCGGGGCGCTCCGCCGTTGCCGCCGTCGTTCATGCGCGGCGTGCGGCTGAACTCGCCGCACAGGACAACGAGCACCTGGTCGTAGAGGCCGCGCTCTTGCAGGTCCTCGAAGAGGGCGGAGACGCAGCTATCGACCTGGGGCAGGTAGCGCTCCATGCCGGCTTGCAGGTCCCAGTGGTGGTCCCAGCCGCCGAAGTGGACGGTGACGAAGGTCGAGCCGGCTTCGACGAGGCGGCGGGCCAGAGCGTGCTCTGGCCCTCAGTTGTGGCGGCCATAGCGGTCGCGGCGCGGCTCTTCGCTGTCGATGTTGAAGGCGTCGCGGGCGGTGGGGCCGGTGACGAAGTCGAACGCTTCCTGGGCGAAGCGGTCCATCGACTGGGCGCTGCGGTCACGCTCGAGACTGCTCAGCATCCTGTCGAAATGGCGGTGCAGCGAGCGCCGGTCTGCCACGCGGTCGAGCGTCAGGCCGCTCGCGAGGTTGAGATTGGCGACGCGGTAGCCGGGCGTGTTGGGGTCGCCGCCGGGCTGGTAGGGGTCGCTGGGCTGCCGAGCATGTGGCCGCCGAAGTAACCGGGATTGAGGCCGATGGAGGCGGCGTTGGGGACGCCGACGTAGCCGGGCATGCCGCGGCGGCGGGCGCCGGGTCCGCGGTTGACGATGGCGCCGATGCCGGGGAAGCGTTGCTGGTTGCTGATGCCGGAGACGCCCATGTTCTTCGCGGTCAGCATGAGGTGGCCGCCGGTGAAGTGGTCACCGTTATCGTGGTGCAGGGAGCGGACGATGGAGAACAGGTTGGTCATCCGCGCTTGCTTGGGGAACAGCTCGCTGATGTCGAAGCCGGGGACGCGGGGTGCGGATGGGCCGCCAGATGCCGCGGTGCAGCTCCGGGGCGTCCGGCTTCAGGTCGTAGAGGTCCATGTGGCTGGGGCCGCCGTCGAGCCAGAGGAGGATGACGGAAGTGTTCTTCGTCGGCCTGCCCGCTTCGGCGGCGGCCGCCTTGGCGCGCAGCAACTCGGGTAGACCGAGGGCGGCGAGGCCGGAGACGCCGAGGGTGAGGAAGCTGCGGCGATTCATGCCGTCGCAGTACTTGCCGGCGCCGCCGAGATCGAGACGGAACATGGTGAGCCCCTGAATCCGGATGCGAACCTGCGGGCAGACGCGCTCCGGCTGGTGGGACGGTCCGCATAGTGTATTGCTATTGTTAGCTATTCGGGTCAAAGGGGTCCAGCGAAATCGGCAATTCGGGGCTGCCGGGCGTTGACGTTCGCCGCAGTCGCCGGCAAGAGGGGCTGTGTAAGCGTGTACACAAAACGCGCGCCGCTAATACCGCTCGCCCCCATCGTTCCCTAGGTAGTTCTGCATCGCCTCCGGCAGGTGATCGAGGATATCGGTCGCGATCAGGCTCACTTCGCCCATCTCTTCGAACGCCAGGTCGCCCGCGAGTCCGTGCACATAGGCGCCCATGCACGCCGCCTCGAAGGGGTCGAGCCCCTGCCCGATGAGGGCAGCGATCAAACCGGTGAGGACGTCCCCCGCGCCGCCGGTCGCCATGCCGGGGTTGCCGGTGGAGTTGACGAAGACGCGGTCGCCGTCGCTGACGATCGTCTCATGCCCCTTGAGCAGAACGACGACCTTGTGCTCGCGGGCGAAGGCCTCGGCAAGCTCCCGGCGGCGTTTCTGGACCTCGGCTGTCGACAGGCCGGCGAGCCGCGCGAACTCGCCGGGATGCGGCGTCAACACGAGAGGCCCGGCGTGCTTGTTCAGACGAGAGACATCGAGGGCGTTGAGGGCGTCGGCGTCAAGGACGATGGGGACGTTGACGCTCTCCAGCAACTCGGGGATGAGCAGAGACAACTCATCGCTCCGGCCCAAGCCGGGCCCAAGCGCCACCACCGTGCTCGCCGCCGCTTGCGTCTGCAAAGGAGCAAGGGACTCATGCCGGAGCCGGCCGAGAACGTCCTCGGCAAGGGGCACGGTCATGAAGCAGGGATCGCCGGCGGCCACGATGGGAAGGACGCTCTCCGGGCAGGCGACACGGACCAGTCCGGCGCCGCCGCGCAGGGCCGCGCGGGCGCAGAGGATCGCGGCCCCCGACATGCCGCGGCTGCCGGCCACCACGAGGATGCGGCCAAAGTCGCCCTTGTGGCTATCCGGGGCGCGGGGCGGCAGCGTCGGTAATTCGACGATGTCCATCGGGATGGCGCCGAGACAAGGAAGCGGGCGTCTGATGGCCTGTGCGACGAAACGGGACACTCCCTCGACGATTCGCACACGACCGGCCCCGACACGGCGGGGAGAGGGATAGTCCCCGCTGCGCTTTGAAGGCCGTCTGATGGGATTTTATCAAGGACGGCTTGCAACGCAAAAGGGGACTGTCCCTTTCGCAAAGCCTATCAGGGAGCGCGCTGATCGAGGAGCGCCCGCAGTTTGTTGAGAACGCGGATCATCTCCTCCTGATCGTCCTCGCCGACGTTCTGCAAGCGCTGGACGATACGGCCGACGCGCGTGTCCTGGTATTCGAGGAGCGTTTTTTCGCCGTGGGGCGTGAGGCAGACGTCGATCTTGCGCTTGTCGCGCGGGTTGATGCGGCACTGGATGAGCGGGCGCTCGCGGTTTTCCAGGGAGCGGATGACGCGCGACATCTGGGCGGGCAGGATGCCGAGCAGGCGCTGGATGTCGCCGACGATCATCGTGCCGTGCGACTGGAGGAGCGAGAGGGTGAGGAACTCGACCTCCTTGAGGTCGCCGCCGCGGCGCCGGCCGCGCAGCGTGGAAAGACAGATGTGTGTCACGACTTCGAAAAGCTCGTGTGCGACATCTTCGATACGATGACTGGCGCCGATGGCCATGGGAGTCGTCTCTGCGCCTGACGAGCCTCAGGTTGCTGGCCGTTCCGGGAGGCCGGCGGCAGGCGCTGAAAGCCGAGGAATGCCTACTCCATGATAATCGTTGACAATGGGCTGTCAATTGCGGAGGCGCAAGGATTGCGCCGGCGGAAGGGAAATGAGCGAGATGTGACGGATGTGCCGGTTGTGCGGGCGCGCCGCGCCCGCCGCGCCCGCCGCGCCCGCCGCGCCCGCCGCGCCCGCTTTTCGCTATTTCGAGGGTCGCGGCAGCATCTTGGCGGAGCCGGGATTGGCCGAGGGGGGGGAGCCCGGGGTGCGGGCGGTGGTCGCGGTCGGCGTCGAGACCTGGCTCGACGGCTTGGCCAGGCCCGCCCGGATCAAGGGGGGCATCTCCTGGGCGGTCGGGGCGGGCGGTGTCTGCGTGACCAGCGGCGCCAGAGCGTTGGCGACCTCGATCGGCTCCTGATACCGCCGCGCCGGGTCTTTCGCCAGCATCCGATCCATGACCGCGAGCAGGTCCGCCGGCACGTCGTCGCGGAACTGCGCCACCGGCTTCGCCTGCCGCACCTGGTGCCAGATCATCTTCTGCGGCACCGTGCCGTCCTGGAACGGGCTCTTGCCGACGAGCAGATAGTAGAGGGAACCGCCGAGACTGTAGATATCGGCGCGGATGTCGACGCGGCTGTCGACCACCTGCTCGGGGGCGAGGTAATCGGCGGTGCCGATGACGTAGCCGTGCTCGAACTCCTTGGCGAAGGCGGTGCCGTCGTCGTCGAAGAAGCGGGCGAGGCCCAGATCGAGGAGGCGGACGGTTCCCTGGCGGTCGAGCAGGAGGTTGCCCGGCTTGATGTCGCGGTGGACGAGGCCGTTTTCATGGGCGTGCTGCAGGCCGAGGGCCGCCTGGCGGATGTAGTGGGCGGCGCGGAGCGGCGTGAGGACGCCGTTGGTCTTGACGAAGTCGTGCAGGTTGACGCCGTCGATGAACTCGAGGACGAGAAAGTGCAGGGCGCCGTCGCGGTCGATGTCGTGGGCGCGGATGATGTTCGGATGGTCGAGACGGGCGACGGCCTTGGCCTCGCGGTAGAAGCGGGCCAGGGCGGCCGTATCCTGCGCTTGTGCGATCGGCAGCACCTTGAGGGCGACGCGGCGCCCCATCAGCACGTGCTCGCACAGGTACACGGCGCCCATGCCGCCGGCGCCGAGCCGCTCCAGCAAACGGTACTTGTCGCTGATGACAAAACCGCGCCAGCGCCCGGAGAGGAGCTTCTCCGCCTGGAAAGGCGTGAGAAAACCCTCCTTGATGAGAGCCTCGGCCAGCTGCTGGGGCGTGTCGAGCGTCGCCCCGGCGCCGCGCAACGTCTGGCAGCAGGAGTCGAGCGTTTCCTTCTCCAGGAGGCCGCTCTTGACGCCCAGGTCCAGGAAATCATTAAGGGTGGCAGGCGCCGGCATGATGCTACCTTGATGGGGTCATCCTGAAAGCAACAAGGCCCATTTGGCTGGGCGGCCAGCTTGGTACGCGAGCGAGTAAAGAAAATGGAGAACAAGTGCATCATCCCGCAAACGGAAGCGGATTGCAAGCGCTTTTGTTAATGAAGCGTGAAGGACCGGCGCGATTCCCTAGAGGCGCAGCGAAGTGATGAGAACGGCGCGGTTGCGACCACTCACTAACCGACCCGATAGCGCTCACGGGCTCTTCCCCGGCAGCCGGATGGTGAATGTCGTCCCTTTTCCCAGCTCGCTTTCCACGTCGACGCGGCCGCCGTGCATCTCCACGAACGCCTTGACGACGGCGAGTCCCAGGCCCAGGCCGCGCCGGTCGAACTCGAAGTCGCCGGAGCAATGCTGAGACACATCGAAGCGGGTGAAGAAGGGCTCGAAGATGCGCGGCAGCGCCTCCGCATCGATCCCCATGCCGGTATCGGCGACACGAATCTCGGCGGCGCCGTCGGCGCCGCGCCGCACCGAGAGAGAGATTCTTCCCTCGTCCGGCGTGAACTTGATCGCGTTTACCAAGAGCTGAACGACGCTATCGTGCATCTTGTCGCGCTCGACGAAGACCTGGCCGGGATCGGCCGGCAGGTCGATGTCCAGCTTCTGACGCCGCTCGCGGACGAAGGACTGCACCTCGGCAGTGGCGCCGCGCGCCAGCTCGGCGAGGTTGACGGGCCGGGGCTCCAGGGGCCTCTCGAAGCGCTCGGCCTGCAACATCTTCACGACCGAATCGACGCGCTCGTTGAGGCGGAGGCTGGACTTGTAGATCTGGCGCAGCCAATCGTTGAGGGGCGCCGGAATGCCTTCCTGGGTGGAGCCCAGCTCGGCGAGGCCGAGGATGATGGTGAGGGGGGTGCGCAGCTCATGGCTGGCGACGCGGATGAAGGCGCGTTTGAGATCGTTGGCGCGAGACAGCTCGCGGATGAGCTGGCGCCGCTCCTCTTGCAGCTCGTAGAAATCGACCGCTTGCCGCAGGACCGTCTTGAGCTCTTCGGGCTCCCAGGGCTTGGAGATGTAGCGGTAGACGTTCCCCTGGTTGATGGCGTCGGTGACGGCCTGGAGATCGGCGTAGGCGGTGAAGAGCAGCCGGATGGTGTCGGGGTATTTTTCCTTGAGGCGGGACAGGAACTGCACGCCGGTCATCTCGGGCATGCGCTGGTCCGACATGACGATGTGGACCTTCTCCTTTTCCATCAGGGCCAGACCGTCGCTGGCCCGGGTGGCGCACAGCACCTTGTAGTCGAACCGCAACAGGTCCTTCACGCTTTGAACGAGGTCCGGCTCGTCGTCGACCACCAGCAAGCAGTGTTTGGCAGACCGGGCCATGTGGGCAAAGCTCCAGCGATGGAAACAGCGCCCATTATCCGTACGGCGGCGAAACTTGCAAGCGGTGATATCCGCTCGCTTGAACCACGGCTCAATCGGCGAGGCTCGCGAACAGCGGCTCCAGTCCAGGCCGGCGAAAGGCGGCGCTGGAGAGCTCCGGCGCCCGGGTCAGGCCGAGCTTGCGGCAGGAGACCTTGAAGACGCCGTTGACCATCTCGGCGAAGAGGCCCTCGCCGCGCATGCGATCACCGAAGCGGGAGTCGTTGAGCTTGCCGCCGCGGATCTCGCGCACCCGCGCCAGGACCTTGTCTTTCTTCTCGGGATAGTGCCGGTCCAGCCAGTCCAGAAACAGCCCCTTCACGCCGAACGGCAAGCGCAGCGACACGTAGCCGGCGAACTGGGCGCCGGCGTCGCGCGCCGCCGCGAGGATGGCGGGAATCGCGTGATCGGTAAGGCCCGGGATGACCGGGGCGATCATGACGCCGGTCGGGATGCCGCGCTCCGCCAGCTCGCGTACCGCCTCCAGCCGGGCCTGGGGCGCGCTGGCGCGTGGCTCCAGGCGTTGTTGCAGTTCAGCATCCAGCGTGGTGACGCTCAGGAAGCAGGCCGCGGCGCGAAAGCCGGCCAACTCGGCGAGCAGATCGGCGTCGCGCGTGATGAGCCGGTTCTTGGTCACGATGTGGACGGGATTGCGGAACTGGGCGAGCACCTCGAGACAGCGCCGCGTCAGCAGCAGATGGCGCTCGATCGGCTGATAGCAATCGGTGATGCCGCTCATCATCAGGCACTGCGGCTGCCAGCGCGGCGAGGACAGTTCCTTGCGCAGCAGCTCCGGGGCGTTTTCCTTGACGAGAAGCCGCGTCTCGAAATCGAGCCCGGCGGACCAGCCGAGATATTCGTGGTTGGGACGGGCGTAGCAGTAGACGCAGCCGTGCTCGCAGCCGCGGTAGGGGTTGATCGTCGCATCGCAACCGACGTCGGGGCTATCGTTGTAGGTGATGAAGGAACGCGTCTGATCGCGGAAGAGTTGCGTCGCCGGTCGGACCGAATCATCGTCGACCATCGGCAAGTCGTAGCGCAGCGTCTCGAACCGGTTCGTCGGATTGATGCGGGCGCCGCGTCCCTTGAAAACGTCTACCATGGCGTGCTCCGGTTAGTGTACATATGTTACTATACCGGTCGCCCCTGCCGAAATCAACAGGCGACTGACGAAGCCGTTATCCATCTTGCCCGACCCGCCAATCTCGGTTTTTCGTCTCAAGCGGTGCAACCGTGCCCGTCGATACCAACGTTAAGTACGCCCAAGGAGACCGCCATGCTCGGCTCACGCCCCCTGCTCGGAAGCGCCTTGCTGACCCTCGTGGTCGGCCTCGCCTCCGCTACGGCACAAGACAAGGCCGAGCCCCCCGCGTCGCTGTCGTTCCTGCCCGGTCGGGTTGATGGCGGCGCCACGCTTCTGCCGGCCGACTCCGCGCCGGCCGCGGGAAAAAAAGAACCCCCGAAGACGTTGCCGGATAGTCTCCTCGCGGCTCCGATGCCGGCCGCGCCGCCCAAGGCGGGCGGCGCCATTCGCGCCACGCTCGGCTTGCCCGTGGCGGGCCCCGAAAAGGAACCGGCCCCCGAGAAAAAAGAAGCCCTGCCGGCGCCGGCTCGGCCTCCCGTCACCTTCGCCGTGAGCCTGGAACGGCTCTGGGAATTGACCCTCATCAACCAGCCCGAGCTGCGCGAGGCCGCCGCCAAGTTCGCCGAGGCGCGCGGCCGGCAGATCCAGGCGGGCAAGTACCTGAATCCCGTCTTCACCTACGAGCAGGGGACGATCGGCGCCCGGGACGCGGGGCAGGGGGACATCAGCCTGATGATCCGGCAGGAGATCATCACGGCGGGGAAGTTCCGGCTCGACAAGACCATCGCCGCGACGCAGAGCGCCTCGGCCGCTTTGGAGCTGACGCAGAAACAGTTCGAGCTGCTGACGCGCGTGCGGCGCGGCTACTTCGACTATCTCACGCTGACGCAGGAAAACTACTTCCTGGACACGGCGAGCAAGACGCTGGAAGAGCGCGTCAAGCAGGCGCGCATCCTCATGAAGAAGGCGGGGGTCATCTCCAAGACGGAGGTGCAGAGCATTGAATTGCTCCTCGAGGAGGTCCGCCTGGAGCAGATCAAGGTGCGCGCCGGGCTGCGGACGGCATGGGGCCAGCTCGCCGCCGACGTCGGCCTGCCCGGGCTGCCGCAGCCGACCGCCCTCGCCGACCGGCCGCGCCCGGCGCCTCTCTTCCCGCTCGACTACATCGAGGACCGCGTCCGCGACAACAGCGACCTGCGGCAAGCGCGGATCGACGCCGATGCCGCGGCGCTGCAGGTTCGCCGGGCCCGCGCCGAGGCGGTCCCCAATTTCACGATCGGCGCCGGCTATTCCAACCCGAACGCGACGGGGAGCGCCGCGGGCGCCAACATCAGTTTCGAGGCGCCGCTGCCCGTGTGGGACCGCAAGCAGGGGCGGATCCGCGAAACCGAGGCGACCTACACGCGCCTTTCCGCGGCGGTCTACAGCCTGGAGCTGCGCTATCTCAGCCAGGCGCGCGAAGCGTTCGGCCGGTACACCACGGCGCGGGAGAACCTCAAGCAGCTCAACGAGCGCAACCTGCCGGTGCTGAAATCGCGCGTCGAGCTGATCAAGCAGGCGTACCAGGCGAAGGCCGAGAATGTGAACTTCAACGACGTCTTCCAGGCGGAGCAAGCGCTGATCAAGACGCAGGCGGACGCCTACGGAGTGCGGCGCGACCTGTGGCGGGCCATCGCCGATCTCGAAGGACTCATGCAGATGAGCCTGGAAGAGGAACTGCACAGCCCGCTTGAGCGCGACCCAGAGACGGCGCCGGCCCCGAAGAAGTGATCAGGAGCCGCAGGTCTTCGCGGCGGAGAACGAACTGGGCAGCGGGGATGCGCTCCCGGGTTTTCGCTGCAAGGTGGCGGAGTTCTTTGAGGGATGAGTTTCTGCGAGACGCCTTTCCTTCTCACGGGGGTCTTTCGCGGTTCGAGACGCTGCGGGACCGTTCTTGGCGCCGGAGTCGACTGGCCCGCGAGCCGAGCGGGGCCGGACGGAGTAGTGACGGTTTCGCGGGTGTTCACGCCCCAGGTCCGGCTCGGCTCGCCGGACCTACCGCCGAATCGCGCACCCCTGGTATGGGACCGGTCAGCACGAACGCTTTCAGCATGCGCAGCACTTTACGCTACCTGCCGAGCAAATACAGCCGCACCATGTTCAGCGCCATCTTCGCCGTCCGGCCCTGAATCTCCTCGCGCGTTCCGAGCCAGCTGAAGCTGGATGACTTCACCCCGCCGTCCCACGCCACCGCGGCGTAGACCAGGCCCACCGGTTTGTCCGAATCCCCCGTCCCCGGACCGGCGAGCCCGACCGTGGCGACGCCGATGTCGGTCTGGAACAGCTTGCGGCACTGCACGGCCATCGCCTCCACGACGGGGGCGCTGATGACGCCGTGCGTGTCGATGAGGCGCGCCGGCACGCCGAGGACGTTGACCTTGATGCGGTTGTCGTAGGCGATGATGCCGCCGCGGTACCAGTCGCTCACGCCGGGGACGCGCGTCAGCTTCGCGCCGATCCGGCCGGCGGTGACGCTCTCGGCGCTCGCCAGGCTCAGCTTCTTCGCGGCGAGCAGCGCGACGACCGCGTCCTCCAGGTCCTCGTCGTCGACGCCGAAGACCAGGTGGCGCAGGCGGTCGCGGATGGTCGCCTCGACCGGGGCGATCTGGGCCTGGCACTCCGCGCGGGTCGCGGCGCGGGCGAAGATGCGCAGGCTGATGGTCGCGTCGCTCGCGGTGATGCCGACCTCCGGGACGTGCCCGCGCCGCGTCAGGTCGAAGAGCTTCTCCTCGATGTGGGATTCGCCGCCGCCGAAGGTGTTGATCTTGCGCTGGACCTGCACGCCGCCCCCCAGGCCGAGCGCGAGCAGGCGCGGCCTCACCTGCTCGTCGTACATGGCCCGCATCTCGCTCGGCACCCCGGATGCAGGCGACGACCGCCCGCCCCACCTTCATCCAGACGCCCGGCAGCCGTGCCGCAGGCGTTGAAGATCTCGCCCCGCGCGGCAACATCGCCTGCACGCTGTTCCGCTCGGGCATCGGCCGGTTGCGGCGAGCGAACATCTGCGCGATGTGCTCCAGCGACGCCGGATCGAGGACAAGATCGACCCCGGCGACCCGCGCCAGCGCCTCGCGCGTCAGATCGTCCTGGGTGGGACCCAGCCCGCCGGTGACGAGGACGACATCGGCCCGGTCGACGGCGAAGCGAACGGCAGACGTTGTCGTCCGTGTCATCCGCGACCGTCGTGTGAAACGCGACGGGCACGCCGATCTCCGCCAGGCGCAGACTGAGCCACTGGCTGTTGGTGTCGAGACTCTGCCCGGAGGTGATCTCCGAGCCGATGGAGAGGATTTCGGCTTTCATGGGGCCTGACTCACGCCGGCTTCCCTAGGCGAAACGGCTGCGGGATCAACTCCTCCACCTTGAATGACTGCACCCTCTCCCCGCCGCAGACGATGATCTCCGCGTCTTGCGCCAACTCGACCATCCATTGGCGGCAAGCGCCGCAGGGCAGAAGCTCGCTCAGTCCCCGGTCGGGCGCGGCGTCAATGCACGCGATCGCGATGGCCCGGATGCGCTTCTCCCCCTTGGCCAGCGCACTTGCCAGCGCCCGCTCTTTCGGCGCAAGGGCCACCCGTAGCTCCGCGTTCGACGTTGACCCCGACCGCGATCCCCTGGCTCCCCAGCACGGCCGCCCGACCCGGAACTTCGAATACGGAGCGTAGGCCGCCAACGCCGCCGTGCGCGCCGCCTGGATCAGCTTGTCTCTCTCCTGTTTCGTCAACTCGCTGGCCATACCGCGTCCTCGTCAGAGCTCTTCCAGAATAGGGAACAGGACACCCGATACCGCTTCCGCCAACTGCTTGGCCTCGTCGCTGTCGAAGCCGACGGCGTCAATCCGCTTGGAGCTATCAAAGGAAATCGTCCCGATCGGCGCGCGTGTCGGATCGCGCGGGTCTCGGATCGGCGCCGCGAGCACGCAGCGTAGCTCGTCCCAAATCATCCCCTTGTGCGCCCCGTGGTAACGATCGTGGTGATCGGCCGGCAACTCCTCCGCCAGGATCACATTGCCATGAAACGCCCGGGCGATGACCAGAACATCCCTATCCGGCCCAGCGCAGAAGATGGGGAGCGTGCTGTCCGCACAGACCGGGTAGCTCCACTGACAGAACGGCTCCAGCGCCTTCCGTTCCTTATTGTACACTCGGCATTGGGCGCGAATCGGATAGAGGCCGAGTCGGTGGGGCAAGACCAGGGCCCGGGTGGTGATCTCCAGCAGGGTGCGGGCCTTGTCATGCAGGGAGGCGCGTGTCGGATTGCCGCCTAGTGACGCAAAAAGAACGCCGACCTGAAGGCCGAAGAAGACGAGAGCAAGGACGACCCAGACGGGAGGGGGTATCCCGACATCCGCGACAGAAGGCGTGATGACGTTGACATACACCCCAACGCTTGCCCCAGCCATCAAACCGAAAACGCCGACCAGAACGTGGGACAGCAGGCGATGCCGGCGAAAGAACCTGGCCATGACGGTAGAGGCCCACTTCGTTTTCGAACGTGTCAACGCGTCAAGAATACCTGCCGTCGTGACAAATATGAAGCACAAACCGCGATGCCCACTGAGCAATTCCTCCGCATCCGCGTCCACCGCACAGGGCTCGGGTCTTGAGGGCGACACGCATGGGGCCGCCGCGGTCAAAACGAACAAGAAGGGAGGGGGCGAGCATCGCAAGCGCAGAAGGGCAAGCGAGTTGCGCTCGTCCACCGTACTTGATCACTTGTTCCAAAAAGTGATCGAGAAGGGAGGGGGGGCGGCTCGCGTTATCGCTACTTCTTCCCCGCCTTCGCCTTCTCCAAAAGCTTGCTGGCCTGCGGGTTGCCGGGGAAGAGGACGAGGGCGGCTTCGAACTCGCGCCGGGCGTCGGGGAAGCGGGACAAATCGAGGTACTTCTGCCCCTCAACCATGTGGTTGCTGAAATCGGCGCGGCGCAGCGCGGTCGTCACCCGCGCGTCCTTGGGAGCGAGCTTGAAAGCGTCTTGATAGGTCTTGAGGGCGTCGGCCCATTTGCCCTTGCGCTCCTCATCCGCCCCCGTCTTGAGCAGGCTTTCCAAATCATCCTTTGTGGACGAGCCTTTGCTCAGGCGCGCGACCTCGGCCAGCCCCTTGGTCGCCTCGGAGAGGCCGGGCCGCAACTTGAGCGCCTGACCGTAGAAGCCGCGCGCGTCGTCGTAGCGCATGCCCTTCAAGGCGGCGTCGGCCTGCTTGAGGAGGCGCTGCACCTCGGCGTCCGTCTTCTCGTCGGCCAGCTTGCGGGCCTCCGCGATCTTGAGATCGGACCAGGCCTTCTGCGTATCCTTGAGCAGGCGGTCGGCCGCCGCATCGCCCGGCATCGCCTTGAGCGCTTCGCCGTAGGCCTTGAGCGCCTCGTCGAACTTCTTGGCCGAGAACGCCTTCATGCCCAGGGAGACGGCGCGCTCGTAAGCCATCTTGCGGGCCGCAAGGTCGGCGGCGGCGCCCTTCGCCTTGGCGTCGGCGTCCAGGCGCGCTTTTTCATAATCCTGACGCGCCAGGAGCAAGGCCGGCTCCTTGGGCGCCAGCGTTTCGGCTCGCCCCAGGAGCTTGCCCGCGTCGTCCAGCCTGCCGGCCTTGAGGGCCAGACGGGCGTCGCTGAGCGCCTTGTCGAACTCGGCGCGGCGCGCCTTCTCCGCCTCGACGGCGGCCACGGCCGCCTTCTCCGCGCGCGTCAGATCGTCGCGCAGGCGTAAGGCGTCGGCGTTCTTCTCGTCCAGACGGAGCGCCTCGGTGAGCGCCTTGCCGGCGCCCGACAGGTCCTTCGCCGCCAGCGCCAGCCGGGCTTTATCGACGGCCTTCTTCACGTCCGCCGCGCGGCGAATCCCGTCGGCCCGCTTCTTGGCGGCGTCGGCGATCTCGTCGTCATGCCGTTTGAGGGCGGTCCGCGCCTCGCTGAGATAATCCGCGGAGCTCTTATCCCCCGGCAACAGCTTCTGCGCCGCTTCGAAGGACTTGATGGCATCGGTGAAACGGCCGATGGCGAGGGCCGATTTGCCGTCGCCGAGCAGCTTCTGATAGGCGAGGGCCTTTTCCTTGGCGGCGGCGCGGGTCTTGGCGTCGGCCAGCGTGGCGTCGCGTGATTTCTCCGCGCTTGCCAGGAGTCCCTTGAGCGCCGCGTCGCCCGGCTTGAGACGGAGCGCCTCCTGGAATGCGACCACGGCCGCCTCGAACTGCTTGGACTTGAGGTTGTCCTGGCCGGTCCGCACCAGGCGATCGAGGTCCTTGAGGCGCGTCGCCTCTTCACCCTTGCGCCGGGCATCGGCCAGCACGCGCGCTTCCGCCTGCTCGGCTTTCGTCAGGCCGGTGAGCGCTTCGAGGTTGCCCGGGGCGAGTCCCTTGGCCAGACGAAACGCCTCGGCCGCCTTCTGGTACGCCTTGGCCTCCAGGAACGCGGCGCCGTCCGCGAGCAGTTTGCGCAGGCGATCGGCGCGTTCCGTCTCGTCTCGTTTCGCCTTGGTCGCCGCATCTCTCTCCGCGGCTTCCTTCGCCTTGGCCGACTCCGCGGCGCGGATGCCGGCGAGCGCCGCCTCGGTCTTGAAGACGCGGCTCGCCTCCTCGAAGCGGGCATGGGCGCCGTCGTAGTCATGGCGCTTCAGGGCGTCCTGGGCCAGCGCGAACGCCTTCTCGTACAGGTCCTGGTTGCGCTTCGCTTCCTTTTCCGCGGCGATCCGCCGGGTTTTCTCCGCGGCCAACTTCTCCGCCAGAGCGAGGCGCTCCGCTTCCCCCTTGGCCTTGGCGCGGGCCTCGGCGTCCTTGCGCTCGACGCTTCTTGCGAAGCCCGTCGACCAGGTCCGACTTGCGATACTTCGCCGCGCCCAGTTGCAGCGCGCCGATCGCGCGTCCATAGTCCCCTTGCTCAGGAAGCGCTTGCCCTCATCCAGAGCCGTCTTGTAAGCCGAGTAGTCCTTCGCTTCGCGCTTTTGCGCTCCGCGGCAGACGCGCGCCTCCGTTACCAGCCGCTCCTTCTCCAGCAGCGGCTGCGCTTGGCCAACTCCGCTTCCCGGGCATGGCGCCGCTCCCCTTCGATGCGCCGCCTCCGCCTCCAGCGCGCCAGACGCCGGTGCTTCTCCCCTCGGCCCGCGCTTGGGGCCAGCTCACCCGCACCGTATTCGTCGCGGCCCCGGCGCGAGCATACCGCTCCTTCGAACCTGCTGATCGAGAGCGCGACGTTGCCGACCTTCGCGCCCGGCACGCCTCGCCGATGAGCCGCAGCGCGCCGCTTCACGCTCGACGACGACCGGGGCCGCGGCAAGCGCAGCCGCTCCAGTTCCGCCGCTCGGGCCAGCTCGAACGAGCGGCGCCGCGCTTCCTCCTCGCGCTCGCGCTGGGCCAGGAACTCGCGGCTCGCGCTCCGCCGCGAACGCGGCGCGGCCTCTCCCAGCGCGCCCTTTTCCAGCCACACCAGGACCTCGACATGCCGCGGCCGCGGGCGCGGCCGTCCTCGAACACGGCGAGCAGCAGATCGAAGCGGCGCCGGGCGAAGTGGTCGCGTCCGGTCACGAGCAGGCGTTCGAAGCGGTCGACGCCCCCCAGCACGCGGTACGCTCGGCGGGGCTCCAGGAGGCATTTGCGCTGCGCTCTATAGGCCGCAGCTTCAGCTCGAACGGGTTGTGGGCGTGCGGGTGGGCGCGGCCGGCCTGAAGCCGAACTCGGCGTCGAGCAGGAAGACGTTGACATCGAAGCTCGCCGTCTGGTGGATCTCGCCGAGGACGAAGTAGCGGATGTTGAGGGCGGCCGAGCCAGCGCCCGCGCGTGCGGGTCGGTCATCAGGTCGTTCAAGGTCATGCCGGTCTTGGCCATGTACCGGTAGACCAGGCCGGAGTCGACCACGTCGAAGTCGCCGCGCAGGTAGGGGCGCCAGCTGTCCCCGGCGTCCACCAGCTCAGATAAGGGGGCACGGCCCAGGCCTCGCCGGCGACCAGGAAGTTGAGGACGGCGACGCGGCGCGGCGGCGACGACCACCGGCTCGACAGCGACCACCACCGGCAGGAAAGGCCGGACACGATCGAGGCGAAGCAGCACGTCGAAGTTGCCGGGCGACAGCGCGAAGGGCCGGCTCGTAATGCCGCCGCGCTCGCCAAAGTGGCCGCGCAGGAAGAGGTTATCGCCCAGGAGCAGCGTGGTGTGCAGGAAGCGGAAGCGACGGCGGCTTCCGCGGCACCGCCAGCGTCGACGACCAGACCTTGTCGGGCGGCGGTGGCGGCGGCAGGGCCGCGAAGGCGTCGACCTTGAGGCCGCCGAGGCGCGGAGGCGGCGGTGGGTCGAGGAACAGGGCGGCGGCGCGGCGGCGCCGGCGGCGAGCGGGGCGGGGGCGGGGGGCAAAGCCGCGTCCGGCGCCACCGGCTCCGGCGCCATTGCCACGCGCAGCCGCTCGGTCTCGAACGCCGCCTTCTCATCGTCGCTCATGAGTAGTTGCTTGGCCAGATCGGCAAGGGCCGGCCAGAGCGCGTCCTTGTCCGGCACGGTGATTTTGGCCGTCTGCACGATGAGGCCGGAGGCGGCGTCGACGAGCCGGGCGTTGACGACGATGCCGGCGTCCTGGCGGATGCTGCCGAGGACCAGGTACTTGACCTTGGCCAGCTTGGCGACGGCGCGCGGATGATCCGGGTCGTCGTCCAAACTCTTGATCTTCAGGTCGGCGATGACCTTGTCGAGCTGGTCGCGCTCGACGAGGTCGAAGCGTGCCTTGAATTGCGGCAGCAGCTCGTCGGCGACGGTCTTGCCGGCGTCCGCGATACCCACGTCGCCGCGGACATCGAACGCGGCGACGCTGAGGGCCTCGCGGCGCTTGGAGAGAGCGAGGGCGCACTCGTCGATGTCGTTGAGGACCTGCAGCGTCTTCCAGGTATCCTTCGCCTCCTTGAGCAGGTCGAGCGCCTCGTCCAGCTTGGACGTGTCCTTGCGCAGCTCGGCGGCGCGGGCACGGAGGGAATCGTACTTCTCCAGCTTGGCCCGCAGGGCGTCCGCATCCTTGCGCAGCGCGGCGTCGTCGCGGGCGGACAGGGCGCTCTCGTAGGCGAGCGCCGCGGCACGCAGGTTGTCTTCCTTCAGCGCCGCGTCCCCTTCACCCTTGAAGCGCGTGAAGCGGTCCGCGGCGTCTTCCTTCTTCCCGGCGCCCTCCAGAGCCTCGGCGGCGACCAGCAGTCGCGTCAGCCTGTCCGCCGTCTCCTTGTCGTCCGCGAAGTCACGCAGCGCGGCCCGGGCCAGCTTGGCCGCCTCGGCGCCGCGGCCGTCGTCGAGGATCGTCTCGATGTCGCTCACGGTCCGGGCCGCCGTCTTGCTCGAATCGACGTGGGCCTTCAGCTTGGCGATTTCGCCGCGGATGAACTCGGTATCGTCGAAGCTCCGCGCCGTCTCGAGGGCGACGAGCGCCTCGGCACGCTTGCCGTCCGCCATGTCCTTGAGCGCCTCGGCCAGCGCGGCCTCGTACTTTTCATGACGGGCCCGCTCCTCCGGGCTCTCGGGCTTGAACTCGGCGAAGGGATCGACGACCTTCTTGTCGTCGTCCGGTTTGCCGTCGCCGTCCGGCTTCTTATCGCCGCTCGGCTTCGGGCCGCTCGGCGTCGGCTCGACCTTGATCTCGACGCGATCCTTGGGGGGAGCGTCACCGCGGCCGCAACCGGAGACGACAACTGCGAGAAGAAACACGAGGCAGAGACAGGAGAAGCGACGCATGAGTCCACTCCAAGGAGCGTCCGGAAAAAAGAGGCGTCGGTGCCGCTGGCATCTTACGCGGCGCCGCGCAGCCGCACAAGGCGGCAGCGCGACGATCAAAGGCAAACGCGTTCGGCGCCAAAACTTGCGCGCGGGCGGGGAGCGAGCGCCTGGCGGAGGACAAGCCATAGGACGGCTACGACTACGTCAAGTCTTTCATTTTGCGTAGCCGGCCAAGGGGCGCGGAGAGTCTGACTGCCCTGGCTGGCCGTTTCGCGTCCGGCCCCTCGCGTGGGGCAGTCAAAAACCCATGGTCAAGCCGCAATTCCTCCCGGACAATCAAGGTAGCGATCATACCCTGATCCCTCGCAGGGCGCTGCTCCCCGAAAACTTGCCTTGCGACCGATGCCGCCACATGAGCGTCCCCGACAATAGCGCCGCCCCAAATCCGAACCGCCTGCAAAGGCGCCTGCGCTGGCTCCGCGATCTCCTCGTGCCCGCCCTGCTGGCGCTGCTCGTCTGGTTCGTCCTGCGCGAGCCGCTCGCCTGGTGGCTGCGCGGCGACGAGCTTTACGACAAGGAGGCGATCAAGGAATGGGTGCGCGAGGCGCGCGTCTATCAGACGCTGCCGGAGCTGACGCAGAAGTACCTGGCCATTCTCAAGGAGCATGGCGAGTACCTGGCCCGCATGCCCCTCGCCGAGGCGAACAAGGTGGCGCGGTTCCGCGTCCTCGATGAGGAGCTGGGCTTCAAGCGCGACGAGATCCGTGAGCACCTCGCGGCCCTCGGCGTCCCCGCCACCAAGCTTTACCCGGGGCAGCTTCCCCTCTTTCCGATCATCTACCGGCTCTCCGTCAACTTCGATCCGGGGCTGAACCTCGAGCCGATCGTCTGGGATTCCCAATTGCCGCGCCATCCGGGACAGGTGCAGGAGCTGACGGGCGTCTCGCTCGGAGAAGGGGACGATCTCGGTGCAGCGCCACCACCACGCCTGTTGTACGGCGAGTTCCGCGAGCGCGAGGAGGCGAGCGCCGCTCGCCTGAGCGGCCTGGGCATGCTCACGCGTATCCGGCGCCCTCGTCTGGTCTTCGTCAGCCCGGCGGCGCGACAACCAGCGAGCAGCAGCCACGTCGCCGAGCAACAGGCGACGTCCGCCAGACGCTGCGCTCTGGAGGCGAAGCCTGGCGCTCGCCGCGAAGGCGAACAGCTCAGCCACGAGGAGGCCGAGCGGCAGAACCTCGGCGCCAAATCGCAGATCTTCGCCAACATCGGCATCATGGCCGGCAACATCAAGAACCTCCTCGTCCGCCCCAACGACCTGTTGCGGCAGCCTCGAGGAGCGCGTCGACCACGACAACCAGTCCCACATGCTCGGTACGGCGGGCGCTGGGCACCGTGACCTCGCGTCTGCAGCAGATCCTGCAGACGGTGCGGCGCGACAGCACAAGACGGTGACGGTCCACATCGACCTCAACGCGATGGTGCCGCGGCTGGCGACAACCTGGAACGAGCTGGCGCAAGAGGAAATGGAAGTTGAGCCTGGGCTCGACCTCGGCGCGGCGCCCGTCCGGATCGGGGGGACTATTCGCACATCCAGCAGGCGGCGCCGAGAACCTGCTGTTCAACGCGACGCCACCTTCGAGATGCCTGCCTGCGAGAAGGCGCGCCTGAGCGGGGCGAAGCCGGCCCGCTCTCCCGCCCAGAGGCGCCAGGCCCTCATCGACGCCGCCGGCTGGAAAGGGAACATCGTCCTGCGCACGCGACGGCTAGCCAAGGAAGCGGTTCTCGAAGTCGCGGACAGCATCCGGCATGACCGACGAAGTGCGGCGCCGCTGCACCGAAGTACTTCTCCACCAAGCCGTGCGCCACTCTTCGCCGGGCTCACCGCGGGCATGGGGCTGGGCCTCTCCTTCGTCATGGTCATCCTCGATCATCGCCAGGCCAGGCTGGAGATCGAATCCCGGCCGCTCGAAGCCTGTTTCGCCTGCGGCTTCCACGGCGGAATAGAATGTCGTCTGCTGCTTCCCCGACTTCGCGGAGTTTTCCTCCAGGGGCTTACGCCGCCGAGCTCGCCCGGGGCGTCAGGTCTTGATGAATGCCATGAAGTTACTTCCCTGCCTTGCTGCTGGTTGTGTGTCTTGGCCTTGGCTGCGACATGGCCGACTACCGGCGGCTATGAACGAGAACCGCGCTGGCTCGAGGCGTTCGACAAGGAGAACCGCTACCTCGACAAGCCGTTGCGGGCCCTTCATGTACACGTCCGGCCCAGGACAAGGAGCCCGAATCGTGGATCCCCGCCTGGTCGCTGTTTCTGCGCCCTGCCGCACAAGACCGAGCCAAGCGTTCCCGAAAAGGCGGCTTGCTGATCTACAAGAGCATCAAGCTTCGTCACCCCGGCGACCCCGCCGGTGTTCGTCGCCGTCAGCTCCATCGGCGCCGACCCGCGCGAGGAAACCCGCCATCCCGATCAAGGTTTCCAGGACGATGGCTACCGGGCCATCCTGGACTACGCCCGCAGCAACCTCCTGGCCAATCTGCGGTGTGAGCCCAACAGCTGGAAGCCCGAGACGCCCGCGGGACCCAGGGGCGCCTTCGAAGCCATCCACTGCGAAGCAGTCGGGCGAAGAACTGCAGCTCGATTTCTACCATCGCCAGTCCGGCGACCAGCAAGTCCTCATCCTCTTCCAGCATCCCAGGGAAGGAAGGACGGCGACACGATCAAGCTGTGCCTGGCGCTGGGCGTGGGGACGCAGCCGGCAAACGCCGTGCGGAATTCAGCCGGCTCCATCCGGGGAAATGACATGAGCAAGCGGGTCCTCGTCACCGGGTCTTCCAGCCGCATCGGCCGCGCCGTTGTCGCCGGTGCTGACGCGGCCACGGCGTCCGTGGCTTCGACCGGACGCCTTGTCGCCGACCAGGTCGTCAGCTCGACGGACGCTTGTTGGACCGGGCGATGGCCGGCATCAGTTCGCGCTGATCCATCTGGCCGCCCTTCCGGACGGCGGCCGGCTTTTCCGCTCAACTCGTGCCGAACAACGTCATCGGCGTTCACAGCGCGCTCGAAAGCGCGCGGCAAGCAGGCGTCGGCGCTCGTGCTCGCCTCGAGCGGCCAGGTGGTCTGGTACGATCGGCTGCCGCGCTGCAGGGCCTTCGGCGTCGACGTGCAGCCGACGCCGCGTTACTGGTACGCCGCCTGCAAGATGTTCCTGGAAGCCGCGGGCCAGGCCTTCGCCGAGACCGGCCAGTGCTGGCGTCCTGGTCTGGGCTGGTGCCCGCGCGACAAGGGACAGGAAGCCGAGATCGCAAGCACGAAGCTGTTCCAGATATCTACCTCAGCCCGCCCGACGCCGGCCGCTTCTTCGCCTGCTGCGTCGAGCCCTCCAGCACCTCGCTGCCGTGCTGCGACCAGCCGGCCCGGTCCACTGGTCGCGGCGACCTCGAGCCGGCGCACGCTGGTCGGCTTCAGGCCTCGCGGGCAACTGGCCGGAAGGCTTGTAGTTGTTGCTTGGACAATGGAGGGTAGGCCTCGAGCACCGGCGTGCAGCTATTCCTCGTCTTCGGCGCCCGACCGCCCCGCGTGCGGCCTTTCTCGACAGCCTCGGTAGTCGCTCCATGGCGAAGGAGCTTGCGGATGTAGTCGACGACGCCGAGGAATTCGGCGTAGGCTTCAATGCCGGCCTTCGTTGGCGGTGATCATGATGATCGGCGGGGCGTCTTCTTGTCGCGGAAGTGTTCGGGGCCGGATAGCCGCCCATGCGGCATCATCATGTCGAGGATGACCAGATCGGGGCAACGGTTGTAGACGATCTGCTCTGTTGACCGTCAGGCCTGAAGCACGCGGAAACGCGATTTCAACGGCGCGGATGCCGTCGGAAATAATCGTCGTCGACAAGGATGGTTTCTTCTCGGCCATTTGCAGCTTCCTGGGCAGTCGATTCAGATTAGCAGGCGCGGGCAGCCTTTGCAGCGGCCAGCACTGCGCTCTCAAATGACTGCATGAAGGTCGCCGTCACGTCCTCACCGCTCCCGGCGGTTTTTGTCTATTTTTTCCGAATCGGTCGTTGTTACTGTAAGGTTTCCGCCCGAGCCCGTAATACCCTGGAGCGAGCGAGCATGGCCGGCCCGGAGACGCGTCCCAGTTTGCTGGCCCGGGTGCGCGACGTGCGCGACCGGGACGCCTGGCGCGAGTTCATCGACCTTTACGGGCCTCTGGTCTATCGCTACGGTCGCCGCCAAGGGTTGCAGGACGCGGACGCCGCCGACCTGACCCAATGCGTGATGCAGGCTCTGGCGGGCCGCCTCGACTACGATGAAGGGCGCGGCGCCTTCCGGGCCTGGCTGTTCGGCGTGGCCCGGCGGCAACTCCTCAAGCAGATCGAACGCAACCGGCGTCAGCCGCGCGGCGTGGGGGACACGACGAACCTGCTCCACCTCGAAGAGCATCCTGCCCCGGAGGAAACGGCGTGGTGGGACGAGGAATACAAGCGGCGCCGCTTCCTCTGGGCCGTCGAAAAGGTGAGGCCGCATTTCGCGGAAGCGAGCTGGCAAGCGTTCTGGCGGACGGCGGTGGACGGGGCAGACGCGAAGGAAGTCAGCCGGGAATTGGGGCTGAGCATCGGCGCCGTCTACACCGCGAAGAGCCGGGCCCTGGATCGCATCCGCAAGGAGATCGCGGCGCTGGAGGAATGAGGTCTTGGTTCATGGTTTGGCGCGGCGACATTGCCGCGACATGGAGCGCACAGAGGTTACGATGGCGCAGACGTGTCCTTCAACCGAAGAATGGCAAGAGCACATCGAGGGCATCCTCTCCACGGAGGAACAGGCCGAGATGACCGCGCATCTCGATGAGTGCCTTTCCTGTCAGAACACCGTCGACATGCTCACAGGCGGCGACTCGATGCTGCGCCTGGCGCGGGACGCTTCGGCCGATCGCACAGAAGCGTCGACCCGGCTCGCCGAGGTCCTCGCCGGTGTCAAGGCGGACGCAATCAAGGCAGACGCGATCAAGGCGGATGCGACGCGGGCCGAGACGGGCCAGGCGAGCGCCGATGAGCGTTTTTCTTTCGACCCTTCGCCGACGCCGGGGCATCTCGGCCGGCTCAAGCAGCACGAGATCATCGAGCTTCTTGGCAAGGGAGGCTTCGGCTCGGTCTACCGCGCCTTCGACACCAAGCTGCACCGCGTCGTGGCCATCAAGGTGCTGGCGCCCGAGTTCGCGACGAGCGGCGCCCCACGCAGCCGCTTCATCCGCGAGGCGCAGGCGGCGGCGCAGATCAAGAACGAGCATATTGTCTCCATCCACGACGTGGAACACGATCACCGTCCTCCCTATCTCGTGATGGAGTTCGTGGATGGCAGGACGCTGCAGGAGCGCCTCGATCGCGAGGGCGCCCTCGATCTGAAAGAAATCCTGCGCATCGGCGTGCAGATCGCCGAGGGGTTGGCCGCGGCCCACCGGCTGGGGGTGATCCATCGCGACATCAAGCCGGCCAACATCCTGCTGGAAAACGGCGTGCAGCGCGTGAAGATCACGGACTTCGGCCTGGCCCGCACCGTCGACGACGCCAGCGTCACGCAGTCGGGCGTGATCGCCGGCACGCCGATGTACATGTCCCCCGAGCAGGCGGAGGGGCATCCCGTCGATCATCGCTCGGATCTGTTCAGCCTCGGCACGGTCCTTTACGCGATGTGCACGGGACGCCCGCCCTTTCGCGCTCCGGGGACGTTCGGCGTCCTGAGACGCGTGGTCGAAGAGACGCCGCGGCCGATCCGGGACATCAATCCCGAGATTCCGCAATGGCTGTGCGACGTGGTGGAGAAGCTCCACGCCAAGACTCCGGAGCGGCGGTTTCAGTCGGCCAGAGAAGTGGCGGACCTCCTGGGGGGCTATCTGGCGGAATTGCAGATGCGCGGCGATGTCACGCCTCTGACATTCACCGCCGACACTTCCAGCCCCACCAGGGTTGAACGATCCCACGGCTCGGTCTTGGCGCGATTGCGGCGACGGCCGAGCAGAAGAAGGTGGCTGATTGCCGCGGGCGCCCTGGTCGTCGTTCTCGGCGCGCTGGCCGCGCTCGTGATTGCGCGCTGGTGGCCGCGGACGGCGCCATTTGCGACGCTGACGGTCGACTGCGACGATCCGGAGTTGGCGGTCGAGCTGCTGTTCCGTCCCGATGCGGCGGCGGTTGAACCCGTGGGCGCGATCCCCGGTGACGGCCCGGAGCGTGGGGGCCCGGCCGCCCCCGCCAAGGCGGCCGCCGGCAGAACCTATACGTTCCGTCCGGCGCCCGGACTTTACGAGGTGCGCGGCTCCAAGGGGGGCAAGGTCCAGCGCCGCGACTTTGTCAACCTGGCGGCCGATGACGAGCGCCGTCTCGTCTGGCGCAAGGCGGACGGCTGGGAGCAGCTCTTCAACGGCGCCGATCTCGCCGGCTGGAAGACGCCTCAGGCGGACGTCAAAGCCTGGCGCGTCGAGAACGGCATGTTGGTGGGGACGAAGGCCTGCCAGTATCTCTTCAGTGTGGGGGAATTCGAGGATTTTCATCTTCGCGCCGAAATGCGCATCAACGGTCGCGGCGACTCCGGCATCTATTTCCGCAGCCCGTACGGGATTTTCGGCTTCAGGAACGGCGCCGGCCAGCCGCTCGTCGGCATCGACGGCTACGAGGCGCAGGTGATCGGGAACTTCTGCGCCGATCACACGGGCGACCTCGCCTGGCGGCCGCATCTCCGGCACTGGAGCGTTCTGGAGGCGAGCAGTCTCCCGCCCCCTCGGGACAATACCTGGCTGCTTCTGGAAGTCATCGCCACGGGCAATCGCCTCGAGATCAAGGTGGACGGCAGGACCACGGTCGAGCACGTCGACGTGACGAATACGTTCAGGCGCGGCCACATTGTCCTCGAATCCTTCCGGCCGGAAACGGTGGTCCATTTCCGTAAGATCGAGATCAGGCCCCTCACGAACAATGTACCCGAGTGACGCTGGCGCACGGCTTGATTTCTCGGCGAGTGACCGTCTTGCCCACGAACCCCATCCAGGCCGTCTTTTTCGATCTCGGCGGCACGCTGCTCCATCCCGTCAACGTGGGCCGCGTCTACGCCGAGACCGCCGCCCGCTTCGGCTGCACGCTGGACGAGGAGACGCTCGCGGGACGCTTCCGCGCCGCCTTCCGCGCCCAGGAACGACTGGACGCCGCGCGCGGCTGGGTCACGAGCGAAGCGCGCGAGCGTGAGCGCTGGCAGAGCATCGTCCGTGATACCCTCGGCGACATTCGCGACTTCGATGCCTGTTTCGCCGAGCTTTACGACTTCTACGCGCGACCGAGCGGCTGGACGCTCGACCCGGAAGCGCCGGAGCTGTTGCGCGTTTTACACCAGCGCGGCGTCCGGTTGGGTGTCGCCTCGAACTACGATCATCGCCTCTACGGCCTTGTGCGCGGCATCCCCGAGCTGGCTCCCCTGTCCCTGTTCGTCGTCAGCGCGGACGTCGGTTTCCGCAAGCCGGCGGCGCCATTCTTCGCCGCCATGTGGCACGCCGCGCAGGCCCCGGCCGAAAGCATCCTCATGGTGGGGGACGATCTGGAGAGCGACTACCAGGGGGCGCGCGCCGCGGGCATGCAGGCCGTCCTGCTCGATCCGCGCGGACGGCACGTGGATGGGACGATGAACCGAATCACGAGCCTGAATGAGCTGCGGAAGCTTTCATCTGTTTAGTTTCACAACGGGGCCTATCCCTCTCGCTTTGCCAAAGGGACAGGCCCCGTGTGGTTCACGGCAACCGGTAGATGTACACCGTGCCGTTGTTATTGCCGCTGAAGAGATAACGGCCGTCCGGTGAGAGATGCACGCCGCGAATCTCGAAACGCGTCGGATCCGGCGTGTACTCCCAGACGACTGTGCCGCTGGGTACGTCGAACACTTTCAAGGTCTTCTCGATGAAGGCCGCCAGGCGCTTTCCATTGGCGCTCAAGGTGGGCCACGGCCTGGCGCCCCCACCCAAAGGCGGCAGCGAGGTCGCTCCCCTTTCCTCAACGCCGCTCGCGCTCACTGCGAAGATTGCCGGCTTGGCGCCCAAGGAAAGGACGCGGCCGTCCGGCATGAAGAAAGACGGCGCGTTGAACGCGTGCAACTTCTTCGCATCCTTGAGGTCCCACAGCTCGTCGTGAATCAAGGCGAGGGCGCCCGAGGGGGCGAACTCTACACGCCCCGCATCCCCCGGCGGCGATACGAAGGAGCGCAGCGTTTCGCCGCTCTTGAAGTCCCACAACCAGGAGACGCCGTCCCAGAACGACCCGAGAAGAAACCGGCCGTCCGGTGAGACAGCGGCCCAGCGCGTGTGCGCCGCGCCCTCGCGCTTTTGCAATTTCAGAGGCAGGAACTCGTTCGAGGCCGTGTCGGTCAGGACCGGCAGAAACGCATCCTGCCCGGTGTAGATAAAGGCGCGGGAGTCGGGACTGAAGAATGCGCCCGTTACCTGATTACCCGTCGGGCATTCGTGCTCTTTTCCGGTGTGGAGGTCCCAGAACATCGCCATACGCACGTGCATCCCGCCGGCGCCCACATAGCGGCCGTCGGGCGATACCGCAACCGCGTTCACGGGACCTCCGGGCCCGCGCAGGGCAACCGGTTCCGTCTTCGTTTCCTCGTCGAAGGCGCGAATGTCTCTACCTGCGGAGACAAGCAGCCGCTTGCCGCCGGCGCGATAGAACGCCACCTGACCGGCATAGTACAGGTGATACTGCCAGACGAGTTTCCCCGTTTCGAGATCGAGCAGGTGAAGGTAGACGTTGTCGCCGAGGAGCAACAGCTTGCCATCGGGCGAGAACGCCAGGCTTTGCTGGGCGCCGTACTTGAACACGCGCGCCGTCTTTTCCGAGCCAAACTCCGCCGTCTTCCACACGTGAACCTCTTCGCCAAGGCCGGCCGCGATCCGCGTGCCGTCCTTGGAGAAGGTGACCGAGTGTACGGCGCGTTTGGGCGTCTCTTGAGGGACCTTCGGCGGCTCGACGGACGCGAGCGTGCGCTCGTTGTCGATGTTCCAGAGGCGAACGACGCCTTCATCCGAACCCGAGCCGGTCAGGGCCAGGGCGCCGTCGGGCGATATCGCGCAGCACGAGAGGTAGCCCTTGTGCCCCTTCAACACTTTGATCGGCTCGGGCGTCTTCGTGTCCCAAACCCACGCTTCCTTTTCCACCAGGCCGAGCAGCCGCGTGCCGCTCGAGAACTGCGGCCGGGCAAGCACGCCCCTCGCCGCCGCCCCGAGCCGCGCGAGTTCCTTTTCGTCCCGAGCCACCGGCTTGAGCGTCGCAATTTCCTTACCCTCCTTGATGCTCCAGAGCCGCGCGCCGCCATCGGCTTGGCCTACGGCCAGCGTTGCATTGTCGGCGCTGATCGCGATGCTCGCGAGGTTGAGGATCGGGAGATGCCGGTCCTGCCGCAGCCGCTCGGGATCGCCCAGAAACACGCCGGAGACCAGGCCGGGCGTCGCCGTCGCGATCAGCGATCCGTCCGGGCTTACGGCAATCACGCTGCCGCGCAGCCGATGCTCCCCCAACACGCCAACGAGCTCCTTCGGCTGCCCGTCAAACCTCTCCAGCGGCGGAATCTTCGCCGGGTCGAGAGCGTCGAGATACTTCGGATCGAACGTGGCGACGATGGGCGGGCCGAAGTCGAGCGTCTTGGGTCCGGGCAACGCGAGCGATCCGCTCTTGTCCTTGTCCGGATCGTTCTGTTCCTTCCCGTTCCCTCCCATGAACTGAAGCGCCACGAGCCCACCGCCCAGCAATAGGACAAGGAGAGCGGCCAGCGTGAGGTAGACGCGCTTGCCGCCGCTGGACCGGCCCATCTCGGAAGCGGGCGCCAACGACAGCGACAGCGAGGTATCGCTCGCCGAGGATTCCCCGAGCGAAGAATCGCCCGCGGCGCCGGCCTCCGCCGCCACCACCGTTTTGGCGTCCGCCAGCGGCGAGCGCAGCGGCGCCGCGCTGACCGCCGCTGTTGCCGCCGCCAGGTCCGGCACGCCTGCTCCCGCGCAAAACGGGGCCAGGGCCTGCGCCGCCTCCGCCGGCGTCTGGTAACGCTCGGCCTGCTTCTTCGCCATCATCCGGGCCACCACCGCCAGCAGCGCCTTGGGCGCCTCCGGACGCAAACTCGCCAGCGGCGCCGGGGTCCCGCGGATGTGCCCCTCCATCTTCTTGCGCAGGTCCGGATCGGGGAACGGTCGCTCCCCGCCCAGGAGGAAATAGAGCGTGCAGCCCAGGCTGTAAATGTCCGAGCGGATGTCGGCGGTCCGCGGGTCGAGCGCTTGCTCCGGCGCCATGTAGTCCGGCGTCCCCATCACCGCCCCCAGGCGCGTCTTCACCCGCTCCCGGTTGTCCCCCGTGTCTTGCTCGAGCCGCGCCAGGCCCAGATCGAGAATCTTGACCAGCGGTCGGGGCGGCGCGTTCTTGATCTCCGCGACCGCCGTCAGCATCAGGTTGGACGGCTTGATGTCGCGGTGCACCAGCCCGCGCTCGTGCGCATGTTGCAGGCCGACCGCCGCTTGCCGGACGTACTCGCAGGCGTCGGCGATGGGCAGCTTCCCCTTCTGGGCCACGAGCGTGCTCAGGTCCTTGCCGTCGACGAACTCCATGGCGAGGAAATAGACGCCGTTCGCCTCCGACGCGTCGTGTGCGACCACGATGTTCGGATGCGCCATGCGGGCGACGACCGCGACCTCGCGCCGAAAGCGGCCGATGGCTTCGGAGCTGTGCGCGATGTCCGGGCGGATAATCTTGAGCGCGACGACGCGCTCCATGATCCGGTGCCTGGCGCGGAAGACCTGACCCATGCCGCCGGAGGCGAGCGGCGTTTGCAGCAGGTACGGGCCGAGCTGCAGCTGCGACGCCTTGCCGGCGAGAAGGGTGTTCGACTGGTACGGCGTGATCCAGCCCCAGCGCACCAGCTCGCGCGCCAGCTCGTCGGGCCGCGTAAAGCGCTTCTGCAAATCGCGCGTCAGCTTGTCGAAGCGCACCGGCGTCAGGAACTCACCGCTCTTCAAGACCTGTACCAGTTCCGCGACGGTCCCTAGCGGCCTTGGCCCGGCTCGCGCCGGAGCGGCGGGCTCCGGGGGCGGAGCCGCTTGCGTGACGGTGACCTCGAAATCCTTGCGTGGTGGGTCGGCGGCCATTGCAATTGCTCGGACGGAGCTTGCGGGATGGTAATGACCGCATTATCCCGGCGCGACGGGCCATGTCAAGCGACTAGCGGCCCCCAGTCCGCGCCCGGTTTCTCTATAATGACGCAGAAAGCGTCCCAGCGGAGCTTTCACCATGCAAGAGCGCATCGCATATCAGGGCATCACGTTCGACGACGTTCTCCTCGAGCCGGGCTACAGCGAGATCCTCCCAAAGGACGTCGACGTCCGTACTCAGCTCACCCGCAACATCCGCCTCAATGTCCCCATCCTCTCCTCGCCGATGGACACGGTGACCGAGAGCGACCTGGCCATCGCGCTGGCCCAGGAGGGGGGGATCGGCATCATCCACAAGAACATGCCGGTCCAGCGGCAGGCGCGCGAGGTCGACAAGGTCAAGCGCAGCGAGAACGGCATCATCACCGATCCCGTGACCCTGCCGCCGTCGGAATCGGTCGCCAAGGCGCGCAAGATCATGGAGGAGCAGCACATCAGCGGGCTCCCCATCACCGAGAACGGCGTCCTGCGCGGCATCATCACCAAGCGCGACCTGCGCTTCCTCACCGAGTTCACCCAGCGCGTCGGCGAGGTGATGACCAAGGACAACCTGGTCACGGCGCCGGAACATACAACGTTCGAAGCGGCTGAGCGGATTTTGACGCAAAATAAAGTCGAGAAATTACTGCTGGTTGACGAAAACTATAAACTGAGGGGCCTGATTACCATCCGGGACATCATCAAGCTCACGGATTTCCCTCACGCCTGCAAGGACAGCCGGGGCCGGCTGCGCGCCGGCGCCGCCATCGGCGTCCACGACTACGAGCGGGCCGAGGCGCTGATCCAGGCCGGCGTCGACCTGATCGTGGTCGACTCGGCCCACGGGACCTCGAAGAACGTCGTCGAGACCGTGCGGCGAGCTCAGAAAAAGCACACCCTCGACGTCATCGCCGGCAATGTGGCGACGAGCGAGGGGGCGCGGGCGCTGGCGGACGCCGGGGCGGACGCCATCAAGGTGGGCATCGGGCCGGGGTCGATCTGCACGACGCGGATTATCTCGGGCGTCGGCGTGCCGCAGATTACCGCGGTCGCCCATGCTTCCAAGGGGCTCGGCGTGCCGGTGATCGCCGACGGCGGCATCCGCTACTCGGGAGACATCACCAAGGCGATCGCCGCGGGCGCCCACGGCGTGATGCTCGGCGGCCTCCTGGCGGGACTGAAGGAGAGCCCGGGCCAGACGATCATCTACAAGGGCCGCACCTTCAAGGTCTATCGCGGCATGGGCTCGCTCGGCGCCATGGTCTCCGGTTCCGGCGATCGTTACGGGCAGCCGGGGACGGGCGGCGGCAAGATGGTCCCGGAAGGGGTGGAAGGGCGCGTGCCGTACAAGGGAGAGCTGGCGCCCTTCGTGTATCAGCTCGTCGGCGGGTTGCGGGCGGGCATGGGCTATTGCGGGGCACGGAACATCGAGGAATTGCGCACCCGCGCCCGCTTCATCATGGTGAGCGGCGCCAGTGTGCAGGAGAGTCATCCGCATGACATTCTCATCACGCAGGAAGCGCCGAACTACTCCTCCCGCTCGGATTACACCGAGAAGGATGGCGGCTAGCCTCCTCGCCGCGTGTCTCGTTTTCCTCGGCTCGAGCGCGTGGGCGCAGGAGCCGGCGCGGATGCCCTCCGCTCCGCTCGTCGTCGATCCGCCCGCGGTGAAGCACGCGGTGGGCGGGCCGGACGGCGGCGCTGTCGGCCCGGCCATATTCCGCGACGACGGCTCCGTCGGCACGCACGTCATTCCCGTGGCCCAGCGCGAGGCGGATGCGATCGAGGACTTCCTCAGCACCGAGCTGCCCGGGCCGGACACTCTTTTCCGGCGCTACTCCGAGCAGGAGATGCAGGCGCGGATCCGGGAGATCGCCAAGCGCGATCCGAAGAGTCCCAAGATCTATTTCCCGGAGGAGCCGCCGGTTTCGCGCGATACCTACGCGGGCCGCAATTTCGCCCGCAGCGTCTGCCTGGTGGAGGCGGGCTACGTCTGCCACGGCCGGCTTCTCTTCGAGCAGCCGAACTTCGAGCGTTACGGTTGGGACCTCGGCCCGCTCACGCCGTTCGTGAACGTCGGCGTCTACTGGTACGACATGGCGATGTTGCCTTACCACTACTGGACCGACCCGTGCGACCGCTGGGACTGCAGCACCGGCAAGTGCCTGCCCGGCGACCGCGTGCCATTCTTGCTTTACCCGGAGAAGTTCAGCGTGACCGGTTTGGTGGCGGAAGGGGCGGTCATCACCGGCGGGCTGTTCGTCTTCCCGTAAGGAATGGACGGGGCCGCTTTCAGGCACGCGCAGGCATTGACCCGCGTTCCCGTTTCGGCTTATACGACTGGTATGAACGCGATTCTTCTCGACCGCGACGGCGTCATCAACTTCGACAGCGACGCCTTCATCAAGTCCCCCGAGGAATGGCGCCCGATCCCCGGCAGCGTCGAGGCCATCGCCCGCCTGCACCGCGCCGGCTGGAAAGTGCTGGTGGCCACCAATCAATCCGGCCTGGCCCGCGGCCTTCTGGATGACAAGACCCTGGCCGCCATTCACGCCAAGATGCACCGCGCCGTCCAGGACGCCGGCGGCTGGATCGACGACATCGCCTTCTGCCCCCACGGTCCCGAGGACGGCTGCGACTGCCGCAAGCCCCGCGCCGGCCTCCTCTTCCACCTCGCCCATAAGTGGCGTCTGAATCTGAACGCCCTCCCCTGTGTCGGCGACAGCCTGCGCGACCTCCAGGCCGCCCACGCCGCCGGCTGCCGCCCCATCCTCGTCCGCACCGGCAACGGCCGCAAGACCGAGCGCGAAGCGCTGCCGCCGCAAACGCGCGTCTACGCCGACCTCGCCGCGGTCGCCCAGGCGCTGACACCCGCCGGCGCTACCGGACGTGCCGCCTGATCGGAAAAAGGGGACGCAGCTCGTTTTCGTGTTGAAGCCGGAGCCGACCCTGTTATCGTGTGGCCATGCCCCGCCAAGCGCGCTACGCCCCGGGTGGCCTTGTTTACCATGTCCTCAACCGGGCGGTGGCGCGCTTGCCCTTGTTCGAAAAGGACGGCGACTATGAGGCGTTCGAGCGCGTCCTCGACGAAGCCCTGGAACGCCACCCGATCCGTCTGCTCGCCTATTGCCTCATGCCCAACCACTGGCACATGGTGGTCTGGCCCGAGCGTGCCGGCGAGGTGACCGCCTTCTTCCGCTGGCTGACCCACACGCACACGATGCGCTGGCACGCCCACTACCACACCAGCGGCACGGGCCACCTGTACCAGGGCCGCTTCAAGTCGTTTCCGATTGAGGAAGACGACCACTTTTATGCGGTGCTGCGCTATGTCGAGCGCAACGCGCTCCGCGCCAATCTGGTGCGGCGCGCGGAGGAGTGGCGCTGGGGTAGCCTCTGGCGCCGCGGCCAGCCGGCGGCCGACCGCCTCGCGCGTTGGCCATTGCCGGTTCCGCGCAACTGGGTCGAACTGGTGAACGCGCCGCAAACGCAATCCGAGATGGAGGCGCTGCGCCTGGCGGTGAAACGTGGCAGCCCGTTCGGCTCGCCCGCGTGGCAACGGCAGACGGCTAGCCGCCTCGGGCTACAATCGACCCTGCGTCCACCGGGGCGGCCGAAGAAGGGGCGAGGAGTGATCAAAACGAGCTGCGTCCCCTTTTTTTCCTAGCCATGCCACCCGCCCGTCATGGTGAAGACCCCGCTCTCCGGATCGCCGACCATTTTTGGAACCCTCAATCAAACACAAAACCCTCACGGAACTTGGTTTTGCTTTGGTAGAGCTCCAACCGCGCTTCAGCTGCCCGCGTGTTGTAGATGAGACCCGAACTGCGGGGTGAGGCGAGCGCCTTTTCCTGAAAATGAATAGCCTTTTCAAAGGCCCCGGTTTCCGCGTAGGCAGCAGCGAGAGCTTCAAGCAGGTCGGCTGACATCGGTGGATGCGCAAGCTTCGAGGCAGCCTGAGCCAACTCCACCGCTTTCCCTCCATTGCGGTATTTCGGGTCAGGGCATGTCGCTAGGAACCACGCATATTCTCTCAATGTACTGTCGAACAAGGGCGTCGTGGCCGCGGCTTTCTGGAAAAGCTCATCTGCGTGGCCGTAGTCCCTCTTCTTGTTCAAGCAAACGGCACGCAGAGTAAGAGAGTACGAGGATTTTGGACAAAACTTCTCGGCTTTGTCGAGGTCGCCGATGGATTTGTCGTGGTCACCTCGCTGCAAGTGGATAACGGCTCGGTTGAAGTAAGCATTGGGATCGTCCGACTTGAGTCGGATTGCACTATCACAGTCACGCAGAGCGTCATCGAACGAACCGAGTAGTGCGTATACACTTGAGCGGTTAACATAGGCGGGATAACATTTGGAATCATTGGATAAGGCTCGATTGTAGTCCAAAAGCGCCTTTAGGGGCGCCTTAAGACGCAAATAGAGGGCTCCCCTTTGGACATACGCGTAGGGTTCGGTCGGGCGTATTCTTATTACGTGAGCGAGATCGATTAGCGCCTCCTCGTATCGGTCGAGGTCGGCAAGTCTACCTGCGCGCTCGAGACGGGCTACCCAGTCGTCCGAGTCTGCGTCGATCCTTCGGCTAAGGCTGTCGAGGCGAGCGCGGGGATCGTCCTTTCCCGGCTGCTCAGCTGACAGCGGGACGCATGTGGGAAACGAACACAGCAGGCACGTCGCCACAAGAAAGAGATTACGCATATAGACTCCGAAGAGGGGCTCAATGGCGCCGTTGGTTATTCGGATTAAGTATCATGTAGTTGGGAAGAGCGGAAAAGCCTCCCTCGACTGGTGGCAACATGAAATGGTATACGCCCCATCTAGGATCTGAGATGTACACTCTGTCGGTTTCTACGTAGCGATAACGTGTATAGGTCCTCAACCAAGTCCCCATTGGTCCGAACGGCTCCATAACTGCTGTCGATTCATCAGGTTCAACGCTATAGAAATACAGTGTTCCTGGATATCGTGATAAGATATCGTCTTCGTCGGCTTGCTCCCATCCGGGTTGGCCGAGTGCGCGAACTTGGCGAACTGCCCCCGTGTCGGAATCCCTTGTAACCGGATCAATGAATAACTGGCCAAAGGGGAAGACGTTCATATGCCCCGGCGAGCGCGAGGCCTTCGTGTTTGAGATGTCGTAGAACTCTTCCAACACTTCATAACGACCGATTCCCGTCCGGGTCATCGTGAAGACGCCGCTCTCCGGATCGCCGACCTGCGACCAAAGATAGTCGATGGAGCCCGTGTCGGTCGGCTCGGTCGCCCCGGAACCGCTGCTGCTGCGAGAATATGAACCCTCGCCGGAGATCGTGCGTTCGTAGTTGCCCGCCGAAGGTTGCATCTGCAACTGTGGGCTTATGTGATCATGCCGGAGCACGTTCACCTGTTGTTCTGGCCGGTCGAGGAAGAATACGAGGTACGCCTGATCCGCACGGCCCTGAAGGTCCCGGTCGCTCGCGAGGCCATCCGCTTCCTGAAGCGGCAGGCGCCCTCCTTTCTCGAGCGACTGAAGGACGTACAGCCCAACGGGAAGGTCAGCCATCGCTTCTGGCAACGCGGCGGTGGCTACGATCGGAACGTTTTCGAGCCGATCACGCTGTTCGCCATGATTGAGTACATCCACAATAACCCCGTACGTCGCGGCTTGTGCGCGGAGCCAACGGACTGGATCTGGTCGAGCGCTCGTTTCCATGCCGGAGATCGCAACGTGCCGATCTGCATGGATGAGTTGCCCTGCCTGTGGCACTGAAAGGGAACCTCGTTGTTGGCGCTTCACATGCTTTCGCGGCGCCACTGACAGCATGCCGACACCGCGAGCGGCCCGCGAAAGCATGGCACCCGTGCGCCCCGGGCGGTACAATTGGTCGAAAAGATCCTTGAGGCTGTCGTATTGGTGGCGCTTCTGGTAGAGATCATTCCGCAAGGCTTAAAACGAGCTGCGTCCGCTGCGTCCCCTTTTTTTGTCCCACCTTTTCTTTTCCTTCTCCACATTCGCGGCAACCCTCACAGCGAGGGAGTTCGCCGTATCGAGAGCGTTTTTTTTTGTTGGCTCTTCAACATCCGGACCCGCTTTTGTTCTTCCCTCGATAATGCCGGGCGTTTCGAGATCTGCTCAGACAAGCCAACTTCGATGAAAGATGTCAATTTTATCTCCTGCTCTATCACCTGTCGTATATCTGTCTCAGGTTTCAGGCCTGGCATCGACCAGAGCGTATAGGTCGCGTTCGATGGCTTGGATTTCCGCTTTGTTAGCCGTCGGATCGAGAAGACGAAGTCTCCTTTCCCACTGCTCCAACGGTCTGGATGACATACGATACCGAACGTTGTGCGATAACCGCTCCTTCAGGTTCTTGATGATCGAGAGCACGTCGTTCGCGTGTTCCACGTCGAGCGAACGTGCACCGGAGATCCTGGTCTCGGCTTTGAGTTCGCGGACGTACTTTCGTAAAGAGAGACATGTCCTCACGCGCGCGTTGCGAGACTCCTTCTTAATCTCATGATAGAGCGTCCATGTTCATTTGGCTTCCCCTTCAAGGCGTAAACCTCGAAGAATCCGGATCGCCTCCCAGAATCTGCCTCGAGATTCGACTGCTCCCGGCGTTAGCTTTATCGAACATGCGAGCTGAAGCGTGATCTCGTAAGTTTCCTTCTGAGAGAGGTTGAAACAACGTGACGGGATCCCGCACCGGAGGCGCGCATTGCCGCCCCTGCCCCCGTCGTGCGCGCGCGCAGTCGGGCGAACCCACGCAAGATCATGCCAGGCCCGACGCCTGCTTCTGCCATCTCCATCGGGCGATGAAGTTATCATTGGCACCGGATGGAGCGCGAGTTCTAATCGCAAACGCAACTCCGCATCCCTGCGCAGTTGCTCCTCATACGCGCGTCGGACCTCCGGATTATAGTTCCGTTCAAGCCACTCGGCACGTTCGAGGTCCGTCATCGGTGGGGGATCAACAAACGTCTGCGCGAACGGATACCGGTTCATATGCCCCGGCGAGCGCTCGGCCTGTGTGTTCGATATGTCGTAGAAGTCCTCCAGCAGGTCATACCGGCTGATGCCGCTCTGTGTCATTGTGAAGACGCCGCTCTCGGGGTCGCCGACCTGGGACCAAAGGTAATCGAGCGCGCCGGTGTCGCTCGGCTCGCTCGCCCCGGCGCCGCTGCTGGTGCGCGAGTAGGAACCTTCGCCCGAAATAGTGCGCTCGTAATGACCGGTGGCGAGGTTGCCCCCATCGGTCAGCGTGTAGTCTTCCGATCCCGTCACAGTTTGGGAATAGCTGCCACCCGTCTTCGTGCCGCTGATATCGATCTCGAACGTGTCGAAGCCCGTTTTGACAGTCGTGTACTCGCCGGTGACCCTGTTGCCGGATTCCAGAATCGAGTACGCGTTCGTCCCCGTCATCGTCAGCGTGTAGTCGGCGTCGCCGTCGCCGGTCTGGTCGACTTCGTAATCATCGTCCGCCTCTTCGGTCCTGGAGTACTCGCCGGTGACGCGGTTGCCGGATTCGGAGCGCGTGAACGTGCCCTCGACGCTTTGGGTGACCGTGTACGTTCCCGTCGTGTCGGTCGTGATGGCGTCGAGGCCGGAGGAGCGGACGCCGTCGGTTTCGTCGCGCTCGTAGTCGCCGGTGACGTCGTTGCCGGTCTCCGTGTAATCGTAGCTCTCGCCCGTGGTCTCGGTGAACTCGGCTTCGCCGTCGGCGTATGTGTTCACTTCGTGCGACGTGGCGCTGATCTCGTAAGTCCCCGTCGTCTCGTAAACGCCCGTGACATCGTTGCCATCAGTTGACCAGGACGCGCTGACATCCTCGGTCTTGTCGAAATCGTACTCGGCGTCCGCGCTACTGCCCGAAGCTGTGATCTCGACGCTCGTCGTCTGGCTAGCGCTCAGGCTGTAGTCGCCTGTGACGTAGTTGCCCGTGATGTCGAGCGTTGACGAGGATGTGTCCGTGCGGCTGTTCGTGAACGGGATGTCGAGATAGTAGCCGCTTTCCTCCACCGTGGCCGTCATGTCGCTCGACGAGGAGCGACTGTAGTCGCCCGTTACCGCGTTGTAGTCCTCCGAACTTTCGGATGACGACTCGCTGCTGGTGGTTTGCTCGTATGACGTGTCGGCGTTGCCGCCGGACTTCGAGGAACTCGCGCTCGAGTCGCTCGACTCAGCCGCGGTGAAATCGCCCGTTACGGAGTTGCCGCTGCGTTCGGAGATGAACGTTCCTTCCGCATCGGAGTCGGCGGTGTAGTCGCCCCGGGCGTCGGTTCCGCTCCACGAACTGCTCGCGCTCCAGGTCGTGGTTTCGGTGAGCGAGAAATCGCCGGTCGAGTAGTCGCCGGAGATTTCGAGGACCACCGTCGTCGAGGACGTGTCCTCCCCTTCGGCTTCTTCAGTCTGGTTGGAGATGCTCCAGTCCGTCGTTGTGTCCGTGTCCGTTTCCTGCTCGGCGCTATAGTCGCCATCGATGTGATTGCCGGACTCGGCGCGGGTGATGGTGATCGTCGTTTCATAGGTCGACGTGCTTGTGGCGTCCTCGTTCTCGGCGGTCGTCGAGCCGGACGCGACGATGACCGTGTCTTCCGTCAGACTGTAGTCGCCCGTCAGCGTGTTTCCCGTTTCCTCGATGGTCGTGGAAGTAGCTTCCGGATCGATGGCGAAATCCCCGCCCGCGGTCGCGTCCTGATTGGCGACGCCGCTGGATCCGGAGGCGTCGATCACCGTCACGAGCGTCAGCTCATAAACGCCGCTGATCGTGTTGCCGTCGCGGTCTAGCGTGGCAGTGATGGTCTGCGACCCTTCGCCGCTCCCTGTCTCAGTTTGGTTCTCCGTGTCAACCGACGATGTCACGTCGGTGGTCGTCCCAGCTTCCAAGGCGTAATCCCCGGTGATAACATTGCCTTCCTGGCTGAGGGTCGAATCGACTGCGACCGTGTAGTCGTTGGTGGCCGTAGCGTCCTGATTGTCGTCTGTCGCCGTGCCGCCGCCGCTGCTGGTCGTCTCGGCCTCCACACTGTAATCACCCGTCAGCGTGTTGCCGGTTTGATCCCAGGTCGTCGCGCAGGTGTCGATCGTCCAGCCTTCGTCGCCGCTGTCGGTTTGGTTGGTGAACGCGAACGTGCCGGTCCCGTTGTCGGCCGTGGTGACCTGGATGACCTCATAGTCCCCGGTCGTCCAGTTGGCGGTCTTGGTGATACTGATGACGATGGGATCGCCGCCGGCGCTACCGCCGCCGCTCGCGACGCCGTTGTAGAACATTTCGGCCACGCCCGGATCGGTCGAACCGTCGATGTCGACCTCGTAATCCCCCGTGCCGAGGTTGCCAGTCTCGATCGCGACATATTCGGCGCTGAAAGACCCCACGGCGGCGTAGGAATCGGTCCAGACGGCGCCCATCTCGGTCCAGCTGTTCGAATCGAACACATCGTCGCGCGTCGACGTGTAATCGCCGCTGGTAAAGTCGACATCCTCGTCAATGGCGCTTGCAAAGCTGACGTACTCGGTGCGCTCGTAGGTCTGGCCGCCGTAGACGCCGGCTTCCACCGCTGTTAGGCTTGTCGAGGAAGAGACGGTCAGCGAATATCCGGCGTCGTCGCCTGTTTTCGTCCAGTCGTCGACCGTGATGGAGCCATCCTCCGTCCGCGTCGAGGAGCCGTCCAGATCGCTGGTCGAGATCGTTGTGTCGATGTCGACTGACCCCGTTTCCGAGACAGTGTAGTCGGTGAGGGTGAACGCGCTCGGCGCCATCGCGCCGGAGACGTCGAGCGTGAAGCCAAAGGAGCCGGAGTAGGTCGCGTCGACGGCACTGTACAATCCGTCGATCAAGGAGAGGGTCAGGGTGTAGGTGTAAGATCCGCTCCCTTCAATTTCGTAGGCGCTGCTGCCGGGCGTTACTGTGTTCGAGATGCTGCCGCTGCCTTCGAGCGAGCTATCGAGAACCGTTTGCACACGCGCGTGATCGTCCGCCGCCAGCAATACGCCGTAACTCGCCGTTACGGCCTTCGTGGAGTCGAGGGAAGTCGCGATCTGCAGGACCGGCGCGTAGGAGCCTTGACGGTCGTAGATGTGGACGCCGGTAACGTCGAAGCCGGTCGCGTTGGCGCTGATCGTGGCGGCGGAGGATTGTCCATCGCCCCAGAGAATCGTGGCGCTGAAATCCGAGGCGGTCGCGGAGGATGCGTTCGTGGTAAAGGTGGCGAGGAGCGGATTGACCTCTTGGTGCTCCATGCCGAGGAAGACGGCGCCGGCCGCGTCGATAGATACCGTCGGGCAGAGACGTGTTTCTAACGCGTCAAAAGTGGGCCGGAAAAGGTTCGAATGATTTCGGAGAGAACGTCGCCGCGCCGGGTTGGAGAAACAGCGGAGCGCGCGAGCAAGCCAGCGAGGGGTCTTGCAAAACATGGCTCCATCCTTGCAGAAGTGCTTGTGTGAGTCTCGGGAAAAGCGACCGGGAGCGGAGCGGCCAGCCCTGGCCAAGCGCAGACCGAGCGTGCGAAACGCTGATCCGAGAAGCGGCAATCACCGCATTGAAGTGTTGACGGGTGGTCCGGGCGACAACCCATGCTGGAGGGAACGTAACCTACCATTGATTAGAGAGTGGTGAGAATCGGAAGATTCTCACCAGTTGTCAGGCGCGGCGCTCGTCGATAACCTCGCCGACCACCGTGGGCGCCGTGCTGGGGCGGCTTCTCCAGGAGATCTGAGCGTGACGAGGGAGAAGCGGCGATCGGCTTGCACCCCAACCCCGGGCGGCGTCTGACTCGGCGAGAACGTCCCGAACGGGTGGGTTGAGGGCCGCCGTGAGAAAAGCGCGTCGGCGGCCATAAGGCGAGGAGCCGTGGCACTGTTGCGGCGCAATCGAGAAGTCAAGGTCCGTTTTGTCGCAGCGAGTGGGTAGCAGTGCGACGAGATGAGACGAAAGGAGGCATACGTGTTGCGTCACAATCGAGAAGTCAGGTCAGCATTCGTTGCAGTAACCAGGGCGTGATGAAATGCAATGAAAAGCAAGTTCGTGCGTGGTGAGGAGGGGCGCCGGGGTGGGGGTTGGCGTCTTGGCGTGCACCTCGATCAGGAATCATAAAGCCTTTGTTTATCGGCATTTGATGGAGGAGGCTCCGCGCCAAGCCGCTTGGCGCGGAGTTGGCGCGGAGGGGTTCAGGGGCGGCGCCTGGAAGTAGGCGGGAGGGGAAACGTTCACTTCTCCTTCCCCTTCGGCAGCTTCTCCGTCAGGCCGGGCACATCGTCGGCGCCCACCGGGGCCGTGATCGAGGAGCCTTCGAAGGCGGCGCCGATGGCCTCGTAGCGTCCCCCCAGGCGGCGGGCCAGGAAGGCTTCGGTGACGGCGTTGAACGCCAGGTTGTTGGGCGGGCGGGCGAAGCCGTGGCCTTCGTCGGGGAAGAGGACGTAGGTCACCGGGATCTCGTGGGATTGCATGGCCTTGACGATCTGGTCGGATTCGGCCTGCTTGACGCGCGGGTCGTTGGCGCCCTGGCCGATCAGGAGGGGCTTTTTGATCTTGTCGACGCGCGAGAGGGGCGAACGCTCCTCGAGAAACGCGCGTCCCTCGGTGGTGGTCCAGTCGCCGACGCGGTCCTTGAACAGTTGGACGGCCGGCGCCCAGTAGGGGGGCACGGTCTTGAGGAGCGTCACGATGTTCGACGGGCCGACGATGTCGACACCGCAGGCGAAGCGGTCCGGGGTGAAGGTGAGGCCGACGAGGGTGGCGTAGCCGCCGTAGCTGCCGCCCATGATGGCGACCTTGTCGGGCTGGGCGATCTTTTCCTTGACGGCCCAGTCGACGGCGTCGATGAGGTCGTCGTGCATCTTGCCGGCCCATTCCTTGTTGCCGGCGTTGAGGAAGCGTTTGCCGAACCCGGTGGAGCCGCGGTAGTTGACGCTCAGGACCGCGTAGCCGCGATTGGCGAGGAACTGGTGGTAGCCGTTGAAGCCCCAGGCGTCGCGGGCCCAGGGACCGCCGTGCACCAGCAGCACCATCGGAACCGGCGCGTCGGGTCTGCCGGCGCCCCTGGCGTCACTGCCCGGCGGCAACGTCAGGTAGCAGACGAGGTTGAAGTCATCGCGCGACTTGACGATCGGGGTGTGCATCTTTTGCAGGGGCAGTCCTTCGAGGCTCTTGCGATTGGTGAAGAGGAAGCGGGCCTTCTTGGCGGGCCGGTCGTAGGCGTAATAGCGAACGGGGCCGTTGTCCATGACGAAGGCGACGATCCATGTCTTGTCGTCCTGGGTGCGGTCGGCGAGGGTGATCTCGCCGTCGGCCACCTTGGCGAGGGTGTCGAAATCCGCCTTGAGGCCGGCGTCGAGGAATTGCCAGCGCGTGCGATCGTAGGTGAAGGAGACGGCCTGGATGGTCTTCTCGGTCGGGTGGACGATGGCGCTCCCCGCGTCGGCGCGCTTGTCCTCGGCGACGAGCGCCTGCTTGCCGGTCTTGAGGTCGAGGGTGGTCATGGCGCCGGTATCGCGAGCGCGGCTGTCGACGAGATAGAGGACGTCGCCCGTCTTGTCGAAGCCGGCCGGGCGGGTGGTGAGGGAGTCGGCCATGGGGATCTTCATGAAGTCGGTCCAGCCGCCTTTGCCGTCCGGCTTGAGGGCGAGCTGTCCGCCGTCGGGGGTGAACTTGAAGGCGAAGCGGACCTGGAACTGGTCGTCCGTGAGGAAACCGGCGAAGCCGTCGTTCTTCTGGATCAACTTGCGCTCGCCGCTGAGGAGGTCGACGCGATGGACGTCGTGGTATTTCGGATCGCGGTCGTTGAGGCCGACGAGGATCTCGGTGGGGAACTTGGGACTGACCCCCTCGACCTGGGCGTTGACGCCTTTGATCGGCGTGAGGTCCTGGGTCGCGCCGGACTTCAGGTCGACGCGGTAAACGTGCCAGTTCTCGTCGCCCCCCTTGTCCTGAATGTAGAGCAGGTGCTGACTGGTGTACGCCCAGAAGTAGGAGCGGATGCCGCGCACCTTGTCCTGGGTCACGGGCTTGGCGTCGTCCGGTTTGTCGATCGGCCCGACCCAGACGTTCATCACGCCGTCGACGGGCGCGAGGTAGCTGAGGCGCTGGCCGTCGGGGCTGATCTTGGCGCCGGACTTGTCCGGGTTGTCGAACAGGACCTTGCGCGGGATGAGGCCGGTCTTTGTGCCCGTCGGCGTCGGCTCGCCGGCGGCGGCGAAGGCGGCGCAGGCGAAGGCGGCGAGGACGGGACCGGAGCGAGTGATGGCGTACATGGCGACCTCGTTTGGATGTGCGGGGCGACGGGATTAGTATAGAGCCGGGGCGCTCCGGGGGCTTACGCCGCCCGGCTCGCCCCGGCTCGCGTGGCGGCACGAACCGTGCGCCTGTCACTTCGGTTGGGCGAATTCGTCATCACCCAGCTTCTCCAGGATTTGCACCTCGGTCACTTCCGCTTCGAGGAACTCCTTGCCGTCGCGGAGTACCTCGACCTTCTTGGCGACCTTGCGGCCTTCGACGTCCTGGTAGTCGAGGATGAAGCGTTCCTCTTGCACTTCCATGCCGGACATGATGTCGCGCTTGCGAATCTCGACCTTGGAGAGCAGGCCGGTTGTCTTGTCGAAGAAGAGACTGACGTCTTTCTTCCCCTCGCGCGACACGTTGACGCCGACGGACGCCTTGCCCTTGAACTTGTGCTCTCCCAACAGGGAGAACTTGAGACCCTTGTCCTTGAAGAACAGCCCCTGCATGAGGCCCATGACATAGGCGGCGTCTTTCAGCTCGCCCATGATCTCTTCGGTGACTTTGATGTCCTTGTCGCCGGCCTTGATCCAGGCGTCCTTGCCGTTGAAGACCGTGGTCACGTTGATCGTCTTGCCCATGAACGTCATCTCGATCGCTTCCTTGAACTTGCTTGCGGCCTGCACGGAGACCTGCTGCGTGAAGTCGAGGTCCACCCCCATGACGTGGATTTTCCCCGCGCTCTTGGTGCGCAGGCCCTTGTTTTTCGTGTCGATGCCCTTCGGAAAGTGGGCCTTGATCGCCTTGTCGAGGATGGCGCCCGCTTCCTTCTCGGCGTCGCCGGCCGTGCCGAGGGCGGCGAGGACAAGGAAGAGACTGAGGACCGAAAGCGTTTGAGCCGTACGGAGCATGGCTGCCCCTTTCTGTGCGTTGGACCGGAGTTGGCGCCGGGGAGCCGTTCTCCCTGGTTGGAGAGGAGAATACCGCGCCACGGGACGGTGGCGAGGATTCTGGGACGAGGCGCGTGTTTTCAGGGACGAACGGCGGGTTTGCCAAGGCGAGCCGGGCGGCATTCGCCCCCGGAAAAGACGACGCGTTCAAGGGGTGGCGCCGAGCGCGGCGCGCAGCTTGTCGCGGAAGTTGCGGCTGACGGCGAGCTCCGTGCCGTCGCGGAGGATGAGGACGTAGTCGCCGTGGAACACCGGCTGCAGCTCGCGGATGCGTTCGAGGTTGACGATCGTCGAGCGGTGGATGCGGGCGAAGCGAGCCGGGTCGAGCCTTTTCTCGAGGGCGGTCAGCGATTCGCGAAGGAGGTGGTCTTCCTTGCCGACATGGAGGCGGACATAGTTCGCCGCCGCCTCGATCCAGTCGACGTCGTCGATGCGGATGAAGTAGATACGTCCGGCGGACTTGACGATGAGGCGTTCGGGGCCGGAGCGGGGTTGAACGCTCTGCAGCAGCGCCTGGACACGCTCGTCGAGCCCGGCGCCCTGGCGAATCCGGGCTTTGGCGCGCTCGAGGGCGGAGGCGAAGCGCGCCTTGTCGAAAGGCTTGAGCAGGTAATCGAGGGCGTGCACCTCGAACGCCTTGAGGGCGTAGTGATCGTGGGCGGTGACGAAGATCACCTCGGGCGCCCAATCCGCGCCCAGCGCCTGCAAGACGCCAAAGCCGTCCAGGACCGGCATCTGCACGTCGAGGAAGACCAGGTCCGGACGCAGACGGCCCAGCTCCGTCACCGCCTCGGCGCCGTCCCCGCATTCACCGAGAAGAGCGACATCCGCATCGGTAGTGAGCAATGCGCGCAACCGTTGCCGGGCGAGCGGCTCGTCGTCGACGATGAGCGTGCGGACCTTCACGGCGTCTCCGTAACGGCAGTAGGTCCGGCGAGCCGAGAGCCGGACCTGGCGTGACGACTCGCGAAACCGTCATTTCTCTGCCGGCTCCCGCTCGGCTCGCGCGGCTACTTCCACCAGGTCCGGCTCGGCTCGCCGGCTTTTTGCAGGTCCGGCTCGGCTCGCCGGACCTACGGTTTCATTTCCTGAAAGGGGATGGTGATGGCGACTTGCAGTCCTCCTGCGGGGCCGTTGCTCAGGTCGAGGCGCTGGTCGGGGCCGTAGAGTTTTTCGAGGCGGGCGCGGGTGTTCGCCAGGCCGATGCCGGGGTTGGGGGGCGCGGCCAAGCCGGGACCACTATCGCGGATCGCCAGGCGCAGACTGCCATTGGAGCGCGACGCCTGGATCTCGATCCTGCCGGCGCCGGGCGTGACCGCGACGCCATGGCGAATGGCGTTCTCGACGAGCGGTTGCAGGAGGAGGTTGGGGACCTTGGCATCCATGACGGCCGGGTCGATGTCGACGTTGACGGTGAGCCGCGTTCCGAGGCGAGCCTTCTCGATTTCGAGGTAGGGCTGGATGAAGTCGAGTTCCTGGCGTAAAGGGACTTCCTGGCGGTTGGCGCTATCGAGGGTGGCGCGCAGGAGGTCGCCAAGGCGGGCGATCATGCGGTCGGCCAGCTCGACGTCCTGATGAATCAGGGCGGAGATGGCGTTCAGGGTATTGAAGAGGAAGTGGGGCTGGAGCTGCATCTTGAGGATTTGCAACTGGGTTTGGGCCAGCTTCGCTTCGAGTTGAGAGGCGAGGAGTTCGCGCTCGCGGAGCTGGCGGTAGTAGTTGAGGACGTGGGCGACGGCGACAATGGCCGCATAGAAGAAGAAGTTGCTGTTGAGCTTGGCGACGAAGAAGAGAATAAGGACGTTGAGCGTGATGGTGGGTCGCGGATACTCGCGGCGAATGACCTCGGCGACGAGCATGGACAGGAACGCGGCGAGGAGACCGCAGCCGACACAGGCCGCGGCGTGGACGGCCAGGCCGCGCAGCGTGCGGCCGCGGCCGAGCGGAAAGCGGCGTGCCAGCCAGAGGATCGGCGGGGTGAAGGAGGCCCAGATGAGACATTCCGCCAGGGCGGTCAGGAACAATTCGGAGAGGGCCAGCGGCGGCCGATCGTGCGGCAGATCGGCATGGGCGCGGTTCGCCGTCACAACCAGAAGGAAGGCCTGGGCGGTGAGGAACAAGGCGACGCCGGTCCAGGTCGTCGCCAGGATGACGAGTTGAGGCCATTTTTTGACGCGGGTCGGCATGCCCTACAGGATAGCAGGGGCGCGGGGAGTGTGGGTACTGGATTCTGCTTGGGGCGTTTCCGCTGGCCGGACGCCGAGGAGCGAGCGACCGCCGCGCCGGCCCCCGCGTCAACCCCGATCTTCACCTTGAACCCTTTTTCCCAAAGCCCTAAACTGCCATTTTCGCCCGAGCGGCGCCCTCGCGCTTCTCGCCTTGAAGGAAGAGGCAATCCGGGTGATGCAGTACGATCCGTCGAACCCCCTTATCGTGCAAGGAGATCGGTCCGTCCTCCTCGAGGTGGACAATCCGCGCTACACGGAGGCGCGCGACGCCCTGGCGCCTTTCGCCGAGCTGGAAAAGAGCCCGGAACACGTCCATACGTACCGCCTGAGTAATCTTTCGCTCTGGAACGCCGCGGCGGCCGGCATGTCGGCCCAGGCCATGGTCGACGTGCTCGCCCGGTACAGCAAGTTTCCCCTGCCCAACAACCTCAGCGCCGACATCAGTGAGACCGTGAGCCGGTTCGGCCGGGTCAAGATCCTCAAGCACGAGGAGAAACTGCGGCTGGTTTGCCCCGATCCGCCGCTGCTCAAGGAGCTGGCCCGGCAGCCCAAGGTGCGCGCTTACCTTGGCGACAAGCTCGGGGACGACGGCTTCGTCATCGAGCCGGGCTTCCGCGGTGTCTTGAAGCAGGCGCTCATCGCTGTCGGCTATCCGGCGGAGGATCTGGCGGGCTATTCCGAGGGGGCCGCCCTGACGCTGGGGCTGCGCCCCGTGGCGCGGAGCGGCTTGCCGTTCCGCGTGCGCGATTATCAGCGTGACGCCGCCGATGTGTTCTATGCCGGGGGCGACGTGCGCGGCGGCTCGGGGGTGATCGTGTTGCCCTGCGGCGCCGGAAAGACGATCGTCGGCATCGCGGCCATGGCCCTGGTCCAGCGTTCGACGCTGATCCTGACGACGAGCATCACGGCGGTTAAGCAGTGGATCCGCGAGATCATCGACAAGAGCGACCTGAGCGAAAGCGACATCAAGGAATACAGCGGCGAGGTGAAGGAGATCGGGCCGGTCACGGTCGCGACGTACCAGATCCTGACGCACCGGCCGGACAAGAAAGAGGACTTCCCGCACTTCAAGCTGTTCGACGAGCGAGATTGGGGACTGATCATCTACGACGAAGTGCACCTCCTGCCGGCCCCGGTGTTCCGAATCACGGCCCAGATCCAGGCGCGGCGCCGCCTCGGCCTCACCGCGACGCTGATTCGCGAGGATGGCCGGGAGGCGGACGTGTTCACGCTCATCGGTCCGAAGAAGTACGACGTGCCGTGGCGCGAGCTGGAGCAACGGGGCTGGATCGCGGAAGCGAACTGCACCGAGGTGCGCGTCGCCCTGCCGGACGCGCTGCGCATGGACTACGCGGTCGCCGAATGGCGCAACAAGTATCGACTGGCCAGCGAGAACCCGGCGAAGGAAGAAATCGTCGCCCGGCTGCTGGAGCAATACGAGGGGAAGCAGGTGCTGGTGATCGGCCAGTACCTCAAGCAGCTGCGCCAGCTCAGGAACCGCTTCGACATACCGCTCATCACCGGGCAGACGCCGAACGCCGAGCGCGAGGACCTCTACAACAAGTTCCGCGGCGGGGAGATTCGGCAGTTGATCCTGTCGAAGGTCGGCAACTTCGCCATCGACCTGCCGGACGCGAACGTGCTCATTCAGGTGTCGGGGACGTTCGGCTCGCGGCAGGAGGAGGCGCAGCGGCTGGGCCGTATTCTGCGCCCGAAAGCCGGCGGCGAGAGCGCCCACTTCTATTCGCTGGTGACGCGCGACACGCGCGAGCTGGATTTCGCCCACCACCGGCAGCTGTTCCTCACCGAGCAGGGCTACAGTTACGACATCAAGGACGAGAGCGACTATCGCGAGCCGGCCCCGCTGGCAGGCTAGACGCGAGCGCACAACGGGGAGAGACCATGGAGAACAAGGCTCGCATCCCGGTCAAGCTGCATCGCCGCGTCTGCCTCATTCAGACGGAGGATGCGCTGCTGGCGGAGGAGGTGCTGGCCGACCGCAAGCTGGCGCAGGACATTGTCGGGCGGCTGGCGGACCGCGTGCTGCTCATCCGGCCGGGGCGGGTCGAGCCGGTCCTTCAGGAGTTGCGGCGGCTGGGGCACACGCCGCAGGTGCTGAGCTAGAGTCTGCTCCGGAGGCCGGCTGCCGGGACTCCCGCCGGAAGGGCGAGGCGGGCGCCGCTTTGCGGGGAGGCGAGGCGCCTGCCGAGCTGAGTCGCCGCGGGCAGTCGGCTCGGCAGGAGCCTCGCCCTCCCCTATGGAACCAGAAGAAGACTTCCCACCCCTCGCGCACGTTCTCCCTCGTATGTCATCCGACGCCAACGCGAATGCCGAGCTTGTGGCTGCCCTGCAGTCGTATGACGGCAGGCTGCTGCGCCGCGTCGCGCAGCGCCTGTGCAAGCCGCGCAACCAGTGGCCCGCCGCGGAGTTGATCGAGCGCTGTCTCGGCACGCTGGCCAACACGCCTGTCCTCGACCGCCGCCTGCGCGACCTGGCGGCGACGTCGCGCCTTGTCCTCGATCTCATCCGCCAGAGCCGGCAGCCACGCTGGCGAGTCGGGGCGCTTGTCGAGATAAGCGTCGCCCTCGGCGCCGAGGACGGCCTCGCGCCGGTGCTCGATCTGCTCGAGAGCGGCCTGCTTTTCCCGGAGACGCGCGCGGGGGAGACGGTCAACGATTTCAGCGCCTGGCTGGCGCGCAGCGACGCGCATCGCCCCGCCCGGGTCTTCACGCCGCCGTTGGTACGGGAACGGCTGCGTGCTTTGGGGCCGACCATCGCGCCCGAGGCGGCGCGCCTTCGCGGCGTCGCGTTTGCCGCTACCCCGCTGGAAGCGGACGGCTTGCAGTATCCCCTGCGACTTTCGGTGCTGTGGCAGCAGGTGTGCGCCGGCTCCCTGCGGCGCACTCTCCAGCAAGACCTGTTCAAGCGGGACCTCGATCGCCTCCGCGCCGATCCGCTCCTCGCCGCGGCCCCGTCCGACGCCCTGGCCGAGGTTCCCGATCTCGGCCTGCTCACGCTGGCCTGGGGTCTGGCGCTGGGCGTTCTCAAGGAGGAAGAAGGCGAAATCCAGGCCGGCGGCTTCGATGACGCCTGGCGCGATCTCCCAGCCCTGCTCGCCCGTCTCTGGGCCACCCTGCCCAATCTCCGGGGCTGGAGCCCTTCCCTCGGCTGGAACGTCGATACCACGCTCGGCAACCCGTATCCGTCGACTTACCTCCTGGCGCTCGTGATCCTGGCAGCGCTCCCGGATGGCCAGTGGGCGTGCCCGGCGGAAATCGACGACTGGATGCTGCGGCGCCATCCCTTCTGGGCGCGCGAGGGCTCGGGCGCCGAGGACAACGGCGCGGCGCGCAAGCCCGCGAAGTCCGCGGAAAAACGCGGACTCCAGCCGGACCTCGAGGTGTTCCTGCTCGGCGTCGCCTATCCCCTGCGCCTCGTCGAAGTCGCCCGCGGTGACGAGGGAGGTTTTCTCGTCCGCCTCTCGGAGATGGGACGCTGGCTTCTCGACAGCCGCGATGCGCCGCCGGCGTTTCCGGCGTTTCCGCAGACGCTCTTGATGCAGCCGAACCTCGAGATCCTTGCCTACCGGCAGGGTCTAAGCCCGGACCTCATCGTCCGCCTGGGCCGGATCGCCTCCTGGAAGACGCTGGGACCGGCCTGCACGCTCCAGCTCGAGCCCGGCAGCGTATATCGGGCGCTCGAACAGGGGGAAACGTTCGAAGGGATCGTCGGCCTGCTGGAGAGCCGGGGGATGAAGGCCGTGCCGCCGCCGGTGCTGGAGGCGCTGCGGACCTGGGCGAACAAAGAGCGGCCATCACCGTCTTTCCGTCCGCGGCGGCTTTCGAGTTTCCCAGCGGCGCCGAGCTGAACGACGCGCTGGCGCGCGGCCTGAACGCGATCCGCCTCACTGATCGCCTGGCCGTCGTGCCTGCCGAGAAGGACATCGACTACCGCCACTTCCGGCTCACCGGCACGCGCGACTTTTTGCTGCCGCCGGACCAGTGCGTGGAGGCCCAGGAAGACGGCGTGACGCTGAGCGTCGACCTGTCGCGCAGCGATCTCCTTTTGGAAAGTGAAGTGACGCGCTTCGCGGAGGCGGCGCCGGGCCCGCACCCGCCGGGGCGGAGGCTGTACCGCGTGACACCGGCGACCGTGCAGGCGGCGCGACGCGACGGTTTGAGCCTGGCGGCGCTGGAGATCTGGTTCCGCGAGCGCACCGGCTTGCCGCTGCCCCCCGCCACGCGCCTCCTCTTCGCGGCGCCCGACGTCCCCCCCGTGCAGGTGCGGCGGCAGATCGTCGTCCACGTCACCCTGCCGGAAACCGCGGACGGCCTGCAGCAATGGCCGGGCACACGCGACCTGATCAAGAGCCGGCTGGGACCACACGCGCTCGTCGTCATGGAGAAGGACGTGGAGGAATTGCAGCGGCGCTGCGCCGAGCTGGGGGTGAAGCTGCAGCACGGGGACGAGTGAAGGCCGGATACGGCCCGAACACGGACGCGCTAACGCCCGTACGACAAGGCGAGCGTCGCAGCGGGGGCGCCCCTAGGACTCAATCGGCAATGTCCAATGCTCGGGAGGCTTGCCGCTCTCGATGACCATCACTTCGGCGTGGAGCGGCCGATCGACCTGGATTTCAGTGTAACTGCCGCCCGGGTGATGCCATTCGAAGGTGATCGAGCCATCGAGTCCGGGAACAACGGCGTCGGGAGCGCTGACGCCGTTCTGGAGGAAGGCGTGCGCCAGTCCGAGCGCCGATTGGAGGAGCTCCGGCGTCGGCGCCTGGGCGCCGAGCCCGTCCCAGTCATCTTCCAGGGTGGCGAAGGCGGCGACCTTGTCGATGGCCAGACGCCAGGCCGCGACGGAGCCGTTGGCGCCGGCCTGTTCCCGCGAGCCAAGGGGGGCGCCGTTTCGCTCTGCGGCGATTTCTTGCAGCCATTCGTCCTTCGAGATCCGGCACGAAACCGCGGTCATAGGTCACCGTGAAGAGGACCTTCGTCAGTCTATCGTCGTTCCCCGCTCGGTGACAGGTGAAACTCGGGCGGCCTGTGCATGAGCGTCGCTTGGGCGGGATCGCCCGGCAAGGACCAGAAGCGTTCCATATCAGGTCAGAATGTCGCGGACGACGTGGGCGGATTCGACGCCGGTCAGGCGCACGTCAAGCCCCTGGCTGCGGATGCTCAGCCGCTCGTGGTCGATGCCGAGTTGGTGGAGGATGGTGGCGTGCAGGTCGCGGACGTGGACGGGGTTCTCGACGGCGCGGTAGCCCAGGTCGTCGGTGGCGCCGTACGTGATGCCGGGGCGGATGCCGGCGCCGGCGAGCCACATCGAGAAGCCGCGGATGTGGTGGTCGCGGCCAGGCACGCCGCCCCCCTTGTACTGCACCATCGGTGTGCGGCCGAACTCGCCGCCCCAGATGATGAGCGTGTCATCGAGGAGGCCGCGCTCCTTGAGATCCTCGACGAGGGCGGCGCTGGGGCCATCGCACAGGCCGGAGCAGATGCGCATGTAGGGGACGAGGCGGTCGTGGTGGTCCCAGTCGCGGTGGTAGAGCTGAATGAAGCGGACGCCGCGCTCGGCGAGGCGGCGGGCTAACAGGCAGTTGTAGGCGAAGGAGCCGTCCGCCCCGCTGACGCCGTAGCGGGCCCGGACGCGTCCGGCTCGCTGGAGATGTCCATCAGTTCGGGGATGCTTCATCTGCATGCGGAAAGCATCTCGTATGGGCGATGCGCGTGCGTCGCTTCCGGGTCCCCTTCTTCAGCGGCGCGCTCATTGAGGCGGGCGACGGCGTCCAGCAAATCGCGTACGTCGGCGCGACACCCGGCGGGTTGGCGAGATAGTGATCTTCGCCGGTCGAGTTGAAGCTTGATTCCCTGAAACCGGCTCGGCAGGCCGCCGGCGCCCCATTGCCGCGTCGCGATCGGCTGCGGGCCGGTGCGGCCGCCGAAGCTGGAAAGGACGACGAAGCCGGGCAGGTTGTCGCATTCGCTGCCCAGGCCATAGAGGACCCAGGCGCCGAGCTGGGCCGGCCGCCTGCGCCGTGCCGGTGTTCATCACCATGTGGGCCGGGTGTGGTTGATCTGGTCGGTATGGAGCGAGCGGACGATGCAGATGTCGTCGGCGATGCGGCCGATGTTGGGGAGGAAGTCGGAGATCTCCTGGCCGGAGCGGCCCCAGCGGCGAAAACGAATCTGCGGCGCCAGGCAGCGCAGGTCCGCCCCCTGAAGTTGCGCGATCGGCTGCCCCGCGGTGAAGGAAGCGGGCATCGGCCGGCCGTCCATGCGGGCGAGCGTCGGCTTGTAGTCGAAAGTCTCCAGGTGGGAGGGGCCGCCGGACATGTAGAGGAAGATGACGCGCTTGGCCCGCGGCGCGAAATGGGGCAGGCCGCCGACGCCGGGAGTGACGGCGTTCGCTTCCCGCGCCAGCAGCGATTGCAAGGCGACGGCGCCGAGCCCGAGCGAGGCACGGCCGAGGAAGGAGCGGCGGTTGAGGAGCCAGGGGGACACGGCGGGACTCCTGGAAGGACTACGCCTATTCTCGGCTTAGCGCAGTCGCTCGCAAGGGCCGGGTCGGCTCACTCCACGGTGCGACAATTCACGATGGGCTGCGCGGCCGAGCCGACGATAGCCCTTCGGGAAGTTCAACGCGCCATTGCCGCGTCCGCCCGTCCACCGACATGATGATCTCGGCTTCGCCGGGCGGGTGGTCCGCCGCGTCGTCCAGGATAAGAAAGGTGGGACCGAGCTGCCCGATGCGCAACAGGCTGCCGTTGACGCGCAGATGCATGCGGACGTCCGCGGAGTGACCCTTCCCGTTTCGATTGGTGGCGCTCATGCTCTCCAAGGAAGTGCTTCTCCAGGCGTTGAAGAATACGCCCGTCTCGCCAAGGGCTTCGCCTTGGTGACCAACTCGGCTTCAGAGTCCATGGTACGGTGTTCGTCGCCGAAAGTCAGAGCAAAACATCGCGCCCGCTCGACCGCCGTCAAAGTCCATCGCCAGGAAGCCGACTACAAAGCGCGAGCGAGGACGTTTATCTGCGGCTCCGTGACAACGGCGTCAGCGCCATTCGTCAGTACCATGTTCCGGAGCTGATCCGGTACGACGACTCGCTCCTCATCCTCGAAATGACCATCGTCACCCGCCCCTACGTGCTCGACTTCGCCGTTGAAGGCCTCTTCTCGACTACGAGCCCGACTTCGATTCCGAGGTCCTCGCTGACTGGCGCGGAGAAAGCGCGAGCAGTTCGGCAAGCTACTGGGCGGAGGTCCAGGCATCCTGCACGCTCGAGGACTACGGCATCTTCGTCGTGGACGTGAATCCGAACAGCATCGCCGCCGATTGAGGCAGGCCGCTTGAGAGAACGCGCTCCGTCAGGTAGAGTCGAAGAATGGAAACGTTGGCAGCGAGGGGAACAAACATGCGCCGCATTGTTGTCCTGCTAATCGGCATCGGTATTTCCCCCTTTGGGCAGGCGTGGGGACAGGGGAAAAAGGACGCGGGGCCGGCCCCCAAGGCACGCCAGACCGGCGCCGCCATCGCAAAGGCTCTTGATCAGGAGTTCGTGATTGCCTTCGACAACGACATCCCGTTCAAGGGCTTCTGCGAGGTCCTCACGAACAATATCAAGACCCCGGACGGTCAGAGCCTTCGCTTCATCATTGAGCATCGGGCCTTCGCGGCGGAAGACGAGGGGGCGCCGGACCCCGGGGAGGCGATGGTCAAGGCGCCGGCGTTGCTCAAGAGCATGCCGGCGGGACGCGCCCTGCGCCACGCCATCGATCAGCTACCTGGCCGCAACGGGGCGTTTGTTATTCGCGACGGCTTCATCGAGATCACCACGCGGCGCCGCGCCCGGCCCGAGGCGCTGCTGGCCCATCCAATAACCGCTTCCTTCGACAAGTCGCCCGCTCGAAGAGGCCTCGCGGAAATCCGCCGACCGCAGCGGCGTGAGCATCGTCTTCGATCCGGGCGTCGGCCCGGAGCTTCAAGACGCCGGTGAGTGCGATATTCAAGAACAACGTCACGGCCGAAGGGGCCGCTCGTCTGCTCGCGGGACTGGCGGGAGTGATCGCCGACGTGCGCGCGAAGATGTCTATCACACTACCGGAAGCGGCTCCCGCGCCGGGCCGGCCGGCGCAAAGAAGGGGGACCTGCGCATCCACAATCGCCGCATCGATCTCGCCTTGCGCGACCTCGCCGACTGGAGCGGCAGGGCGATCATACTGGATCCACGGCAAACCCATGTCCTACCCCGCCGAGCACTCGGATGATTCGGCGGCCGAGCTTCCGCGTGAGCGCCCGTTCAAAGCCGGCGTCTCGGCTGAGGCCGCGGCCCGTATCCTCGCCGATCAAGCCGAGCTGGTCGTTGTCAGCCTCGACGGCGCCCTCTACGTCACGGATTGGCTCAGCGCCGAGCGTGTGCGAAGCGAACCGGAACGATTCCGCGACCGCAAGGGTGGAGAGAAGAAATGACACGGTTCTTCGTCTGCCTGCTACTGGCTCTCGTGCTCGCGGGTCGCGTGTGCGCCCAAACCAAGGAAGCCGGCCTCCTCTTCTTCGAGCAGAAGATCCGCCCCGTCCTCGCCGAGAACTGCTACAAGTGCCACTCGCTGGCGGCCAAGAAGGAACGCGGCGGCCTCCGGCTCGACACGCGGCAAGGGCTCCTCGACGGCGGCGACACCGGCCCGGCCATCGTCCCCGGTAAGCCGAAGGCGAGCCTGCTGATCAAGGCGATCCGGCACGATGGCAAGCTGAAGATGCCGCCGATGGCGAAGCTGGCGGACACCGTCGTCGCGGATTTCGAAAAGTGGATCGCCATGGGGGCGCCCGATCCGCGCGACGGCGCCGGGACGGTCGCCAAGGGCGGCATCGACATCGAGGCGGGCCGCAAGCTCTGGTGCTATCAGCCGCCGAAGATGCCGGCCGTACCCGACGTGAAGGACAAGGCCTGGCCGCTGGGCGACATCGATCGCTTCCTCCTCGCCCGCCGCGAGAAGGAGGGGCTCGGCGCCTTCCCCCAGGCCGACCGCGCCACGCTGATGCGCCGGGCCAGCTACGCCCTCATCGGTTTGCCGCCCACGCCCGCGGAGATCGACGCCTTCGTCGCCGACAAGGCGGACGATCTCGAAGCGTTCGCGAAGGTCGTCGACCGCCTGCTCGCCTCGCCCCACTTCGGCGAGCGCTGGGGCCGGCACTGGCTCGACCTGGCCCGCTATGCCGAGTCGTCCGGCGGCGGGCGGTCGCTCCTGTTCAAGGACGCCTGGCGTTACCGCGACTATGTCATCCAGGCCTTCAACGACGACATGCCGTTCACGCAGTTCATCCTCGAGCAGATCGCCGGCGACCTTCTCAAGGCGAAGACGCCCGAGGAGCGGCGCCGCCTCTTGATCGCCACCGCGTTCCTCCTGCTTGGCCCGCACAACTACGAGCGCCAGGACAAGCCGACCCTCGAGATGGACATCATCGACGAGCAGATCGACACCCTCGGCAAGGCGTTTCTGGGCCAGACCATCGGCTGCGCCCGCTGCCACGATCACAAGTTCGACCCCATCCCGACGCGCGACTACTACGCCCTGGCCGGCATCTTCAAGAGCACGAAGTTCATCGTGCACGACAACGTCTCGCGCTGGAACGAGGTGAACCTCCCGGCCGCGCCGAAGCTGGAGAAGGAAATCGCCAAGGCCGAGGCCGACATCGCTGCTCTTCAAGTCCGCCTCGCCGCCCTCAAGGCCGAGGCGAAGAAGATGGGCAAGCTTGGGGACGACCTCGTTCTCGTCAAAGGCCCCATCGATCCGAAGACTTTGCCCGGCATCGTCGTCGACGACAAGCAAGCGAAGGTCGTCGGGTCGTGGAAGCACTCGACCTACAGCGGCAACTACATCGGCGCCGGCTATCTCTATGACGACCGCGGCTTCAAGGATCAGAAGACCGTCACCTTCCAGCCGGAATTCAAGAAGAGCGGTTTCTACGAGGTCCGCCTCGCCTACGTGCCGCACACGAACCGGGCCGACAACGTCGCCGTCCGCATCTTCCACGCCGACGGCGACAAGATCGTCCGCGTCAATCAACAGAAGATCCCGCCCATCGACGGCCGCTTCATCTCGCTGGGCCGCTACCGCTTCGAGGAAGGGGATCAGTGGTTCGTGATGGTGCTGACGGAAAAGGCGAACGGACATGTGGTAGCGGACGCGGTGCAGTTCCTGCCGGACGAGGCGATCAAGAAGGCGCCGTCGCCCGCGAAGGCCGAGGCGCCGAAAGGGGACATCCTGGCCGAGATCAAGTCGCTCGAGGAGGAGCTGAAGCGCAAACAGACGTTCGCGCCGAAGCGGCCGACCGCGATGGGCGTGAGCGACGCGGACAAGATCGACGACTTCTACGTCTGCATCCGCGGCCTCGTCGCCAACAAGGGGGAGACGGCGCCGCGCGGCTTCCTCCAGGTGGCGCTGCGCGGCCCGGCGCCGAAGCTGTCGAAGAAGGAGAGCGGCCGCCGCGAGTTGGCGGAATGGATGGCCAGCCCGGACAACCCACTGACGGCCCGCGTCGCCGTCAACCGCATCTGGCATCACCTCTTCGGCGCCGGCATTGTCCGCACCGTCGACATCTTCGGCGCCACGGGGGAGACGCCGTCCCATCCGGAGCTGCTCGACTACCTCGCGCTCCGCTTCATCGCCAACGGCTGGTCCTTCAAGAAGACGATCCGCGAGATGATGCTGACGCGCTCGTACATGATGGCGAGCGACGCCAGGCACGCTCCGCATGCCGACAAGGCGCCCGCCTGGCTGGAGACGGCGCGCAAGATCGACCCGGAAAACCGCCTGCTCTGGAAGATGAACCGGCAAAGGCTCGAAGCCGAGGCGATCCGCGACACGATGCTCGCCGTCGCCGGCACGTTGGATCCGGCCCTCCACGGCCCCGGCATGAAGGCGGGCACGACCGCCGAGCGCGACTACCAGTTCACCGACACGCGCCGCAGCGTCTACACGCCGATCTTCCGCAACCGCCTGCTCGAGCTGTTCGAGGTCTTCGACTTCGCCGACCCCAACACCTGCAACGGCCGGCGCACCAGCAGCACGGTCTCCACCCAGGCCCTGTTCCTCTTGAACAGCCCGTTCGTGATGGAGCAGGCGCGGCACGCCGCCGAACGCCTGCTCGCCGAAAAGGGCCTGAGCGACAAGGAGCGCCTGGCAAAGGCCTACCGCGACGCCCTGGGCCGGCCGCCCAGCGCGGCCGAGGAGAAGCTGGCGCTGGCGTACCTGGCGCGGGCCAGCGCGGACGCCCGCGCGGCGGCCTGGGAACGCGTCTATCAGGTGATCTTCGCCTGCATCGACTTTCGCTACGTCGAGTGACGGCCGGGGACCCTGTGCCGTGCCGTGTTCATCAAGAGGGTCTGTTCCGGAAGAGTCATGCCTTTCGCCGTCATCTGTTCCCGTTGTCAAGCCCGGCAAAACGCCAGCGCCGACCGGGCTGGTCAAACGATCCTCTGTTGCCAGTGTGGGCGCCCATTGCGCGTTCCGACAGAGGGTCCGCGCCTGCTGCAAATCCTGCTTATCGCCGTCGGAGTGACTCTACTCGGAGTCGCGCTGGTGGCGTTTTCTCTCGCGCTCAAGATCGTGATCGAGTTAACGCCAAATGCCGAGAGACGGCCGGCGCCGGGGCACGCTCTGGTGAAGCCCCCGGAGAAGCCCCCGGAGAAGGACCAGGCCAGCAAGGAGCCGGCGCCCGAGAAAGATCCGCTCGAAGAGAATCCGGCTCTGGAGGCTCTGATCAAGGAGGGACAAATCAAGGCGGAGAAGAAACGCTTCTTCAAGAACCCGGCGACATTCCCGCCACCGCTCATCCCACCGGCGGATGCGAACGCCGTTGACCTCCACTCGCCCGACCTGAAGAGCGATCGGACGACCGTGCTGCTCCCTGGGCCGATCAAGCAGGTGGCCGTCGGCGGCGCCGGGCGTTTTTTGATCTTCTTGTTGCCGCGCCTCGAGTCCCTGGCGGTGTTCGATGTCAACGAAGCGCGCATCGTCAAATACCTGCCGGCTCCATCGGGAGATGTGCTCCTCGCCGCGGGCCTGGAGAAGCTGGTCATCGTCGAGCCAGCCAGCGCACGGATCGAGCGCTGGAGCCTCAAGACGTTCAAGCGCGAAGCGATCGGACACATCCCCTTGCGGTCGCCTCCGGTCGCGCTGGCCATGGGCCGCTCTTCCCACGGGCCGCTGTTGCTGCGGAGCGCCCTCCCTGTCGGGGAAAGCGACCTGTGCTTCTTCGACATCGCCTCCTTCAAGCGCTTCGAGTATCCTGGCATGGGATTGCTGGCGCGGTACCCGGTGCTCACCGCCTCCGCCGCTGGGCGCCTTTTCACTGCCGTGGAGCCCGGCGCCACGGGACATGGCCTCATTGCGCTCGAGGACGCCAGGGCCAGAGTCATCACCGGCGTCCCGGGGCACGGCATCCTTATTCCATCGGCCGACGGGCGGGACCTCTATACGTTCAAGACGATCCGCAATGAAAAGCGCGACGTCAAGTTCGAGTTAGCGGCCGATTGGGCGCGACCCATTCATTTGTTGCCGGCCTATCAGGGCCCGTTCTTTCTGGCTCTACGCAGCGGTGGGGGTATCGATGGGAAGCCCGATCCGGCCCAGCTCGGGGTCTACATTCCCGGTCCGAGCAAGTTCGCCCTTCAGTATGTGAAGGATCCCGACCTGATCGCCCCGGGCGAGGATCCGTTCGCCTTTGAGCCGCAACGTCTTTCGATTGACCGGCGCGTGCACCTGATTCCTCAGGCCAGTCTTCTCGTCATCATTCCGCCCGGCCTCGATCGACTCCATCTGCATCGTCTGCCTGTTCCAACCCTGCTCAAAGCGAGCACGGATCATTACCTTTTCGCTGAATCGGCGCCGCCGACCTTCGCCGTCCGCGGGCAGGATTTCTCCTATGCGGTCCGTGTTCAGTCGAGCTCGGGTGGCGTCAAGACCCGTTTGGAAAAGGGACCCGAAGGAATGAGCCTCACCCCGGACCATTGGCTGCACTGGCGCGTTCCGAAGAAGGGACTCGACAAGACGGCGATCACGCTTGCCATCACGGACAAATCGGGCGTCGAGGTTCTTCACCGCTTCGAGCTGACACTGCTGGACGAACCCCCTTCGGACAGGAGCTTCGTCTTCAGCGAAGGCGCGGCCGAAACGCCGCCCCGTCTGGTCCGTCGCCCCAGGCCGTTCGCGGACATCCCCCCTCCGGACATCACTCCGCCCAGTCTCGACGAGGAAGTGGCGACAATCCCCGTGCCGGCCTTCGACTCCTTTGCCGGCGCGGGACGCGGCCGTTTCTTGATCCTGGCCCACAAAGAACCCAGGAGACTCGGGCTATTCGATGTGAGCGCGGCCAGGATCGTGCACCAGTTTCCGGTCAGCGACAACACCTTCCACTTCACCGCCGGATCGACCAAGCTGGTGATCGCGTATCCCAGGGCGAAGGTGATCCAGCGCTGGGACCTGTTGACGCGCGAAAAGGAGATGGAGGAGCGCCTGGACGTCGATGACGTTCGCGTCATGCGCATGGGGTCCGATTCGCAGGGGCCTGTCCTCATGCACGCCAAACAGGACGGCAAGGAGAGAATGCAGCTTCTCGATCTGCAAACGCTCCGAGCCATCCCTCTGATTAACCCGGAACGGAGCGGGCCCTTCACGCGCGTGTCCGCGGACGGGCTCACCTTTGGCGGACCTTCCCGCTGCGCTACGCTCAACGACCTTTGGCTGGACGTGAACCCGGTGAGCGGCGCCCGACACGTGGCGCCGAGCGAGGACGGCCGCTACCTCTACTTCGGCGATGGTCTGGCATCCAGCGCAGGCGCGGCGCGTACGGCCTTCAAGGAGCTTCATCGCTGTTTCTGCGCCCCGGCGGAGCACGGGCCTTACTTCGTGAGCTTCACGACCTTGGTGGGCGCCGAACCGCCCGGGATGCTCCGGCTCCACCTGGAAGACGAGGCGACCCCATTCGCCCGTCTGCCCGACGTCGTCGCCTGGGACCGCGCCGTCTTCGCGGACGAGCGCCGCAACGCCGACCAGCGCATCCGCTTGATTCCCGAAGGGAAGGTCCTCCTTCTCCTTCCACCCACGGACGATCAGATCATTCTTCACAAGGTCGATGCGGAGGCCCTCCTTGCCGTGGCGAAGATGGCCTACCTTTTCTTTTCCTCGCGCCCGCCGCGCGCCGGCGCCGCGGGCGCCCGCTTCCAGTACAAGCCGGCGTTGACCTCGAGCGGGCCGGTATCGCTCCATCTCGAAGCCGGACCGGAGGGGATGACGTTGGGCAAGGGCGGTCTGCTCAGCTGGGACGTCCCACCGGATGGGGCGGGCAAGGAGTTCCTCGTCATCCTGCGTGCGGCCACGGAAGAGCGCGAGGCCTTCCATTCTTTCCGTGTCTACGTCAAGGCGGCCGGTGGGAGTTGAGTGCGTCGCACAGACGTCGACTCACGACGACGAAAGCTGAGCCCGCTTACCTCGTCTCCCTGTGCTTCTTCCCCAGTGTCTTCCGCAGCGTCGAATAATCCTCCCGGCTCATCCCCTCCCCGTCAAAAATCACCGTCTCGATGTTCGGCAGCGTCAAGAGCGACGCCGGCAGCCGCGGCAGCGTCGAGCCCGTCAAGTCGAGCACCTTCAGAGACGCCAATCCGCTGAACACCCCGTCCGGCAACAGGCCAAGCTCTTCATCGATGATCAGCTCCTCCAGGCTCGACAGGTGCGAGAAGACCTTGACGCCGATCGCGATCGGGTCGGTCGGCCGCCCTTCGTTGTGCAATAGCGAATAGAAGTGCAGCTTCTTCAGCTTCGTCAAGCCGGCGAAATCGTTGTCCTTGAACGACTTGATGTGAATGTGCGGCAGGTTCAGCTCCGTCACGGTCGCCAGATCCGCCGCCGTGATCGCCGCGCCGCTCTTCTTGAGCGCCCTCTCCAGCGCCACGCAGACCGGCTTGGACCGGTCGCGAACGTTCGGCGCCGGCGCCTGACCAAACGCCAGTGGCGTCACGACAGCAGACAGCAAAAGCGCTTTCATGCATCTCCCTTGGAGCGCAAGGGCGCTCGGAATCAGCCGGGGCGACATCGTCTCCTACCGTCTGCTCTTCAGCTTGGTCCCCAGCGTTTTCTTCAGCGTCTCGTAATCTTCCTTGCTCATCCCCCGCCCGTCAAAATAGACGGTCTCGATACTCGGCAGCGTCAAGAGCGACGCCGGCAGCCGCGGCAAGGTGGAGTTCGTCAAATCGAGGACCTTGAGCGATGTCAACCCGGAGAACACGCCGTCCGGCAAGCGCCCGAGTTGCTCGTTGATGACCAGCTCTTCGAGATTCGACAGCGGCACGAATACCTTGTTCCCGATGGCGATCGGGTCCTCGGGCCGGCCCCGGTTGTGCAGCAGCGAGTAGAAGTGCAGCTTTCTCAGCCGCGTCAGACCCGCGAAATCGTTGTCCTTGAACGACGGGATGTGGATGTGCGGCAGCTTCAGCTCCGTCACCTTCTCCAGGTCCGCGGCGGTGATGTCGAAGGCCCGCTTGGTCAGCGCTTGTTCCAAGGCGACGCTGACGGGCTTCGAGCGATCGGCGACGCTCGGCATCGGCGCTTGAGCGACAGCAAAAGGGGACAGGACGGCTGAAAGCAGAAGGGTTTTCATGGGCTTCCCGCAGTTGGATTGTCGCGATCGGACCGGCCTTGCCTCGAACCGGCCTCCTGCAAACAAAAGCGGGAGCGCCGTGTCGCGGCCGCCAAAAAATGCGGGAAGAAAAGACGCCGCTCGCTGGAAGCGCTGGCATGCGCCGCGCGTTGTCTCAATCATGAGCCACAAGGTATAGCGTCAGCCCATCGGACAGCGCCCGGAACACGCCGATCGCTCCCAGTGGTGATCGCGGCGGATTCAGAGCCTTTTCGACGGGAGTCATGGCGAACCGCTCGGCGCTTCTCCAGGACCGGCAGCCGGCCGCACCCGAACGCGATGACGGCCCCGCAGGGAAGATCGTGCGGATCGAGCACGCGCCGCAACCGCTCCTCCATGGGCGACTTGCCTGTCTTGACACGCTTCTTGAGGGATCCCCGATTGCGCCGCGGGCGCCGCCGCGGATGGTCTAATCGCGTTTCTTCTTGGCCGGCTTCTTCGCCTTGGCCGACTTAGTCTTAGCCAACTTCGTCTTAGCCAACTTCGTCTTAGCCGACTTTGGCTTGGCCGACTTTGGCTTAGCCAGCTGGGCCTTGGCCGGCTTCGCCTCAGTCGCAGCCTGTGGCGCTGGTCCATCGAGGTCGGCAAAAAATTGCCGGACGTCATGATTGTCGATTTTGCGGGCCAGCTCGACCGGCGAAACGCCGTGCGCGTTCTGGGCGAAGGGGTCTGCGCCATGCGAACGCAGCAGTTCGATGATTTCTCCATTCCCTCTGCAATTGAAGACGGCGGTCATGAGCGGTGTATTGCCGTGGCCGTTCCGAATGTCAACCTCGGCGCCATGTTCGAGGAGAAGGCGGGCTGCGGCCAACTTCCCGTCTTGCGCGGCAAGATGGAGGGCGGTCCAGCCCGATCGATCCTGGAGGTTCGCCGATGTCCCATTGCCTTCATTCCGCGTCGTTCCTGGGCGGACAGACGAACAAATCGAGGACGATCGGCAGCTCCTTGTCCTCCTGTCCAAAGACGAGAATCAGCCGGGCGTTGGTCAACGGCCAGACGGCGGTCAGTTCTCCGCCCCAGCCCAGCGGATACGCTGCCACGCTTCCCGGATCACGCGGGCGGCCACGGAAGACGGGCTTGCCCAGCACAGTCGTGATCTCTTTGACGGCCTTGTCAAAGTTCGCCTTGAACTCGGCGTGTCTTTGCTTGCAGACCTCGTTGTAGCGGCCGCTCTCGTGCAGGTAGACCTCGCCCATGTCCGCGGCGCCGAGGCACAATTGAAACTGCGACATCTCCTGACCGCGAAAGTTGAAGCCGTAAGGGTGCTCCATCAACTCGCCCGGAAACTCCGGGTCCGGGGCCGGGAACTCCGGGTCGGGGGAGCGGTAGCCGACCCAGGTGTCCGAGCCAGTGGTCCGGTCGCTCAGGCCAAGCGCCGCGGCGATTTCCTCCATGCTCGCCCTGGTCCATGTCCAGCGGATCGGCTGGAGCTTCCGCACGATCGGAGTGAGTTGACGCATCGGATGTCCTTGTTGGGCGCCTTCACCCATCTTGTTCGAACTGAGACCGCATCGTCTCGCCGTCGCGGACGCCGCGCGATTGTCGCTCAATCACCCAGCACGAATCATGCCTCGTCATCCCGATGTGCGGATAATGCGACCGCGCCTTCGGCGCCGCCAGCAGGATCAGCGTGGTGTGCAGCCCCACCGCGTCGTGGGTTCGCCGGATCAGCTCGCGGCCGACTCATCGCCGGGGGCGCGAGCCTGTGTCGCTATCGTTCGCCCCGTGGTTGTCCACTTTCGCGGTCCCGGACAACAGGCGCCTCGTCGACCAGGCTTTGAAGCGCACATTCTGATTCCTAGCCCAACGCGGACCCACGCCGACTCTACACCGTCATCGCCCGCTCATACAGCTCGAGATACGTCTGCGCCGAGCGACGCCACGACCAGTTCTGCCGCATGCCCGCCTGCTGAATCCGGCGCCATTCCTCCGGTCGGTTGCGGAAGGTGTCGAGCGCCCGCTCGACCGCCTGCTGAAAATGCTCCGCCGAGTAGGGCAGGAAGGAAAAGCCGGTCGCCTTGCCCTGGGCCAGGTTCTCGGGCGTCGCGTCCGTGACCGTGTCCGCCAGGCCGCCGGTGGCGCGGACGACGGGAACCGTGCCGTACTTGAGACTGTAGAGTTGATTGAGCCCACACGGCTCGTACTGGCTCGGCATCAGGAAGATGTCGGCGCCGGCTTCGATCTGGTGGGCGAGCTTCTCGTCTTGCTTGAGGGCGACGCCGACTTGCGCCGGGTACTGTTGGCGGAGGCGAGTGAGCATGTGGTGATACTTGCCGTCCCCTTCGCCGAGGACCGCGAGCTGTGTCCCCTGGCGCAAGAGGTTCTCGGCGATCGCGCTGACGAGGTCGAGCCCCTTCTGGTCCGCGAGGCGCGAGACGATGCCGAGCAGCGGGACGTCCGGCTTCTGCTCGATGTCGAAGGTCCGCTGGAGCTCCGCCTTGCAGGCCGCCTTGCCTTCGGCCACGTTGTCCACGGTGTAGGACTTGGAAATGTGGCGGTCGGTCTCCGGGCTCCAGGTCGAGTAGTCGACGCCGTTGACGATGCCGGCGAGGCGCGAGCTTCGTTGCAGGAGGATGCCCTGAAGGCCGCAGCCGAAATAGGCGGTCTGGATTTCCTTGGCGTACGTCGGGCTGACGGTGGTGAGGAAATCGGAGAAGATGAGGCCGCTTTTGAGGAAGTTGATCTTGCCGTAGAACTCCATTTGCTCGGAGTTGAAGAGGCGCCCGGGCAGGCCCAGCAGCTTCATGTCGATGTGCCAGAAGAGGCCCTGGTAGGCGAGATTGTGGATAGTGAAAAGGCTGCGGATGCGGTTGTACTTGCCGCGGAGCGGGCTGGGCGTGTGCGGGCGGTAGACCTCCTTGAGGTAAACCGGGGTGATACCCGTTTGCCAGTCGTTGAGATGGAGGACGTCGGGCCAGAACTCCAGGAGGGGCAGCGCTTCGAGGATGGCGCGGGCGAAGAAGCCGAAGCGAAGGCAGTTGTCGCTGTAGTCAGTCTTGCGGCCGTCGGGCTGGGTGAACTGGTAAATGCCGCGGCCCAGCTTGGGGTCGTCGCGCTCGAAAAGCTCGGGCTGCTCGATGAGGTAGACGGGGACACCGCCGAGATCGGAGCGGCGAATGCGCGCCTCGTAGGCCTTCTCCCCCATCTCGAGCTGGAAGGAGAGGCCGGTATCTTCGAGCGGACGGCCCGAATGACGGACGCCGGCATAAAGGGGCATGACGACGGCGCAGTCGACGCCGAGGCCGGCGAGGGCGATGGGCAGAGCGGCAGCGACGTCGGCGAGACCCCCGGTCTTGGCGAAGCCGGCCACTTCGGAGGCCGCGAAGAGACAACGCAGCGTCACTGGGTTATCCGGATGGAGCTTTGCAACGCCAAACGTGGCTTGGAACGAAAAAGGGGACTGTCCCACTCCGGTTCAGCGTAGTGGATCGAGGATGCCGCGGCAATCAAGACGCCTTCAAACCACACTGGCATAATCCTCCCAGATATCCTATCTTACCATTGATTGGTCCCAGCCCTGGGTTTCGAAGCGTAATCTCAACGCCAGGAGATCAGCCCCATGTTTGCCGCCACCAAGTGGTTTGCCGGCTCGCTCTTGCTCGCCGCGCTTGTTGTCAGCTCCGCCGGCGACGCCCTCGCCCTGGGTCGCTGCCGCGATTGCACCCCGCCGTGTCCGCCGCCCCCGCCGCAGCAGATTATCCTGAGCGTGTGCCATCCGTGCACCGGCTGCAAGTACGACGTGCCGGTCTGCATCCCGGCCTGCGTGGCCGGCGCCCCCTGCGTTCACTTCGAGCGCACCTTGATCGGCCATGGCCGGACCGTGTTCGACTGGCCGTGCGGATACCAGGTCGTCATCCGTTATCCGCACAGCGGCGGCTATCGCGTCATCCAGCGCGGTTGATCGGCTGCGAGGAGCGTCAGCGAAGGACGAGACAGCGTCTCGTCCTCTTTCATGCGCGGATGGGCTGTTGACTGTGCTGCCGGATGTGCGGTAGCTTCGCAGGGCCTGGCCGCCTTGTCGGCGCCAGGGATTTCGCTAGGAAAAACGCGATGGAAATTCTCTTTGCGAGGCGCGCATGATCCCCATTGATTTCAGCGGCAAGGTCGCCCTCGTCACCGGCGTGGGCGACAACCAGAGCTTCGCCTGGTTCATCGCCAAGGCGCTGCAGGCGGCCGGCGCTCGCCTCATCTTCGCCAGCCATCCGCGCATGGTCAACATCGTGCAGATGCTCCTCGAGAGCGACAAGCCGGATGACGTGGCCGCCCGCAAGCTGCCATTCGTCGGCGGGGAGCTGAAGCCTGAGATGGTGCTCGCCTGCGACGTGCGCTTCGACACCATGGACGACGTCGACGAGAAGACGAAGAACGACCGCCGCTTCAACAAGCACGGTGACTTCACCATCAAGGGCATGCTCGAGCAGGTCGCCCCGAAGTACGGGCACATCGACATGCTGCTGCACAGCGTCGCCTTCTCGGCCGAGATCAAGAAGCGGATGGTGGAGACGAGCCGGGCCGGCTACCTCGAAGCGCTCAGCATCAGCTCCTACTCGCTGACCGCCCTGGCCCGCGCCTGCGAGCCCTACATGGCGAACCGCCCCGACGGCGCCGGCATCATCGGCCTGTCATACCTCGGCGGCGCTCGCGTCGTGCCCCATTACGGCGGCGGCATGTCGACGGCCAAGGCGGCGCTCGAGATCGACGCCAAGCAGCTGGCCCACAACCTCGGCTCGAAGGGCATCCGCGTCAACATCATCTCGGCCGGACCCTACGCCTCGCGCGCCGCCAGCGCCATCGGCGACATGGACCAGATGATCAACTACGCCGCCCAGCGCTCCCCCTTGCCGCGCGGCATCACCCCCGAGGAAGTCGCCAACGCCTCCGTCTTCCTGTTCAGCCCGCTCGCCTCCGCCATCAGCGGTCACGTGCTTTACGTCGATTGCGGCTACAACGTGATGGGCGTGTAAATCCGGGGGTAGGTCCGGCGAGCCGAGCCGGACCTGGTAGCAATGGCGACTCCAGAAAAAGAACCCCGCAACCCTTTCTATCTGCTGCTGCTGCTCACCGGCCTCGTCTTCATCCTCACCGCCCTCGCGTATGCCGTCGTCCCCGTCCTTGAGGAAAAGGCGCGCGACGAAGGCCTTCCCCCAAACCCCGCCCCCTGGCGCGACGCTCTCAAGCACGACGGCTGGAAGTGGCTCCTCGTCGAGGTCGGCCTCCTCGTCCTCTTCGGTCTGCTGAGCATGGGACTCGACCGCTACCGGCGCTGGAAGCGCGAACAGGCGGAGCGAACACCGCCGCGGCAGTGACGCCCGCGCCCTCGGCGCAACCCATTTCTTCGGAACCGATTCTGGCGCCCTTTCGCGCCGGCGCCACGCACAACGTAACGAAGGAAGGTACGCTTTGCCGAGGTTCTTATGAAGGATCATCTCGACTTATTAGAAAGTCGATTATAATGGTAATGTATACGGAATCCGTGTAAGCAGGATCGAGGGCGACAATGTTTCAGCACCGACTGCAAGAGTTCGCTTCGTCGCAAGTGGCGGTAGAGGAAAGGAATCCTGCTTATGTGCCCGTCTGCCTCGCCCCCATGGCGCAGGACTGGACGGCCTGGATCTACGCGCGGGCCATGGAGATGGCCGTGCAAGACGTGAAGGCCCAGGTCTGGCGCCGCCAGCTGGAGCCGTCCCTCAACTGAGGGCGATCCGAGGCGCGGGACAATTCGAAAACCCACGGCGGTCGCGACGGGCGATCGGCGTGGTTTTTTTTTCGTCGCCATGGCTCGGATTCCGGGCGGGCCCTCGGCCCTGCCTTGCCTTCGTCCTCTCGGCTCGCTAGCATCTCTTTTTCGGCAAAACGGATCAGGACGGGAGGAATGAGCCATGCCCCATCTGCGACCGCGCACCAAGGCGATGAAGAAGCGCCGTCTGCAAAAGGCGGAAGAGCGCCGCATCAAGAAGCACGCCAGCCGCGTCATGCCGATGCTGTCGCGGCCGAAGAAGTAGTTGGACGGGACCTTCGCTCAAAGAATCTCCGCCGCGATCCGGGACCCATCCGCCGCAAAGAGTCCCGCGCCGTCGATCTGGTAGAGACCGTCGGTCGCCGCTGCCAGGTACACGCAAAGCAGCCGCGATAGCTCGTCGGTCGCCTCCATTTCCGCACCGTCGGCTGGGCGCATCGTGATGACCTGCCGGCTCGCGATCAGCCGCGCCATCCACGGCCCCCCTTTTTCCTCCCCGAGCGTCTCCTCGATCCACGCCGCCCACGAATTCAATTCGCGGCGGATGCCTTCCTCATCGCTGCGGTAGCGCTGGATCTCCAGCAGCGGTTCGCCGTCTTCCTCGGTCAGGAGCGCGTGGAACCAGCCGTCGTCATCGCCGCGGAAGTGGCCGGTGATCGGAAAGCCGCGCTCGCGCAGGGACGACAGCAGATCGGTCGGAGGCAGAGGGGCGTCGTTGGCGGCGAAGATGCGATACCACATGGAAATGAAGAAGGCAGAATGAAGAAGGCAGACTACGCGGACGGGGTTTCCCTGCTTTCATTCTGCATTCTTAACTTCTGCATTTGCATTTCCATTGGCCTGCCCATTCAATTCCAGAAAGCGAATCCGCACGTCCGGCTCCTGAATATGCCGCAGCAGGAAGCGCGGCATCCAACACGACATCTTGAGCCGTTCGCCGTCGGCTTGCTGGCGGGCCACGTCGGCGTGGGCGGTGAGGTAGGCGAACACCCGGCCGTTGGCGGCGGGCAGGTCGACCTCGACATGGACGAAGTCGGCGCTCAACATCTCGATGACGGCGTCTTGCAGACTGTCGAGCCCCTTGCCGGTGGCGGCGCTCACGGCGACGGAATGGGGGTGATGTTTCTGCAGGACGTGAAGCATCGACAGGTCCTTCACCTGATCGACCTTGTTCAGGACCAGCAGGGTCGGCTTCTTGTCGCACTCCAGTTCCTTGAGCACGTCGTTCACCGCCAGGATCTGGTCGTCGGCGTGCGGGTTGCTCGCGTCGACGACGTGCAGCAGGAGCCGGGCTTGCCGCGCTTCCTCGAGCGTCGCCTTGAACGACGCGATCAGGCGATGGGGCAGGTCGCGGATGAAGCCGACAGTGTCGCTGAGTAGCACGCGGCCCCAGTCGGCGAGGCGCCAGAGGCGGGTGCGCGTGTCGAGCGTCGAGAAAAGCTGATCGCGGGCGACGACGCCGGCGCCGGTCAGGGCGTTCATCAGCGTGCTTTTGCCGGCGTTGGTGTAGCCGACGAGGGAGACCGTGTGCTCTTCGCTGCGGCTCTGGACCTCGCGCTGCTTGCGCGCCTGAACGATGGCCAGGCGATCCTTGAGATCGCGGATCCGCTCGCCGACGAGCCGGCGGTCTTCTTCGAGCTGCGTTTCGCCGGGACCGCGCAGGCCGATGCCGCCTTTGTAGCGCGACAGGTGGGTCCACATCCGCTTCAAGCGCGGCAACGCGTATTCGAGCTGGGCCAGCTCGACCTGCAGCTTCGCTTCGACCGAGCGGGCGCGGGTGGCGAAGATGTCGAGGATCAGCTCGCTGCGGTCGAGCACCTTGACGTTGGTGGTCTTCTCGAGGTTGCGCACCTGGGCCGGGGACAGGTCGTTGTCGAAGATGACGACGTCGGCGTCCGACGCCTCGACCTCCTGCTTGAGCTCGTCGAGCTTGCCTTTGCCGATGTACGTGCCGGGGATGATGTCGTGCCGCTTCTGCAAGACGCCGCCGACGATGCGCGCCCCGGCCGTTTCCGCGAGGCCGCGCAGCTCTTCGAGTGGATCCTCGCCGACCCAGGGACGGCCCGGCAGGGCGACGCTGACCAGGACGGCGCGTTCAAGACGGACGGTCAACTCTTCACGGGAATGATTCAGACTCACTCGGTGGGGGCCTCCTTGAAGGACATTTTACCGGCGTGTGGCATTGAGTACGAGGGACCTTTGGGAGCGTTGGTTCGCGCGTTCGGGTTTCCCCGTCTGGGGGACGCGGTCCGCCCCGGGTCTGCGAACCAAGGCTAAACGACCGGTAGGTCGCCCCAGCGCTCAAACAGGTTGTGCGCCACGCCCAGCTGGTCGCACACGCGGCCAACGATGAAGTCGATCGCATCGTCCAGGTCTTTGGGTTTCGTGTAGAAAGCAGGCATCGCCGGGAGGACCACGGCCCCCGCTTCGGCGCACAGCGTCAGGTTCCGCAGCTGGATGACGTTGAGCGGCGTCTCGCGCGGGACCAGCACGAGCTTGCGCCGCTCTTTTAGATGCACGTCGGCGGCCCGATGGATCAGGTTTTGCGAGGCGCCATGCGCGATGGCGGAGACGGTCCCCATGCTGCACGGGCAAATCGCCATGCCCGCCGTCAGGAACGAGCCGCTCGCGATGCCGGCCATGAAGTCGCGGTAATCGTGATAGACGATCTGGCCCGCCTCCGCTTCCTTCGCCGCGGGCCCGAGCAGATCGGCCAGCTGGAAATGATCGAGCCGCACGCGCCGATCCATTTCGCGCAGCAGCACTTGGGCCGCCGCGGGGCTCATGACGAGGTGAACGGTCCGCCCCGCCCGGATCAACACCTCGAGCAGCCGCACCCCGTAAGGCGCCCCGCTGGCGCCGGTCAAAGCGACGACAAGGTCCTGCCCCAGCGCTTCCCTGGTATTTCCCAATCGAAAACCCCATCTCCCTGGCGCCGCGCCCCGCTTGCGGTTTCGCGGGCGGCGCCCCTAGCCGACGCCGGACCCACGTCTGAATCGACGGTGAACCGCCACTCCAACCATCCTAACCGACAAAACCGCCCCCCATCAACCGCCGCCCCACCAAAATGAATTTCCCTTCAGCCGCCGGTCCAACCTTGCAGACGCGGGGTTGAAGAGGATAAGATGAGAAGACGACGACCGCCCACCACCGAAAATCCCGCCCCCCAGACCGTTTTTCCTTGTGCCCCCCTTTTTTCGCCTGATATAGTGGATTAGAAGGTTCTACCTGCCCTTACGCTTTTCCCGGCCCGGGACCGGATGATTTGGATTCGCCCCTTCGCGCTTCACCGCGAGCCTTAGGCCGCATCCAACCGGTCATTTGACATACAAGAGCAGAGTCGGCGTCCCGAGACCGGCTCTAACCGCGATCACCAACCGTACGAGGATGTCATGAGCCTGTTCGCAATCTTTGGCCTGGGCCCGATGGAAATCGCCGTCGTCGTGGTTCTCGCCGTCCTGCTCTTCGGCAAGAAGCTGCCCGACGTCGGCCGCTATGTCGGCAAGAGCATCACCGAATTCCGCAAGGGCATGAAGGGGCTGGAAGACGACGTCGGCTCCAGCCATGCCGCCGCCCCCGGCGCCCCGATGTCGGCCCCGGCCGAGCCCGTCCGCGCCCCGCAGAAGGTGGCCGCGACGGCTCCGAAGTTCGACGATTCCCCCGCCCAGCCGCAAGTTTGACACGCCGGCGGGCAGCGCAGACAATGGCGGCGCGAACAGGGTTTCTCTGTTCGCGCCGTTTTTCTTTTACATCGATGCCCTGCCGGAATGACGGAGCGCGGGCGGCGTTACACTATTCAGGACGGCTTTGCGACGAAAGAGTGCGGCCCCGGCGCCCATGTACCGCGAAAAGGTCCTTTTTTTGGGGACTTATCCGCTTCGTTCTGTCATGATGGCGAGTGGGAAGTGGCGCCGCGTCCGGCCCGGTTCTGCGAACCGGCGCTAAACGGGAAGACGGGTTGTTCGTTTTTCCCGGCTGCTTCGTCTAGGTAATGGCAGTCTTCTCGATCCAATCGCCTTGCCCTGGAGGGGAACGGTCATGTCCGCAAGTCGCTGGAGCCTGGCCCCCGTGCTCGCGCTGTTCGCCGCGGTTTCCGCCTCGGCCCAGACACCGGAGAGCGAGGCCTACAAGGCCAAGGTCCTTGCCGTCAGCAAGAAAATCGACGAGCTGATCTACGCCAAGCAGAAGGAAGCCGGCGTCAAGGCGGGCCCGAAGGCGGAGGACGGCGTCTATTTCCGCCGCCTCAATATCGACCTGATCGGCCGTATCCCCAACCTCCTCGACATCGACGATTTCCTGGCGAACGACGACGCGGACAAGCGCTGGCAATGGGTCGAGCGCCTGCTGGCCCACGAGCGCGCCCCGTCCCACCTGGCCGCCCTGTTCCGAGCCCACATCATCGGTACGACCGGCCAGTTCGCCGCGGCGTTTCAGCCCCAGTTCGAGGCGTATCTGAAGGATCGCTTCGACAAAGGGACACCCTACGACAAGATCGTCCACGAGATCCTGACCTCCGGCAACGCCGGCGGCATGGGCCGCGGCTTCGGCGGCCCGGGCGGCGGCGGCAACCCCAGCGCCTTCTTCTTCGTCAACGAGAACAAGCCCGAAAACCTGGCCTCGGCGACCACCCGCGTCTTCCTCGGCGTCAAGCTCGAATGCGCCCAGTGCCATCCGCACCCGTTCGCCAAGTGGACCCAGGAGCAGTTCTGGGAATTCGCGGCGTTCTATAGCGGCCAGGCACGCTTCAGCCCGCGGCCCGTGATGGTCCCCGGCATGCCGGTCGCCCTGCCCAAGCCTGGCGAGATCGAGATCCCCGGCAAGAAAAAGGTCGTGAAGGCGAAGTTCCTCGGCGGCGACGCCCCGGCGCCGATGGAGGACAGCGACGATCCGCAAAAGGTCCTGGCCGACTGGGTGGTTTCAGCCAAGAACCCCTATTTCGCCAAGGCGACCGCCGACTTCGTCTGGTCCAATTTCTTCGGCGTCAGCCTGCTCGAGCCGATCATGGAGCCGAATGACGACGCTCCGATCACCCACCCGGAATTGCTCGACCTGCTGGCGCGCGAATTCATCGAATCGAAGTACGACCTGAAGCACCTCACGCGCATCATCGTTCACACCGAGGCCTATCAGCGGGCCTCCGTCAGCAAGGAGAAGCTGGCGCGCGAAGACTACGACCTGTTTGTCCGCATGCCGGTCCGCGGCCTGACGCCGGAGCAGGCGTTCGACAGCGTCGCCGAGGCGACCGATCTGCGGACCAAGTTCACCGGTCCTGGCATGGCCGTCCCCTTCCCCGGCGGCCCCACCAATCCGCGCGCCGAGTTCCTCACCAAGTTCGTCACCCAGGACCGCCGGCACGAGACACAGACCTCCATCCTGCAAGCCCTCTACCTGATGAACGGCAAGTTCCTCAACGACCGTCTCCAACCGGAGAACAACGAGTCGCTGCGCATCCTGATGAACCAGCCGACCGACGCCGGCAAGAAGGTCCGCGCCCTCTACCTCATGGTGCTCTCGCGCCAGCCGCGGGTCGAGGAACTGGACCGCTGCGTCCGCTACATCGACAGCGGCGGCCCAACCCACGACCACGGCAAGGCAGTCACCGACGTCTACTGGGCCCTCCTCAACAGCGGCGAGTTCATGCTCAACCATTGATCGCACGCCCCCCGCGCGTGGCTGAGGGACCCGTTCCAAAGAGCCGCGCACGAAGTAAGCGGCTTCCCCACGCCGCTTACTACGTGCGCGGCTCTTTCCATCCGGCGCCAACCTGGTCACCGCGAACAATCCCGCAGCGCCCGCTGCGCCGCGTTGAAGCCGCAGGCGCCGACTATGAGCCGCAGTCCGACTCGCACCTCCGCATCGAAACGGCGTGCGGCGGGCAAACCCACATCGACGAGAAAGGCTTCATGATCGGAGCGCCGGAGCTTGCCGGCGAGATCAGCTACGATCTGCACACCAAGAAGGACGCATTTCGCAAGCTTGGCGTTCTGGAATATGTCGTCTGGCGCGTCGAGGACAAGGCGCTCGATTGGTTTCGCCTGCGTGGCGCCCGGTATAAGTCTCTGCGGGCCGATGCAGAAGGGGTCTTCCGCAGCGAAATCTTCCCGGGGCTCTGGATCGACGCGGCATCGCTCCTCGCGGGCCGGCTGCAAAGCGTGCCGCGCGTCCTGCAGGCCGGCCTGGCAAGCGCGGAACACCAGCAGTTCGTGGAAGAATTGGCAAAACGGCGCGAGGCCAAGGGCTGAGACGCCGTCCTACCCCGCCTTCGGCAACACGTCCGCCTCCGGATACTTGATCCGCGCGTGGAACAGCGCCGTCAAGGACTTCACCAGGCTCTCCTCGATCAGGTGCAGCTCCGTCAGCGTCAACCCGCTCTCCTCGAATTGTCCATCCAGCAGCCGTTTCATCAACAGATCGTGTACCAGCTTGCCGAGGCTGCCCGGCGTCGGCGCGCCAAGGCTGCGGCTGGTGCTTTCGACGGCGTCCGCCAGCATGAGGATGCCGTTCTCGCGGCTTTGCGGCTTGGGGCCGGGGTAGCGGAAGCAGCTTTCCAGGTCGTTGTTCCCCTGCCCCGCCGCCTCCTGCAGCTTCATCGCTTCGCGGTAGAAGTACTCGACTAGCGTCGTCCCATGGTGCTGCGCGACGAAATCGATGATCGGCCGCGGCAGGCCGTATTGCTCGGCGAGCGCGACGCCGTCCTTGACGTGGCCGATGATGACGAGCGTCGACAGCGCCGGCTCCAGCTCGTCGTGCCGGTTCTCGCCCGTCTGGTTCTCGATGAAATAGTGGGGCTTGAGCATCTTGCCGACGTCGTGGAAATAGCTGCCGACGCGGACGAGCAGCGGGTTGGCGTTGATCGCTTCCGCGGCGGCTTCGGCGAGGGTGGCGACCGTCATGGAATGGGTGTACGTTCCCGGGGCGCGGCGCACCAGCTCTTGCAGCAGCGGATGGGCGCCGTCGGCCAGCTCGAGCAGGCTGATGTCGGTGACGAAGCCGAAGCAGCGCTCGACGATGGGCAAGAGGCCCGTGAGCAAAAATCCGGCGAGGGCGCCGCAGATGAAGTTGCGGACGGCGTCGGCCAGGATCAGCGTCCACGGCTGCCCGGTGAGAAGGCCGGTTGCGAAGCTCAGGGTGGCATAAGCGACCCCCGCCCAGGCGGCGATCTGCACGAGCTGCGTACGCGTGCGGACATGGCGCAACAAGAGGATCGCCCCGGCGAGCCCGCCCATCTGCTCCAGGAGATGCTCGACGTTCGTGCCGACCACGACCGACATGCCGAAGCAGAGGCTGAACGACATCAAGAGGGCGAACTGCGGATTGTAGGCGAGGGTGAGGACCATCGCCGTCATCACCAGCGGCAGGAACACAGCGCTCCACGGAGGCGGGTACAGCAACAGGCCCAGGCCGATCGTCAACAGGGCCAGGACGCAGACGCCGACGATCATCGGCAGGCTCTGCGCCAGCGCGGTCTGGAAGCGGGCGACGTAGAGCACGTCCAGCGTGCTCAAGAGGGCGAAGATCAGAAACAGAGCGATGCCGCGCGCCCAGTGGTCCCCCACGCCGAGCTGCGCCACGTAAGCCTGATGCTCGGTCGTGAGCAATTCGAGCGAGCGGTCCTGGATTTCCTGCCCGCGCGCGACGAGAAGGAAGCCCCTGGCGTATTTCTCGACGACCGGGCGATGGCTCGGCGCCTCGTTCTGATTGGCCCGCTCGACCTCGTTGACCAGCTCGAAATCGACGCGCGCCCGCAGGTCGTGGTCGTAGATCTCACCGACACGGTACGGCAGCGGCGGTCCCCACCAGATGGCGAGGAACGTGACCAGCAGCGTCGCGGCGCCGACCACCGACAGGCGCGTCAGCACCGTCCGTTGCGACAGCTGCCGCAGGATCGGCTCCTCGTGTCGCGAGGAGCGACGCCGGCCAGTCCACTGGTTGAGCCGCGGGTTGGGTTTGGGGGGACCGAACATGTTCATCCTTGAACGTGCGGTGGCTGGTGATCGGTGGCTGGTGGCTGGAGCCAGGCAGATGAGGCAATCTGCCGTTCGGGCGAATGTCTATTAAGGCGGTGTCATGTTCACCTCGTTCGCGCCCGTTGTGTCGCACATAATCACTAGCCACCAGCAACCAGCCACCAGCAACCAGCCACTAGCAACCAGCCACTAGCACTAGCCACCAGCCACTAGCCACCAGCAACCAACTACCCACCCCGCCGCCGCTTGCCCGGCTTCTCATCCTCGTACGCCTTGACGATCGCCATCACCAGCGGATGCCGGACGATGTCTTCCTCGCCGAGATAGATGATGCCGATGCGTTCCAGGCCCTCGAGGCGATGGATCGCATCGGACAGCCCGCTCCGCGTCTGCTTGGGCAGGTCGGTCTGCGTCACGTCGCCCGTGACGATGATCTTCGAACCCTGCCCCATCCGCGTCAGGAACATCTTCATCTGCGGCACCGTCGAGTTCTGCCCCTCGTCCAGGATGATCAGCGCCTGGTTGAGCGTGCGGCCACGCATGTACGCCAGGGGCACGATCTCGATGATGTCGTTCTCCATGTACCGCTTCACCTGCTCGGGCTCCAGCATGTCGTTGAGGGCGTCGAGCAGCGGCCGCAGGTACGGGTGGATCTTCGCCACCAGGTCGCCGGGGAGGAAGCCGAGCCGCTCGCCCGCCTCGACCGCCGGCCGCACCAGGACGATCTTCTTGACCTCTCCCTGCCGCAGCATGTTGACGGCCATGCCGACCGCGAGGTAGGTCTTGCCGGTGCCGGCGGGCCCGATGCAGAAGGTGAGGTCGTTCTCCTTCATCGCATGGACGTAGCGAGCCTGCCCATCCGTCCTCGGACGGACATAACGATTTCGGTCGATGGCGGTCAAGTTCTGCGGGCTCTGCCGGTCCTCGGTCTGCTGGATGACGCCCAGGACTGTGCGCACTTCGTCGCGCGACAGGCTTCCCTGCTTCGCCAGCATTTGCCGGAGCTGCTGAAATACCCGCTCCGCCTGGTCGACCTGGCTTTCCTCCCCCTCGATGTGGATGACCTCGCCGCGCGCGATGATACGCACGTTCAGCGCGTCGCGGATCAGCCGCAGGTTCTGGTCCCGGCTGCCGAAAAGCAGCAGGGCCTCGTCCCGGTTGTCGAGCGTGAGCGTGGTGGAGGCGTCGCCGTTCATGCTGTCAAATCGTTTCGATTGAGCGTCCGTCATGGTCTCCAACAATTGGTCGCTAAAAAGAGGTTGGATCAAGGATGGCAATGGAGAAGTCCTTGAAACCAGCCGCGTTGAAGGTGAGCAATCGCTGGATCGCATAATAGGATCATTCACCCTCCCTTCGGGTGTAGAGCGCCTGTCGGGAATAGTCGGCGCCGCCGGCCTTCACCGTGAAGGGCTCCATCTCGGCGAAGATATCCTCCTCCAGGGGACTCCCTTTGGCGTCACACGGCTCTTCGACAAACACGATCGCCTCGTGAACGTCGCCGTCGATGCGGGCAACCGTTTCCGCGATCTCGCTTTTGGTCCCTGTCAGCACTTGCGCTTTCATCATGCACCTCCCCACGTAGCATAGCGGACCGCCTCAGACCAAGACAACGGGCGTACTTGTCAACGTTCCCGAATCCTACCCGCGGCTTAACAACCGATGGTAGAAGACATTGCCGCCTTTGCCGATTCTAGCGGTCGACTCTTCGCGTTTGGACGATTTTTTCTCAAGTTCGCCCCACGCCCGTGCCGATAAACCGTACGTCCACGTCTTTTCCCGCCATGGTAGCAGGACCCGGACGATGGCCTCCGTCCGCAAACGCCCGCCGCTTTTTCGCGCCCTGGGCCGGCACGAGCCGCCGCTCCGGATCGAGGTCGACGGCCGCGCCTTCGAGCGCGTGGAAATCCTCAAACATGATTCCTGGGCCGCCACCGCCGTCTATCGCAATGACGAGCGGACCATCGTCTGCAAGTTCAACCGCACCGAGCACGTCTTCGGCGTCCCCATGGACTGGCTGGGCCGCTGGCTTGCCGACCGGGAGCGCCGGGCTCTCACGCGCCTGAGCGGCCTGCCCGGCATTCCGCCGGTGTGCGGCCCGATCTACGCGGATGGCCGGCGCCTCGTCAACGCCGTCGCCCATGATTACATCGAGGGGCATCCGCTCGCGAAGAACGAGCAAGTGAGCGCGACCTTCTTTCCCGCGCTGCGGCGCACGCTCGGGGCGATGCACCGCCGGGGGATCGCTTACGTCGATCTGCACAAGCGCGAGAACATCATCGTCGGCGCCGACGGCCGGCCCTATTTCATCGACTTCCAGATTCACTTCGGGCTCGACGCCCGCTTCAGCGGACCGGTCAGCCGGGCGGCGTTCCGCTTGCTGTGCCGGTCCGACGACTACCACGTCGACAAGCACGTGCGCAACAGCGGCGGCGAAGCCACGCCGCCTCCCACCCTACCCTGGTGGATTCGCGCGCACCGGTTCGTAGCGAAGCCGCTGCGCCAGCTGCGGCGGCGCCTCCTCGTCCTCTTCGGCATTCGCAGAGCGGAGGGCCGCGCCGAGACGGAAGCGTTCGCCGAGGACGCAGTGCGGCGCGAGCAGGCCCGGGCGGCGTAGCGCCATCGCCAATGCATCAGAGCCGGCAGCGTTAGCGACGGTCTTGCTACCGTTGCTAACGCTTCCGGCTCTGACATTTCACCAGCCCGGCCGGACACATCTCAGCTGAACTCGCCACGGATGTACTGCTGCGTGTAAGTCTCTTTCGGGTTGTCGAAGATCTCGGCGGTCGGAGCGTATTCGACGAGGTAGCCCGTGCGGCCCCCTTGCGTCGTGTCGACGTAGAGGAACGCCGTCTTGTCGGCGACCCGCTTCGCCTGCTGCAGGTTGTGCGTCACGATGGCGATCGAGAAGCGCTTCTTCAGGTCCAGCATCAGCTCCTCGATACGGCGCGTGGCGATCGGATCGAGGGCGGAGCAGGGCTCGTCCATGAGCAGGACGCGCGGCTCGGTGGCGATGGCGCGAGCGATGCACAGTCGCTGCTGCTGGCCGCCCGAGAGGGACAGGCCGTTCTGCTTGAGCTTGTCCTTCACCTCGTCCCAGAGGGCGGCGCCTTTGAGGGCGTGCTCGACCCTTTCCGCGATGCTTCCCTTGTGGCCGTTGAGGCGGAGGCCGAAGGCGACGTTGTTGAAGATGCTCATGTTGAACGGGTTGGGCTGCTGGAACACCATGCCGATATGGCGGCGCACGGCGACCGGGTCGATCGCCTTGTGGTAGATGTCCTTGCCCTGGAACTGGACCTGGCCTTCGAAGCGGAAGCCGCGAATCAGGTCGTTCATGCGGTTGAGGCAGCGCAGGACCGTGCTCTTGCCGCAGCCGGACGGCCCGATGAAGGCCGTGATGTTGTTCCGGAGGATCGGCAGATGGGTATCGCGGACGGCCTTGAACTGGCCGTAGTAGAGTTCTTTGAGGCGGCAATCGATGATGACGTCGTTCAGGCCGGTCCCGTTCTGGGCTTTCGCGGCGGCGGGATTGGCGGTGATGGCGGCGGAGGAAGTCATGGCGGTCTCCTAGCGGCGAACCTGCTTGGGGGCCAGGGCCTGGGCACAGAGGTTGGTGATCAAGACCAGGACCACGAGGACCAGGGCCGCGGCCCACGCCAGCTGTCTCTGGTTCTCGGCGAACGACCCGGCGAAGTTGAAGATCAACACGGCGAGCGACGGCTGCACCCCCATGAGCGATTCGCTCCATTGCATGCTGAACATGGCGGTGAACAGAAGCGGGGCGGTTTCACCGGCGGCGCGCGAGATGGCGAGCATCACACCCGTGAGGATGCCGGGGAAGGCGGTGGGCAGGAGGACGTGACGAACTACCTGCGCCTGCGTGCAGCCCATGCCGATGGCCGCCTCGCGCATGCGCGCGGGTACCATGCGGATGGCTTCTTCGGTCGTCAGCACCACCACCGGAATCATGAGGATCGACAGGGCGAAGCCCCCCGCGAGCGCCGAGAAATCTCCCATCAGAAGCACGACGACGCCATAGGCGAAGACGCCCGCGAGCACCGAAGGAAAGCCCGTGAGCACCTTGGCCGAGAAGCGGACGAACTGGGCCAGCCTGGTCTGCGGCCCGATCTCCGCAAGGAAAATGCCGGCGAGGATGCCGACGGGGACGGCAATCAACGACGCGATCCCGACCATTTTCAACGTGCCGAGGATGGCATTGCCGATGCCGCCGCCGGTCTCGGTGACGGTGGGGGGCAATTCGGTGAAGAGCTCGGCGCTGACCTGGGCGCCGCCGCGCGCGATCACCGCCATCAGGACGGAGAACAGCGGATAGATCGCGACGATGGTCAGCAAGATCGTCAGGCCGGTGAGGATGGCGCCGATCAGGTTGCGTGGCCGGAGCAGGTTCCTCTCGAGGTCGGCCAGGTCGACACCGTCAAAGGGATCGGGGAGGGCATTGGCGTTGGCGGCCATCAGCGCGTCCCTCCCTTGGCGGCGGCCGGCGCCTTGAGGGAGACGCGCTGCAGGATGAGGCTGCCGAGAACATTGACGATCAGGGTGATGACCATCAGCACCAGGGCGGCATAAAGGAGCAGGGCGATGTCGGCAGGACCACTGGCGTCGCCGAAACGGTTGGCGATGAGGGCGGCGAGCGTGTTCGCCGGAGCAAAGAGGGACCAGCTGATGGTCGAGGCCCCGCCGACTAGCATCGCCAGGGCCATGGTTTCGCCGAGAGCGCGGCCAAAGGCCAGGATGACGCCGCCGAAGATGCCCGGCGCGGCGGTCGGCAGCAACACGCCGAGGATCGTCTCCCAGCGCGTGGCGCCCAGGCCGTAAGCCGCTTCGCGCAGCTTGTGGGGCACGGCGACGAGAGCTTCGTAGCTGATGGAGGTGATGATCGGCAGCACCATGATGCCGAGGACAAGGCCGGCGGGGAAGACACCCGGCCCGCTCAATTCGGTGCTGAAGAGGGGGAACCAGCCGAGGCCTTCATGGAGCCAGTGGGCGATGGGGCGGACCGCCGGGATGACGACGAAAATGCCCCACAGACCGTAGACGACGCTGGGGATCGCGGCCAGCAGCTGGATCAGCGCCTTGAGGAAGGCCTCGGTTTTTTCCGGCAAGGAGCCCCAGCCGCGCTTGTACTGGAGACCAAAGAGCGAGAGGAGCGAAAAGACGACGTTGCCGACGAAGCCCTCGGCGAGGAAGATGGCGACCGCGACGCCGAGAACCGTGCCGATCAAGAGTCCAAAGGCGGAGCTGTAGATGGTGCCCCAGATCTCCGGGAGGATGCCGTACTCGTTGCGGTTGGGGTCCCAGACCGTGCCGGTGAGGAAGGACAGGCCGCGCTCGCTCATGGCGGGCCAGCCGAGGCGGAAGATCTCGACGACGATGTAGCCGAGCAACGCCACGACGAAGATGGCGAAGCCGTAGCTCAGGCCGCGAAAGGCGCCGTCGGCCGCGTACTCGGCGCGGGTCGGCGCTCGGGCCGCGACGGGCTGCCCGGAGCGTTCCAGCTCGGGGGATGTGGGATTTGCGATCGCCACGGAAGTTCTTCTCCTGTCGCACTGAACTCTCACGAGTTCAGCTACGCGGTCATTCGAGGGAACGTCATTTGGCGGATTTGAAGTCCTTGAACCACTTCTGATAGATCGGCGCCGGGAAGCTGGCGCCGGCGCCCTTGAGCTTTTCGACGGCCGAGCCATCCTTTTCGCCGCCGATGGTGGCCGCGACCTCGCGCACCCGCTTGGACACGGCGTCCGGCAGGGGAACGTAGCCGAGGCCGGCGGACGACTTCTGCCCCTCGTCGAGGCAGTAATTGACGAGTTTCTTGACCGCCTCGGCCGTCTTCTTGTTCTCGTAGGTCTTGTAGCAGAGCAGCCAGGTGTAGGTGACGATCGGATAGGCTTTCTTGTCGGCCGGATCGGGCGCCCAGGCGATGAGATCGGTCGGCAGCTCGGCGGAGGAAAGCCCGGCCTGCGCCGCCTCGACGCTGTAAGGGACGTATTCCCCCGCCTTGTTCTCGATGAGGGCGACGCCCACGTCGCCGCTCACCGACTTGGCGTAACCGTATTCGATGTACCCGATCGAGCCGGGCGTGGTCTTCAGCTGCGCGGTTACCCCTTCGTTGCCCTTTCCTTTGGTGAATTCGGTCGGCCAGGCCGGGGCGGTATTGACGCCGATCTGGCTCTTGAAGTCCGGGCTGACGGCCGCGAGGTGGTTGCTGAAGACGTATGTGGTGCCGCTGCTGTCCTGGCGGACGACGACGTGGATGCTCTTGTCGGGCAGGGCCACGCCGGGGTTGGCTTTCTTGATGGCGTCATCGTTCCACCTGGTGATCTTGCCAAGGAAGATCTTGGTATAGGCGTCGCGCGATAGCTTGAGGTCCTTCACCTCGGGCAGGTTGTAGGCCAGGACCACGGCTCCGGCGGTCATCGGCAGCAGCACGACTCCCTTCGGCGTTTTCTCCTTGTCCTCGGCTTTCTTGATCTCGTCCGGCGACATGGCGGCGTCCGAGGCGCCGAAGTCCACGACACCGTCTAGGAAGAGCTTTTTGCCCTGGCCGCTGCCGACGCTCTGGTAGTCGACGGTGATGCCGCCTTCATCCGCTTTCTTCTTGCCGCAGCCGACGCCGACCAAGGTCAGACCGCACAGGGCGGGCACGAGGAGCGCGAGGGACGGTTTCATCTTGAGTCTCCGTTTCTTGGGAGAGGCGTTCGCGGCGAAAGGCGGATCCGTCGCCCCGATGCGCGCACGTTCTCCGCCTGGCGAAGCCATTCGCTAAAATCTTGGTAGCGCCGAAAGACGCCTCGAGCCGAGAGTTGGCAGGCACGTTCATTCTTAAACGGCCGTCGAAGTGTTTCCAGGGGGTAAAACCACAATTCACCCACTCTTCACACACGGACCCCAGCTCAATCCCTTTGCCCACCCGCGTCGTCGTAATGGTGGACCGTTCGTTTCAGCCAAAGGAGCAGCACATGTCGTTTCGGAAACTCTTGCTGTGCGGCGGGCTTTTGAGCCTCGCCCTTGCCTTCGTCCCCGGCGGCTTCGCCGACACGGCGAAGACCGCAGCCCCCGACAAGGAGGCCAAGCCCACGGAGAGGCCGCGCGTCGAGGTCGTCTTCTGCCTCGATACCACGGGCAGCATGGGCGGCCTGATCGACGCCGCCAAGAAGAAGATCTGGACCATCAGCAACCAGATCGCCGGCGGCAAGCCGCTGCCGGACGTCAAGGTCGGCCTGGTGGCCTATCGCGACCGCGGCGACGACTACATCACCAAGGTGTTCGACCTCACCGACGATCTCGATTCGGTCTATGCCAACCTCATGGGCTTCAAGGCCGATCAGGGGGGCGATGAGCCGGAGAGCGTCAACCAGGCCCTGTTCGACGCCGTGCACAAGATCACCTGGAGCAAGGACAAGAAGGTCCTCAAGATGATCTTCCTGGTCGGCGACGCTCCGCCCCACATGGACTACCCGGACGATGTGAAGTATCCCGAGACCTGCAAGGAAGCCGTCAAGCGCGACATCATCATCAACACGGTCCTGTGCGGCAACAGCGCGAGCGCCAAGGAACACTGGCTCAAGATCTGCCGCGGCGCCGAAGGCTCGTTCGTGCAGATCGACGCCGGCGGCGGCCCGATCGTCGCCATCGCCACGCCGTTCGACAAGGACCTGGAAGCCCTCAACAGCAAGCTCAGCGCCACCACCCTCTGCTTCGGCGACAAGGGCAAGAAGGACGCGGACGGCGTCTTCGCCGTTTTCGGCCGGGACCTCAAGGGGGAGGCGGCCGCCAGCCGCATCGAGTACTTCGCCCGCGAGGGCAAGGGCGCGGCTTACGACCTGTTGCAGCAGATCAAGGACGGCAAGGTCAAGCTCAAGGAGATCAAGGAGGCCGAGCTGCCCAAGGAGCTGCAAGGCAAGACCGAGAAGGAGCAGACGGCCTTCCTCGAGAAGCTCGACAAGGAACGCCAGGAGCTGGGCAAGCAGGCGGTCGAGCTGAGCAAGAAGCGCGCGGCCTACATCGCCCAGAAGCAGAAGGAAGACGAGAAGCTCCGCGCCCGCGACAGCTTCGATAACCAGGTGCTGGGCATCCTCCGCGCCCAGGCGGCCCGGGCCCACATCGAGTACGCGGCGCCGCCGGCGGAGGAGGAGAAGAAGAAGTAGGTCTGGGTCGTTCTGGGCCGAAAACGTCTGAGCCGAAAACGTCAGAGCCGGAAGCGTGCGCGACGGTCCTGGGAAACCGTCGCTCATGCTTCCGGCTCTGAGTCATCAAGGCTCAGCCCCCCTTGCCGATCTCGACCTTGGAGCGCGGCTTGTAGGCGCTGATGACGGCTTCGCGGAGGCGCTCGCCGTAGATCTCGGTGACGAAGCCTTTGACGTCCTCGAACTTCACCTCTTTCCCCATCTTCCATTCGGTGGTCATGATCAGGTGGACGCCGAACTCGGTGACGACGGGGTCGCTCATCTCGTAGGGCTTGAGGGAGAAGGCGGTGCGGGCGAACGGCTCGACCATGGCGCCGACGCGCGGGAAGAAGCCCAGATCGCCTCCCTGAGTCTTGGAGGGGCAGCTCGATTCCTTGGCGGCGACATCGGCGAACACTTTTTCCAGTGCCGCGATGCGGATCTTCTCGACGGCCAGCTTGTCCGAGCCGGCCGGCGCCTTCTTGACCTCGGCGTCGACCTCGTCCTGGATCTGCTTCTTGATCTGGGCGATCTTCGCCTTGGCCTTGTCGGGAGCGGTCTCCTTGGTCGAGACGAGGATGTGCCGGGCCTGGACCTGCGTGCCGTCGAACATCATCTTGTTCTTGTCGAACAGCTCGCGCAGCGCCTTGTCCGTCCCCTGCTGCACCACGAACTTGTCCCAGCGCAGGGCGGCCGCCAACTCCTTACGCAGCTCCGCTTCGGTGAGGAAAAGCTCGGCGAGCTGCTTGTCGAAGTCCTGCCCGACCTTCTTGAGCTCCATCTTGATCTGATCGATGCGCTCGTCCAGCTCCTTGGCGGTCACCTCGACCTTGACCTGGCGGAGGTACTGATCGATGAGCAGGTTGTCGACCATGTAGTTGACGACCTCCTTGCGGGCGGCGTCACGGTTCATGGGTTTTTCTTTCAGCAGGGCCCGGAAGACGGCGATCTCGCCGATCTTCTCGCCGTTGACCGTGGCGGCGACGGCCGTGGCGGGGGGCGGCGTCAGCTTGGGGGAGGGGATCGTCTCTCCCTTCGGGCTCTCTGCCTTGGGCAGAGGGGGCGGCGGATCCTTGGCGTACAGGGCGGCGGCGACGGTGAGTACGGCGAACGGCACGAGGCGGGACATGGCGCGGATCTCCTTATCCGGCGAAAGGACGATGCGTCCTGGTTTTTCCAGGCGCGATGGTAACGATTCGCGTGATTTGGGGCAAGCGGGCAAGTTGTTGCGATTGGCGGGCGCCCGTGGAGTCGGCGCTGTTACCTTGATCCGTTGATCTGGCTCTGATGATAACGTCGATCCGGCGTTTTGTTGCCGTCGGTTAGCTTGCCGCTCCGGTCGCGAAGAACTGTAAACGACGTCGCGCGGAACTTCGTGCGAATGCGTGCGTTGGGATTTGCCTCGCGCGCGAATGTGACCTAGATATGATTGTCCGTCGCTCTTGGGGAGGAGCGGCGGGCCTCGGGGCCGTTCGGCAGAGAGGGGATTGTCGGCGGCCCATTTTTTCCCCGCTATCATACAACAGGCCCGCGCCGGTATTTCCGGCGCGGGCCTGTTGTTTTGCGCCAGCGGCCACTGAGGCAGCGCGTAGCAGGACAGTGGAGGACGGTTTCGCGCGCGTTCACGGCAGGTCCGGCTCGGCTCGCCGGACCTACTGCGGAGCCAGGCGTCCGTCGATCAGGCGAATGGCGTCAGATAATCGGCACGATCACTTCGCTTGCCGCCGGCTTCTTGGGCGGATGCTCGTCCTCGTGCTGGATCGCTTCGCGCCGCGGCTGCAACAGCTTCGCGATCAGGCCGGTCCAGCCCGTCTGGTGCGCCGCCCCCAGGCCCTCCCCCGTCTCGCCGTGGAAGAACTCGAAGAACGGCAAATAATCCCGGAAGTGCGGATCGGTTTGCAGCTTCGGGTGGCGGCCGAGACAGGGGCGCCGGCCGTTGGCGTCGCGCTCGAAGAGACGGACCAGGCGCCGCGTCAACTCCTGCGAGATCTCGAGAATGGTGAGGTAATTGCCCGAGCCGGTCGGGCATTCGACCTTGAACTCCGGGCCGTAGTAGTGGTGGAACTTTTGCAGCGACTCGATGATCAGGAAATTGACCGGGAACCAGATCGGCCCGCGCCAGTTGCTGTTGCCGCCGAACATGTTCGAGTCGGAATCGCCCGGCACGTAGTGGACGGTCAGATTGCGGTTGTCGCAATCGAAGACGTAGGGCTCGGCGGCATAATGCTTGGAGAGCGAGCGGACGCCGTAGTCGGAGAGGAACTCGGTCTCATCGAGCAGGCGCGCCAGCAGCTTTTTCATGCGATGACCGCGCAGGAGCGACAGCAGACGGCGGTCACCGCGGCCGGGCTCGTACCAGCGCGACACGAGCTGGGCCAGGTCCGGGCGATGATTGAGGAACCACTCGAGACGGCCGTTGAAATCGGGCAGCTTCTGAAGATGCTCCGGCTCCAGCGTCTCGACCGCGAAGAGGGGGATGAGGCCGACCATGGAGCGGACCTTCAGGCGGATCATGCGGCCGTCGGCGGTGCTCAGCTCGTCGTAGTAGAACTTGTCGTCGTCGTCCCAGAGGCCGACCCCGCCGTCGCCGTCGCGGAACTGGGGGGGCGTAGCGCCGATGTTGGTCATGGCCTGGGCGATCATGAGGAAGTGCTCGAAGAACTTGCTGGCGATGTCCTCGTAGACGTTGTTGTGCCTGGCCAGCTCCAGGGCGATGCGCATCAGGTTGAGGCAGTACATGGCCATCCAGGCGGTGGCGTCGGCCTGGGTGAGGGTCGAGCCGCCGGGGAGGCGGGCGCTGCGGTCGAAGACGCCGATGTTGTCCAGGCCGAGGAAGCCCCCCTGAAACACGTTGCGGCCCTGGGCGTCCTTGCGGTTGACCCACCAGGTGAAGTTGAGCATCAGCTTGTGGAAGACGCGCTCCAGGAAGGGAATGTCCCCGGCCCCGCCGCGCTGCTTGCGGTCGATCTGGAAGACGCGCCAGGCGGCCCAGGCGTGCACGGGCGGGTTGACATCGCCGAAGTTCCACTCGTAGGCCGGCAACTGCCCGTTGGGGTGCATGTACCACTCGCGCGTCAGGACGACGAGCTGCTCCTTGGCGAACTCGGCGTCGACCAGGGCGAGCGGCAAGCAGTGGAAGGCGAGGTCCCAGGCGGCGAACCACGGGTATTCCCACGTGTCCGGCATCGACAGGATCTCGCCGGTGTTCAGATGGCCCCAGTCGGCGTTGCGACTGCGCAAGCGGCCCCGGGGCGGCGCTGGTTGGGCCGGGTCGCCGTGCAGCCAGACCGGCACATCGTACGCGTAGAACTGCTCACTCCAGATCATCCCGGCCAGCGCTTGCCGCTGGATGGCGCGCTGGTCGGCGTCGTGGATGTCCTCTTGCAGCCGGGCATAGAACTGGTCCGCCTCCTTGCGGCGCTGCTCGAAGACGGCGTCGAAATCGGCGAAGGACGCCGCGCTCGGCTCGGGCGTAAGCCGCAGACGAAAGACGCGCGTCGCGCCCGGGTCGAGCCGGCACGAATAGTGAGCGGCCGACTTGGTCCCGGTCTGGTTGGGGCAGACGGCGGCGCTGTTCCCGGCGATGACCCAGTCATGGATGCCGTCCTTGTAATGGCCGGGGACGCCGTCGGCGTTGTAGAGACGCTGGACGTTGGTTTCGTTGTCGCAGAAAAGAAGGACGGGGGAATCGTCGGCGTAAAGGAAGTGATTGCCCAGGCGCGGATGACGAGCTTCGAGGGCTCCGTCGGCGGCGATGGTCAGCTCCGGCCTGAGCGTTTCGCCCGACCAGGACCAGGTGTTGCGGAACCAGAGGTGGGGCAGGATGTGCAGCGGCGCCGCCTCCGGCCCGCGGTTGATCGCCGTGATGCGCCAGAGGATATCGTCCGGCCCCGCCTTGGCGTACTCGATGAAGACGTCGAAGTAACGGTTGTCGTCGAAAATGCCGGTGTCGATCAGCTCGAACTCGGGGTCCTGCTTGCCGCGGCGGGCGTTCTCCGCGGCGAGCCGCTCGTAGGGGAAGGCCCGCTGCGGATACTTGTAGAGCATCTTCAGGTAGGAATGCGTCGGCGTGGCGTCGAGGTAGTAGTAGATCTCCTTCACGTCCTCGCCGTGGTTCCCCTGCGGGTTGGTGAGGCCGAAGAGGCGTTCCTTGAGGATGGGGTCTTTTTCGTTCCAAAGGGCGACGGCCAGGCACAGGCGCTGCTCGTGATCGGCAAAGCCGGCGATGCCGTCCTCCCCCCAGCGATAGGCCCGGCTGCGCGCCATGTCGTGGGAGAGATAGTTCCAGGCGTCGCCGTTCGCGCTATAGTCCTCGCGCACCGTTCCCCATTGCCGCTCGCTGAGGTAAGCGCCCCAGCGGCGCCAGTGAGCCTTTTTGAGGCGGTCCTCTTCGAGGCGGAGGCGTTCGGGGTCGGAGAAGAGGTGTTTCATGCGAAATGTCAGGAGCCGGCGGCTTGGGATCCCCTTCGCTGGCGCTCGGGCCTATGGTCGCTCCTTGTTGTAAATCCTTCCTTTGCAACAGTATCCCACCCATGGGGAGGGGCGTCAACGGTGGCGCAGGCCCGGCGGCGCCGCTCGCTGTAGAATAGAAGAGCGCCGCAAGAAGGATCTACGGCGGTTTCGTCCTTGGGAGGAGAGCATGAAACGGGTCCAGGTCGACCATCAACCGCCCGCCGTGAAGAAGTTCCTGGAGGAACTGCGGATCACTCCGGAAGGAGTAGAACTGCGACTCGGCGGTGAGACGATCGGGAAATTCTTCCCACCAGCAGAGTTGACGGATGCCGAGAAGGAGCAGGTGTTGGCCCGCGGCCGCGACCTGGTTGCGCGAGCCCGGCGGCGCAACGAAGGGGTTCCCGCTCGCATCCTCGAAAGGGAGGTTCATCAGGCTGTCAATGAAGTTCGACGCCGCCGCTCATAATGCGCGCCATCCTCGACACGAACGTCGTCGTGCAATCCGTCATCAGCTCTGCGCATACGGCGCCGGCTCGGACGCTGGATGCCCTTCACGCCGGAGTGTTTCAGCTCGTCTACTCTGCCGCGATCATTGACGAGTGGCTCGACGTGTTGAACCTGCCGGCCATGAGGACTCGGCACGGGATGTCGGACGATGAGTTGGTCGAGTTTGTCGCTTCGCTGATCGTCAGGGCGGAATCGTGGCCGGGTCGCACGGCGGTTTCTCCGAGCCTGACACGCGATCTGACGGATACCAAGTTCGCCTCTCTTGCGCTCGAGTCCGAAGCCGACTTCCTTGTCAGCAATGACCACCGTCACCTCTTGCCGCTCAAGACAATCGGCAAGACGAAGGTGGTCACGCCCGCGGCTTTTCTGCGTGCCCTGGATGCGGAGCGATAGGATAGCAGTGGTCGAATCAAAAGGTCCCCTCATGAAATGGCCCGCCTTCGAAGAAGCCCTCGCCCGTCATCAGGAAGTGGAACGGCTCCTGTCCGATCCCGCCGTGATCGCCGACCGGGCTCGCTACAGTAAGCTCGCCAAGGAGCATGGCGCCCTGGCGAAGATGATCAAGCCCTACAACGAGTACCTCAAGGTCGACTCCGACATCGCCCAGTCCGAGGCCCTCCTGGCGGACGGCGAGGCGGATCCCGACATGAAGGCGCTGATCCAGGAAGAGCTGGCGACCTTGAAGCCGCGCCGGGATGAGCTGGTCAGCCGCATGGAGGACCTGCTGCTGGCGGGAGACGAGGACTATGACAGCGTCATCGTCGAGATCCGGGCGGGGGCCGGCGGCGACGAGGCGGGCATCTTCGCCGGCGACCTGTACCGCATGTACGGCATGTTCGCGCGGGCCAAGGGCTGGAAGATCGAGGACATCTCGTTCAACGCCGGCGAGCAGGGAGGCTTCAAGGAAGTGATCTTCAGCGTCACCGGCGACGAGGTCTACCAGTACTTCCAGTACGAGAGCGGCGTCCATCGCGTTCAGCGCGTCCCCAAGACCGAGCAGCAGGGCCGCATCCATACCTCGACCGCCACGGTCGCCATCATGCCCGAGCCGGACGCCGTCCAGGTCGACGTCAAGGATTCCGACATCGAGTGGGAGCGCATGCGCGCCGGCGGCGCCGGCGGGCAGCACGTCAACAAGACGGAATCGGCCGTCCGCATCTGGTACAAGCGCGGCACGGCGGACGAGATGGAAGTGAAGTGCCAGGACGAGCGCAGCCAGCACAAGAACTTCGAGCGGGCCATGCGTATCCTGCGCAGCCGCCTCTTCGAAAAACAACAGGCGAAGCTGCACAGCGAGCGGGCCGAGGCGCGGCGCAGCATGGTCGGCTCGGGGGACCGCAGCGAGAAGATCCGCACCTACAACTTCAAGGAGAACCGCGTCACCGATCACCGCATCAACGTCACGCTCTACCAGCTCGACAACATCATCAACGGCGACATGGGCCAGCTGATCGGCGCCGCCCGCGACGCGGACAAGAAGGAGCGGCTCGAGCAGAAAAAGCTGGTGGCACAGGAGACGAAGGCGAGCCCGGCATGACAAGCCGCGCCCAAAGGCAAGGTGCGCGATTTGGCAACGATTTGAACTCTGCCCGGATGCTCCAAAAAGAAAGAGGCTTGGATTCAGCCCGAAGGACTCCAACAAGAAAGCGGCTTGGGTTAGCCCGAAGGACTCCAACAAGAAAGCGGCTTGGGTTAGCCCGAAGGGCTCCAACAAGAAAGCGGCTTGGGTTAGCCCGAAGGGCTCCAACAAGAAAGCGGCTTGGGTTAGCCCGAAGGGCTCCAACAAGAAAGCGGCTTGGGTTAGCCCGAAGGGCTCCAACAAGAAAGCCCAGGGCAACGCCCTGGGAAGAGGCGGTGTTGCAACCGAGCCCTGCAAGGGCGAAACAACGGCGGCGTTTGTTTCGCCCTTACAGGGCTATTGTCGCAACCTGCCGCAGACCCCAGGGCGTTGCCCTGGGCTGAATTGTTTTGGCCCCAAAAGGGCCCTTTTTGGAGGCCCTTTGGGGCCCCCTTCGGGCTCCTTTGGGCCCCTTTGGCTCCTTGGATTTAGCCCGAAGGGCTCCAACAAGAAAGCCCAGGGCAACGCCCTGGGAAGAGGCGGTGTTGCAACCGAGCCCTGCAAGGGCGAAACAACGGCGGCGCTTGTTTCGCCCTTACAGGGCTATTGTCGCAACCTGCCGCAGACCCCAGGGCGTTGCCCTGGGCTGAATTGTTTTGGCCCCGTCGGGGCCCCCTTGGGCCCCCTTGGGTTCCTTTTGGGTTCCTTTTGGGTTCCTTTTGGGTTCCTTTTGGGTTCCTTTTGGGTTCCTTTTGGGTTCCTTTTGGGGCCTTATGGGGGGTGCCTCGTTTGACTACCCGATCTTGCTGCAGAATCGAATATCGTCATATAGGCGCAAGGCGCCTCAGTTCCGCGCGAGCCTGGGAGAAAATCATGCGCTCTCTTTTCTTCACCCCCGTCCTCGGTCTGTTCTTGGTCGGGATTGCTCCCGCTTTGACGCAGGCAGAGCCGAAACCCGAGCGCGTCGGCCTCTGGAACAAGCGCGCCCCAGTCGGCGACGGCACGTTTCAGGAAACCGAGGTCTGGATCACGGTCCATCGTCCCGAGAAGCCCAACGGCGCCGCCATCGTGATCTGCCCCGGCGGCGGCTATGGCGGCCTCGTCACGGGCGCCGAGGGGCACGGCATCGCCTCCTGGCTCAACCGTCACGGCATCACGGGCGTCGTGCTGGAATATCGCCTGCCCGCGGGCCGCTGGCGGGTCCCGCTCCTCGATGCCCAGCGAGCGATCCGCACCGTACGGGCCCGGGCCAAGGAATGGGACCTCGACCCTGCGCGCATCGGCATCATGGGCTTCTCGGCGGGCGGACACCTAGCCTCGACGGCCGGCACGCATTTCGATACGGGGAACACCGATGCGAAGGATCCGGTGGAACGCATCAGCTGCCGGCCCGATTTCATGATCCTCGTCTATCCGGTCATCACCATGGGAGAGAAAGGGCACGCCGGCTCGCGCACCAATCTGCTAGGCAAGGCGCCGGATGCCAAGCTGATCGAGCAGTTTTCCAATGAGAAGCAAGTCACCGCGCAAACCCCACCCACCTTTCTAGCGCACGCCAAGGACGACCGGCCCGTGCCGCCCGAGAACAGCCGCATGTTTTTCGACGCTCTCCGCGCCCACAAGGTCCCGGCCGAGTTCCTGGAGCTTGCGTCGGGCGGCCACGGGCTCAACGGCTACAAGGGGCCGATGTGGGACGCCTGGCAGGCGCGCTCACTGGCCTGGTTGGCCGAGATGAAGCTCGTACCCGGGTCGAAGTGATCGACAAGCCGCGCGCTGCGCGCGTGGCGGCAATCCCCCTGATTCATCCATTAATTAGACCCTTTATTTTTTTTTGGATTTCTTTCATTCCTCATCTTGCAACACGACTTCGCCTCGTTTAGGATTTCACGTAACTCGCTAGTTTCGGCCGGGAAGGCCGCCTCTCCATCCGTGCGATTCGACGTGGAAGCCATTTGTTCTGGCCCCCGCGTGGGGACCGATTTTTTTTGTTTCGTTCATTAAGATGAGGGGAATGCCATGCGTAGGCGAGGTTTCACGCTCATTGAATTGCTGGTGGTGATCGCCATCATCGCGATCCTGATTGCGCTGCTGGTTCCGGCGGTGCAGAAGGTCCGCGAGGCGGCCGCCCGGACGCAATGCTTGAACAACCTCAAGCAGATCGCTCTGGCCGCACACAGCTACCACGACGTGAACAAGAAGCTGCCCAAGGGTATCAGCACCAGCAACCCGAGCAATTACATCTGCTCGCTGGGCTACCTCCTGCCCTACCTGGAGCAAACAAACGTCTACAACCTCTTCTCGGCGACCCTGAGCCCCAGCAGCGGCAGCTACAACACCGTCTGGTGGGGGACGACCGCGTGGAACGCCGCTCAGGCCAAGATCCCCGTCTTTGTTTGCCCCTCGGATGACGCCGATTCGCGGACCAACACCTTCGCCTACATCTACACCACCGGCTATTCCATCACCGGCGGCTACTTCGCCAACAACACCACCCCGGCCCCGACCAACTACTTCGGCTGCGCCGGCATCATCGGCGACCCGGGCGACACCTACTACGGCCCCTACAAGGGCATGTTCTACACGAATAACCAGGTCAAGCTGACGACCATCACGGATGGCACCTCCAACACCCTCATGTACGGCGAGGGCTGCGGCGACCAGTTCAGCATCGCCGGTGGCTTCCGCGCTTCCTGGATGGGCGGCGGCGTGCTCTGCACCTACTGGGGTACCGCTCCCTACGGCACCAACTCCAGCAACATAAAGTACACCACCTGGCACCAGTACGGCAGCAAGCACACCGGCGTCGTGTGCTTCGCCTTCGGCGACGCTTCGGTTCGCCCGGTCTCGGCGACCTACGCCGCGGGTGGCGCTCCCGGCCAGCCCTGGTGGGCGGCCAGCGGCTACAGCGACGGCGCCAGCTACAACACCAACGATCTCTAAGACCGAAGCCAGGGCTCGCGCGGGACAGTTCCCTCGCGAGACCAGGCGCCCATGAGGAAGAAAATGATCCGGACGCTCCTTTGTTTCTCTCTCCTTCTCGTTTTGAGTTTCAGCGCGGGCTGCGGCAACAACAAGACCGAAGCCGTCATACCCACGAAGTTCGAACCGCCGCCCACCTCCGGACCGATCGGCGTCGGCACCGGCGACAAGAAGCCGGGCGTCGATGTGCCCAAGAAGTAACCGGTAGGCGACCTCTCCCGAGAAAGGCCCGCATGCGAACGACGCATGCGGGCCTTCTTGCTTCCGCGGGACCTCACACGCTCCCTATGGCCGACTGGCGTTCTGTCCAAGCGTCACGACGGCGGTTTGTTCCCGTCCTCGAGGATAGGAGTGTGCTGGATCTCGCCGCGCAACTCCTTGCCGAGGGCGCCCTTGGTGGCGGCCGTAGAAGAAGTAGATCACCGAGCCGAGCTATTCTCGCGGCCGACGGCGCCCGCCACCCGCAACGCCAACCGGATCACCGCCTCGTTCGCCGCTTCCCGCCGCACGTCTTTCTCGGCGTCCGTCAGCAGAAGATGCTCGCGGCGCCGCGGATTGTCGAAAACGTAGAGCAGCGCCGCTCGCTTCATGCCGAAATGCTCCGCGACGGCGAAGGTCGTCGCCGTCTCCATATCGACCGCCCCGAACCCGTCCGCCGCCCAGCGCTCCAGGTCGGTGGCGCTCTCGGCCAGGAGGGCCGCCGTCGTGAAGATCTTGCCCCGCTTGGGCGGGCCTGCCGCCTGTTCCACGCACGCCTTGCCGATTCGCTGCGTGAGATCGGCGCTGGCTTGAACCCACGGGCCGTCGCTCTTGTAATACTGGGCCGCTCCCTCGCCGCAGAACGCCGCCTCGGCCACGAAGAGGTCTCCCGCCTGCAATTCGTTCGCCAACCCGCCGCAGTTGCCGATCTGAATCACCGCTGTCGTCCCGAGGACGCCGAAGACGTGGGTAATCTCCGACGCCATGCTCGCCCCGTAGACCGAGGCGTAGCCGACGTCGACGCCACCGACCCGGCCGATCAGCACGTCCTCGAAGATGCCGTTGGGTGCGCCGACTTCGAGAACGTCGTCGAAGAAAGGCAGCATCGCCTCGTAACGCCGCAGCAGATTCCGCGTGCCGCGCAGGATGAGGACGGCGGGCACGCGCTCGGCGGGAATGCCGAGGATGGAGAGCCAATCGGAGCGCGTCAGATCGCGGAGCAAGGCGCCTTTCTCCAACGGCGAGCGTCGAGGCGTAAGCCCGACGTGGACGCGAACGTTCGGCGCGACTTTCATGTCGGGCTTGCGCCTCGACGCTCGCCTTCTCACGACGGCGGCTTGTTCCCCTCTTCGAGGATCGAAGGCGGCGTCAGGCCATGGTGCTGGATCTCGCCGCGCAGCTCCTTGCCGAGCGTGGAGTGATGCCGGCCGTAGAAGAAGTAGATGCACAGGCCGATGATCAGCCAGCCGACGAGGCGGAGCCAGTTGCCTTCGGGCAAGGAGAGCATGAGCATCAGGCAGAGGGCGATGCCGGCAATGGGAACCGCGGGGACGAAGGGACAGCGGAAGGGGCGCTCGGCGGTCGGGTCGGTCTTGCGCATGATGAGGACGGCGCCGCAGACGATGACGAAGGCGAACAGGGTGCCGATGTTCGCGAGTTCGAGCAGGGCGTCGATCGGCAACAGGCCCGCCATGACCGAGACGAACACGCCGATGGCCATCGTGCTCTTCCACGGCGTGCGGAAGCGCGGATGCACGTCGGCGAAGAACTTCTTGGGTACCAGGCCGTCGCGGGCCATGGCCAGGAAGACGCGCGGGCCGCTCAGCATCATGACCAAAAGCACGGAGGTGATGCCTGCCACGCCCGCGGTCGCGATGATAACCTCCGCCCAGTGCAGCCCCGCATTCTTGAAAGCGCTCGAGACGCCGGCGTCCACGTCGATCTGCTTGTACGGAACCATGCCGGTCAGCACCGCCACCACCGCGACATAGAGCACGGTGCAAATCAACAACGATGCGATGATGCCGATCGGAACGTCGCGTTGCGGCGCCCGCGCCTCCTCCGCGTGCGTGGAGACCGAGTCGAAGCCGATGTAAGCAAAGAAGATGATCGCCGCTCCGGCCAGCATGCCGACCGGCCTGCCTCCCTGCGTCTCGCCAAGCGTGAGCTCCGGGATGCCGAACAGGCTGAAGCCCCCGTAGCCGTAGGGAGCGAAGTCACCCGTCCAGTTCGCGGGATTGATGTAGAAAGCGCCGACGATGATGACGAAGAGGACCGCCCCGACCTTGACTCCCACCATGATCGCGTTGAACGTGGCGGATTCGGAAATGCCTTTGATAAGGACGGCGGTGACGATGATGACGATCAACACCGCGGGCAGGTTGACAATCGACCCGGTCAACTCAAAGGTGTTGGTCGCCTCATGAAAACGCCAGGGGGGCGCGCTGAGCCATTTGGGGAAGTAAATATTTACCTTGGCGAGAACGGCTTGAAAGTAACCGGACCAGCCGTTCGCCACGGTCGCCGAGCCAACCGCGTATTCCAGCACCAGGTCCCAGCCGATGATCCAGGCGAAGAGTTCGCCCATCGTCGTGTAGGCGTAGGTGTACGCGCTGCCGGCGACGGGCGCCATGGAGGCGAACTCTGCATAACAGAGCGCGGCGAAGATGCAGGTGATGCCGGCGATGACGTAGGAGATCATGAGCGCCGGACCAGCGGTGTTGTTCGCCGCCTTGCCCGTCGAGACGAAGATGCCGGCGCCGATGATCGCGCCGACGCCCAGGGCCGTCAACGTCACCGGCCCTAGCACCCGCTTCAGGCGATTGTCCCCCTTCATGTCCTCGAGCAGGACCTTGAGCGATTTGCGAGCGAACAGCTGTTTCATCATGGCGGTTGCGACAAGAAGAGGTGAGCGTGGCGAGCCGGTTTCCTCCCTGGAACGCCTTTACGCTACGGCCACCCGAAGAGTGCGTCAAGCGACAAGCCACCTTGGCGGCACGTTTTCAACGTGCCGGCGGCCCGGACTCCACCCGCAAACGCCCCGCACGCCCCCTAAGGCGCCTTCTTCTTCTCCGCGTGCTTCGCCCCCTCGACTTTCAACAGCACCGCGTTCGATTCATGCCAGGCCCCCTCGATCTGGACCCGCATCCGCAGCTTGGTGTCGAAGAAGACCCGCTTCTTCTCGCGAAAGTCCCAGTCCCAGACCGGACTGATCGGCGGCATCGGTCAGGCGATCCAGTTCCAGTAATAGCGCTTCTCGCCGGGAATCAACGTTCCTTTCTTCTCCATCGCATCGAGTAGCAAAACCTCCCGGAGCGTCTCCTTGAAAACCGTCCGCTCCTCGCCGGGCTTCAACTCCGCCGTCTTCTGCTCCTTGGGCCCGCCCCAGAAAACCAGGTTCAGCGGATGGCGAAAACTCTCGCAGAGGAGCGCCATGTCCTGCCGGAAGTTGCCGGTGTAAATCAGCGGAACCCTGATCGGCCTGTCCGAATCGTTCCGCACGACGCATTCCAGGCCGTGCTTGCCCGGTTCGAGTGGATTGAGCGTCCCTTCGAGCGAACAGCGCAACGTCACCTTCACTCCCGGCAACGGCGGCGGCTCCTTCTTCTTCCCCCCGCCGCCGGCCGTGACCGCGGCGAGCAGGACCGCTAGCAACGAACAGACGCATCCCCGCGACATGGCCATCCTCCAGCTTTCTTTCCCGTGAAGCTCCTCTATCAGACCGTATGAAGGCCTCAGTTGGATTGGCGCGGGCGGCTCCGTTGCATTATTTCGCGGCCAGCACGCGTATCACTTTGTTCCCCTTCAAGCCGCTCAGACGTTCCATGGCTTTTTCCAGTCCTCCGACAACGCATTCGGTACATCCTGAGCCATACGTTCCGAGGTTCTTGCGTGTGGTGAGCGTCACGTCGATCGGATCCCCGTCCGCTTGATAGGTCGCGTCGGTCGCGAATAAGCGGAGCTTTTGCCCCGGCTTCCAGTCGCCGGTTTGTGCCCACCAGGTCGCGAAGACCAGGAGCTTCGCCTTGTCCGCCGTGATCTCGTCGATGAAGCCCGTCACGCCCTCGCGGCGGACGCGCTCGTCGATCCCCGTCTTGGCTTCGGCTTGCAGCGTTGGCAGGCTGGCGACGTCGCTCATGAGGTGGACGATGCGGTGCTTGCCGTGGTAGACCCAGGTCAGATAGAGGTTCTCGCCGACCTTGGCGGCCGGGACAACGCCCGTCTTGCCTTTGCGCCAGACCAGGACCTTGCTGTCGAATGTGAACGCCGCGACCGTGTCGTCTAGGGGCTTGTCTCCGGCGAAGACGCGCGCGGTGAAACCCTTGTCGTCGGCGCTCAGGACGCGCCAGGCGTGGTTGTGCCCTTTCATCTGGCCGATCTCATCCTGGAAGTGGACGAGGTAGGCGCGTTTCTGCTTGTCGTCCGGGTTGAAGAAGAGGTTGACGCGCTCGCCGGGCAACAACTGATCCGGGTGGGCGCCGTAGGCGAGATGGCGATAGGTCGTCAGCCAGGGAAGGACGCGGACCTTGTACTTTTCGCCGCTCGCTTCGTGGCGGACTTCGGCGCTCCAGTTCTTGGCGTCGAACTTCTCCCAGACGTACCAGCCGCGCGTCACGCCGACGCCTCCCGGCAGGCCGAAGCGGCGCGGATGGACGGGTGAGGCGGGATCGTCCGGCGGAAGGGCGAGCGGGTCCTGGGCGTGGGCCGAGGAAATCGACAGGAATGCGAATAGAGCGAGGATGCGTGGCATCGGTAGCGTCCCTTCCTCCGGGGGCTTACGCCGCCCGGCTCGCCTTGCTATCGATCGAACAATGGCTGGGTGCTCCGCAGATACGCGAACAGGTCGCGCACCTGCTGGTCCGTCAGCCCGTTCAACAATCCCTCCGGCATCAGCGACGTCCCCAGCACCCGCATCTCGGCGATCTCTTCTTTGGGCAGCGCGACCTTCTGCCCCTCCGCCGTGCGCAGCACCACGACCCGCGCGTCCTTCTCGAGGAGCACCCCCGTGATGACCCGGCCGCTCTCCGTATAGACGAGGTGGTTCTCGAAGCCTTCGCGGATCTCGGCCGAGGGATTGATGATGTTGATGAGGAGCGTCTTCACGTCGTCGCGCTTGAAAGGCGTCAGGTCGGGACCGACGGCGCCGCCATGATTGTGCAGGAAGTGGCAGGCGGCGCAGTGCTGCGTGAACAGCTTCTTTCCGACATACGGGCTGCCGGCGCCGCTGGAGACAACGGGCATGAGCCGCTCGATCTCCTTCTGCATCTGGGCTGTCGTCGCTCCCTTGATGTCCCCCCAATGCTTCTTGACGAGTGACGCGATGCGGTCGTCCTTGTGCAGGAGCGCCTTCTTGAGGGCCGTCTCCGGGATCGTCTTGGCGCCGATCTTCCCGGCTTCGACCGCCTCGAGCCAGGCGCGGGCCCATTCCTTGCGACTGGAAAGCAAGGACTGGGCGTCTTCTTTCACGTCGACCGGCAGCCTGGCGTAGAGGTCGACGAGCTGTGCGCCGATCTTCTCGTCCCTAAAGTTCTCCAGGGCGGCCAGGGCGGAGCGCTTGAGCGGCGCCGGCTGCGCGCCGCGCACCACGTCCAAGAGCAACGCGACGCTGCGCGGCTCGCGGATCTCGCCGAGGAGAAGGCAAAGCTGTTGCCGGTCATCGAGCGGCGCCTTGGCGTCGAGCACACGCTTGAGCCCCTGCTCGATGGCCTCTTTGCGGCCCAGACGCATGGCGAACACCAGCGAGCCACCACCGAGCTTGTCGATCTCGGCGAGCAGGTCCTTCGGCAGCCCGGCGACGCTACGGCCCTTGAACGCCTCCTCGAAGCCTTTGAGCAACGCAAGGCCGGAAGCCTTGTCCGGAGCGAGGTGGAACAGCTCCTTGCACGTCTCGAGGTCCTTGATGGCGCCCGGTTGGGCGTAGCGGCGCATGACGCGCGGCAGGACGGTCTCGCGCGTCATCTTTTCTTTCCAGATCGGAGCGTCCGCGAACAGCTTGACCACGTCCGACCGATCGCCGCCGCACTTGCTTTCGAGCGCCCACCAGACGAGCAGCGGGATGTGGATGTCCGCGGCATCCTCGTCATGCTTGAGCAGGTTGCGGATGATCGGCAGCGCCTCGCGCGCCGGCAGCCGTCGCGCCGTGCAGGCGAGCTGGCTGCGCACGTGGATGTCCTTGTCCTTCTCCGCCATCTCGGCCAGCTTCTGACCGATGGTGGCGCTCACGTCGCTTTCATCCCCCAGGAGGCGGATCGTCCAGGCGCGGACCCACGGCTCGGGATGATCGAGCGTCTTCGCGGCCACGTCCTCGTTGAAGCCGCCCGAGAGGTTCAGGCCCCAGAGGGCGTTGAGGGCGGTTGTCCCCTTGCTGTCCAGGCACATCTTCTCCAGCGCTCCGGTTACCTTGGCATCCTTGCGATCGCCAAGGAGACGCAGCGCGGTCTCGCGATACCAGCGGTTGTCGCTCTTGAGAAAGTCGAGCAATTCGGCCGCCGTCTTCTTGCTCAGATCGACGCGCCGCGAGGGCTTCGCGTCTTTCGCGGTCAGGCGATAGACGCGGCCGGTGTCGTCATCGTGCAAGCCTTCGTGCGTGCGGAAATGAGCGACGTTGCCGTCATACCAGTCGGCGACGTAGAGGGCGCCGTCCGGTCCCAGCTCGATGTCGACGGGCCGGAACCACGTGTCCTTCGACGAGGCGACCGGCCCGAGGTCCTTGGTCTTGAGCGACGAGCCGTCGTCGACGACCTCGCTGAGCATGACGTGGTTCTGCAGCGGCACGACGGCAAACAGCTTGTGGCGGTACTTCTCCGGCAGAGCGTTGGCGTCGTTGAGGGCGAACGTATGGCTGAAGCGCGGCGCGGCGGCGCTGGTCATGGCTTCGAAGAAACCGAACGTGTAAGGGTTGGAAAGCGGGCCGTGCTTGTCGAAGCCCTTGCGGTAGAAGCCGCCCTGGACGTAGTAGAAGCCGCGCGTATTGCCGCCGTTGTGGCCGGAGAAGAGACGGCCCCAATCGTCGAAGGCGACGCCGAACGCGTTGCCGCCCCCCTCGGCGAAGACCTCGAACTTGCGTTTCTCGGGATGGTAGCGCCAGATGTTCTGGCCGATGGTCTGCACGAACTCTTTCTTGCCCGGCTGCGTGACCTTGGCGGTGACGGTGCTGCCCTGCGCCGCGTAAAGCCAGCCGTCCGGACCGAAGCGGAGGCTGTTGGTCACGGAGTGCGTATCCTCCAGGCCGAAGCCGGAGAGATGCACTTCGGGATCGCCGGTCGGATGATCGGCGTTGTCCCTGGTCGGATAGAAGAGGAGGTAGGGCGGGTTGAGGACCCAGACGCCGCCGCGGCCGCGGGCGCAGGCGGTGGCGATGTTCAGGCCGTCGATGAAGGTCGTGTGCTTGTCGTAGACGCCGGTCCCCTTGGTGTCCTCGTGGATGGTGATGCGGTCCTTGCCTTTGAAGTGGTGCGGCGGCGGCGGCGGGACCTTGTCATAGACCGCGCGCCAGTAGATGTCCCGACTCAGCATCTTGAGGCCCGCCGGGTTGGGGTACTGTCGATATTCGACGACCCAGAGCCGGCCGCGCTCGTCAAAGCTGAGCGACAGGGGCTGGGCGATGATCGGATCGGCCAGCACCTGGTCGAAGCGGAGATCGGCGGCGACGGTGAAAGTTTTGGCGGCCTCGGCAGGCTTGAGGCCGCCGGTCGTCGTCTTTTCAATGTGGGTGAGGGCGGAGGTGTCGACGACCTTGGCGAAGAGGCCCAGATCGGCGGGTCGCTCGGCGGCTTTGGCCCAGGCCGGATCGTCTCCGGGCCGGAACTGCCAGTCGCCGGCGAGGGAGATCGCCTTGCTCTCGTTGATGAGGGCGGGCGCGGTGCTGTAGAAGCCGCCTTTGCCGGATTGATTCCAGACACGGAGGGCGACCAGGTGCGGTTGACCGGGCCGGATCAGCTTCTCGGGTATGGTGAAACTGCTGACCTCACCCGAGGCATCACGAAACGCGGGCGGGAACGCGCCTCCGCCGCCGACCTTCGCTCCGTCCCAGAAGAGCTCGAAGGCATTGACGACGCGATCGACGGACAGGGTGAGATCGGTCCCCTTCCAGGCGTCCGGGACCTTGACCCAGCAGCGGTACCAGGCGAAGCCGTGCACCTTGGCGAAGCGCTTGTCGACGTCCTCCCAGAGGCCGGGCACGGCGAGCCGGGACCAGGTCTTGTCCGGCGCTTGTCCGGCGCCTTTGGGGAGGAAACAAACGACGATCGGGACGAGCGCGAGGAAGGCAAACCGTTTCATTGAGGTCATCCGGAGAGAAGGCGAGCCGGGTGGCATAAGCCCCCGGAGGTCGGCGGGCAGGATGAAGTTAGAATGGCAGGGGACGGCCTGATGTGCAATCAGTTTTTTCTGGCGTCCATCGCCGCGGTACGGAAGAATCGTTGAAAACACCCCTTTGTAGGAAAAAAATCATGCTGCGTGCAAGTACCCTGTTTTTGGCAATCCCAGCTTTACTGGTTGCGCCCACCATAGTCCGCGGCGGCACGCTCCCCGCCGACGCTCTGCCGATCCCGAACCGCGTCGCCGCCGCCGATGTCGTCATCGTCGGCCAGGTACTCCACTACGAGGAGAAGATGGTCTCGGCGCCGACGTTTCCCGGCTCCACGACCAAGGCCGACTACAAGATCGCCGTCATCAATGTGCGTGACCCGCTGATCGCTCCCAAGGGGATCAAGACCGTGAGGATCGGTTTCATTCCGCCGCCGCCGATGGTCTTCGTCTCGCCGCCGCCGTTCCAGCCCGCCCTGGCCCAGGAAGGCATCTTCCTCCTCAAGAAGCACGGGGCCGCCGACTTCTATGTCGCCCCCCTCATGCTCAACTTCATCGACAAGAAAAACCCGAACTTCGACAAGGACGTGGCATTGATCCAGCGCTGCGCCAAGATCAAGGCTGACCCCAAGACCTCCCTCAAGGCCAAGAGCGCCGACGACCGCTTCCTCGCCGCCGCCGTCCTTTTGGCTGGCTATCGCACGCGAACCGGCCCGAGCGACAAGACCGAGCCGATCGACGCCGAGCAGAGCAAGCTGATTCTCGAAGCCCTCGCCGGCGCCGACTGGACGCCCTCCACGGATTTCACGAAGCTCTCGCCCATGATGGCGCTGCACCGCCTGCCGCTCACCGCGAAGGACGGCTGGACGCCCCCCAAGGACGCCAAGGCCTACCCCGATTACGCCCGGCAGTGGCTGCGCGATCATGCGGAAAAGTACCGCATCGAGCGCTTTGTGCCGGCCGAAAAGTAAAACACGCCCAAAATGCCCTGACCAAAACCGGGACGCTTTGTACAATCACTTTTTCCCCTGGGGGGCCTCCGCCTTCCGGCGGGATTCTCTTTTGACCATAGAGCAAGCCGCGGTTTGCTCGCTTTCGACCGGGCGCTACCATGCCGAAGATGAAAACCCATAAAGCGTCGCGCAAACGCTTTCGCATCACCGCCAACGGCAAGGTCAAACGCAGCCATGCCGGCAAGAAGCACCTGAACAGCCACAAGACCGGCAAACGCAAGCGCCACCTGCGCGGCAAGGCCGTCATCACCGGCGTCGTCGCGGCGAAATACATCATCGCCATGGGCGGCAAGAATTAATTAGCAGGTACACTCCGCGAATTGATCCGAGGAGAAGACAATGGTTCGTGCACGTAGCGGTCCCGTTCTGAAGCGCGGCCGCAAACGCATGCGCAAGCTCACCAAGGGCTTCCGCGCCAGCCGGCATAACCTGTATCGCCAGTCGCTGGTCACGTTGATCCGCGGCCGCGTCTACGCTTTCCGCGACCGCCGCGTGCGCAAGCGTGAGTTCCGCCGCCTGTGGATCGCCCGTGTCAGCGCCGCCTGCCGCATGCGTGGCGTTCGCTACAGCCAGCTGATCCACGCCTTGCAGCACGCCGGTGTCGAATTGAACCGCAAGACGCTGGCCGAGATCGCTATCCACGATCCGGGGACGTTCGACAAGGTGATCGAGCTGGCCAAGCAGAACTTGTAGAGGCTCCATCGCGCGTCATCCGAACTCCTTACAAGCCCGCGGGTCTCTTCCGTGGGCTTGTGTTGCATAACGGCCGCGTCCGCCCCGGTTCTGCGAACCGCGGCTAAACGAAGACCCTCAAGAACATGTCTACCAATGCGGACGACCTGACCGCCCTCGAGCGCCGCGCCGCGGAGGAGCTCGCCGCTTGCAAGTCCGTCGACGAGTTGACCGTCTGGAACTCCGCCTATCTCGGCGACAAGGGCCAGCTCACCGCGCAGCTCAAGAAGGTCGGCGCCCTGCCCAAGGAAGAACGCCCCGCCTTCGGCCAGGCCGTCAACCGCCTCAAGGCCGAGCTGACGGGGCTCAAGGAGAAACGCCACGAGGAGCTGAAACGAGCCGACCTCGAGCGCAGCCTCGCCGCCGAAAAGCTGGACGTGACGCTTCCCGGCCGCCCCGTCCCGCGCGGCCGGCTGCACGTCGCTACCAAGATCATGCGCGAGATCACGTCGATCTTCGCCGACATGGGCTTTCAGGTTTACCGCAGTCGGGAGGTCGAGGACGACCGCACCAACTTCGAGCTGCTCAACATGCCGCCGCACCACCCGGCGCGCGACATGTGGGACACCTTCCACACGACGACGCCCGGCATCATCCTCCGCACCCACACGTCGCCGGGCCAGATCCACGTCATGCGCGAGTTCTGCCCCGAGCCGATCCGTGTCATCCTCCCCGGCATGTGCTACCGCTACGAGCAGATCACGACGCGCAGCGAGATCCAGTTCCAGCAGGTCGAAGGCCTGGCCATCGGCGAGCACATCACCATGGCCGACTTGAAGGGGACGATCACCGCCTTCGCGCGGCGCCTCTTCGGCCAGGAGCGGCAGGTGCGCTTTCGCTCCAGCTACTTCCCGTTCACGGAGCCCTCGATCGAGGTCGACATCGACTGGCCCAAGGAAGACCCGAACGCCGACCGGTTGACCAAGGGGACCGGCTGGCTGGAGATCATGGGCGCCGGCATGGTGCATCCCGTCGTGCTGCGCAACGGCGGCTACGATCCCGAGAAGTACTCAGGCTTCGCCTTCGGCATGGGCCCGCAGCGGATCACCATGCTGAAGCACGCGATCGACGATATCCGGCAGTTCTGGGCCAATGACGTGCGGTTTCTGGGACAGTTTTAGTTTTCAAATAGAGACCTACCCAAGCCCGCAGGCGAGTCTTCGAGCCTGCGGGGTGACAGCGCAGTGTCAGTTGAGTTATCCATCTGGGAGAACACCATGCCCCAAGAAGGAAAACGCTGGCGCCATATCGTGATCTCCACCGTCAACAGCTGGCTTCCCGGCGACGCACGTGGCTTCCGGACCAAGGAACACAAGATTCACTCCTCGGGCGATTACAAGAACCCTCCACCGAAGGGCGAACACGTAGGGCTTTGGGCGTTCAGCAAGGACATCAGCGGCGAGCCCGTGGTCATTCCGGCCGCGGCGCGGCCCGTCGCCGGCAAAGCGATCTTGAAGAAGCTACGCCAGCTCGGACATGAGGTTCTTGCCATTGCGGTCGCGGGTATGCACGCGCATCTTCAGGTCGAATTGCCGGAGGACAAACCGGAAGCCAAGCAGGTGATCGGGCAGTGCAAAGTAGCCGCTTCTCACGCGATCCGGCAGACTCTCCCGGGTCGGGTTTGGGCACGCGACGGCTCTTTCAAGTCGATCAAGGATTCCGCGCATCAGCGGAACGTGTTCAACTACATCTTGTCTCAGCAAGACGCATGGATTTGGTCGTACAAGGATGAAGAAGAAACTTCTCCAAAGGACGATGACTCGGACAGCGCGTCCTCACCCCGCAGGCTCGAAGACTCGCCTGCGGGCTTGGAGGCGCCTGCGGGCTTGGAGACGCCTGAGGAAGGATAAGGTTGCATGAAAGTCCCTCTACGCTGGCTCGCCGATTACGTCCCTCTCACCCTCCCCGAGGCCGCGCTCATCGAGCGCCTCACCTTCGCCGGACTCGAAGTAGCGAGCACGAACGTCTACGGACTCCCGGTCCCGCCCGGTGTCCGCGTCAAGGCGGAGGAGCGCGGGCCCGTCTGGGATCGGGACAAGATCTTCGTCGCCGAGGTGCTCGCCGTCGCCAAGCATCCCGACGCCGATCGTCTGCGCTTGCCGACCGTCACCTGGGGCGAGGGGAAGGTCAAGCAGCTTGTCACGGGGGCGCCGAACATCAACGTCGGCGATAAGGGGCAAAAGGTCGTCCTCGCCCTGTGCGGCTCCGTCCTCATCGACGGCCATGCCGCCGAGCGCAAGCTGTCCGAATTGAAGCCCACGAAGATCCGCGGCGTGCCGTCCGACGCCATGGTCTGCTCGCTGCTGGAACTGGGCGTCTCCGAGCGCAAGGAGGACCACGAAGGCATCATCCTGCTCGAGGCGGACGCCCCGGTCGGCGCCCCGCTGGTCGACTTCATGGGGGATGTCGTCCTCGAAATCGACGTCCTGCCGAACATGGCGCGCTGCCTCTCCATGATCGGCGTGGCGCGGGAAGTCGCGGCGCTGACGGGCCAGCGGGTGGCGTATCCCGACGTTTCCGGACTGGAGACGGCAAGCGCCAAGCAAGAGCCGGTCGAAGGCAAAGTCAAGGTCGAGATCGAAGACCCGCGGCTCTCGGCGCGCTATGCCGCCGCTCTCATCAAGGACGTGAAGATCGGCCCCGCCCCCGGCTGGATGCAGCGGCGTCTCCTCTATGCCGGCATGCGGCCCATCAACAATATCGTCGACATTACCAACTATGTGATGCTCGAATGGGGCCAGCCTCTGCACGCCTTCGATTACGATGTTCTCGTGCAGCGCGCCGGCGGCAAGACGCCGACCATCACCGTCCGCCCGGCCCGGTCCGGCGAAATCCTGGTCACGCTCGACAACCAGAAACGCGAGCTGACGCCGGAGACGCTCGTCATCGCGGACAGCGCCGGGCCCATCGCGCTGGCCGGCGTCATGGGCGGCCTCGAGACGGAGGTCACGGCCAAGACCAAGAACGTGCTGCTCGAATCGGCGAGCTTCGATTTCGTCAGCATCCGCCGCACCTTCAGGAAGTTCGACCTGCCCTCGGAGGCAAGCGCCCGCTTCAGCCGCGGCATCCATCCGGAGACGGTCAAGCCGGCCGCCCTCCGCGCCGCCGACCTGATGCGGCAGCACGCCGGCGGCTCGGTCTGTCGCGGCCTCGTCGATTGCTACCCGGCGCCCCCCGCGCCGCAGGTCGTCGAGCTAAAGCTGGCGAAGGCGAACAAGCTCCTCGGCATGAACTTTCCGCGCGACGAAGCCATCCGCATCCTCCGCGCGCTGGAATTCGACGTGAAGGAAAAGGGAGACACGCTCTGGGCTACCGTGCCGCCCCACCGGCTAGACATCCAGGTCGGGGACGTCGACCTCATCGAAGACCTCGCCCGCATCCACGGCTACGACCGCTTGCCCGCGACGCTGCTGGCGGAGCCGTTGCCGCGGCAGCGGAACAACGTCGAGCTGATATTCGAGGACCACGTTCGCGATGTCCTCGTGCGGTGCGGACTGCAGGAAGCGATCACCTACGCTCTCACCGAGCCGGCGAAGGAAGCGCCCCTTGGCGGCTCGACCGAGCACGTCGCGCTCAAGAATCCCATCAGCAGCGACCGCTCCGTCATGCGCCGTGAACTGTTGCCGGGCGTTCTCGATGTCGCGGCCGCGAACCTGCGCAATGTCGCCGATGTGCGTCTCTTCGAGCTGGGCTTCGTCTATCGGCCGGTCGCCGGGCAGCCGTTGCCCGCGGAGCCGCGTCGCCTGGCGCTGGTCCTGAGCGGCAATCGCGGCGAGGAGTTCTGGAAGGAGAGTGGCGTCAAGCCGGGGTCGCTCGACTTCTTCGATCTCAAAGGGATCGTTGAATCGTTGTTCGCGGAGCTGCACATCGAGGTGAAATACGAGACGGCGAGCGTTCCCTATCTCCATCCCGGTAAGGCGGCCCAGGTGGTCGCCGACGGCAAGACGCTCGGCGTCTTCGGCGAGTTGCACCCGCGCGTCGCCCCGGCTTATGGACTCGGCGAGCGCAGCGTCTTGGTCGCGGACTTCGATCTGGAGGCGGTGCAGCAGGCCGCCCCGCCGCGCTACGCTTACACGCCCGTGCCGCGCTTCCCGGCGGCGCTGCGCGACATCGCTGTCGTCGTCGCCGAGGACATGCCCGCCGAGCGCGTCGCCGCCGAGATCCTCGCCGCCGGCGGCAGTCTGCTGCGCGGCGCCCGCCTCTTCGACGTCTACCGCGGCGAGAGCATCCCCGCCGGCGCCAAGAGCCTCGCCTACGCCCTCTCCTACCAGGCCGAGGACCGCACCCTGACCGACAAGGAAATCGACACGGCCCACAAGAAAATCGAAAACCGCCTCAAGCATATCCTCAAAGCGCAGATCCGCGGCAAAGATTGACCTCTTGATACCTCAGGCGAGCCGGGCGGCGTGAGCCCCCGAGAAAGTGAGCCGCAACCGGCGCTTTCTCCGGGGCTCACGCCGCCCGGCTCGCCTCATTTCCCGTGAAAAAATCGCGCAAGTCATTGTCGGGGCAGCATTCCCCTGGAAACCGAGGCCCACCTCGGCACTCACTCATACACAGGAAGAGGCCCACCGTGAACAAGATCTTCATCGCTCTGGCTTTCGCCGGCATCACCGCGGTCGCCATGCCTGACGCCGCTTCGGCCAAGGGACCCAAGGGCGCCCCCGGCATCAAGATCGGCTTCGGCAGCCCGAAAATCGGCATCGGCATCGGGCTCGGCACGCCGCACATTCACCACCGCCACTACTGCGTCGACTGGAACTATGGCTGCTTCTACGACTACACCTGCTACCGCTGGTTCGACCCGGTCCGCGGCTGCTATGTCTACTTCTTCCCGGGCTACGCGAACTACTACGTGTATGACGCGCTCGCCCTCCGCTTCGTGCCGCTGGTCGCCGTCCCGCTGGACGCTGCAGTGGTGACGGGGCCGGTCCTGCCGCTGCCCCCGGGCCTCGCGACCACCGGTGTCCCGCCGATGTCGATCGCGCCGATGCCGGTTCTGCCGTAAAGGCGTGGCTGACCCCGACAACCACGAACAAGACGCGACGGCGCCCGCCGCAAGGTGGACGCCGTCGCCATGTTTCGTTTCGTCGCGTTTCGTCGCCGTCACACCCACTTATCGCGACATATTCCAGCCGCTCGCCCCAACCCGCGATAATCGTTGCGGATACGCCCAATATCGAGAAAAACCGCCTACCAAGATTGACGCGACGAAATTCGCGCCCGCATCGCAATCGCTTCGCCATCGCCTTGTTGTGCGAATCCCACCGGGGTTACAATCAAACGGCCGCTTCCCACATCGTTGGGCAACGCCATGCCGGCTGGTCGCCAAGGGCGTCGCCGCGCTTCAGAATACCTTGCCCATGTGCAAGATCGTGACCGACGACGAGTGAACGCCAGACCTGGAGGCCGCGATGGGCGCCTGGGGGCACGGAATTCGGCAGGACGATCTCGTCTGCGACGTCGTCGCCGCCTTTGAGGACCTCTTGAAGGCCGGCCAGAGCGTCGCGGACGCCACGAGCGCCGTCCAGTCAAGGTTCGCCGCCGCGATCGAGGACGCCGACGACGGGCCGCTCTTCTGGGTCGCGCTCGCGGACGCGCAATGGACCTACGGCGCGCTGGATGCGCCGATCCTTGCGCGCGTGCAGGAGGACTTCGCATCGGGCCGAAGTCTGAGCCGCTGGAGCGAGGACCCGCGCGCCCTCTCACGCCGCAAAGCCGCGCTCGAGAAGTTCATCGCCAGGATCGCGGAGCCGAATCCGCGGCCCAGAAAGCCGCCCAGGCTCGTCATTCGCGCGCCGAGGTTCCGGCCCGGCGACTGCTTGAGCATCCGCCTGTCCAACGGACAATACGCGGCGGCTCTCGTCCTCGTGGCGGACCATTCGAACCCGGAGTACGGCAAGAACCTCATCGGCGTGCTCGACTACCTCTCGCCCCAGAAGCCGACGCTCGACGTGTTTCGCCGGCGCAAGTGGCTCGTTCGCAGCGGTCATGGCTGGAGCAAAACGGAGCTGGCCTGGTACATGCCCGTCCGATTTCGCGCGATCAAGGATCGGCTCGACGTCGTCGGGCAAATCGAGGTTCTCGATTCGGATCCGAAGGACAGCGACACGTACTGCGGCGGCTGGGCCCGACTCGGTGAACAGGTCCTGACGCGAGGCGAATGAGTGGCCGACCGGCTGTCCCTCCGACGCCGGCCGCGCCGCAGGCGCGACCCGACAGCCGGAAAACGAAAAGCGACGGCGACCGCGGGAAAGCGGACGCCGTCGCGTTGGATCATGCTCTCTTCGCGAGCGCCACGCTGACCGCTTCATACACTTCGCGGGCAAGCTCCAGTCTTTCCTCGAACAGCACCTTCTGCTGTTGCTCCGCAACAAAGGCGGCCACGATCGCTTCGCTGGAAGCCTTGACGCGCGCCTTGGTCTGCACCGTCAGCAACGCAGCGATTGTCGTTACTTTCCCGGCGGAACTCGTGAAGACCGCTCGGTACAGGTTTCCGTCGTCATTGCGGCTCGCGCTGAACGTCAACGTGGCGTTCCTGGCGCCGCTGATGTTCGCGAAGCTCTTGCCGCCGTTGCGGCTGACCTGCCACTGAACGGACGACGCCGGATTTCCGGAGACGGAGGCGGTGAAGGTGACGATGGAGCCGGCGACCACCGTTTGCGCCGTCGGCTGCGCCAGGATCTGCGGCGCGGCGATGCTCGGCGCGACTGCGACGATGACCAGGCTGCCCGTTCCGCTGCCATTCGAGTAGTTCGGGTCCGCGCTGGTGAAGGTCCCGACCACGGCGTAGACGCCGGCCGCCGTCGGGACTTGCGGCGCCCCATTGTAGGTGAGGAAGAAACTGCCGGCGACCGGGGCGCTGCCGGCGCCGAGGGCGACGGCGGAGGCGGCATGCGCGGCGCCGTCGTAGTTGAACGTGCCGCCCGTGACGGTAATGACCGGCGCCGCGGCGGTTATCGTCAACGTCCCCGTCCCGCTGCCGTTCGCGTAGTTTGGGTCGGCGCTGGCGAAGGTGGCGACCACAGTGTACACGCCCGCGTTGATGGGGGCGATTGACGAGCCGTTGTAGGTGAAGGAGAAGCTGCCCGCGACCGGCGTGGCGCCGTCGACGCCGAGGGCGACGGCGCTGGCGGCGTGCGCGGCGGTGTCGTAGAGGAACGAGCCGCCCGTGACGGCAATCGTCGCGGCGGCGGGGCGATCGTCAAGCTGCCGGTCGCGCTGGCGTCGGCGTAGTTCGAGTCGGCGCGACGAAGTTGGCGACGACGCTGTAGACGCCGGCGCCGGTGGGGGCGGTCGCCGAGCCGTTGTAGGTGAAGGAGAAGCTGCCCGCGACCGGCGTGACGCCGTCGACACCGAGAGCGACGGCGCTGGCGGCGTGCGAAGCGGCGTCGAACAGGAACGAGCCGCCGGTGACGGACACGGTCGGAGTGGCGGCGGCGATCGTCATGCCGCCGGTCACGCTGGCGTCGGCGTAGTTGGGGTCAGCCGCTGGTGAAGCTGGCAACCACGGTGTAGACGCCGGCGTTGGTGGGGGCGGTCGCCGAGCCGTTGTAGGTGAAGGAGAAGCTGCCCGCGACCGGCGTGACGCCGTCGACACCGAGGGCGACGGCGCCGGCGGCATGCGCGGCGGTGTCATAGAGGTAGGACCCGGCGCTCAGGGAGAGCGTGGGGGCGGCCGGGTCGATGACCAGGCTGCCGGAGATTGTCGCATCGGCGTAGTTCGGGTCGGCGCTGGTGAAGCTGGCGACCACGTTGTACACGCCGGCGTCGGTGGGAGGCGTCGTCGAGCCGTTGTAGGTGAAGGAGAAGCTGCCGGCGACGGGGCTGACTCCATCGACGCCGAGGGCGGCGGCGGTCGCGGCATGCGCGGCGCCATCGTAGGCGAACAGGTTGCCGCCGAGCGCGAGGGTCGGGGTGGAGGGCGCGGTCGGGGCGTTCACGACGACGCCGAACGCGTCCGGCGTGCTCACCTGAAAGTTATCCAGGAGCATGTCCGAGGCGGCGAGCGGCGCCCAGGGGATCTCGATCAGCACGCGGTCGAAGACTTGACCCGCGCCGTCGAAGGTCAGCGTCCCCTGCGGCATCGTCTGTCCCGTGTAGGCGCCATGCCCGCTGGCCGTGCCGACGATCGTGGAGCCGAGATAGGCGGTCAGTCGCACGGTCGTGGGGATCTCGGTCTGCTGGAAGTCGGCGGTGGCGAAGGTGAAGCTGATGCGACTGAGGGGCTGACTGAAAGCGCCGGTCGGATCGGTGAAGGAGATCGCGAGGTTCGGGTTGTAGACGCTGTTGGGATAGAGGTAGTTGCCGGAGAACTGGTCGAGGTTGAAGAAGGTCGTGTTGTGGCTCTGGATGGAAAAGCCACCCGCGAGCCAGGAGTTGGGAGAGCTGAAGTGGGCGCTGACGGCGCCCGCGGTCTGCGTGAGGGGGATGCCCATGCCCGCCGTGAGCGTGGGGCTGCCCGTATCGAAATTGAAAACCGCGGCCTGGCCGGTCGTGAAGAAGCTGCCGCTTATGGCGGAGTTGGCGAGGTCGACGACGTCGAGCGTCTGCACGCCCGGGGTGTTGAATGTGGCCGAGAAATTCTGCACGCCGCTATCGGACGCCTGGAAGTGATAGTCCGCCGGAAGAGCGGCCAGCGGATCGCCGCTGCTGAAGTGGATCGTGCCGGTGTAGTTGGAGGCGACGTTGCCGAAGGCGTCGATGACGCTGACGGTGAACGGATCCGCGACGCCGACCCCGGCGCCCGTCGGGAAGCCGGAGATCGACAGTGCGGCGGCCGCGGCGGGGCTGATGGTGATGTCGGCCGCGCCGGGCATGACGGCCGGGTTGAAGAGGTCGGCGGCGCTCAGCGATTGCGGGCCGGCGCTGAAGAAGGTGGCGCTGAACGTCTGGCGTCCGTTGTCGGACGAGCTGAAGTAGTAGTCGGCGGGGAGGGTCGCCTGCCAATCGGAGCTGCTGAAGTGAACCGTGCCGGTGTAGCCGGGGGTGAGATTGCCGAACGGGTCCTGGGCGGCGACCGCGAACTGGTCGGCCTGGCCGGCGCCGGCGGAAGCGGGAGCTGGCTCAGGACGAGTTGGGAGGTCGAGGCGGGCGTGACGATGACGCCGGGCAGAGCGACCGTCTTCAGCGTGAACGCTTCGTCGCCCGAGCCGTAGCTGAAGCGGGCGGCTCCGGTGCTGAACTGGAAGTGGGAAGCGTTGCCGCCCGTGCCGACGGCGATGCCCCAATCGGGATAGCCGACCTGGGAGGCCTCGATGCGGATCCAGTAGGTGTGGCCGGCGGCCGCGGCGAACGCTTTGGGGAGGACGAACTGGTAGTCGTACAGGGCGGCGCCGTTGACCGTGCCGGCGTACGTCTCTCCGGCGTTGCCGCCGACGCTATACGTTGCCAGGTAGGTCTCGGGCAGCTGCGGATTGGTGACGAGGGGCTGCGCGCCGCCGAGGATGGAGTCGAAGATGGTGATGGTGAAGTTGGAGGCGTGGCTATAGAAGGCGTTGTAGATGTAGCCGCCGCGCCAATCGACCTCGGTGATCGACTGGTTGGAGTCGAGCGTGAAGTTGTCGTAGGCGTACATGTCGGCGTCGCTGCCGTCCGGGTCGAGCCAGGAGGAGGCGATCAAGCCGCCGCCGGGACTCGGGGCCTGGGTGAAGCCGGCGCCGGGCTGGCCGGCGCCGAGGCTGCCGGTGATCGAAGGATGGGCGAGGTCCGTCGCGGTCAGCGTCTGCGTTCCAGCCGTCTCGAGCGTGACCATGGCCTGGGCTGTGCCGTTGACCACGCTGATGTCCGCGGGGAGGGCGGCTTTCGTGTCGCTGCTCGCGAAGTGGACCGTGCCGGTGTAGGCGCTATCCCAGGAGCCATCGGCGTTGATCGCCGTGAGAGTGACCTTCCCCTCGACTCCGGCGACGGTGGAGGAAAGGCCGGAGAGGAGAAAGCCGGTGGCCGGCACTTCGCGGGCTTCCAACTCATCGAAGGCGGGGCGATAGCGGCGCGGTTTCGTGTGGCCGGAGATCCGGGTGGAGGAGCGGCGCGAGCGGAACCAGGTGGACATGACCGATTTTCCTTGGAGATAGAAAGGGGCGTGTTTTTGCGACGAAAGGGAGCAGGCGCCTTTTCGCCGCAAAGCCAACGGGGTGTGTTTGCGGGAGCGTTCGATCGGGACCGGCGAGCCCCGAGGTCCCATCGACGTTGTCCCATCCTAGCGTGATGGGCCCACGGTCGAGTATCGGGGAAAGAAGCAATCGGGAGGGGGTTTGTAGGCGCTGCGCTGACAGGCGAGCCGAGAAGCGCCGGACGAAGACATTAGCCGCGCTGGTCGGGATGCTCAAGAAAGCCCGTGTCGGCCGCGTACTTCACGAAATCGGCGGTCGTCTTGAGGCCGAGCTTTTCGGCGATGCGGGCGCGGTAGGTGGCGACGGTCTTTGGACTGATGTCGAGCTGCTCGGCGACTGCCTGGTTGGTGTGCCCCTGGCCGAGCAGGCGCAGCACCTCTTGCTCGCGCTCGCTCAGCCTCGCGCCCGAGGCGGCGCTCTGCCCGGGCGCGGCGGCGGGGCCAAAAACGGCGGCGGTTCGATCTGGGTCGTCCAGATCCACGAAGACCTGGCCGCGGCGGATGGCGCGGACCGCGGCGAGGAGATCGGATTCGCGGCAGGTCTTGACGACATAGCCGGAGGCGCCGGCGGCGAGGGCCGAGCGGGCGTACGCCGGATCGTCGTGCATGCTGAGAACGAGAACGTGCGGCCTGGAATCGAGCTGAAGCAACGGCTTGATGAGTTCCAGGCTGCCGCCGCCGGGCAGCGTGAGATCCAGGACGACCACATCGGGTCGGACGGCCCGCGCCTGGGTCAAGCCCTCGGCCGCGGAGCCCGCCTCGGCGCTGACGTGCATGTCGGCCTGCTGATCGAAGAGAACGCGCAAGCCGGCCCGCACGACGGTGTGATCGTCCACGAGCAAGAGGCGGATCTTTTCCATTGCGACTCTGATTTAGCCGATGGGGATCGTGGCGGCGATGTGCGTTCCTTCGCCGGGGGCCGTGTTGATGGTGAAATCGCCGCCGAGGAGTAGCGCGCGTTCGCGCATGCCGATCAGGCCGAGGTGGCCGCGTTCGAGCTTGCCGTCGCTCAGATCGAAGCCGGCGCCGTCGTCGATCACCTCCAGCTCGAGCCGGCGCTCGCCGCGGCGAACGCGGACCGAGGCGTGATGGGCGCCGGAGTGGACGACGACGTTGGCGAGGGCTTCCTGGACGATGCGGAACACGGTCGTCTCCACGGCGTCGGGGAAGCGCTGGCCGGCGAGCGCGGCGATGTCGACAAGCAGCTCGATCGGGTGGTTGTCGCGGACGTCGGCGGCGAGGCGTTCGAGGGCGGGGGCGAGGCCGAGATCGTCGAGGAGGCTCGGGCGCATGCCGAGGGCAAGGCGTTTGACGTCCTTGAGCGCCTGCCGGGCGAGCTGCAGCAGGTGGTCGGTCCGCGCCGCCGCCGCCGGATCGCCGGCGGCCTCGTGGGCCGAGCGCAGGCCGGAGACGAGCAGGGAGAGCGATTGGCCGACGCCGTCGTGCAGCTCATGGGCGGTCCCGCGGCGGTCGGTCTCGATGCGGGAAAAGAGATCGGTGAGGAAGCGGGCGCGGAGATGGATGACCTCGCGCAGGGGGCGGACGACGGTCCACCAGACGAGCGGGGCAAGGACGGCGGTGAGCACCACGGCGTCGACCACCGCTTCGAGGACGCGCGGCGACTCGGGAGGCAACACACGCGGCAGGATCAGCATCACCGCGTACTCGGCGGCGAAGATGGCGATCAGGACCACGACAAACGCCAGGGCGGGGCGCCAGCGGGCGCCGAGAACGCGCGGCGGAGCGGCCGGGCGGGCCGGCGCCTTTTCCAGAAGGGGGCAGTCGCGCAGGAACGGAAGCGCGGGACAGGCGCGGGGGTCGCAATGCTTGTCGGAGAAAAAGACGCAGTTTCGCGGGGGCACGGTGTTTTCCGATGGTGTGCGATCCTTGTGGTGATTCTACCGCGGCGCCGGTAATCCAGGTACTCCTAGGATAAAGGCATCCTACGTGGAAGGCGGAAACTGACATGGATCGCCCATGCTGACCGATCCGATCTGCTATCGCCTGTTCGAGCGCCGGCCGGACACTCTGTTCGCGCTGCTCGGCATGTCCGCCGCGGCGGCGCTCGAGATGGCGGCCCACTACGACTTTCACGCGCTCGAGTTCAAGGCGACCGCGCACCGCTGCGATGGTGTCTTCCTTCCCAAGGAGCCCGGGCTGCCGGTCTACTTCCTTGAGACGCAGTTCTATCCCTTGCCGAGTGTCTACGCCGATGTCCTCGCCAAGGCCTTTACTTACTTGAAGCAGAACGATCCGAGCCAGTCGTTTCACGCCGTCGTCCTGTTCGCGAACCGCAAGCTCGCGCCCACGGGCGTGAAACCATACCAGGCTCTCCTGGACGCGGGAATCCTGCGCGCCTTCTATCTGGATGAGATGCCGGACTTGAAGGACGCGCCATTGGGACTGGCGATTCTCTATCTACTTCGCGAAAAGGACGAAGGGGCGGCCCCGGCCGCTCGAGCCTTGGTCGCGCGGGCGAAGAGCGAAATCCGGGATGATTCCCTCCGCGCTGATCTGCTAGAATTGATCAAAACGGTGGTGATCCAAACGCTGCCGCGACTGGGCCGCGAGGAGATTGAGGCCATGCTTCAGCTACATGACATCCGCGAGACGCGGGTATTTCAGGAAGGCCGAGAAGAAGGCCGACAGGAGGGCCGGCAGGAGGGCCGGCAGGAAGGGCGTGAGGAGGGCCGGCAGGAAGGCTTGCGGGAAGCCATTGTCATGATGGCTTCGAACAAGATGTCCGCCGCTGACATCGCCCGCATTCTTCAACTTGATCTCGAGGTTGTGCAGAGAGCCTTGAACCGAGGCGCATGAGGTTGATCGTGTTGCAACTGCATGACATCCGCGAATCGCGCGTCTATCAGGAGGGCCGAGAGGAAGCCCTGCGCGAAGTCGTCGTCAAGATGGCATCTCACAACATGTCCGCCGCCGAAATCGTCCGCATACTCAAACTTGACCTTGCTGTTGTCGAAAGAGCGTTGGCGGAGAACGTCGATCCACCGGTAGTCATTCGTGTTTCTTCGCGGCTTTGAGCAACTCCACGATCGAGCGCCGATCGACGTGGTCGCGCAGCAGCACGGTATCCTCGTTCGACCACCACAGCTGCCCCGAGTGAATCCAGAAGCCGTTGTTCGTGCCGTTCCGCGAGATCATCGGCAGCTCGTCCTTGTCGCCGCGCTTGCCGGCCAGCACCTTGCGGCTCCAGCCGGTCTTCATGTCGGCGAAGAGGTAGATGCCGTATTCCTTCTCGTTGGAGAAGATGAGGTCGAGCTTGCCGTCGCCGTCGAGGTCGTGGAAGACGATGCCGCTGCGACCCTGGCGGTAATCATGTTGAAAGGGTGCGACGGGTAGTTCAAACGGCAAAGCGCACCATCCTTTGCCCGGTGTGAAGCCCATTACCGTCTTCTTCTCGTTCACGTACAGAAGTTGAGACGATCCCGTTCCTTCGAGATCCAGCAAACGCCATCCGCGGTCCTCCCCATCGAACCACTCACGAGTAATTCGCACGTCCTTTTTCTCAAAATCCCTGTTCGTTACCCAGGCTCCATCGCGAAAATCCCAACCCTTGGCCTTGCTAAACATCAGATCGAGCGCGGAAAGGCCTTTGCCAAACAAGCCAAAGTGGACCGTCGCAAAACCGTCCTTGGAATCCGGGAACTTGAACGGAAAAGTGGTTTCTTTCCACTCCGCTTTCTTGTTGTCCCAAAGCCGCCCAATCGATCGAGGTCCGACGACGACATCCAAAAAACCATCTTGGTCTATGTCGAGCAGGAAGAGGCCGTTTTCCTCAAGCAAGGCATTATGGATTCCTCCGATTTCGAAGCGGAAGGGTGTCTGCTGTAGGTTTTTCTCCAGCCGCTCCGCCGCTTCCTTGAACGTCAAGAACTTCACGCGCTTGCCGTACTTCTCCACCGCGTAGTCGATCAGTTCCACCACCTGCTCCGCCTTGATCCAGCCGTGGGGGTGGAAGACCATCGAGAATACGCCCTTCTTGATGACCGTGCAATCGAGGGCGGCTTTCCAGTCGCGGACCGTCTGCGGGTTGAACGGCTTGTGGCGGTGCTGCGCCTGCCAGTCGCTCGGCGTCATGCACGGGAACTCCCAGCATTGCCGGCCGATCATGTACGGGTACGGGTAGTTCTCGATCCAGTTGACGAAGCTGCGATCGGCCGGGAAATACGCCTTGAAGCGCTCGACCCCGTCCTCGTCCAGCGTCAGCTCCTTGGGCAATTCCGGGTCCTTTGACGTGTAGACCATGAAGACGCTCGAATCGAGGCTCAGGAACCGCTTCTTCTCGGTCACCTTGTTGAAGATCTCGGCGAAGAAGCGCGGGCTCGGCGTGTTGAGCGAATCGCAGCAGGGCATGCGGAACGCCACCGGCTTGTTCCCAGGGATAGCGTGTATCAGGTCGACGCACTCGTCGTAGGTCGCCCTGGCCCGCTTGAAGCCGTTCTTGAAGAAGGGGCAGGGATGCTCGACCGTGTGGCACTCCAGGCTCAGCCCCTCCTTGAGGAAATCTTGCAGCCGCGGATCGTCCGGCTCGACCTTGCACGTCATGATGCTCACCGGCGCCCGGCCGTCGATCTTTTTGAGGCGGTCGAGGATGGGGCGGAGGTAGGCCTCGTATTTCTTGGGATCACGCATGTCGTCGATGGCGAGGATGACGACGGCGTCGACGCCTTTCTCGCCGACCCACTGCGGCGTGATGAGCTTGGGGAACGTGTGCGACGGATAGTAGAGGTTCAGCTCGTCGAGATACGCGAGGCGGTTGCCGTCTTTCCCTTGGGCGAGCGCGGCGGGGGCGAGTAGGACAAGAGAGGCGAAGGAGAGGAGTCGCATGGTCGATCTCCAGATGGCGAGCGTCGAGGTGTAAGCCCGACGTGTCGTCGCGCCGAGCGTTTGCGTTCACGTCGGGCTTACGCCGCGACGCTTGCCTTTGTCAACATGGTAACCCGTTTTCAGACATGGTAAACAACGAAACGCCGCGGCTGCTCGTCACCGACTTCGACGGCACGATGACGCGGCACGACTTCTATCAACTGTTCTGCGACCGCTACCTGCCCCAGGGCATCGCCGAGATCTGGGATCGCTACCGCGCCGGCGAATTGTCCCACTTCGACGCCATGCGGCTCATCTTCAGCGGGGCCGCGCCGGGCGAGGAGGCGCTGCTGGCCCTGACGCGCGAGGCCGGCATCGATCCGGAGTTGCCGCGTTTGCTCCGGGAGCTTGGCGACGCCGGCTGGCAGGTTGTCGTCGTCTCCGCCGGCTGCCGCTGGTACATCGACCGCATCCTGCGCGAGGCCGGCGTCGACCTTGTCGTCCACGCCAACCCGGGGGCGATCGAGGAAGGCCGGCTCATGATGCGCCGGCCAGTCGCTTCCCCGTTTCCCTCGGCGCTGGCGGGGGTCGACAAGGCGGCCGTGGTGCGCTGGGGGCAGTCGGCCGGACGGATGGTCGCCTATGCGGGAGACGGCCTGCTCGACCTGGAGGCGGCGCTGCTCGTCCCGCCCCGGCTCCGTTTCGCCAAGGCGGACCTGGCGAGAGCCTTGGCGGAGCACGGCGAGCCGTTTCAGCCGTTTGACGCATGGCGCGAGGTGGTCGCGGCGTGCAGCACGGCGGCTGCAAAAACAAATGGCGCCGCGGCTCCGTCGAATAGAATTTGATTGCCCCCTCCTTTCGCCCCTGAAACCTCCGTCAGGTGTCAGGGGTATCACCATTGCGCACCCGGAGGCGCGGGGCCACCGTGGAAAACGCGGACGGTTTGCTGGTTAAACGTTGCCTGCGGGGAGATGCGCAAGCGATGCGTGCCCTGGTGGAGCGCTTCCAGCCCGAAGTCTTCGGCCTGTGCATCCGTATCCTGCATCACCGGCACGACGCGGAAGACGTGGCCCAGGAAGTGTTCCTGCGCATCTTCCGCAGCCTGCGCCGCTGGGACCAGCGCCGCCCTCTGCGTCCCTGGGTCATGGGAATCACGGTCAACCGCTGCCGCACCTGGCTGACGCAGCGCAAGCGCCGCCCCGAGCCGGTGGAGTATCTGCAAGAGGTCGCGGGGCAGCAGCCGGTGGACGACGGCTCCGAGCTGGCTCGCGAAATACAGGCGGCTCTGAGTGAGCTGCGGGTGGAATACCGCAGCGCCTTCCTCTTGTTTCATGAGCAAGGACTGCCGTATGACGAGATCGCTCAGGCTCTCAGAAAGCCCGTGGGGACGGTGAAGACCTGGCTGCACCGGGCGCGGCTGGAGATGCTGGAACGGCTGCGGCGACGCGGCATGGTGTCCGAGGTTGAGCATGAAGTGCCATGAATGCGAGGCCTGGATCGAACGCTGGCTCGACGCCACAGGCGCCGCGCGTCCGTCCGAGCCGGCCGATCTTCCCGATCACCTCGCGGAATGCCGGTCCTGCCGGGAGCAATATGCGGCGGCGCAGCGTCTGATCGAGGGCGTCAAGGCGCTGCCGCGCGTGGCCGCTCCCCGTGATTTCACCGAGCGGATCGTGCAGCGCGTGCTGGCCGATCGCGTCGAGCGGCGGCGCCGGCTGACGTGGCGTCTGAGTTTCACCGCCGCCCTCGCGGCCTCGATCGTCTTGATGTTGATCGGCGGCTATTTCTTTGCCCCCGGACCGAAGGCTCCCGACGTGGCGGTGGTCAGCCCTACGCCGAAGCCTGAGCCGGCCCCCGAAGCGCCGCCCGTGCTCGCCAAGCGGGTCGACGAGGCGAAAGAAAAGGTCGCGGCCCTCACCGGCAAGCTGACGGAGAAGACGGTGGAGCACGCCAAGCAGCTCTTCGCCGCCGCCCCGACGATCGAGTTCAATCCGATGGGCGAAGGCGTGTTGCCGTCCGAGCCGATCGACGCCGCCGCCTCCCTGCGTCGCGCCGGCGCCGAGTTGACCGCGAGCATGGCCCCGGTGACGCGCTCGGCCCGCCGCGCCATGGACTTTTTCCGCCGCGAAATCTCCACTTTCGAAGTCAAGCAGTAAATCATGCGCGCGCGCCGCCTTCCCCTGGTTCTCGCCTTCGCTCTCCTTCCCGGCCTCCTGCCCGGCGCCCTCTTTGGCCAGGAGCACCCGCGCCAGCCGCTCTTGAAGCTCGTCCCCGCGGACTTCGGCTTCACCCTCGTCGTCCAGGACCTGCGCGACCAGCTCGAACGCTGGGGGAAATCCGAATGGCTCAAGAAGATGGAGGAGACTCCGCTCGTGCAGCTTGTCCTCAAGAGCGATGAGCTGCGCGATCTCCGCAAGATGCTCGACGACCTGCCGACCTATGTCGGCGTCGATTGGCCGACGCTGCGCGATGAAGTGCTGGGGGACGCCATCGTCCTCGCCTACCGCCCGCCGCCGCCGGACAAGCCGAAGGAGGAGAACGGCCTGCTGCTGCTCCGCGCCCGCCGCCCGGAGCTGCTTGGCAAGATCATGAGCCGGCTCAACGAGCTGCAGAAGAAGAGCGGTGAGCTGAAGGACCTGGAGGCCCTCGAGCATCGCGGCGTCAAGTACTGGCGCCGCGTCCACGAGAAGAACTCGCACTACTACGCGCTCAAGGATGGCTTGCTCATTGTCGCCGCGTCGGACGAGCTCATGCGCCAGCTGCTGGACAGCACACTCAAGGAGCCGGGCGAGAACCTGTGGTCGCGCGCCATCGCGAAGGCGGCCGTGCCGCGCTCCTTCGTGTCGCTGGCCGTGAACCCGCGCGCCTTCGACGCCGAGCTGGCCAAGGCGGGCAAGGACGGGGACCTCTTCAAGACGAAGTTCGCCCCCTACTGGCAAGCGCTCGAAGCGCTCGTCCTCAACGTCCGCATGGATGACAGCGTCGAGCTGCGCGTGTCCCTGCAAGGCAAGGCGAAGGATAGCTCTGTGGCGGCGAAGCGGCTGTTCGCGCCCCGGCCCACCAGCCCCCTCTGGGCCCACTTTCCCAAGAAGTCGGCGATCCTGACCGTCACCGGCCAGATCGATCTATCCATCCTCGACGGCGCCTGGGACGATCTGTGGCCTCCGGCCGCCCGCAAGATGCTCCTGGAGAACCTGCAGAAGGTGGTCGGCCCCGTGCTCGGCCTCGACGTCGCGAAAGATTTGCTCCCCAACCTCGGCCCCGACTGGGGCGTCTGCGTCTTCGGCTCGGACAACCCGAAGAACGTCCCTCAGGTCGTCTTCGCCCTTGCCGCCCGTCCGGGAGACAAGGACGTCAACGCCGACCAGGCGCTCTACCGCGGTCTCCAGTTCCTCGCCGGCCTCGCCGTCTTCGATTACAACCGCAACCATCCCGATCCGATCCGCATTCACACACTCCACCAGGATAAAGTCGAGGTGAAGTGCCTCGTCAACGACAAGGCGTTTCCCCCCGGCTTCCAGCCCGCCTTCGCCCTCAAAGACGGCTACCTGCTCGTCGCCACGTCCCCTGAAGCTATCCTCCGCTTCCATAAGGAGGCGGCCGTGTCATCGAGCGCGGAGAGCCTCTTCCTCCGCTTCTCCGCCAAGGAGTTGAGCAAGCAGCTCAAGCTCCACCAGGACCTGTTGGCCGATCAGATCGCCGAGCGCAACGGCATCCCGCGCGACGCCGCGCTGGAGGCGATCCGGGCCGCGTCCCTCGTCTTCGGCGTCTTCGACCGTTTCGAGCTGGCGACGACGAGCCGGGACCGCGAGCTGACGGTCATCCTGCGCGTGACGCCGTAGGGCAAAGGCGAGCCGCGGCGCAAGCCCGCGGTTGTCGCGATGGCTGAGCGCGGCGCACGAAGAGGGACAGGGTGAGGCCCTGTCCCTTTTTTCTTGGGTCTTTCAACTCATCAAGAGGCCGCTTGCTTCTTTTTCTTCTTCGCCGGTCCGAGCACGACTTTTTCCGCCTGGTCGGTCCCGGCTCGCAGTGTCACGTTGATTTGCCGGCCGGCCTTCAGGTCCGCGAAGGCGCCCTGCTTCATGGTCTTGTCCTTTTTCTTGCCGACGAGCTCCTCGATATCGGTCTTCTTGGTGATTGCGACCTTTTTCTCTTCGCTGGTCTTCGTCTTCTTGTTCGTGATCTTGACGAAGATGGCGCCTTGGCCCGCCTCCTTGCCTTCTTCCACCTTGGCGATCGTCCCCTTGATCGCCTTGGCCTTTTTCTTCTTCTTCTGCGCGTCCGCATCCGACGCGGTGAAAACAAATAGCGCAGCCAGCACCAGTGCCGAACCCATGCGGAGCATGACACGACCTCCAAAGTTGCCCGACGTGTGTGGTTTTCTCGTGCCGGCTCGCGCTGGGTCGGCGCAACTCACGCGCCGACCGCGGCCGACTTCTATTCAACACGGCGGACGCGCGGCGGTTAGCCGGTCTAATCGCTTTTTAATCTCTGGTAGAGAGAACTGGTAGAGAGAAAAGGAGCAGGGTGAAAGGCGTCTCTTCGCCCGTAGAAATCAACCTCTCAACCCTGCTCCAAAAGCCGTCGTACGTGCTCGAGCAATGTCTCCGCGGTGAAGGGTTTCAGCAGCAGCGGATAGGTGGTTTCGGCGGGGACCTCCGTGTCGAGGAAGCCGGAAACCAGCAGGATCCGCGTTTCCGGGTGCATGTCGCGAACGCGCTCCGCCACGTCCAGCCCGCTCATGTTGGGCAGGCTCAGGTCCGAGATCAGGAGATGAATCGGGGCCTCGAAGCCCTGCGCCAGCGTCATCGCATCCATGCCCTGCGACGCCTCCAGCACGAGATAGCCATTCGCCTCCAGAATGCGGCGCAGGACGGCCCGCACTAGCGCCTCATCATCGGCCACCAGGATGGTTTTCTGCCCTGACCGCGGAAGGTCTTTATTCCCCGGTATTTGCGACACGGGCGCCCCTTGGGGTAGGCGCGGACCGTACGCCGGATCGAGCACGCTCGGCATGGGTTCACTCCTTGTGCCACCCACCCAATCGAAATCGGCGCTCGATTACAGACACGACTTTGGACGATTTTTCAAAAAAAAGAGCTGCGATAGACGCAAAACCAATATATGAAGATACTTATGTCACTCAGTTTTCGTAGTGACTACTTCCAGGATCGCCTGTTCGCGTACCGCCAGCAGGTTTCCCTCGAACCCGAGTAACAGGCGGTAGAGCAAAGCCAAAAGAGCCGCTTCCACCAAGGATAACGCCAGACACAGGGGCGCCCCGGCCGGGATGCGATCCTCGAGAAGAAACACGATCCCGAGCGGCGCCAAGGCCACGGCGGCGAGGATCGGAAAAGCGAGCGTGAAGGCCAGGTGCAGGAGGAATACCAGGCCCTTGGGGCGGGTCGGCCGCAACGACCCCGCCGCGACCGCCATGGGCGCCAGGATCGACAGCAGGTTCGTCAGGAGCGCGTAGATGAGATAAACGGAAACGAGCTGTGGAAAGAGGGCGAGAAAGAGATCCAGCGGCATCGGAAAGAACACCTCGATGGCTCCGATGATGAAGAGGCTGAGGACGAGGGCCATCGGAAAGGCCGCAATGTTCTTGCCGAGCAGGATGTCGCGGCGCGGCGCCGGGCACAGCACGTAGGAGCGAAAACCGGAGCGGTCGAAGCCGAACTGGTTCCCGGTCACCTGGATCATCGTCAAGAGGACGGTGCAGACGCCGCCGAAGGCCATGAGCGGGCGCAGCAGCACGGGCGGATCGATCCGCTGCGTGACGAACATGGAGCCGAACACGATGGCCAGAATGAACGGCGTCAACAGAACCATGCGGGCCTCCGGAGCGCGGAGCAAGGACCGGAAACCGGCCAGCGCGATCGCCGAGGCGTGCTCGGAAACCCAGGGCAGCTTCCATTCCAGGAGCGAGCCCTTGCGCGAATTGACCCGGATCGCGTCCGGCTGGCGCGGAACGGGCGCGGCGATCCTCGGCTTCGTCCCGCCGCTGAACTCGCCGCGGTAAAGCCGGACCGTCGTCTTGTAGGAGCGTTTCAGACTCAGGCCGCCGATCAGCGTCATGCCGAGAAACGGCAGCACGGCGATGAGGAGATTGTCCTCGGCGGCCGCCCTGGCGCCATAGGGAAGCCAGCCGGGAGGCAGAATCATGTTGATGAGCGTGGAGACCTCGTCGACCTGACGCCAGGTGCGAGCGGCGGTGGCGGCGCGGCGCGACCGCGCCGCGGCGTCGAGCTCCCGGCCGCGCCGCGCGTATTCGTCATCGTCAATCCGCTTGGCTTTCCAGTCCTTTTCCAGCTCACTTCGCTCCTGCGACGGCTTGTCGCCCGGTTCCAGGCCGCGCCAGGGGGCGAAGAGGTTGATGAGCTGCGGCGTCTGGCTGAGGAGGACGACGGCCAGCGTCACCACCATGATCACGGTGCGCCGGCGCCGCTTGTTCGCCATGAGCGCCGCGAGCCAGCCACGAAGCTGATAGGTCAGGGCCGTCACCATGAAAAGAAAGGCGCCGACCAGGGGGAAGAGGACGAGAAACGCGGGGCCGCGCTCGATGGCCAGGCCGATGGTGAGCCCGATCATCGCCGGGAGGAAGACGATCATGCTCAGGCTGAGCCAGGAGGCGACGTAGTTGATGAAGAAGACGCCGCGCAGCGACACGGGCAGGTGCAGGAACTTGTCGAGGGAGAGCAGCTCGGCGCGCTGCAGCTCCGCGACCAGCCCGATCATCCAGAAGAAGAGCATGGCGACGACCAGGCCGTCCCAGACCAGCATGAGGACGCCCGGGCCCGCTTCATCGAGGGCGAACAGGCCGATGAGCAGCATGGCGGTGAACATCGCCAGGCTGATGAGGACGCCGACGACCATCACGATGATGAGCACGACCATGTTGGCGACGCCGCCGCGCCGCGCCTGATTCATGGTCAGGCGCCAGCGCAGCGCCAGCACCGCCTTGAAATGTTCCCAGTTCACGTCGGTCGTTCCTCGAGCCAGCGCAGCTTCTGCGTCACTTCCGCGTCCGCCCCCACCTTTTCCAGGAAGCGATCCTCCAGGGAGCGGCCGCGCCTAATCTCGTCCATGGACGCCTGCTCCACCAGCTTCCCCTTGGCGATGATGCCGACGTGGCTACAGAGCCGCTCGACGATCTCCAGCACGTGCGACGTGAGAAAGACCGTCGAGCCGCGCGACACGTAGCCCGACAACAGGTCGCGGATGACGCGCGAGGTGACGGCGTCCACCCCCTCGAACGGCTCGTCGAGAAACAGGAGGTCCGGGTTGGGCAGGAGCGCCGCCGCCAGGGCCAGCTTCTTCTTCATGCCGTGCGAATACTCCAGCGACAGCTTCTTCTCCTCGTTGTCCAGGCCGAGGACGACAAGAAGTTCGTCGGTGCGCTCGCGGATGGTGTCGCGCGGCAACAGGTACATCCGGCCCACGAAGGTGAGGTACTCGCGCGCCGTCAGGTTATCGAACAGGGCGAGATCCTCGGGGACGACGCCCATGCGGCTCTTCACCGCGAGCGCTTGCCGCGGCTCGAGCATGTCCTTGTCCAGGAGCAGCATCCGGCCGCTGGTGGGGGCGAGCAGGCCGGTGAGCATTTTGATGGTGGTCGACTTGCCGGCGCCGTTGGGGCCGAGAAAGCCGTAGAACGTGCCGCGCTCGACGCGCAGATCGATGGCGTCGACGGCGCAGAAGCCGTCGAAGTAGCGGGTGAGGGCATGGGTTTCGATGACGAGGGACATGAGGATATCGTATGCCCTTTGCCCCGTTCAGCGCTCGCATCGCGTCGGGCGATCCTCACACCGCGATGCGCAATCCCGCGCACGTCTCGACGTAGCTCGCCTCCAGGTCCAGCGGCACGCAGAGATCGGCCGCCAGCCAGAGCGGCACGGTCGGCAGGGTCTTGCCGAGGGTGAGGGCCGTGGGCCAGCCTTCGAGGCGCGGCTTCTTCCGGCCTGTGCAGGCCCGATAACCAACCGCGTAGAGGCCGGTGGGCGAGCGCCAGAAAGCGGCGGGCTTGGAAACGCCGAGCAGGCGGAACAGGTCGTCGTGCAAGTTGGCGTTTCGGGACGTGACGACGTCCACGATAACGAGGCCGATGCCGTTCCTCAGGTATCCGACGCACTTGGCGGCGAACGTGAGCCGGCTGCGACGCCGGTCCTTGTTGGCGGGGCTGATCAGCTCGATTGCCGCACGCAGCTCGGCGCCGCCGCCCAGGTCCTGAAAGACCTTGACCTCGAAGCTCTCCAGGTGCGCAAAGCTCACAGGCGTGGCGATCTTCGGCTTGCCCGGCGTCCAGACTGCGACCGTCCCTTCCCCTTTCCCGACTCGGCCACCCGGCAGCTCCAGGGTCGCGACATCGATCTCCACCCCCGGCCCAAGCGAGATCTCGGATTCGGCGAAGTAATCGGAAGGAAGGACGCCCTGGTTCAGTTCCTTGGCAATGAACGTGGCCCAGCTGTGGTGAAAACCTTCCCAGCGGCGCGTGCCGTGCAGCGGCGGATGGAAAGGATCGAGCAACGGCATGGGACAACTTTCATGCTTGGAAGCGACTGCACCGTCGTACGCTTCATGCCTTCCCCTTCGGCGGCAGCGGCATCACCGAGCGGCTCCGCGTTTCCGGCGTCGCGAAGACGCGGTCGTAATAGAGGTGCAGTCCGTGCGTCGCGTGATAAAGGGAGCCCGAGTCGATATCGGTGTGCGAGCGGTCGAGGATCGTCTTGCACAGGACCATCACCGCGTCCTGCACCCAGGGGGCACGCAGCTCGTCGTCCGGCAGGTAGAGGGCGAGCCATTCGAGGACGTGTCCGGTCGTGTTGATGCGGCGGTCCGGGTCGGTCGTCGCGCCGGGGCCGTTCACGTAGGTGTCGGCGAAGGTCCCGTCCGGGTTCTGAAATTGCTTCGCCGCTTCCTTGTACTTCAGCAGGTGCTTGGAAACATCGGCCCAGACGCCCTCGATCTTGCCCCCCTTCTGCAGGTACAGGTGGTAGACCCAGGTGAGGCCGAAGAGGCTGTGGGTGCCGCCGCAGGCCGCCTTCGCCATGTCGGCGTTGAGTTCGGCCCGCAGCAGGTCCTGCAGGCTCACCTTGTCGCCGTCCATGTTGGTCCAGGGGGGAACGTCGACGCCGTAGTGATCGGCGATCACCAGGATGGCCCAGCCCAGCTCCTGGCTCTTGGTGGCGCTCGCACGCTGCTTGCTGTAGCGGATGAGATCGAGGAACGTGTAGTCGACGCCGTCGACGCGGATGGGCTTGTCGCGCGCAATGCCCCACTGGATCATCTCGGCCAGGAATTGGTCCTGGTGTCCCTGGCCGATCGGTACCGGTCCGATGCGGACGTCCAGACCGTGTGGCGGATGCGGCTCGAACTTCAGGCCGCGCACCTCCTGGCCCGCGCTGTCCTTGCCGGCGCAGACGAAATCGATGGCCTTGAGCTTCTTGCCGGTGTTGCGGTCGAGCACCTCGGTGTCAAGCCCCATGCCGAGGATGCCGTGAAAGATCGTCCAGAAGCTGAACGTCGTCTCCAGGCTGCGGGCGTGGACGTGCTTCAAGGTCGCCTCGATGCGCGGCTTCATCTCGGCCGGCAGCTCGACCTTGGGCGGCGGCGCGTCCTTCTCCTTCTCGACCTTGATATCCTTCTTGCGCTCCGGGGCGCAGCTCAGGCCCAGGGTGATGAGGCCGAGGAGGAGCAGGGAGACGATCTTGCCGCGCATGGCCTGGACCCGTTCGGGGGACTTCGTTTCGGTGACCATCCTTGGGGCTGGGGTCGGCGTTTTTCACGGACCGCGCGTTCGCGCGACCCAGCACCGATTATACGCGCGTCGCCTTCACGCTTCGCGGCGATTCCTCGCTCGCACGCCGCGGCGCCGGCGCCGCGGTCGTCCGGCTCTTGAACAAGCGGACGATCCAGCCGAGCGACGAGCGCCATTCTTCCGGCCTCAGGTAGGCGAGGCAGCCCACGAGGTAGAACGGCCCGAACAGCGGCAGCCCGAAGATGAACACGCAACCGAGCCAGCCGACGACGGCGCCGCCGATCGAAAGCCAGCGCCAGCCGCGGCGCCAGGCGAAGGCCGGGAAGGCGAGCTGCCACGCGAGCATCAGGTAGCCGCACACGCTCAGGACGAAGAAATAGGCCGACGCTGAGGAGCGCAGGTCGATCAAATCGCGGGCCGTGGTCTTGTACGGGGAGTGCAGCGGGAAGAACATGGCGACGCCGGACCACCACTCCGCCATCTGCAGCTTGTGCAAGGCGCTGACGACGACGACGATGGCGAAGTGGACCTGGAACAGGCGGACGGCGAAGTTGGCGGCGTAGCTGCGATACTCGGGGCCCCGCTCCGGCGCGAACAGGCGCGTCAGGTAGACGTCGCGCGGGCCGAAAATGCGCTCGAGCGGCGTCGCGGGCCGGCTGTACTGCCCATAGAAGAGATAGCCGAGCATCACGTAGAACGTCGGGATCAGCAGCAGATAGTCGACGTCGTACGCGACCACCGGGCTGGAGAGAAACGAGACGGCGATGATCCAGGCTCCGAGCGCCGTCAGGCGGACGGCGATGCCGAGCGTGAAGAGTCCCAGCACGACGATCGACAGCCAGTAGATGACGTTGATCGCCGTCGTGTTCTCGCCCGCCATGTAGAGGATCGACCAGCCGATCGGGACCGGCGGGCTGTCGGGCGGCTGAATGTCGGAGATCGACTCGAAGAGCTGGCTATCCGCCCAGCCGGCCAGGCTGAAAAGGGCTTCGTGCTGGCCCGCGAACGGCAGCAGCCAGAACAGCAGCAACAGGCCGGTCAGCACGCGCAGGACGTGCAAGCCGATCGGGTCGGCGGCGGAAAACCAGAAGCGGCCCCAGGCGCCGAAGCCGCCCCCCGCCTTGCGGATATCGATGGATGGATTCATGGCTTGGTCTTCTTGAAAGCGGCGACCATCTCCTGGAAGGCGGCATCGGAAAGCTGCGGCAGGAAGATCAGCGTGGGCTGCACGGCGTCACGCGAGTGGCGGATCAGCTCGCCGGAATCCGCGCTGTGCAGCCGGCATTGATACCGCACGTACGACGCGGCCACCATGCTGGCCCAGGGGGACGGGCGAAACACCGGGCGATCGCGCGGGATCAGGTGCTGCGGCACACTCCTGATAACGAAGGCGCCTCCCTTGGTCGGCTCCCAGATGTCCACGCTCGAAACCAGCTTCTTCTCCGGTGCGATCGCCTCCGCCTGCCGCGCCTCGACCGGAACGTCGCCCGCTAGGTTCTGGGCGAGCAGGTCCAGGCGGTGCTTGACCCAGGGGTTGGCCGTTTTCTCGGGGAACTCCAAGGTATCGATGACCTGGCCGAGCTTGTTGTAGAGCTTGATCTCGAACTTCACCTCGGGCAGCGACACGCGGTTGGTGTTGAAGTGGTAATCGTGCGTGAAGCGCAACGGCTCGAGATACCAGGGGAAGGCGGCGCTGGCGATGGCGCCGGCGAACTGCGGCCCCTCGGCGGGACTTTGCCCGAAGGGGGAAGGCCACGGGCCGCTGCGCGAGCTCAGCACGTGGGCGCCGAGGACGAGGAAGTGAAAGGCCACAAAGACCGTGCCCGCCACTTTGAGCCAAAGCGGCAGGGGTCGGGACTCGTTGTCGTTCATGAGGAAGATCTCGCCCGGAGAGCCGCGCGCGGGCGCGTGCTCGGCTGTCAATATCGGCAAATGGGCGAAGATAGGTTTACGCCGGAACGGCTCGTGAGGCGATGGCAGGACGCCGGAGCGGGAATAATCGGGACAACTGGAGCATCGCATATGAACGCGAGCGCGTTTCAGCCTTTGGACTTTCCGACCTCGACGCTCCAATCCGCCCCCTTCGGAATCGCGAACACCTTCAGATGCCGGCGCAGATCGCGCGTGAAACCCACGCGGTAGACGAAGCGAGCGGCCTTGTCCGCCGTCGGCTCGTAGGCGACGCGGTCGCCGCCGGAGCCGGCCCAGGCGAAGACGAGGACGGTTTGCTTGGCGAAGTCGACCTTCTTGCGCAGCACGCCCTGGAGCGCGTCGCCGCCTTTCAAGAGACTCAGGTCCTCTTCGCTCTTGATGACAATCGGGGCAGTCGTCTTGCCGCCTTTGTTCTCGAAGGTGACGCCTTTGACGTCGATCTCGGTGACGACGGGTTCTTTCTTGTCGCCGGCCGAAGTCGCCCCTGGATCCGCTGACCCCGGCACGACGCGCGTCAAATCCTCCCGCAGGATCGTCGGACACCAGTGCCGCTCGATGTGCTCGATCACCATCTCCGTGCCGCGCGCGTGGCTCACATAAGGCGGCTGGCGCGGATCGTACATCGCGTCGGTCAGGTCTCGCGCCAGCACCACGTTCTTGCCCAGGCGCACCATCTGCCGAATGCCGAAGGGCCGGCCCAGTACGCACATGTTGGTGTGCACCCCCATCAACACGACGTTGTTGATCCCCTCCTTGACCAGGAAGTTGTAGATCTCCTGGCCGCTGTCGCTGATCCCGTCGTAGCCGATGATGTCGAGCGCGGCGTGCTGCCGGCTGAAGCGGCGAATCGCCTTGCCGACGACCGGATCGTCGCACGAGCACTTGGAGGTGTCCACCGGCAGCGGCGGCTCCTTCTTCGGATCCAGCTCGCACCAGGCGAGGAGCGGCACGGGCGGCTTCGCGGGCTTTGCTTCCATCATGCGCCGGCGATAAGGCGTGTCCTTGTAGACGTCGAGGGTGCCGCTGGGAGCGTGGATGACCATGACGCCATGCTCGCGCGCCTTGCTGACGACGCGGTTCATCAGCGGCGCCATGACGCCGACGCGCTGGGCGGCGAGCTTGCAATAGTGATCGTCCCACATGTCGCAGATGATGATCGCCGTCTCGCTCGCGTTCCAGTCGACAACGCGCTCGATCACCTTGATTTTGCCCCCGTCCTCGCGGCGCTCGCGCAACTGCAGGCGAAGGACGCCGGGGACCTTCGGCCGCGGCGGCAGGACGTCGCCCTTGTCTTGGGCGGTGAGCGGCGAGGCGAAGACGCAGACGAGAAGGAGAGCACGCATGGTGGCAGCCGGGTCAGGAGCCAGGAAGTCGGACCATGGGAACCACACTGACACTCACGAAGGACGACGGAGCCTATCTATTCGGATTCGTTGTTGTCCGAGCCAAGCGGGTCGAAAGCGAGTAGTTGCTCGAGAGAGAGCGGGCAGTCCGCAGGAAAAGCGCCCATGGGCAACTCGGTTTCCGCACGGACGCGCTCGATGCTCTTGCCGTAGGCGCTCGCCAGCACAGCTTCCGCGTGGTTCCGCAAGACGCCCTGCTCCACAAGATCGGCGAGCTCTTGGCGCTGCTCGACGATTGTCAGCCGCCAGCTCTTTGAGCGCCGCTCCGGCTGATACTGCCATTTCAAAACGTGAGCGAGCAGGAGGATCAGTCGGCTCTCCGTTTCGCGGCGATCGCGTCGGGCCATATCGGATAGATACTCCGCCAGATGGACATAATCCAGGTCGGCGAGAGCGTTCCGGCGCAGCAGGCTAACCATGGCCTCGAGCCAGGCTGTCTCGTCCACGTCGTAGAGATCCGCAAGACCAACCGCCGTTTCCACCATCGCCGCACCTCGCTTTGGGCATGCGCCTGCATTATAACAAGCGATCGCGGCTTCGCTCCACTTGGAATCCTTTTGGTCGCATCGCGTTGCGCCGTTACCATAGACCCCACAAGGACAACCCGAGAACTCCGCCATGAAAATCACCCGCGTCGAAGCCATCCACCTCCGCCTCCCCGACGTCAACGAGCGCTGCGACGGCAGCCAGGAGACGCTCGCCGTCAAGGTCCATACCGACGCCGGCGTCACCGGCGTCGGCGAGGCCGATTCCTCCTCCCTCGTCGCCAAGGCCATCATCGAGGCGCCCCTGTCCCACAAGATTTGCCGCGGGCTGGCCGAGTGCGTCATCGGCGAGGATCCGTTCGAGATCGACCGCCTCGTCCACAAGATGTACGAGGGGAGTATCTTCTTCGGCCGGCAAGGCGCCGCCATCCAGGCGATGAGCGGCGTCGAGATCGCCCTCTGGGACATCGTCGGCAAGGCGACCGGCCGGCCCGTCTACCAGCTCCTGGGCGGCGGTTTCAAGAAGACGTTCAAGGCCTACGCCTCCATCCTCTTCGGCGACACCCCGGCCGAGACGGGGCGCATCGCCCGCAAGCTCGCCGGCGAGGGCTACCAGGCGGTGAAGTTCGGCTGGGGCCCGATGGGACAGAGCGAGGCGAGCGACATCGCCCACGTCGAAGCGGCGCGAACCGGCCTCGGACCGGACATCGAGCTGATGGTCGACGCCGGCCTCTGCTGGGACACCGCGACCGCCATCCGCCGCTCCAAGCAGTTCGAGCAATTCCGCCTCACCTGGCTGGAGGAGCCCTTGCACCCGGACAATCTCCAGGGCTACGCTCGCCTCTCCGCAGCCAGCCCGATCCGGATTGCGGCGGGCGAAGAGGTTTGCGACGTGGCCGAGTTCCGCACCCTCATGGACGTGGGCGGCATCGACGTGGCCCAGGTCGACGTCACCCGCGTCGGCGGTCTCGCGCGCTCGAAGCGTATCGGCTGGGACTCGGCCGAGCGGCATCGCCTCTGCGTCAACCACTCCTACAAGACCGGCATCAACATCGCCGCCAGTCTCCACTTCGTCGCGGCGCTGCCGAACACGCATTACTTCGAATACTGCGTCGAACAGGGAGCGCTGCGGCAGACGTTGACGAAGCAGCGTTTTCCGGTGAGAGAGGGGATGATCCGCGTGCCGGAGGAGCCGGGCTTGGGGGTGGAGCTGGATGAGGCGATTGTGGCGAAGTATCGCGTGGGATGATGGACTACATTCCTTTGTATGCGTCCTTGCGATGGGCGATGCAGAGGACGAGCACAATCAGTCGGTCATCTTCGATTTCGAAGACGATCCGGTAGTCGCCAACGCGGATTCGCCACAAGGACTCCTCGCCCTTCAACTTCACGGCGCCATGCCCGCGCGGGTTTCGGCGCAGCTTTTCCAAAGCGTCGATTATCCGCGCTCGAATGGGCTTGTCGAGTTGCTTTGCCGCCGACGGCTTGAGGATGACTTCGTACTGCATGGCTCATCGTCCCTGCCGTTCAGATGCCATGCTTCTTGCGGTACTCCGTCAGCGTGATGCCGCCTTTCTCTTTCCGCGCTTTCAGGGCTGCGCGGATGTCGGCTCGATCTTCGAGCTCCTCCAGCATCTCCAGATCTTCCAGCGAGACCAGGGCCGCCACCCCCTTGCCGCGCCGCTCCAGGACCACGCGCTCGCCGGCGTAGGCGACACGATTGAGGGCATCCGCCAGATGGTCCCGTATCTCGCTGACGCTGATCTTCATCGCCGCTCTCCGTTTTGGGCATAACGTACAGAATGTACGTTACCGGCATCGACGGCCGAGGTCAAGCGCGAGGCCCCTCCGCTTGGGCAGGTCACACGAATCAAATGCTCGGTATGAAACCACCCCAGGATAACTCGCGTCAATAGGCCCACTCATGTTGAGTAGGTCGCCCAATGATGGTATGATCGAGTTCAATACGAGGTGCGCGATGGTTCCTGAACATTCCCCCGAAAAGGTCGACTTCTCGAACGTCCCTTGGCCTTGCACCCAAGAGGAGCTCGAACGATACGCGCGGGACGACGACGAGACGGGCTGTCTGGAGCTTTCCGAGTTCATTCACGAACTCGAAGACATCGCCAAGGGGAAGGAGAATGGAGCCTGAGCCGCCCAACCACCAGGTCGTCTATTCCGAAGCCGTTCGAAACGATCTGAAACGCCTTACTCGCCGAGCACGCGATCATGGTTTGGCCCGTGAAATGCTCATCGCGTTGCGAGCGATTGACGAGGCCCTTCGCGACAATCCCATTGAGTTCGGCGATCCTCTCTTTCGGCTCAGAAAGGCCCAGCTTACGGTGTTTCGGCGCATCTACCGCCCACTCGACGTGCTGTACTCGGTGCATGACGAAAAGCCGATTGTCTTTGTGCGTGGCTTTCAGCCTTTTCCTGTCGATCTATTCTGATTCATGCCGCCAGCTTCCGCGGGTCCGGCCCCTCGCTCAGGCGCGTCTCGCCGAAGCGCTCCCCCTTGCAGTTGTAGAACAGCACCCGGTTCTCCTCCCCGGCCCAGACGGCGTACGCCTTCAAGAGACGCGGTCCGCTGACCTGGAAGAAGATGCCGCACGGCTTGCCCTTGCGCAGGATGACCGACTGCTGCAACGGCGTCTCGGCCGGGTCGAGGCAGTCGTTCTTGCACAAGGTCTCGTGCACGTGCTTGCACAGCTCATCGACGGTGGCGAGGCAGAGGACTTGGCCCATGGAGAGGCGACCTTGAAGGCGGGTGGATTGCGCTGTCCGCCCGTTCTTATCGGCAGGAGACGGCCGGGGCCGCAGTCGCGAAAAAGAAGCGAACCCGGAAGGGAGGGCCGGTTTTACCAGTCGTGCAGTTGCCGCAGCGCCTCGTAGACGACGATACCGGCGGCGCTGGCAAGGTTGAGGCTGCGGACTTTGCCGGCCGGCATCGGGATCGTCAGCGCCCGTTCGGCATAGCGCTCGAGTATCTCCGGCGGCAGGCCGCGCGTTTCCGTCCCGAAGAGGAGGATATCCCCCGACTCGAAGCGGACGCGCGTGTACGGTGTCGTCGCGCGGGCGCTCAGGCAGAACAATCGATGCAACCGGTCCCCCATGACGCGCTCGAAATCGAGCATCGTCAAATGACGCTCCAGTGTCACGTCGGACCAGTAGTCGAGCCCGGCGCGCAAGAGATGTCGATCGTCCAGGCTGAAGCCGAGCCGGCCGATGAGGTGGAGCGTCGCGCCGGTCGCGGCGCAAAGGCGGGCGATGTTGCCCGTGTTGGGCGGAATCTCGGGTTCCCAGAGCGCGATATGGAGCATTGGTTTTGCCGGAAGGTTCCCGGAAAGTAGCCGCCACGGATTGAAGCGGAACGGAGATAGCGTCTGTAACGATTATCCCGAAAAGTGGTCTGTCCCGGCAGTCCCAGGGGGTGCATTTGCCCCGTTCGCTCTCGTCGCCCGGCCCCTTGTCGTGGATCATTGAGAGTGTTTGTTTGGCGTTCCGGCTCAAGACGCGCTGGCCGTCCTCACGAGCGCGGAACAGGGGAGCGGCATGCCGAAATCGACCCCGAAAAAACCGGCCAGGCGAACGGAATGGGCGCCCTGGACGCTCCTGTTCTGCGGCCTGTTCCTCGCGCTCATCGTCCTCACCGTTGAGCCGCTGCCCGGCGTCTCCATCGCGAACGAGGAGCCGCACAGCGCCCTGGGCCCCTGGGCCGCGACGCTCGGCATGGGCCTCTTCCACTCCCTTGGGCATGGCGTCTTCCTCCTCCTCGCCGCCTGGTTTCTGCTGGTCTTCGAGCTGCTGCAAAAGAAGCCGAAACGCGTCATCGCCGTTCACTTTCTCGGCTGGCTCGCTCTCGTTCCGCTCGCTTCGCTCCTGAGTGATGTCGCGTTCCCGCCCGAGTGGGCCGGCCCCCTCGTCAGCACGGGCGGAACCCTCGGCGCCTGGCTCAGCCTCGAAATGTCCGGCGCCGTCTCCCCGGACCTGCTCCCCTTTCTCCTGGCCGCCTGGGGTATGCTCGGCCTGATCCTCGCCCTGCCACGCACCATGCGAACGCTCGGCCGCGGCGCCCTCGCCCTGTCGCGCGGCATCGGCAAGTCCCTCCTGGCAAGCGGCCGCTACCTGGCGAAGACCATGCGCCGCCGCGAAACCGCGAGTCCGATGATCGTGCGTTCCGAAACGGCCGTCGCCAAGAGCGAAGACTCTTCGGACATCCCCATTGTCCGCAAGGTCCACACCGAGGCCGAAGACGAAACCGTCGTCGAAGAGGCCGTCGAGCTTCCGGCCGAGCCGACCATCCTGCCGATCCACCGCAATCCGCAGGAGCCCGCCGCCGACAATCTCTCGTTCGACGACTACGAGTTGCCGCCCCTCACCCTCCTCGACGACCCGGCGCCCTTCCCCTGGGAGGAGCACGACCAGAAGCTGCGCGATACCGCCGTCCTCCTCGAAAAGACCTTCAAGGACTTCGAGCTGAATGTCCGCGTCGTCGGCATCAACACCGGCCCCGTCATCACGCAGTATGAAGTCGCCCTGGAGACCGGGCTGCGCGTGAACAAGATCACCCCGATGTCGGACGACCTCGCCCTCAACCTGCGCGTGCCGAGCGTCCGCATCGTCGCCCCCATCCCAGGCAAGAACACCGTCGGCATCGAGATCCCCAACGAGCACCGCGCCACTGTCCATATGAAGGAGGTCATCCAGGCCTCAGGCCGCAAGACGCAGAAATCGAAGCTCCCCCTCTTCATCGGCAAGGACACGGAAGGCCGCCCCCTCGTCCACGACCTGGCCGACATGCCCCACCTCCTCATCGCCGGCCGCACCGGCACGGGCAAATCGGTCTGCCTCAACTCGATCATCATCAGCCTGCTCATGACGCGCCGGCCCGACGAGGCCCGCATGATCATGATCGACCCCAAGATGCTCGAGCTCTCCGAATACGCCAAGGTGCCGCACCTGATGCTGCCGGTCGTCAAGGACATGAAGAAGGCGGAGGCCATCCTCGGCTGGGCGGTCGACAAGATGGAGGAGCGCTACGACCTCCTCTCCCGCGCCCGTGTCCGCAGCATCGCCGGCTACAACGAGCTGGGCCTCGACGAGATCATGCGCCGCGTCCAGCCCGACCCGGAAGAGGCCAAGCGCATCCAGGCCAAGATGCCCTACATCGTCATCTTCGTCGACGAGATGGGGGACCTCATGATGACCATGAAGCGCGAGGTCGAGGGGCACATCATCCGCCTCGCCCAGAAATCGCGCGCCGCCGGCATCCACCTCGTCGTCGCCACCCAGAAGCCGACCGTCGACGTCATCACCGGCCTCATCAAGTCCAACCTGCCCGCGCGCATCTGCTTCCAGGTCTCGAGCCGCTCCGATAGCCGCGTCGTCCTCGACGAGATGGGCGCCGAGAAGCTCCTCGGCAAAGGGGACATGCTCTTCCTGCAGCCCGGCTCCGGCGTCATGATGCGCGCCCAGGGCGCCTACGCCAGCGACCAGGAGATCAGCCGCATCGTCAGCGCCCTCGAGTGCGACCAGCCCCATTACGCCCAGGAGCTGATCCAGCTCAAGACCTCCGGCGAATCCGGCGGCGGCCTCGACAACCTCAAGGCGCGCGACGACGTCTACGAGCAGGCCATCGAAATCGTCGTCCGCGAAGGCCGCGGCAGCGTCTCCCTCCTCCAGCGCGCCCTCGGCATCGGCTACGGCCGGGCCGCCCGCCTCATCGACTTCATGGCCGAGGACGGCATCGTCGGCGCCTACAACGGCAGCAACGCCCGCGAAGTTCTCCTGACCCCGGCTGACTGGGAGCAAATGCGCGCGGGGCAAGCGGCGGCGCGTGCGTGACGCCCCAAGCGGGCTCTTCGTGCCCCACGCGTCTCAGGACCGCGTCGGCCGGGTCGAACCGACAGAGCAGCCCTTCTCCCAGCGCCTCGCGCTGGGCGGCATTGCCTTCAGGCGTCAAAGGATCAACCATCCTGTCCTTTTCCAGCTCATTCGCGAGGGGTGTGGGGTGGCGCGTTGGCGTCGACCCTTCCTGGGTGGTCCATCATCAAGCGACAAATGGGGTTGCGTTCGGGGGGGTGCGCCAAGCGAGTTGGCGCGGAGGGGCGTCTGGCGTTTTTCACTTTCAGCCGAGGCGGGGGTGAGATGAAACGAGGAAGTAGACGCGGATTCCACTCCTCGCCGCCGTTCCGCACAGGGCGCATGTCAAAACGGCACGGAACCAACTCCCATCAATCGCCACAACCGCTTATAACGATAGTCGTTGTGACTTTTCCTTGGCCTGGCTCGGGGTTTGCTCTTCCGTACCGCAGCGTGCATCCTTCCACCCCTTTCGCGTCTCCAATACTTGACGCGCGACCTCGCATCGTCGCAAGGAGACTCGCCACGTGAACCCCGAACGCTTCACCGAAAAATCCCTCGACGCCCTCCAGGCCGCTCAGCGCCTGGCCGCGAAGATGAACCATCAGCAGGTCGAGCCCGAGCATCTGCTCCTCTCCCTTCTCGACCAGGAGAAGGGTCTCGCCGGCTCCATCCTCAACAAGGCCGACCTCCCCGTTGAGCCGATCAAGCTCAAGGCGCACCGCGAGCTCGAAAAGCTGCCGCGCGTCTCCGGCGGCTCCGACCAGATCGGCATCTCCTCGCGCGTCAACCGCGTCCTTGGCCAGGCCGAAGACGAGGCCAAGAAGCTCAAGGACGATTACATCTCGGTCGAGCATCTCCTCCTTGCCTTGATCGACGACTCCGGCCCCGCCGGCAAGATCCTCAAGGAGTTCGGCGTCAACCGCACGCGCCTCATGTCCGCGCTCCAGTCGGTCCGCGGCAACCAGCGCGTCACCACGCAGAACCCCGAAGCCACGTACGAGTCGCTCGAGAAATACGGCCGCGACCTGACGCAGATGGCGGCCCAGAACAAGCTCGACCCGGTCATCGGCCGCGACGAGGAGATCCGCCGCGTCATCCAGGTGCTGTCGCGCCGCACGAAGAACAACCCGGTCCTCATCGGCGAGCCCGGCGTCGGCAAGACCGCCATCGTCGAAGGGTTGGCCACGCGCATCATCCGCGGCGACGTCCCCGAGGGCCTCAAGAACAAGAAGATCGTCGCCCTCGACATGGGCGCCCTCATCGCCGGGGCCAAGTTCCGCGGCGAGTTCGAGGAGCGCCTCAAGGCCGTCCTCAAGGAAGTGCAGGATTCGCAGGGGCAGATCATCCTCTTCATCGATGAGCTGCACACCGTGGTCGGCGCCGGTAAGGCCGAGGGGGCCATGGACGCCGGCAACCTGTTGAAGCCCATGCTGGCCCGCGGCGAGCTCCACTGCATCGGCGCCACCACCCTCGACGAGTACCGCAAGCACATCGAGAAGGACGCCGCCCTCGAGCGCCGCTTCCAGCCGGTCCTGGTGGATCAACCATCTGTTGAAGACACGATCTCCATCCTCCGCGGCCTGCGCGAGCGCTACGAGGTCCACCACGGCGTCCGCATCAAGGACGCCGCCCTCGTCGCCGCCGCCGTCATGTCCAACCGCTACATCTCCGACCGCTTCCTGCCCGACAAGGCCATCGACCTGGTCGACGAGTCCGCCGCCAAGCTCCGCACCGAGATCGACTCGATGCCCGCCGAGCTCGACGAGGTCAACCGCCGCGTCATGCAGCTCGAGATCGAGCGCGAGGCCCTCAAGAAGGAGCGCGACACCGCCAGCCGCGACCGCCTCGAACGCCTCGACAAAGAGCTCGCCGGGCTCAAGGAGCAGCGCGACGCGCTCAAGGCCCAGTGGGAAACCGAAAAAGGAGCCGTCCAGAAGCTCAGCACGATCCGCGAGCAGATCGAGCACACCAAGCAGGAGATCGAACGCGCCGAACGCGACTACAACTACGGCAAGGCCGCCGAGCTGAAGTTCGGCGTCCTCGCCGACCTGGAAAAGAAGCTCAAGGCCGAAGAGGACTCGCTCGCCGCCAAGCAATCCACCAGCCGTCTCATCAAGGAAGAGGTCGACGAAGAGGACATCGCCAAGGTCATCAGCCGCTGGACCGGCATCCCCGTCTCCAAGCTCCTCGAAGGGGAGATCCAGAAGCTGCTCCACCTGGGGGACGAGCTGCACCAGCGCGTCATCGGCCAGGACGAGGCAGTCCAAGCGGTCGCCGAAGCCGTCCTCCGCGCCCGCTCCGGCCTCAAGGATCCCCAGCGCCCCATCGGCTCATTCATCTTCCTCGGCCCGACCGGCGTCGGCAAAACCGAGCTGGCCCGCGCCCTCGCCGAGTTTCTCTTCGACGACGAACGCGCGATGATCCGCATCGACATGTCGGAGTATCAGGAGAAGCACACCGTCGCCCGCCTCCTCGGCGCTCCTCCGGGCTACGTCGGCTTCGAAGAGGGGGGACAATTGACGGAGGCGGTGCGGCGTCGTCCCTACGCCGTCGTCCTCTTCGACGAGATCGAGAAGGCGCACCACGACGTGTTCAATGTGCTGCTACAGATACTCGACGACGGCCGGCTCACCGATGGACAAGGGCGGACGGTCGACTTCAAGAACACGATCGTCATCATGACGTCGAACATCGGCAGCCAGCGCATCCTCAACTACCAGGGCGCCTTCGACGGCAAAGGCTATGACCACATGAAGGACGCGGTGATGGAGGAGATGCGCAACCACTTCCGCCCCGAGTTCCTCAACCGCGTCGACGAGATCATCGTCTTCCACGCCCTCAGCGAAGATCACCTGAAGCAGATCGTCGACATCCAGCTCGGCCGGCTGCGTCAGCGGCTCGCGGAACGTAAGATCCACCTGGAGCTGACCGACGCCGCCAAGGTCCATCTCGTCCGCACCGGCTACGACCCGGCGTATGGGGCGCGGCCGTTGAAGCGGGCGATCCAGAAGGAGATCGAGAACCCGCTAGCACGGCAGTTGCTCGAAGGCAAGATCGCGGATGGGCAGACTGTCACGGCCGAATACGACGTGAAGAAAGGCCAGATGGCGTTTCGGAGGGAGTGACGGAAGGAGGCCCACGCTCTGATCGCCTCCGGCCCTATTCCGCCCCTACCCGAGGATCTGCTGAACGCCGCCAGTAACCAGCAGGGGAAACAGGCGTTTCGCTGCCTCCCATGCCGGGAGCCTTGGCGCCCTTCCCATGATTCCGGTAACAACGATCTTGACAGCCCGCCCTCCGAGGTTAGAATTGGACTGAGACGCAGTCTCAATCCAGGACGTTCCCCCCACCGCCGCACGTTGGATGTGCGCGCTTTTTGGATCGGCCATGGACCGCTGTACTTCCGAATCCTGCTCTGACTGCCCCGAGCGCGTGGTGTGCCGTTGCTTCAACGTCACCGAGAGCCAGCTGCGCGACGCCATCGCGCGGCACGACCTGCGTACGATCCGCGAGATCAAGCGCCGCACGGGCGCGGGGGACGGCTGCACCTGTTGCCATGCCGAGTTGAATGAAGTTCTGACGCGCGTTTCTCTTGCGATGGTCTAGGACGCTGGTGCAAAGAAGACGAGCCGGCAGCGCGGCTTTCGCGCGTCCGGCTCGTGTCGTTTTCCAGCCACGTCACACATCGCTCCGCGAGAAGTACGCCATGCCTGCCACCGCCACCGCCACGGACAGCGCCAGCGCCCCCGCGATGAGCCGGCTCACCATGTGCCAGTCGTAAAAGCCGCGCAGCACCTCGGGCAGCTTGTGCAACATTCGGTCGGGGGAGGGATACTGCTCCGGCGCCAGCGACAGCAGGAAGCCTCCCGCGTAGAGAGCGATCCAGACGATGGCGATGCTCAGCACCGTGCTATGGCAGATCGCGCTGATCGAGACGCCGAAGGTGACCACCATCGCGAGGATCGCCATCACCAACGCCAGGGCGACGAAGCTGCCGGCGAGCGTCATGCTTTCGCCGTGGAGCAAGAGGAACGAGCCGGCGAGGGCCAGAAGCGCCATCACCAGAAACGTGCCCAGGATGGCGGCCAGGCGGGCGTGCAGCTTGCCCAGGAAGTATTGATGCCGGCTGATGCCGCGGCTCAGGACCGAGTCGGCCATCGTGCCGCGCTCCGAGCAGATGGTTCCGGCGGTGAGGACGATGACCAGCGTTATGCTGCCGAGGGTGATCCAGGTGAGGATGTCGCTCATCATCTCCGGCGCCGGCTGCACGAAGCCGCCGACTTGCTTGGCGCCGAAGCGATAGAGCAAGAAGCCCATGGCGGCGCCGAAGGAGAGCAGCACCCAGGCCCGGTAGATCCAGCTCGTCAGCGTGTGCTTGAGGTCGGCGCAGAAGACCGCCCAGTAAGGCAGCAAGCGGTTGATGGCCGGAGATTTGCCGACGGGTTGTGCGTCCATGCGTTGACCTCGATGCGTAGATGGGCGACGCGCTACCAGAGTCGACTCAGTTCACGCGATTTCACGCCGCCTCGTTCTGCTGATACGCGCGTGCGAAGCCCTTCGCCTCTTCTTTTTCCACCAGATCGAGGAACGCCTGCTCCGTCTGCTGCCCCACGCTGCGGATGCTCACGATGTTCACCTTGTTGTCCGCCAGCGTCATGAAGACGTTCGCCAGCGCCGAGGCCGTGTTCGTATCCTCCCCCAGGCGCAGCTCCAGCCGCCGCGAGCGCAGGTTGACCAGCTTGAACTCGCTGAGCCCCTTCATCGACTGCACGGCCTTGCCGATCCCCTTCTGGTCCCCCTCCAGGTCGAGCTCGTAATGGTTGCGCCGCATCCGCCCCTTGAGGTCCTGCAGCGAGCCGAAGTAGATCAGGTGCCCGCGGCTCAGCACCGCCGCGTGGTTGCACACCTCGTCGATGTCCCCCAGGTTGTGGCTCGACACGATCAGCGTCTTTTCCTTCGCCAGCGTCTTGATCAACTCGAGCATGCTCCGCCGCGCCTCGGGATCGAGACCGTGCGTCGGCTCGTCCCAGATCAGGAGGTCCGGCTCGTTGATCAGGCTGGTCGCGACGGCCAGGCGCGCCGTCATACCGTTGGAGAAACCGTCGATCGTGTCGCCGGAGACATTCAAAGGTCCACGGCCCGGATCAGCGAAGCCAGCCGCGGCTTGCGCCTGCGCGGGATGCCGAAGAGCCGCGCGATGTAGTCGAGATAGGTGATCGGCGTCATGCCGCGCGGGAACTGCGGGTTGGTCGGGATGTAGCCGATGCGGCAGCGCAGATCGGCGGCATTGGGCGTCATGGTGTCGCCGAAGACCTTGACCCAGCCGGCGGTGGGCCGGTGGAGGCCAAGGATGAGGCGCAGCAGCGTGGTCTTGCCGGCGCCGTTGTGTCCCAGGAGACCGAGGACGCAGCCCGGCTCGAGCCGCAGCGTGACATCGTTCAGAGCGATCTGGCGGTTCTGGTAGATCTTGGTGAGCTTGTAAGTCTCGACCACCAGCCCGCCCGCGCTTGCAGCCACAGGCTTCCTCCGCGGGTCCGCTGCCGAATTCCGCATATCGACGTAGATTAACCCTTGTTACATCGACCAAAGAAAAGCGGGCGGTTTAATCCGCTCCTTCGTCAGCCTCGTTTTCGGCGTCCCCGGCTTTCCCGGCCCGCCCACTCCTCCCCGGCTCACCCATGTCCCTTCCCCAAACCCTGCATCATCGCGCCGCCGACTACTTCAAGGAGCTGCAAGACCGCGTCTGCGGCGGCCTCAGCAAGGTCGACGGCCACTCCTTCCAGGAAGACAACTGGACGCGCGAAGGGGGAGGCGGCGGCCGCACGCGCGTCCTCGCCGCCGGCCACGTCTTCGAGAAGGCGGGCGTCAACTTCTCCGACGTCTCCGGCCAGTTCAGCCCCGAGTTCGCCGCCCACATCCCGGGCGAAGGGCTCGACTTCACCGCCACCGGCGTCTCCCTCGTCCTGCACCCGCGCAACCCGTACGTGCCGACGGTGCACGCCAACTTCCGCTTCCTCACCAAGGGCGCCAAGGCCTGGTTCGGCGGCGGCGCCGACCTGACCCCGTTCTACCCCGAGCGCCAGGACGTCATCCACTTCCACAAAACCTGGAAAAAAGTCTGCACGCGCCACGCCCCGCCCGTCGACTACCCGAAGTTCAAAAAATGGTGCGACGACTATTTCTACCTGCCGCATCGCCAGGAAGCGCGCGGCGTCGGCGGCATCTTCTTCGATTACCTGGAAGGCGACCTCGAGCAGCTCTTCGCCTTCGTCCGTGACTGCGGCGACCACTTCCTCGAGGCGTACTTGCCGATCGTCGAGCGCAACAAGGACCGCAACTACAGCAACCGCGAGCGCCTGTTCCAGGAGTTCCGCCGCGGCCGCTATGTCGAGTTCAACCTCCTCTACGACCGCGGCACGCTGTTCGGCTTGAAGACCGGCGGCCGGATCGAATCGATCCTGATGTCGCTGCCGCCAGTCGTCCACTTCCCGTACGATTACAAGCCGAAGCCGGGAACGCCGGAGGCGGAGCTAACCGAGTACCTGAAGCCGCGCGACTGGGCGGAGCATCTGTAGAGCGGCGCGCCGACCTTGAGCAAAAGCGGATGCGCCGCGTAGAATCTCTTCTGAACCTTCTCCCCTCGAGCCCGCGCATGCCAAGCCAAACGATACTCCTGTCTCGCGATGTGCTCGGTCCCGAGTCGGCAGGCCTGTCGCTCGTGCCGCGCGAGTTCGACCGCGCCGAGTTCGCGGAGGGCTGGCGCTACGAGCTGATCCACGGAGTCCTCGTCGTGAGCCCGACGCCCCTCGAGACCGAACGAGACCCCAACGACGAACTCGGCTTCATGCTCCGGCTCTATCAGGCTGAGCATCCGGAAGGCAAGGCCCTCGACAAGACCCTGCCCGAGCACACCATCTACCTCAAGAAAAACCGCCGCCGCGCCGACCGCGCCATCTGGGCCGGCCTGGGCCGCCTACCCGCGAAAAAAGAGCTGCCCAGCGCCGCCGTCGAGTTCGTGTCCGAGGGGAAACGCTCCTGGCAGCGGGACTACATGGAAAAACGGGACGAGTACCTGCGCGCAGGCATCAAGGAATACTGGCTGATCGACCGTTTCCGCCGGCAAATGACCGTCTTCTCACGGCATGGCAAGCGCATCAAGAAACAAGTCATCCGGGAGGGGCAGACCTACACGACGCCGCTCTTGCCCGGCTTCGAGTTGCCCATCAAGCGGCTGTTACAGTTGGCCGATGCATGGGAAGAGCGCGGCCGCTAAGAGCGGCGTAGGGTGCGTGAAACGCACCGGCAGCGCCAGTAACCGTTTTCGATACACGGTTTCCGGCGCTGCCGGTGCGTTTCACGCACCCTACCACGAGCGCTATTTCTTGTCCTTTTCCTTCTTCTCCCCGTCGTCCCCCTTGTCCTTGGGCCAGTAGTGCAGCTGCACGATCAGCGGCCGCGGCCGGGTCGCGTCCTTGTTGAGCAGGAGCTTGTTGTCGTCGGATTTCACCACCATTCGGGCCGGCTGGTCTTCGAGGAACTCGTTGATGGGCAGGATGTCCTCGAAGAGCTTGGTGCCGTAGTGCATCGGGAAGATGTATTCCTTCGGCTTAAGCTGCTCGACAACGCGCTTGGCCTCCGAGCCGTTGAGGGTGTAGATGCCGCCGACGGGGATCATGACGACGTCGACGGGGCCGATGGCACGGAGCTGGCGCGTGGTCAGTTCGTGGCCGAGGTCGCCGAGATGGGCGATGCGCCAGCCGTCGACCTCGATGACGAAGACGGTGTTCTTGCCGTAGCGCATGCCTTCCATGGTGTCGTGGTAGGTGCCGACCGACTTGATGCGCACGTCCTTGACTTCCTCGTCGATGGGGACCCAGTTCGCCTTGAGGCCGGGGCCGGTGAGGCCGCGGAACGTCTTGGTCGCGCCTTCGATGATCGGCAGGACGTTGTGCTCGTTGTGCTCATGCGAGACGAGGATGATGTCGGCCCGGACCTTCTGCGGATGGTAAGCCTCGATCGCGTGCGGGTCGATGGCGATGACCGTCCCCTTGCTCGAGGTCACCGTGTAGAACGATTGGCCGTAGTAGGTCACCTTGAGGGGCGTCTTGCCCTTGTCCTTGTCTTTATCCTTGTCGCCGCTGAAGACGGAAGAGGAGCAAAGGACGCCAAGAACGGACAGGGCGGCGAACAATGAGCGCAGCATGGTTACCTCCACAGCAAGGACGATCCAAGTGGATGATAACCAACCGGGAGAGATTCACCAAGGGATGGGCCGCAAAATGCGGCTCATTTCGAAACGGCCGCTTCGGCTTCGGGCGCCGGGGTGAGCGCGGGGGCGATGGCTTCGGCGGCCTCGGGGGCCGGGGCCTTCTCGTGATGGGGCTGAACGAGCAGCGCGTGCAGCATCAAGACGCCGGCGCCGCAGACGAGGCAGCAGTCGGCGATGTTGAAGACCGGGAAGTTGAAGTCGAGGCCGACCCCCTGCGGATAGAAATGCAGGAAGTCACGCACGCCGCGGAAGACGACGCGATCGTACAGGTTGCCGACGGCGCCGGCGAAGATCAGGCCCAGCGCGAAGTTGAGCCAGCGGTCGCGCGGGCTGCTCGGCAGGGCGCTCCAGAAGACAATGGCCGCGGCCGCGATCAAGCTGACGACGGCGAAGACGTTGTTGGCGATGCTCCCGTCGAGCCCCGGCTTCCAGCCCCACAAGGCGCCGTCGTTCACGTGAGGGACGGCTTTGCCCTCCACGATCTGATAGCTCGCGTCGAGAGTGAACAGGCCGTCGACCAGGACGATCTGTCCGCCGCGTCCCTCGTGGTAGAGAGCGGAGAAGATGCCGTACTTGCCCCCCTGGTCGAGCGCGAGGCCGAGGAAGGCCATGGTCCAGAAGAGCCAGCGATACGAGCGGGGAGTCATGTTTTTGGGGGTCTGCGCAAAGGGGGCAAGCGGCACGGCCCGAAAATTCACCTTAGCCCCGGCGGCGCACGGCGTCAAGCGAGGCCGGGGAGGGGTATAACCAAACGGACTGCGGGACGCAAGACGTGGGCTGCTTCGGGTCCCAGCTAGGCCCGGCGCCAGCCCATGATCAGCGACACCGCGACCGCAAGAGAAGCGCCGGTCGCCACGTCGATCAAGTGATGTTGCCGCGTGAAGAGGGTCGCGGCCCAGACGAGCAGGACGCAGCCGACGGAGAGCGGCCAGTAGCGTGGAAAATCGCAAAGCAGCGCCAGGGCGAGCAGGCAGGTGAGGCTGACGTGGAGACTCGGGGCGGCGTTGGCGGGCGGTTCGTCGATCTTCACCATCTCCTCGTACATCCAGGCGGTCAGACCGGGAGATAGCGTGTGGGCGGGGCGGGTCGCGGTCTGCGTCGGCAGGACGATGAAAATGGCGATGGTGATGACGATGACGACCAGGCCGCGGCGGATGAACCACCAGAACGTCGCGGGGGTGAGGAAACCGATGACGATCGGAGCGATGCCGTAGGGCAGGAGATAGACCCAGACCCAGGCGGGCTGGAACGGGATCAACTCATCCCACGGCGTCCACGTGATGTACTGGGCGGCGTCCCCGCGCCACTTGAGGACGATGAGGTAACAGCCGAGCGCCGAGAACATGATGATGGCGAGGATAATCCCCTGGCGCAGCACACGGCGCCAGGTGGCCTCGAGGGTCACGGTGTTCTCCAGCGCTGCGGACTCGACGCTCACTTTGGATCTCTTTCTGCGAAACCGAAAACGCGAACTATCAAGTTGAATATACCCAACGCCCCAGGAAATACGAGGGGATATAAAGCAGCAGGATCGGGACGCCGGGCAGCCAGGTGACCGCGCCCGCCAGGATGGCGTCGAACAGGATCAGACCGAGGATGCTGCGCTTCACCGCCGCTTGCACCAGGCGTGGCTGAGGCCGCTGCAGGGCGGGAAAGATCGCCAGCGCCAGGTAGAAACCAAAGGCGACCAGGAGATACGGGAAGAACGGGGACGGCATGAAGGAGGGGTCCGTCTCCTGCGCCAGCGTCGGCAGCATGAGCGCGATCACCAGCGCGGCCAGCATGAGCGAGGCGCCGAGGACAAGCTGTGCCGGGCTGCTGACAGCCGCTTCACGCCGCGCGAACCAGGTGACGCCCGTGATGTAGAGGCCGACGACGAAGGCGAGCGCCCAGCCCCAGAGGAACGGAACCTGGCCTGCGACTGAAAGTCCGAGCAAGACGTTGAGGGAGCGGCACAGGCCCATGACGATGGGAGCGACCGAGGTCTTCTTGAGGGGGCCGTCGTAAAGAAGAATGGCGCCGATCAGCAACAGCCCCAGGATCACGCTGTGAAGGCGAAACCCGTCCGGCCCCCAGTCGGCCAGAAGACACAACGCCAGGCCTGCGAGCATGAGCATGGCCCCGAGGCGGCGCGCGGCGCCGAGGGAGATCTCCCCGGCCGGGAGGGGCCGGTAGCCGCGTTCCTTGCGGTCCTGTTCGATGTCGAAATAATCGTTCCAGACCATGCCGGAAGAGTAAAAGCAGCTCGACGCGAGGAGGATGCAGAGGAAGCGGAGCCAGAAGACTCCCCCCAGCGGGGCGGCATCCTCGGCGCGCACATGCCAGGCGATCACGCCGAGCGTGGCCAGGAGGATATCGGCCATCGCCGTGAAGACATTGGGCAGGCGCAACAGGCGGGCGAGTGGGAGAAAGCGCATGGCGGCGGCGAGGGTGAGGGTGCGGCTCTTCCTCCCCTAGCGTATTTCTTCAGCCGCCGCCTGCCAAGCGCGGCTAACGAACGGTCCTGATCGGGAGCGTGAAGGCGCTTCTTCCTGGTACAAAGGCAGGGTGTGTGGAACGCACCGAAGCGGCCCGCAGCCGTGTGTTCCCCTGTTGACCGCAGCCTTTCACGCGCCCGACAGCCTGTTTCGTCGCAACGTTGCAACGTCGGCTCCGACGGTCAAAATCCCCTGGCCTCATTCCGTTCGCCATGCGTAAAATCAGTTCGGTCTTACCATTCAGTCCAGGGACGGACGAAAATGGCCACGCAACTCCTCCAATGCCCATTACGGACGCGCGGGCAAGTGGCGCGCATCCGTTTCCAGGCCAAGCGCATCGCCCGGCTGCTCGGTTTTCCCCTGCTCGAGCAAATGGAGTTCGCCTGCCGGGCCTTCGAGCTGGCGCTGGAGGCGGCCCAAGCTCGGCCGCGCCGCGCCCTGACCTTCAACCTCGACCACGACCGCGTATCCATTTGTTTCGCGGCGGCCGAGACGGAGCCGGCGCCAGCGCTGGTCGTCCCCCTGCCCAAGGCGCCGGAGTTCGCGGTGGAGGATGTCCGCTGGCTCGCGCAGCAGCTGAGCGGGCTATTACAAGTGGACGTACTGGACGTTGTGCGGGAGCAAAATGAGGAGATTCAGCGGCTCAGCCAGGCCCTCAAGTGCTGCCGGAGCGACCTGGAGCGCCTGGGACAGGACGCGACCAAGCACTCCGCGGCATGACCGTCAAGGTTTGGGCAGAGGGAATCACCGGAAAAAGCCTCCGACTTTGGTTGTTTTACCCGGCTTACGCGGGTTTTTTCTGATGTGCAACATTTTTGAAGTTTTTTGGAAGGAACACTTGTAATCGCGGTTTGGCCCCTTTAGAATTGGGCGAGCGTTGAGGGACCACGAGTCCCATCCGGAACTGAGCCAGAGAGACTTTCCCGCCCCGAAAAAAGGCGAGGAATCCTCCGGGCTCGGTCCTGTTTTTTTATGGGGCCGGATGTCTGCCTGTCTTGAGGGGCGATCGGGATCGTTTGCCTCAGCGCTATGACTCAAGAACCCTACCTCCATTTTAGGAAAGAAGGCCATGAAGACGCAACGACGCAAGCGCCCCCAGCCGGCGCCGGAGGATTCCATTGCCATCGACACGACGGCAATCTTCTCGTCCGATCTTCTGACGCCGGAGGAGGAACGAGAGCTCCTGGCCACTTTCTGGGAATGCAAGAGTGAGTTGGTCCGGTCTCTCATCCGCTACTTTCCCAGGCTCCGCGCCCACCGACCCGCGCTCGAGCCCTGGCCCATGGCCCAGTTCATTCGCGACTATTGCGACTCGGACACCCGCCAGGCGCCCGGCGTCCGCCGCCTGCACGACCGCTACGTCCACTGCAAGCACCGCCTCGCTTCCGCCAACATCCGCCTCGCCGCACACGTCGCCAAGCGTTTCCGCCACCACGCCCTGGCCTACGCCGACCTCCTTCAGGAAGCCGTCTGCGGCCTGATGCAAGCCATCGATCGCTTCGACGTCAGCCATGGCACCCGCCTTGCCACCTATGCGACCTGGTGGATCCGGCAAACGCTCCAGATCGCGGTCGCACGCCAGAGCCACCTCGTCAGCCTGTCGCCCCACCACTTGCAAGAACTGGGCCTTTTGCAGCACGAATCGGAAGCCCTCGCTCACGGCGGCCAGCACCTGCCCAGCCCCCAAGAACTCGCCTCCCGGACCGGTTCGAGCCTCGAACACCTCACCCATCTTCAGACCGCCACCCGCGCCCCGGTCAGCCTCAACGCCGTCCTCGACGACGATAGCGATTTCAAGCTCACCGAGGCGATGCCCGACAACGAGAGCAGCACCCTCCGCACCAACTCCGAACGCCAGGAAGCGCTTGGATTCCTGATGGAAAACCTGCGGCCGCGCGAACGCCGCGTCCTCGACCTCCGCTTCGGCCTCACCGGCAACGGCACCCACAGCCTGCGCCAGATCGGCCACCTCCTTCGCATCAGCAAGGAACGCGTCCGCCAGATCCAGAACCGCGCCCTCGAAAAACTGCGGGCCTCCGCGGAACGCGTCGGCTGGGAGCCGAGCCTGCTCCTCGGCTGAGACAACGAGGACGATCAAAAGAACGACACCCGATCCGTCTTGCGGATCGGGTGTCTCTTTTTGGGAATTCGATTGCGCACCTGAGTTTCGCGTCGTAGCGCGGGCCGGTCACGACGCCTTCTTTTTCACGCGCGATGCCAGCAGATCGTCAAGCGTCTTCTGCAACCGGACGCGCCGCTCCACGAAGACTTCCGCCTCCTGGAGCACCGGGGCCCAGATCTTCTCCAGGTAGTCCAGCTCGTACTTGGCTTGCTTCTGCGCCCGGTCCTCCTCTTCGATGAGGTCGTAAAGCCCCGGCTCGACGATGTCCTTGCCCACGTGCTTGCCGTTGAGAAGGCTGGAGATCTCCGCGTGCTTGGCGATCCAGTCCCGGTCCTTCTTCATCTCCACGTCGATCTTCTTCACCGTGTCGAGGAATTCCTCGCGGTAGCCCTTGTACGACTTGACGATCCCCTTGAGGTTCTCGCTCAAGTCAGGGGCCGCATACGGCTCCGGCCGCGTCAGCGCCAGCGTCCCGCCCTTGAAGTGAGGCGCCTTGAACTTCAGGTCCTTCCCGTCCTTGGCGATCGCCGAACTGAGCGCTTCCAGCTCCGCGAGGTAGAGAAGGTCGTTCTGAGCGAAGTTCTCCCGCGCCTGGTGCAGCTTCTTGACATAGGCGTTGACGTCGCGCACCGCCCGTTCCACTCCGGCCCGCGCATGCTCGTGGGCGACGACGCGCTTGTCGAACTCCGAAGCGACGCGCTTGTCCAGCTGCAGCCGCGGCTCCAGCCAGCCGTAGTCGAGAAACTGCAAGTACAGCCCGGTCGCCCAGGTCAGCGCCAGGATGGCCAGACCCAGGTGAAAGAGCACCAGCGTCTTGGCGACGGTATTCATCATGGCCGCTTCCCCTTCTTGCGGAGTTGCTCGGCGCGGATCTCGGCCTCGAGCCGGAAGTTCGCTTCCGACGCCTCGACCAGCCGCACCTGCGCCTCGAACAGCTGGTCCTGGAGCTCGCGCAGCTTGGCGGCCAGCTCGGCCGTGCGCGCCCGCGACGCATTCAGTTTCTCGACGGTTTCCTTCAGGTGCTTGACGCGTACATCGTAGGCTTTCTCGGCGATGTCGTTCTGATCCTGCATTTCCTTGAAGCGCGTCTTGGCGATGTGCAGCTCGCGCTGCAGGTCGATGATGTCCTGCACCAGCTTCTCGTGCCTGGCGAGGAAGGAGGAGCTGGGCAGGGCCCGCTTCTCGCCGGTTTTCGGATCGGTGATGAGCGTGTAGCCTTCGCGCGCGTCGTGCAGCTGCTGCAACAGGCCGACCGCGACGATGCGCTCCTTGCCGTCCGGCCCGCGCTCGACGATCGGCTCGCTGTAGAGCATGCCGATGCAGAAGGTGTAGTTGAGGGCCGAATAGGCGAACTCCCAGAGGCCCAGCAGCTTCTTGGCCCGTTCGATGGCGTCCGCATCGAGCAGTTTACCGTCCGGCCGGTGGGTATAGGCGACGGACAGGATCACCATGCCCATGGCCATGCGCTTCTCGATGCTGCCGCGCGGCGTGCCGGCGTACTCCTTGCCGAAGAACATCTCGGGATCGAACTTGTCGGCGACGGCGGCGTCCATCCGCTTCGTGAACTGGCGTTTCAGCTCGTCGAGCGGATAGGCCTCGAGGTCGCCGGCGCGGGTGATGAGGAACTTATCATCGGCCTTCTCGAGCGTGCCGGGGCGGAAGGTTTCGAGCGGGGTGAGCACTTCGAGCAGCATGCGCCGCTGCGCGCCGTCTTCGAGGATCTCCAGGAGCTTGTCCCCCGAGGCTTTGTCGATCTTCGCCTTCTGAGCCTGCAGCTGGCGCGACGTGAAGGCGGTCGGCAGGACGACGCGGCGGACCTCGTCGCGCCGCTTCTCCTCGCTCCCGACCTTCTTGACGGCCTCGACGTGGTCCTTGGCCGCCTTTTCGATGGACGCCAGGAAATCGGTCTTGAGCCGGACCATCTCGTCTTCGAGCGTGCGAACCGGGGGCGTGTAGGGGCCGAAATGGGCCTTGAGGATGTCGTCGGTGAGGTAGCGCGGCTCGACGCTGTGGGTGAACGGCTCATCGAGGTCGGCGAAGGCCTCGGGCACGCGCGACATCGGGCCGCCGCGCTTCTTGAAGGCTTCGCGGAGCGATTCGCCGGTCAGGCGCATGCGCGGCAGGGCGGCGCGGGAGCCGGATTGGCCCTCGTCTTCTTCCTTGAGCGGCAAGCCCTGGATATCGAGGTCGCGCTGGAAGGTGGCGAAGGCCCACGCCTGGCGCCGCTGGAAATTGACGGACATCAGGTACAGGAAGCCGAGCGCCGCCGCCATGTTCAGGAAGATCAGGATCATGGTCAGGGCGGTGACCTTCGGCTTGGGGCCGCGCTGCTCGCTCACTACTTCGAATTCATCGGAATCGTCGCGTGCCATGATTGTCGTGCCAGGAGACGGGAGCGGAACGGATGCGACGCAACCGCCTCACCCCGGACGCGTCCGGTCCCGGTTCGGGAGAGCGGAGTGGTCGGCGGGTAAGACGGGCAAGGGACAAAAGGCCGGCGCCATGCGCAGGCTCTTCGTCTTCTTCATTCAGTATGAATTGTGTCCGAAGTTAGTTCGAAATCCAAGGGGTTTATGCGATTTCCCCGCAAGCGCCGCGTCGATCGCGCCCGTTGCGCGCACGATGCCGGGACTGCCGCCGGCGCCGGGGACGCCGCCTGTTCCGGAAAGGGGGGCAAGGTGTGGCGCGTTTGCGCGGCGGGCGCCCGAACACGCCGGCCAATCGTTACACGGGAGCGGCGCTTTTTCCCGAGGGCATCCGATGAAGGACACATCGCCGCAACCGAAGGACGCTATGCGCACGGGGAGAGCAATGGAACACGCGAGCAACATCTTCACGCAGACCGTCCACCTGATCCTGGTGTGGATCGGCTTCGGCACGCTCGTCGGCTTGCTGGCCAAGGCCGTTATCCCCGGCAAGGACCCGGGTGGCGCACTCGCCACCGTTGTCATCGGCATCCTCGGGAGCATCATCGGCGCCGGCGTGCTCGTCTTCTTTTCCGACAGCCTGCGCGTCTCACCCATCAGCCCTCTGGGCTTCATCGTCGCGATCGGCGGCACCAGCCTCCTTTTGCTCGTTTACCGCTTGCTGCACGGCAAGGGGCATCGCTTCAACCTCTGGCCGTTCGGCCGCGGCGGCCGGCCACGGCGGCATGTCACGGTGGTCGAAGATTAGAGGGACGTGCGGGATCGGCAGGTAAGGCCTGCGAGCCCCGCGAGCCGAGCGGGGCCGTCCGGAGAAGTGACGCTCTCGCGAGTGTTCATGTCAGGTCCGGCTCGGCTCGCCGGACCTACTGCCAAACCCGAGGTTACTCCCCGCCGCCCATCTGCTCGGTGAGATAGTTTTGCAGGCCGACGGATTTGATGAGGTCGAGCTGGGTCTCGAGCCAGTCGACGTGCTCTTCCGATTCGACGAGGATGGGGGCGATCAGCTCGCGCGTGCCGTTGTCCTGGAGCTTCACGCACAATTCGACCGTGGCGTTGTAGTGCTTGACCCCCTTCATCTCGAGGGTGAGGTCGTTCTCGAACTGCTCCTTGACGTCGCTGCCGACGCGGATCACGTCGTAGCGGGCGATCTCCGGCACGCCTTCGAGGAACAGGATGCGGTCGATCAGCTTCTCGGCGTGCTTCATCTCCCCCATCGACTCTTCGTAGTGCTTCTTCGCAAGCTTGTCGAAGCCCCAGTTCTTGCACATCTTGGCCTGGCAAAAGTACTGGTTGATGGCGGTGAGCTCGACGGTCAAGGCCCCGTTCAACGCTTCGATGACTTGCGGATTGCCCTTCATGAGATATCGTCCTCCAGGGTTGGGACCGGTGTGCTTCGTTGTCCTGGTATCCTATTACCTGCGCTTGTTCGGACGACCGTTCGCCTTGTCCTTGCCCGTCAACAGCCAGACCAAGAGCGCCTTCTGCGCGTGCATCCGGTTGCCGGCCTGGTGGAAGGCGATGCTGTGCGGGCCGTCGAGCACGTCGTCGGTGATCTCCTCGCCGCGATGAGCCGGGAGGCAATGCATCACCTTGGCCCCGCCCGGCGCGAGCGCGAGCATTTCGGCGTTGACCTGGTAGGGCGCGAACGCTTTTTGCCGGGCCGGACCCTCGTCCTCCTGCCCCATGCTCGCCCAGACGTCGGTGTAAATGACATCGGCGCCGGCCACGGCGCGGCGCGCGTCGGGCTCCTCGATGAGCTTGGCCCCGGGCACGTTGTGCTGAAACAGGTCCTTGAACGCGGCGTCGAAGCCATAGCCCGGCGGAGCGCTGAGGACGAACGGCAGCCCCATCTTGCCGCAGGCGAGCGCCAGCGAGCGGGCCACGTTATTTCCGTCCCCCACGAAGACCACCGTCTGACCGTCGAGCTTGCCGAACGCCTCCTGGATCGTGAGCAAATCGCCCAGCGCCTGGCACGGGTGGAAATGATCCGGACAGGCCGTTGATGACGGCAGGCGGAGAAGGCGGCGAACTGCTCGACCTTGGCGTGCTCGAAGGTGCGCAGCACGACGGCGTCGACATACTGGCTGATCGTGCGGGCAAAGTCCGGGATGCTTTCGCATGCCCAGGGACGCGTCGTTATTGGAAAGGAAGACGCTCCCTCCCCCCAGCTCCAGGATGGCCGCTTCGAAGCTGACCCGCGTGCGCAGCGATGGCTTCTCGAAGATCAGACCGAGCACCTTGCCCTGCAGCACCGGCTTCTGCCGGCCACGCGCGTGCGCCTTCTTCAGCTTCGCCGCATCCTTGAGCAGCTTGCGGATGCGGTCGTTATTCCAATCGGTCAGGTCGAGAAAATGTCGCATGGTGGAATCTCAGGCGTCGACAATGTGATTCTCAGGAGTGCGGCGGCTCAGCCACCGCACTCCAAAAACTTCATGACAACGAAAGCAGAACCTCTTCCAGCACGTCACAACCGCGCTGCAACTCCGCGTCCGGCAAGTTCATCGCGGGCAGGAGACGCAGCACGTGGCCGTGGGTGGCGTTGACGAGTAGTCGCCGCTTGAGGCATTGATCGACGATCGGGGCGGCGTCGATCGAGAGATCGAGGCCGACCATCGTGCCGCGGATGCGGATGTCCTGGATCAGCGTGGAGCGCGAGCGCAGCCGCTCGAAACGGGCGCGGAAGGCTTCGCCGATAGCGACGGCCCGCGGCAGAAGGTTGTCGGCCTCGATGGTTTCGATGGTGGCGAGGGCGGCGGCGCAGGCGATGGGATTGCCGCCGAAGGTGGCGGCATGCGTGCCGGGGACGAGCTTTTCCGCGTAGTGCCGCTTGGCGAGCAAGCCGCCGCAGGCGACGCCCCCCGCCAGCGCCTTCGCCAGCGTCAGAGCGTCCGGCTCGACCTTCCAGTTCTGGAAGCCGTACCAGGTGCCCGTCCGCCCCATGCCGGTCTGCACTTCATCGAAGATGAGCATCAATTTGTGGTCGTCGGCGATCTGCCGCAGTCCTTCGAGGTAGCCCTCCGGCGGCAGGTTGATGCCCCCCTCCCCCTGGACCGGCTCGACGAGGATGGCGCACGTCTCGGCGTCGATGATCTTGCGAACCGCGTCCAGGTCGCCGTGCGGCACATACTGGAAGCCGGCCAGCATCGGCTCGACGCCCTTGTGATACTTGGGCTGGGCCGTCGCGCTCAGCGCGCCCATGGTCCGGCCATGGAAGCTGTTGAGCATGGTGACGATCTTGTACCGGTTCGGTTTGCCGTTGAGCCGGGCGACCTTGATGGCCGCCTCGATCGCCTCGGTCCCGCTGTTGCAGAAGAACGCCTGGGCATCCAGCCCGCTATGTTCGACCAGCGCCTTGGCGAGCAGCCCTTGCGGCTCGGTGTACCAGGTATTGGGGACGTGGATGAGCCGGGCGACCTGCTCCTGCACCGCCTTGACGACGCGCGGCGGACAGTGCCCCAGCGCGTCGCAGCCCCAGCCGGGAAAGAAATCGAGGTACTCGTTCCCCTCGGCGTCCCAGACGCGCGAGCCCTCGCCGCGCACCAGGCAGACCGGGAAGCGCTTGTAGTTGCCGATGACGTAGCGGTCAAAAAGGGCGATGGTCTCCTGGCTGGTCATGACTACCTCGATTTTGAACCGCAGAAACACCAGACAGAGGCACGGAGAAGAAAAAGGAGAGAAGGAACAATCCGGCAAAAGGTTCGCGCGAGAACGAAAGAAAACAAGAGGATTAGGATTACGATTAGGATCCGGAAGCTAAAGCACGATCTCCGTTCCGACGCCCTGATCGGTGTAGATTTCCAGCAACAGCGAATACTTGACGCGGCCGTCGACGATGTGCGTCTTCTTGACACCGCCTTTGAGCGCCTCGAGGCAGGCTTCCACCTTGGGAATCATTCCTTCGTCGATGACGCGGTCCCGGATCAACTCCTCGATGCCCCGCGCGTCGACGCTGCCGATCAGCGACGCCGGATCCTTGCGATCGCGGAGAATGCCGGGCATGTCCGTGAGCAGCACCAGCTTCTCCGCGCTGAGCTGGGCCGCAACGCCGGCCGCCGCGGTATCGGCGTTGACGTTGAGCCACCGGCCCGCTTCGTCCAGCGCCAGCGACGGGATGACGGGCACCACGCCGGCCGCGCAGAAGTCGCGGATCAGGTCCGCCTCGACGCTTGTCACGCGGCCGACACGCCCCAAATCGATGCGCTCCCCCTTTTCTTCCAGCAGCAGCTTCTCGCCGTGCAGGTAGTACATCGAGCCGAGCCGGCCGCCCACCGCCCGCCCTCCCAGCGCGCGGATCTGCTTTTCGATGCCGGCGTTGATCTCGTCCAAAAGGACGCGCACCACGATGGCCAGCGTCTCCTCGTCGGTATAGCGGCGGCCCAGGACCTTGCGCGGCTTGAGACCCGCCCCGGCCATGGCGCGATCGATCGGCTTGCCCCCCCCGTGGACGAGGACCGGCTTGAGGCCGACGGTCGCCATGAAAACGACGGTTTGCAGGGTGGTATGCAGCGCCTGCGGGTCCTCCATGGCGCTGCCGCCGAGCTTGATGACTGTGAGCTTGTCGCGGAACTGGCGGATGTAGCTCAGCGCCTCGATGAGGGCTTCAGCCTTGCGGATGGCGCTTTCCATGATGTTTTCCAGGCCCCGGCCCCGGCGCGACCCGGTCCGTGGCGGAAAAGTAAAAGATTGATTGTAGAGCGACGGGCAAGGGCGTCAACCGCGGAAAAAGTGAAGATTGTCAACGCCCGCAGCAGAAACAGCTCAGACTCTAACGTTCCGCGCGGGCCAGCTACCCCTCCGCCAGAGAAATGTTCAGGCGTTTCAGCTTCTCGCCGATCCCGACCGCCAGATTCTTGTAGATGCGCTGGCCGATGTCCGGCCGCTGGCGGATCAGCTCGGCCAGGTCGCCGCGGGAGAGGACGGCCGTCTCGACTTTCGTTCGGGCCCTCGCGCCGGCGGAGTGTGGGGCGCCCGTCAGAAGGGACACCTCGCCGAGACATTCGCCGCTCCGCACGACGCCCACGGTGGCGCGCGGCGTCTCCCCGGCCCCGGAGCCCGTCACGCTGATCGCCACCTCCCCTTCGAGGACGACATGCATCTGTTCGCCCGCTTCGCCCTCCCGAAAGACCACGGCCCCCGGCTCGAACGTCGCGACGCCGCACACGCCGGCCAGGCGGGCAATCTGCTCGGCATCGAGGCCGGCGAAGAGCGGCAGGTCGTGGACGGCCCCGGCGATCCGGGGCGCCACCGTGCGATTGCGAAAAAGACGGAGCACCAATTCAGCGAGCGCCGCGCACCCCGGGCTCAGGTGATCGGTTTTGACCCGCGGCGGAGTGAGTAGGCGAACCATCTTCACCACGTCCAGGCGCTCGACCTCATGGAATACCAGGGCGGGCACGTAGGCGACCGGGAGGAAGCCCAGCTCGAGGAGGGTCCGCTGCATCCGCGGCGCGTGGGCGCTCACGTCGACCTCGATGAGACAGTCCCACTTCTCCCGGCAGGAGCGCTCCAGCTCGCTCAGGAGGAAGCGGACCACCTCATCGCCAAGGGCGATCAGCTCGAAGATGCGCACCGCCTTGTCCAGCGGGTCGAGCGTGAAGCCGACCGCGCCGACGATCCGGCCGCCGTCGCGGGCAATGAGGTAACGGGAGCGCCGCGCCTGGAGCCTGAAGATGCCGTAGTGGAGGCGGGCCGGGCCGAAGATTTCGCGCTGCCGCACGCGGCCCCGCTCGATGCGCAGCAGCGCGGCGTATCCCTCGGTGGTCAGGTCCTCTACCTCGAAGACGCCGCCGGGGGGATAAGCGGGGGAGTCCTCGTCGACGATCGCGTCCGGCCGCAGGGCGCAGTTCTCCAGCGCCATGTGGGAAAGGGCGTGCACCTCGGGGATGATCCGCGGGTGGTTGTTGCGCAGCTCGAGCGCGTCGCCGAAGTAGCGGGCGAGCAGGGCGAGGCTCTCGCACTCGCGCAGGCGCCAGCGCTCCGGCATGAAGCCGACGACCGCGAAGCCGTGCGCCTCGGCGATCTTCACGCTGTAGGGAGTGGTCGCCCGCGCTTCGACCAGGCCCACCTGCAGGCGCTCGCGGACGCGGCGCAGCCGCTCCTCCATCAACAGGGCGCCGACGCCGTGGCGCCGGTACTCGGGGTGGACGGCGAGGCGACAGAACTCCCCGACCAGATCGGACTGGGCGCCGACCTCCAGGTCCACCGAGGCCGTGCCGACGATCCGCCCGCTCGCGCTGTCCTCGGCCACGAGCATCAGGCTGTCCTCGGAGTAGACCAGCCGGGTCAGGAGGGCGTCATCGTAGCAGCGCGGGTCGGTGTAGTCGGTCCCGTAGGACGCCAGGAAAATCTCCCGGATCGCCGCGATATCTTTGCCGCTTGCCTCGCGGAGGTTGATCATGGGCGTCTCTCCTCCGGGCCGGCGGCGACCGGTCCTCCGGTCGCGCCGATTACACCGTTTGCGGCCCGCGGAACCGCCGTTTAGGCCGTTTGCCGGGGTCGCGTCGGATGCGCCCGGGGCATGGGCTGGACCTATCTTGATCTTCGCAGCTTGGCGAGGCGATTTCTAGCCGCGTTGCGGGTCCGGCGGCGCGAAAAGGAGCGACGCCGAGTGAAAATGTGCGGGTTGTCCCACCTCCGGTATCCGGGGACTCCCGTCAGTCCTCCGCCCTCGTCGGGCTCGCAAGCGGCGCCAGGAGCAGCAGAACCAACAGCGCGCTGCGCTCGATCATTTTGGGTATCATGACCTGCTCGTGCGGCGCGTGCGCTCCATCCCCCACCGCCCCCAGGCCGTCGAGCGTCGCGGTGTACTGGCTCGTCGTGTTGCCGTCCGAGGCGCCGCCGACCGACGCTTGCTCCAGTTCCAGCCCCAGCCGCCGCCCCAGGTCCCGCGCTTGCCGCCACAACGCCTGGTTCCGCGCGGTCGGCTCCAGCGGCGCCTGCTCGATGCCGCCTTCGATCTCCAGCGCCGTCGCCGGGTTCACCGGCCGCAAGCCGCGGATGGCCGCCTCGACCCGTTCGGCGTCCTGCCGCGTCGGGACGCGCACGTCCACGCTGGCCCGCACCTCGGCGGCGACCACGTTCGAGCGCAGCCCGCCGTCGATCGTCCCCACGTTCACCGTGACGCCGCGCGCCGCGTCGTTGAGCGCGAACAGCTTCTGGATCTGGTACGACATCTCCAGGATGGCGCTCACGCCTTCCTCGGGGTTGACGCCCGCGTGAGCGGCCCGGCCCTTGACCGTGATCGTGAAGCCGCCCGCCGCTTTCCGGGCCGTCTTCAGCTTCCCCGCCCGGCCGAATGCCGGCTCCAGGATAAAGGCGCGAACCGCGCACCGCGCCAGCCGGCGAATCAGCGCCCTGGAGTCGAGGCTGCCGATCTCTTCATCGGAGTTGATGACGACCACGTTGTCCGCGGCCGGTCGCAGCTTCAGGTCGCGCACCGCCTTGAGCGCGAACAGCAGCTGTGTCAGGCCGCCTTTCATGTCCATGACGCCCGGCCCGAAGAGCGTGTCGTCCTCGATGCGGACCGGCATCCGCGCCAGCGTGCCCACGGGCCAGACTGTGTCGCAATGGCCGACGAGCAACTGGGCGCGCCTTGCCGCCCGCTGCCTCGGCCGAGCCAGCAGGTATCCTCCGGACACGCGCCCGGAATAACGGGCGCACCGCCAGCCCCACCTTCTCCAGTTCAAGCGCTCAGCAGATCGAGCAGCGCCACGGCCGCCGGCTTGTCGGAGGGGGACTCCGCCAGCGCCAGCCGCCGCAGCAGCGCCACCATGTCCTGGCGCCGCTCGCGCAGGTAACCGAGAACGGCTTGCGTCTCGTCCCCCATACAGATCCCGTCCGTCGCGTCCCCGTTCTGAAACTGCCTCTCAGCGCGAAAACCCCTTCGGAAACGGAAACGCCGTCGTCTGCCGGATCTCCGCCAGCCGTCCCGGGCTCACATAGGCCAGGAGCGGGGACTGGAAGATCTGCTCCCCCTCGTCACGTTCCTGGACCCGCAGAGCGTCTTCCTGCGCCGCTGCTGCCACGACATTGCCGATGATCAGGCTGTTCGGGCCGAAGCCGTCGATAATGCTGTGCAGGGCGCACTCCAGGAACAGGTAGCAGCCTTTGACCAGCGCTCCGTCCACTTGCCGCGCGGGAAAGGTCGGCAGCGCCAGCAGAGCCGGCTTGGACAGGTCGTCGCAGCGCGGAGCCGCCGCCAGGCTGGCGAGCAGCACTTCCGTCGGCCGGGGATAGCTGACCGTGAAGAACCCGTGCCGCCGGATGTTGTGATAAGTGGTGTGGTGCGGGCTGCACACGAAGCAATAGTGATTGTCCCAGCCGAGCGGCATCGCCAGGTGCTTGGGCGCCAGGTTGTAGCGGTCCCCTTCCTTGCTGCCCACGATGACCAGCGGAAACACGCCGAAAAAACGGTCCCAGATCGGCCGGTCGGTGGCAAGCGGGATCAGCGTATCGGCGTCGTCCATCGACATCGTCGTGGGACCTCGCGAAACGGTCGTGATGGCGCCCGAGTCATTGTAACGTTTCAGAAGCCGGCCTCGATGACCGTGAACTTCAGCGCTGTTTTCGCGCGAGGATCGCTCCCGTTGCGCTCAGAAGCAGAACAAAGCCGCCCAGCGTCCCGACGGGACCGATCTCCACAGCCGTTCCCTGCTGCAAGACCGCGAAGACGAACAGCCCCGCGTGCGCCGTCCCGTACGCCGCCGGCGCCAGAGCGATCGCCCGCAATACCCTGGATTGCACGAGCGCCCCGAGCGCGTGCAGGATGAACACCGCCGCCGACGCCACCACCAGAAACACATTCGGCAAATCCAAGTCGCCGACGCGCAGGAAGCTCTCCCAACCGCGGATCGCCCGGCCCCCCACCACCGTCCAGGTCGCGAAGACGCCCAGCCAGACGAGGCAAACGAGCCCGCCGATCGCCGCCGGAAAACGCCCGCCTCCTTCGGTCCCCTTGGCGACAGGCCACGTCCGGCCGAGGTAGACGCCCACGCCGATGGCCACAACGATCAGGATCGCCACGCCGACGGATGCGAGCGTCAAAGTGGACCTCCCACACGGAGCGCATTCTCCCACCGCGATATTCAGGATATCTCCAACCATCGATCTCGCCTTTGCACGGGATTGGGGAATCGCCATGATCGTCTTTTGGACGGATCATCGAAAAATAGTTTCTCGGGGGCCTTGGGGCCGGCCCTTGTAGGAGACGCCGAGGAGGTCGGCGAGGGCGAAGTCGTGGCGCGGGCGGCCGAGTTCGTCAGCGAGGGAGGCTTCGCCACTGACGACGAGGCCCCCGCCGCCGAGGACGTAGTCGCGCAGGGCCTTGACCTGGGTGTCCGAGAGGGCGGCGCGGGCGGCGCTGCCGGGCAGGATGACGATGTCATGCACCCAGGCGGGCGGGGCTAGCGGTCGCGACCGGGCTCCTCGGCGGAAGCGAAAGGAGGGATGAGGAGGACGGCGGGGAGAAGGAGTCGTATGGAGTGATACTCGATTACTTGCGGCAAACCTTGCGATTTATTATTGCGCAAGTCGTCCGGTGAGCCACATTCCTCCGGGGACCGAGAACCGGAAAGCTCGTTCTCGAACCACGTCGCCCCGACACCACAGACAACGAACAGGAGCCAATCCATGCGTACGGTACTTTCACTTTCCCTCGCTCTTTTGTGTGGTCTGATCGCCCTTCCGGGCGCCGTTCGGGCCGACGACAAGGATCACAAGGACCACAAGGGCCACAAAGAAGGGCACAAGGACCACAAGGGGGACCACGTCGGCAAGGGGGGGCACAAGACCCACTTCGAGCGCTGCAAGGTGGGCGGTCGCGATTGCTACCGTCATTACTGGCTGGCGCGGCGCTGCTACGTCTACTGGTGGCCGGGCGCGACGAGCTACTATTACTACACGCCGACCGGTTTCATTGCCGTGGATCCGCGTCAGCCGTTGCCCCCAGGCGTGACCATCGTGGCGCCGCCGATGCTCCCCGGCGTCCCCCCAATGGGCGGTGGCTTGCCCACCGTCCCGACAGGCGATCCCGCGGCGCCTGGTCCGGTTGGCGGTCCTGTGCCGATGCCGCCGGCGCCGCCGATGCCACCGATGTGACCTAATTCTCGCCCGGCCGCGAACGGTAACAAACGAAAGCCCGGCGGAAAAATCCGCCGGGCTATTTGCATGGTGGAGCGCGACTTTCGTGTCACAATCCTCCGTCGCCGACTATTAGGCATGGCGTCACGAAACCGGCCTCTGGGGCCCGAAGCCGACACGAAGAGCATCCAAAAGGTAAGGCGTGCCATGAACCAGACAGACAACAACCTCACCCGGAAGGAGATCGACGAACGTGAATGGAGCAATCCGCAGAACTGGCACTGGAGCTTCTACTACAGCCGGAAAGATTCGCGGACATGCGTCCCGCGCCGCAGGGGGCCGGGGTCGACGTTGAATTTCGGCCAGCGCGACGCGATCGTTTTCTTGCTCGTTCTGTTCAGCATGCCGCTCGCCATCCTCGGCGGGCTGCTCTTGAGCCGGGCGTTTTGATGCCGCAAGGGGACGGAAGAGAACGGGGACCTCGGCGAGGATGACGTTCAATTCAAAAACCCGCGGACATCGTCCAGAGTCTCCGCGGTCTTGAGAAACTTCGCGAGCTTGCGGAGATCGGGCAACGCGAGTTCTCTTATTCGGGGCAGGAACTTCCGTCCCGGTCTGCCGAACTTGGCGTCCAGATCGAGGACGATACCCTCCAGCAGGCCCTTGCGCTCGCCTTTCTCCAGACCTTTCTCCAGGCCCTCCTCCAACCCGCGTTTGTAGCCGGCGCGTTCGATGGTCGTGAGCCAGGGCATGTTGGTTTCCTCCTCGAAGCAATGCAGATCAGCCCGGTAGGCTGCGTCCAGGTCTTCGGGCAATGTCAGGATCCAATCGATCAGACGGTAAAGCTGGCGGACTTCCTCCTTCGACCAGCCGCGCCGATAGAGGTTCTTCACCGTCTGGAGCTTCGCATCGCGCCGCCGGGCCGGCTCGTTGCGGGTCTCGATCGCCTGACAATGGGCCAGGACCACGGCGGCCAACGGGTTGTCGCTTGCCGCCAGGACCGCCTGCTCCCGGCAATGCTCGAGGAGCTTGGCGACGCGGAACGTCAGCTCCATCTTGCAGCCCCAGTGGCCGTAGGCAAACGTCGTTGGCCGCCAACTGGGCTGGTCGTCGCAGAGGACCGCGAGGCTGACCACGGTCTGATTATACAGTTGGCGCACGGCGACGTTATAGTCGAACATGCGCTGGGCGAAGGCTCTCTCGTAGCCACCTTGGATCTCGATGTGGATGAGGAGCCAGCGTTCGGCGCCGTCCTTCAGCCAGACCTTGAAAAGCTTGTCGGCGAGACGTTTGCCGACCTTGGCGCGGCGTGCGATCTGCTGGAACTCCTTGTCCAAGGCTTCGTAGCCGCGGGTCCAATCGATGTCGGCGTGGATGTCGGCGAAGAGGAGCGCGAGGAAGGAAGGGAGATAGCGCTGGAGAGCGTCCTTCCAGGGGCTGTCGAAATCGTCGGTCGGAGGTGGGCGTTTGGGCATTGTCTCGCTTGGAGAACTTGCGTTATCGCTTCATCCCCGCCGTATCCGTCAAACCATCGAAGCCCGGTCCCCCTGCGGCGATGTAGCCATGGCTCGCTCCCGTCGCTTCGGGGGTGACCCAGAAGGCGTAGAGTTTGCCGCCGGTCAGGTGGAAGCGGAACTGAACGGGTTGGCCGGCGAGCTTGGCGAGGTCGTCTGCGCCTTTCCAGTGGACGGGGTGGGCGACGCTGTCGGCGCGGATCGGCGTGCAGTTGGCGCGCGAGAACGGCGCGATGACATTGCCGTCGCGGTCGAGGATTTCGAGGCGGAGGTCGCCTTTCGGAGCGTCGACGTTGACGAAGCAGTGCCGGCCACGGAAGCGGACGGGGCGTGTCGTGAGGGCGCCTTCGGTCTTGCCGGCGTCCAGAGAGGTGAAGCCGTCGCGGCGGAGGGTGGCGAGGGCGGTGACGTGGCCCGTGCCGCGGCCGGAGCAGTAGAAGTAGAGCTTGTCGTTGACGACGAGGCAGCCGCCGCCGCAGGACTGGACGTTCGAGTAGTTCCAGTCGCCTTTGCGCTCGGAGATGGGGAAGAAGCCGCGGCGGTCGGGGCGGGAGAAGTGCCAGCCGTCGCGCGAGTAGCCGACGCAGACTTCGTTGGGCTTTTCGCGGCCTGGGAACTGGCCGCGCCAGATGGTGAAGAGGCCGAGGAGGATGCTTTCGTAGGCGACGCAATCGAGGTTATAGAGCTCGGGCGTCACCTTGTAATCCGGGCGGGCGGGGTCGAGATTGTCGGCGCCGCACCACATCGGCGGGCGGTCGACGGCGCCCCACTGGGCCCCTTTGATCACGTCGTCCCGCGTTTCCCAGTAGCGGCGGCGGCGCGGTCGGCCCCAGCCGTGGCGCAGGCTGTAGACCCAGACGCCGCGGAAGGGGTTGAAGAAGACGGTGGTGCGGTCGCCGCAGGAGCCGGTGGGCTGGCCGTCGGTCCAGTGGATGCCGTCCCCGGAGAAGTGGACCCAGAGACACCAGGATTTGATCTCGGGCCTGCTATAGGAGCGGAACATCTTGAAGCGGCGCTTGGGGTCCTTTTCGAGCAGGTCGAGCCAGACGGTGCTAGAGTCGCGCGGGCTGGTCTGGACGAGGTTCGTGCCTTTGCGGACATCGAGGTTCGGCTTGTCCCAGGCGATGCCGTCCTTGGAGGTGGCGTAGGCCGTGCCGCCTTTGGTGAGGTACCACATCTTGAAGAGGCGGTCGGCCGGATCATGCCAGACGCCGTCGCTGAAGACCATGCCGCCGGCGCCGACGGGATTGCGCGGGTGCTGCTCGGGGAGGTGGTGGGTGCGCGTCAGGGTCGTGCGGGCGATGAGGAAGTCGTCGACGAAGAGTTGGCGGCCGACGTCGATGGGGATGACGGCGGGAGGCGTGGTGATGTATGGGGGCGTGACGGGATCGCGGGGGACGTCCTTGATGCGTGGCGGCCAGGGAGAGGGGAGGCGGATGCCGTTGTAGAGGGTTTCGGGTTCCGCGTCCTTGGCGAGGAGGGCAGCGGGGAGGCCGAGGGCGGCGCCGGCGACGAGGGAGGCTTGGAGGAAGCGGCGGCGGGAGGGCATGGGAGGACTCCTTCGATGAGGGCGCCGTAACGCGGTTCGCACGAGACGCGCTTCACGGTCAAGTGATCCCGAGTGCGGCTTTCAAGCAGTTGTCAATCCTCTTCATCAATGCGTCCGACAGACGACCGACCACGCGCTGGACGTCCACCTGAGGCACGGTGTGTAGTCGCTCGCAGCGCACGGCGGAATCTGTCAGGAGGCCGGAGGCGGCGCCGTCCGGCGTGGACAGTTCGATGAGAAGCTGATGCGGTTGGTGGACGTTGGACAGGTTCGAGGTAATCGCCGCAATGATGGTCTCGCGGATGAGACTGTTCAGAGAATCGATCTGAACGATCAGCGCCGGGCGAAGCTTGGAGCCTGGCGCGCCGACGAACGGGACATGGACAAGAACGATATCGCCTCGTTTCATGGGCGTTCGGGATAGAGGTCGTACCGTTCCATGCCAGGTTCGTCCCAGCCGTTGGCTTCCGAGGAGCGGGCCAGCATTAGGCGCAGCTCTTGGTGATCGGCTGTCAGCAGGTCTTTTACCTTATCGAAGATCTCGGAGCGGACGACGACGAACTCGACACCGTTCTCCGAGAAGCGAACGCTTTGGCCAGCGGCGGCCGCCTGGATTTGAGCGGGGGTGAGGGTCATCGGATAACCTCCTTCCGCATTATCGTTGTCCCTTCCAGATCGTTCAAGTAACTGGAGGAACTAGCCGCGGCGTTTTGCACTAACGGGTAGTCACGACAACGCCGAAGTTGATTCGTCCATAGGTAGCGTCGCGTGTCGCCACTTCCCACCGAACAATACGGCCGGTCGCCACCTCGATGTCCAGGTAGCCCAGGAGCCGGGTGTCGACGAAGTTGTCGTCGTCCTTGTGGTAGAAGGGGTGCTTCATGCGGAGGGCGCCGTCGAGGCGGGCGTGGGCGACGCCGTCCTTGATGGAGCGGATTGTGCCCTTCAACTCCTGGCGGTCGATGCGGTTGGTCTTGATGTTGTTGTTCTCGGTGGACGGGTAGACGTGCAGGAGGACGCGAGCGGCGGCGTCCCTGTCGAGTTCCCATGTCGTTCCCGCCTTGATCTCCTTGGGGACGAGGCGCGACCATTCGTCTTTCTTGAGGATGATCCAGTCCTCGGCGGGGTACGCGCCCCAGTTGCCGGAGCGGGTGAGGCCGAGCTTCGTGCGGCGCGGGGTGTCGACGCCGGCTTTGCGGTCGACGTTGCGGGCGACGAGATGGAGCACCAGGTCGTCGGAGGCGGCCTTCGGCGTGTGTGATTGCGGCGCGGGCGGGACGAGTGTCTTCCCGGCGGTCAGCTTGTGTTCGGCGATGGTTTTCTCGAGCAGTTCGGTCAGGGCCTCGACTTTGCTTGCGGTGGCGACGTGTTGCGAGCCGATGGGGCGGCCGTCGGGGTCGATCAAATAGACGTGGACCGTGCCGGAGGACATCTTGGCCTTCAAGGTCTCGTGGCGGATGCGCTCGATTTCCTTGCGGATCTCGGGTGGCCCGATGCGGACGTCTTCGTTGGAGGCGTAGGTCGGGACGAAGTAGGCGTTGATGAGGTCGATAACCTTGGGGTTGGAGAGCGAACTCGCTCGGATGGCGTCGGCGCCCCCTCAGCAGCGGCCGACGGCCATGTGCCCGTCGTGGGTGAAGAGGAAGACGGGGCGTTTGTGTTCCCTGGCGAGGCGGCGGGCGGCGAGGATGTCCGGGGCCCAACCGATGTCGTCGAAGCGGCGCTCGTCCGGCGTCGGCTGCCAAAGTTTGACCTGGGCGGCGATGGTGGCGGCGGGATCATCGGCCGCCTTGTCGTCCGCGGCGGCGAACAGAAAAAGTAACGGGCTGACGAAGAGGAGGCTTTGGCAGGGAACGCTCATGGTCTTTACTCCTTCGTCTCGATTGTAACGAAGGCGTGTGCGGTTTGCACGGCGGTTCGTTGGGTTGGAAGAGTTTGTCCGGCCAGGATTGGGGTTGGCATTTTCCTTGTATTCCGCGGCCGTTCGCGCCACAATCAAAGCATCGCTTGTTGTCAACCGTGGTTGCCGGGGCGCGGCCGGTGCGTTGGAGACGCGCCGCCCCATGAGGCGCCGGCTTTTTCGTGAGGACACTCTCCATGGCGAATCGTCGTGATTTCTTGAAAGCCGCGGGGGCGGCGTCGGCGGCCATGACCATGTCGGCCGCTTCGTATGCGGACGTGCCGGGGGCGATGGAGCGGATTCGCGTCGGCTTCATCGGCGTCGGCGGCCGCTGCCAGCAGCACATCGACGTCATCAAGAACCTGGCGCGGACCGAGCGCAACGTGGCGCCCGTGGCCGTGTGCGACGTTTGGGATGGCGACGCCAGCCTGAGCCGCGGGACGGGGCGCGGCCTGTTCCCGTCGGCCCGCAAGTGCGACATCAATGTCGACGACCGCAACCACGTCACCAAGGATTATCGCCGCATCCTCGATCAACGCGACGTCGACGTCGTGGCGGTCGCGACGCCCGACCACTGGCACGCCAAGATCACCATCGACGCCGCCGCCGCCGGCAAGCAGGTCTACTGCGAAAAGCCGATGACCAAGACGATCGAGGAGGCTCAGGCCGTCGTCGACGCTGTCCGGCGTCACAACACCGTCATGACGGTCGGCGTGCAATCGATGGCCGATCCGACCTGGCGCATGGCCAACGACATGATCAAGCGCGGCGACATTGGTCACGTCGCCCAGGCGCAGACGAGCTACTATCGGAACTCGCAGGTCGGCCAGTGGCGCTATTATCCGCTGACGCGGACAATGAACCCGACGACCGTTGACTGGCCGATGTTCCTCGGCACTCGTTTTTCGGTCATTCCCGGCGTGCCGCTGGCGCCGGAGATGCCGTTTGACCGGGCGATCTTCGCGCAATGGCGCTGCTACTGGGACTTCGGCGGCGGCATGTACACCGACCTGTTCGTCCACCAGACGACCCACCTGATCGCGGCGATGGGCGTGCGCTATCCCGCCCGCGTCGTCGGCGGCGGCGGCATCTACCTCGAATACGACCAACGCGACGTGCCGGACGTGGCCACGGTCGTCGCCGATTACGACGAAGGCTGCCAGGCCATCATCACCGCCACCATGATCAACGATCACGCCATCGAGGAGTGCATCCGCGGTCACCTGGCGACGCTGAAGTTCGGCACGCGGACGCGGATGGTGGAGGGACGGCAGGTGCGCGAGTTCGGCTTCTGGGTGCTGCCGCAGAACATCGGCGACCGCCCGGCCGGCCCGATGGGCGGCGCCGGCGGCGACGGCCGGTTCGTCGCGGGGGGCCTGGAAGGGGACGACACGGCGGCGCTGTGGCGGAACTTCCTCGAATGCGTCCGCACCCGCAACCGCGAGACGCTGAGCACGCCGGAGCTGGGCGCCGCGGCGTTCACGACGGTGAACATGGGCGTCCAGAGCTACCGCCAGGGCAAGGTGCTGTTCTGGGACAAGGAGCGTCGCCGCGTCGCCGAGGCGGACGATTCCTGGGCCCGGCGCTGGGAGCGCCGCAGCAAGGACCGCGGCCGCCCGAGCCAGATCATCGGCTGGACCGGCGGCGACCGCGGCAGCACGCTGAGCCCGCCGGATTACCAGGCGCTACAGGGTCCGTGGGTCGGCGGCCGCGATCCGGCGCCCCCCGTGCCGGCGCCGACGGGCGGCGGGGCGGAGCGGCGGTGAGTGGCTTTTTGAACCGCACAGGCACAGAGACACAGGGAAGCGATTCTCTGTGTCTCTTTTTTTCTCAGCCCTGGAGGGGCACAGAAGGGTGACGGGGTAGAAGGTCTTCGTCGCTGAGTTCGGTGGCGCCGTCGTCCTGGGCAGTCGCACGTCGCCACCCGGCGACGCAATTGATCCGTGATCGCGGCGGGGACGCGCACGTCCAGTAGAAGACGATCGGCATGAGCTTACCCCAAGCTCGACGCCGTTGTCTGTGCGAGCTTCAGTTGCAACACTGATGGCGCCGTTGTCGGTCATTGCAACAAGTCCTGAGGAGCAATCTTCGACTATCATAAGGTCAATTTTGCGAACGGCGCCAAGGTGCGCCTTCCATCCGAAAAACCAAAGTCTTGCGTCGCACGGAGACAGCCATGAGATTCTCGTTACGGCTTGTCAGAACGCTCTTGATCGTGGTTGGCTTGGCCCCGCATCTCGCCGCGGCCGGGGGAGAGCCGGGGCGCGTCAAAGACGAGAAGCCGCGCGGCAAGCTGTTCTGCATCGTGGCGCCCGCTAGTTTTCATGGCGCGCTGAAAGAGTACGTCGAGCACAAGAAAAAGCTGCTGCCGACCGAATTGGTATCGCTGGAAAAGGTCCTGAAAGCGAGCGCCGGCCGGGACGATCCGGAGCGGCTGAAGCGTTTTCTCTACGACGCTTGGCGAAAGCGCGGTCTTGGCTACGTGCTGCTGGTCGGTGACGTCGACGTCATGCCGGTGCGCTACATGGTTCTGGATCGGGTCACGCCCGCGGCGTTCGATTACGCCTTCTATCCTTCGGACCTCTACTATGCCGATCTCGCCAAGCAGGACGGTTCCTTCGACGACTGGAACGCGCGCAAGGACGGCTTCCACGCCGACTACTTCGGCGAGGTGCGCGGCGAGAAGAACAAGAAGGATGCGATCAACTTCGATCAGGTCGATTATCGGCCGGAGGTGGCCGTCGGGCGCTGGCCTGTGAGCACGGAGGCGGAGGTGCGCCTGATAGCCGCCAAGTCCATGGCGTACGAGAACGTAATCCGCGCCGGGACGCATCCGGGGCTAAAGCAGGCCGCGTTTTTTCACGTCCAGGGCTGGGTCGACGCGCGTGCCCGCCTCGACCGCATGGCGGCCCGGCTCACCGACTGGAAAACGGAGAAGCGCTTCTTCAGCGACGGCAATCCCAAATTCAAGACGGACCCGCCCAATCAAGAAAACCTCCTGGCGACGCTTAACAAGGGCGTCGGCTTGGTCGTCCACGTGGGACACGGCAGCGAGCATTCGTGGGAGGGCTGTTTCGCCACCGCCAGCTTGAAAAAAGTGAAGAACGCCGACCGCTTGCCGGTCATGTTCTCTGTCGGATGCAGCACCTGTTACTTCGCCGCCCTGGCGCCCTATGACGGTTACGTCGATATTCACGGAAAGGAACACAAGGGCGTCAACAACGGTGAGGTCTTCACGGCTCCGCCCCCCGCACCGGCGCCCTATCAGAAGGGCCGTCACAATCCGACCGGCCTGGGGGAGCAGGTGCTGAAGCGCGAAAACGGCGCCGTGGCGTACATCGGCTGCAACACGGGCAGCCAGCCGTGCGCTCTGAGTCTCCTGGAGGGGTTCCTCATCGCCGCGGGAAAGTCGGGCCAGCCGCGCGTCGGCGACTGCTGGGCAAGCGCCGTCAGCTACTATTACGACAAGGAAGGGCTGGCCCGCCTCGTCCCCACCGACGACTGGTATCCGCCCAGCATCTTCTTCCAGGGCATGAAGTTCATGCTTTTCGGCGACCCCACGCTCCCCCTTGCAGCGATGACGGTCGCAAAGAAATAGCCGCACGATCCGCGGGATCATCGATCGCGTGAGTCGAAGGCGCCAGTATTTGGTAGCGTTTCGTCAATAGTCGACGTACATTTTCTCTGGAGGCGTTATCACCCGCCTGACGCCTCGGGAAAGTCCCATGGCTCAACGCTGGTACTACGTTCGCGAGGGGAAGGAGATCGGTCCTGTCACCTCGGGCGACCTGCGTCGCATCGCGGCGGCGGGAGCGCTTGCGCCCGAGGATCCCGTGCGGCGCGAGGATCGCACCAAATGGATCCCGGCCCGCGAGATCAAGGGGCTTTTCGACGAACGGATCATGGCCAAGCGCGCGCGGGCGGCGGCGAAGGCGCGTCGCGCCGAGCGCGCGCCCAAACGACCCGCTGCCCTCGCGACCCCCGCGCCGCCGTCATGGTACCTCGCACGCGGCGGGCAGAGCTACGGGCCCTATCCCGACGACACGCTGCGGCAAATGGCACAGAGCGGCCAGGTGCTGCCCGACGATCAACTCTGCCAGGCTGGAGGGACCACCTGGATCCCGGCGCCATCCGTCTTTCCCCACCTTCAGCCGGCCCCCAGCCTGGCCTCGACGCCACTTCCGGCGGGAAAGCCCAAGCTCCTGGCCGTGCCCGTCGTCGCCTCGGCCCCATCCGAAGCGGCGCCGCTTTTCGAGGAACAGGTCGCGCCACGCGGTGAGAATGTCCTCTTCCGCACCGGTCTGCACTGGAAGACGCTGGTTTGGCCGTGGCTCATGCTGGTTCAATTCCTGGCCGGCATCGGCATCGCGGTCTGGATCATCACCCGGAACATGCACGAACTGACGGATCGGCCGGATTTCAAGATCGTCACGGAGAATATCGACAAGGTGCTCGACCTGGAGAAGATCCGGGATTGGCTCTGGATCGGCTTCTTCGTGGCCCTCGGCCTCCACGCCTTGTGGGGCGCGCTGGCCCTTCTTCGCTTCCTGGTGTGTCATGTGACTGTCACCGGGCGAGGCGTCGTCGGCAAGCGCGGGCTCCTTTTCCCGACCCGGCGCTTGCGCTTCGAGGAGATTCAGTTGGCACAGGTCGAGCAGTCGTTCTGGGGCCGGCTGCTCGGCTTCGGCGCCGTCACTTTCGCGGGAGAGAGAGTGAGCGCCGACTTCGTCACTATCCGCCGCCCGTTTGAACTGAAGGCGGCGGTGGATCGACAGCGATCACTGCGGCCGGCTTGATAGAAGCCGGGCGAGTTCATTCTGGGCGCGGTTCCTCTCGGCTTGCGCCGGCCCGCCGGTGCTCCCACGTCGCAGTTCTTCAGCAATCCTCTCCAGCGTTTCCAGACCGGGCTAACCGGCTTGACAGCGGTTGGGCGGCGTGTTGGGATGGCAGTGGTAGCCGCGGCGCCCTTGCTCGGGCGCGCGGAACTCTCTAGCGGCGCCGCGTTGATCAAGACAGCCGGGGGTCGAAGGGGATGGCTTCATTTCATCTGACCGGTGAGGCGTTGTGACAACGCATGGAGCGAGCGGTGCAAAAAGTCCAGGAGCGATTGGAGCGAACGGCGGCGGTTCTGGAAGAGGCGGGGATTCCATACGCGATCATCGGCGGGCACGCGGTTCGCGCCTGGGTGGCGCAGATGGACGAAGCCGCGGTTCGCACCACGCGCGCCGTGGACATCCTCCTGCGCAGATCGGACTGGCCGGCGGCGGTGGCCGCGATGGAAAGGGCGGGGTTTGTTTTTCGGCATGCCAAAGGAATCGACATGTTCCTGGACGGCCCCGGCGCCAAAGCACGTGACGCGGTGCATGTTCTGTTTGCAGGCGAAAAGGTGAGGCCCGACGACCTGGCGCCGACGCCGGACGTATCGGAGGCCGAGGACTTGCAGCAGCATCGCATCCTGCGCTTGGATGCGCTGGTACGGATGAAGCTGACCGGGTTTCGAGACAAGGACCGGATGCACTTGCGCGACATGATCGACGTGGAGCTGGTGGATGAGTCCTGGTACGGGCGCCTACCACCCGCTCTGGCAGGGCGGCTCAAGGAACTCATCGATAACCCGAACGGTTAGGCGGTAAAGAAAAGGGCGTCGATCCCATGTTGTGCGCGGTGTTGATCCCGAAACTACAGGAGCGGTTTGCCGGCCGCGGATTGCGCATTGACTCCGCGCCGTCGCCGTGTGCGGTGTTCCCCGCCGTGCATCCTGAATTCGGCGATATCCAGATTTACGACGAAGGCGACGAGTTGACCGTGGTGGCAGGCCATTTCACGCACGGCCATTTCTCGAATTACGACGATGAGCTGTCTGTAGAGCAGAAGGCCGAAAAAATCACCGATGGCGTTGTGCATTTCCTGGAAGAAGTGTTCGCCGACGAGGTCGCATTCTGGGGTGCACACGAATCGGCGGGCGGATGGCACAAGAGAGGGGAGCGGTCCGATTGGCAGAAGGCCGCGAGAGAATTCGTCTGGTCCGGTCCGCTACCGTGAGGCCGGCGAACCAGAAGCTGACGGGGCCGCCAGCCCGGCTTGGTGGCCCCGTCAGGTTGAAAACTACTTTGCGATGTCTTTCAGCAATCCCTTCCAGCGCTCCCAGGCCGTGTTGCGGCCGTCGCGGTTGGCCGCGCTGGCGCCCGCTTCCTCACCGGCGCGCATGAAGCCGTGCCCGGCTCCTTCGTAGATCACCGGTTCGTAGCGCTTGCCCGCGGCTTTCATCGCGTTCTTGCTGGTGTCGATGGTGGCGTTGATGCGCTCGTCGTTGCCGCCGTAGAAGCCGAAGACCGGGCAGTTCACTTTCTCCGCCTCGGCCTTGGTCATCACGCCGGGGCCGTAGAAGACGAAGGCGGCGCTCAGGTCGGGACGATTGGTGGCGAAGCGGAAGCTCTGGCCGCCGCCCCAGCAGAAGCCGCAGCAGGCGATCTTGCCGGTCGCCGCGGGAATCTTCTTGGCGTAGTCGGCGACGGCGTTCAGGTCGCCGGTCACCTGCTTCGGATCGAGCTTGTAGAGGGCCTTGGTGGCGTCTCCCACCGATTTGAACGCGTCCGTGTTCCCTCCCTTGGGACCCAGGCCGGAGAGCAGATCGGGGGCGACGGCGATGTAGCCGGCTTCGGCGACCTGATCGGCGAGGCCGCGGACCCAATCGGTCAGGCCCTTGTTCTCGTGGATCACGATCATCGCCAAAACCTTCCCCTTCACCTCGGGATAGACGACGAAACAGGTCACCTCGCGCTCGCCGTGCTTCACCTTCACCCACTCATGGTGCCGGGGCGATTTCTCCAGGCGTTCCTTGGGATCCTGCGCCGACGCGGGCGCGACGACCAGGGCGGGCGCGGCGAGCAGGCCGATCAGCACGAGCGTCCAACACGATGTTCGCATGGGCCACCTCCGGTTGAGAAGTTCACGATGCCATGGGCATGCTCGCAGGATAGATAGTCGTAAGAGGATTCGCAAGCGATTTGGCGCCATCAATCTGTGTGGCACGCCCTGAGGCTTTGCGAAGGGCGTGGGGTCATTGCGAGGGGCGCACGCCCTTCGCAACGCCTCAGGGCGTGCCACACCGGGAGGAAGACATGAAGACGACCCGTCGTGCTTTCTTGGCGGCAGCGGGAGCAGTCGGCCTGGCGGCGTCGACGGCGGGGGCGATCGAGCCGATCCGCCGCGTCGGCCGGCCGCACATGCGTCTGAGCCTGGCGGCCTACAGCTTCCGGCAGGCGCTCGATCTGCGGCGCAAGCCGCGGCCGGCGATGACGCTGGACGACTTCATCGACTGGTGCGCCGAGCAACCGCTCGATGCGGTGGAGCTGACCGCGTACTACTTCGCCGAGACGACGCCGCGCTATCTCGCCGGCCTCAAGGGGCACGCGACCCGGTTGGGGCTCGACGTGAGCGGCACGGCGGTCGGCAACAACTTCTGCGTCCGCGACGGCACGCGGCTCAAGCGCGAGATCGAGAGCGTCAAGCGCTGGATCGAGCACACCTCGCGCCTCGGCGGCAAGACGATGCGCATCTTCGCCGGCAATGTCGAAAAGGGAGACACCGAGGAGCGGGCCCGCGGCCGTTGCATCGAGGCGTTTGAAGAGGTGTGCGCGCACGCCGGGGAATACGGCGTCTATCTCGCGCTGGAAAACCACGGCGGCATCACGGGGACATCCGACCAAATGCTGGCGCTGGTTCGTCCCGTCAAAAGCCCGTGGTTCGGCGTCAACCTTGACACCGGCAATTTCCAGACGAAGGACCCGTATGCCGATCTCGCCCGCATCGCTCCCTACGCGGTGACCGTGCAACTCAAGACCGAGATTCAGCGGCAGGGAGCGAAGAAGGAAGAGGCGGACCTCAAGCGGCTCATCACGATCCTGCGCGACGCCGGCTATCGCGGCTACGTCGCCCTGGAATACGAGGCGGCGGAGGAGGCGCGGAAAGCTGTGCCGCGTTATCTGAAAATACTGCGTGGCTTGATGGAGTGACGCGGCATTTGCATTTGAGTTATCGAGGGAAAAGCCTTAAACTTGGCCGATTGGATATGGCCGACGACTGCTGACGGCGCGGCGCCCGCGTTCGCTGTTTTCGGAAAGTGGAGGCTCATGACGCAGACGAAATTCAAGCACATCGATTGCCGGCGCGAGCATGGCGCCCTCCTCGTCACGATTCTCGACACGCACCTTAGCGGCGACGAACTGGCGGAGGCGCTACGCAAGGAGTTGCTGGGGGCGGCCGAGGACCAACCGGCCTCCAAGTGGATCATCGACTTCCGCCGCGTCCAGTTCTTCACCAGCGCCGGCATCCGCCCGCTCCTGACGCTGCACCGCCGCCTGCAAAGCTCGGGCGCCCGGCTCGTCCTGTGCAACCTGCGCGAGGAGATCGCCGAGGTCTTCCATGCGACCCGGCTTCTGGCCACGCCCGGCTCTCCTCCCGGCCCGTTCGAAGCGGCGCCGGATCTGGAGCAGGCGCTGTGCCGGCTGCGCCATCACGTGACCCGGCTGCAAGACGGCCTGCTCGTCGTCGGCATCGGCGTCAAGGAAATGCGCGGCGAGGAATTGGCGGACGATCTGGGCAAGGAGCTGATCCAGAGCTGGCAGGCAAGCGGCAGTCCCCATGTCGTCATCGAGATGACCGGCGTCGAGATCGTCACCACGCCGTGCATGCGCAGCCTCCTGCAGCTGCGGCATCAGGTGAAGGAAAAAGGAGGTCTGGTGGCGCTGTGCGACCTGACCCCGCAGGTAGCCGACACCTTTGCCGTGACGCGCCTCATTGCTTCGAATCCGGAGACCCCGTCCCTGTTCCTTTCTTTCCCCGATGTAACGGCGGCCGTGGCGGGCCTGGCGAAATAGAACTGATAGCGCCCTGGCCGGACTTCGGAGGCGCCGGGGAGCCGCGCGAAACCGCCCACCCTGGCGGTCCCGGCAAGGCGACTCGCGGCGCGGGAGCACGGTCGGCGCGCGCTGTGATTGGTTTGGCGAGCGTCTCTGGCTTGGTATAATAACGATCCCTGCGAGGGGCGCGCCGGGGCGTGAACCGGGCGTCTTCCAGGATCTTGCCCAGGGTGTCAGCGCATGGATTTGCAGCACGAATGCGGCATCGCGGCCATCTACCACTTCGATAGCCCGACGCCGTCCAGGCTCGCGCCGCCGGCCGGACCGGAGCAGGTCTCCCGCCTCATGCCGCGCATGCTGCTCGACCTGCAGAACCGCGGCCAGCTCGCCGCCGGCTTTACCACCTACAATCCAAAACGCGAGAAGCTGCTCGATACCTACAAGAACATCGGCACCGTCATCGAGGCCTTTCGCCTCAACCACCAGGCCAAGTCCGAAAGCATCATGAAGGAATACGGTGGGCGGGCGGCCATCGGCCACGTCCGCTACGCCACCTGCGGCCAGAGCGACCGCAGCTACGCCCAGCCGTTCCAGCGCTACCACGGCTGCAAGTGGAAGTGGTTCAGCTTCGCCTTCAACGGCCAGCTCACCAACTTCGCCGAGCTGCGCGACGAGCTGCTCAACAATTCGGACTATCATCTGTCGCGCAACCTCGACACGGAAGTCATCATGCACTGCCTGAGCTACGAGCTGCGCAACGAAGCGCGGCCCGATCTGGTGCAAGTCTTCCGCAACCTCAGCAAGAAATTCGACGGCGCCTACAACCTCGTCTACTTGAACGCGATGGGCGACCTCGCCGTGTCGCGCGACCCCAAGGGCTTCCGTCCCCTCTGCTTTGCCCTGGAATGGCCGCTGTTCGCGGCGGCGAGCGAGAGCGTGGCGCTCACCAACCTCGGGTTCCGCGAGGTCAAGTCGCTGGCGCCGGGGGAGATGATCGTCATCCAGGACAACCGTTTCCGCATCGAGCGCTATGCCGCGGCGCAGCAGCCGTCCCATTGTTTCTTCGAATGGATCTACTTCGCCAACGTCGCCAGCACGCTCGATGAGCGAAGCGTCTACCTGAGCCGGGCGGCCCTGGGCAAGGAGCTGGCGCTCCAGGAACACAAGTTGAACCGGGTCCCGCTCGACAACGACACGGTCGTCGTCCCCGTGCCCGATACCGGCAAGGCCGCCGCGGACGCGATGGCGTATGAGCTGGGCGTGCCCTCCGTCGAGGGCCTGATGCGCAACCGGTACGTCGGCCGCACCTTCATCGAGGGGCAGAACCGCGCCGACCGCGTGCGCGTCAAGTACACCCCGCTCAAGGAAGTGCTCGAAGGCAAGCGCGTCCTCTTGATCGAGGATACGATCGTCCGCAGCACGACGCTCAAGTCGCTGCTGCACCATCTGCGCGAGCGCGGCGGCGCCCGCGAGGTCCACGTGCGCGTCGCCTGTCCGCCCATCGTGGCGCCCTGTTTCTACGGCATCGACATGTCCACGGTCAGCGAGTTGTTCGCCCCGCGCTTCATGAAAGGACCGGCCCCCACGGAAGAGGAACAGCAGGCGATGGCCCGCGCCCTCGGCGCCGACAGCCTCTTCTACCTGCCGCTCGAAGCCGTCGCCCGTTGCATCGGCCTGCCCGAAAGCCGCCTGTGCCGCGCCTGCCTCACCGGCCAGTACCCGACGGCCGTCGGCGAGCAGCTCTACCAGGTCGCCCTGCTCAACCGCAACGCCAACGGCGAGCAGCGGACCTATGAGCTGCCCGTGGCGAGCGGAGTATAAGGCCCCCTGAACGTGGGGCATGCGGCCTGGCCTGCCGGGGGCGAAAGGCGGCAGGCCAGGCGGCCTGCCCCACGTGGTCAGCCCTCGCAGGCGCGCGACAGCTCTTCATGCTCCCACATCCGGTAGCCGCCGATGAACGCGTTGTAGTTGTCCCCGAGCCGCACCCCTTCGGGCAGTTCCTTCAGTTTCTTTGCGTTGCCGCCCCCCAGGACGACGTAATCCGCCACCAGCGCGTTCTTCAAGCGCTTGATCACGTCCGCCACGAAACAGCGCCAGCGTTTCTTCCCCAGGCGGTCGAGTCCGCGCTGACCGACATAATCCTCGAAGGTGCGCCGTTTCCGATACGGCAGATGCGCCAGCTCCAGCGGCGCCACCACGTGGTTGACGATGAGCGTCGATCCCAGCCCGGTTCCCAGTCCCAGGAACAGCATTCGTCCTCCCTCGTAGCTGCCGATCGCCTGCATCGCCGCGTCGTTGATCATCTTCACCGGCTTGCCGAAATGAGCCGACAGGTCGAAGCCGACCCAGCCCGCTCCCAGGTTGTGCGGCTCGGACAGCGGCTTGTTATGGAGGACGGGCGCCGGGAATCCCACCGATATGGCATCGTAGTCCCAGTCGCGCGTCGCCTCCTGCACCTTTTCCGTCATGAGCGCCGGCGTCATCTGCGGGCCGGACGGAATCTTGATGGGCTCCGTGTGCCCCCGTGCGAGCACCTTCACGTTCGTGCCGCCGACATCGATGACCAGGATCTTTTTCATTGGACGAGCTTGGCTTCGTTTAGCCTTGGTTCGCAGAACCGGGCTGGACGGTGTCCCACACGTTTGCTTCCCGCGCATCAGGCGGGTATTGTAGAGGCGACACAGGGGAGAACCCATGCCCAACGCCTTGCCTGCCCGCGATGACGCCGAGCTGGCGCTGCTCCGGCCGCTCGCGGAAACTTTTCCGACCGTCGATAGCGCCGTCGCCGAGATCGCCCGTCTCGCCGGCGCCCTCACGCTTCCCTCGGACACCATCCACGTCATCAGCGATATCCACGGCGAGCACGCCAAGCTCCGCCACGTCATCAACAACGCCGCCGGCTCGCTCCGGCCCCTCGTCGAGCGAATGTTCCGCGACCGTCTGCACGCCTCGGACCTCCAGCGTCTCGTCACCCTCATCCTCTATCCGCGCGAGACGCTCGAAAGCCTGGCCCCCATGCTGTCGGAGCCGGGCGAGCGCGAAGCCTATTGCCGCATTACCCTGGCCCAGCTTGTCGAGATCATCAACGTCCTGGCCCGCCGTTACACCATGCAGCGCGTGCGGACCCTCATGCCGCGCGGCTACCAGGCCCTCTTTCAGGACATCCTCAGTCGGCCGCCCGGCCCCGAGACCGAACGCTTCCTCGCCGCCGCCGTCGAGCCGCTCGTGCAGCAAGGCCGGGCCTGGCAACTCATCCGCCACACCGTCCGTTTCCTGCGCAACCTCGCCATCTCCGAGTTGATCATCGGCGGCGACTGCTGGGATCGCGGGCCGCGCGGCGACAAGGTCGTCGACTACATCCGCCAGCAGCCCAACGTCGTCATCACCTGGGGCAACCACGACGCATCGTGGCTTGGCGCCTGCCTCGGCCAGGAAGCCCTCATCGCCAACGTCCTGCGCATCTCTCTGCGTTATCGCCGTCTCTTCCAGCTCGAAGAGGGGTACGGCATCCCCCTGCAGCCGCTGGAGCAGCTGGCCCGCACGCTCTACGCCGACGATCCCGCCGCCTCCTACCTGCCCAGGCGCAAGGGCATTCGCGAGGCCGTTCTCATCGCGCGCATGCAGAAGGCGGCGGCGCTCATGCAGTTCAAGCTCGAAGGGCAGGTGATCGCCCGTCATCCCGAATGGAACATGGACCACCGCCGCCTCTTGCACCGCATCGATCCGGGCGGCGGAACCATCACCATCGACGGCAAGCCGCGCCGCCTCAAGGACGCCCGTTTCCCCACCCTCGACCCCGCTCGTCCCTACGACCTCTGCGCCGAAGAACAGACCTGCCTGACGCGCATCCGCGAATCGTTCGTCAGCTCGCAGACGCTCTGGGAGCACATGCGCTTCCTCGTCGGCCAGGGCTCCATGTGGCTCGTGCGCGACGATCACCTGATCTTCCACGGTTGCGTTCCGGTCGACGAGCAGGGAGGCTTCCTCGCCTTGCCCATCGACGGCCGCCCCCGCGCCGGCCGCGACCTGTTCGACACCCTCGAGCGCGTCATCACGCGCGTCATGGACGAGCCGAAGCGCGACGACCTGGACATGCTCTGGTACCTCTGGTGCGGCCCGCTTTCCCCTTTCTTCGGCAAGGACCGCATCGCTACACTGGAGATCGACCTGGTCGACGACCCGGCCACCCATGGGGAGACCAAGAACCCGTATTTCCACCTGCTGCACGAAGCCCCGTTCTGCGAGCGGATCCTCGCGGAGTTCGGCGTCGACCCGAAGCGCGGCATCATCGTCAACGGCCACGTGCCCGTGAAGATCGACAAGGGAGAGTCGCCGCTCAAGCGCAGCGGCAAGGCGATCACCATCGACGGCGCCTTCTCCGAGGCCTACGGCGACCATGGCTACACGCTGGTCCTCGAGCCGGAGCGGACCTTCCTCGCCAAGCACAGCCACTTCGAGTCCGTGGACCGGGCGGTGCGCGACGGCGTCGACATCACGCCCGAGATCATGGAAGTCCGCCGCTGGGACCGGCCTCGAACCCTGGGAGACACCGAGCGCGGCGATCTCATCCGCGCCCGCATCGAGTTGCTGCAAAAGTTGGTGGAGGCCTATCGCGCCAACCGGCTCAGGCAGCGATATGTTTGAGGAAAATCTCCAATATGATCAACAAGCAAGCTCCAAACGATGTCGCTCGATTTCGAGTCTTGATTGTCTGGAGCTTGGTTCTTGAGCTTTAGAATGTCATAATGCGTGTCCTTGCCGTCCCATCCTCGATCCGGGCGCCGCAGCGGCGCCAGTACCTGACGAGCTTCCTCGTCAACGACACCGTCGCCATCGACGCCGGCACGCTCGCCTACGGCCTGGCGCGGCGCCAGCAGGCGCGCATCAAGCACATTTTCCTCACGCACACACACCTCGACCACATTGCCAGCCTCCCCATCTTCCTCGATACCGTCTACGACGGCTCCGGCGATTGCGTCACCATCCACGCCACCGCCGCCGTCCTCGATTGTCTCCGTCGCGACGTCTTCAACAACCGCGTCTGGCCCGACTTCATCGCCATCTCCGAGCAGGCCCCGCCGTACCTCAAGCTCCACGAGATCGAGCCGCGCCGGGCCGTCGAGGTCGAGGGTCTGCGCATCACCCCCATCCCCGTCAACCACGTCGTCGAATGTCAAGGCTATGTCATCGGCGACGGCCGCTCCTCCGTTGTCTTTTCGAGCGACACCGGTCCCACGGAGGAGATCTGGCGCGTCGCCGCTGCCCTCCCGGACCTGAAGGCCGTCTTCCTCGAATGCACCTTCCCCAACGACCTCGCCTGGCTCGCCGACCTGGCGAAGCACCTGACCCCCGTGATGGTCGAAAAGGAGTGCGCGAAGATCCCCGCCGGCGCCCGCATCCTTGCCGTCCATCTCCACTCCCGCTACCGCGCCCAGGTCGAGCAAGAGCTGCAGCAAGTCGACCGCGAAATCGAAGTGGTCCGCTTCGGTCGTGAATACCCGCTATGAAGCGCTTTTCGGAGGCCCTAGGTGCGCCGGACAAGGGAAAGTGACTACCCCTTCAGCGCCTGAATCGCAATCGTCAAGATCACACCGTTCGCCAGACAGTGCGCCAGCATCGACGGCAACACCGTCCCGCGCCACTCGCGCCCGATCGTGAACCCAAATCCCAGCGCCGCCAGCGCCGGCACGGCCAAGGGGCCTTGCGGGTGCAACAGCGCGAACAGGAAGCTCGCGATCAAGCCCGCGGCAATGAAGCCGCGCGGACCGCCGAATTGCCGCGTCACGTCGCGCAGATGCCGGTACAGGACGCCGCGAAACATCGTCTCCTCCACCACGGGCGCCAGCACGCAGGCCAGGAAATAAATCTTGAAACGGCTCCAGCCGTCCGCGCGGATGAGAAACTCCACGATCGGATGGCTCGGCGCCTCCGCCGCTATCAGCGTTCCCAGCTGCGCCGCGTAAATGGCAAAGCAGGCCAGGCCCGCAATCATCAGCGGCAACGACATCATGTAGGTCAGCAACCCCGCCATCGGCTCGAATGCCGGCCGTTCCCCCGTCGTCCAGCCGACGTCCTCGCGCACCTGCCGCCACGATAGACCGCGTGCCACGGGATAGCCCAATGCCACCAGGCTGAGCGCCATGGCCGTCCCGCCGGCCTCCATGATGTCGAGCGCAGGAAAGAGCAGGGGCACGGCCGTGGAAAGGCCGAGGAACACCAGCAACCAGAGTGCGAACGTCTCCGCGTAGAGTCCGGCATACCGAACCGGCGGCCCGATCCCTTGCTGCAACCTGCCTTGCCGGGCCAGGTTGAAGACGACGGTGAGGCAGATCAGCCCGCCGAACGCGAGAAGGACGACGCCCGCGACGCCGCTGCTCAGCGCCGTCATCGTCTGCACCGCGGGCTCGAGCGCCTCGTTGCGGCCTTCCGGGGCCGGCCAGCGCTCCATCATCGCCAGCGCCGCGGGCGCCCCCGCCGCCGCCGCGACCTGCTCGAGCGCGGGCTGGCGCGGATGGAGCGCCAGCGCCGCGAACCAGTCCAGCTTGTCGCGGAGGACCCGCCGGTCCTCCACCGTCACCGAAGGCGCCTCGAGCCGCAGCTCGAGGTAGTCGCTATAGAGACGCTCGAGGATCTGCCGCAACAGGGCGACGTCCCCGCCGGCCGCGTCCACCTTCTTCAAAGCCACCAGCGCCGCGAGGGGGCCGTGCAACTCGCCTTCCATGATCGCCAGCGTCAGCCGGCTCGCCGCGCTGTCCGCCGGATAGGACCGCATCAGTTGCTCGATCTCCTCCGGCGGCGCGTCCAGCATCCGCCTGGCCCCGACGACAATTCGTCCGAACAACTCCTGCAACACCAGCTGATCTCGGCTCACGGTAGCCGGCTCTTCCTTCACGCTCGTCTGCCGCACGGCGACGACCAGGCTCACCAGGCCGACGATCACCACCCACGCGCCGACCGTCAGCGCGCGGCTCGTGTACGGCCAAACCCCCTGGTCCTCCGGTTCGACAAAGCCGTTCGGCAAGCTCATTCCCACTCCATTTCACAAAGCGCTGATCGTAGCTCGATTCGTGCCGTAGCTGAATTCGCAAGAATTCAGTGGCGTGGCTGAAGTCGCGAGAATTCAGTTGTCGCCCGTCCAGCCGAAGTCGCAACGCTACGGCGACAGAAACCATACTTGCTCGTATTTTAGGGCCACCCGCGCGTAGAATTCGGGAAACACCTGGACCGCCCTAGCGCCAGGCCTGAACGGAACCCGGAGGTAACCATGTACGCCAGCGTCCAAGCGCTGCTCGCGCATATCGTCGACTATGCCGGCACGTTTCCGCCCGCCAGCCTACCCCTCGATACTTCCGTGCGCAACTTCGGCAAGTATCTGCAGGAGCCCCAAGCCTGGCTTCTCGGCCGCCTCATCTGCCCGGCCGACCGTCTCAGCGACATCGTTCCCCTCGTCCAGGAGATCACGCTGCCCGACCGGACCATCGCCCTGTCCATCCTCGGCCGCGGCGGCAAGAACGAGACCGAGTTCTTCGACAACGTCGACAAGGACACGGCCGACATGCTCGTCTTCGCCGGCGCCCTGCCCGGCCTGGTTCGACTCGAAGGTTATGAAGTGCGCGTCCCCGCCCCGTTTTTCGATCCGCCCGAAGCGCCGCCGCTGCACGCCGCCCTCGCCACGCTCAGCGCCACTCTTGACAAGACGGGCCTTCCGCTTGCCCCCTTCGTCGAGGCCTCGGCGCCCCATCGCGCCGCGCTGCAAACATTGATCACCGCCCTCCAGCAGGACCGCGCCTCTCTCGAGGCCGCGGCGCGCAAGACCACGCGCCCCTGCGGCCTCAAGCTCCGCACCGGCGGCCTCGAGCCTGCCGCCTTCCCCGGCGCGGAACTCGTCGCCGCCATCCTCGCCGGCTGCCGCAAGACCCAAGTCCCGTTCAAGGCCACCGCCGGCCTGCACCATCCCATCCGCCGCTTCGACAAGACGGTGCAGGCGAAGGTGCACGGCTTCATCAACGTCTTCGTCGCCGCCTGCCTGAGTCACGCCCACGATCTCCCGGTCGTCGACCTCCAATCCGCCCTGGAAGAGGAAGACGCGGGGGCGTTCGTCCTCGACGACGGCGGAATCACCTGGCGCGGCCATCGCCTCAGCAACGAGCAGATCGCTAAGGCGCGGACGATGTTCATCTCGTTCGGCAGTTGCAGCTTCGACGAGCCGCGCGACGACTTACGGACGTTGCGCTGGCTCTGATCGGCTTGAACGCGCCGCCGAAGTGCATTACCATCCAGGCGGGTTGGGATCGTTGCTGTCTTGAGCCGGCGCCCCGGGCGAGAAAACCATGACCAAAGCTTGGTACTACAGTCAGGGGGGGCGGCGCGAGGGGCCAGTGCCGTTCGACGAACTCAAAGACCTGGCACGGCGGGGCCGGCTGCGCTCCACCGACCTGGTCTGGGAAGAAGGAACGGCCGACTGGATCAAGGCCAGCATGGTCGGCGGGCTTTTCGCCGATGGCGGTGGCGCCGACGAGCCGATGCGCCGACGCCGACCCGAAGAGCGCGTCAAACGCGACAGGGGCGACCGGCCGCGGGATGAATCGGGCCGCGCGGAACCGTTGGCAAAGCCGGGAAGCCGCGGTCAGATGATCGCCCTGTTCACGGGCATCGCCGGCCTGGTCATCGTGGGTATCGTGTTCATCGTCATCGCGGTCGCCAACCGTGGCGAGACGCCGGCAGACCCTCCGGTCGCCAAGGGCCCCGCAACGGCGCCTGAGCCTCCGACCCGGATCGATCCTCCGGTCGTTATGCCGCCTGCAAAAGGGGGTACTCTTGTCACTCCCGCGAGTGATCCTCCGAAAACACTCCCCGGCGGCTTCACGCAGCTCGACCTGCGGCCGTTCATCAACTGGCGCCGTGGGGACGGGATCCAGGTCAAGGGCAACGACCTGGGCAACCTGCCGGACGGACCGAACACGCTGGCCGGCGTGCCGTTCAACGTTCAAGGGGGCGCCGTTGTTCTGGGAGGCAGCGTATTCGCGCGAGACCGCCCTCTCGCGGCAAGCGGCATCGTCGTCAACAGGAGGCTCAAGAATCTGCACGCCCTCCACCTTGCACACTTCCCCGCCACCCCGGGAGCCATGATCGGCGCATATGTCCTCCGCTACCAGGACGGCTCCAGCGCCGAGTTGCCCATCGTCTACGGTGAGCACGTCTCCGACTGGTGGAAAGCGTGGACCCCGCCCGCCGGGGTGACGCGCCTGGCGTGGACCGGCTCCAATCTGGCCTCTCCGGACATCCGTTTCTACGCGACCCGCTATAGCAACCCGGCGCCGGCCAAGATCGTCGCGAGCATCGACTTCATCTCGCGCAACGCCGGCTCCTGCCCCTGCTGCGTGGCCCTGACGATCGAGGAATGAGTTAACGAAGAGCGGCTGGTAGTCTGGCGCCTTTTCTGATCGAATCCTGGTGACATGAAGAAGGAGTTTCGATGCCGTCTCCTCAATCCACCGTGCCGCCCCAAGCCATCCTCATGGAGATGATCAGCGGCACCTGGCGCGCCCAGGCGCTGCATGTCGCCGCCTACCTCGGCATTGCCGATCTCCTCGCCACTGGTCCCCGATCCGCCGCGGATCTCGCCCGCGCAACCAGCACGAACGGCGATTGCCTCCATCGTCTGCTCCGCGCCCTGGCGAGCGTCGGCGTCTTCGCCGAGGACGATTCCGGCCGCTTTGCCCTCACGCCGCTCGCCGAGCCGCTGCGCGCCGACGTCCCCGGCTCGATCCGCCCGGCCCTGCTGATGATGGGCCCGGCCTTCTACCGCGCCTGGGGCGAACTCTTGCACAGCATCCGCACCGGCGAGACGGCTTTCAACCAGGTCTTCGGCAAGGGCTTCTTCGACTACCTCGCCGAACGCCCCAAGGAGGCGGCGACCTTCGACGCCGCCATGACCGCCATCCACGGGGCCGAGACCGAGCCGATGCTCGACGCCTACGACTTCTCCCGCTTCGGCACGCTCGTCGACATGGGCGGCGGCAACGGCTCGAACCTCCTCGCCGTCCTGAAGCGCCATCCGAAGCTGCGCGGCGTCCTCTTCGATCTGCCCCACGTCGTCGACCGCGCCCGCGCCAACATCCGCGCCGCCGGACTGGAAGACCGCTGCACCGCGGTCGGCGGCAGCTTCTTCGAGACCGCCCCGCCGGGTGACGCCTACATTCTCCGCCACATCATCCACGACTGGGACGACGACCGCTCCATCGCCATCCTCCGCTCCTGCCGCCGCGCCATGAACCCCGGCGCCAAGCTGCTCGTGGTCGAGAGCGTCATCCCGCCCGGCAACACACCGTTCACCGCCAAATGGCTCGACCTCAACATGATGGTCATCCCCGGCGGCCTGGAGCGAACCGAGGCGCAATACCGCGCCCTCTACGAAAAGGCCGGCTGGCGCCTGACGCGCATCGTGCCGACGCGGCTGGAGACCAGCGTCGTCGAGGGGGAAGCGGTCCCATAGTCCCCTTTCGCCCCGCGAACAGCCACGCGTCCTCGAGCCAAGGGACGATACCTCGCTGGTCCCACTTCCCTGTCGCCTGTAAAATCAGGGTTTGCTCTTTGTTCGCTTTGAAGAAGAAGGCTCACCATGACCGACAGCGAGAAGCCCGAAGCCCCCGCCGCCGCCCCTGCCCCGGAGGCGACCGCGCCGGCAACGCCCCCCGCCGCCACGTCCGCTCCGACCACGGCCCCCGCGGCCGCTCCCGCCGATGCAAGGAAACCCGGAGGGCCGGGCGGCAAGCCAGGCCGCGGCGGCAAGGGCCCGAAACAATTCTCCGGCGGCATGCCGAATCGCCGCGTCGCCGAAAGCGTGGAGTCGCTCGTGAGCGTCGAGCGCTTCGCCAAGGGGCCGAGCCTCAAGGACCTCGACGCCGAGATCGAAGGGGACCTCGAAGCCGCCATGAGCGGCTTCGTCGGACACGAGAACGATATCCTCAGCCAGCCCAAGAAGCCGGCCCAGGCGGAGCAGGCGGCCGGCGACAATCGCAAGCAGGCGAAGATTCACTCCATCCGCGGCGCCGACGTCTTCCTCGAAATACCCGGCGGCCGTAGCCAGGCGGTCATGTCATTGGATCAGTTCCCGGAGGGCCCGCCGAAACCCGGGTCGATGGTCGACATCGAGGTCGAAGGCTACGACCGCGCCGACGGCCTGATCCTGTGCCGCCGCAAGGGAGCGGCGCAGGTCGCCGACTGGTCGAGCGTCGCCGCCGGCATGGTCGTCGAAGGCCGCGTGCTCGAAACCAACAAGGGCGGCCTCGCCGTCGACGTCAACGGCATCCGGGCCTTCATGCCGATCAGCCAGATTGATCTCTACCGCGTCGAGCGGCCGGAGGACTACATCAACCAGCGGCTCAAGTGCGTGGTGACCGAGGTGAACCCGGAGATGCGGAACCTGGTCGTGAGCCGGCGCGAGCTGCTGGAGAAGGAGCGCGAGGAGCTGAAGGAGAAGACCTGGGCCGAGCTGCAAGAAGGACAGATCCGCGAGGGGATCATCCGCTCGGTGCGCGAGTTCGGCGCCTTCGTCGACCTCGGCGGCGTCGACGGCCTCATCCACGTCAGCGACATGAGCTGGACCCGCGTCTCCGATCCGACGCAGGTCGTGCAGCCGGGACAGAAGGTGAAGGTCGTCGTCCTCAAGATCGACCGCGAGAAGCGCAAGATCGGCCTGGGCCTCAAGCAGCTCCAGGCCAGTCCGTGGGACACCATCCACGAAAGGTGGCACTCGCTCCAGGTCGTCACCGGCAAGGTGACGCGGACGATGGAGTTCGGCGCCTTCGTCGAGCTGGAGCCGGGCGTCGAGGGCCTGATCCACATCTCGGAGCTGGCCCGCACCAAAGTGTGGCGCGTGACGGACGTCGTCAAGCCCGGTCAGGACGTGCAGGTCAAGATCCTCTCCATCGACCCGGAGCAGCGTCGCATCAGCCTCTCGCTCAAGGCGGCGATCCCGGTCGAGACGCCGAAGGTCGAGGAAGAAGAGGAGGAGGAAGAAGAAACGCCGAGCAAGCCGGTCAAGCCACGGACAACGCCGCTGCGTGGCGGCATCGGGCAGACGGAGTGGTTGACGCCGCCGCCGGCGGAGCCCGAAAACTCGTAGCGTGGACTTGAGTCCACGCGGAAAGGCCCCGGCATGGCGGCTGGCGATCCTTCCATTGTGGTCCTCTTCGCCCTGCGCCGCGAAAGCTCCTTCTTCTTGAAAACATTGTCCGGCACGGGCCGCATCGCTACCCAAAGGTTCGCGGCGTGGACCGGGAACGCGGGGACGGCGACCGTCCTCGTTCTGGAAACGGGGATCGGCGCCGCGCAAACCCAACGCGGGCTCGATTGGCTGATCGGCGCCTTCCGGCCGCGCCATCTCGTCGCCGCCGGCTTCTGCGGCGGGCTTGACCCGTTACTGCGGGTGGGAGCCGTCGTTCAGGCCGGCGAAGTGGTCGACGAAGGCGGCGCCCTCGTCCCTCTCGCCGTTCAACCCCTGGCCATGCCGCGCGTCCGTCTCGTCACCTGTCCGCGCCTCCTGGCAACCGCGGCCGAGAGAGCATCGCTGGCGACGGCCCATCAGGCGCAGACCGTCGACATGGAATCCGTCCACATCGCCCGCTTCGGCCGCGACCACGGCATCCCCGTCACTTGCGTGCGCGCCGTCTCCGATGACGCGCGGAGCAGTCTCGCGCCCGTCCTCGCCGATCTGCTCTCCGCGGGACGTGTCTCCGCCGGCCGCTTGACCTGCGCTCTCCTGCGACGGCCCTGGCTCCTGCGGCAGATGCTGCGCCTGGCGCGCGACACCCGTGTCGCCGGACACAATCTCGCGCTGGTCCTTCGAGAATTGGTTGAGATGCTTGGGCAGGACGTGGTCCGCTCCGGTTCTGCGAACCAGGGCTAAACTTATCCCAGCGCAATTCCCTTGCGCTCCGCCCGCTCCCGGTACAGCGGCACGAACTCCGTCTGCACCAGCCGCACCGCCTCGCGCACCTGCGCCTCGATCTCCTTCTCGTCCACCGCCGGGTTCTGCCGCCAGCGCCGCTCCATCAGCGTGCCCCCCGCCGCCGTCGCCCCGGCGCGGAACAACATCTCCACCTTGTCCGCCGGCGACTTGCCGACCTCCGGCAACACGTGCAGCATCGGATGTCCGGGGTATTCCGGCATGTCGTTCCAGCCACCTTCGACGGTGAACGAGCCGCTCGCCCCGTCGAAGCCGAGGCCGATGAAGAAGTGCAGATCGTCGCGCACCGTCCAAATGAAAGACCGCCAGCCGGGCGTCGCCACCTTTCCCTTGCCCCCCTGCGGCTCGAACTGTGGCAACGCGGCCGCCAGCTCTTGTATGAAATGACGGCGGACCACCTTCGATAATTCGCTCTCCACGGCGTTCCTCCTTGGCGGCGCCAAACGCTGGGCGACGCTTTGATTCTCAGCCCTGCGCCGCGCAGCGTCAACTCCGCTGATTGCCTGTGGACTTCGGCGCAACCCTGAGCGACAATGCCGCCCATGAAACGCTTCATCCTCTCCCTCTGTCTCTTCGTCCCGGCCCCGGCGCACGCCGGTGACGCCGACGCGCTTCTCGCCCGCGCCCGCAAGGCGCTCGCGCCCATCGCCGGCGAACTGAAAACGCCCGGCCTCGCCGCGTCCGTCGAGATCCTCCGCGACAAGTGGGGCGTCCCGCACATCTATGCGAAGAATCAACACGATCTCTTCTTTGCCCAGGGCTTCGTCGCGGCCCAGGACCGCCTCTTCCAGCTCGAGTTGTGGCGCCGTCATGCCGCCGGTGAGATGGCCGAGCTCCTGGGTGAAAGCGCCGTCGAATCGGACCGCTTCGCCCGCCTCATCCGCTACCGCGGCGACATGGACGCTGAATGGAAAAGTTACGCCCCCGACGCCAAGGAGATCGCCACCGCCTTCACCGACGGCATCAACGCCTGCATCGACCAGTTTGGCGACAAGCTGCCCATCGAGTTCGAGCTCTTGAAGTTCAAGCCGAAGCGCTGGCGGCCCGAGGACGTGCTCGCCCGCATGTCCGGCGTCTACATGTCGCAGAACTTCAGGAACGAAGTGATGCGCGCCAAGCTCGTCGCCGCCGTCGGCATCGAAAAGGCGCGCAAACTCGCCCCGGTCGCCTTGGACCACAAGTACGATAGCCCCTTGCCGCTCGACGACCTCAAGGAGATCGACCGCGTCCTCGCCGGCTACAACGCCGCCGTCAAGCTCCTCAACTTCACGCCCCCCAAGACCGAGAGCAACAACTGGGTCGTCTCCGGCAAGCTTTCCGAATCCGGCAAGCCGCTGCTCGCCAGCGACCCGCATCGCGCCCTTGCTCGGCGCTTGCGGCGCATCTTGTCCACCTGAATGCCCCCGCTGGAACGTCATCGGCGCAGCCGGTGAGCCCGCCATCCCCGGCGTCGCCCTCGGCCATAACGAACGCATCGCCTGGGGCATCACCATTGTCGGCGTCGATCAGGCCGATATCGTCGTCCTCGAGACCGATCGGCACGCCGATCAAGTATAAGCTTGGCCGGGAGGACTGGCGGCCGATGAAGGAGGACGAGGAACGCATCGCCGTCAAGGGCAAAGGCGAGGTTGTTGTGAAGGTTCGCTCCAGCATCTTTGGCCCATCATCCACCAGGACGGCCATCGCGCTGCTGTGCTGGACCGGCAGCGGCCCCGGCGGCGCGGTATCTCGGCGGCCTCTCCGTCGATCCCGGCTCCGATCGCGAGAAGCTCCTCAAAGCAACCGACGCCTGGCGCACATCCCCGGCCTCAACTTCATGTACGCCGATGTCGCCGGCAACATCGGCTGGATCGCTCTCCACGCCGGACGCCCATCCGCGCGGATCACGACGGCCTCCTTCCCGTCCCCGCCGCTCGCGCCCTCTGGAAGGGTTTTCTGCGGTCGCCGAGGAGCCGCAGTCGTGGAACCCGGAGAACGGCGCACCGCCAACAACATCCTCCACCCGGCTACCGTCATCAGATCGGCTACGAGTTCGCCGCCCCTACCGCTTCGATCGCATCAAGCTCACGCTCGAAAAGCAAGCGGCTGGAGGTTGGGCGACTTCCGCTGCCCATCCAGCGCATGACGATGTGTCGATCCCCGCCGGAGCTCATCCGCCTTCTGCGCGAGAAGTTCCGCGACCCCGCCCTGAAGCCCTCCTTCGAAGCTTTCTGACCTGGGATGGCAAGCTCTCCGCCGACTCCAGCGGCCCCCTCTTCGCGCTCTGGCTGCGCCAGCTGCAAGACGACTTCTACGCACCGTTGTCCCGAACGACCTGCAGGACCTGATCACGCTCGCCGGCCTTCCCGTCATGCTCGAGGCCCGCAAACGACGACCCTTCTGGCTCTGCTCGAGCCGCGGACCATGCCGCGTCCTCGCAAACAGCGGCTCTACCGCGCAGGCCCTAACAAAACTGCCCAAGGAGAGGCAGGAACGCTGGGGGCGCCCTGCACACCGCGACCTTCTCCTACCCGCGCCCAGCTCGGTCCCGCCTACGCCAGGGCCCTCGACCTCGCCCCTGTCGAGCGGCTCCGGCGACAGCAGCCACGCCTCTCAACACGCTGGCACGACGACCAAGTTCCACCAATCCACGAAGCCACCACCGCCAGCTCTTCGACCACTACCGACTGGGACAAGGGCCTCACCAGCCCCGGCCAATCCGGCCAGCCGGGCAGCCCGCACTACGGCGATCTCCTGCCTCTGGGCCGAGAGTATTTCCGCTGGCGTTTTCGCGGGCGAAGGTGGAGGAGGTGACGGCGCGCATCTCGTGTTGCGACCGTAGTCCCTTAGTCCCGCTTTCGCTCCGCGAAAGGCCCAACGATATCACGCAGCAAACGGATCGGTCGCTTAGGATGTAATACAAACTGTAATACACGAAGGATGCGTACAGTGGCTCTCTCGCTCCGTCTCCCCTCTGATCTGTCCGCGCGCCTGGCGGCAGCCGCCGGCGGCCTGCCGTCGGAGTATGTTCGACGTTGCTTGGAGGAAACGCTCGCACGCGAGCAGACACGCCCGTCCGCCTGGGAGCTTGGCGTCTCCCTCTTCGGCCGCTATGGCAGCGGCGCTCCCGATCTGGCTCAGAATCGAAAATCGATCGTCAAAGCGAAGATGCGCGAGAAGACAAGGAGACGCTGATGCCGCAGCCGGTGATGGTCGACGCCGGCCCCTTCATCGCCCTGTTCAACCGCGACGACCGCTTCCACGCCCAAGCGCTCGCGCTCGTGAAGAAACACCGGGGGCCGCTCCTGTCGACCCTCGCGGTCGTCACCGAGGTCATGTACGTCCTCGACGAATTGCCGGCGGCGCAGGCCGACTTCCTCACCTGGGTGTCGTCCGGGGCCGTTGAGCTCGTGGAACCGGAAAACGCGGATCTCCAGCGCGTCGTCGTTTTGATGAAGAAATACGCCGATCTGCCGATGGACTTCACCGACGGCGTTCTCGTGGCCCTCTGCGAACGGCTCAACCTTCGCCGCGTCGCGTCCGTGGATCGTCACTTTTCCATCTACCGGCCGCACGGGACGCAGCGCTTTACCAACGTTTTTCCTGCCGCGCCGTGACGTCCTGATTCTGTTGTGTCATCGTTTCTGCCCGGTTAGCCTATCTTGCCGCGACCCAGACGCTACAGCAGAACCAAGAACGGCAAGCGGCATGTCTACTTCGCTCTCGTCGAGAGTGTTCGCACCGAGGCGGGGCCACGGCAACGCGTCGTCGCTCACCTGGGCGAACTGAATCACGAGCAGGAACGGCGCTGGCAGCTCCTCCGCGCGGCCGCCGGATTGGCGCGGAGCGCGGTGCTCCGGCCAGCTGGCGCATGGCGATGGTCTCTTCCTCGATCAGGAACGATTTGAAGCGGCCCTGGTAAGGTTTAACAACGAAAACGAGCTGCGTCCCCTTTGTGCGCTGCGGACCGCTAAAACAATCCACAGCTGGCCGACTGTCGTACCAGCGTCGAAGCGGGACTCATCACCATCACCGCGTGCGCTCATGCGTTACTAGCGGCTCTTCTGCTTCCCTGTCTGCTCAGTCGCTTTGAAGCGGCCGGAACAAGGAGATCGAGCCCATCCGGACCTGGTTCGGCGTCTTGCGAGAGGCGGAGAAAAGCAAGCTGGCGCCGCCGCAACCCGGTTACCACCTGAGCGGCCGCCGCCGTTTGCCCGGCTCTGGCGTGGAAGCCGGACGACAAGGTCCCGCCGTCGATTTCCGCGCATCTGGTGATCATCGGCGTGGTCACCGACGACAAGATGCACCATCGATCGTTTCCGCTTCCGCCTGAGCGAGGAGGAGATCGAGCATCTTGGCGCCGCCGCCTCGAAGTCCGATCCGTTCTTTCCCAGCTTCGGGATAGCGCTCATCCGCGTGCCGGCATCACACCATCGCCGGACGGGGTGCGCACGACGGTTTGTAGTACGCGTTTGGTTCCGGGTGGAGCCATTTGCCGGTATCCTGTTACGAGGTTCCTCGTCTCTGTTGGCGTGAGCAGCAGGCATGCCGGCCACCGACTTCCTGCATCGAGGCGGTTTCGTTGGCGGATGTCCCTTGGGCTACTCGGTTTTGTGCCGACCCGCCGGAAGCCAGGTTCGTGGACCGTGCCCCTCCATGGCGAGCGCACCCGCACGATTCCTGCGCTCGGCTACCGATCTTGCTTCATCTGTGCGGCTCGCCTATCATGCCGCGTCCCGTGGATACGGGCAGGGAGCCGCCATGTCGGGGTCATTGCCGCGTCTGTTGCCGCTCGCCCTTCTCCTGGCCGGGCTTTCCGGTTGCAACGTCTTTCCCCTTTCGCCCAATCCGCCGTTGCGGGCCGAGAAAGAGACCGTGCCGGGGCTGCCGGACAAGCACCTGGTCCGGGTCGGCCAGTTCGTCTTCTTTTCCGACTTCGAGATCGCGCGCGGGCATGCGCTGTTCAAGGAGCTGGGGGCGCTGCGCGAGCAGGTGACGAGCGAGCTGAAGCTGCCGAGCGCGAGCCAGGCCATCTTCGTCTACGTCTTCGAGGACAAGGACCATTTCGAGCGCTTCATGCAGTCCAAGTATCCCGATTTCCCGCGGCGCCGCGCCTTCTTCGTGGCCCAGCCGCGCCGCCTCGGCGGTACCGAGGACTTGCTCGTCTACACGTTCTGGGGGGACCGCGTCACGCAGGACCTGCGCCACGAGTTGACCCACGCGCTCCTGCACAGCGTCCTCAAGGACGTGCCCCTCTGGCTCGACGAGGGGCTGGCCGAGTTCTTCGAAGTGCCGACCGGCTGGAAGGGAATCAACTACCAGCACCTCGATCTCCTGCTGCGCGGCCCCGAGGCGCCCGCCAAGCTGGAGATCGATCGCCTCGAGCAGCTCATCAAGGTCAACCAGATGGCCCCCGGCGAATACCGCGAAGCCTGGGCCTGGACCCACTGGATGCTGCGCGGCAACGCCGCCGCGCGCAAGACGCTGCTGGCTTACATCCAGGAGCTGCGCACGAACCCCAATCCGGGGCCGCTCGGGCCGCGGCTGGCGCGCGTGGTTCCCGACATGAGCACGGCGGCGCAGCGGCACATGGTCGAAATGGACCGGACGCGCAAGCCTGCGAAGTAATGGTGTGGCACGCCCTGAGTCTTCGCAGGGCGTGGCTGACCTCGCGAGACGCTCCACGCCCTTCGAAGACTCAGGGCGTGCCACACCGCGATTTACCGTGGCGCGGCATGCGGGTACTCTTGAGGCAGCACCAGGCGCTCCAGTCGGCGTTCGCCGCGCAAGAGGATGATGGACGTCGGGATCTCGACGGGGAGCTGCGTCAGGAGACGGTGCAGGTCGTCGACGCTCGTCACCATTTCTTCCCCCAGCGACACGATCAGGTCATCCTCCAGCACGCCGGCTTGCTCGGCGGGACTGCCCGGCTCGACGGTCTGCACTTCCACGGCGCTCGTCTGGGTCAGCTCGAAGCGGCGGGCGAGGCGCTCGGCCAGAGGGATCGTGCGGGCGTGCAGGCCGAGGTAGCCGCGGATCACCTTGCCGTGCTTCATGAGCTGAGGCAGGATGTGCTGCGCCATGTTGATGGGGATGGCGAAGCAGATGCCCTGAGCGGGCTGGATGATGGCGGTGTTGATGCCGATGACGCGGCCGGCGCTGTCGACGAGGGGCCCGCCCGAGTTGCCGGGGTTCAAGGCGGCGTCGGTCTGGATGACGTTGTCCACCAGGTGACCGGTGATGGTGCGGAGCGTGCGGCCCAGGGCGCTGACGACGCCGGCCGTCACCGTCGACTCGAAGCCGAACGGGCTGCCGATGGCGACGACCAGCTGGCCGACGCGGAGCTTATTCGAGTCCCCCATCACGCCGTGGGGCAACGGGCCTTCTCCTTCAGCCTGGACGACGGCGAGGTCGGTCCAGGGATCGGCGCCGACGAGGCGGCCGGAGAGTTCGCGGCCGTCGTTCAGGCGGACGCGCTGGCGTTCGCTCTGGCCGACGACGTGGGCGTTGGTGAGGAGGAAGCCGTCGGGGGTGAAGAGGATGCCGGAGCCCGAGCCGCCGCCTTTGCCGCGGCCGGCGCGGAGGTTGACGACGGCGGGCCGAAGCTTGTCGGCGACGTGGACGACGACGCGCGAGTAGGCGTCGAGCGCCTTCTCTTCGTCGGGATCGGGCTCGGGGTTAAAGCCGCCGGGATGGATCGTGGAGCCATTGCTGATGAAATGCTGCCAGAAGCGGGTCATGTTGTCTCCGCGGAGGGACGGGGGCCGGGGGGGAGCCGTGTCGTCCCTGACGTTCGCTGCTTCATTGTAAGCTGGTGGGCAAGGGGCGGCGGATGATTCGTGTCGAGCAGGTAGCGACTCAAGGCTTGCTTCCGGCTAGTCGGTTCATGGCCTCAAGACTCAAGCGGTCCATTTCCTTTAGCTGTCGTTCGATCTCCTCTCGCTCACCGGGCTCATACTCCGTCGGGCCGAGGGCCTTGAGCGCCGCCAAACATTCTTCAAGGTCCGGGATGGGATCGTCTGGAGTCAGCGGTCGCATAGGGCCGTTTTGGCCTTGCGCGGCGGGATGGATCTCGACCTCCATTCCGTCCGGCCAATCGGCTGGGACGTCGAGTGTCAAGCGTCGGTCCTTGACGATCGCCTTGATGGTTGTCATGTGCCTGGTTCCAAGGTTCGGCTCGTCGCGGTTACTGATGGGGCGGGTGGACTTTGGGCAATCCGCTCGCCGACTTCGCTGCGGGTCGCTTCTATTCTCCCTGCAACACGGTCGAGGCCGCATCCAGCTCCACCTTCGACACGGTGAAGCCGGCGGCCCGCACCTGCGTCAAGGCGAGCCGAATGGCTTCCTCCAGGGAGGAAGATTCGCGATCGAAATGAATCCAGGCGACCCCGTCGCAAGACGCGGGCGTCCCGTCGTCACAGCCCGCCTCGAACAGGGCGTCTGCCTGCTCGTCCGTGATTTCCCGCGTGCTCTTCAGGAACACGTCGAACTCGTACGTGCGCATATCGCGCCTCCGTCTCAGTGCGGGCAAGCATCCACGCGCCGACGAATATACCGGGCGTGATTCTCAGGAACGCGCGGCGTCCCATACACACTTATGATACACCCGCCCCGCTCTTGCGCCGTGCAAAACAGCCTGCCCCAAGCGTGAGCGCGCGGTCTTGACTTGATAAGCCGCCAGCCTTTCGACAGGGCATGGTCAACTGCGTCTCGAATGTGCTTGTTCGGATGGTCGTTCACGATGCGACCGCTCAGACTTCGCTCGTCCCCTCGATCAGAACATCGAACGCGTCCACGGGGCATGTCAGCCTGGAAAGGCTGACCTACGATCACCGCTGAAAGATCGGCAGATACCCCGCCGGGACCGACAGGATGATCGTCGCGATGCTCGTCTGGTACACCGGCCCGACTTCGCTGCGGGTGGTGCGCGACCAGCTGCCGTCGGCTTGTTGCTGGCCGCCGAAGAAGCGTTCCATCTTGTCGTACCAGTCGTCCCAGTCCTTGCCGCCGACCTGGTGCATGGCGTGGGCGGCGTAGTAGTGGCCGTAGTAGAAGTGGATGGGGCTGTCGCTGGTCTTCTTCATGTAGTCGACGGCCTTCTCGATGTCGATGCCGTAGTCCTTGGCGATGTCCTTCTTGTCGTACTTGCCGGAGAGGAAGAGGACGCAGCAGCCGGCCGCCGTGCGGGCGAAGCCGGGGGCCCCGGAGCCGGACTGGTAAGTGAAGCCGCCGCCGTGGTAGCAGGACTTGATGTAGCGGATCGCCTTGTCGAAGGTGGCGTCGGGGACCTTGATGCCGCCGTTGCGGGCCGAACGCAGCGCCATCACCTGCATGATGGTGACCGAGATGTCGGCCCCGGTGGGACGCGGCTCGTAGCGCCAGCCCCCCATCGGCTTGCCGTCCCGGTCGACGCGGTCGCGCTGCTGCGTGTTGACGATGAGGTTGACCGCTTTCTTGAGGACGGGACGCAGGTCCTCGTCCATCGTCTGGCCCCAGAGCTCGGCAAGAGCCAGGGTGGCCATCGCATGCGCGTACATGTTGCCGCCGCGCGCGCCGATCAGGTAGGCGCCTTCTTTTTCCTCCGGGCTGGCGCCGGCGATCTCGACCTTCTGAGCCGAGGCGATCAGGAAACGGCCGGCCTTGGCGACCTCGGGCCCGTAAAGCCCCTGGTTGGGTAGGTGCCCCTGCGACATGAAGGCGAGCATGGCGAAGGCGGTAATCGCCGTGTTGTGCTGGTAGGGGCCCTCGGAGAAGGAGCCGTCGGTGTTCTGCTTGCTGGAAAGCCACTCGAGCGCCTTGTCGATGCGCTTCTGCGTCTCCTCCTTGATCTTGACGTCGGCGTGGGCGTGGGGGACGAGGAGGAGCAGGGCGGCGGGCAGGATGAGGATGCGCATGGCAGGGTCCGGATGGCGGGAGGGTGGAACAAGGATAGGGTAACAGGTTTGGCGGGGGATTGCCAGGATTTCGGCCACGGGAGGGCAGGCAGGGAGTCTACCACGGAAGGAACGGAAGAGACGGAAGGGAAAACGTTTGGCTTATTCAAACACTTCGCCACGCGCCGCGCGCGGTGTGGCCAACGCAGCTACGACCTCCTCTACCGGCGTCACTCTCGTTGCATCACCGCTTTCTCCAGCCAGAGGCTCTGCGGCAGGCTGAGTGGCGATAGCCCCATTCGAGGGCGCGGCCGCAGGTCTTGAAGGGGACGGGATCGTGGATTGACCATATTCGAAGGTTCGCATATAATATTGCCTTCCCCCCCCTCTCGTCGCACGCGGGGTTCCGATGCAGGACGAGCTTCGTCGCTTCAAGGCCGGCGTCTTTCAGGCTCTGGCCCATCCTACGCGCATCGCCATCGTCGAGCTGCTGCGCGATGAAGGCGAGGTCCCCGTCAGCCGCATCCACGAGCGGCTCAGCCTCGAGCAAGCCAACGCCTCCCAGCACCTCGCCGTGCTGCGCTCCAAGCAGATCGTCACCGGACGAAAAGAAGGCAACCAGGTCTTCTATTCCCTGCGCGACCCCATCCTCGGCAAGGTCTTGAACCTGATGCGCCAGTACTTCCTCGCCCACCTGAGCGAAGCCCTGGACCTGCTCAAGAACATGGAAGAGAGCCCACCGAAATAACAAGGAGCACGCCCGTGCAGTTGACCGTTCGGGAGGTCGGCAAGTTCCTCAACGTCTCCGAAGCGACCGTGACCCGCTGGATCAAGCAGCGCGGTCTGCCCGCGCAGTACGTCGCCGGCCAGTATCGCTTCCATCGCGCCGAGCTGCTCGAGTGGGCCACCGCCAACCAGATCAAGGTGGCGCCCGAGTTGTTCGATCATCCGGACACCGACGACGAGCCGGCCTCCAGCCTGGCCGCCGCCCTCGAAGCCGGCGGGATCTTCTACGGCCTCAAGGATACCGACAAGGACCGGGCCTTGCGCGCCCTCATCGACGTGCTGCCGCTGCCCGACGGCATCGACCGCGAGTTCCTGCTCCGCCTGTTCCAGGCCCGCGAAGCCGCCGCCTCCACCGCCATCGGCGACGGCGTCGCCCTGCCCCATGTGCGCAACCCCATCGTCCTGCACGTCGACCGCCCCAGCGTCACCCTCGCCTTCCTGGAGCGGCCCGTCGATTTCGGCGCCCTGGACGGCAAGCCGGTTCAGGTCCTCTTCTCCCTGATCTGCCCGACGACGCGCAGTCACCTCCAGATGCTGGCCCGCCTCTCCTTCGCCATGCACGATCCCCGCTTCAAGGATGTTGTCCTGCGTCAGGCCCGGCCGGACGAGATCCTGGGCGAAGCGCGCCGCCTCGATGCGGCCCTGGCGCCGACGGCGGGAAAGGCGACGCCCTGACCATGTCTCTTCTTCTTCTCGCTCTTGCCCTGTTTGTCCTGGGAGGGATCGCGGCGTTTCTGCTGTCCGCCGCCCCACGCGCCGCCACGCTCACGGGCGCCTCGAGCGCCGCCGCCGGCTGTCTGCTCGCCCTCATCCCCACCCTCGGCGTCCTGCTCGACGGCGACACGCTGGCGCTGCGCTTCGCCTGGGATGACGCGCACGGCGCCTTCTCGGTGGCGCTCGACGGCCTCAGCGCCTTCTTTCTTCTCCCCGTCCTTGTCCTGGCCGGACTGGCCGCGGTCTACGGCGCCGATTACCTGCTCGCCTATCGACACGAGAAACGGCTCGGCGCTCCGTGGCTCTTCTTCAACCTCTTCGTCGCCGGCATGACGCTCGTCGTCATCGCCCGGACCGTCTTCCTGTTCCTCGCGGCCTGGGAAGTGATGTCGATCGCCGCCTACTTCCTGGTCACCTTCGAGCACGAGAAAGCCGAGGTGCGCAGGGCGGGCTGGGTCTACCTCGTCGCCACCCACCTCGGCGTAGCGTTCCTGTTCGTCGCGTTTCTCTTGCTGGGCGGACAGGCGGGCAGCCTGGACTTCGCGGCTCTGCGCGCCTTGCCGCAGCTTTCGCCCGTCCTGACCGGACTCGTCTTCGGGGCCGCGCTGATCGGCTTTGGCGCCAAGGCGGGCTTCGTGCCGTTTCACGTCTGGCTGCCCGAGGCGCATCCCGCCGCGCCGTCGCACGTCTCCGCCTTGATGTCGGGCGTGATGATCAAGATGGGGCTCTATGGCTTGCTGCGCGTGCTCACGTTCCTGGGAGCGCCGGCGCCCTGGTGGGGCGCGACGCTGGCGAGCCTCGGACTCCTCACCGCGCTGGTGGGCGTCGCGCTGGCGCTTTCCCAGCGCGACATCAAGCGCGTCCTCGCCTATTCCAGCATCGAGAACATCGGCTTGATCGCCCTGGCGCTCGGCCTGGGACTTTGGGGCTGGGCCAACCACCTGCCGGCGCTGGCCGCGCTCGCCGTGACCGCCGGCCTCTTGCACATCTGGAACCACTCTCTCATGAAGGGCCTGATGTTCTTCGCGGCGGGCAGCGTGCTGCACGGCGCCGGCACGAAAGACATGGAGAAACTCGGCGGTTTGCTCCGGCGCATGCCCTGGACCGGCGGCCTGATGATCGCCGGCGCCGTCGCCATCGCGGCCCTTCCCCCCTTGAACGGCTTCGTCGGCAAGTGGCTCCTGTACCTAGGCCTCTTCCACGCCGGCCTCGATACCGACAGCGGCAATCTCTCGGCGCTCCTGAGCGTCGGCCTGCTGGCCCTGATCGGCGGGCTGGCGGCGGTCGCCTTCGTCCGGCTCGCCGGGGTTGTCCTTCTCGGGGCCCCGCGCAG
>JAXMAR010000006.1:0-259389 GCA_046350295.1 Gemmataceae bacterium
GCATCCTGAGCGGCCTCTATGTCCTCTTGATTGTGGGTATGCTCCTCGCCCAGGCCTCCTTCACCACCCCGGATCACCTCCTCGCCGCGCTTGATAGCCCCGAGATTCGCTATTCGATCAAGCTGAGCCTGCTCTCCTGCACGCTCACCACCATCCTCGCCCTCTGGATCGCCGTTCCCGTCGGTTACGTGCTGGCCCGCTGGGACGACACGCCGATCCGCGCCGGCCTGGAGCGCTGGGCGGGCCCCGTGGAACGCGTGAGCCGGCCCTGGTATCTCCGCTGGCTGCGCCTCTTCTCCGGCCTGATTCGCCTCGCCAATCCGAAGCTGCTCCTCGACGCCCTGCTCGACATCCCCATTGTGCTGCCGCCGCTGGTGATCGGGCTCGCTCTGCTCATCCTGTTCCAGACGGCGCCCTTGCGCTGGTTCGAGGACAATGTCATGCCGGTGACGTTCGCGATTCCGAGCGTCATCCTCGCCCAGTTCACGGTCGCCTGCGCCTTCGCGGTGCGGACGATGAAGGCGACGTTCGAGCAGATCAGCCCGCGCGAGGAGGCGGTGGCGCTGACCCTGGGCTGCACGCGGGCCCAGGCCTTCTGGCGCGTCGTCCTGCCCGACGCGCGGCGCGGCGTTCTCACCGCCGCCACCCTGGCCTGGGCGCGGGCCCTCGGCGAGTTCGGCCCGATCCTCGTCTTCTCCGGCGCCACGCGTTTTCGCACCGAGGTCCTGCCCACCAGCGTCTTCCTCGAACTCTCCATCGGCAACATCGAGGCGGCGGTCGCGGTGTCGCTCCTGATGATCTTCGCCGCCGTCCTCGTCCTGGTGATGCTTCGCCATTATGGCGCGGACCCTTATCCCGGCCGGGGGCCGCGCCTATGATCGGCTTCGAGGATGTCCGCGTCCGCGCCGGCGATTTCGAGCTGCGCGATATCCGCTTTGAAGTCGGGGCAGGCGCCTACGCCGTCCTCATGGGCCGCACCGGCAGCGGCAAGACGACCATCCTCGAGACGCTGTGCGGCCTGCGCCGCGTCGCCGCCGGGCGTGTGCTGCTGGCCGGTCGCGACGTGACCAAACTCAAGCCCGCCGAACGCGGTGTCGGCTACGCGCCTCAGGACCGGGCCCTCTTTCAGACGATGACGGTCTGGGAAAACCTCGCCTTTGCCCTCTCCATCCGGCGCCGGCCGCTCGAGGAGATGCGGCGCCGGGTGGAGGAGTTGGCCGATTGGCTCGGTATCACGTCGCTCCTTTATCGCCGGCCGCGCGGCTTGAGCGGCGGCGAGGCGCAGCGCGTGAACCTCGGTCGCGCTCTCTCGTTCCAGCCGACCGTGCTGCTCCTGGATGAACCGCTTTCGGCGCTGGACCGGGAGACGAAGGGAGAGATGATCGAGCTGTTGCGGCGCATGCGGGAGCGGACGAACGTGACGACCCTGCACGTAACGCACGATAGCGAGGAAGCGCGGCTGCTCGCGGACCGGGTGCTGGAGATCCGCGACGGACAGGTGACGACACGCTGACAAGTGGCGGAGAGGCAATGACTATCCACCTGACCTACCTCGCCCAGATGCGGGGCGTGACGAGCAAGCCGGGCGAGTCCATGGACCTACCCGCCGGCGCCACCATGCTCGATCTCATGGCCCGGCTCGAAGCACTCTACGGCCCGGCGCCGCCCCTTCTCGTATTTCGGGGCGAGGAGCAGGCGGCGCTGTCTCGAGAGGTCACTCTGACGGATGGAGACCGGATTACCTTGCTCACACCCATGGCCGGTGGACAAGCATGAGCGATCCCCTGACGCCCGAGGAACTGGCCCTCTATCAGTGGCAACTGCCCGTGGACGGCTTTGGCCTGGAAGGCCAGCGCCGCCTCAAACGCGCGTCCGTCCTGGTCTCGCGCGTCGGCGGCGTCGGCGGCGCCGTCGCCCAGCAACTCGCCGCGGCCGGCGTTGGCCGCCTCGTTCTGGCGCACGCCGGTCCTCTGCGGGTCGATGATCTCAACCGCCAGATCCTGATGAGCAACGCCGGGGTCGGCCGCTCGCGCGTCGAGCAAGCGGCGGAGAGGTTGCGGCAAATGAATCCGCATCTCGCGGTCGAGGCGATTGCGGAGAATGTCAACGCGACGAACGTCGAGCGCCTGATGGCAGGAGTCGATGTGGTCGCGAGTTGTGCGCCGCTGTTCGAGGAGCGCCTGGTCCTGAACGCCGCGGCGGTTCGGCAGGGCAAGGCGCTGGTCGATAGCGCCATGTTCGACTTGGACTTGCAGGTGATGACGGTTCTGCCCGGACGCCCTCCTTGCCTTGCCTGTCTTTGTCCAGAGCCGCCGAGCCAGTGGCGGCGGCAGTTCCCGGTATTCGGCGCGGTCGCGGGTGTCGCCGGCTGCCTCGCGGCAATGGAGGTCATAAAAACTGTCGCCGGCATCGGGACGCCGCTCACGGGCCAAATGCTTCTCGGCGACCTGCGCCAGATGACCTTCAGCAAGCTGAAGATCGCCCCACGCCCGGAGTGCTCGGTCTGCGGCCGGACGACCAAGCCGCCGTATTGAAAGTTGCCAAAACGTAAGATATAGTCGGCGGAGCGAGGGGGGAAACGTGGCCAAGAAAAAGAAAGCGATCTTCCGCAGCCGCATTCGCTGGTTGGCGTGCATCCTCGCCTTGCTCGCCATCGGCGGCGGCATCGCGCTGCTTGTCGTCTCGGGCAACACGGCGCCGGACCGCCATCCGGAGATTCCGCAATGGATCGGCATCGGCATTCTCGGCGTGATCGCGCTGCCTTGTTTCCTGATGGTCGCCGTTCGCTTCATCTGGAGGCCGACGCTGATTCTCTCGGACGATCGCTTGCAGTTGATTCACTTCGGCTCGACGGTTGCCGGGCAGATACCTCTCGAGAACCTGAGCGCGTTGCGCATCGGATTCGATGTCGCAGAGGAGGAGTCCCCACTGGTTGTCTTCCTGCGCTTCCTTTCCGGAGCGATCGGCTCCGGAGCCGAATCCGAGGAGCCGGAGCGCGCGGCGCGTGCGTTCATCGAGGTCAGCTTGGTTACGCGTAAAGACAAGAAGACATGGTGGCCGCGGATGCTGCGTAAGGGAGCGCGGTACGACATCCGCATCCCCAACATCTACGATCAGCCGCCCGGCGTCATCATTCGCGTCATCGAATCCAGACAGCAACGCTTCTGGAAGGAGAAGGCGGACGAGGCGGTCGGCTGAGACGGGACAGATACATCAGGCGAAATGGAAACGAGAGCAGCGACGCGGAACCGTCGCTGCTCTTGTTTTAGGATCGCTTTCTGAGCGGTTATTTCGGCAGGGGAGGCAGCGGCGGCGCCAGCGGTAGCGGTGGAGCGATCGCCGGCGCTGCGGGCAGTGGCGGCGCCACCGCGGGGGCTGGCGGGAGCGGTGGGACGACGGCGACCGGGGCAGCCGGCAGGGTCGGAGCGACAACCGTCGGCGGCGCCGGAGGCGCGGCGGTGGGGGGCAGACCCGGCGCCAGCGCGGGCGGCAGCGGCTCGATCACCTTGGCGTCGCTCACCGGCCGGCCGATCACCTTGGGCCGTTGCGGCGATGCGGTCGAAAAAACCGGGCCCGTGGGCAGCGGCCGGGGCGGATCGGCGGACTTGGCCGCGCCGGGGGAGACGCCCACGGCCATCGGCGGCACATCAGTCGGCGGCAACAGCAGCGGCGGCTCCTCGGTGGTCCGCTTCTTGCCGTCGCGGCCGGCAACCGCGGTCGTGCGGCTCGAATAGCCCGCCAACTGGTATTTCCAAAGCGTGGTGCGGGCATGGACGCGAACGCGCAAGTTGGCGTCATCCGCGGCCGCCTGCTCCAGAGCGCGGCCCGCTTCCTGCGTGACCGGCCGGATGCTGCCCAGGCTGGAGACAGCGTCGAAGCGGACGGCGACGCTCTTGTCCTTGAGCGCCGTCTCGGCAAGAACGGTGACGATCTCGCCGTACACCTTGCTATCGAACTTCGTCAGCTCTTCGACCGCTTCCGCGCGTTTGTGGTCGTTGGGCTCGGTCTTGAGAATGTAGATGAGCTCCGGCACGCGCTGCGGCGCGGGCGGAGGCGCGGGCTTCTTGCGGAAGAGCTGCGCCTGCACCGGCATCGCGCAGATCGGCCAGATCACAACCAGCAGGAGAAGGCGATGGTAGGTCATGCGAGGCTCCCGAAAACTTGAAAGGCTAGCCAAATCCATCGGCCTTACAGCTTTCCTGGCCCCTTTTCTTCCACCCTGAATCCCGCCGGTCCTTTCTCTTCCAGACCAAAAAAACCGTACAAATTCACAGACCCTGGGAAGCGGGGAAAGAGGCGCCGGTCGTAACGGCTGCTCTCCCCCGTTCGATGTCACGCCTGCGGAATCGCTTCGGCTTCGATGACCTGGTTTTACGCGACGTTGTGGCTCGCCGGCGCCTGGCCGCTGGCCCGCGCCTGGCTGCGGCGCCGCGGCTCCAGCCTGGAGCACGCCCTTTTGTGGCTCGGCGCCGCCTGGGTCGCCTGGGGAGCCGTTTCGCTCCTGGAAGACCCCGAGCGGCCCGGCTGGGCCCCAGGGCGGTTCGTCGCCCTTGCCCTGACATGCTGTCCGGTCGTCGCCGTGCTGGGCGCCAGGCGCCCTTATGTCGGCGCCTGGAATTTCGTCGTCCTCGGCCTGTGCGCCGTCCTTCTCCTGCCTCTGCTGGAAATGGCCGTCCTTGGCTCGCACACCCTCGACACACTGCGGCTGTTTTTTCTCGGCGCCACGCTGGCTATCGGTGTGATCAACTATCTGCCGACGCGCTTCGGGCTGGGCGCCCTGTGGATCGGCGTCTGCCTGGCGTTGGAGTTCTGGCTGCTTGCCGCCCCCGAGCGCGTTCCCGACGGCTGGCGACCGGAATGGACGCGTCTCGCGCTGCTTCTCAGTCCGTGGCTGGCGTGGCTTGCCTCGTGGCGAAAGCACGAAGCCGTGACGGCCTTCGACCGCCGCTGGCGGACCTTTCGCGACTCCTATGGCCTGGTCTGGGGCCAACGGGCGCGCGAGCAGTTCAATCGAGCGGCGGCGAACGCGGGCTGGAACGCGACACTTACCTGGCGGGGCTTACGCGCTTCGGGTCTGGCGGAGGCGCAGGCCCTCGACGTGCTGAACGGCCTGCTGCAGCGCTTCCTGGAGAGGCACGGGTGACCGCTTACTTGTAGCCGCCCATCCCCGGCGACATGCCCGGCCCCATCCCGGGGCCCATGCCAGGTCCGCGCGTCTGGCGGACGTCGTCCAGGTTTTTCATGGAGCTGTTATCGCGGTCGGCGAAGGCCTGCTTGGGGTAGGCCGGGTTGCTGAAGCGCGACTCCAGCGGCGGAGAGTTCAGCGCCTCCGGCTCCTTGGGCGGCTTGACCATCGGCATCGTCTTGCGGCAGCCGGCCAGTGCCAAGAAGAGCACGGCGGCCGCCCCCCAGTTTTTCCATCTCGCCAGCATGGGCTCCCTCCCGGCGCAGGCAGTCAACGACACGCCGATCTCCCCCGAAAATACCCTGTCCGGACGGCCTTTTAACTTTTTTCGGCCAGGAATCAAGAGCAACCACCCCGTCCGCCTGGCCCCGGCGCCGCACACACAGTAAGATGAGCAAAACACGCCGCCTTAGCTCAACGGTAGAGCACGGCTTTCGTAAAGCCGGGGTTCTGGGTTCAAATCCCAGAGGCGGCTCTGACCTGAACGCCGCAAGCATTTCCCTTGCGGCGTTTCTTCTTTCGCGCATCGGGGATCCCCGATGGCGCGTCTGACCAAGCGCCTGTCCTGGCGAGGCGGCATGGGACTCCACCTGCTTCGGGCAACGATCTTCCTCACCGCCGCCACGACGGCCGGCGTTGCGGGCGAGCGGACGTCCCCGCTGGAAGACGCCAACTTCTTTCCGGTTGCCGTCTGGTTGCAGGACCCGAGCCGGGCGCTGCAGTACAAGGATATCGGCATCAATGTCTACGTCGGCCTGTGGAAAGGGCCGACCGCGAAGCAGCTTGCCGACCTCAAAAAGCACGGTATGCGCGTCGTCTGTGCTCAGAATGCCGTGGGGCTTGAGCACAAGGACGATCCCATCATCCTGGCCTGGATGCACGGCGACGAGCCGGATAACGCCCAATCGCTCGGGAAAGGCAAGGGCTACGGTCCGCCCATCCTGCCGGAGCGCATCGTCGAGGATTACGGGAGGCTGAAGAAGGCCGATCCGAGCCGGCCGGTGCTCCTCAACCTGGGGCAAGGAGTCGCCTGGGACAACTACATCGGCCGCGGCGTGCGCCGCAATCACCCGGAGGACTATCCCGAGTATGTCAAGGGCTGCGATATCGCCTCCTTCGACATCTACCCGGCGTGCCACGATCACAAGGAGATCGCCGGCAAACTTTGGTACGTCGCCGACGGCGTGAGCCGGTTGCGGAAGTGGTCGGACGGGCGCAAGCCGGTCTGGAATTGCATCGAATGCACGCATATCGACAACCCCAGGGCCAAGGCGACGCCGATCCAGGTGAAGGCGGAGGTGTGGATGTCGCTCATTCGCGGCTCGCGCGGCATCATCTATTTCGTGCACCAGTTCAAGCCGCGTTTCATCGAGGCGGGCTTGCTCGCGGACGCCGCGATGACGGCCCAGGTCAAGGCGATCAATCGGCAAATCCACGAGCTGGCGCCGGTCCTGAATAGCCCGACGGTCGAGCGGGGTGTCGAGGTAAGCACACCCGCCGGCGCAACGCCGGTCGAGGCGATGCTGAAGCGCCGTGACGGCGTCTCCTACGTGTTCGCGGTCGCCATGCGCGATGACAAGACCAGCGCCACGTTCCGCCTTGCCGGGCTCAAGGGCGCCGCGACGGCGCGGGTCCTCGGCGAGAAGCGCACGCTCACGGTAAAGGACGGCGTATTCGAGGACTCCTTTGCGCCGTGGGACGTGCATCTTTACGAGATTCGCGCCGAGTAAAGGCGCGACCAGGGACTCCATTCGTGAAGCGCAACATCCTCATCCTGGGAGCCTCGTACGGCTCGCTGTTCGGCGTCAAGGCGCTGATGGCCGGATGTGGCGTCTGTCTGGTCTGCACCAAGCCGACCGCGGAGCTGATCAACCGCGACGGGATCCGCGTCCGTTTCCCGATCAAGGGCAGGGAGTCCCTGCTCGAGGTAGCGTCGAAGCGACTTCCGGGCGCGCTGGTCGCGGCGCCGCCGGACGCGGTCGACCCGGGCCAGTTCAATCTGATCGTCCTCGCGATGCAGGAGTCGCAGTACGGCGCCCCCGGCGTGCGGGAGTTGATGTCGCGCATCGCTCGGGCGTTGACGCCTTGCCTGGCGATCATGAACATGCCCCCCTTGCCTTACCTCGAGCGGATTCCCAAGCTGGCGACGGAAACGCTCGAGCCCTGCTATGCCGATCCGCGCGTCTGGGACGGCTTCGATCCCGCGCTGGTCACGCTGGCGAGTCCCGATCCACAGGCCTTTCGACCGGCGAATGAGCCGAAGAACGTTCTGCAAGTCGGATTGGCGACGAACTTCAAGGCGGCGCCTTTCGCACGGGAGGAGGCGACCACGCTCTTGCGGCGACTGGAGGCCGACATCGAGGCCGCCCGTTTCGACGCCGGCGACGATCCAGTCGAGGTTCCGGTGAAGCTCAAGGTGCATGATTCCCTGTTCGTGCCGCTGGCCAAGTGGCCGATGCTGATCGCCGGCAACTACCGCTGCATCGGGCGCGACGGCATGATCTCGATCAAGGAAGCGGTCCACGGCAATCCGGCCAGATCGCGCGAGGTTTATGACTGGGTCCGGCGCCTGTGCGTTGGGCTGGGCGCTGCCGAGGCCGACCTGGTCCCCTTCGAGAAATACGCGAAGGCCGCGGAGGGCCTCGCCGCCCCATCGTCCGCGGCGCGCACGCTCTTCGCCGGCGCCGAGCACATCGAGCGCGTCGACTGCCTGGTGCGCCGGATCGCGGAGCAGCAGGGGATGCGGAGTGAGACACTGGACGAGATGGTGGCGCTGGTAGACGAGCGGCTGGCACGGAATCGGGCGGCGGGAAAGGCTCCCGACCTATGAAGCGCTACAAGCATCCGCGCTGATTCATAGATCATTGGCAGACGACAAGCGATCCTCTTTCGTGGACAGCCATGCATCCGACTTTGATGACATTGTGGTCGCCGACATTCGCATCCCAGCCCGCGGTGTTCATTCCGGATGGGCCTGAAGTGACGTACGGGCGCCTCAAGGATGAGGTCGAAGCGGTGGCAGCGGCCTTGCGCGCCGGGGGTATCCAGGCCGAGGAGCCGATCGGCATCGTGCTGGGTAATAACCTGGAATATCTCGTCACGTTCCTGGCCACGACCTGGGCCCGCGCCGTCGCCGCTCCGCTCAACCCCGGTTACAAGGTCGAGGAGTTTCGCTTCTACCTCGAAGACGCCGGGGCCAAGGCGGTCATCGTCGCGCCGGGCGACCATCCGGCGCGCGAAGCCGCGCGCCAGTTGCAGCTTCCGGTCTGGGAATGCGCGCTCGACGCGGAAGGCCGGGTCTTCGTGCGGCGCCAGAGCGGACAGGCGGCGCCGAATCCCGACCGATCGGCGCCGACCCCGAGCGATGTCGCCCTGTTCCTGCACACCAGCGGCACGACCAGCCGGCCGAAGGGCGTGCCCTTGACGCACGGGAACCTGATGGCGTCGATCGCGAACATCGCGGCCACGTATCAACTCACGCCGCGCGATCGCAGCCTGATCGTCATGCCGCTCTTTCACGTCCATGGCCTGATCGGCGCCACGCTGTCGACATTGCACACCGGCGGCGCCGTCGTCATTCCCGGCAAGTTCTCCGCCGGCGCCTTCTGGCAGACGGCGGCGAAGTACGGCGTCACCTGGTACTCCGCGGTGCCGACCATCCATCAGATACTTCTCGGCCGGGCCGATCAAGACAACGCGCCGCGCGGCGGCTTGCGTTTCATCCGCTCGTGCAGCGCGGCTTTGGCGCCGGCGGTGTTTCAGCAGATGGAAGAACGCTTCGGCGCGCCCGTGCTCGAAGCCTACGGCATGACCGAGGCGTCCCATCAGATGGCCTCGAATCCCCTGCCGCCCGGCCCGCGCAAGCCCGGCTTCGTTGGGAAAGGGACGGGCATCGACATCGTGATCCGCGACGATCGTGGCGAGCCATTACCCGCCGGCAAGCAGGGGGAGGTGACCATCCGCGGCGTCAATGTCATGCACGGCTACCTCAACAACCCCGAGGCGAACGCTACCGCCTTCTGGCACGGCTACTTTCGCACCGGCGACCAGGGCGTCCTCGACGAGAGCGGCTACCTGATGCTGACCGGGCGACTCAAGGAGCTGATCAATCGCGGCGGCGAGAAGATCTCCCCGCTCGAGGTCGACGCCGCCCTGCTGGAACATCCCGCGGTGGCCGAGGCGGTCTGCTTCGCGGCCCCGGACGCCAAGTACGGCGAGGAAGTGCACGCGGCGGTCGTGCTGAAGGGGAAGGCGACCCCCGCGGAGATTCAGGCGCATTGCGCGAAGCGGTTGGCGGACTTCAAGACACCGAAGGTGATCCACGTCACCGACGCGGTACCGCGCACGGCGACCGGGAAGATCCAGCGGCGGCACGTGGCAGCGCATTTTTTGAAGAGTGTATAGTGGAGCGGCGAGTGGTGACACGTGGAGCGATCAACACTCGACCAACAATCGCAGCAGCGTCGCCGGATGAAGCGCCTTCCGCCCGGTAAAGTGTTCGATTTGCAGGCGGCACGAAAAGCCCGGCGCGATGATGACCGTGTCCGCTGGCTCCTTGCGAATGACGGGAAAGAGACGCTGCTCGCCGACAAGGCGTGATATCTCATAGTGCTCTTTTTCGTAGCCGAACGAGCCGGCCATGCCGCAGCAGCCGGCGTGGAGATCGATGACTTCGGCGCCGGGGATGCGGCGCAGCAACTTGACGAGGGGGCCGGCGCCGAGGAGCGAGCGCTGATGGCAGTGGGCCTGCGCGAGAATGCGTTTCGTGCCCGTCCGGAAGGGGATTTGTTTTTCCGTCAGCCGGCATTCCAGGAACTCTTCGAACGTGAAACAACGCTCGGCGACCGCCTTCGCCTTGTCGCGCAGATCCCCCTTGAGCAGCGCCGGATAGTCGTCCTTGATCGTGAGGATGCAGCTCGGCTCGCAGGCGACGATGGGGGCTCCGCTCCGGGCGGCGGCATGCAGGACGTTCACGTTGTATTCGGCGTTCACGATGGCCGCGTCGAGCATGCCGTTGGAAATCATCGGCCTACCGCAGCAGCGCACGACGGGCGCCACCACATCATTCACGCGCGCCAATAGCTCGAGCGTGGCGCGTGCCAGTTCGGGCTCGTGAAACCGGACGAAGGTGTCGGCGAAGAACACCAGCGCCGGCGTGTTCGGCTGCACAGACGGGGCGCCGGGAGCGAACCGCTTCCACGCGAACCGCGGCGGCTTGCGCCGCCGGTCGATGCCGAACATCTTCTCATTGAGCCAGCGGCCAAGCCAACTGCGCGCCCACCAGTTGGATAGCGGCGCCAGTCTAGAGCCCCACTTGCTCAGGCTCGCCACGTTGGCGAAGAGCCAGTTGCGCCAGGGCAGGCCGTGCTGCTTGTGATGCTGATCGAGGACCTCCGCTTTGAGACGGGCCATGTCGACGTTGGTCGGGCACTCGCTCTTGCAAGCCTTGCACTCCAGGCACAGGTCCAGGGCTGCGAGCACGGCGGGATCGGTCAAACCTCCCGCGCCGTTTCCGGCCGGCGCGGAGAGCACGGGAAGCTGACCTGTCAACGCGAGACGCAGCACATTGGCCCGGCCACGCGTGCTGTGCTGCTCGTCACACGTCGCCTGGTACGACGGGCACATGACGCCGCCGCGTCGTTTGCGGCACTCGCCGACGCCGGCACATAGCTCGGCCGCGCGCGTCAAGCCGCCGTCGGCGCTGAAGTCGAACGTCGTCGGCACGTCCGGCGTGACGTAGGCGGGGCCGTAGCGTAGATTCGACGCGAGCGGCGGGGCGTCGACGATCTTGCCGGGATTGAGCAGGTTGCCCGGATCGAAGACACGTTTGATGTCGCGGAACGCCTGATACAGGGTCGGCCCGAACATCTTTTCCTGGAACGGACTGCGCACCAGGCCATCGCCATGTTCGCCGGAGAGGGCTCCACCGTATTTCAGGACCAGGTTCGCCACGTCGTCGGCGATGGCTTGGAATTGCCGCACGCCTTCCTCCGCCTTGAGGTTGACGATGGGCCGAACGTGGAGGCAGCCGACCGAGGCATGGGCATAGACGCCGGCTTTCGTGCCGTGGCGGGCGATGGCCTGGAGGAATTCGTCGATGTAGTCGCGGAGGCGATCCGGGGCGACGGCGGTGTCCTCGACGAACGAGATCGCCTTGGCGTCACCCTTTTCGGCCATGGACAGTCCGAGGGCCAGGGTGCGCAGCTTCCAGATGCGCGCCTGGGCCGCGACGTCGGTAGCGCGGCTCCAGTGGCAATCCAGCTTCAGCGAGCGCAGCGAGTTCTCGAGGGCGTCGAGACGCGGTCCAAGCACTTCCGCCCGATCGCCGTAGAACTCGATGATGAGGATCGCGCCCGGGTCGCCGAGGATGAAGTCGCGCAGGCGGGACGCTTCCGGGTTGAGTTTCGTGCAGTCGAGAATGAAGCGGTCCATGACCTCGACGGCGGCGGGGCCGTGGGTCAGGATCGCCGGCGTGGCGGCGAGGGCGTCGAGCAGGTCGGCGAATTGCACCACCAGCAGCGCCTTCGCCCTCGGAAGCTCGACGAGGCGCAGCTTGGCTTCGAGGACGATGCCGAGCGTGCCTTCGGAGCCGACGAAAAGCTCGGCGAGGTTGAATGGGGCGGCCGCCGTCGGTGCGGCGTCGGCCACCGCAGGGCCTCTGTCACGGGTCGACACAAAGCGGTCGAGATTGTAGCCGCCGACGCGCCGCAGGATCTTCGGGAAGCGGCGGTCGATCTCGGCCTCGTGTTCGGCCGCCAATCGTCGGACCGTGCGATAGATGCCACCTTCGCGATCCGGCTGGTCGCATTTCGCGTCCAGCTCTCCGTCGCCCAGCGGCCGAGCATGAACGACGCTGCCATCCGCAAGGAGGACTTTCAGTTCGAGGACATGGTCGATCGTCTTGCCGTAGATGACGGAATGCGTACCGGACGAGTTGTTGGCGACCATGCCGCCGATGGTGGCGCGGTTGGCGGTGGAGATGTCGGGGGCGAATTGCAGGCCGTGCGGCTTGACGTGTTGATTGAGCTCGTCGAGCACGCAGCCGGGCTCGACGCGGACCCAGCGCTCGGCGGCGTTGGTTTCGAGAATGCGGTTGAGGTACTTGGAGGAATCGAGAATGACGCCCGGGCCGATCGACTGCCCCGCTTGCGAGGTGCCGCCGCCGCGCGCGGTGACGGGGACGTTGCAAGAGGCGCATACTTTGACGGCCGCGGCGATATCGTCAGCGGTCCTGGGAAGCACGACGCCGAGCGGCATGATCTGGTAGACGCTGGCGTCGGTCGAATACAAGGCGCGGTCGAGCCGTTCGAAGCGGACCTCGCCACTGATGGCGTTCTTCAGCGCGGCGTGCAGTGAAACGGTGTCGATAGGTGAGCTACGCATCGTGAGTGGTGATTCGTGAGTGGCGTCAATCACGCGGCGCCTCCCGACTTTTTCCCGAGCAGCCGCAAGCCGTCACGCAGCCGTTCGAGGCCGCGCTCCAGCGTTTCGCCGCCGCCGGCGAACGAGACGCGGAGCGTCCCTTTACCCGCTTCGCCGTAGGCGGCGCCGTGGATGACAACCACGCCCGCTTCGCGCAGGAGGAATCGGCGCACGGCGTCGGACGGCATGCCGAGACCGCGCACGTCGAGCATGACGAACAAGCCCCCCTCCGGCGCCAGCGGCACAACGCCCGGGATGCCCTTCAGCGCTTGCAGCACGCGATCGCGACGTTCCTGGTATTCCGCGGTCATCTTGCCGACCGACGCTTGATCGGCGGCCAACGCGGCCGCCGCCGCGTGCTGGAGGAACGTCGCCGGGCCGCGGCTGAATTGCTGCAAGACGAGCAGCATCGCCTGGATGATCTCCGCCGGGGCGGCACAGTAGCCGACGCGCCAGCCGGTCATCGCGTAGGTCTTGGAGAGGCTGTTGACGACGACGGTCCGGGCGCGGGCGTCCGGCGACAGCGTTGCCGGCGAAACGTGGCGGCGGCCGTCGTAGATGAGCGTCTCGTAGATCTCGTCGCTGATGACGCCGAGATCGTGCGCCTCCGCGAAGTCGAGCCACTCGCTCAGTTCGGCTCGCGTCCACACGGTTCCCGTTGGGTTCCAGGGGCTGTTGAGCAAGAGGACGCGTGCGCGGGGCGTGCAAGCCGCCTCCAGCGCGGCGCGATCGATGGCGAAACGGCCGTCTCGAATGGCGGAGGGTACCGGAACGGGCCGGCCGCCCCAGATCGCGATGGGGGAGGCATAGGCGTCGTAGATGGGGTCGGGCAGGAGGACGTCGTCGCCGGGTTGAATCAGGACGGCCAGCGCGGTGAAGATACCGGCCGTCGCCCCATCGGTCACGAGGATCTCGCGCTTCGGGTCATAGGTGAGATCGTTGTCGCGCCAGAGCTTCTCCGCGATCGCCTGCCGCAGGATCGGCTCCCCCTGGTTGTCCGGATAGCCGGTGAGGCCGTCGCGCAGCGCCTTTTCCGCCGCCGCGACGATGTGCGGCGGCGTCGGCGTGTCGGGCTGGCCGCGCATGAGGGAGACGAGGGCTCGCCCCTCCGCCTGGACCTGGCGTGCTTCCGCGAGGACGCGATTGACCGCGGTGGAACGTAGGGCGCCGATGCGCGCTGCGATATTCATGCTTGGCCTCCACCGAGCAGGGCCCGCAACTCCCGCCGCGACACCTTGCCCATCGCGTTGCGCGGCAGCGCCTCCACGAAGCGAATCTCTTTCGGCCGCTGGTAGTCGACGAGCCGATCGCCCAAGAACGCACGCAGTCGATCCCCGTCCAGCGCCGGGTCGCCGCGCACGATGAAGGCGACGACGCGTTCCCCTCTGCGCTCGTCGGGAACGCCGAGCACGGCCGATTCACGTACGCCGGGGCATTCGTTGATGATGCGCTCGACGACCTGCGGGTAGACGTTGAAGCCATTGGTGATGATCAGGTCGTTCTTGCGTCCGACCAGGGTCAGGAAGCGGGCGGCATCGAGAACGCCCAGGTCGCCGGTATCGAACCAGCCCGAGGCGAAGGCTTGGCGGGTGGCGTCCGGCTTGTTCCAGTATTCGCGAAACAGATTCGGCCCGCGCAGCCGCACGGTGCCGACTTCGCCCACCGCGGCGGAGACGTCGACTTCGATTCCGGGGAGCGCTTGGCCCACCGAGCCATTGGGCCAGGGTCCGTCCAGGGGCAGGCTCGTGATGACAAACGCCTCTGTCATTCCGTAACGATTGATGACGGGTTTGCCGAGGGCCGCTTCCAACGTGGGCAACACCTCGGCGCGAATCGGCGCCGACCCACAGGTGAACAGCCGCGTCTTTTGCCACGCCTTGGCCGCGTCGCGGAAGCTTGGCTGTTCGAGAAAACGGTAGTAGATCGCCGGCACGGCCATGAAGACGCTGCAGTCGGCGATGCGTCCCATCGTCCTGTGAGCGTCGAAGTCGTCGAGCAGCAGACAGGCGCCGCCGAGCAGCGTGAGCTGTGTGGCGAAGCAGAGTCCGTGAATGTGAAAGAGCGGCAGCACGTTCAAGACGACGTCGTCCGGCGTGAAGCGCCAGCACGATTGCAGGGCGCGCAGGCTGGACAGGACGTTGGCGTGCGTGTGCACGACGCCCTTGGGCCAACCGGTCGTTCCGGAGCTGTAGAGAATCAGGCAAGGATCGGCGGCGGTTGGGGGAACGAGGTGGTAAGCGCCCTTCGGCGAGTCCAGCACAGTCACATCGGGGATGATCGCTCGCAACTCGGGCAGGTCCGGCCGCAGCGATTCGAGGATCGATCCCGCTTCCGCGCCGACGATCGCGACGCGGGCGCCGCTGTCGGCAAGGAAGAAACGGAGCTCCTCGCGCGTGAAGCGTGGGTTGAGGGGCAGCGTGACCGCGCCCGCGAAGAGCGTGGCCAGATGCGCAAAAAGGAACGCCGGCTTGTTCGACGTACATAGGACGACGCGGTCCCCCTTGGCGACGCCGAGCGACTGGAGCCAACCGGCGCCCTCTCGGGCGCGGGCCAGCAGGTCACCATAGGTATGCGTACACTGCTCGTGCACCACCGCGCTACGAGCGGCGTGGTTTTCAAAAGTCTCATGCAGCGCTTGCAGGAATGTCTCGGCCATGAACTCGGGCGCCGATGGCGGGTTCGGAGTGTCACATCCTCATCAGGATATCAGCTAAACTCGGGACCGCGATCGCCAATGCGAATGGTTTCCGCCGCTCGCTTTTCCTCCTCCATTCTCACCGACCGCCGGCGCAGCGGCCGCAAGACAAGCAATGCCATGAAGGCCGCGAGCGCGTCGGCGGAAATCATGACGGCGAAGACCGGTGACCAACTTCCGGCGTGCGAGCGCAACAGATCGCACAGGGCCACCACCAGCGAGGCGGCGCCTTTGGCGGTATAGAGGATGCTGTAATTGGTCGTCGCAAACTTGCGGCCGAACATATCGGCGCTCACCGCGGGAAAGAGGCTGAAGACGGCGCCCCAGCCGAAGAACGCCAGTCCGGACATGAGGACGAACATGATCGGATCATGACCGAACTGAAGGAGCAGGAAAAGCGCGAAACCTTCGAAGGCGAAGGCCAGAAAAATCGCGATTTCGCGGCCGATGTGGTCGGAGATCCAGCCGAACACGGGGCGCGTGAGGCCCCCCATGACGCGATCCAGCTCCATGGCCAGGGGCAGGGCGGCCGAAGTGACCCAGAGGATGGTGACCGATGTTTCGGCGACCGCGAAATCCCTGGCGAGGGGCGCGATGTAGCCGAGCATCAGGAGGCCGGGGATCGCTCCCATCATCATCATGAAATAGATGAGCCAGAAGCCCGGGGAGCGCAGCGTTTGGCGTGGCGTGTAGTCGTGGACCGATTGCAAGACCTTGGACTGAGTGGGGGCCGGCGCCTCGCCGGGCCTGGGAAAACGCATGACGAGCGCGGCGAGGACAATCACGACGGCCTGGCCGAGGCCGAACCACAGGAAAGCTTGCTCGTAGCCGTGCTGCGCGATGGTCCAGCGGACGGGCCGGACCGTGGCGGCCGCTCCCGCGCCGAAGGCCGCCGCGGTGAGTCCGGCGGCGAGCCCGCGCCGGTCGGGGAACCATTTCAACGCGCTGCCCATGCTGATGCTGTAGACGATGCCCGACCCGCAACCCGCGAGCGCCTGGGCCGCGTACACCATGCCCAGGGAAGAGGCGCCGGCATTGATCATCCAGCCGAGGCCGGCCAGGACGCCGCCGCTGATCAAGAGCTTGCGCGGGCCGAAGCGCTCCGCCAGATAGCCCTGCAAGGGCGCCAGCCAAGTCTGTGCTGGAACGAAGAAGAGGTAAAGGGCGTATTGAATGTCGACTTCGTCCCAGCCATGGCGTTCGCGCAACGGCAGGACGAACAGCGTCCAGGAATACTGAAAGTTGGCGACGGCCACCATGCCCGTGATGCCGGCGACGAGCTGCACCCACCGGTTGGAGAAGTTCATGATGGATCCCGGCGCCTTGGTGACGTCGCCCACCGTTTTACGCCGCCGCCGCTCAGAATCCATGGGGTCGGCGCCGGACGGTCCCGGCTTTTTTCATTGAGGCCGCTGTCTCCGGTCGCTACCTTGGTGTGAAGAGCGTCTATGCGAATCCTTCTTGCCGCCGTCGTCCTGGTGCTGGCCGTGACGCCTGCTTTGCGCGCCGACCCGGCCGATCCCGCGGGCCTGCAATTCTTCGAGACCAAGATCCGGCCCCTCCTCGTCGAGCATTGCTATTCCTGCCATTCGGCTGAGGCGAAGAAGGTGCGCGGCAAGTTCCTTCTGGACAGCCGGGCGGCGCTGCGCAAGGGCGGCGAGTCGGGGCCGGGGATCGTGCCGGGCAAGGCGGACGAGAGCCTGCTCATCAAGGCAGTCCGCTACACCGATCCGGACCTCAAGATGCCGCCCAAGGGGAAGCTGCCCGCGGCGGCGATCGCCGATCTGGAAGCATGGGTGAAGATGGGGGCGCCCGATCCGCGCGACAGGGCGACTTCGGCGGTCAAGACTCTCACCTGGGAGGAGATGCTGCGCGATCGGCGCGGCTGGTGGAGCCTGCAACCCGTGAAGAAGCCCGCGCCGCCGACCGTGCACGACTCCGCCTGGTCGCCCGACCCTGTGGATCGTTTCATCCTCGCCAGGCTCGAGGCGAAAGGCCTGTCTCCCGCCGCCCCAGCCAATCGGCGCACATTGATTCGCCGCCTCAGCCTGGTGCTGACCGGACTGCCGCCGACGCCTGCCGAGATCGACGCTTTTCTTGGCGACGCCAAAGCGGGAGCGGTCGAGCGCCTGGTCGACCGTCTGCTCGCCTCACCCCATTTCGGCGAGCGCTGGGCCCGGCACTGGATGGACGTCGTCCGCTTTTCCGAAACGCACGGCAATGAATGGAACTACGACGTGCACCACGCCTGGCGCTATCGCGACTATCTCATCCGCGCCTTCAACGACGACGTGCCCTACGATCAGATGGTGCGTGAGCACCTTGCCGGCGACCTCCTCGCCGGGCGCACGCGCTGGAACAAGAAGGAGAAGTTCAACGAATCGGTAATCGGCACGGCCTTCTACCGCTTCGGCGAAGTCAATCACGATGACTGCATCGCCCTGCGGCAAATCGGCTACGACATTGCCGACAATCAGCTCGACACCCTGACCAAGGCGTTCCAGGCCACGACGGTCGCCTGCGCCCGCTGCCATGACCACAAGATCGACGCCGTCTCGACCAAGGATTACTACGCCCTGCTCGGTATCATCCGCAGCTCGCGGCAGGTGGCGCACACGCTCGACGGGCCCGAGGTCAACGCCGCGCCCATGGAGCGGCTGCGCGGCCTGAAGAGCGACATTCGCAAGGAACTGGGGGCGGCCTGGATCGCGGAGACGCCGCGCATCAAGCAGTATCTTCTCGCGGCGCGGGCGGCGCTGACCAAGGCGCCGGAGGCCGCCGCGCTGGCCAAGGGATTGGATGCGAAGCGTCTGGATCGGTGGGTGGCGGCTCTCTCCGAGGCGAAAGCGCCGCGCGACGATGTTTTCGGGCCCTGGCGAGCGCTGAGCGCCGCCAATCCGGGCGACGCCACTCTTGGCGCGGCCTGGCGGAAGCTGGGCGAGGACCTCGCCGGAGAGGAAAAAAGCCACGCTGCCGCCGAAAAGCAGTTCGTCCCCTTTGCCGACTTTCGCTCGGGCGCTCTCGCCGGCTGGCAGGCGCAAGGGCAGGGCCTCCGCCACGGACCAAGCAAGAGCGGCGACGTCGTCGTGGCTTACGAAGGAGACGCCGTCCTCCGCGCGGTCCTCCCCGCCGGCGTCTTCACCAATGCGCTGTCCGACAAGCTCAACGGCGCGCTCCGGTCGCCCCTCCTCCCCAAGGGTAAGCGCTTCATCAGCTTCCAGGTCATGGGCAAGCGCTCGAGCGCCGTCCGCCTCGTCTCCAGCAACTGCCAGCTCAATTACAAGAATTACCGCGCCCTGATCAGCGACGCCTGGATCTGGATCACTTTTCCCATCCCGGAAGACCTCGACAGCCTACGCACCTACGCCGAGCTGATGACGCTGCTCGACAATCCCAAGTTCCCCGATCAACTCAGCGCCTTGGGCGGTGACCCGGAGAACTATCGCCTCCCCTGGGAAAAAGCGGCCGCCAATCCACGCTCTTACTTCGGCGTCACCCGGGTTGTGCTGCACGATGGGCCCGAGCCACCCAGGGCCGAACTGGGCCATCTGCTCCGTCTGTTCGACGGCGCCGATCCGGCATCCTTCGCCGATGTCGCCACGCGCTACGGCGCGGCGATCGATGCCGCCGTCCGCGCCTGGGCTGACGGGCGCGCGACCGATGAGGATGTCCGCTGGCTTGACAACCTCGTCAAGCGCGGCCTCTTGCCCAACGACATCGGGCTCACGCCGCGCCTCGCAGCGCTGGCGGCGGACTATCGCAAGACCGAAGCGACGCTCGCCCTGCCACGCGTGGCGCCGGGGCTTGCCGACTTCGGCCCCGGCTATGAACAACCCGTCTTCGCCCGCGGAGATTGGGCCAAGCCCGGCGGCGCCACGCCGCGCCGTTACCTCGAAGTCCTCACCGGCCCGGGCGCGTCGTTCGCTCCGTCCGGCAGCGGCCGGCTCGAGCTGGCAGAGCGCATCGCCGGCGCCGACAATCCACTCACCGCGCGGGTGATGGTCAATCGCGTCTGGCATCATCTGTTCGGCGCCGGAGTTGGCCGCACCGTCGACGACTTCGGCCGGGTCGGCGAGCTACCGTCCCACGCGGAACTGCTCGATTATCTGGCGGCACGCTTCGTCGATGACGGTTGGTCCATCAAGCGACTGATCCGCTCGATCGTCTTGACGCGGACCTTTCAGATGAGCAACCTCGACGATGCAAAGGCGAGGGAGACAGACCCCGAAAACAGGCTGTTGCACTGTTACCCGGCGCGGCGCATGGAAGCCGAGGCGATCCGCGACTCCATCTTGGCAGCTTCGGGCCGTCTCGATCCAACCTTGTACGGCATGAGCATCACCTCCTATCGGGAGAAGGCGAACGCCGATCGCCGGTTGTTCCCCGGCCCGCTCGACGGCGCCGGCCGCCGCAGCATCTACATCAAGAACACGCTGATGGAGCCGCCGCGCTTTCTGGACGTCTTCGATTTCCCCGGCGGCAAGGTCACGCAGGGGCGGCGAAACATCACCAACGTCCCGGCCCAGGCGCTGACGTTGCTCAACGATCCCTTCGTTGTGCAGCAGGCGGAAGTCTGGGCCGGACGGCTGATGGCGGACAAGGAACCGACGCTGAAGGAGCGCATCGCCCGCATGTTCACGACCGCGCTCGGCCGGCCGCCGAACGTGGAGGAACAAGAACGCTTCGAAGAGGCGGCGCTGCGGTTCGCGGAGTTGCACGGCGTCGAGCCGCGCGCCATCCTGGAAAGCCGGGCGGTTTGGCAGGACATGGCGCACACGATGTACAACATGAAAGAGTTCATTTACATACCGTGACGCCTCGGACCATCCTTATGCATGCGTGTCCCTGCCCCGGTCCAATACGAATACCGATGTCGCGCCGCGACATGCTCGCGGCGTCCGCCAACGGCTTCGGCCTCGTCGCGCTCTCCGCTCTCCTGTCCGACAAGAGCTTCGCCGACGCCCCGCCTCCGCCCTCGCCCCATTTTCGTGCCCGCGCCCGCAACGTCATCTTCTGCTTCATGGACGGCGGCGTTTCGCACGTCGATTCCTTCGATCCCAAGCCGAAGCTCGCCGAACTGGACGGCCGCCCCTTCACCACCTCCACCAACCCGACCGCCGACGGCAATCGCCAATGGCTGCGCAGCCCCTGGCGCTTCCGCCGGCATGGCCGCTCGGGCATGGCGGTGAGTGAGTTGTTTCCGCACATCGCGTCGTGTGCCGACGACCTGGCCGTCATCCGCTCGATGAAGGCCGACCTGCCGCTCCACTCCACCGGCGTCTTGTTCCTGCACACCGGCGCCAACAACGCGGGCCGGCCCAGCCTTGGCTCCTGGGTCAACTACGGCCTGGGCAGCGAGAACCGCAACCTGCCCGGCTTCGTTGTCCTCTCCTTCGGCGTTGTGCCGTGCGGCGGGCTCGAGACTTTTTCCAGCGGCTTCCTCCCCGCCAGCTACCAGGCGACTCTCTTTCAAGCCGACGGCCGACCCATCGACAATATCGTCCCCGCCGATCGCGACCGCCGTATCCAGGAGGCCCGGCTCGACCTCATCCGCCGCCAGGACGCCGCCTTCTCGCGGTCGCTCGGCGGCAGCGATCCGGTCGACTCGGCGATCCGCAATCACGAGATGGCCTTCCGCATGCAGTCGCTCGTGCCTGACGTGCTCGACCTGAGCCGCGAAACCGAGGCGACGCGCCGGCTCTACGGCATCGACTCGAGCATCCCGTCGAAGCGGCTCTACGGCATCCAGTGCCTGCGCGCCCGCCGGCTCGTCGAGAGCGGCGTCCGCTTCGTCGAGATCACCTGTCCCCCCGGCGCCTCCAACGGGACCTGGGATCAGCACGGCAACCTGAAAGCCGGTCATGAAAAGAACGCCCTCGACACCGACCAGGCCATCGCCGGGTTGATCAAGGACCTCAAGGCACGCGGCCTACTCGAATCCACGCTGATCGTCTGGGCCGGCGAGTTCGGGCGCACGCCCCACTCGTCCGGGCGCGACGGCCGCGACCATCATCCGGAAGGCTTCAGCGTCTGGCTCGCGGGCGGCGGCGTGAAGGGCGGCACGGTGTATGGGGCGACCGACGAGATGGGCATCCATGCCGTCGACGGCATTTGCACGATGCATGATCTGCACGCGACCATCCTGCACCTCCTGGGCCTGAACCACGAGCGCCTGACGTTCCGCTTCGGCGGCCGTGACTTCCGCCTCACAGACGTGCACGGGCGCGTGGTGGACGAGGTTATCGGTTAAGTGTGACCTTCATCGACGCGCGACCGGAAGGAAGAGTCAACAACTCATGACGCCCGCCACGATCGGCAAGGAACGACTTCTGAGCCTGTATCGCAACATGTTGCTCATTCGCCGCTGCGAAGAGCTGCTGGCGAAATCCCATCAGCGCGGCTTGATACACGGCGCCTGCCACACCTACGTCGGCCAGGAGGCGATCGCCGTCGGCGTCAGCGCCCATCTGCGAGCCGAGGACGCCGTCTTCAGCACCCATCGCGGCCACGGCCATGCGCTCGCGAAGGGCGTGTCTCCCGAGCAACTGTTCGCGGAGCTCTACGGTCGGGCGACGGGCTGCTCGCGCGGTCGCGGGGGCAGCATGCACCTGTTCGCGCCGGAAGTCGGCATGATGGGGACGAGCGGCATCGTCGGCCCTTGCATCCTTCAGGCCGCCGGCGCGGGCTACAGCTTCAAGCTGTTGAAAAAGGACAACGTGGGGGTGGCGTTCTTCGGCGACGGCGCCGTGAACAACGGCGCCTTTCACGAGGGCCTGAACCTCGCCGGCATCTGGAAGCTGCCGGCGCTCTTCGTCTGCGAGAACAACCAGTACGCCACGGAGGTGCCGTTCCGTTACGCGGCGGGCAACCCGACGGTGGCGAGCCGGGCGGCAAGCTATGGCATGCCGGGCGTCGATCTCGACGGCAACGACGTGCTCGCCATCCACGCCGCGGCGGAGGAGGCGGTGCGGCGGGCCCGGCGCGGCGAGGGGCCAACGCTCCTGGAGTGCCGCACGTATCGCACGCGGGCCCACGCCGAGGGCATGGGGGACTTCACGTACCGCACGCGCGAAGAGGTGGAGGCGTGGAAAACGCGCTGTCCGATCTTGCGTTTGCGGACCCATCTTCTCGAAACCTCTACTGTCAGCGAGCGTGAGCTTTCCGCACTGGAAGCGCGGGTCGCGGCCGAGGCCGAGGCCGCGCATCGCTTGGCTGAGAACGCCCCCTGGCCCGATCCGGTCACGGCGGCGACCCACATCTACGCGGAGCCGCGCGCTGTCCTCGCCCCGCCGCATCAGGGGGAGCGGCACGTCAGCTACATGCAGGCCACTCTCGAAGCGCTGACGCACGAGATGGCGAAGAATCCGGGGATCTTCGTCCTGGGGGAAGGCATCGGAAAACGCGGCGGCAACTTCAAGACGACCGCCGGCCTCTACGAGCTTCACGGCCCCGAACGCCTGTGCGATACCCCCATCTGCGAGCGCGGCTTCGTCGGCCTCGGCGGCGGGGCGGCCATGACCGGGTCGCGGCCCGTGATCGATTTCATGTTCGCCGATTTCGTCCTGGACGCCGTCGGCGAGATCATCAACCAGATCGCCAAGATCCAGTACATGAGCGACGGCCGGATCAAGATGCCGATCCTCCTGCGCGGCTGCATCGGCATCGGCCATTCGGCGGCGACGCACCACTCGGGCAATTACTATCCCATGTACGCGCACTTCCCCGGGCTGCGCGTCGTCGTCCCCTCGACGCCATACGACGCCAAGGGCCTCTTGCACCACGCCTTGCGCTGCGACGATCCCGTCCTCTTCCTCGAGCACCGCGAATTGCTCTCGCTCAAGGGGCCGGCGCCTGAGACGGACTACGAGATACCCTTCGGCCAGGCGGCGGTGATGCGCGAGGGAAAGGATGTCACCGTCGTGGCGCTGGCGTTGATGACGCAGCGCGTTCTCAAAGCCTGTGAAACGCTGGCGGGGGAGGGCGTCTCCGTGGAGCTGATCGATCCGCGCACCGTGGCGCCGCTCGATGTCGAGACGATCGCGCGGTCCGTCGACAGGCCAGTTGTTGATCGTCGACGAGGCGTTCGCTCCGTTCGGCATCGGCGCCGAGATCGCGGCCCAGATCGCCGACCATGACTTCGACGATCTGGACGCTCCCATTCGCCGGCTCAACGGCGCCCACACGCCGACGCCGTACAGTCCAACGCTGGAAAAGGCCGTCGTCCCGAGCGTGGACGACATCCTTCAGGCGATCCGCGATCTTGTCCAGGAGTAGACCCGCGCATGGCGATACCGATCACCGTCCCCCGACTGGGCTGGAACATGGAGCAGGGCGTGTTCGCCGGCTGGCTCAAGGCGGACGGAGACACGGTTCGCACCGGCGAAGCCCTCAACCCCCTTGCGCTCGAGGGAAAAGGCGACGAAGAACATCGAAGGGTTGGATGACGGCGTTCTTCATATTCCTGACGCCGGTCCGCGCAAAGGGGATGTCATCGCGGTCGGCGCCGTCATCGGTTTTGTGCTGCAACCAGGTGAGCCCATCCCCGTCGCGACCGTGGCGCCGGTCGCTTCACCCCAAGCGAAGCCGACAACCTCTGCCCCGGTAGCCGCGCCCGGTCGCCACGCCTAGACGTGAGCAACTGGCGAGTTCCCCGCGATGCGCGCCCGCGCGCCGCCGGCCTACGGCTATCGACTGGAAGGAGGCGACAGGGACAGGGCCGAACCGGCCGCATCCGTGAACGCGATATCTCGCAGCGGCCGGCACGCGCGCGAGGATACCGCCGCGCGCTTACCCGTCAACCGCGATACGCCGTCTCATCTCGCGGAGCGCGCGCTCAGCCATCGTTCCACAGCGCAACTCACGCTGACCACGACCGTTGACGCGACGAACCTCGTCAGATGTCGCGAACAGTGGAAGGCGAGCGGCAGTGACGCTGTTCCGACCTATACCGATCTCTTCGTCAAGCTGACCGCAAGCGCGCTGGAAAAACATCCGCTGCTCAATTCATGAAAACGGGAGGACGATCGCATCGTGTTTTCCAGCGGCATCCACATCGGCATCGCCGTCGATACCGAGGCGGGACTGCTGGTTCCCGTCATTCGCGATGTGCCGCTGGCCAGGCCTGAAGGAGTTGGCGCTCCGTTCGCGCGACCTGATCGAGCAGGCCCGACGGCGCAAGCTTTCCCGCGGAAACGAAGCTTCAGGGTGGAACCTTCACCGTTACCTCGCTGGGAGCTTTCGGCATCGACGCGTTCACGCCGATCATCAACTATCCGGAATGCGCCGTCCTCGGCATCGGCCGCATCCGCCGCTGCCCCGTTGTCGTCGCTGATGAGATCGCTATCCGCGACCAGGTGGCGTTGAGTTTGACCTTCGATCGCACATCGTCGATGGGCGCCCCGGCCGCCCATGCGCAGATGCCCGACCTTGCCGAGAAGCAGATGAACTGTCAGAGCCAGGCGTAAGCGACGGCCGAGCGGGGTCGTCGCTAACGCTTTCGGCTCTGACGGACTCCGAGGTTCACGATGAAATGCGACCTGAACGGAAAAGTCAGCCTCGTGACCGGCGCCGCGCGCGGCATCGGCCAGGCCATCGCGGATCGTCTCGCCGCCAACGGCAGCCGCGTGGTTTATACCGACCTCGATCCAGTGGCGACGGAGGCGGCCGCCGCGCGCTCGGGCGGCGCGGGCTGCATGGACGTCACTCGCACGGACGAGATCGAGGCGGTGATCGGCGGCGTCGTCGCGGAGTTTGGCCGGCTCGATATCCTCGTCAACAACGCCGGCGTCAATACGCTCGCCCATCGCGTGACCATCGACGAGTTTCCACGCGCGGAGTGGGACCGCCTTCTGAGCGTCGACCTGACCGGCGTCGTACGGGGTGAGCCGAGGTCGCCGCCCGCGTGATGCGAAATCAGGGAGCGGGACGGATCATCGGCATGTCGTCGTCGGTCTCATGCGTTGCCTTTGCAGTGCGCTTCGTGGCGACAAGGCCAGGGTCGTGAACCTCACCGCCCTTGGCTCTGGAGTTGGGACCCTTCGGCCTGTTCGTGAACGGCATCGCTCCCGGATCGTCTGACCGAAGGAACGCGGCAATTGTTCTACAGCGAGGGGGCAAGTTCCGCGACAACGTCCAGCGCATGCTCGACCATGTCCCGCTCAGCCGGCCGCCACGACCGACAAGATCGCCGTCGCCGCGTTCCTGGCCGATCCGAGAACAGCTACATGAACGGCCACGTTCTCACCGTCGACGGCGGCTGGACGGCGGGGATACGCCGGATTTCGATCGACAATGAACGTTGGCATTGTGGACGGCGGCCATGTAGAGTGGATCGAGGCATTCTCTTCTCCAAAAGGAAGCCGCCATGACTCGCCGTTCCCCTGTTCGCGTTCCTCGCCCTGCTCCTGCCAACCCAGCTATTCGCCCGCGTAATCGTCCGGCGAAGCCCCCATCCGCGCCCGCCCTCGCCAAGGCTCTCCCGCTCCTGGAGAAATCCGCCGCCGGTCACCGCGACAACCGCGCTGCTGCGCCTGCCGCAACCAGGGCGTTCATCCTCGCCCTCGTCACCTTGTTCGCGCGGCTTCGCGATCGACGAGGAAGAGCTGAAAGCACATGGGCCACATCTCCACGTTCCTCGCCAAGAACAAGGACGGCTATCGCAAAGGTCGCGGCCAGGGGGGCCAGGTCGCCACCGCCGGTTACGCTCTCTGGACCCTCGAGGTCGGCGGCTGGAAAGCGGATGACACAACGCGGCGGCCGTCGCGGAGTATTTGCTTCTCTTCAACAAGGACCTCGACCACTACAAGCTCTCCGCCAATCGCCCGCCGTCGGAGCAGAGCCCGTTCATGGGCGCGTATGTCGCCCTGCGCGGCATGCAAGTTTACGGGACCGAGGACCAGAAAGAGCGGATCAAGCAGCGGACGGAGACGCTGCTCGGCTGGATGCACTAAGACGCCGGCGAAAGACACTGAGGACCGCGTCTTCCGTCTCTGGTCAACCAAGCGTGCCGGAGCGGAGGCGAAGGTGAAAGAAGCGACCCGACGAGTTGCTCAAGACCCAGCAACCGGGCGGCGGTTGGGCCCAGACCGACAAGCTGGGGCCCGACGCCTACGCCACCGGCTCCGCCCTCGTCGTCCTGAGCGAGGTAGCTGGGTTGTCGGCGTCTGAGCCCGCCTATCGCCACGGCGTCGAGTTTCTGCTGAAGACACAGTTGAAGGACGGCTCCTGGCATGTCGTCTCGCGCAGCAAGCCGTTCCAGACCTACTTCGAGACCGGCTTCCCGCACGGCAAAGACCAATTCATCTCCGCGGCCGCGAGCGGCTGGGCGGCGACGGCGCTGGCTCTGTCCGTGGAGAAGCGATGACTCCCGCAATAGGGCGCCGCTTCAAGGCAGCGGATTGCGCCCTTGCAGCAACCGCAGCAAGATGACAACCAGGATAACGACCAGAAGCAGGTGAATCAGCGCGCCGCCGAACGGCACGATAAGCCAACCAAGCAGCCACACAATGAGCACAACGAGGATGATGGTCTCGAGCGTGTAGCGCGGCATCGGCTTCTCCCAATCTGCGTCAACGCACTGGGCCACGATCGCTGAAACGTTAGCAAAGATTATGCCAAAACGACGCGGCGCGTCTCCGGCGGCATCATCGGGACTTGCGGATCGAACGGCTGCGGCTCCAGGGCGAACATCAGGATCAGGTGCAAGAGCCGCGGATAGGAGATGCCGGCCCGTTCCGCCGAGCGCGCCAGGGCCATGCCTTCGTCCAGACAGGGATTGCAGTTCACTTCCAGCACGCACGGCTGGTTCTGCTCATCGAGCCGGATATCGACGCGGCCATAACCGCGCCCGCCCACGGCGCGAAACGCCGCCAGCGTCACTTGCTGGATGCGCTCGGCGAGTTCCGGTTCCACATCGGCCGGACAGATGACGGACGTGTTCTGATACTCGACGGACGTCTCCACCCACTTGGCCGCGTACGACATGATGGGCGGAATCTCCGGCGGCAGCTTCTCGTAGTTGACCTCGGCCAAGGGCAGCACGCGCAGCCGGTTGCCGCCGATGACGGAGACGTTGAACTCGCGGCCGGGCAGGAAGCGCTGGGCGAGCGCGGGCTGCTTGTAGACGGTGAGGATCTCGCGGACCTTCTCCTTGAGCGCCTTCTTGGAAGAAACGACGGAGTTCCGCTCAAGACCGACGCCGGCGTGCTCCTGCGTCGGCTGGACGATGATGGGGAAGTGCCAGTCATAGCGATCGACGGCGCTGGCGGTCTCCAGGACGTGCGTGTTGCTCGGGATCGGCACGCCGGCGCCCATCAGCAGGCTGGCGGCCATGAACTTGTAGCGTGTCAGCCCCAGGGCCAGGGCAGGGCAGCCCGTCATCGGATAACCCATCATGCGGACGAGGGCGGCCAAGCGCATATCGTAAAGGGCGCCATGGACAACGTCGTCATAAAGGTTGAAGACGACGTCCGGGTTGATGCGGCGCAGCTTGCGCTGGAAGCGAAACAGGTCGTCGGCGAGCGGGATGATGGTGACGCGATGGCCGAGGCGACGCAGCTTTCGCGCCGTGTTGCGGATGGATTGCTTGAGGTCGGTCATGCTGCCGCGGTCTTCGGGCGCCTCGGGCTGGGCATCGCTGTAGGCGTTGAAGACGAGAGCGACGTGCAGGTGCTTTTTGGCCACGTGGGTTCCGTTCCTTCAAGGACAGAGGGCCGGCTTGGCCTTCAGGGGCGCATCCGCGGCAGCGCGGGCCGTCGCCAGTATTATGCGTTATTCAACGCGGCGGGCCAAGACGAAAGATGCGATTTGCGAAAGTGACAGGGCGGTGTCAGTGCGTTGGTGAGTGGTGAGTGGTGAGTGGTGAGTGGTGTCGATCAGTCGTCGGGTCCCAGGTGTCATCTGCCGGGCGCCGACTCACCACTCGGCGATCAGCGCCGACTTCTTGTCGTGAAAATACGGAATGTTGTCCATCTTGAAGACGTCCATCATGCTGCGCAGCTCGGCGCGAATGCGGCAGAAGGCGACTGTGCTGCCGAACGGCTTGAGCCAGCGGCAGAAATCTCCCACCATGGCCACGCCCGCGGTCGAGAGTCGCTTCACGTTCTTGAAATCGAGCAACACGCGCAGGTTGTGATGGTTCAGCTGGCCGCACAGCTCTTTGCGGATCAGATCGACCTCGGGCGGCTCGACGAGCTTGGCGTCGTTGAAGCGCACCGTGGTGACGCCGCTTTCCCGGCCGATGCGGAGACGGCCCATGATGACGCCGCGCTGCACGGTGAGCTTGTCGATAATGCTGGCGGCGGCGCCGGACGCGGTGGTCGGCTTGTGGAATTCGTCCGCGTCCTCGTCGAAGAGGCTGCGATCGCTATTGATGTCGAGACACTTGGCGGCCCATTCCTCGAGGTCCTTTTGGGAGAGGGCCTTCTCGTGGAACTGGATCATGAACTCGAGCGCGCCGACCGACAGGAGATCACCCTTGTGCAGCGGCCATTCGACGCCGGGGGGGAGAACGTCCCCGTTGACGATCGTCGGCTCGCCGCTGCTCATGTCGCGGATGAAGACATTACGGTCGCGCGTGACCAAGGCGCACTGCTTGGGCCCCAGGCTTCTGGCCCGGAGCTGGCAGATGGGATCCGAGCCGATCAGGAACAGGTCGACCGTGATCGGGACGGGCATCCCTTTCTTGCTGCCCTTCGCGACGATCAGGTAGAACTTCATAAAACCGCCTCCACGGCAGAGCGGCACAACCGCTTCCCTGCTCAATCTTAGCATTCTTCACCCGTGCAGGGGGAGGGCAGTGGCCCCTACGCCGGGAAAACAGCCGGAATAGACGGCTTATTCGGCCGCGCTCGCCGTCGTCTACGGAGAAATCATGACACAGAAAAGCGGCCTCGCTCGGTAGGCAGCCCCAGGCGATGAAATCGCTCAACCGCGCTCGAGCAACTCCTCGCGGCGGCGAATGGCTTGGAGCGTGTGCTCGACCTGCTCGATGTCTTCGTCGGTCACTCCTTCGCGCCGCCGGTAGCGCCGCTTGAGGCTGTCGAGCACGTGCTCCCACATGGCGCGCGTCGGCGCCACGCCCTTGCTCCACTCGCTGCGCCGCTCCGTCCGCACACGGAACCGCCACACCCCGGCGAAACGATCCGCGCACAGAAAGCGCTTGGCCCCCGTCTCCGGATCCCGGTCGTGCCATTTGATCTCCATGTCGCCCTTTATAATGACCAATGAAACGCCGTTTTTCAATCCGGCCTGCGGCTCCAGGGCCGGCACACGAAGAGGGAACGCCGATGCCAGACGCCTTTCTTCTCTCCGCGGTTCGCTCCCCATCGGCAAGTTTCTCGGCGGCCTGAGCGACCTGTCCGCCCCCAACATCGCCGCGCCCGTGCTTGCCGAGGCGCTGAAACGCGCAGCCGTCAGCGTCGACCAGGTCGACGAGGTCATCGTCGGCAATGTGCTCCAGGCCGGGGGGGGTCAGAACCCCGCGCGCCAGGCCGCGCTCGCCGCCGGTCTGCCTCCGACCATCGCCGCCTTCACCGTCAACAAGGTGTGCGGCTCCGGACTCAAGGCGGTGATGCTCGCTGCCCAGGCGATCCGCGCCGGAGACGCCCAGATCGTCCTCGCCGGCGGCATGGAGAGCATGAGCCGGGCGCCTTATCTCCTCTTTGGCGCCCGCGCCGGCTGGAAGTTCGGCGATCAGAAGGTCGTCGACGCCATGGTCCACGACGGCCTCTGGTGCGCCTTCGAGGACTGGCACATGGGCCTCGCCGCCGAACACATCGCGACCACCTGCTCCGTGAGTCGCGACGAGCAGGACCGCTTCGCCCTCCAGAGCCAGCAGCGCGCCGCCGCGGCCTGGGACAAGGGCCTCTTCCAGGCCGAGGTGATTCCGATCACGGTCGGCACGGGACCAAAGTCGAAGACCATCGCGCGCGATGAAGGCCTGCGCTCCGAAACGACGCGCGAGACGCTGGCCAAGCTCCGCCCCGCCTTCAAGGAACAGGGGACCGTGACCGCCGGCAACGCTTCCACCCTCAGCGACGGCGCCGCCGCCCTCGTCGTCGCCTCGGGCGCCGCCGTGGAGCGGAGCGGAAAGAAGCCGCTCGCACGCATCGTCAGCTACGCCACCAGCGGCGTCCCCCCGCGCGACATCTTCATCGCCCCCGTGAACGCCGTGCGTCAGGCGTTGGAGAAGGCGAAGTTGCGCCTGGGGGACATCGACCTTTTCGAGTTGAACGAGGCGTTCGCGGCGCAGATGCTGGCGTGCGGCAAGGAACTCGGCCTGGACGAGGGCCGCGTGAACGTCAACGGCGGCGCCATCGCACTGGGGCATCCGATCGGCGCCTCGGGGGCCCGTGTGCTCGTCACGCTGCTGCACGCCATGGAGCAGCGCCAGGCGAGACGGGGCCTCGCCGCCCTGTGCCTGGGGGGCGGCAATGCCGTGGCCCTGGTTGTGGAGAGGCCATAGCCCTGGGACGCGCATGGGGCAGGCCGTCTGGCCTGCCCGCCCCGGCAGGCGAGGCCGCCTGCCCCACACAGACTTGTTTGTCGCATGTCGCATGTCGCATGTCGCATGTCGCGCCGTGTCGCTTGACGGCCCCCGCGGGCTCGCTTATCCTCAATAGCGATTTGCTCCTATCTTTTTCGAGAGATCCATGGCGCTGATCATCCAATGCACGAGCGGGCATCGCATGACCGTGTCCCCGGATTACCAGGGCAAGCGTGTCCGCTGTCCGCAGTGTCAGGAGATCCTGACAGTCCCGGAGCAAGCCGGCGCCCCCGCCATGCCCGCGCCGCCACGCGCCCCCGAGGACGTCGCCCGCTCCGTCCAACCGCTGGCCGCCCCGGCCCCCGGCTACGGCTATGAACCGCAGCGCCGCGATGATCGAGGCCGGGACGAGCGAGACCGTGACCGCGGAGGCGAGGAAGGTCGCGACCGCTGGAACGGCGGTGACGACTACCGCGACCGGGACTATCCCGGCTACGGCCGCCGCAGCCGAAGCATCGACGCGGGCGCCTCGGAGAGCAGCCAGCTCCAGACCGTGAGCCTCGGATTGAGCTTTACCTTCTATCGCTACCTGCTCAGCGTTCTCATGCTCGTTCTCGGCGCCGCCTTGTTTATCATGGGCCTGGTTCTCGAGAACCTGGAGCGGCAACGTATCTTCGGACGAGGCTTCGATTTCAGGGTCTCCTCCACTGAAGAGACCCTCCGCGTCTTGATGATCGCCGCCACCATCAGCATTCTTTTGCTCGGCCTGCTGGCCGCCGTCTTCACCTTCGTCGGCTCCGGCCTGTGCTGCCGGGCGCCGTCCGGGGCGGGGGGCGCCGCCCTCCCGCTGACTTCCGTCATCCTTGACGGTGTCGGCGCGATCCTTATTCTCGTCGGCGCCGTCATCATGCTGGCCGCCGGCCCGCGTTGGGTCGACCGCGGCGGCGGAGCGGTGATGTTCATCTTCAGCCTCGTCGCCGGCCTTCTCTTCCTCACGGCTCAGGCCCTGCTTAGCTCGTTCTGGTATCGGCTGGGCCACTACCTCGGCAACGGCGGCTCGGCCCGGCTCGCGCTGGGCAGCATGATCACCTGGATTGTCGCCCAGATCCTGTTTCCGGCTTTGCTGTTCCTGTTCGCCCTCCTCATCTTCAACGGGCCAGGCCGTACTCCAACCTTCCCGATCGCCCTCATGATCATCATCGGTGTCTGGTTCGTCGTCGACATCATCCTGCTCTGCCTGTTCCTGGCCGTCTTGTCGGGGCTGAAACGGAGCATTCGCGGCCAGGTCAGCCGCGGCAGCTACTGATTTGCAGCAAGAGGCGGTAAGAGGCTGTTTCAAAACGGGGACTGTCCCTCTCGTTTTGTCAGCTTACCCAGTTTTCCGGGCGATGGTAAAGGGACAGTCCCCGTTTTGAAACAGCCTCTAAACAACCGCAAAGACGTGACGAGGGGCGACGGAAGCGCAGGGGATTGGTCGCTAGGCGGCCCGCTTTCCGTCCGACGCTTCTTTCGCGGGAATAACGCCCGCTTCCATCCCGCCGCGTTCCTTCAGCAAATAGATCGGCCGTTGCTTCGTCTGTTCGAGAATGCGGCAAAGGTACTCGGCGCAGATCCCGAAGGCGGTAAGCAGCACCCCAGTCATCAGCAGTAACAACGCAATGACGACATGCAACGCCGGCTCCGAGGAGATGTCCTTCAGCGGCGGACACCACGGCGCCAGCACGATATAGAAGAAGGTCAACGCAAAGAAGAAACTGGCCCCGCGCGTGATCAGCCGCTGCGGCAGCCGCGAGAACGAGAATAGGCCGTCCCCGGCCAGCCCCAGCAGCCGGCTCATCGTGAACTTCGACGCGCCGGCCGGCCGATCGGCGACGCGGAACGTGATCGACGTCGTCGGATAGCCGATCCAGCGCACCAGGCCGCGCGTAAACCGATGCGTCTCGCGCAGCCGTCCGACCGCGTCCACCGCGCGCCGCGACAGCAGCATGAAATCCGAGGTCGCGGGCTGCGGATCGCGCGCCGAGGCCGCCAGCAGGCTCGCGAAGCTCCGCGCCGCCAGGTTACGCCACCAGCTCGTGTACGGCGTCTTCTCCCGCTCCGTCAGCACCACGTCGAAACCGCCGCGCCATTGCTCCAGCAGTCGCTCGATCACCTCCGGCGGATGCTGCAGGTCCGTGTCCAGCATCACCAGGGCATCCCCTTTCGCCTCCTCGAAGCCCGCGGAGATCGCCGCTTCCTTGCCGAAGTTGCGGCTCAGCGACAGGTAGCGGACCCGCGCGTCCTGAGCCGCCAGGAGACGCATCACCTCCAGCGTCCCATCCGCGGAGCCATCGTCAACGTAAAGGATTTCGAAACGATAGCGGTCTTCGAGAGAAGTGAGAACGGAGCCGAGCCGCTCGTGGAAGTAGGCGAGCACGGCCTCCTCGTCATACGCAGGACAGACAACGCTGATCAACGGCCGAGGGGCGTGCAAAGCGACCTCCCTGCAAGCGGCATTTTCGCTGCCAACCCCATACTCGGCCGCTCACTTTGCGACAAGCCGAAGCGATCACAGACGTGCAGCCACGCGACTTCATCTTCTGCGTGCCATGCCCACGGCTTTGCGTGGGCATGCATAGGCCAGAACGCCCAATCCTCCGCCCCGCCCCCTCTTATGCCGCCACACGCCTCGCCTGCACGTCAAAAACATCGCTCGGCCGCGTCACCCGAAAACCGGCGTTCTCACACTCCTCACGAAACTTCGGCGACGCCAGCAGCCGCCATTCGCACGCCCGCCGCTCCTGCCACGCCGCCGCATCCTCTCCATCCCGCCCCTCCAGCGTCGCATCGAAATGTCCCGGATGACACATCAACTCGACGCAGCGCCCCGGCATGGCCCGCAGCCAGCGCCCAAAGAAATCGTCCGTCTCCTCCGCCGCGCCAAAGCCTCCGAGACAATCCGCCCCCGGAAACCCGTCACGCCGCTGCCGCCGTGTCTCGAACCGCCCCAGCGTCGACAAGAACAACCGCTTCACTCTGGCGCTCGGTACCCGCACCAGCGTCCGCCACGCCTCCCGCACCCGCCGCAACATCGGCAATGGCCGCTGCCCGCGCAAGATCTCCCGCAACGCTCGCCCCACGACCGGAAACACCTGCAAATGATGGTGACACGCGACGTGCGGCGGCGGATACCCAACCAACTCCACGAAGCGCCGGTACTGCGCCGCCAGTTCGACGAAAACATGCTCCTGCTCGATCTCCCCCTTTCGCCAGCGCTTCAAAAAGCAGGGCAGGGGGGCCAATCGCCCATCCTCCGTCAACAGGCTCGATACCTCCTCGACCGGCGCCAGGGGCGTATCCATCGTCAGCACCGGATGCCAGCCCAGGTCGGCCGGCGGCCTCTCCCGCTGCCACTCCCGCACGCCCTCCGCCGCATAAGGCGAGTTCACCATCAACAGCGTGCCCGTGACGATCCCCTCCCGCGCCAATTCGCGGATTCCGCGCGACGTCTCCGGCCCAATGCCGTAGTCATCCGCAACGACAAACAGAGTCCGCTCTCGCGCCCCGTTTCGCATCCTGCCCGTCTTTCCCCGTCTTTTGTTTAGCCGCGGTCTTTCGTTTAGCCGCAGTTCGCAGAACGCGGCGGACCGGGCCCCGCATTCCAGAACCTTGCGCTATCCGAATATCGGCCAACATCCCCAGCAATCGAAAGCGGAAATTCTTACCCCAAACGCAAACCCCGCACTACGCCTTTTTTCCGCCTCATCTAGGTAGTCTTCCTTCTTGTCCACGTCCGGAAAAGTGAACGAGTACGCTGCGCACTCGCAACCGCATGTCGAACCATGGCTTACATTCCACCGCCTCTCCGTACTCGTTCACTTTGCCCTGGCCCACCCCCAATCCTCTTTCGCTCCGTCTGGTCCCGTTCCACGCCCTGTGCTACTCTCCCCGCCGCCGCACTCCGGGGGCTTACGCCGCCCGGCTCGCCTTCTTGGAGCACGCATGGACGCGACCCGCATCCCCCTCAGCCGCTGGGCCATCCTCGGCCTCCTCCTCGCCATCGCCGCCGGCGCCGGCCTGCGCCTCATCTGGCGCCTCGACATCGAATACAAGTTCGACGAGGAATGGACCTTCGAGCGCGTCCAGAAAGCCGGCGTCGACGAGCCCTGGCCCACCCTTGGTCCCCCCACCTCGGCCGGCCCTCTCAACCCAGCCCTCAACATCTGGGTCTTCATCGGCATGAGCAAGCTCTTCGGCGTCACCGATCCCCCCGGCGTCGCCTGCGTCGTCGAAAGCATGAGCATCGCCGCCCTCGTCCTGCTCGCCTTCTTCGCCATCCGCTACGTCCCGCCGCCCCAGCGCGAACTCTGGCTCTGGGCCGTCGCCCTGATGGCCCTCAACCCATTCGCCGTCATCTACCATCGCAAGATCTGGCAACCCTGCCTCTTCCCCCTCTTCACCAGCGGCTTCCTCATCGCCTGGTGGTATCGCCGCCGACCTCTCGGCGCCTTCATGGCTGGCCTCATCGGCTGCCTCATGGGCCAGATCCACCTCGCCGGCTGGATGTTCGCCGCCGGCTTCTTCTTCTGGGGCCTCCTCTTCGACCGCCAAAGCCTCGCCGCCTGGAAATGGTGCCTCGCCGGCATCCTCCTCGGCTGCGTTCCCATGATCCCCTGGTTCGAGTACCTCGCCGCCGGCCCCACCGAGCCCCCCACCGGCATCCAGCAAAGCAGCGTCGAGAACATCTGGTCCGGCAAGTTCTGGTTCCACTGGATCACCCAGCCTCTCGGCCTCACCATCCAGTACGTTCTCGGCCACGACTTCGTCGACTTCCTCCGCTACCCCCTGATCGCCGGCCATCCCACGTACCTCGTCGGCGCCCTGTACCTCTGCCTCGCCGCCACGGTCAGCTGGACCGCCGCCCGCGCCGTGACCTACCTCTGGCACGAACGCCGCCGCATCGGCCAAATCCTCATCGGCCGCGACGGCCCCACCGAGTTCGCCACCGCCGCCTGCCTCTGGGGCTTCGGCATTGTCATGACCCTGACCGCCATCAAGATCCACCGCCACTACATGCTCGTCGCCATGCCCCTCATCTTCACCTGGCTCGCGTCGATCATCCTGGCGCGGCCCAAAGGGGTGGCCGGGGTTGAGCAAGGAGGCGAAATCCCGGCGTCAGACAAGGACCCGCGTGCCATGCCCACGGCTTTGCGTGGGCATGCGAGAGACGCGACCCCCGTCTGGACCCCAGGCCGCCTCTGCCTCCTCGCCCTCTGCGTCATCCAGGGCCTGCTCTCCGCCAGCATGCTCGGTTACATCCACACCAACCAACGCTACATCAACGGCGACTTCCGCGTCCCCTACGGCGCCCAGATCCAGGCGGCGGGCGAACGGGCGGAACGCGGCGGGGAGTGACATCGGTTGTCAGATTGCAGCGACCGATTGCGCAGCCGAAGCAGCGCGCCAGCGGCCTCCTCGCAATGGACCTACACCGAAGGCGCTACATCGCCGGAGCCCCAGACAGGTTGATATAACGCCTTTGCCGTCGACATTTGCCTCGCTGCCTCCCAGTGTTGCGCAACGCATAACGATTGGAGCGCCCTATGGACAACATTGCGGACGCACTCGTGTATGCCGTGGCCTATATCAATTGTCGGGGCGACGAGGGTGACGATGACTTGCTCGACGACGATGTCGGCGCGCTGGAGAGCATCGCGGCGTTCTTGGCGGACTCAACACCGGCGGAACAGGACGTTCTTGCTGCTGCCGCAGAGCGGGCGTTGATCGCCGAAAAAAGCAGCGCCCGTCCGCGCGAGAAGTTCGTTCGCGACTATGCCTGTTGGATGGAAGAAATGTTCGGCGAGGAATGGGAAGGGAATCGCAGAATTCAGTGAGGCGACGTTGTGGCGAGTCCAAATGACCACACTATTTGGCTATTCCGCCCATGAAAACCAAAGCCGCCTACAAACGCACCCACCAAATCGTCACCGCCATCATCCGCGACTGGGACCCATACTCCCTCCTCGCCGGCGGCGCCCCGGCGGATGAGTTCGACGCGGAAATCGCCAGCGTCGTGACGCAGGTACCGCGCATCAAGTCCGAGAAGGACGCGGCCCTCGCTCTATCGCGCGTCTTCTCCTCCGCATTCGAGCCGACCGAATTCACGCCTGAGCGATGCGCGGCGCCCGGAACCAAGTTGTTCGCGGCGTTGGCCGCGAGTGATCTGATAGACAGCTGAGCTTTCTGCTAAAAATGAGTGATGGAGGACCGGGACCGATGGCCCCCGAGCCAGAAATCACACGCCTATCCAGCGACCCCGTCGCGCATCTCCTGCTCCATGGCAAGGCGGAGACGCTGCGCGAAGCCGAAGAACTCTACCTCGATTCCTGTTTGCCCGAGGTCGTTCGCCTGCTTCAAAGCGGCCTTTCGGACGAGGAACTCGGCCGCCACCCCCTCATGCGGATGCTCCGGGCCCACGGTAGCCGGGGATGGGAGGAGGCGCTTGATTGAACCCCGAAGAACGGCTCGCCGCCATCGTCGCCGCCCTTGAGTCCGTTGGTCTCTCCTGCCTTGTCATGGGTGGCCACGCCGTCCGCTACTACGGCCTCCAGCGGCACACCAACGACTTCGACCCCACCCTCGCGCCCGACGGCTGGGATGATCTCCCCGAGCGGCTGGCCCGAACGGGTCTTTTCCAGGAACCCGCCCCGGTCGAAGGAAACAGTTGGCGGCCTGGCGCCTTTCGACGCTTCCTTCTCGGCAAGCTGGTCGACGGCCGGGAAGAGTGGCTAGAGTTCTGGCGCGGAAACCATTTGCTGGCCCCCTTCCCCGAACTCTTTGCGCGACGGGAAGTCGGGACGTACGGCGGCCTTGACTTGCCATTCCTCCCCCTGCCGGACCTCATCCACAGCAAAGAAACGGAACGGGCCAAGGACTGGGATGACATTTCGTACCTGGAGGAGTTCTTGGACGCGCGGCTACACGCGCAGCGCCTCGCCGGCAACATCGCCGTTACCGGCGCGCTGGCGCAACTCCGGAGCCGCCGCGGATTCGACACGTATCTGGCCGAGAACCTCTTCGCCGACGCGGAAGCCGTCCGCAGCGCACTCCAGCACGCCGCAAACCCCGTCACGCAAGCGTTCCTCCTGCCTTGGGCGCCGGCGTCGCCCGCCGTCACGCCAATCGTCGCGATCGAACCGGTTGTCGACCGGAAACTCCGTTCCGTAGAGCCGGCATCATCGCTGCACCGCTCCCTCGTGGAGATCGTTCGCCGGCTGTACAAGGTTTACTGTCAGGATCGTGACCGGATCGATAAGGAAACGATCCGCGCCGCTCAGGCAAAAGAGCCAAAGTAGACGCAGTCTTATCGATTGACCCGCCGAGAATACCCCCGCCTCAATACCGCCCCCACCTTCGCCGCCAAGCTTCCCCGTGGCTTGTCGAGCACCTTGTTCGCGGCATTTTGGGCAAACGGGCTCATCGGCGGAACCCAACCACCCAGGTCCGATCCCAGGAGGGCATAGAATGACCTTGGGACACTGACCCAATCCTCCAGAATGACCTCCAGGCGCGGCCAAACAGTGAACTACCTCCAACACTTCCGCGTTCCGCCCAACGCCAAAGTCAGCCTCGCCGATATCGACCCCGCCTTCAAGGACCGCCATGAGGACCATGAAGCGGCGGCCGAGGAGATCACGCGCCACCAGCGGCGCTTGCGCGAACTTCAAGAACTGCTCTACGTCGAGCGGCGCCACTCGCTCCTGATCTGCCTGCAAGCGATGGACACCGGCGGCAAGGATGGAACGATCAATCATGTCCTCGGCGCCATGAACCCTCAGGGTTGCCGCGTCAAAGGCTTTCGTCCCCCTTCCGTGGAGGAGGCGGCGCACGACTTTCTCTGGCGGGCGCACCAGGCGGCCCCGGAAAGGGGAGAGGTGGTCATCTTCAACCGCTCCCACTACGAGGACGTGCTCATTGTCCGCGTCCACAATCTCGTCCCGCGCGACGTCTGGTCCCGGCGCTACGACACCATCAACGCCTTCGAGAAAGGCCTCGCCGACCACGACACCCACATCCTCAAGTTCTACCTGCACATCTCCAAGGACGAGCAATTGAAGCGCTTCAAGGAACGGCTGGATGATCCAACCAAGCAGTGGAAGATCAGCGAGGCCGACTACAAGGAGCGCCGCTCCTGGGATGATTACATGGCCGCTTTCGAGGAGGCCCTGTCCCGCTGCAGCACGGAGCACGCGCCCTGGTTCGTCATCCCCGCCGACCACAAATGGTTCCGCAACCTCGCGGTCTCGCGGATCGTCGTGGAACACCTGGAAAGACTGAACCTGAAGTACCCCGCCCCGGCCGTGGACCTGGACAAGATCAGGCGCGAATATCATGCGGCCAAGGAAGCATGAGCCGTGGTCGCCGGCGCCCGCCTCCCCTCAACTCCCCCTTACCCCCCGCCCCAGCACCGCCCGTACCTTCGCCGCCAGGCTGATCGGCGTGAACGGCTTCTGCAAAAACGCCGTCTCCGCCTCCACCAACCCGTGCCGCACCACCGCGTCGTCCGTGTAGCCGCTCACGAACAGCACCTTCATGGCCGGCCGCCGCGACCGCAGCGCCTCGGCCACTTGCCGGCCGCTCATCCCCGGCATTACCACGTCCGTCAGCAGCAGGTGGATCGGCTCCTGGTGCTGCTCGCATAGCCGGAGCGCCTCTTCCCCGCGGCTGGTCTCCAGCACTTTGTAGCCGTGCATCTGGAGGGCCATGCGCGTGATCCCGCGCACCGCGTCTTCATCTTCCACGAGCAGGATCGTTTCGTTCCCCGAGGTCGCCGGCCTCAAGTCGTGCAGCGACTTCGCGGTTAACATCGGCTCCTCCACCGCCGGCAGGTAGATCTTGAAACTCGTCCCTTGGCCCGGCTCGCTATAGACGTAGATAAGGCCGCCGCTCTGCTTGATGATCCCGTACACCGTCGCAAGCCCCAGCCCCGTCCCCTTGCCCTGCGCCTTGGTGGTGAAGAATGGCTCGAAGATATGGGCCTTGACCTCCTCGGTCATCCCGCACCCCGTATCGGACACCGCCAGCATCACGTAACGCCCCGGCTTCGCCTCCGGCCGCATTTGCACATAGGTCGCATCCACTTCGACGTTGGCCGTCTCGATGGTGAGCTTGCCCCCCTGCGGCATGGCGTCGCGCGCGTTCACGGCGAGGTTGATGATCACCTGCCCGATCTGCGTCGGATCGACCTTCACCGACTTCAGATCCGGGGCGAGGGCCGTTCCCAGCAGCATGTCCTCGCCGATCAGGCGGCGCAGCATCTTCTCCGTGTCCATGACCACGGCGTTCAGGTCCAGCACCTTCGGCTCCAGCACCTGCTTGCGGCTGAACGCCAGCAGTTGCCGTGTCAGCGCGCCGGCCCGCTCTCCCGCCCTCTGGATCTCCGTGAGCAGCCCCTTCGTGGACGCATCCAGCGGCGTTTCGAGGAGCATGTCGCTATAGCCCGAAATGACCGTCAGCAGGTTGTTGAAGTCATGGGCCACGCCGCCCGCCAGTTGGCCGATGGCTTCCATCTTCTGCGCCTGCCGCACTTGCTCTTCGAGGCGCTTTCTTTCCGTGATGTCGCGGGAGATCGTGGAAGCGCCGACGATCCGGCCCTCGTGGTTCCTGATCGGCGATACGCTCACCGAGACGTGGATTTCTTTGCCGTCCTTCCGCCGCCGCACCGTCTCAAAAGAGGGAACGAATTCCCCCTTCCGCACCTGCTTCATCGCCCGCAGCTCTTCCGGCCAGTTCAGCCGAACGTTCGTGGACGTGGGTTCGCCGATGACCTCGTCCGCCGTGTAGCCAAACAGCCGCTCCGCCCCGCGGTTCCAGATCGTGACAAGCCCGCTCAGCGTGCAGCCGATGATGGCGTCCTCCGACGACTCCACGATCGCCGCCAGTTGCAGCATCTGCTCGTTCGCCAGGTCCAGATCGGCGCTGCTTTCCCGCAAGTGGGCCTTGAGCTTTCCGTTGGCCCGGCGCAGCTCCTCCACCATCCCCCTGAGCTCGGCGTTCTCGCGCTCCACTTCCTCGGGCGTGCGCGTCACCAGGGACTTGATCATCCGGCGCCTTCTTTTCCGGCATGCGCGGCTCTGTGGGCGAAAACCGCGTGGCCCGCCCAAGGCTAGTTTTTTTCTTTACTTCCGTCAAATTTTTGAGGCGCCGTAATGATCCCGCTTTTCAACACGTCCCTGCCCGCGTATACCGGCCACTGGCGCGGACGAATGAGACCAGCCAGTATTTGCATCCAACCGCGCAGCGCGACCCCGGCGGAGCAGGACGCATTGACGGTGGACGAAAACGGCGCCTTACAGAAATCATGCACGGGCAATGACCGCACCACGGAATAGGAACACGTACCCGCCATGCTCCGCCCCCTCTACCTCCTCCTGCCCCTGCTTCCCCTCGCGTTCCTCCACGCCGACCCCCCCGCCGCGCCCGCCTGGCCCGACCCCAAGGGCTACGTCTGCTACCGCGCCCCCGGCCCCATCAAGATCGACGGCAAGCTCGACGATCCCGCCTGGGCCGCCGCCCCCTGGACCGACGCCTTCGTCGACATCGAAGGAGACGCCAAGCCCAAGCCGCGCTGGAAGACGCGCGTCAAGATGCTCTGGGACGACGACAATCTCTACATCGCCGCCGAACTCGAGGAGCCGCATCTCTGGGCCACCCTCACCGAGCACGACGCCGTCATCTTCCACGACAACGACTTCGAAGTCTTCCTCGATCCCGACGGCGACAACCAGAACTACTGCGAGCTCGAGTTGAACGCCCTCAACACCACCTGGGACCTCCTCCTCACCAAGCCCTACCGCGACGGCGGCCGCGCCATCAACGCCTGGGAGATCGCCGGCCTCAAAACCGCCGTCCACCTCGATGGCACGCTCAACGACCCGCGCGACAAGGACCGCGGCTGGACCCTTGAAATCGCCTGGCCGTTGAAAGGCCTCAAAGAGCTGACCTCCGTCCCCATCCCCCCACGCGACGGCGACCAGTGGCGCATCAACTTCTCCCGCGTCGAATGGGATCTCGAGGTGATCGACGGCAAATACCGCAAGGTGAAGGGCCGCCCCGAGCACAACTGGGTCTGGTCCCCCCAGGGCGTCATCGACATGCACCGCCCGGAGCGCTGGGGCTACCTCCAGTTCAGCACGGCCAAGCCCGGCAGCGCAGCCTTCAAGCCTGACCCCGACCGCCACACCCGCGACGCCCTCCACCGCATCTACTACGCCCAGCGCGAGCATCTCGCCAAGACGGGCTTGTATGCCGCCTCATTGGAGGCGCTCAAGCTCGATGCGACCCTCTTCCCCGGCCTGCGCCTGGAGAAGACCGCCACGTCCTTCGAAGCCGAGATGCGGGCCAAGGGAACGGTCGCGTGGCGCATCTCGCAAGACTCCTGGATCCGCAAACTCTCGCCCGCCAAAGCGAAGAAGTAAGGCGCCTTCGTGTCGAGAGCTTTCCCATGTTTAGCGCTCGCGCCGCCCCTCAGCGACGTCAACCACCCTCCCTCGACTTCGTCTCCTGCTCCGCGCGAACCGTCGCCTCCGATTGGCTGTTCTTGTCCCGCGCTCGCATCTCCTCTCGCATCTCGCGCAGCGCATGAAGCACGGTAGCCACTGCTCCGAACAGCGCCCCAGAATAGCGCCGGAACCACCGAACACGCCGTGAGCAACAACTCCACGCGCTCCAACGTGAAGGCCGTGTATCGTGACACCAAGGACGGCATACACGACGCGCATGACAACATAGCCAAGCACGCCGCCTCCCAGAGTCCACAAAAAGACCCGATACATGATCCGGCGCTCTTCCTTCTTCTTCCGTGTCTTCGGTGCCTTCCGTGGTTCAGCTCTGAAGCGACTACTTCTTCCGCGCCGGCCGCGGTATCCGGATCACGAGGTCGTCCCCCGGGGGATCGTCGTCGCGCGACCTCGCCTCATCGTCCTTGCCGTTGGGCCCGAAGCTGTAGAGCAGGTACCCGTCCGCCACGGGACGGTACACCGGCCCCTTCCCGGTAAACAGGTCGACCGGCGCTTGCTTCAGATACTTGGGAACCAGCTCGCTCAGCTCCTTGGGAAACTTGCCGTTGTCGATGCGGAACGCCTCGAGCGCGAAGGCGGCGTCCATGTTGGCCAAGAGCTGCGTCGTCCGCTCCTCGGCCATCTGCACCTTGGTGAAGGCCGGGACGAGGAGCGTGATCAGAACGTTGCCGATGCGCTCGCCACGCTGCTCCGGCGTCAGGAAGACGTAGATGGCCAGGTCGAGCGGCAAGCGGTCCCCGATCTTCGCTTTCAGGCCGCGCAGCTCCATTTCGAGTTTCGTCAGCGCTCCTTGCCGCTTGGCGTGATCCTTCTCCGCCAGGACGACGGCGACGCGATCGAAGAAGCTGTTGATGTTCTTGAGCGCCGGATCCCAGTTCACTCCCTTGAGGCGGGCCGGCTCCCGCTTCTTCCGTTTTCCTCCACCCATCCATTCCATGAAGTCCAGGCCATAGCGGTCGACCAGGAGTACCGACTCGAGCACCATGAAGCGCTCGCCCGCGTCCAGGTTCGCCGCCACGCTCTTGAACGCCGGCAGTTCGCGCCAGTCCTTCCAGATGCGCCGCAGCTTCTTCTCGTCGAGCTTGCCGCGCTCCAGCAGGGTGAGATCGGTGTCGCCGGCGATGTGCTCGAGCGCGATGCCCACGAGGTTCTCGATCATCGTCCCGCCGTGGGAGATCTGCCGGGCCAGCCGGTGACAGGCGAGCAGGTCTTGCCAGGCTTCATCCGTCCGCCCCTCGCCGAGGTTCAGCATGGCACGGATGGTGAACGTCTGCCCCAACTGCCGACAACGTTGCACCATTGGAATCAGGCAAGTGATGAGGCTGTCCGGCCCCCGCTCCGTCCGCGCCACGATGAGGGGGTGATAGTACTTCGGCCGGCGCGTCGCCTCCGCGGCCAGCTTCAACGGCTCCTCCATCGCCTTGAGCCACTCCGCCACCTTGGGAAACTCCGAGGTCTTCCACGGCCGCTTCCCCAGTTCGTCGAGCAGGCTGTAAAGCCGCTCGCGTGCCTCCGGCTCCAGCTTCTCCTTCACCTCCGCGAACTTGACAAAGTCCACGAGGTATTGCCCCTCCTCCGGCGACGCCTCGATCCCAAGCCGTTTGTAGAACTCGGGGACAAGGAGCGCCCCCTCCGGCTTCGGCCCAAACACCTTGCACAGGAGCGCGACCGCGTTGTTGTCCTTGGTGACGCCTTCCGACAGGCGGTCGTTGAGCGCCATCGCGTAATCAGGGTAGCCGTCCTTGTCGAGCGGGGCCGTGATGCGCGTCGTCTCCTTGCCGATGGTGAAGCTCTTCTTCTCCGGCGCTGGCTTCTCGCCCGCCTCGAGCCGCGCCGCGGCGAAGACCAGCGCACATAGTCCGACAAAGACGCAAGAGCGAATCGACATGACTTGTCTCCGGGAGAGGTGGATTTGCATTATCGCGCGGCTATGCCGAAGAGCAAGCGCTTTTGGCGTTTGGGCCGCCGCGCCTGGAATGGTCAAGCGAAGACGTCGTTGGACGGACATGACTCTTCCGAACGCTATCTGTAACTACCTCCCACTCGGGGCGTGCAAGTCCACGACTTCGTTCATCAGCCCGAATCCGTGTCGCGGGACTTAGCGACCTCGGCGTCGCTCCAGCGCCGCGCGCGCAACCTCAGAAACACCAGGCCCCCCACCAAGGCCAGCGCCGCGCTCGTCAGGTAGGTGGCGTAGCGGGGAAAACCGGCCGCCTCCAGTCCCAGGACGCAGCCCACTGCCGCCAGCACCACGCCGACGCAGAACAGCGCGCCCGCCAGCACATGGTCCATGATTCGCTGCCCCGCCCAGCGCGAATACTCGGGCACGTGCACACGGAACAGCTCGACCACCGTGACCGTGATGACTTGCTTGATGTTGGCCAGCAGGCTATCCGCTTTCTGCCGCAGCGCGTCCCCCCCTTCGCTGAGCGCCGGCTTGAGCTGCGTCCACAGGGCGGACTCGTGCGCCTTCATCGCCGCTCCGAGCGCCTCCGTCACCGCCTGCCGAACCTGGACCAGCAGCGGCATCCCCGTCCGCGCGCTGATCTCGTCGATGAGCTGCACGGTCGTCGCTTTCAGGCTCGCGAGGAACGGGCCGACCTGACGCTCCCAGAGTTGTTCCAGCTCGTTCAGGCTGACGAGACGCTCGCCCTCGGCCGCCGGCGCGCCTGCAATCATGGGGCCATCTGCCATCCGCGCCTGCTCCCTTCGTTTGTACACGACGCTCCTGCGCCCGTTTCACGGGTTTGTCGACCGGCCGAACCGCCGTTTACGCGGTTTGCGGTCGGCCTGGCGCCGACCGATGCCGGCGCGCTCGGCTCAACTCTATTGTCCGATGTCCGAGACGGTGTTGCGAGGTCGGTTGAGAGGAAAGCCTCACGCCAGGATCTCGCTGACCACGCGCGCCGGCTGGCCGTCCGTCAGCGTCAGCTCGCGGCCGCTGCGGGTGAAGATGAGGCGGCGGTGGTCGAGGCCGAAGAGCTGGAGCAGGGTCGCCTGGTAGTCGTAGTGGTTGACGACGTTCTCGACGGCGTGGTGGCCGAAGTCGTCGGTGGCGCCGTACGCGATCCCGGGCTTGAAGCCGCCCCCCGCCAGCCACATCGAGAAGCCGAAGGTGTTGTGATCCCGGCCGACGTTCCGCTCGTTCTGCACCACGGGGAGCCGGCCCATCTCGCCGCCCCAGTGGACCACCGTCGAATCGAGCAGGCCGCGCGTCTTGAGATCCTTGACCAGCGCCGCCGACCCGCGATCGACATAGCGACAGGAGTTGGGCAACGCGACACGGATGTTCCCATGGTGGTCCCAGAACTGGTTGCGCGTGCAGACCTGGACGAAGCGGACGCCGCGCTCGACGAGGCGGCGCGCGATCAGGCAGCGCGTGCCGAAGTCAGCCGTGGCGGGATCGTCGATTCCATAGAGGCGCTTGACGGCGGGACTCTCCGAGCCGATGTCGAGAGCTTCGCGCGCCGCGGTCTGCATCCGCGCCGCCAGCTCGTAGCTGGCGATGCGCGCTTCGAGGTCCAGCTCGCCGGGGCGTTCGCGCAGGTGCTCGCGGTTCAGCTCGCCGAGGAATTGGAGGTAGCGCTCCTGCGGCGCCCCGCGCATGTGCGCGGGCGGGTCGAGGTTGAGAATGCGCGGCTCCTGGGCACGGACGACGGTGCCCTGATAGAGGGAGGGCAGAAAGCCGTTCGACCAGTTGTCGACGCCGAGGACCGGCGTGCTGACCGGATCGGTGAGAACGACATAAGCCGGCAAGCTCTGGCTCTCGGAGCCGAGGCCGTAGCTCAGCCAGCTGCCGAGGACCGGGCGGCCCGCGAGGATGCGGCCGGTATTGAGGGCGTTGATCGATTGGCCGTGGTTGTTGACGCCGGTCTTCATCGAGCGGATCAGGCAGATGTCGTCGGCGACCTCGGCGAGATGAGGCAGCAGCTCGGATAGCTCGATGCCGGACTTGCCGTGCCTGCGGAAACGCCATGGGCTGTGCAGGACCTTGGCGCTCGCCTCGGCGGCGTTGTCGTACTTGATCGTGCCCGGGAACGGCTGCCCGTCGTAGCGCGCCATCCCCGGCTTCGGATCGAAGAGATCGAGATGGCTCGGGCCGCCCTGCATGAAGAGCGAGATCATCGCCTTGGCGCGCGGCTCGAAGTGTGGCCGCTTGGGCAGGAGATCGAAGTGGCGGTTTTCGAGCTCGGGCCGGCCGGGGGCGGCCAGGAGGCCGTCCTGCTCCAGGAGCCAGGTGAGGGCGAGGCCGCCGATACCCAGGGCGCTGGTGGCGAGGAAGTGGCGGCGGGAGGGGGTGAGGTTCGGCATGTCAGATCGCTGGCGTGGTGAGGAAGAGGCGTCCCGCGCCTCGGGTTCTTTCGGGAAACATTATGTAGTCGAGTCGTTTGTCCACGACTCGATCAACGAGGTCGGGATTATCGTAAACCCGATCGGGAAGAGGAAGAGTAAGCACCGGCACGCTGTCCGGCGTTCCTTCACGACGCAGAGTCGCCTCCAGTGAGTCCTCACCTTCTTCGTTACGGTTGCTTGTCAGCAAATAGAACCCATTCCTCTGACAGAATCGCCAGACAACGTCATCCGGCGTCGATTCGTCGAGGCCAACATCCCGGAACCGTCGGAACACAACATCGAGGCCCGCCGTGAACTCACGCCATTCCGGCCTTTGCATACGGCCCCAGAGGCGCGCCGCCTGGCCCTCTATGTTCACGTCAATCAGGATGATTGGCATGAGTCGAGCCGTTCTGTTCTTCGAGCTTCTTCCTCAGTTTTTCCTTGAGACGAGTCACACGCTCTTCCGTCGTTAAGCCTTCCTCCGCTTCGGCGAAAATGCCGCCCCGCGCCCGCTGAGCCTCGATGGCCCGGCGCTGGAACTCGTCCGCTCGTCGGTCCCTCTCCACCAACTCATCGTGGTGTTCCTTTACATAAGCAACGATGGCGTCGAACTGCTCGCGACTCAAGCTCGGCATCGCCTCATGCACGAAGGTCCAATCGTAGCCGCGGTGAAGGTAGTAGAACACGTCCAAGACGGTGATCCGGCTCGTCGAAAGCTGCGGGCCGCGGCCACGATCGACGATTTCGACAGCTCGTGTTGCCATGGCTCTCTCTCCTCGAACGAATCCATTCTACCGCGGCTCAATCGACATACAGAAACCGATTCGAGCTCAACAACGCCTGACCAAGCTGCGTGAGCGCCGTCAGCGCCGGCTCCGGCCCCGCCCCCTTCGCCGGTGGAACCAGCGCCGCCTGCTCGCTCAGGAAACGCAGCGAGCGTTCCAACTCCGCCGCCGATGGCTCCGCCGAATACGCCAGCTTCCAGGCGCGAATCACCTGCGCCCGCGGCTCGGCGCCCGCTTCTTTGCGCACCCGTTCGGCGAAGAAGCCGGCCTGTTCGTGGATGAAATGGCTGTTCATCAGCATGAGGGCCTGAAGCGCGACGGTCGAGCTGTGGCGGATGTCGCAGTTCGGCGTGAGCGTCGCGCCGTCGAAGCTCTCGAGGACGGCGAGCGGCAAGCTGCGGCGAACCTGAATGTAGACGCTGCGGCGAAACTCCTCGCCCCCGAGCGGGGCCACTTTGCCCATCGGCGTGCCGTCGCCGGGATTGCGGATGTCCTTGCCGACGACAACCTGACCCACCTCATCGTGCGTCACGGGAACCGGCGGACCGAACGCCTTGTCGTTCAGCTTGCCGCTCACAGCGAGAAGACTATCGCGGATCGCTTCCGCCTCGAGGCGGCGCACCGTCATGCGGCCCAGTAAGCGGTTCTCCGGATCGACCGCGTCCAACTCCGGGCGGCGCTTGGAGCTTTGCCGGTAGGCCGCGGAGGTCAGCATCAGGCGATGCATGCGTTTGAGACGCCAACCGCCGGCCATGAACTCGTCGGCGAGCCAGTCGAGCAATTCGGGATGGGAGGGGCGCTCGCCAAGCAGGCCGAAGTCGGACGGCGTGTTGACGATGCCGCGGCCGAAGTGATTGAGCCAGGCGCGGTTCATCAGGACGCGCGCCGGCAGCGGATGCTTGCCGGAAGTCAGCGACTGAGCGAAAGCGAGGCGTCGGCCGGTCGTCGGCAGGCCCGGAGTCTTATCCGGGATCTTCGTCACTCCGAGCCGGTCGAAGATCATCAGGCCGGCGGGGGCGACGGCCTCTTTTGGTTGCTCGTGGTCGCCGCGATCGAAGAGGAACGTGGTCGGCACGCGGCCGGAGACTTCGGTGAGGACGCGATAGTACTCGGGCATCGGCTTGGTGGCCCGGAGCTTGGTCGCTCGCTCGGCGATGCCCTTGATCTCCTTGGCCGCCTTGGAGTCGTAGAGGTAGAGAGAGCCGGCGGAGACGTTGACGCTCGGGTGCTCCTGCAGCAGCTTCTGCTGCGCCGGCGTCCGCTTGGCGACCGGCGTTTCCCGAGCGACCCGGATCGGCTCGTGCATCTCCTTCGGAAGCTTGGCCAGCTCCTTCTTGAAGGTCGCCTCGATGTACTCGTCCTGCTTCTTTTTCAGCTCCTGATCGATTGTGATCGCTTCCTTCTCGATGGCATCCGCCTTCTTCCGCTCCTCGTCCTTGAACAGGGCGACCTCGCGGGCCGCGGGCGTGCGCCAGTTTTTCACGTCGAGGGCGGGTTCGAAGATGGCGCGGACGTGGTAATAGTCGACCTGCGGAATCGGATCGTAGCGGTGATTGTGGCACTGGGCACAGTGGAGCGTCAGGCCGAGGAGACTGCTGGAGACGATTTGCAGCGTATCGGCCACATGCTGATTGCTCGCCGCCTTGACGTCGACGCCGGGGGACGCGGTACCGTCAGGCGCCATGCGCAAGAAACCGGTGGCGATCAGCTTGTCGAGTTCGGCCGGCGGCAGCTTTTCATAGGGCGGACGGACCATCTCATCGCCCGCCAGTTGCTCGCGGATGAACTGGTCCCACGGCATATCGGCGTTGAAGGCGCGGATGACATAGTCGCGGTAGCGGTACGCCGTCTTGCGGACCGGATCGTCGCCGGTGAAGCCCTCGGAGTCGGCGTAGCCGGCGACGTCGAGCCAGTGCCGGCCCCAGCGCTCGCCGTAATGTGGCGAGGCGAGCAGGCGGTCGACGAGCTTCTCATAGGCATCGGGCGCCGCGTCCTTGACGAAGTCCTCGACTTCCTTCGGGGTCGGCGGCAGGCCGAGCAGGTCGAACGTGGCGCGGCGGATGAGCGTGATGCGGTCGGCTTCCGGGCCGAAGCTCAAGCCTTTCTTCTCCAGCTCGGCGAGGAGAAAGCGATCGATCGGGTTGCGAGTCCGCTCGGCGTGTTTGACCGCGGGGGGCTCGACGCGGCGGATCGGCTGGAACGCCCAGTGGGACGCTTCTTCTTCGGAGATCGAGAAGCCGACGGGCAATTCCTTCGGCTCGGGCCGAGCGGTCCTGGCGCCCTGTTGAATCCAGCGCTCGAGGATGGCGATCTCGTCCCTGGTCAGTTTTTTCTTGCCCGGCGGCATCTCCTCGTTTTGCACGCGCTTGATCAGCAGGCTTTCGCTCGCCTTTCCGGGAACGAGCGCGGCTCCCGAATCGCCGCCGCGCATCATGAAATGCTGCAAGCGCAGGTCGAGCCCGCCGCGCAGCTTCTTGCCCTCGCCATGACATTCGAAGCAGTGCGCCTTGAGAATGGGACGAACCTGCTTCTCGAACGTCGACGCCGGCTCGTCCGCGCGGCACAGGGAAGGAACGATCAGAAACAGGCTGACAAGGATGAAGCGGTTCATGTGCGCCAAAGGTGGGTTGCGCGGGGAAGGCGGGAACTACTTCGTTTTTAGCCGGTCACGAGCGGGGTGTCAACGCGGCTCCAGGGTCGCAAAAACGCCACAATGCGATTGCCCGGCAAGTCCTCGCTCGCTTCACCACGCGCCATTCGCCGCCGGTCCGTCGTCCCGGCGCCGGCCGTGGTATGTTTTCGCAGGCGCGGCGTTCCGTGCTCGCGAGCTGTTTACCTCCAACATCGGTCATGCCATCTCTTCTGCCGCAAGAAAAGCCGACCAGGGTAGAACCACCGCCGCGCGAGGCGCTGGTTTCACGCGACCAGCGTAGCCGTCTCTTCGCCGTCGTGCTGCGCCGCCGCTGGCCTCTCGCCCTGATGCTGACAGGCTGGCTCCACCTCGCCGCCTTCGGGCTGTGTTACTTCCTCACGATCGAGCAGGACTACCACGACTCGACCGGTTATCTCCTCATCTGGATCGCCGAGCTTTCCGGCATGGCCGCCATCTTCCGCCTGACCGGCGGCCCGCGCCCCGCCAACCTAGCTCCCGATGGCCTGGAACTGTTCGTCCGCCGCGTCTGGATCGGCTACTTCGTCCTCGCCTTCAACCTCGGCTCCCTCAATACCCTGCGCGGTCATCACTATTTCGAGTTCTTCCCCGCGATGGCTTCGCTCGCCTCCTTCGCCTTCATCGTCATGACCGTCCTGCTCGACACGCGCTTCTTCCTCGCCGTCCTCGTCCACTTCGCCGCCGGCCTACTCATGGCCGCCAACCTCCTCCACGCCTACCTCATCTTCGCCCTCGCCTGGTGCATCGTCTTGAACGGCACCGCGCTGGCCCTCTGGCGCCAACGCCGAACGCCGCAACCGAGCGAGACGGCTTGATCGCCGCGCCGGCCGGCAGCGTCCCCCCGCAGCCATCCCAGCACATGGACGGAACACGATAAGATGCCGGCCCTCTCCCCCCGCTGCTTAAACAGGATTCCTTCGGAACAGCGACTGCGGGGGGAGAGGGGTAGGGGTGAGGGGGGAAGAGCAACCGGAGTCAAAACGACCGCCAGGCGTCCGTCGCTCACGCCGCCGCGATCTGAATCTCCGCGCTGTTCGGCAACCGCAGCACCACCGCCGCCCCGCTCGCGATCAGGTATTCCTCCCCAGGCCCTAGGGGCCGTGGCGCCGGGGCGAGCAGCACCGTACCGTTGAGCGGTGGCCGCACGCCCCCGCCGCGCCGGGGCACGCCGTTCACCAGCAGAATCCCTCCCGCGGCGCGACGAAGCGTCAGGTGCGCGCGGCTGACCGTTCCGTCCAGTGCGCTCCCATTCAGCACCCGCTGCCCGCTCGACGGCACGATTGCAGTCGCCCGGTACGTCGGATCGAGATAAGGAACGTCCCAACCCTCGGCCCTTCCGAGAATCACCGGCGCGTCCGGCTCGAGACGAAGCTGCGCCTCGCGCATCGTCTCCGTCCCCCCCGTCAACGAGGACCAGAGCGTGATCCCCGAACCACTCAAGAGGCAAACCGACCCGAAGGAAACAGAATGATCGGTGTCCATGATCAGGGCGCTCCAATAAAGGCGTTTGCCGACCGCCGTTAAAACCGTATGCCGGCGCGTTTCAGTGATGCGGCGCCACCGTCTCCCGCCCCATCCACAATCATTGTCCCAGTTCGGCGACTGGTTTCCAGGTCCGTTGACGCTGGACTGCCAACCGGCCTTCGCGCGCGCCGCTATGCCGCCCTACGCTCGATCTGCTCAATGATCTCGGCGGTGAACGTTCGATGATGGCGGCGGCCAGGACATGCGATGACGGCCGCCAGACAGAACCAAAGGAAAAAGCAAACGGTAGGCGCAATCAGCCGGTACAGCTTCGGTCGTGTCGCGCTTGCGGAGAAGGCGAGAACGAACAGCGCGGCGCCCAAGCCGGAAAGGGCCAATCCGAGGATGGCCCGCGGAAAGTAGAAGCTGAAGACAACGACCCAAACGGCGATGGCGAGGACGAGCATCGCCGACCACGCTCGGCACAGCGAATCGGCGCGGGCAGAAGCCTCGGTTGGAATCGCTGACATTGGTTCACCCCGCCGCCGTCACCTCTTCCTGCTCCTCCTTCACCGCCTCCTCTTTCACCCGTGTCGGCACGAGCCGCAGCCCCGTCGCTCCGTTGATCGCCTGCTCGCCCGCCTTGCCCGCCTCGTGGTATTCCGCGTCCTGGTTGACCTGCCAGAGATCGTACAGCCCTTCCCCCGCGACGATGTTCTTGGCGCACAGCATCGCCGTCATCATCGCGTGGTCCTGGTTGTTGTACTTGTGCATGCCGTTCCGCCCGACCAGGTGCAGGCCGGGGTAGTTCGCTTCCAGCTCTTCCCTGATCGTCTGCACGTGCTTGGCGTAATCATCATCGTAGACCGGGTACGCTTTCGGCTGCCGCACCACCGTGCCGTCGACCACGTCTTCCGGTTTGGCGATGCCGATCTTGGCGATCTCCTGCTTGGCCCGCTCGATCAGGTCGGCGTCGCTCGACGTCCAGAGGCCGTCTCCTTCGAAGCAGAAGTACTCCAGGCCATAGCAGGTCATCTCCGGGTCCGGCACCATCTCCGGCGACCAGCTCTTGAAGTTCTGAATCCGGCCGACCATCACGCTCGGATCGTGGATGTAGATCCAGTTGTCGGAAAAGGCGTCGCGGTCTTTGAGAATGAGGACGACCGTGAGGAAGTCGCGGTACTTGAGGCTGTTGGCCGCGTCGATCGCCTTCTGGCTCATCTTGGGCGTGATGCCGTTGACGAGCTGCCGCATCGGGGCCGAGGAGATGACGTGCTTCGCCTCGACCTCGTGACGGCTCTTGTCCTTGTCCTCGTAGGTCACCGTCCAGAGTTCGTCCGTCTTGTCGTAATGGCAGCCGACGACCTTCATCCCCATGTGGAGTTCGCCGCCGTTCTCCTGGATCTTCTTGGCGGCCGCGTCCCACATCATGCCGGGGCCCTGGCGCGGATAGCGGAAGGTGTCGATGAGGCTTTTGATGACCTTGCTCTTGTCGGAGCCGGCGGGCGGCGTCTTCTTCTTGAAGAGGGCGTTCTTGATCGCCGACCACAGGGACAACCCTTTGATGCGTTGGGCCGCCCAGTCGGCGCTGATCTCCTTGCAGCTCATGCCCCACACCTTCTCCGTGTAGGTCTTGAAGAAGATGTTGAAGAGCCGCTTGCCGAACTGGTTCGACACCCATTCCTGGAAGTTCTTCGGATTGCGGTAGGGCAGGATCTTCGACTTGAAGTAGCTGAACACGCAGCGGAACGACTCGAAGATGCCCAGCTTGAACAACGCTTCCCCCGCCTTCAAGGGATAGGAGAAGAAGCGGTTGTTGTAGAAGATGCGCGACGAGCGCGGGCGGTCGAGCATGTCGTCGGGCAACAGCTCGGTCCAGAGGTCCTCGACTTCCTTGCTCTTGGAGAAGAAGCGATGGCCGCCGATATCGAAGTGATAGCCCTTGTACTTCGCGGTACGGGCGATGCCGCCCACGTACTCGGGGTCCGCTTCGAGGATGGTGACGGGCACACTCTCCTTGGAGAGGAGATAGCCCGCGGTGAGGCCGGCCGGGCCGGCGCCGATGATGGCGGTCGCGTTGGGGTGCATGAAAAAGTTCCTGAGGCTTCTTGTGGGAAACAGAGGACGCTTCCCGGCGGGGGCCCGGAAACGATGGCTTCGGGTCGCTCAACTATAGGTCAGAAAAAACAACGAGGAGATTGACGGCTCACGATTTTTTGCGACAGATGTTCGCCTCTCTGTCCCTCGTCCACGGCCTGACAGAAGTGTAAAGAACGTGCCCGCGCAGAATGGAAACGGCGATTCGGCGCGTACCTGAGTTCGGGAGATTCAGACGCCCCCTAACGAGTTCGGCTACAGAATGGTTACTCGTCCGCCGTTTTCAACCGACTGAAAGACGCGGCATCGGGAGTCCGCGCCACCGTCCGCCGGACGCTGCGCGCGTCGTACACATGCACGCTGCCGAAAGACACCGGGGCCATGTCGTCGAACTTCTGCTTGAGGATCACGTAGTCCACGTTCTCTTCCAGGCACAACCGCCAGATCCCGGTGCTCGGCGTCATCGTCTTCACGTCGGCCTGGAACAGTTTCTGGTCGGGCAACCGCTCCTCAGGCGTGAATTGCAGCGCGTCTCCTGGATTCGGCCGGGATCTCGAAGGCCCGCACCACCAGCGCGCGGCGCCTCGCCCCTCCTCCGCATTGCCTCGGTTGAAGAGGCAGCCGACGATCTGGGCCAGGTCGGCCAGCTCTTCGCTTTCAGGTCGATCCAGCACGTAGTCGATCCTGCCCAGGGAGCAGTAGATGGTCGGTCGCGTCTTGTACGCGCGACGCTCCTGGTTCAGGAATTCGGCCACCTCCCCGGGGCAAGTCCCCCTCATGCGCCGCGTCGCCTTGACGGTGGCGGGCAAGGTCACCACGAAAAGCCGTCTGCATCGCCAAGCGCGATCCCGAGCACAACTCCCGCCGTGCTGGCCGGCCGTGCTGCGCGCCAGAAAGCCGGCCGTGCCGCCAAGGCGATCGTCAACTCCTCGCCAGCATCACGCCGGCGTGATCGATGATGAGCCGGACAAAATCGACGCCGTCGATCAACGGCGCCAGCCGTTCGGCGCCGCGTACGATCAGCAGCGTCTTGTAAAGACCCCAGCCGACGCAGCCGCCAATGAGGTTGTAAACCGCGCTGCGGCTCAGCCAGTCAGCATGGCGTGGCGCCGGCTCCAGGCCGCGAAAAACCAAAGCCGCGATGGGGAAGAAGAACAACGGGAACGCGAACTCGAGCCACTGATCCCCGGTGGTCCAGAACCAGAGCGCCAGCGCGATCGCCGCGACCCGCGACATTCCCGTCTCATGCTTCCAGAGGCGGACGATCAGGCAAAAGCCCAGCGGCGCCTGCACCGCCTTCAGGATCCAGAGCACGCGGTACGGCTGCGCCTGGAAAAGGAAGGCGTAACAGAGCGTCGATCCGAGCAACGTGCCGATGAAGCCCGCGACGCCGATAACCGCCGTCACGCCGAGGAAGCGAGCCTTGGCGCGGTCTTCGTCCCTCAGCGTCCACGCGAACGCCCCGACAACGCCGATCGACAGGAAGACATTGAACCAGTCGCGCGCCGACCACTCCGTCGGGAAGTTGTAGCCGCTCGCCAGGCGCACGATCTCGCGCCACGATTCATCCATCTCGCCGAACAAGGCCAGACCGATCGGCCGCAATAGGATGATCGTCGCCGCCGCGACGATTGCCAGGCCGATCAGCCCGCGAAACGCCCAGCGCGGCAGCCAATCCCAGGCGCTCACCAGCAGAAAAATCAGCAACCCGCCCTGCGCCATCAGCGGATGCGCCAGCGCCGCCGCCAGCATCAGGGCAAACGAAAGCCAATAACGCCGCGCCAGCAGGCGCTCCAGGCCGAAGAGCACGAGGGCGTTCGCCATGATCCGCGGCGTCAGAAACGGCTCGTGTACCAGGAATGTCCCCAGTCCGCCGAAGGGCAGGGGGGCGATCATCGCGTAAAGCAGACCAAGAAGGGCAAGGGCCCGATCGCTCACGAGCGCGAGCACCAGCCGCTGCAAAGCGAAGATGAACAGGGCGTTGAAGATCAAGTAGATCGAGAAGAATGTCGCCGTGAGCCCGAAGCACGCGACCAGCGGCGCCGTCAGGCGCGAGAAGATCGAGAATTGATCCTGCGACCCGTACTTGAGAAAGAGATCATCGGCGTAGCTGCCGGGCTCGACCTGGTTGAGGACCTGAACGCTGTAGAGGCGCGCGTCGTGCGCGAAGCCGGCGTAGGGCCGGGCCAGCGCGTTGGCCGCGAACAGCACCAGGAAAACGAGAGCCGGACGGTCGGCGAGCGTTTGCAACCGTTCGCTCGTCCGGCCAAGCCAGGAGGCGGTCATTGGGGCGACCTCGGATGAGGGGATCTTGCAGTCGCTCAACTATAGATCAGGAACAAACGCGACGGTTAGCAGGTCTCGATTTCTTCGCCGAGCGCATCCCGGTTCAGCGACTCGACAAGCAGGACGGCGCGGCGGTCCGGCTCGGGGCGAGCTGTTTCCGGGTCGGCGTCATTCTTGAAGAGGAGATATTTTCGGCTGAGAAAATTCCAGGCGAAGGCGAAGCCCAGAGCGACAACCTTGGCGAATCCGTAGTGCAGGCGTCCCCAATCGAACAGCGCCGCGATCGTGGCCCACGTGATGAGCAAACCGACCAGCGACAGGACCGTGAACGCCGCAAACCCGCTCGCGACGCTCCTGGGCGCGTTGGGGAACACCCAGATCGAACACAGGACGTATTGCAGAACACCGCCGATCAGGTACGCGACCACCGACGCCGGCGCCGGATGCCAGTCGCACAACTCCACCAGCGCCATCAGGACGCCGACGTCCACGAGCGCCGCCAAACCCGAGGCGACGAGCGCCCGCGGAACCTGGGCGAAAACACTCTCGACGGGATCCGCGAACCACTTTTTGAACTGCGCAATCGCCTGCATCGCCCTCTCCTTGCTCCGGACGGGTCGTCGCGCAAGCATAGGTCATGTTTTGGAAGTCGGAGGGCGGTGTCAGGAAGCAGGGGGCAGGAATCAGGGGGCGGGGGCAGTCAGGTGGTCAGGTCGAACAGGGGCGGCGCCCATAAGATTGCGCGGGACTACCACCAGAGCCGTTGCGCAAGCGACGGAATGCCCGTGCCCCTTCATGTCGTGAAAGTCGGCGGCAGCCTTTTCTCCCTCCCCGATCTCGGAGCGCGCCTGCGCGATCTCCTCGCCACGCTTGGCGGCCGCGTCCTCCTCTTTCCCGGCGGCGGTGTGACGGCGGATGCGATCCGCGAGCTGGACCGGATCCATGCTCTCGGTGAAGAGGCGTCCCACTGGCTTGCCCTTCGCGCCCTTTCCATCAACGCCCGCTTCCTCATCCAGCTACTGCCGGAAGCCCGGCTCGCGGCGACGCGGGACGCGCTTGCCCCCCACACGCCAACCGTGCTCGATCCCCTCCCGTTCGCCGAACTCGACGAGGAAACGGAGGACCATTGCCTCACCTCTGGAGCGTCACCAGCGACTCCCTGCCGCCGCCCAGTCGTTCGGCCGACGGCCTCGTCCTGCTGAAGTCCGTCGATCTGCCCCCCGACATGGATTGGCAAGCCGCCGCCGACAAGGGACTGCTGGACGAATACTTCCCGCAACTCCTCACCGGCCGCTCCATCCCCCGCTGTCGCGCTGGGTGAATCTGCGGCAAGACAGGCGCCCCCAACCCGGATTGACTCCGACCGCAACCTTCTGGCAACCTACTCGCGGCGGGTGGCACGAGGTGGCACGCCCTGAGGCTCTATGAAGGGCGTGGGGTTCATCGCGAGGGGCACACGCCCTTCGCAAAGCCTCAGGGGCGTGCCACCCAGGATGGAGCCGCACGCGACCAAGTTGGAGCAACAACCGCTAGAAAAGCGAAAGACGCCCGTCGTCCGCCGCGTGACCATTCTGCGCGACCGCCTCCGCTCCCGGCTTGCTTCCCGCCACCGTCCTGCTGATCCTCTCTGGTGGTCGCGCGTCCTTTCCCCGGGCAGTTCGACAGCCACCGCGCAAGCCGCTGGCATACCGCGCTGTTGATTCTCCTCCCCGGCCTTCTTCTCTATCCCTGCCTCGGCTTCCATCTCTTCGAGCCGGACGAAGGCCGCTATGCCCAGATTCCGCGCGAGATGCTGACGCACAACGAATGGATCGTCCCCACGCTCCAGAGCGAGCCCTACCTCGACAAGCCGCCGCTTTTCTATTGGACCGTGATGCTCGCCTTCTCCGTCTTCTGGCTACCACACCTGGACGGGCGCGCCTCGTCCCCGCGTGCTTGCCACCCACGGCGCCATCCTCGTGACCTACTCGGCCGACGCCTCGTGGGGGCCCTGCTCCTGGGGCGCCCCCATACTCTCCCCCTCGCACCCGCCTTCATCGGCGTCAGTCGCCTCCTCCTGCCTGGGCCTCCTCACCCTCTTCACCACAACCGCCATCCTCGCCGCCTACGTCATGCGCTGTTCCCTGCACCGCGGCTGGTGGTACCTCGCCGCCCTCGCCGGCGGCTTCGCCGCTGCTCACCAAGGGTCCCGTCGCCGTCGTCCTCCTCGTGCCGCCCCTCTGGCTGACGGAAGCCGCCTCGAGCCCTACCGCTGCCCGCTCCCAGCCACGTCCTCGGCTTCCTCGGCGTCGTCTCTGCCGTCAACGTCCCCTGGTACGCCGCCATCCTCCTACGCGAGCTCCGAGTTCGGCTGGTGCCTCTTCGTCCAGCACAACCTCCAACGCTTCGTCGACCCCTTCGACCACGAGCCGCCCCGTCTCCTCTCTTCGTCCCGATCGTTCTCTTCGGCATGCTCCCGGCCACGCTCCTCCTCCCGGCCGCCGTCCGCTCTCCCTCTTCTCGTCGCGCCCCGAAGCCACCCGCCAACGCTCGCCCCCCTCGGCCATCTGCTCCTCTCCGGCCTCTGGTGCTTCCTCTTCTTCTCCCTCTCCGGCTCCAAGCTGCCGACCTACATCCTCCCCGCCTTCCCGCCCCTCGCCCTCGCCCTCGGTTGTTACATCGCCTCCGGCCGCGTCGCCGCCTCGCGCTGGACGATCACCGTCGCCGCCGCCTGGAGCGCCCTCATGCTGGTCACGCACTGGGTGATTGTGCCGGGCGTCGCCGAAGCGCGTTCGCCCATCGACAACGAAACGCAAATCGAAGAATGGTGTGGCGATCCCGCGGTACCCGTCTACTCGTTCCCGCGCACCATCGACTCGGTCGCCTTCCACCTCGGCCGCTCCGACGTGCGCAGCTTCCGCAGCAAGGACATGGACAAGCTCATCGCCGAGCTGGCACGCCACCCGCGCAGCGTCGTCCTCTTCGGCCACCGCAACTCGCTGGAAACGATGCGCCGAAGTCTGCCGTTACGGCTGCGCATCGTGGAGGAGGCGCCGCTGGGTCTCTGCAAGATGGCGAAGGTCGAGCGGCGCTAGGAGCCTGTCACTTCTTCTTCGGCTTCCCAAACTCCTGCGCAAAGTAGATCCGCCCGTTCTCCCCAACCGCCGCGCCGATGCCCGCCTCCTCGTACTCGCCCTGGAGGATGTTCGCCCGATGCCCCTTCGAGTCCATCCACGCCTTCATCAAGTCCGGCAACTCGAAGTCCGGCGTCATCGACCCCACGTTCTCTCCGGCCCGGCGATAGTCATAACCCGCGGCCTTGATCCGGTCATACGGGTTCTTGCCGTCCAGGATGTGCACTTCCTTCTGCTGCTTCGCCATGTTCTGCGCATGCGCGCGTGCGACCTTCGCCAGCACCGGGTTCCACGTCAGCGCCTTGAGCCCTTCCTTGGCCCGTTCGGCGTTCGTCAACTCCAGCACCTTCTTCTCCGCGGCCGCGATATCGATCTTGATCTCGTCCGCCGGAAACACTCCCGACGCGGCGGATAGGACAAACGCTGTGACAAGGAGGGTCCTCATGCCAGTCTCCAACAGATATTCGTTGAGCCTCGCTGCGCAGGTCCGGCCTGCCCCAAGAAAAGATAACAGAATCCCTGCAACCGCGTACAGACGACCCGGCCCGAAGAACGGGGTACAATGAGCGAAATCAAGCTCAGAGGATCTAGTCATGCCTGTCCACGACTGGACGCGGGTCGACGCCGGGATATTCCATGCCTTTCATCTGAGCTGGCTGGGCCGACTCCAGGATTCGCTGAACGACGGCGTCCTCCCCGAAGGCTATTACGCTCTCGCCGAACAGCACGCCGGCCGCCTCATCCCGGACATTCTGACTCTGCACGCCGGCAGCGGGAATGGTCCGGACCGCGCGGGCGCAAATCCGGAACCGGGCGGCACCGCCGTCGCGGACGCCCCACCCAAGATGCGCCGCAAGCATTCGGTGGCAGCCACGGCAAAGGGCAGACGCCGATCCCTCGCGATCCGGCATGTCAGCGGTCATCGACTCGTTGCGCTGCTGGAAGTGATCTCTCCCGCAAACAAGGATCGCGCCGTCAGTGTCGAGGATTTCGTGACCAACGTGGCGACGGCCTTGGAGTACGGCGTACATGTCCTGCTCGTGGATCTCTTTCCTCCGGGGCGCTACGATCCACGCGGGTTTCACGGGGAAATCCTCCGCCGCCTGGAGGAAGTAGGCGAGCCCTACGCCCTGCCGCCCGAGGAGCCACTCACGCTCGCAAGCTACGCCGCCGCGCCGGTCATCGACATGTACATCGAGCACATCGCCATCGGCTCCTCGCTTCCAGAAATGCCCCTGTTCTTTCTCCCCGAGCGCTACGTCGACGTTCCCCTGGAAACCACCTACCAGGCCGCCTATCACGGCATGCCTGCGTTCTGGCGTGAGATCCTCGAAAAACCTCAATAAACAAAGAGAGCGACGCGCCGAATCCGGCGCGCCGCCCTTGCTGCATCGACTCACGCACAACCAAGACGCCGCACGGGCGTCGGTGTGACCTAGCGTCAGCAACTGCCCGAGCGCATCGCCGGAGCGGCATAGCCATAGCCGTAGCCAGGGGCGGCGCCAAAGCCATTGCTGCTGGGATACATGCTGTAACGGGTGGACGAGTTCGTCAGGGTCGTCCGGATTTCGAGCGCCGGGTTGGCAAAGTGCTTCAGGTGCGACTGGAGATCGGCCTGCGTGAGCTTGCCGTCGTGATGGAACGCCATCACCTCTCCCTTGCGGTCGCTGATGATCATGCCGTGTCCGCTTTTTACGGACAGGTCGCCGATCACCTTCGCCTGGCTGCTCTTCTCGGTGTCGAGATAGCAGCAGACGTAGCTCTCGGACAGCAGCCGCGCCACATCGTCACCAAGTTTGCCATCCTGGGCCAGCTTCTCGAATCCTTCCTGACCGGAGCCGACGACGACCAGCAGAGGCTTCTTTTCCGCGGCCGCCTGTTGCTGGGCCTTCGTGTAGTCCCGCTGCCACAGTCTTTCGGTGGGCAAAGCAGAGTTGGAGAAAGACGCGGCGAGGGCGAGAAGACCAACCGAGGTGTACATCCAATATCCTCCTGAAAACAAACACCTCTAAACAAATGGCCAGGCTGCGAAACCTGGCCGCCAGAAGGGAGTGTTTTAAGGGAGAGAAAAGCCGATTGCAACCAAAAAGTCATCCCAAACTACGGAGACGACGTAAATTGTTTGTCCAACGCAACTTTTCCAAATTATCGACCACACGGACGCGACAGCCTTTTCTTATGGAGAGGGTGACACGGCGTGTAGGGCTTGTGATGCGACGGGAGTGTCGCGGCAGCGGCCGCCGCAATCTGAGGAAGCAGGACGCTTCGCCACGCCGATTTCAGGAGGGCAAGCAACGGTCTCAGGGATGAAACCCATGCAACGCACAGGGTGGCTTATCGCGGCGCTGCTGCTGATTGTGGCTGGAGCCGAACAGAAGGCCTCGGCCCGCAATACTACCAGTATTATCCCGGCTACCAACTGAGCCGTTTCTACTACGGCCCCTACCACTACTTCCCGCACAACTACTGGCCTGACGGGACCGAGCTGGCCCGAAGGCCCGAATCAGCCGTACATGTGGCCGCCGGCCTATCAGGCATACCCTGCGTTCCGCGAGCCCAACTGGCGCTACGAGCTGTGGACTCCGCAGAAGTACCACCAGGGCCAGCACTTCTGGCTCGATCAGTTCTGAGCGACGTCGGTCGCTATGTCGTTCATTCCCAGTGGAGCCTGGGAACGAGTCTAGTGATGATGGCCTGCTGCTGGTGCTCTCCCGCCTTGTCTTCGTTGATGTGCCAGCCGCAGTCGTCGCAGGTGGGGGCCTTGTCGTAGCAGGGGTCGCAGTAGAGCGGGCCCCCTTTGAGGAATTGCTCCAGCCGGTTCTGCGCTTCCGTCGACAGCGTCCCTGGATCCTCGGGCAGATTCACCTTCGTGCCGCAGCCGTCGCAGTTGCGGTCCACCCAGTTGGCGAGAATGACCTGATAGTGATCGTGTACCCAGCGCGTCACCTGTCCACTGCCATGGCACAGAGGACACGCCATGCTCATCTGCGCCACGATCGCCTTGCGGATGAACGCGCTCTTGTTCGGTAGCTGATTGAGGAACTCCGCCAGTTCCTCCTCCACCTTGAACGCCACCACTTCCGTCTTCGGCGCCTTGCGGGCCATGTTTGCCACTCACTTTCTCCGGGACCTGCCACCGCCCGGCCGGCCGTTGCTACAATGATTTTACGCGACGCTTCCACCGCAAGTCACACGAATCTACCCAGTTACGCCAATGCCAGGACACGTGTTTCGCACGTCGATTGTCAGCGCTCGCCATCCCGCTTTTCTTCTTTTGTCCCCTGTCGCTGCCCGCGCTCAGGCCCCCGGCCCCTTGGACGCCATCGAGCTCGCTGACCTGCCACGCTTGGCCAAGCTGGCGGCGCCCCGCCCGCTGGTCTGATGTCTTCAAGATGCCCCTGACGCTCTTCAACGACATCAAAGAGGTGATCGACTGGGAAGAACGTATTCAAGGCGACATCGGGCGAGGATAAAGACCTCGCCGACTTCCGCCAGGGAATGGCTGCTCCGGGCGGCGTTCCACGTCCACGCCGGTCGGCCGGACCTCCCCGAAGAACTCGGCGTCGAGATCGGTCGCCGTTTAGTGCGAGCGCCTTGTGAAAACGCAAGGTTGCCCTGCTGCGCGCCTTCCAAAGGACGATCCCGCCGCCATCGCCGCCGCCAAGGCCTGGCTCAAAATCAGTGGGACAGAGCCGACGCTCCAGGAAGCCGCCGGCCTGTCGCTCCTGGACCATGTCCGCGCGGAGTGGTCTGCCGGCCGTGGCCTCGCGGCTCGCCTCCTTCTGGAGGATTGGGAGAGCCGGCTGCCTTCCGGCCCCGCCACGAAGTTGCGCGAGGAGATGCAAGCGCAGGCGCAGAAGCTGTTCAGCGACGCCCTGGCCGACGCCAAATCCGTGGCCAAGCTCCGCGAGGCGCTCGATCTCTGGCCCCAACTTCCCGGCGCCGCCGACGAGTTGGCGCGCCGGCAAAAGACGTGGCGCGTTCTCCACGTCGCCGTCCCCAGCCTGCCGCGTCGCCTCACGCCCTGGACCGCGTGGACCGAGGCCGAGAAGCAGTCGCTCGACCTGCTCTTCTCCCGGCTGACGGCTTCGCTTCCCGAACGAAGGTCCGGCGCCTTCCACTGGGACGAAGCGCCGGACCTCGTTCGCCGCCTGCCCTGGCCCGCGAAGAACGCCCTCCCTCTCCACCTTTCCGCCGCTCATTCCTGGTCCGACGGCCATCGATTGACCTCCGTCGACGTTCGCCACACCTACGAACTCGCCGTCGGCCCTCTTGCGCCGCGACATCCGCTTCTGCGCGAGCTGGTCGAGAAGCCTCGCTTGACCGATCAGCCTTATCAACTCTCCCTGCACCTGCGCCGCGAGCTTTTCGACCCGTTCCTCGTGACGCGCTTGCATGTCGTCCCCTGGCGAATCCGCGGCGCCAAGGACAAGGAGAGCGCGACACTAGGCGATCCGCTCGACCCCGCCTTTGCCGCACGCCCCGTCGGTAGCGGTCCCTTCTTCTATGCCGGCATGGAAAAAAGCGGCGTCGGCCCCGCCTTCGTCGTCTTCAAGGCCAACCCCGGCTATCCACGCGGCGCCAAGCTCGCCCAGTACGTCGGCGAAATCCGCTTCTTCGTCTGGTCCGGCCCCGACGCCAAGGATGAGCCGCGCCCGGACCTCGTCTTCGCGCCCCGGCCCGAGCAGCGTGCCTCTCTGAACAAACTCGGCTTCCGCAGTCCCGACCTCGCCCCCGGCGCCTCCCTGCACCTGGTCGCTGTCAATCATCGCCGGCCGGCCCTCGCCATCCCGGAGGTCCGCCTCGCGCTGGCCCACGGCGTCCATCGCGGCGACATCCTGGACAAACACTGGAATACCGACGTCGCGGACAAGGAAGCGCAAGCCCGCCGCGCCACCGGACCCTTCCGCCCTGGTACCTGGCGCTATCCCCCGGCCGACAAGCTCAAGACCGACCCGTTCGCCAAGGGGAGCGACCGCTCCTACGCGACACAAGCCGCCGCGAAGCTGAAGGAAACGGGCGCCAAGAACCTCACCCTCACGCTCCTTTACCCGAGCGACGACCCGCGCATCGAATCCGCCTGCAAGATCATGACGGCGAACTGGATCGAGATCTTCGCCAAGACCGGCATCGCCGTTGACATCCAGCCCAAGGCGCTCGCTCCCCACGACCTCCAGGACGCCCTCAGGAAACGAGATTTCGACCTGGCCTGGTACGAGCTGGCCGACCCCGAGAACATCGCCGAACTCTGGTCGCTGCTCGACGATCACGATGACGCCGTCGATTCCCCGCTCGGCGGCAACTTCCTCGGCTACCGCAACGACCCCGAGCTGACCGGCCTGTTCCGCCGCGCCATCGTACCGCAGCCCTTCCCTCAGCTCGCGGAGAAATACCACCGCATCCACGTGCACTTGCACCAGACGATGCCGTTCCTCCCCCTTTGGCACGAGCCGCCGCCGCTCCTTGTGCACGCGTCGGTCACGACCGGCTTGGTGGATCCCCAGCGCATCTTTGGCCGCATTCTCGATTGGACGCTCGCCGAGCGAAAGGGAATTGACAAATGACAATTGACAATTAGCAATTTCCAATTGGGGGTAGTTGCACGCGCCGCGCCTTTCCGAGAGGGACCAAGACGCTCCAGCCAGCAAACGACGTCATGTCAACCACGCCCCCCCGCCGCAAGGCATACTTCCATGCCCGAGCTTCCCGATATCGTCGTCTACCTCGAAGCGTTGGAACGCCGCGTTGTCACCCAGACACTCCAGCGCCTCCGCCTCATCAGCCCATTCCTGCTCCGCACCTTCGACCCCCCGATTGAAACCGTCGCCGGCAAAGGCGTCCTCGCCCTGCGCCGCCTCGGCAAACGCATCGTCTTCGAGCTGGAAGACGACCTCTTCCTCGTGCTCCATCTCATGATCGCCGGCCGCCTCCACTGGAAGCCGGCCGGCGCGAAGCCACCGGGGAAAGTCGGCCTCGCGGCGTTTGAGTTTCCTAACGGCACGCTCCTTCTCACCGAGGCCGGGACCAAGAAGCGCGCCTCGCTGCACCTCGTCCGCGGCGCCGCCGGCTTGGCGCCGCATCAGCGGGGCGGCCTCGAAGTCCTCGACGCCGACATCGATGCCTTCCGCGCCGCGCTCGTGCGCGAGAATCACACCCTCAAACGCTGCCTTACCGATCCGCGCCTCTTCAGCGGCATCGGCAACGCCTACTCCGACGAGATCCTCCACCGCGCCCGCCTGTCGCCCCTCGCCCTGAGCCAGCGCCTCGACGCCCAAGACAGCGAGCGCCTCTTCCACGCGGTGCGCGAGACCCTTCTCGACTGGATCCACCGTCTCCGCGCCCAGACCGGCGCCGACTTCCCCGAGAAAGTCACCGCCTTCCGTCCCGACATGGCCGTCCACGGCCGCTTCGGCAAGCCCTGCCCTGTGTGCGGCACGGCGGTGCAGCGCATCGTCTACGCCGAGAACGAGACGAACTACTGCCCGCGCTGCCAGACCGGCGGCAAGGTACTGGCCGATCGCTCCCTGTCGCGCCTGCTCAAGGACGACTGGCCGCGCACGGTCGAGGAATTGGAGGAGCGCTGACGCGAACCGCGACAGCGCGAGCGCTGTCTCCTTTGGCGGGCGGCGCGTGACACTCGCCTTGCCAAAACGGCGCGTCAAATTATCATGGAAAGTGCAATCGGTGGGTGTAGCTCAGTTGGTTAGAGCGCCAGACTGTGGATCTGGATGTCGCCGGTTCAAGTCCGGTCACCCACCCTCCAAGAGAGCCGGCATTTCAGCCGGCTCTCTTCTTGCCCGCGCCCTGCCGCGCCGCCTTCACTCCTCCACAAGCCTCAGCGACGTGATGGTCACAGCGGCCGCGCCTTCCACAAAGTCGAAGCCGCCCTCGTGCAACGCCGGGACTCGCTTGAAGCCGATGGCGAGGGATCCGGTGACGACCACCTCTTTGCCGGCGAACTTCTCGGCCAGATCGCGCAGCTTCTGCGTGGGATCGAAGCGGCCGGGCTCGGGCGGCGTGCCGAAGCTGATGGGCACGACCATGGCGTTGACGGCCACGTGCCACGTGTCCTTCGGCGTCGGCTCGGCGCGGCGGTCCGTTTTGGTTCCGGCCGGCGTTTTCACCAGGGTGCCGCGCATCTCGATCTTTGCGTAGCGCTTGGCCCTCTCGGCGGCCAGTTTTTCGACTCTGGCCCGCTCGCGTTCCTTGAGTTCCTGGATGAGCGCCTCCTGGCGTTTGCGCAGCTCGTCGATCTCGCCCTGAAGGGCCTTGATTTTCTTCGTCACCTCCACATCCGACTCGGGTGTCTGCGCCGGCGCCAGGACCGGCGCCAGCAGCACCAGAAAACAGCAGAAGATGCGCCTGTTCATGGTTAACCCCCCTTTCGTGTGCGTCTTCGAGTCAGGCTCAATGCTGCAGCGTGAATTCCTTCGTGTTCACCAGCGCGAAGAAGATGTTCTCGAGGTTGTGCCGCATGTCCAACGGCTGCCGGTTCATCAGATCGACGCAGGCCTTCCTCTCCGCGGCGCTGGGCAGGCGCGATACCGTCGCCAGGAAGCATGGCAGGCGCCGGCGTTGCAGCCCTGGCGGTCCAGCAGGGCGTGGACGTGGCGTTCGAAATCGATGTGGGTCAGTGTCCGGCCATCGGGAAGCCGAACCGGCCCAGCCGAAGCAGCGACCGGCGCCAGTACCGGCGCAAGCGCGGCCAGGAAAATGCGTGTCGCGAACATGTGTCCCCCCGGTACAGTCGCAACTATTTCTTCGACAGTGGTATCGCGACGACGCGGAACGCCGTGGGCGTGACCGTCGGCCTGCCGGGCGCGGAGGTCGCGCGCTCGCGGTATCGGCCCGGCGAGGTAAAACTGCCGTCGCCACGCATGGCGGCCAGCTCTTTGAAGCGGCGCAGCTCCGCGTCGGTGTGTAGGACTTCCTCGGAGTTGAGCTCCAAGGTGGTGGGCGCCATCCAGAAGGCGGCTTTGCCGGAAAGCGCCTCGGTTCCCTTGACCGGGCGCGGAAACGAATCGGGGTGGCGGCCGATAAAAGCTTCGACGCCCCGATTACCAATCTCGCATGCCTCCACGAAGGTTGGAAGCCGAAAATGAAAGTCCTGGCTCTTTTTTCCGAGCCAGGCGCAGTAGGCGCTCGCCTCCTTGTGCGTCACGAAGAGAACGGCGCAGTCTTTCTGCCCCTCGGGTAGCTTGCCCTTGCTCCAGGCGACCGTCGCGCACGGCGTCTCGCGCAGCTCCACCGGAAGAGCAGGGGACGCGACCGCGCCGGCGTCGACCGCGAGTTGATACTGTTCATTGGTGATGACCGAGACGGAAGCGCGATCCTCCGCGTTGACTCTGATCCGCACAAACTCAAGCTCGACGCCCTCGGCCAGACGAAAGCGTTCTCGTACGGGCATGGCGTCGTCCGCGGCGGCGGGGGAAGCCAGCACGAGAACGGCTAGCACCATGAGTCGACAGGATCGAGTCATGAGATGCGCGGCGCTTGCCTCGCTGAACATCCTTGGCGACCGGCGTCAGCGAAGAAACTCCTTCAGGGCGTCGATGATGTCCGTCGCGATGGCTTGAGTCGACGGCCCCAGGTCGCAACGCACGAGGAAAATGTTGAAACGCCTCATGTCCCTGTAGACGCCCTCGATTTCCGCCGGGAAGTAGGTCGCTTCCGCCCTTATCTTATCGATGTAACGTCGCATCTCCCGGATGACGACGGTCTGCTTCTCCGCCAGGGCGAGCGCCGCCTTCCTGTCCTCCAACCGCGGCTTCTTGTCCCCGTTTCCTTCGATGGCCTTGTGGAGCGCACTACCTCCGTCCGATACCGCGATCTGCTTGTCGAGGATGGCCTTGCCGATGATCGCAAGACGCTCCAGCATATCCGCGGTCTTCGTCCTGTCGTCCCCCTTGCCCGGCTTCGCCAGTCCTTTTACCAGCGCATTCACGATCGCCGCCGGCCCGCCGTCGACATTGGCGCCGATGGCGTCGAAGCGGTCGAGCAGCTTCTCGTCCCAATCCCACGTCAAACGATATTGAATCGGCGCCGGACCCCCTTCCGGCTGATAGCTGACCGAAATGGCGGCGTGCGGCCCGGTCGGCGCCGGCTCCGCGTCCGGCGCCTTCACGGCCCGCGCGAAAAAGCCGGCCTCGGCGAGAGCGTCGATGATCCGGATCGCCTGGGCGCGGGAGATGCGGGCGTGTGCCGTCGTGGCACGCCCTTTCTCGTCGAAGACGGTCGGCTCGATCCGCAGTCCCTTCGACACGTGCAGGAGGATGGAGCGCAGGACAAACGCATCGGCGTGCTTCTCCGGCGGAACCAGGCCGGCCGACAGGATGAAGCTGTCGGCATCGGCCTTGAACGCCTTTGCTTCGGCGTTACCATCCTTCGCCGGGAAGAGTCTCCGTAACGGCACGAGACGCGTCGGCAACTCGCCGCCATTGAGCCTGCCTTCGTCGGTCAACCAAATTCCGCGCGGCGCCTCGGCAGCGACCACAAAGGAAGCCGTCGTCAAAAGAGCGAGCGCCGCAAGCAAGCCTGCCCGAGAGATCGGGAACATTTGACGTCTCCGTCCTGCTCCGCATTCACGAGACCAATGTCATTCCCTTCTTTTGACGAACGACACTACACCGGAGATTTGACCTCAGTCATCTTGGCCAAGTTTCCAGCCTTTGCCACCTGGCCGGCCGCGATAGCGCCGTCCGGCGCCTCGGCCGCTTCCGGCGCCAGGGCGACGCGGTAGCGTTGACCGAACGGAGAGCCATGGAACGATCCAAGAATGCGGGCCGTTGGGTTGCGGCCTCTCCCCGTATATTGTCTGACGGCGGTCGAAACGTCGATTTTTTTCCTCGTTCCTCCGGAGGCCGGCGCCACCCGGCTCGCCGTCGATGACGCCATCACCCAAGAGGCGCCGAATCCGAAGATTCACCGAACGTAACCGGTTTGGCCGCGCCTGACCGCGCCGGCCGAACGCCCGTGGGAGGGATGTATGGACCCCGCCAAGACCGACTTCAATCCGGCCAAGAAAGCGTTCTCCCTCTGGGGGGAGTTCCGCAAGTTCGCCTTCAAGGGGAACATGATCGATCTCGCCGTCGCGGTCGTCATCGGCGCCGCCTTCGCCAAGATCATCGACTCCCTCGTGAAGGACATCATCATGCCCCTCGTCAGCCTCGCCTTGCCCAAGGATGGCGGCTACGAGAACTGGAAGGCCGAGGTCGGCGGCGTCATCATACCCTACGGCCATTTCATCGCCGAGCTGGTCAACTTCCTCATCGTCGCCTTCGCCATCTTCCTGTTCACCGTCAAGTTCCTCGGCTGGATCGGCCGCGCCCGACAGGAAGAGGCCGCCAAGCCGCCTCCCTTGTCCAGGGACCAGGAGCTGCTCACGGAGATCCGCGACCTGTTGAAAGCTCGGACGGCCCCGGGCGAACCCGCCAAGGGCTGACCGCTCGACGAAAAAACAAACCGGCCGCGTTCGCGTCAGCGAAAGCGGCCGGAAGGCGATCGTTCGCGGGCGATTCCGTTGGCTTAGAACGGAGCGCGCTCGGGAGTCGCGGGGATGGTGATGGCCGGGGGCGCCACGGGGGCGGTCGGCGGGGTGATGATGCGGACTTCGCCGCCGACGGGGGCTCGAGACCGGTCTTGCGCCGCCGGTGCCGCCGGGCAGCTTCTTCGGCGGGGTGGTGATGGTCTCGCCGGACTTCGGGGTCACGACGACGCCGCCCGAACCGCACGTGTTGCAGGTGTCGCAGCAATCGTGGCGGTGGAAGCGGGCGCGGAGACGATCGAACAGGCCGGGACGATCGCATTCGCAGTTGCAGCTCGGCGCCGGGCAGCAGGTGGGCGCCGGGCAGCAGACCGGAGCGGGTTTGCAGCAGGTCGTCGGGCAGGCGGGGGCGCAGGTCGGCGCGCAGCAGTCGCTGCGATGGAACCAGCTACGGCGGCCGCAGCCGGTGTCGCAGCACGTCGTCGGGCACGCCGGGGCGCACTTGACCTCGCAGCACGGCGTGCAGCAGTCGTTGTTGCGGTGGAACAGGCCGCGCAGCCGGTCGAACAGACCCGGACGGTCGCAGCAGTCGTTACACGCCGGGGCGCAGGCCGGCGCGCACGCCGGAGCGCAGCAGTCCGACCGACCGTGTCCTTGAGCGGAGCCGGTCAGCCAGGCCGCGGCAAACAACAGGAAGGCAGCTTTCTTCACGAGGAATCCTCCGAAAGGGTTTGACGTGGGGCCAGGCTGGAGCGTTGGATCGGGCGCCTTCCCGTTCGCTCTACCCCAGGGCCTGCGCCTTGGTTCTCCACTGGCGAAAGCGCCCCCGCCCAGCCTGTTATTCTGGGCGGATGGACCGCCTCCACTCGCTCCTAACTATCGGCTCCGCCTCTCCCCCAGCTTTAGCAGCTTTTCTCAAAGCCCCAGGCGTCCCAGCCTTGCGACTCTACCGCCCTTGCCGCCTGGCGAAACCTGTCCTGTCAGACAAGTAAGCGAAGACTTGCCGGTTAAACGCAAGGCACAGCCGTGGGGTGCGTGAAAGGCGCCGCCCGCCCGCCCGCGTACTGGCCAACTCAAAATCCGCTGGCCAGTACGGCGCCGCGCCGCAACCACCTGAAAAGAAACGCCATGCGACCAGCCGCCGCCCCCTATTGGCCAGCACACGCTGGGCCCGCCCCAAACCCACAACCGGCTTGCAAAATCAACTTCTCGGGGATTTCTCTTGCACGCGGCTCGTTTTCGTGCTGAAACCGGAGCCGACCCTGTTATTGTGTGGCCATGCCCCGCTCCGCGCCAATCTGGTCGGCCGCGCGGAGGAGTGGCGCTGGGGCAGCCTCGGGCGCCGCGGCCAGTCGGCGCCGGCCGGCTCGCGCGTTGGCCATTGCCGGTTCCGCGCAACTGGGTCGAACTGGTGAACGCGCCGCAGACGCAATCCGAGATGGAGGCGCTGCGGTTGGCGGTGCGGCGGGGCGCCCCCTTCGGCTCGCCCGCCTGGCAACGGCAGACGGCTAGCCGCCTCGGGCTACAATCGACCCTGCGTCCACCGGCCGAAGAAGGGGCGAGGAGAGAGGAAATGATTAAAACGAACTGCGTCCACTGCGTCCCCTTTTCTTCTCCGTACCAATGGACGAAAAACGCCGTCACCTACGCGGGCGGCAAGGCGCAGAACAACTCCAATCCTTTTGCCACGTTCAGCAACCACATCTTTTTGAAAGTGGGTTTTGCCACGGGAAAAACTATTGACTATCTCTATTACGATCCAAGTTACGGCCTTATCTACAAAGACGCACAAGCATTTCAAAACGCGCTCGCCGGCACCTACGCGGTGGAGAAGAGCGGTGATTCTTATCTATGGACCTTTCGGCCGTTCACCGCCCGCCTGAACATCGGTCTTGCTTGGAATAAGACTCTCTGACAAGCGAAGGTGACTTGTGCTAACGATTATCGCTCTCCTCTCCGGTTACCTGTCGCTTCTGGACGAGCCAGCGCTTGGCGCGGCCGTTCCCCCAACGTCCCCTCTCGTGCTTGAAAAGCATGAAGGCTGGCTCTATGTGGCGATCCCGGGACGAATCGACATAGAACATGAGATGAAGGGCGAGCAGAAACTGGAATACCACATGATGTACAGCACCCTGCTTCATCGGTTCAAGGCCGGCGAGGTGCAGACCTTTGAGTTCCCATGCCTCTCTCGCCTTGACCATGCTAGGCCGAACTGGCGATTGGACAACGATCTCCTTCTCGTAAGCGCTCACCGATATTCACACGGAGCCATCCGCGTGCTCCCGCTCAAGCGATTGCAGGCCTTTTCGCGCGTGCCGAAAGACGCGTGGACGAAGATGGCACAGGCCGAGAAGGATCGCATCACCGGACTTCGCTCTTTTTTTGCTCCAATTGGCTTTGATCCGTTGCAGCGCATGCGGTCTGAGCATTGGATGAAAGTTCTCGGTGAGAAGTTCAACTTTGCCGCGGCCGATAAGGCGATTGACACCGAAACGGATCTCAATGACTATGCCTTTGGAGGCAAAGAGCTGCTACTCTTCACCATCTGCCAAAAGAGTATACTCGTGCACACAGCGAGGCTGGGAAAAGACGGCAACCGCTTCTTCCCGGAGTGGGACGACACTCCGAAACACATGATCTCGTCATCTTTCTCTGAGCCATTTCGGGCTTACGCCGTAGGCGCGGATTACTTCTTTGTCACCGACAGCGGGGAAGCGTACGCATGGCGACGGCCCGGTAACGCCAAGCAAGAACTAGAGCCGATTTGGCACGATCGGGATCAACCCATTCGCGCGGTCTATGTCGACGAAGACACGAAGCGCACGTACGTTTTCATCCCCAAAGTGGGCGCGCGTACCGATGAAGAGTCGGGCTCCTGCATCGAGTTCGGCGAGAGGTGCAAGGCCAAGGACTACCGTCTTGATCCTGGTAAGGAGGGGTCGGGAACCCCGTCGATGCTTCGTCGCGCGCTGCAATACAGCGCGGCCGTCATCCCCGTCGCGATCGACTCGAAAGCCCGCAAAGAGAAGTAGCATGCACCAGAAGGTTCCGCTCGCCCCCCAAACCGTCCTCGAGCGCGTCCAGGAAGACCGCGTCGTCATCCAGGACAAGAAGGACTACTACGCCCGCCTCACCTACGTCTGCGGCGACCGCTCCGAGCGCATGCTGCTCGACGCGGCCCGGAACGGCGTCTTCCGCAACCATCCGGGGCGCGTACTGTTTCGCGTCGTCGACGCCATGGACCCCGCCGCGTGCCTGGCCAAAGACGAGATCGCGGCCTTGAACCGGGACCAGCCGTTTCAGGCCGTGTTCCTGAATTACATCCTCGATTGCCTGCCGGCGGGCGTATCGAGCGCGAAGCCGATCTGTTCGCCGCTTTTGCGTCCGTACCTGCTTGCCGCAACATTGACCTGGCCGAATTCACCTCCCTCACGCAGGACCTCGGTCTCCCGCCCGCTCGGCCGATCCCCGCCGCCAGCGCTTGCAGACTCTCGGCCTGTTCGCTTCGGAGTACGATTATCGACCGCTGGAGAAGCCGCTGCCTTTTCTGGATTTCGCGCTGGCGTATTCGGCGGGAGCGACGACCGCGACCCCCCACTTCCCAGGCCCTCCCCCACAAGGGGGAGGGGGCCGCCTCGGACGCTTCGGCGCAGAGGCGAGAGGACGAGCCGACTCGGAGGGCGAGGCTCCCGCCGAGCCGGGCCACGTCGGCGCGGACCGGCTCGGCGGGAGCCTCGCCCCTCCCAAACGGCGCCTCTTCCAAGCTGGGCCTTCGCCGTTTTGTTCAACTACGGGGCCATTCAGTCGCTCGACGCGCTACTCGAACTCGTCGCCGCGGATGGCTTTCTCCTCATCAACGACTACGGGCACATGGCGGAGCCGAAGGGGACTTCGAGCACCAGCGTTTCTCGGACGCGACGGCGGTCGGGCTCAACTTCGCCCTGCTCGGCGCCTATTTCGCCTCCTGCCAACTCGCGTGAGCCGGGCGGCAAGAGCTGAGCGGCTTCTCCCGGAACCGCGATTCTCTGATTTCCTCGTTGACGCTACCGCTTCCCGTGGTACTATCGTCTGTAGGATTCTGCCTGCTAGCGTCTGCCGCCCTTACCCGCCTGCTCCTTCCTTCCGCGGAGTATCTCAACATGCTCGTGATTCCCGGCCAACAAGGCAGAGCCACCTGACGGTACGACGCGCCGCGAACTGCTCCGCGTCGGCGGCTCCGCTCTCCTCGGCTTCGGCCTCGCCGATCTCTTCAAGCAGAAAGCCCTCGCCGGCCCCGCCGCCGCCACGAGCCATGGCCCCGGCTTCGGACGCGCCCAGAGCGTCATCATGATCTACCTCCAGGGCGGCCCCAGCCACCTCGACCTCTGGGACCCCAAGGACGAGGCCCCCGAGCGCGTCCGCAGTTCCTTCCCGACCATCAACACCGTCCTGCCCGGCGTCCGCTTCACCGAGATCCTGCCGCGACTCGCCCGTACCATCGACAAGACCACGCTCCTCCGCGCGATGAGCTATACGCCGGTCGGCCTCTTCAACCACACCGCCGCCATCTATCAAATGATGACCGGCTACCAGGCCGACGCCGTCAGCCCCTCCGGCCAGCTCGAGCCGCCGACGCCGCGCGACTATCCCCACTTCGGCTGCAACATCATCAAGCAGAAGCCGCCGACGCAGCCGACGCTCCCCTTCGTGATGATGCCCCGGCCCCTGCAGGAGAGCAATGTCGTCAACAAGGGGGGCACCGCCGGCTTCCTCGGCCGCGCCTACGACCCCTACTATCTGTTCCCGGCTGGCGACGACATGGACATGAACAAGATGGACCGCATCAGCGTCGACGATCTCGCGCTGCGGCCCGAAGTCTCCAGCGCCCGCCTCGAACGCCGCGGCCGCCTGCGTGACTCCATCTCCCACGGCATGCCGACGCTCGAACGCGCCGTCCGGCGCTACGACCTGCCCAGCTATTACCAGAGCGCCCTCAGCCTCGTCCTCTCCGGCCGCGCCCGCGCCGCGTTCGACCTCAATCAGGAAAACGCGATGACGCGCGAGCACTATGGCCGCAATACCTTCGGCCAGTGCTGCCTCCTGGCCCGCCGCCTCGTCGAAGCCGGCACCCGCGTCGTCGAGATCAACTGGCCCAAGGTCGCCAACTCCGACAACCATAGCTGGGACGTCCACGCCGGCTTGCCCGACCGCATGCGCCGCCAGGCCGCCCCCATGCTCGATTCCGGCCTCTCCGCCCTCATCACCGACCTCGACGACCGCGGCCTGTTGAGCGAGACCCTCGTCATCGCCATTGGCGAGTTCGGCCGCAGCCCCCTCCGCGGTGTCAGCACCTCCGGCAACTCCAACACCGCCGACGGCCGCGACCACTGGCCCTACTGCTACACCGGCCTCATCGCCGGCGCCGGCGTCCGCCGCGGCTTCGTCCATGGCCGCAGCGACTCCACCGCCAGCGCCCCGCTCGACAACCCCGTCCACCCGCGCGAGCTCCTCGCCACCATCTACCACTCCATCGGCCTCGACCCGCATCAGATCATCTACAACCACCTCAACCAGCCGCGTGAAATGGTGCAGGGAGACGTCGTCCAGGGCATCCTCTCCTGAGACGCCCCGAAAACACCAACGGCCGGCCTCCTCTCCAGAGGACGCCGGCCGTTTGCGTGCGCCCGGGGCAAAAAGCTTGCCGATACCTCCATTCTTCTTAGAATCCCCATCTCTCCAATATGGTTGATGCGGCACGCGCCAACCTCGCTTCAGAGTCTGATCCGCCCGAATCGGAGGATTTCATCATGAAGTCCGCACGCTCGCCCCGGGCAGCATTCACCCTGATTGAATTGCTTGTCGTCATCGCCATCATTGCCATTCTGATCGGGTTGTTGCTGGCGGCGGTGCAGCGGGTGCGCGAGGCGGCCAGCCGTACGGCTTGCCAGAACAATTTGAAACAGATCGGCCTGGCCTTTCACACGCATCTTTCCACCCATAAGACGTTTCCCTCAGGTGGCTGGGACTGGAACACGCCGCCCACCATTGTCAACGGGACACCCGCGATCGGCGCACAGCAACAAGCGGGGTGGGCGTATCAAATCCTTCCTTATCTGGAGGCCGCAAGCACCTGGCGGGGCGGCACGGCGACGACGGACACGGCGCGCATCCTGGTCGCCATCGGCACGCCCAACCCCATCTTCTTCTGTCCATCGCGGCGCAGTCCGCAGGTCGTGAGCTTCGCCCACCCCGACTATCTGGGTGGGGTGCAGGCGGACCGGGCCTTGTGCGACTACGGCGCTTCCAACCTTGAAGGAACCGGCGTTGTGGCTCGCTACCAGCCGAACACCGTCGCCAGCATCACTGACGGCCTGTCCAATACGCTCATGGTGGGTGAGAAGCGTGCCAACCTCGCCCGCTTGGGCCAGCCGAACTCGGACGACATCCTCGGCTACAGCGCCGGCTGGGATGATGAAACCATGCGGCAGACGGACTTCCTGCCGCTTCCCGACTACCGGGATCCGGTCAACAACGACAGCGTCGCTCGCTTCGGCTCGTCTCACCCTAACACTTTCAACATGGTTTTCGCGGACGGGGCCGTCCGCACGATTTCATACGCCATCCAAAAGACCACGTTCAGTTTGCTTGGGAATCGTAGCGATGGACAGCCGATCCCCGCGGATTTCGAATGGTAGCGCTCCTCGGCGCGCTGCCTTTCACGGGGGGCCGGCATGGCAAATGTAGACTTGAGACTCGATCCGTCGTCCACGCTTCACGTTCCCCAAGAGACTACGCGTTCCACCCAGGGGCGTCTCGCCAAGGGGCGGCTGGTGGTGGAGGGTCGGTTCTTCGCCCTAGAGGGACGCCGCCTGCGCCTCCAGGGCGTGACCTACGGTCCCTTTGCCCCGGATTCGTGCGGACATCAGTTCCCGTCGCGCGACCGCGTCGCCGATGACTTTGCCGGCATGAAAGAGATCGGCATCAACGCGCTGCGCGTCTACCACGTCCCGCCGGCTTCGCTCCTCGAACAGGCCGAGGAGCATGAACTGGGCGTTTTCGTGGACGTACCCTGGCCCAAGCACCTTTGCTTCCTCGAGAGCGAGGCCGCGCAGCGCGACGCCCGCGAAGCCGTGCGCCGCGCCGCCGCGCTTGGCCGGCGCCACGCCAGCGTGCTCGCCTACAGCATCGGCAACGAGATTCCTCCCGACGTGCTGCGCTGGCACGGCCCCAAGCGCGTCCAGCGCTTCCTCGCCGAACTCACCGACGTCGCCCGCCAAGCCGACCCGGCCGGCCTGGTCACCTATGCCAGTTATCCGCCCACCGAGTTCCTGCAGGCGCCGTTTGTCGACTTCGCGACGTTCAACGTCTACCTGCACGACCGCGAGACCTTTCGCCGCTACCTTTTTCGCCTGCAGAACATGATCGGCGACCGTCCCCTCGTCCTGGGGGAGCTGGGCATGGACACCCTGCGCCACGACGAGCTGGAACAGGCCGCCTTTCTGGCGGGGCACACTTCCGAAACCCGCCTCATGGGCCTTGGCCGGCTGCCCTGTTCCTTCCGACCGACGACTGGCACACCGGGGGCATGATCACCGACTGGGCTTCGGCATCACCCGCCGACCGCTCCCTGCCAGCCTGCATCACGGCCGCGCGAGTCCTTCACGCCGTCGACGGCCAGCCTCCTGACGTCGCCGCGGGTGCCGGTGGTCGCATGCACCTACAACGCCGGACGCCGGGCGCGGGCCGTTTCGTGCTCGCCTGCGCGCTGGATTATCCGGACTACGAGATCATCGTGGTGGACGACGGCTCGACCGACGCTACCCGATCGTGGAGCAGTTCCCGAAGTCGCGCTATCCACCAGCCGAACCGCGGCCTGAGCGTCGCCTGCAACGTCGGACTGCATGGCCTGCAAGCGCGATCGTCGCCTACACCGACGACGATTGCTTTGCGGGGAATTCGGATCGGGCTGACGCACCTGGTGTACCAGTTGCAGCAGTTGGCGCCGACGGGTCGGCGCCCTAACCTGACCCCGAGGACGGTCGGCTGGCCGCCCGCGGCGGCGTCGCCCGGCCAGCCCACGCACGTGCTGGAGAGCACGCGATCGCCGAGCACATCCCCGGCTGTACATGGCGTTTCGCCGCGACGCCTTGCTGGCGATCAACGGCTTCACCCGCTGTATCGCAAGGCGGGAGACGACGTGGACGTGCTGGCTACTGCAACAGCCGGTAACACTACCTGCTCCCCGCTGCTGTTCGGCATCATCGCTGCCAGGACCGCGCAGCTACATCAAGCAACAGGTCGGCTACGGGGAGGCCGAATCGCTTCTACGTCAAGCACCCCGACAGGTTCGGCCTATCGGGGCGAGGGCATCTGGGCGCGGCGCCCTGCAGGGCGACGAAGCTGCGCGGCCTGTGCCGGCAAGCTGATCATCTGGCCACGGCAACCTCGCCATGCTCGGTGCACTGGCCGCAGCCCTGGCCCGGCAATGGAGCTGGGGTGCTGTTCCTTCGCCACGCTGAATGGCACCTCGCTGGCCTCGTCGCCGTGGCAGGCTTCCTCGCCGTGGTTTCGGCGGTCAGCGCAGGCATGCTGGCCCTCTCTCCTCGGGCGTGGCCTGGCTGCAAGCGGGCGCAGCGCAACTACCGCCGCGCTGGGCGACGGCGTGCTGTCCCGGGTCGTGGTCGCCGGCCTTTGCTACATACAACCGCCGCGCGCGCGCGTTATCGAGCCTGGCCGCGCGCGCGCGGGCGCCCAAACGTTGACGGGGAGCTGGTCGATGCCCGGCGAACGGGCTGTCGCTGCGGGGGGAACGGACCGTCGATTACTGGACGGAGGACGGGTATGAGCGTATGGAGCTGCTCGGGCTGGTCATCGCCGGCCTGAACGAGCGCTGCTGGCAGAAGGGTAGTCGACGCCGGCCAGAACTGGGATCTGCGCGTACGTCAGCCGCTGGACGTTCGTGGAGGTCTGCACGGTCCACCAGAACGAAGGGGTAGCCGGGCGCTTGATCCGGTGCCATCGGCTGCGGACGCGCGTCCTTCTGGCCGGCGGGGCCGTGGGCGGCCTGGGCGCCGCCGCGTGTCTCCTGGTCGACGAGCCGCGTCGCGCTCGGCGTCGCCGCGGCGGTCCCTGTCGTTCTGGGCCTCGGCGTGCGCGCGGCGCGCTTGCCGGGCGAGTCGCCACGGTTTTCAGCCTGAGGCTCGAACGCCGAACTGCACCGCTGCGGATGCCGCCAGAGGACGCACGTGAGCAGCGAACACTCCACGCTGACGTTGCCGCCGGCTGCTGATGGCGGCCCGGGCCGTCGGAGCCATTCCCGCGGCTCTGTTTTCCTGAGCCTGACGCGCCGGGCGTCGCGGCTCCCGAGCCCATTGCCCTCGAAAGTCGCGGTGGATCAGGTGCTGGGGGAAAGGCCGCGCCGGGCTATCTCGGCTTCCGGATTCGGCCTCGCCGGAGATCGTGTTGGCTCCTGGCGGCCTTCGTGCTCGTTGTCGCGCCGGCGGAGCTCACCTCGCGTCGCTGCTTGCTCGCCAGCGCCGTCAGCGAAAAGCTGGTGCGCGCCTTGCCGTCTTGTTTCGCCACGCTACGCCTGTCGTTGACCTACCACGATGCCGGGCGACCAGTGATTCGATCTATCGCATCCAGTACGACTCACCTTTGCATCCAGTGGATTCTCGTCGAGGGCCAATCCCGCTGGTGACCGCGCTGACCCTGCTGACCATGATTGGCCACGTCTGCCTCGACTGGCAGCTGGCACTGGTAGCGCTGACGGTGATTCCGGTTCTTTTCCTCCTGAGCCGGATCTTTAGCCGCCGCTGCACGGTCAGGCCAAGGAAGCCAAGAAGCCTGAAAGCGGAGCCCTATCCGTGGTGCAGGAAGTGCTCGCGGCGGTGCGCGTCGTCAAGGCGTTCGGCCAGAAGATCGTGAGCAGTGGTTGCCGTCACCTACTCGCAGAAAGGAAGCGTGGCTCAGGTGCGGATCGCCTGGCCCACCGGCTTCCCTGAGCCTTCTGGTCGGCCTGACGCCGCTGCCAACCGTGGCGACACTCTATGGTCGGGGTCGGCCATCCAGAGCGGCGCCATCACCGGGTGAGTTGCTCATCGTCATGGCCTACCTGGCCCAGCTCTACAGTCCTCTGGAAACGCTGAGCAAGAAGATCGCCGATTTGCAGGGCTCGCTTGTTCGCGCCGACCGGGCGTTCGCCCTGCTGGACGCGACTCTGATGTCGCGGAACGGCCCGGACGCGCGGCCGCTACACCGCGCCAAGGGTTCGGTCACATTCGCCAGCGCGCTTCGCGTACCCGGACAACCCCTCGGTGCTGCACGACGTCCTCGAGGCGCTGGCCGGTGCTCGTGTCGGCATCGTGCTGGCAAAACCGGGGCGGGAAAAACCACCCTGATCAGCCTGCTCACGCCGCTACGACCCCTCCGCGGGGGCGTCCTCGTGGACGGCGTGGACTTCCGCGCGACTACCGCCTCGCGGGACCCGGCAATCAGTTCGCCGTCGTCCCGCAGTGGAATCCGTCCTGTTCTCGACGAGCATCGCGCCAGAACATCGCCTACGCGCCCTGGCGCCAGTAGGACGGAGAAGAACGTCGCGGCCGCCAAGGCGGCCAACGCCCACGATTTCATCGCCGCCCTTCCCGACGATTACGACACCCTGGTGGAGAGCCGCGGCATGCGCTGGCCGGGTGGGAGCGGCAACGCATCGCTCCCGGCCTGCGCCTTCCTCATGACGCCCCGATTCTCGTCCTCGACGAGCTGACCGCGGTGACGCACATCGAGGCCCTGGATCATGGAGGCCATGGACCGCCTGATGAAGGACGGACCACGCCTGATCGCACCGCTTGAGCACGCTGGCTGCTGCGCGATATCCGCATCCTGCCTCGACCAGGGCCGTATCGTCCCTCGTTCCGCGTCGTCCGAGTCATCCCACGAAATCGCCGCCGCCGCCGCCGTCGCCGTAGCGTCCCACCGTGAAGGCCAACCGGGACCCGCATCGTGAAAAGCCCGCCCGCTTCGTTGTCGTCGGAACCCTCGCCCAACCCCTACGCGGGTATGGCCTGGATGCACATGCAGTTCACGGCGGCCTGCGCTCGGCCACGACGTGCTACCTCGAGGCGACGTCCGCCTGGCCCTATGATCCAGTGTCGCGCGTGCGCGATACCGACTACGCCAGCCCCTACCTGGGCGCGCGGCGGCCTTCGTTCGGGCTGGGCGAGCCGCTGGGTCGCGCGAGCTTCGCCGACAACGCCTGGTCCGGCCCCTTGGGACCGAAGGCTGTAGAGCTGCTGGCGACGGCGGACGCCGCCCTGCAACGTCACCGGATCGACCGATCTGGCGCTGCTGGGCCCGCGCCCGCGCCGGCTCGTGCTCCTGGAACTGATCCTGTGCTCGACGAGATCGCCTACGCGAGTGGAAGCCGTCCGGCGCCTTGCAGACCGAGCACCACGACTGGGTTCACCTATGGCGAGAACATCGGCATCGCCGCGCAGCCCGCCGCCGCTGCTGCCGCGGCTGCGGTCACCGGACCCGTCAGCCGGTGCTCCTCGATTTGTGGGCGGCCGGCCCGCCCGCGCAAGTGGCGTTCGCTACGACCGGGCAACTGGGAACAGTCCGGCCTGGATATCCACCCGGCAGCCGCCACGTACCGCTGAGCAAGTACCACGAGTTCTTGAAGTTCATCGATCTGCTGCGCGCATCCCCCAGGAGCCGAGCTGGCCACCAACCTGGCGCGGGACCATTCAGCACGGCGCCACGAGGCGCTGCTGGCCCACGGCGTGGCGGACGACGCCCGAGTCTCCGCTGCGGAACGCTGGCGGGGTTGCCGACAAGCTGGAATTCACGACCGATCCGTGGACTTATCGCGACTACGTCCGCCGCGGTGAGTTCACCGTGCCGCGATCTCAACGTCCGCCTGTTCCGGCTGGTTCAGCGAGCGTATAAGCTGCTCGCTATCTCGCCGCCGGCCGACCCGTTGTCACGCAGGACGGGCTTCAGCGACGTGCTGCTCCACGGGCGAAGGCCTGTTCGCCTTCACCACCATGGACGATCCTGGCGGCCTTCGACGCGCTCCGGACGGACTACCGCGTTGTCGGTGGTGGCGGCGTACGCCATCGCGGAGGAGTATTTTCGCCGAGATCGTCCTGGGCTGCTGCTGGCCGATCTGGGGGTACTGCGCGATGACTTCCCGATTGCTCATCGTCAACGCGGACGACTTCGGCCCGAGCCTGGGCGTCAACCGCGGCATCATCGCGCGCACGAACAAGGGATCGTCACCAGCCGCCAGCCTGTGGAAAGCGCGGTCCGGCCGTTGCCGAAGCTGCGAGCGCCTTCGCTCGCGCCTACCCGCTCAGCGCGGGTTTCTGCACGTCGATCTCGGCGAATGGGCCTTTCGCTCCGGCGAGTGGGTGGATTACCGCGGGCGCTGCTCGCTGACGCCGCTGCTGCCGAGATCGAGCGCTAGCTCGACGCGTTTCGCGACCTTCTCGGCCACGAACTGACGCACCTGGACTCGCACCAGCATGTCCATCGCCAGGAGCCGGTCTGGAGCATCGGTAGCCATTGGCCACCGGCTCGGCGCCTGCGACACTTCAATCCGGTCGTCGGCTACCGCGGCGACTTTTACGCCGACGAGAAGGGGCTGTCCTACCCGGACCTCGCCAGTGCGGCGGCCTGATCGCGGTCCTGGAGCAACTTCGTGGTGGACGGAACTGGGCTGCCACCCTGGAGAGGCCGACCTCCCAGACACGATGTACAACAGCGAGCGCCGCGCCGAATTGAGCGCCCTGTGCGACCCGCGCGTACGAGTGGCCATCGACGCCATGGGCGTCCGGCTGATCTCGTTTCACGAAGTGGGCCTGAACGCACGCGGGCTGGGAGGCCAGAGCACGTGAAAACCTTGGTAGCGGGTTGGTTCTCCTTCGAGCTGATGGGCGCCTCGGCTGGCGACCTGCTGGCGCGCGACGTCGCCTGCGCCTGGCTGCGCGAGGCGGGGCACGATCTGGATATCGCCCTCGCGGCGCCGTTCACGGGCGGCGTCGACTGGCGCAGCGCTTCCCCGGCCGACTACGCCCAGGTCGTGTTCGTCTGTGGGCCCTTCGGCAACGGGCCGCCGCTGACCGATTTCCTCGAACGCTTCCGGAACGTGCCGCTGGTCGGCCTGAATCTGACCATGCTCGACACCCTGGAGGCGTGGAACCCGTTCGACATCCTCATCGAGCGCGACAGCTCGGCGCGCGCCCATCCCGATCTCGCCTTCCTGGCGCCGCCGGCACGCGTGCCCCTGGTGGGCGTCGTGCTGATCGATTCGCAGCCCGAGTACAAGCGCCGCGACCGCCATGAAACCGCGAATGCGGCGCTCCGGCGCCTGGTCGCCGCGCGTGATGTCGCGGCCGTCCCGATCGACACAAGGCTGGACACGCAGAACCAGGCCGGGCTGGCCAGCGCCGCCCAGATCGAGTCGCTGCTCGCGCGCATGGACTGCGTGGTGACGACGCGGCTCCACGGCGCCGTTCTGGCCCTCAAAAACGGCGTTCCGGCTCTCGCCCTCGATCCGGTCGCCGGTGGCGCCAAGATTCGCCGGCAGCTCGAGACCCTCGGCTGGCCCGTGGTCTTCAACGCCGACACCTTGGACGACAACGCGATGGCAGCCGCCTTCGACTGGTGCCTGAGCGAGGAAGCGCGGCAAGAAGCCGCGCGCTGTGCCGCCCGGGCGTCGCGCGTCCTGGCCCAAGCGCGAGTGGAGTTTTTCGAGGCCCTCGCTCAGCGCGGACGCTTGCGCGGCGCCCGTGCCTAAGCGGTTCCAGTCAACCCCTTTTCTTGGGGCTGATTTGCTTCAGAGCATACGCCGCCGCCGTACGAACCTGCGCGGCAGCGTCATGGCTGGCCTTTTGCAAGGCCGGCCGCGCGGCGCTCGCCGCCGTTCCCAGGTCCGCCAACCCATAGGCGGCGGCCATGCGCACATCCGCGTGCGTATCCTGGAGCGATTCAACCAGCGCCGCCACGCTGCCGGCCGCGTCCTTGCCCGAGACCCGGCCCAGCTCGCGCGCCGCCCAGGCTCGCATATCCGGCTCCTTGTGGTCCTTCAGGGTCTTGATGAGATCGGCGGGACTGCTCTCCTCTCTCCGGCCACATCCGGCGCCCAAGCCCACGATCGTAGCAAGAAGCGCGAGCGACACCCGCAGGGCGAGGCGCCGTTTTTCCACGGCACACATGGCGACAAGCGGGAATACAACGCGTTTGATTGTCATCCTGTTCAGAATACCCCGGCGCCACGTCTCGATCATGTCTCGATTACGAAAAACATTAACGGTGCCGACGGCGAAGGCAAAATGGCGGCTGCGCGAGGCGAAGATCACGTTGAGGCCGATTCACCTGCGCGCGTTGCCAAGGTACGAGATGGAAATGGTTCGGCATGAGGCAATAGGCGAGCAGCCTCAGAGGAAGCCGGCCGCTTTGCTCACCCCCACCAGATCATCTACACTCTCCCCCCACCCGAACCCGCCTGCCAACACGTCGGCGCCCCATTCGCCGATCACGAAATCGTTCCCGCGTCCCGCCGAACCAATCGACCGACTGGCTACCGACACCCAAGGCGCTTGGAAAGGCCGTGTCGCCTTACCCAGCCAATTACCCTTTGGAGTTTCTCGTCCGGGGCGCACATTTTTCGTTGCGAAGGTGTCGAGAGTTTAGAATGCTCGCGCCGACTACTTTCGGAGAAAAGCCGCTTTCGAAGAGGCCGAATGCTCGATGGGATTCGCCCGCTGGAGCACTATCGCGACTACCTGAGCCTGCTGGCGCGAGCTCAGTTGCGCTTGCTCCTGCGCGGCAAGGTGGAGGACTCCGACGCCGTCCAGCAGACCTTGCTGGAAGCCCACCGCCACGCCGACCAGTTCCGCGGGACCACCTCCGGCGAGCAGGCGGCCTGGCTGCGGCAGATCCTGGTCCGGCAGCTCGCCAACCTGGCCCGCGACCACCAGCGCGAGCGCCGCGACGTGCGGCGCGAGTGTTCGCTCGAACTGGCAGTGGAGCAATCCTCGGCGCGGCTCGAGGCCTGGCTGGCGGCCGAGCAGTCCTCGCCCAGCGAACGCGCCGAGCGCAACGAGCAATTGCTCGCTTTGGCGTCGGCACTGGCGAGCTTGCCCGAAGCGCAGCGCGAGGCGGTCGAGATGCGTTACCTGCAAGGTCTGTCCCTTAACGAGATCGCCGCCCAGATGGAGAAGACTCCCGGCGCGGTCGCGGGCCTATTGCACCGCGGCCTGGACGCCCTGCGGCGCCACCTGGGGGAGCCATGAACGACAACGGCCCGCTGATCGAGGTGACCACCGCCTACCTTCAGGCGCTCGACGCCGGCCAGACGCCCGACCAGGACGAGATTCTGGCCAGGCATCCGGAGCTGACGGACGAGCTGCGCCAGTTCTTCGCGACGCAGGAACACCTCGACAAGACAGCAAAGCCGCCGCAGCCCGAGGCGCCGGTGGCGCCGGGCCGGCGGTGGTCCAGGATGCGTCGCTGGGCCGTCGCGGCCTTGACGCTCTGCGTCGTGGGCCTGGCGCTGTTCGGCGCCTGGCAATGGTTGCAGCCGGCGGTCGAAGAAAGCGATCCCGAACAACTCTTTCGCGAAATGGAGAAAAAACTCTCGGCCGCCAATGCGCTGGAAGCGGCAATCACTGCGCGGTTGGAGCGAACCATGGTTGTAGACGGATTTAACGTTATGCATGCGACGGAGTCTCAGGCGTCGCTGCTGTGGGCGGAGGGAAACAAGGCCAGGTTCGAGTTCACGGCCACCATCGGGGCCCAGGTGATCGAATTCAGACTGATATCGGACGGGTCCAAGATGAGCGAGTGGCAGAAACCGCCTGGCCGGAAGACGGTGAGGGACACCCAGAAAGACCTGACCGATCAAACCGCGGGAATGTTGCGCCGTTCCGGAGTTCTTAGCGCCGTTTTTCTTGCCGAGACAGGAGGCGTCCCACGCGCCAAGAAGGGTGAGGAGGCTTTCCAGGTCTCCGAATTCAAACTCGGGACCACAGAGCAAGTCGGCACGCGTGAGGGGCAAGGCATCGAATACAAACTCTCGCTCCCCGACGGCCGGACGCTGCCCGTGAAACTCTGGATCGACACGGAGACCCACCTGCCTCTCAAACGCGTGGTCGCGGGCCGCATCGGCGCCGCTGATCTGCAGGTGACCGAAATCTACCAGGAAATACGGCTCGATCCCTCGATCGACCCGGAACGGTTCCAGTTGCCGAAATAGTCGTTTCGTGAACCGATCGCCTGTCATGGCTCGTTGCGGCAAAGTTGCATGCGGGCTGCGGTTGTGGGTCCGACGTCGCGAGGGAAGCGTATGCGTTACCGACAGATTCTCACGCTCATGCTGGGCATGTTGGTCGGCGGGGCCGCGGGCGCCGGCGCGGTCTACCTGTTCGTTCGGCCCAACGCTGCCACGGAGGGACCAGAGCCCTCCACCCAGGCCAGATTGCCTCTTTTCAAGCTCGGGCCACAAACTCCTGAGTTGGCGGAGGGTCTGCGTGTCCTCGAGCGGATCGCAGGAACCTGGGACGCGGAGATGACTCCTCTCTCTTCGGATGGAACCCCGGTCGGAAAAGCCCAACGCGCCGTGATCATCGATGAATGGGCTGTCAACAAACGCTTCTTGCTGTCACGGAATCGAGACGAAGATGGGACGGAGGGCCTGATTCTTCGCACCTACGATGTCGAGAAAAAGGTGTACCCGACCTGGTATTTCGACTGGCGCGGCCGAGGGTACCCGGCGATAGGGCGTTGGGATGAGAAAACCGCGACCATGACCACCGAGAGAAAGACTCCGGAAGGAGATACTTTGGTGACGACTCTGTCCCGCTCGGCCGATCCCAACACGTTCCAGATGAATTTCAAGGGGATGAACGAGCGTGGTACGCTCATGTCTCATTTCCAGGGCAAATTGACACGCCTCATGAAATGAGGGCCCCTTCCAAACAGTTCGCCGCCAATCGGCGACCCAGGTGCTCACGTTGGAACTTCCCAGGGAATCGCTGCCATGAACGAGAACGGCCCGCTGACCGAGGTGATCACGGCCTACCTGCAGGCGGTCGACGCCGGCCAGACGCCCGACCCGGACGCGATCCTGGCCAGGCATCCGGAGCTGACGGACGAGCTGCGCCGCTTCTTCGCCACGCAGGACCGCGTGCTCCAGATGGCCGAGCCCTTGCAGCCCGAGGCGCCGAGTGTACCCGGACGGTTCGGGGACTACGAGGTGCTGGAGGAAATCGCGCGCGGCGGCATGGGCATCGTCTTCCGGGCGCGGCAAACGAGCCTCAACCGGGTTGTCGCCCTCAAGATGATGAAGGCGAACAAGCTGGATTCGATGGAGGAAAGGCAGCGCTTTCGTCGGGAGGCGGAGGCCGCGGCACTGATGGACGATCCCAACATTGTGCCGATCTACGAGGTTGGCGAATGGCGGGAGCGTCCGGAAAGCGCGCCGGTCCCCTATTTCACGATGAAGTTCATCGAAGGCGGCAGCCTGGCCGGGCGAATGAAGGAGTTCAACGATCCGAAAGCGGCGGCCCGGTTGATGGCGAAGGTGGCCCACGCCGTTCACTATGCCCACCAGCGCGGCATTCTGCACCGCGATCTCAAGCCCAGCAACATCCTCCTCGGCGAGGGCGAGGCGCCGCTGGTCGCCGACTTTGGCCTGTTCCGGCAACTGGACACCAACCCTCGCCCTCCGCTCTCCTCCGCTGTCGAGGGAGAGAAGGAGCCGACGGGCCTGACGCAGACCGGCGCGATCGTCGGGACGCCGAGCTACATGGCCCCGGAACAGACCGTGGGGACACGCACGGCCCTGACCACGGCGACCGACGTGCATGCCCTGGGGGTCGTCCTGTACGAGCTGCTGACGGGGTCCCGCCCATTCCAGGCGGACAATGTGCTGGACACGCTCTTGAAAGTGCGAGAGCAGAAGCCGGCTTCCCCGCGCAGCCTGAACCGGCGCGTGCCGGTCGATCTGGAGACGGTCTGTTTGAAGTGCCTGGAGAAACCGGCGGGCCTGCGCTACGGTTCGGCGGCGGAGCTGGCGGCGGAGCTGGAGCGCGTCGAGCGCGGCGAACCGGTGCAGGCGCGGCCGGTGGGTCGGCTGACGCGGGCCTGGCGCTGGTGCAAGCGGAATCGGGCCGTGGCGAGCCTTCTGGCGCTGGTGACCCTGTTGCTGCTGGCAGGGACAACGATCTCGACGCTGTTCGCCCTGGATGCCGGCGAACAGGCGCGCTTGGCCGAAATTGAACGTGGCAAGGCGGAAGACAGCGTCCGCAAGCTCAATGCAGCACTCAAAAAAGCTAAGGACAGCGCCAAAGAAGCGGATACCGCGCGCGGCAGTTTCTTTAACGAACGCGGAATCGCCATCGCCAACAAGGGGGACCTGGACTTGGCCCTTGCTTACTACGACGAGGCCATCCGGCTCCAACCCGATGATGCTGCCGCGTACTTCAACCGCGGAAACGTCCATGGGAAAAAGAAGGACTGGGACAAGGCCATTGCGGACTTCACCGAGGCCATCCGTTTGAAGCCCGATCTGGGAATGGCTTACTCCGGACGAGGGTTTGCCCACGACAAGAAGGGGGAGCCGGCCAAGGCGATCGCGGACTACACCGAAGCCATCCGCCTCAATGACAAGAAGGCACAGGTCTTCTACAACCGCGGGCTCGCCCACGCGAACAAGGGCGACTGGGACAAGGCCATCCTAGACCATACCGAGGCCATCCGCCTCGAGCCCAAGCATGCCTTTGCCTACAACAGCCGGGGCAACGCCTATGCGAGCAAAGGTGAGCGGGACAAGGCCATCGCGGACTACACGGAGGCCATCCGCATCGATCCGGATACCGCCGGCAAGGTTTTCGACAACCGAGGCGCCGCCTACAAGGAAAAGGGGGAGCAGGAGAAGGCTTTCACGGATTTCAACGAGGCCGTCCGGCTCCTGCACGCCGAGATCAAGTCGAACAACGAACGGGCCGACTCCCACAAGGAAAAGGGCGACCCGCACAAGGCGAACCAGTTCGCCAACGAGGCGACACGGCTAAGACCCGATCTGGCCCTGGCGTACATCCACCGCGGATTCATCTACGGGAGCAAAGACGACTGGGACAAGGCGATTACCGACTTCACGGAGGCGATCCGCCACAAACCCGATGATGCCCTGGCACACGACAACCGCGGATTCGCCTACGGGAACAAGGGCGAATGGGACAAGGCCATCGCGGATCACACCGAGGCCCTCCGCCTCGAACTCAAGAGCGCCGAGACCTACAGCCACCGCGGAGTCGCCTACCTGAACAAGGGCGAATGGGACAAGGCAATTGACGATCTGGACCAAGCCATCCGCCTCAAGCCCGATGATGCCCGGGCCTACAACGACCGTGGCTTCGCCTATCGCAAGAAAGACAACTGGGACAGCGCTCTCGCAGACTACAACCGGGCGATCGAGAAGAACCCCAAGCACGCCGACGCCTACTACAACCGCGGGTTTGTCTACCAGAGCAAGGGCGAGCTGGATAAAGCCCTTGCAGACTACAACAAGGCCATCGAACTCGGCATCAAGAATCCCGAGACGTACTGCAACCGCGGGAATCTTCACCGTGACAGGAAGGAAGTGGACAAGGCCATTGCAGACTACACCAAGGCCATCGACATCAACCCCAAGGACGCCCTGGCGTACCACAACCGCGGCGCCGCCTACACGGACAAGAGTGAACAGGACAAGGCCATCGCCGATTTCACCAGGGCCATTGAACTGAAGCGGGATTTTGCCGAAGCGTACTGCAGCCGCGGCGTCGCCCACGAGAACAAGGGCGAGCTGGATAAGGCCATTGCAGATTACACCAAGGCGCTCCTCATCAACCCAAAATACGCCGAGGCGTTCAACGGCCGGGGCGGCGTCTACACGGACAAGGGCGATTTGGACAAGGGCATTGCCGACCTCAACGACGCCATTCGCATCAACCCCAAATACGCCGAGGCGTTCAACAACCGCGGGATCGCCTACCGCAAGAAGAGGGACTGGGACAAGGCCATCGCGGACCACACGGAAGCCATCCGTCTCAAACCCAACTTCGCCGAGGCGTATCACAACCGCGGTTACAGCTACGACGACAAGGGTGTGCCGGACAAGGCCCTTGAGGACTACAACAAGGCGATCCTCATCAATCCCAAGTACGCCGAGGCGTTCAACAACCGCGGCGTCGTTCACCTGGGTAAGGGTGATTTTGACAAGGCCATTGCCGACTACACCGAGGCCATCCGGTTCGAGCGCGACTATGCCCTGGCGCACCTCAACCGCGGCTATGCCTACCGGAAGAAGGAGAACTGGGACAAGGCCATTGAAGACTACACCGAGGCCATCCGCATCGATCCCAAGTACGCCGACGCCTTCAACAATCGCGGCTTCGCCTATCTGAACAAAGGCGCCCTCGATAAGGCAATTTCCGATTACAACCAGGCGATCGGGCTCAAACCTGGTTATTTTTTCTGGGCGTACCACCACCGCGGGGTTGCCTACGGGAAGAAGGGGGACTGGGACAAAGCCATCGCCGACCACTCCGAGGCGATCCGCATCAACCCCATGCTCGCCGAGGCATACCACCACCGCGGCTTGGCTTATGAAAACAAAAAGGACCACGAACGGGCCAAACAGGACTTTGCCAAGGCCAAGGAGCTGGGGTTCAAGAAAAAGTGACCTGACGGGACGACATCGTCGTCCGCCTTCCCAAGGCAAGCCCAATCTTCGTGACGCCACCTCCATGAACGAGAACCAGAGTGCAAGCGAATCCCTCGACCCCATCCACCCCGCGCCGCGCCGCTGCCGTCGCTTTCTGGGCGCTCATCGGACCTTGGTATTCGGCGCCTTGCTGTTGGGGCTCCCAGCCATTGTGCTCGCGTGGATCTGGCTAAAGGAACCTTCGAGGCCTCCCGCGTTGCTGGCAGGCGATCGGCAACGCATGGAGGCTTTCCTGGCGGCACACGACTACGAGGCGTTTCTCCGTGTCATGGAGTTGCAGCCACGCGCGGCTCGCGCCGAACTGCCGCCGGAATGGCTGCGGCGCTACGACGAGATCAAGCCCGCATTGCTGTTCACCGTCCGCGAGGTGAGCACTGAAGAGGTGATCGACGCCGCAGGGCCTTATCAAGCGCCTCTGCTGTCGCTGCGCTGGAGCGAAAATGGGGAGTACCTGGTTGATGTTCTCGCATCCTCATCGAAACGAAAAGTGTTCGATGGCCGAGCGGGCCGTCCGGTCTCCGTTGGGGAACAGCCCACGCTCCTCGCGGAAACGGACGCTCACTGGCCGCTAGGACAACTGGACAAGCCGGAAACGATGCCAACGAAGCTCAGCGACCAATTGGTAGAGCGGCTCTGTTTTTCGTTCGGCCACGACCCGACATTCTGGCAGGCGCGGCACAATCGACGGCCCGTCCTGCTGATGCCCAGCCCGGACCCCGACCATACCCGCATGCTGACCAGCTTCGCCGTGAATCCGAAAGATGTGGCGGCAATCAGGGCGCCTCCGAAAAACGGACTTGGGGAGTACATGCCGCATTTTCCCGAACTATTCGAGGAAAAGGTCAACGTACACCAAAGGCGTTGCTTCAACGTTTGGAAGGCGGATGCCTTTCGACGGTGATTGCCCACAGCAATCAGAAAAAAAGCGCCACTGTGCCACGCAGGGGATAGGCATGGCCGATGCATCGCTGCGAGAGCTCGGGCAGTTCCTGGCCGGCCCAGGATCGCTCTTCAACGAGCCGTCGCCCAGCCTGTGGCTGGGGCTTGGCGCGCTTTGCCTCACGCTCACGCTGGTTGTCGTTCTTTTCCTCCGACCTCTGGTGAAGGACGTCCGCGCGACTCGCATCCTGGCCGTGATCCCGTTCGTGGCCCTCGCCTCGGTGTTGTTGGTGCTGCTCACCCAGTGGTTGGCGCAATGCATCCGTTACCTGGTCCACCAAAGCCCCATGAATGCGGTCCGTTCCGTCGGCTACGGGCCTGGGTTGCAGGCCGTCGGCCGGATCCTGTTCTTGATCGTCGCCTACATCATCAGCTGGGGGTACTCCCGGTCCCTGGAGCCCGACTCCTTCGCGCAGCACGTCCTCAGCTTCACGGTGGGGACGGGCGTGGTGGAAGAACTGGTCAAGGGAGCGGCCGGGCTCATGTTCATTTCCGCCCTGCGCGACGGTGATCCAAAGGAAGCGCCACGGCGCCTGATCCTGGTCGCATTTACCGCCGCCGGCTTCAGCTTCGGCGCCGGCGAGGCGCTGTTTTACTTCCAGGCCTACGCCGGCCTCGGGTCGGAGCCGGGCATCTACCTTTTGCGCGGCACATGGTGCGTGCTGCTTCACGGGGCCTGGTCGTTCCTGACCGGTCTTTTGTTCCTGGTCGTCGCGTATTTGCCACACCGCATTCACGGAGGCGTCGCCGCCGCCCTTTTCATCGCCTGTTGTCTCCCGGCCGCCATCCTCCATGGCCTCTACGACGCCGCCTGCTTGCATTCACCCACGGCGATGTGGACGGTGGGCGCCGTCTCCATCGGGGCATGCCTCAGCGGGCTGCTACTCCTCCGGTGGTCGTACGGGCCGCCATGCTCTGAAAACGCAAACAGCCGGCTTCCTCGTTAGAGAAAACCGGCCGCTTGCTATTCATGGCGACCACGACAGGATCTACACCACCGCCGACGCGAAGTTCCCGAACGTCCCCCCCGCCCCCGCCCGGATGCCGCTCACGCCGGAGGCGATGCTGCTATCCGTCGCGGACACGGCCAGGACGCCGTTGATGGTGACGCTCAGGCTCGAGCCGATGGCGTCGAAGCGCATTGTCCCCGCCCCCAGGCTGACCGCGCTCTGGTTGAGCAGCGTCCAGGCCCCGTTCACGCTCTTGAAGATCGACACGTAATAGTCGCCGTTGTAGCTGAACCAGTTGGCGAAGTACATGTCGCCGTTGGCGGAGGACCGGCTCACCAGACCAGCCCATTGCCCGGCGCCAAGCGTGATGTCCGCCTGTACCGAGACGTTGGCCTGGGCCGCTCCGGTCAGCGTGGCCAGGTTCAGCCCGCCCGTCCCGGCCCGGAGCGTTCCGCCCTGGGCGCTGAACTGTCCGGCCTGGAGCTGCCAGCCGGAACCCAGGCTGGAGCCACTGAAGGTATCGTTGAAGGACGTGACGCCGGTCGCGGCCTGGGCGCTGAAGTTGTCCACGGTCGCGCCTTGACCGGTGCGGATTCCCGCCGAGCCGGAGCCGATCGCCGTGTCCGTGACCGTCACCACCTTCGTGCCATTGACGTAGGCTGTCAGCGTCGAGCCGATGGCGTCGAGCCGCAGCCGGCCGGCGGCGGAGCCGACCTCGGCCTGGCCGAGCCAGGTGGAGACGCCGTTCAGGATGCGGAAGATGGCGACATAGTTGCGCCCCTGGTAGGTGAACCAGTTGCCGAAGTACGTGTCGCCGCCCGAAGCCCGTGCGGCCACTCCGGCCCATTGATCGCTTCCGAGCGTGATATCGGCCTGCACTGACATGTCGCGCTGGGCCACGCCGTTCACGACTGCCAGGTTCGAGCCGCCGCTCAGCGCTGCCAACGCCCCGTTCTGCACGCTGAATTGCCCGGCCAACACCTGCCACGCCTGCGTCGGGGCCGCGCCGCTGGCCTGCGTGAACGCGTCGCTGAACGGCAGGCTGCTCGTGAGGATGGTGGCGCTGAAGTTATCGAGCGGCACGCCCTGGTCGCTGCGGACGCCCACGCTCCCCGTTGTCAGGGCCGTGTCAAAGACGGAGAGCGCGAGCCCGCCGTTGACATAGACCTTCAGAGAGGAGCCGAGCAGGTCGAAGCGCAGATGCCCCACGCCCGACGCGACCTCGGTCTGGCCGAGCTGCGTGACGGCGCCGTTCATGATCCGCGTCAGCGCCACGTAATAGTGGGCGCCGACGTTGAACCAGTTGGCGAAGTACATGTTGTTGTCGCCCGGACCGGAATACCGCGCGACGACGCCCCCCCAGTGCCCGTTCGTGATGATGAAGTCCGCCTGGACGGAGACGTCGCGCTGGGCCACGCCGTTGAGCGTCGCCAGGTTGCCATCCGCGCTGCGCCCGACCATCGACAGGCTGCCGTCCGTGTATTGCCCAACCCGCTCCTGCCAGTTGGCGCTCAGCGCCGAGCCGTCGGTCAGGTTGAAGGCGTCGCCGAAGGAGAGGGCGGTGTTCGTGAGGTTGACGGCGGAGGCGCTGAAGTTGTCGAGCGGCACGCCGGCGCCGGCGCGCACGCCTACGCTGCCCGTCGTCACCATCGCGTCGGTCCGCGACAGGACGATACTGTTGTTGATGAAGACGCGCAGGGAGGTACCGACCGCGTCGAAGCGCAGACGGCCCGCGCCGATGCCGGTCTCGACCTGCCCGAGTTGCGTCCAGACGCCGTTGGCGCAGCGCAGGATCGAGACGTAGTAGTGCCCAGCGTAGTTGAACCAGTTGGCGAAATAGAGGTTGCTCTCCCCCGGCCCCGAATACCGGGCCACCAGGCCGGCCCACTGGCCCGACGCCGTCAAGGTCGCGTCCACCTGCGCCGAGACGTCGGCCTGCGACACGCCCTGGAGCGTTGCCAGGTTCATGCCGCCGCTGCCGATGAGGGCGTTCGAGCGGATGGCCAGATCGCCGGCCAGCTCGTTCCAGCCGCTGCCGATGATCGTCCCGTCCGCCCGCGTGAACGTGTCCCAGAAGGGCAGCGTCGCCGGCTGCGAGATGGTCAGCGTGAACGACGACGTGGCCGTCGCGCCTTGCGGGTCGCGCACGGTCAACGTGATCGTCGCCGAACCGGTCTGGCCCGCGGCCGCGGTGTAGCTGATCGTGCGGTTGGCGCCGGAGCCACTGAGGATGATATTGCCGAGCGGGATCAGGGTCGTGTTGCTCGATTGCACGCTCAACGTCAAGCCGCTCGTCCCCGTGTCGGGATCGCCGATCGTGAAGCTCTGGCTGGCCGACGCGCTCGGCGCGAGATTCTGGGACTGCAAGGCGCTGATGGTCGGCGGCCGGTTCGTCGTGCCGATCGCGGCAAGCGCGGCGGCCAGGTCGATCCGTTTGAAGGAGAGTCCGGTATTAGTGACGTTGTCGTTCTCATCGTCGCCGTCGACGACGGTCTTGCCGGTCCCCTGCATGATGCCCAGGATCGTGTCCTGGTTGGCCGTGCGGCCGGCGGCGTCGAGCGCCTGATGGATCAGGACCGCCGAGCCGGTGATGACCGGCGTGGCCATGCTCGTGCCGGCCATCGACACGAACTGGTTGTTGAGGTAAGTGCTGGTGATGAGAGCGCCGGGCGCCATGATCGAGAGGGCCGAGCTGCGCTGGCTGAAGCTGGCGATGCGATCGACATCGGTGGTGACGTCGCGGGCGCCGCTGGCCCAGGAGACGGCGCCGAAGTTCCCGTCCCACACGGCGCCGACCGACACCGTCTGCGGGCTGACGGCCGGATAGCCGAGCCCGGTCTGGCTGCCGACGCTGTAGAAGCTGTTGCCCGCGGCGGCGGCGATGAACACACCCTGGCTCTTAAGCGTGCTGAACTCATTCTCCAGGAAGGTATACGGATTGCTGTTGTAGTTCCCCGTCCCCAGAGAGAGGTTGATCGCGACGATGTTGTACTGCGCCCGGTGCGCGATCACCCAGTTCAGGGCGTCTTCCACGTAGCCGAAGGAGCCCGAGCCGTCCGCCCCGAGCACCTTGAGGGCGACGAAGTTCACGTTGGGGGCGATGCCGGTGTAGGTCCCGTTGCTGCTGCCGATGATGCCGGCCACGTGCGTGCCGTGGCCGTTGTCGTCCATCGGGTCGGCGTCGTTGTTGACGAAATCCCAGCCGCCGACGACGCGGGCGCCCCAGCCGCCGCCCAGGGCCGCGTTCTTGTAATCGATGCCGGTGTCGATGACGGCGACGGTGTAGCCCTGCCCCTTGTAGCTGTAGTTCGAGGCGACCGTGTTGAGGCCGATCTGGTTGCTGAAGCCCTCGTCCTGAATCGCCGGATTGGACCCTTGCGAGGTCGCATGATCGATGGCGATGACCGGCTGCTCGGCGACGGCGAGATCGATGCCGTCGAGGCGGAAGGTTTCCTGGCGCCAGGCGAGATAGGTCGGGTCGGCGGCGGCCGCGGAGAGGACGAGGCGGTCCTCGAGAGTTTCGAGTGTGAGACGGGTGTGCGCGCGGTTTCGGCGCAACGTGGAACCGTTGCTCCGGACGATGGTCCGGAGCCGAGACCAGAATGTCATGAGGGGATTCCTTCGGTAACCTGGCGACCACCGCCGCGGCGGGAAACCCGCGACGTTGGCCCATGGCTTTGCGTCCCCACGTCACCGTGGGTTTGCCTTTGTCGGGAACCGATGACGGTATCGATTCCGGCAAACCATAGCTTTTTTCCAGGTTGCAAGCAAACAACCGATTGTCGCGATCGAGCCGCGGACGACGAACGAGCAGACGGCGCCGGATGAGCCGGCCCTGCGCACGGGTCTTCATCCTGTGGGCGTTGGCGACCTGTCGCGGCTCGATGGAGAAGAGCCGGCGACTCAAACGGAATCCGGTTTAGGAGAAAGGGGTGCTGAAGAAATGGGTCATGGTTCCTCGCTGGGGTGTGGAATCAAGTTGCCGCCGGCCAAAAGGGCCGGCCTGACGCGAACTATTGTACACGCCCCCAGCGCTGCTGAAACGGACAAAAGACCGGAAATGCCGAGGAAACCGAGCGGCGCGACAGGAACACCTTTGCCGCCTTTCCTGACCGGCAAAGCTTGGCATCCAACTCTGAACCGGACACCTGCCACCGCCGTAGCGAAACTGTGCAACGATAGGAGTTATGCGAACGGTTCGAAGTTCTACCGGCTCGTGGCGCCCGAATTGCTGGGATGAGCGGAGATTCCTTCGCCCCCTCTTGTTCATGAAGGATCGCTGCCATGGATGCGAAACAGGTTGCCGCTCGGTTCGCCGCCCACGCCTGGTACGAAGAGACTCGCCGCGGCGCCCAAGCGCCGAACGAGGCGGCGCGTTTCGCACACAAGCATTGGGAAGCCTTCCTGCCCGTGGCCCAGGAGGGCCTGGGAAGGCTGCTGATCCGCCTCGGCGCCGCCAAGCGCTCCCCTCGGAAACTCCGCCGCGGCGGGGGCGGCAACGTCGCCGCCGCTTCCTGACAACTCTCGTTCCCCAGCCAAAGTTACAATCAGGCCGCCGGACTTTACACCGATGCCGGCGTTCTGCTCCTGCGTCATGTTTTCGATGACGCCGAAATTCTACCGCCCCCAGCCACTTGACACTTCCTCAGGCGCTGCGACAATCCACGCCAAGGACCTTTCTCTCCATCCTTCAGGAGGATCGTGATGAGTACCGCCACCGCCTCTCGTCCCAAGTCCATCAAGGCCCCCAAGGTCAAAGATCAGCCGCTCTTCATCGGCGGCAAATGGCAAGACAGCGTCTCCGGCAAAACATTCGAGACCCTTAACCCCGCTACCGGTGAAACGATCTGTCAAGTCGCCGAAGGGGACAAGGCCGACATCGACTTTGCCGTCACGGCGGCGCGCAAGGCCTTTGAGACAGGCCCCTGGTCGAAGATGAACGCCTCCGAGCGTGGCCGGCTCCTCAACAAGCTCGCCGACCTCATCGAGCAGAACGCCGAAGAACTCGCCGCTCTCGAGACGCTCGACAACGGCAAGCCCTACCGCGACGCCATCGCCGCCGACCTGCCCCTCACCGTGAAATGCTATCGCTACTACGCCGGCTGGGCCGACAAGATCCACGGCAAGACGATTCCCGTCGAAGGCCCGTACTTCTGCTACACGCGTCACGAGCCGGTCGGCGTCGTCGGCCAGATCATCCCCTGGAATTTCCCGCTGCTGATGCAGGCCTGGAAATGGGGCCCCGCTCTCGCCACCGGCTGCACCATCGTCCTCAAGCCCGCCGAGCAGACGCCGCTCACCGCTTTGCGCGTCGCCGCACTCGCCCAGGAAGCCGGCATTCCCGACGGCGTCGTCAACGTCGTCCCCGGCTACGGCCCGACCGCCGGCGCCGCCCTCACCGCGCACAAGGACGTCGACAAGATCGCTTTCACCGGCGAGCACACCACCGGCCAGATCATCATGGAGGCCGCCGCCAAGAGCAACCTCAAGCGCGTCACCCTCGAGCTGGGCGGCAAGAGCCCCAACGTCGTCTTCGCCGACGCCGACCTCGACGCCGCCGCGGAAGGCGCCTACTTCGGCCTCTTCTTCAATCAGGGCCAGTGCTGCTGCGCCGGCAGCCGCCTCTTCGTCGAGGACAAGGTGCATGACCAGTTCGTCGAGAAGCTCGTCAAGAAGGCGAAGGGCCGCAAGGTCGGCGACCCGTTCCACCTCGAGACCGAGCAGGGGCCGCAGGTCTCGCAGGAGCAGTACGACCGCGTCATGACCTACATCGACCACGGCAAGAAGGAAGGCGCCCGCCTCCTCACCGGCGGCAACCGCGTCGGCGCCAAGGGCTACTTCATCGAGCCCACCGTCTTCGACAACGTCAAGGACGACATGAAGATCGCCCGCGAGGAGATCTTCGGCCCGGTCATGAACATCCTCCGCTTCAAGAACATCGATGAAGTGGTCCAGCGCGGCAACAAGACCTTCTACGGCCTCGCCGCCGCCGTCTGGACGCGCGACATCAGCAAGGCCCATCGCCTCGCCAACAGCCTCCGCGCCGGCACCGTCTGGATCAACTGCTACGACGTCTTCGACGCCGCCGCCCCCTTCGGTGGCTTCAAGATGTCCGGCATCGGCCGCGAGCTCGGCGAATACGCCTTGCAGAACTACACCGAGGTGAAGACGGTCTACGTCAACCTCGCGTAACATGAACGCATAGCCGCTCCCCTCTGGGGAGCGCGACCGCAGTCCACCACGCGAGGGCAGCACTCCTTCCGGACGCTGCCCTCGCAGGCGGTATTCAGAGAACACGCCATGCCGTTGACGATTCAACTCGAGATGCCGGACAACTGGGCCCCGGCTCCCTTGCCCGACAATCTTCCCGAAGAGGACGCCCTTCCCTTGGAAAGCGACTGGCACTTCCTGCAGATTTCTCTTCTCCGCGAGGTCGTCGATTGGCGTTTTCGTCCGCGGAACGACTATTACGCCGCAGGCAATATGTTCCTCTATTACAACAAGGAGCAGCTCAAACACATCGACTTTCGCGGCCCCGATTTCTTCTTTGTCAGGGGGGTATCCCGCGAGCCGATGCGCCGCTATTGGGCCGTGTGGGAAGAAGGCGGCCGGTATCCCGACCTGATCATCGAATTGTTGTCCCCCACGACCGCGGAGGTCGATCGCACCGTCAAGAAGGATGTTTACGAACGGATATTCAAGACGCGCGAGTACTTCCTTGTCGATCCGGACAAGCCCGATCTCGACGGCTTCCGCCTCGGCGCCAAGCAGGCTTACGAAGCCATTGAGAAGGGAGATGAACACAGGTTATGGTCCGAAGAACTCGGCTCCTGGCTTGGTCTCTGGCAAGGGATGTACCGCGGACGCCACGCGACGTGGCTGCGTCTCTTTGACGAGCACGGCGTCCTCTGGCCAACTCAAGAAGAAGAGGTGCAGCGCCTCCAGGCCCGGGTCGCCGAGTTGGAGCGAAAGGACTGATCCATGCTCCGGACGAGAATCCAGCTGACCCCCGCCGACCCCGGCCGCCGCATGTCGCTCAGGGACTTTGCGCCCACCGACTGGCGGCTGCGAGCTCGCGCGAGGAGTGGTCGTCGTGTCCGACGTTCCCGGCTACCCCCATCTACGCCTGGTTTCCGCCATCCGCAAGCAGCTGGTGCTGTAGCAAGCGCGGCGGCCGGAGGAGATCCACGAGATCCTTAGCGAGAGACGAGCGCGATTTAGTCCGGCGTCGCGAACAGGTACACCGCGAACGACGCCAGCCAGTGCTCGCCGACATAATCGCCGCTCGCTACGTGCTCCAGTCCCGCCGCCGCGTGCCGCCGCGCCGCTTCCGTCAACACCCGCCGCGCCCGATCGTCCTTCGGCAGCGCCGCCGCGATGCTGCGCATGCACCACGCCCGGCTCAGGTTCAGCCCGTCGAGGTGGACGATCTGCGGATCGCTCCGGTCCGAAACCGTCGCCGGCTCCAGCAGCGTCTTCGGCTCCCCCTTCGCAATCCCCGGCAGGAAGCGGTGGAACCACGCCGCGAACTCCTTCGCCGGCATCACGCGCCGCATCAAGTCCGCCTCCATCAGACTCGGCGAAAAGAAGTCGGCCCCGTCCGGCTCCCACCGCGCTGGCGCATCGACGTCCTTGCCGAAATACTTCCGCGCCCGCTCCTCGATCACGCGGGCCAACTCCTTGTCGCCGGCCGCCCGCGCGTAGTCCAGCGCGAACGTCAACCCGAACGCCGTGCTCGAATGGACGCCGCTCCGGATCGGATAGGTCTGCTTCGGAAAGTAGGAGACATAGCGCCGCGCCAGCACGTCCGCAAGCGGCTTGAGGTTCTTCGACCATTTCTTGCCGTCCGCGTCGTCCCAGCCGTGCAGTTCTTCGGCGAGCTTCAACAGCCACGACCAGCCGTAGGGCCGTTCGTAGGATTGCGTTCCCGGTCGGGAAAAATAGTCGGCCTCCGCTTTGAGGTTCTTCGCCGAAAGGTTCGCCGCGAGCGCCTTGCGGATCGCGTCGCGCTCCGGCAAATCGGGAAAGAGGCGGAGGAGGCGGACGAGCATCCAGTGCCCGTGGACGGCGGAGTGCCAGTCGTAGGAGCCAAAGAAGGCGGGATGCGTGGCGCGCGGCGGCTTGACATCCTCGGCGCTGCTGAGCACGTCGCCCGGTTTGTTCGGATATTCGCGCTGGATGCCCTTGAGGGCGAGCTGGGCGAAGCGGGCGGCTTGCTTGATGTCCATGGTTATGGACTTTGAGTCTCGGCCAGGCGCACACTCCGCCGCGGTTAGAGTCGTCAAGCCTGTGAGCGCGACCAACGGCAGTGCGATAGCAGATTTCATAAGCTCGACCTCGTTAGGCGGATATGATACCAGCAAAAGCGATCTTGGGGGATTCAACAGGCGCCATGCACTGGAAAACCCTGCTACCGGTTGGCATCCTAGTCGCCTTGGCCGCTGCTCTCGGTGGTGGTTCGTTCGTCCTCCGAATCCACTGGAATTGGCTGCGCATGATGTACAGGCGGTTGAGTTGCGATTCCTGGATGGGGACAAGGGGGGCGTCACAAAAGATCCGGTGGCAATCGCCAAGATAGTCGAAGTGTTGAAATGGGCCCGAGAGACGGCGAGCCACAAATGCATGTGGCATGGAAAGATCTTCGTCCGCTGCCGCGATGGGCGAGAGGTGGAGTTGCGTTTTCTCCCCGGCCACGAGCCGGACTGGTACGAGTTCCGATTTGAGGGCAAGACGTACCGCGTGGATCGCGCTTCTTTCTTGGAGGCGATGGGCGCCATGGGTGTGGAAATGCCGCTGAGCTGTTGAGTTGTCCCGCAAGGCGGCCGGCTTTCCCTTGCACGGGACTCCATCATTTCGCCGCTTTTTCGAGGCGTGCGAAGGAGTCGAGCGCGGCGAAACCTGCGTACGGCGAGCGCGCTGGCGCAATGAAAAACCGGCTGGCGTCCGGCATCGTGCCGTCCTCGCCAATCTTGAAATGGTGGGCGACAACAATGGAACCTCGTCTGAAAAGCCTGGCCGGTGGAATTGCGAGAGATCGCCCAACGCCTCCTCTTCAACGACCTTCCAGAGTTTCGACTCGTGGCCATTGCCGTTTCTCATACCAGCCATCCTGCCTTGCATCATCCGATCTGCAGCGCCGCTTTCAGGCAGTTGTCAAGCTGAACTCGCATCGCGTCGGAAAGCTTGCCGACGCTCACCGTCGTCAGAAACAGGCAGCAGACGGCCGAGTTCTGGTTCAAGCCCGTGGCGGCGCCCTCAGGCAGCGACACGTCGATGAGAAAACCCGCGGCGTTGGACGCGGCCGCCAGGTTTTTCGTGATTTCCGCTACGACAAGGTGTTGGAACTGCGCGTTGAACACATCCGCCTGGATCACAACGCCGGGTCTTTTCTTGCCACGGGTTCCGCCGGCATGAGGCACGCGGGTGAGGACGATGTCTCCGCGATTGAAGCTCATTTGTCTTTCCCGAAGGAATCCAACATGTCACAGGCTTCCGCACGCAGCAAATCTCTCTCTTCATCCGTCCACGGACCGTCGTCGTAGGCGTCTTCTTTCAGCCGCTCATACTCGACCAGCGGTAACAGGACAAAGAGCTCCCTCGTCTCGGGATCCAATACACGCGGTAACCCATTGCCAGGCTTCCGCAGGTCCTTCAGTTGTTCTCTCGTGAGCTCGATCATGTTGCATCCGTCTCCATTTTTCGCCATCGTACCAAGGTAGACCGCAGCCAACAAGAAAACCCCGATCCAGAAGGACCGGGGTTCTTATCGCTTTTCGGTTCAGGCGCGTGTCTACCGCAGCACGCTCTTCGCCCCCTTCGGCGCCTTCGGGAACGGGTTGCCGACGACTTCCACCGGCCGCGTCGAGATGCGCTCGCCGAGGATGCCTTCGAACACCGAGCCGTAGAGCTTCTCGATCTGGCCCATCGAGTGGGCGGCAAGCAGCAGGTGGACGCGGCCCTGGTTGTTGAGGGCCCAGCCGCCGCCGCGGCGCCCATGGACCAAAGCGGCGTCGGCCGACTTGGCGCTCGCTTCACGAGCGGCCGCGAAATGGACGTCCGGCCCGTCGATCGGGGCGGGGGTCAGCTTCGGCGCCAAAGGCCGGCCGGTCGGGTCGCGGTAGGAAAGGGCGCCCATGTCGTCCGCTTCCGGCGGATCGAATGTCACCGGTTCGACGGTCAGACCGTGCTCGGTCCGCAGCTTATCGGCGTGCGCTTTCCGCATGAATGCCTTGAACGAGCCGCCGTCACCCTTGCTCGCCTCGATGCCCTTCTTCGCCATCTCGACGACCCAGTTCGCCTCCTTGAGGAACTGATCGGCGTTCACCGGCCCGGCGATGCTGTGCAGGACGCGGCCATCCGGAGCGCAGAAGTAGGTGGCGACGTTGCCGCCCTGCTTCGCCTTGCCGACGATGCGGAAGGTGCCGACGCGTTGATAGGCTGAGGTGAAGTACTTCTCGACGTATTCGCCGACCCGCTTATCCGCGAGAGCGCCCACACGGAGCGCTTCGGCGTTGTTTCAGGTGAAGTCCGGGTCTTCGAAGTACCCGGAGATGTGCAGCACCATCACGAGCTTCTCCTCCTTGAGGGCCTTTTTGGCCGCATCGGAAGGGCTCTTTTCGAACTGGATGCTGGTGCCATACTCGCCGCAGGTGGCCGGCTTGCTCGCCGGCGAAAGCGCCAGCGCCGTGCTCATGCCGATGAGCGCGACCGCCGCCGCCGCGGCCCAATAACGAAGTAAGCTGCGCACGCCATACCTCCTTCCAAGGAAACGCCTTTCGTGCGTTTTACGATTGAGCGTTCATTCATCCAGACGAGCCCCGGCGTCGGACGGATTGCGCAAAAAAAAAGACCGGCCGCGGGCGAGCGGCCGGTCCGGACCACGCGGAGAAAGACCCGCGGGTGTCTATCTTCATCTACGTCGCCCGCCGCCACAAGCGGCTAGCAGACCACGCAGTTGGTTAACGATCTGATCGAAGTCGTCCTTGAGCGATCCGTCCATAACGCAATACGCCTCCCCCATAGGCGTCGCCTTTTCACAAACGGGACACTTTTCTTCCCGAATCTCTTCGCGTGTCAGCGGCATGCGGCAATGAGGGCAGCGAAAGGCCATGGCGTGTCTCCATTTGGGTTTCGCCGACGAATAGTCGGTGTTCCCCCGGATGTGACAGACAGAACGAAAAAAAAAAGACGCCCGGCATTTTTCAGCCAGGCGTCTTTCGATTTCGACAGGCGCGCCGGGTGGCGTGAACCTCCCGGAGGTAAGGACAACTACCAACGCCGATAATAGTAAGGCCGCGGTCCGTAGACGCCGATACCGACCGCGACTGGCGGCGCTTCCTCGACCACGACCACGCGCTCGCGCGGCACGACGGCGACCGGTCCGGGCCGGCACGTCTGCATGAACGCGACGACGCGTGAGCTCACGCCGTTGCTGCGCAGATAGACGACATCATCCGGGCTCAGAACATACGAGCTGCGGCTGGTTTGAATCTGGTTGATGATGAGTTCGTCGCCGACGTGGCTCTGCGCCATCGAAACGACGTCCTGCAGGCTCAACGGCGGATGAGCCGCGGCGTAAGCGGCCGCCGCCTTCGCTCGGTTTTCCTGGCGATCCATATCGTTGCCGACCGCCCCGCCCACCACGGCGCCCGTTCCCGCGCCGATCGCCGCGCCCGCGAGCGCCGCGTTCGGTCGACCGGTGAGCGCTCCAAGGCCCGCGCCCAGGAGTCCGCCGACGCCGGCCCCGGTCAACGCGCCGGTACCCGTGTTGGTGGCGCAGCCCGGCGCGGTCAACGCCAGGAGCCCAAGAAGGCAGAGTTTGCTACGCATTTGGCCCATCTCCACAAAAACGCCGACAGCCTGGCCGCCGGGACGGCGCCTTATGCCACCGACCCCGCCGCCGGTCAATCGCGGTTTTTCGCAGCGCCGAAGGGCTTTGCAACGCAAAAGGGGACTGTCCCTCTCGACCTGCCAAAAAGCCTGGTTCTTCGCCCGAGCGAAAGGGACAGTCCCCTTTTGCGTTGCAAAGCCGCGCCGAAGGGTCGCTACTCGCGACCTGCGCCGCCTTGGCCGCCGTACAAAAGTATGCCGGACAGGCGCTCGGCCACGCCGCCTTCGACTTCGAAATGCGGGGCCGAGGCCGTCTTTGCCCCGCCCTACGCGGCAAAATCCTGAAACTTCGCCGCGGCGCCAGAGCAGCCGCTACAATGCTCTTCGTCAACATTCCATATCGGCTCGAAGGAGACGCACGGATGAAGCGCATATCCATGACAAAATCGCTCGCTTTCGTCATGCTGGGCATTCTGGTTTGTTGCCAAAGCCTGGCGTACGGCGGCGAGAAAAAAGGCGGTGGCAAAGCCGCGGAGCTGCGCAAAGTGACGAGCGTGGAGGGGATCACCGAGTATCAGCTCTCCACCAACGGCCTCAAGGTCCTCCTTTTCCCTGATTCCGCCGCTTCCACCGTTACCGTCAACCTCACCATGCAGGTCGGCTCGCGCCACGAGGGCTACGGCGAGACCGGCATGGCCCACCTCCTCGAGCACATGCTCTTCAAGGGCAGCCCGAAATTCCTCGCTCCGGACAAGGCCCTCCAGGAGCACGGCGCCGCCTCCAACGGCACCACCTGGGTTGACCGCACCAACTACTACGAGACGATGCCCGCCACCGACGAGAACCTCAAGTTCGGCATCGAGCTCGAAGCCGACCGCATCGTCAACTCCTTCATCAAGCGCGAGGACCTCGCCAAGGAAATGACCGTCGTCCGCAACGAGTTCGAGATCGGCGAGAACGACCCCGAAGGTATCCTCAGCCAGCGCATGATGACCGCCGCTTACCAGTGGCACAACTACCGCAACTCCACCATCGGCAACCGCACCGACATCGAGCGCGTGCCGATCGAGAAGCTGCAAGCCTTCTATCGCAAGTATTACCAGCCCAACAACGCCGTCCTCGTCGTCGCCGGCAAGTTCAACGAGAAGCTGGCCAAGGACCTCATCATCGAGAACTTCGGTCCCATCCCACCCTCCAAGGAGCCGATCGAGCAGACATACACCGAGGAGCCGCCGCAAGACGGTGAGCGCATCGTCCTGTTGCGCCGCGTCGGCAAGGTTCCCGTCGTCGGCCTCATCTATCACACTCCCGCCGCCGCTCACCCGGACCACGCCGCCGCCGACGTCCTCGCCCGCGTCCTTGGCCACTCCCCTTCCGGCCGACTCTACCAGGCCCTCGTCAAGACCAAGAAGGCGAGCAGCGTCAGCGTCGACGTCAGCTCGTGGCACGATCCCGGCGTCCTGGAGATCTCCGCCCATGTCGCCCCAGGCGTTACCCCCGAGGAGGTCCGCGACATCCTGATCGCCGAAGTCGAAGGCCTGGCCAAGAAGCCGATCACCGAAGAAGAGGCCGTCCGCGCCAAGACGCAGTTCGCCTCCAGCTTCGACCGCCGCATCTCCAACAGCAAGACCATCGGCCTGGCGCTGAGCGAATGGATCGGCGCCGGCGACTGGCGCCTCATGTTCATCCACCGCGACCGCATGGCCAAGGTGAGCGCCGCCGACGCCAACCGCGTCGCCGAGGCGTATCTGAAAACGTCCAACCGCACCACCGGCATGTTCTTCCCGACCGCCGTCGCCATGCGGACGAAGGTACCGGAGACGCCGGACGTCCTCAAGCTCGTGCAGGACTACAAGGGGACGAAGGAGATCGCCGCCGGCGAGACGTTCGACCCGACCCCCGAGAACATCGAGAAACGCGTCAAGCGCGTCACCTTGCCCAACGGCGTCAAGGTCGCCCTGCTTCCCAAGAAGACCCGCGGCGAGACCGTCGTCGCCAACATGACGCTCCGCTTCGGCAACCCGGAGTCCCTTCAGCCCTACAAGACCTCCGCCGGCATGATGGGTTCCATGATGACGCGCGGCACCAAGAAGCACAGCCGCGCCGAATTGACCGATCTTTTCGACAAGCTGAAATCGACCGTCTCTTTCGGCTCGAGCGCCGGCGCCCTGTCGGTTTCGCTGCAGAGCAAGCGGCCGCAGCTTGACGCGGTGCTCGACCTCGTGAAGGAAGTGCTGCGCGAGCCGACCTTCCCCGCCGACGAGCTCGACATCGTCAAGCGGCAGCAGCGTCAGGCCCTGGAGAAGGGCATGGTCGACCCGCAGGCCATCACCTTCCGCACGCTCATGCGCAAGCTCCAGCCCTATCCGCCCGACGACATTCGATACACGCCGACATTCAAGGAATCGCTCGAACGCCTCGAGAAAGTGACGCGCCACGATCTGCAGAAGCTCTATGACGAGCAGGTCGCCGCGAAGGTCGGCGAGATTTCCATCGTCGGCGATTTCGACCCCGACGCCGTCGTCAAGAAGCTCGAAAACCTGTTCGCCGGCTGGGACAAGACCGTCCCGAAGTACGAGCGCATCCATCAGAAAGCCTTCAGCGTCAAGGGGGGGCGTGAAAGCATCGACACGCCGGACAAGGAAAACGCCGTCTTCGCCGCCGCTCACACCTTCGCCATGCGCGACGACGATCCGCAGTATCCCGCCCTCGACCTCGGCAACTACATCCTCGGCGGCAATTTCAACTGCCGCCTGATCGACCGCCTCCGCCAGAAGGAGGGCCTGTGCTACGGCGCCGGCTCCCAGGTCAGCGTCGATCCGCAGGACAAGTACGCCCTCTTCCTCGTCTATGGCTTCTGCAACCCGGACAACATCAACAAGGTCGATTCCGGCGCCATCGAAGAGGTCCAGAAGCTCATCAAGAAGGGGGTCGACCCGAAGGAACTCGAGCTGGCGCGCAAGGGCTACCTCGAGGAAGAGCGCGTCGGCCGCAGCCGCGACGGCTCCCTCGCCGCCATGCTCAACCAGCTCACCCACCTCGGCCGCACCTTCGACTACGTGAAAAAAGTCGAAGACAAGATCGGCAAGTTGACGGTGGAGGAAGTCAACCGCGCACTCGAGGCGAACCTCCACCCCGACAACCTCGTCATCATCCGAGCCGGCGATTTCAGCAAGAAAGCCGCCCCGGAAAAGAAGTAATCTCGATATGGTGTCAGAGCCGGAAGCATAAGTGACGGTCGCACGATCCGTCGCTCACGCTGCCGGCTCTGATCATCCAAAACATGCTCGACAACGCTCCCATCCTCGTCCACCGCCACGGCCCCTTCACCATCGAGGGCTACTCGCGCGCCGCGGTGCAGACCTACTGGCGCGTCCCCGAACTCAAGATCGGCTTCGATCTCGGCGCCCATCCCTGGGAGTTCATGGGCACGCCGACGTGGTTCATCACCCACACCCACCTCGACCACATCGCGGCCCTGCCGGTCTACGTCGCCCGCCGCCGCATGATGAAGATGGAGCCGCCCACCATCTACCTGCCCGAGGAGGCCGTCGAGGACGTGCGCCGCCTGCTTCAGGTGATGCAACGCCTCGACCGCGGCCGGCAGGCCTGCCGCCTCGAAGGCGTCCGTCCCGGCCAGGAGATCGAGCTATCGCGCGAGAACATCGTCACCGTCTTCCGCGCCACCCACACCATCCCCGCCGTCGGCTATGTCGTCTGGGACCGCCGCAAGAAGCTCAAGGAGGAGTATCTCGGCCTCCCCGGCGACAAGATCCGCGACCTGCGCCTCTCCGGCGTCGACGTGACGCGCGAGGTCCGGACCCCGCTCGTCGCCTACACCGGCGACACCAGCCCCGCCGGTCTCGATAGCTGCCCCGCCGCCTACGAAGCGAAGGTCCTCATCACCGAGATGAGCTTCATCCGCGCTAAGCACCGCCGCGAGAAGATCCACAAGTTCGGCCACATGCACCTCGACGACTTCATCGAGCGCGCCGACCGCTTCAAGAACGAAGTGATCGTCTGCGCCCACTTCAGCACGCGCTACTTGACCCCGGAGGTGGAACGCGTGCTGGAGCAGAAGCTGCCGGCGGAGCTGCGGGCGAAGATCAAGATCTGGCTGGATGAGTAACGCGCCTGAGGCGACATGGCTCCCGTAACGCTTTATCCGAAGAAACTCTCAGCCGTATGGCTTCTGCTCGCCTGTTCGGCATTCGTCGCGGGCGGCATCTGGATGGCAGAAAAGAAAGGCTGGATTGGGTACGCGTGCGCCGGCTTTTTTTCCTTGGGAATACCTGTCGCGCTCGTTCAACTCTTGCCCGGAAGCGCGTACCTCCAGTTGGATGACAACGGTTTGACCTATTGCAGCCTTTTCCGGAAGAAGTCAATCCCGTGGTCGCTGATTGACGAGTTTTTTGTTGTTACTCTCAAGCAGGCAGGTTTGAAGGTTCACACCATGATCGGCTTCAACCACGTTCCTGGCTATCAAGGTAAGCGATTTGGAAGAGGCTTATCCAGGGCGGTCGCACATTGTGAGGGCGCCTTGCCGGACACCTACGGCAAGAAGGCGGAAGAGCTTGTAGTCCTTCTGAACTCCTATCTCCGCGCGAGCAGAGCGAGGGAAGGCACGTAGTCCACCTACGGAGCGACGTCAAACCCCTCTTGCCGGAAATCCGCATCCAGCGAAAGGGCCTTGGTGATCCCCAGACGCCGCATAAGCCCGAACGACGTGCAATCGGTGAAGCTATAGTCTTTGTCGGGGCGGTCGATGAGCAGGTTCCAGGCATCCTCCTCGTCCTGAAACGTCAGGCGCACCAGTTCCACCACCTTGGCATCGCGCAAGACAGTCCCAAGTTGAACCGTCGCCTTGTGACCAAACCGCTTCTGGCAAAACGTTATCACCTCGTCGAAGACGAAGTTGGATGTGACAAACCGCTCCTTGGCTGCCCGGAACGCTCTCCGCACTCGCGTGTGGTCCGGATCTCGACGATTCGCGTAAGCCAGCCAGGCGCTCGTGTCGACGAAGATTTGCTTCACGGCGCCTTTCCACCGTAGAGAATGTCGTCGTGATCCGCGCCGCTGGAATCGGCGTCGCTCACGAAGCCCTCGATCTGGGCGAGACGGGCTCGCCCTGATTTTCGCTTGAGGTGTTTCGACAGGATTTCGCGCAGCAGATCGGAAAGGCTGCGGCCGCTCTGCTCCGATTGCGCTTTGAGCGCCTGGTATTGCCAGTCCTCGAGGCAAATCTGGGTTCGGTGCAGCATCATTACATCTTACATCTCGCGCAACCTCCCGGTCCAGTCCCCTTGCAAGCGATGTATCGTGCGGAGGCAGTGCTTCTGGCGCCCTCACGCGATGCGTTTGGACGATGGCCAAGCGCCAGGGGCAGCGACACATCACGCGATTCTCAGATCGCGGCACGTCTGCTCGTAGCTCGCCTCCAGGTCCAGCGGCAGTACCAGCCGATCCGTGAGCCACAACGGCATGATCGGCAGGGGCCGGCCCAAGCGCAGGCTTTCGTTCCACGATTCCAGAACCTGCGCCTTCTCACTGGGCCGCCAGCGACAGGAAACGGCACAGAGCGGCGATGGTCTGGCCCCCAAGGACCCGGCGCCATTCTATCCGCCACGCCGAGCGCGCCCCCAGCAAGGATCCGTTTCAGCCCAGCCTCTCCGTTTTTCCTCATTTCCCTCTGGTGCGAGTTTGGAGAATAGCCAACAATAGGCATGCCCGAGTTGCTGGCGGCCTCGCCCCATTGGTACCCGCCGCGCCTGAGCCGCGGCAGAAAGGACGCACATGCCCCCGTCACCAAGGATGGCGACGCGTCGAATCTGTCTCATCCAGCCCAAGATCCCTCCTTCCTACTGGGGGCAGGAGCACTTCCTCAAGATGACGCCCTACGCGGCGGTCTACCCGCCGCTCGGCCTGCTCACCCTCGCCGCGTCGACGCCCGCCGATTGCGAAGTCACCATCTGCGACGAGAACGCCGGGCAAGCGATCGACTACGATACCGACGCCGACATCATCGGCATCACCGGCTACCTCTTCCAGCTCGCCCACGTCTTCGCTATCGCCGAGCGGTTCCGAGCCCGCGGCAAGCTCGTCGTCATCGGCGGGCCGGCGGCGACGCTGGTCCCGGAGGAGTGCCGTCCGCACTGCGATGTTCTCTTCGAAGGCGAGGCCGAGTACACCTGGCCGCAGTTCCTCGCGGAGCACGCGCGCGGCGCCCATGCCGACAGCTACCGCCAGGAAGAGAAGATCCATCTGCCTGACTCGCCGATGCCCCGCCTCGACCTCTTGAAGAAGCAGTATGGCCAGGGCATCGTGCAGACTTCGCGCGGCTGTCCCTTCACCTGCGAGTTCTGCGACATCATCGTGATGTACGGCCGGAAGATGCGTTACAAGACGATTCCGCGCGTGATCGAGGAGTTGGAGGCGTGGCAGGCGCGCGGCGTCGGCAAGGTCTTCTTCGCCGACGACAACTTCATCGGCAACCGCGCCTACGCCAAGGAACTCTTGCGCGCCGTCGGCGCCTGGAACGCCAAGCAGAAGAGCCCGCTCGGCTTCTTCACCCAGGCGAGCGTCGACATGGTGCGCGATGAAGAGCTGATGGGCCTGTTGCGCGACGCCAATTTCTTCGCCGTCTTCGTCGGCATCGAATCGCCGCGTAAGGCGAACCTGGCGGAAACGAAGAAGACGCAAAACGCGCGCGTGGACCTGGTGGCGGCGATCCACAAAATTCAGTCGTACAACCTTTTCGTCTGGGCGGGCATGATCGTCGGCTTCGATCACGACGACCCGTCCATCTTCGACGAGATGTATGACTTCCTCCAGGCGGCGCAGATCCCCTTCGTCTTCCTCAACGCCCTCGACGCCGTGCCGCGCACTCCTCTCTACCAGCGCATTAAGCGCGAAGGCCGCCTGCTCCACGCCTACAAGGACACGACGCGCGGCGTCGCGAACACCAGCGGCATGGGCGATACGAATTTCCACCCCCTCCTCATGACCCGCGGCGAGCTGAAGCGCGGGCTCGAGACGCTCTACCAGAGGCTGTATGCCCCGGAAGCGTTTGCCGCCCGCCTGCTCGGCAACCTGTCGCGCTTCAGCAAAGTCGGCTTCCGGCCCGAAGCGTTGCGCCATCAATACGTCACGGTCCTGTTCCGCCTGGCGCGCCACTACTGGACGAAGGGGTGGGCCGCGACCAGGTTCTTCCTGCGCGTGCTCGCGGGCGCCGTGCGCCGCGCTCCGCGTTTCACCGGTCCCATGGCCATTTTCCTGGGTATGTACGCCCACTTCTGCGAAGTTCACGGCTCGCGCCTTCCCTGGGACCCGTGGGCCCCTGCCGTCGCGGACGACGCTCCTGTGGCGGAACCGACGCCGAGCATAGAACTCGAAACGCGGGTCTTGATCGCTCCGGCCCCCGAAGGGGACGCGGTTTGCCTGTCCGAAGTCGCGTAATCTCCGTCTTTTTGCGGAAGCGAGGCTTGAGTCTCCTGTCGCTTCTTTTCTTGGACCCGGCCCCCGTTGTGACCTACCTTTCAATAGGCAAAACCGCTAAATGCGGGCCAAAACGGCGTCAAGGTTTGGCGTCCCCGTTTTGACCAGCGCGAATCCCGTTCCCCAGGCCCCCGATGTCCTGCGATAAACGCCCCGGCGCCGAGCCCATCCGCGGTTACCGCCTCATCGAGCCCCTTGGCCGCGGCGGCTATGGCGAAGTCTGGAAGTGCGAAGCCCCCGGCGGCATCCACAAGGCGATCAAGTTCGTCTACGGCAACCTCGGCAGCCTCGACGGCGCCTCGCGGCAGGCTGAGGATGAGCTGCATGCCGTCCAGCGCATCAAGTCCATCCGCCACCCGTTCCTTCTCTCGATGGACCGCGTCGAGTGCGTCTCGGGCGAGCTGGTCATCGTCACCGAGCTGGCCGACCACAACCTCCACGACCTCCTGCAGAAATACCGCCAGAACGGCCTGATCGGCGTTCCGCGTGCCGAGTTGCTCGATTACCTGCGCGAGGCGGCCGAGGTCCTCGACCTCCTGAATCTCAAATTCGACCTGCAGCACCTCGACGTGAAGCCGCGCAACCTGTTCGTCGTCAGCGACCACGTGAAAGTCGCCGACTTCGGCCTGGTCAGCAGCCTCTCCGGAGCGTCGTCCCCTCACCCCCAACCCCTCTCCCACAAGGGGAGAGGGGAGATCGGCCCGGGACAGCACAAGGTCCGACTCGGCGCCATCACGCCTCTCTATGCCGCTCCCGAATTGTTCCACGGGACGTTGAGCCGGCAAGCCGATCAGTACAGTCTTGCCATCGCTTTCCAGGAATTGCTGACCGGGGTACTTCCCTTTCAGGGCAAGAACCCGCGCCAGCTTCTGCTGCAACACACGCAGGAAGAGCCGGACCTTGACGCGGTCCCCGCCGAGGACCGCCCGATCCTGGCCCGCGCCCTCGCCAAGAACCCCGACCATCGCTTTCTTTCCTGCATGGACCTGATCCGGGCGCTCCGGCACGAGGCCACGCCCCGGATCCAAGCCGAGCCCGCGGTTCCGCCGGGGGCCGCGGCGACTTCGACCGCCGATACCGGCACGGGCGCCCTCGACCAGACGCCGGCGCCTCGGCCCAAGCGTGTCCCCACGCTCGCCCCGGATGTGCTCCCCGGCTATCACTTCGTCGAAAGCCTCGGCGCCACGCCCCAGCAGGAGCTGTGGAAAATCGAGGCGCCCGACAAGTCGCAACGACTCTTGAAGCTCGTCTATGGTTTCCATCTGCCGGACGAGGAAGCGCTCAAGGCCACGGTCGCGCGCTGGCGCTCCATCCAGCATCCGGGCATCGTCGCGCACGAGGTGGCGCAGATCGAGCCGGGCCGCCTCGCCCTCGTCGCCGATCTGCCGCGCGAGACGCTGCGCGATCGCTTCCAGGAGTGCGTCCACCAGAAGCTTCCCGGCATCCGCCGCGGCGAGCTGGTCGACTATGTCCGCGCCGCGGCCGAGGTTCTCGATTACCTCTACCAGCAGCACGGCGTGCAGCACCTGGTCCTCGGGCCACGGCAGATCCTGCTCGACAACGGGTGGGTCCAGATCAACGATTTCGGCCTGGCCCAGATCGTCTGGCAGACCGGGGGGAACAACCTCGCCCACATCCAGTCGCGTTATGCGGCGCCCGAGCTTTTCACCCGGCAGATCAGCCCCGCCTGCGATCAGTACAGCCTCGCCGTCCTCTACGCCGAGATGCTGACCGGCGTCTATCCGTTCAAGGGCGCCCAGCCGGCGCAGCGCGGGGCGCCGAACCTCGAAGGGCTGACCGAGGAGGATCGCGCCGTCGTCCGCCGGGCGCTTTCGGCTGATCCGGCGCAGCGCTGGCCCTCGTGCCTCGACATGGTGATGGCGCTCGAGGGGACGCAGGCCGAGGAGGAAGAGGCGCTGCGCGCGAAGCCCGACCATTTCGCCCGGATGATTCAAAAGGCCAAGCCGTCGCAACAAGCCGTGAACGCGGGGAGCTCCAAAGTGGATCTACACCGAGTGGTCGCTCAGTTGATCTCCAGCCTCGGCGGGGAGGAAGCCGCACGCGACCTGCAGGACGTGCCCGAGTTGTCGTCCGCGGGCGACCGGCTCACGTATTCCTTCCAGGTCGGTCTGCCCATCGGCTCCGCCCGCCGCAAGCTGCAAGCGTTCCCCGGCCAATGGCAGGGCAAGCTGACGCGCAACGACGAGCACGACCTCGCCTTCCAGATCGCCCTTCCGGCCAGCTTCTGGGACCAGATGTGGGGCCGGCAAGCGGGCGTCGACGTCGCCATCCATATCGAACGGGTCCATCCCCTGTCGCCGACGCCGCTCGAAGTCCGCCTCACCATCGACGCCTTCAAGACCAACCCCAAGCGCAGCGCCCAGCTCATCGAGGACATCGGCCCCGGCGTCATCGACGCCCTCCGCACCGCCCTCATGGTGAACGCCGAGAAGCGCACCCAGGAGCGTTTCCTCTGGCCGCATCCGGTCACCGTCATCCCGCTCGACCCGGACGGCCGCCGCCAGGAGCCGATCGCCTGCCGCGGCAAGGACATCTCCCCCGGCGGCATGGGACTCTATTTCCCGCACGATGTGAACACCATCGACGTGCTGCTGGAGTTGCCCAACCTCGAGGACGGCGCCACCGTCGAAGTGCCCGGGGCGCTGGTCCGCGCCAAGTGCTGCGCCGACGGCTGGTACGATGTCGGCGTCCTCTTCCGCCTTCCCTGCCTCAGGCGCAGTCACGCCGAGATTCGCGTGCCCGTCCACGCCTGAGCCCGAAAAAAAAACTGGCCCTTCATCGCCACCCCGCCCCCCGCTTGCGGTTTTCACGCACCGCGCCCCGCGCCCACGCTCCCTCTTGAGCCAGAGGCGACCCCCGGCTAATATCGCGTGCATGACCGCAATCCTCCTCCTGCTCGCCTTTGCCACGGCCTGGCCGGACGGTCCCTCGCGCCTCGACCAGGCCCGCGCCATCCTCCGCGCCAGCAAAGCAAGGGACAATACGCGTGACGGCAAGAAGGTCATCCGCATTCTGACCGCCGACCGGCGCGACGAGGATTTGTCCCGCGACGAGTTGATCGCCCTCGCCACCGCCTGCAACTGGGCGGATCAAAGAGAACGGCAACTCCGAGCCGCCGACCTGATCCTGCGGAAAGACGCCGGCGACGAGGAAGCCCGCGATTGGAAGGCGAACGCCCTGTACAACCTGGCCTACGGCACGACGACCGCGGAGCCACGCCGCAAGGAGGAAATGGCCTTCTACGACGACTGCGCCCGCGCCGGTCCCGCCAAGGATTACTGGCTCCTGCGCAAGGCGGTCGCCCTGTGCCAGGGATCGGTCCAGCCACGCATCGGTCCGCGCGGCATGGTTGAACGCGACGCCATCATCGACAAGGACTCCTATACCAAGCGCCACGCCGATATCGTCGTCTACGGCGGCTCCGCCTCCGGCGTCATCGCCTCCGTCGCCGCCGCCCGCGAAGGCAAGTCCGTCCTCCTCCTCGAGCCCGGCAAACACCTCGGCGGCATGGTCTCCGGCGGCCTCGGCGCCACCGACGTCGGCAACCGCCACGCCATCGGCGGCTACTCCCTCGAGTTCTTCCAGCGCGTGAAGAAGCACTACGAGAAGAAATATGGTCCCGCCTCCCAGCAGGTGAGGGATTGCGCCGACGGCTTCCGCTTCGAGCCGCACGTCGCCTCGCTCGTCTTTGATGAAATGCTGAAGGAGATGAAGGTCGAAGTCCAGTTCGAGCGCCGCCTCAAGGGTATCCACTTCGAGGCGGCGACCATCCGCTACATCATCGCCGGACCCGACAAGGCCCCCGGCGCCAAGACGGCGCCGCCGGACGACGAATACTTCGCCAAGGTCTACGTCGACGCCAGCTACGAAGGCGATCTGATGGCGCTGGCGCGCGTCCGCTACGCCGTCGGCCGCGAAGGGAAAGACGTTTACGGCGAATCGATTGCGGGCGTACAGGAGCACTCGCCGGCGCATCAATGGCCGGTCAAGCTCTCCCCTTTTCTCGACGCCAAAAAACTCCTCCCGCTCATCCAGCCCGAACCGGCCGGATCTCCGGGGGCGGGCGATCGCAAAGTCCAGGCGTACAACTTCCGCCTCTGTCTCACACAGGACCCGAAGCTGCGCCTCCCCTGGCCCAAGCCTAAGAGCTACGACCCGGCCCGCTTCGAGCTGGTCGCCCGCTATCTAAAGAGGAAGGCCGACGTGAAATTCGGCCAGCTCTGCAATCCGGTGAAAGTGCCGAACGGCAAGACCGACACCAACAACAACGGCCCCATCTCCACCGACCACATCGGGGCCAACTGGGACTACCCCGAGGCGCCGCACGCGGTTCGCCGCAAGATCTGGGACGACCACGTCGACTACACCAAGGGCCTCTTCTACTTCCTGGCCACCGACAAGCGCGTTCCGAAGAAGCTGCAAGATGAGGTCAACTCCTGGGGCCACTCGAAAGGCGAGTTCGAGGACACAGACAACTGGCCGCACCAGCTCTACGTCCGCGAAGCGCGGCGCATGCTCGGCGCCTATGTCATGACCCAGGCCGACATCATGGACAAGCGGACCAAGGACGACTCCGTCGGCCTCGGCTCCTACAACACGGACTCGCACCATGTCCAGCGCGTCGTCGGCCCCGACGACGCCGTTCTCAACGAAGGGGACTTCCAGGTCGGCGTGAAGCCTTACGCGATTCCGTATCGCAGCCTGACCCCCAAAGAGGAGGAGTGCAAGAACCTGCTCGTTCCCCTCTGCATGTCGGCGTCGCACGTCGCCTACGGCACCGTCCGCATGGAGCCGGTCTACATGATCCTCGGGCAGGCCAGCGGCGTGGCGGCGAGCCAGGCCGTCGATGCGAAGACGGCGGTGCAGAAGATCGACGTCGACAAGCTGCGGACGAAGCTCAAGGAGCAGAAGGCGGTCCTTTCTCCCGATGAGATTCCGATCTCGAAAAAGGCGACCGGCATCGATCCGAAGAAGCTGGGCGGGATCGTCGTGGATGACACGCAGGCGACCAGGACGGGCGCGTGGACGCATTCCACTTCAACACCCGGCTTCGTCGGCGAAGGCTATCTGCACGACAACAACAAAGGGCAGGGGAAGAAGAAGGTGCGCTTCACGCCGAAGATCCAGGTCAAGGGGATGTACGAGGTCCGGATCCTCTATCCGGCGTTCGCGAACCGGGCGAGCAACGCGCTGGTGGTCATTCATCACGCGGGCGGCGGCGGGATGATCCGCGTGAACCAGAAGACAATGCCAAAGGGGGGCTTTTCGCTCGGGGTGATGCCGTTCGACGTCGGCGAGGAGGGGTGGGTGGAGATTCGCAACGACGGCGCGGATGGTTTCGTGGTCGCTGACGCCGTCCAATGGATCGCGACGACCAAATGAGAAGAGGCCCAAAGTCGCCCGGCCCCTCAATGGTCTTCTGCTGTAGAATCAGATTACCTGGGGAGACACCGTCATGTCCAACACGCCGCGCGACTGGAAGTATCTGGAGCGCCGACCAGGATCGAGCCACCAGCAGCTTTGCGTCAAAGGCAAGCGCATCTGGGCGTGGACTCTGTACTGTGAGTTCATGAGCGCGAAAGAACCGCGCACGCCGCAGCAGCTTGCGGAGGATTGGGGGATTCCTCTCGAAGCTGTCCACGAGGCTATCGAGTATTGCAAGAGCGACCCCCCCGAGCTCCGCGAGGATCACCGAAAGGACGACATCCTCGCGGAAGCCATCGGCATGAATGACCCGGCCGTGATGCGCAGCGGCAGGCCCAGAAGCCTTTCCAGCGCGGAACACGTGAGTCTCGGCCTATGAGAGGAACGTCGATGAGCGAAGCGGAAATTCGTGACGTCGAAGTCCAGCTTGGAGTGACACTTCCAGTTCATTACCGCAGCTTTTTGCTCGCATATCCGACTCGCCTGATCGAAGCGAAATTGGATCTAGGCTGGGTCCAAGAGGCTCCAGCGGACCGCCAACTGTATGACAACGCGGAACGGCTCATTCAACTCAATCGTGACGTTCGATTGCCTGGCACTCCGTGGGTCGGCGAGGAGGGCGCAGCCTGGCCGGAAAAGTTTTTCGCGGTGGGCGATGATCAGTGTGGCAATTATTGGTCTATCGATCTGCTCACCGAGGACCGAGGCGTGTGGTTTTATGACCACGAGATCGGCGCCTTCGAGCGACAACACGATAGTTTAGAAGCCTTTGAGGAATCGGTGCTCGCGCAAATTGAGTTTTTCAATCGCGAATGCCGTTCGTAGGCTAGAGCCCGCAGTATTCCGCACGCCTTTCCTTCTCGGAGTTATGCCGCCGCGCTCACCCACCAAAAAAGGACTCGCTAGCTGAGAAGACCATGACCCCCAACCGCCGCCATTTCCTCGCCGCCTCCGCCGCGACGCTCGCCGCGACCGCCGCCCCCGCCGCCGAGCCGGAGAAACCTGCCGCGCCGCCGCTTTTGCGCGTCAAGCCGCCGCTCAATCCGGAGAAGCCGCGGCGCCGCCTCGCCGTCATCACCTCCGTCTTCCGCTTCCTGTCCCATTCCTACCACATCGCCGGCCGCTTCCTGAACGGCTACCTGCGCGCCGGGAAGATGCACTATCCCGATTGGCACATCGCGAGCATGTATGTCGATCAGCCGAAGGATCCGGGCGACCTGAGCCGAGATTATTCCAAGGACTACGGCTTCGCGTTGCACCGCGACATCGCCGGGGCGCTCACGCTCGGCGGCGACAAGCTGGCCGTCGACGGCGTCCTGCTCATCTGCGAGCACGGCGACTATCCGCGCAACGAAAGAGGGCAGATCCTCTATCCGCGCTACGAGATGTATCAGCAGGTGGTCGACGTCTTCCGCAAGTCCGGCCGCTCCGTGCCGGTCTTCGTCGACAAGCACCTGAGCTACGACCGCAAGCGCGGCTTCGAGATGGTCGAGACGGCCCGCAAGCTCGGCTTCGGTCTCATGGCCGGGTCGAGCCTTCCGGTGACATGGCGCCGGCCCGAACTGGAACTGCCGATCGGCGTCAACATCCGCGAGGCGCTGCTGGCTGGCACGTCGAACTCGGAGGTCTACGGCATCCACTCGCTCGAAGCGCTGCAGACGATGGTCGAGCGCCGGCGCCGCGGCCAGCAAGGCGTACGCTCGGTGCAATGCCTGTCGGGAGACGCGGTCTGGAAGGCGGGGGATGCCGGGCAATGGTCCCGGGAACTCCTGGACCACGCCGTCGGCCGCAGCCACTCGCGCAACTGCGGCGACATCCGCCGCAACTGCCGTGTACATTCGGAGACCTACGGCAAGCGCACCTTCCCCGGCCCGTATGCGTTCCTGATCGAATACCGCGACGGTTTGCGGGCCGCCGTCCTCCAACTTCAGGGCCATGTCGGCGATACGACTTTCGCCGCTCGGATCGAAGGGGAGAAGCGGCCGGTGTCGACGCTGTTCCTGCTGCCGCCGCCCCCCGGGGCCGCGTTCCTGGAGGCGCAGGCGAGCAAGATCGAAGTGTTTCTCGAGGCGGGCCGGCCGCCGTATCCGGTGCAGCGAACGTTGCTCACCACGGGCATCCTCGACGTCGCACTCGAATCCCGCTTTCGCGACGGGCGACGTCTGGAGACGCCAGAGCTGGATGTCTCTTACGATCCGCCCAAGGACTCCGGCTTCATGCGCGGCGAATACGCGGCGCCGGCATAGGCGGGTGACATGCTTTTGCGGGTCACTCGCGGGAGCGTTGGATTGTCCGAAACACCGCAAAAGCATGCTTTTCGATGTCGCCCACAAGCCAACTTTTGCTGTCGGACAACGACGTCCAGCATGCTTTTGCGGTGTGAGTGGGCACTTCAACGAGCCTTGACAGGACCCGCAAAAGCATGCCACCCGAGCACGCCGTTCATCTGCGGAGACAGCGGTGACCACAAGACAATCCGAACCGAGCCAGGGTGTCCGCGAAATCCGCTGCTCCCACTCGGAAAGTCTTCCCGCCTTGCTGTCGGATCTGCGTCTCTCCGTCCTCATCTCCACCTATCAGACGGGACATCTGGTCGCCGTTTCCGCGACGGAAGGCCGGCTCACCGTCACGTTTCACCAGTTCGAGCGCGCCATGGGGATCGCGGTGAAGCCCGGGACGATTGCCGTCTGCACGCGCAAGGAGGTCTGGTTCCTGCGCGACGCGCCGGACATCGCGGCCAAGCTGCAGCCGTGGCATGACGCCTGCTTCCTGGCGCGTACCAGTCACTTCACCGGCGACATCGAGGCCCACCAGTCGGCCTGGATCGGGAACGAGTTCTGGGTCGTGAATACGCTCTTCTCGTGCCTGTGCGCCCTGCATCCCCACTACAGCTTCGCCCCACGCTGGCGTCCGCCGTTCGTCTCGGCTTTGCGTCCGGAGGACCGTTGTCATCTGAACGGGCTGGCGGTGGTCGACGGCCAGCCGCGCTACGTCACCGCCCTCGGCGAGACCGATTCCCCAGCCGGCTGGCGTCCGGTCAAGCAGAACGGCGGTTGCCTGATCGAGATCCCGAGCGGCCGCTTGCTCGCGCGCGGCCTGTCGCTGCCGCATTCGCCGCGCGTCGACGGCAAGCAGGTTTACTTCCTTCATTCGGGGCGCGGCGAGCTGGCGATGGCCGATGCCGAAACCGGCCAGGTCGCGGCGGTCGCCGGATTGCCGGGCGTCGCGCGCGGGCTGGCGCTCCACGGCGGGTACGCGTTCGTCGGTCTCTCCAAGGCGCGGCCGACGCTGGAGGGCGTGCCGATCGTCGCGCGGCGCCAGGAATTGCGCTGCGGTCTGTGGGTGGTGGAACTTGGGACCGGCGCCATCGTCGCCCACCTGGAGTTCGGCGCAGGGGTGGAGGAGATCTTCGACGTGCAGGTGTTGCCGGGAATTGTGTCGCCGTATATTTCGGGTCCGTGGGCGGAGAAGGATACGGGACAGCCGCTGTGGACGGTTCCGCCGTGAGTCGGCTCCCTGGGTTGCATCGTGCCCTCGCGCCGCTACAATCACAGGACCGCGCGCTTCCCATCGACCTCTTTTATTCGCGTCTCCATGCCTGACACCGCGTCTCCGGACGACTTGCAAACCCTGAATGAGCTGACCAACGCCTACCAGGCCATGACCGCCGAGATCGGCAAGGTCATCGTCGGCCAGAAGGAGGTCGTCGACCAACTGCTGATGGCTCTCTTCAGCAAGGGCCATTGCCTGCTCGAAGGCGTTCCCGGCCTGGCCAAGACGCTGCTCGTCAGCACCGTCGCCCAGATCCTCCACCTGACCTTCAAGCGCATCCAGTTCACCCCCGACCTGATGCCCGCCGACATCACCGGCACCGACATCCTGCAAGACGACCCCGAGACCGGCCGCCGCCGCTTCGTCTTCTTGCAGGGGCCGATCTTCGCCAACATGATCCTGGCCGACGAGATCAACCGCACGCCGCCGAAGACGCAGGCCGCGCTATTGGAAGCGATGCAGGAGCATCACGTGACGGCCGGCAGCCATACCTACCATCTGCCGGAGCCGTTCTTCGTGCTCGCGACGCAGAACCCGATCGAGCAAGAGGGGACGTATCCCTTGCCCGAGGCGCAGCTCGATCGCTTCATGTTTCACATCACCGTCGCCTATCCGACGCGTGACGAAGAGCTGGCGATCATGAAGCGGACCACGGGCGGCGAGAAGAGCAGCCTCGGGACGCTCCTCAGCGGCGAGCGCATCCTTCAGCTTCAGGAGGTTGTCCGCAAACTGATCGTCGCCGACCACGTCTTCCAGTACGCCGTCGATCTGGTGCGCGCGACGCGTCCCAAGGAAGCGGCGCCGGCAAAGTTCATCACCGAGCTGGTCGCCTGGGGCGCGGGCCCGCGCGCCAGCCAGTACCTGATCCTCGCCGGCAAGGCGCGGGCCATCCTCAACGGCCGGCTGCACGTGATGACGGAGGACATCCAACAGGTGGCGCATCCGGTGTTGCGCCATCGCCTGGTGACGACGTTCCACGCCGACGCCGAAGGCGTGACGCCCGACCAGATCATCGACAAGCTGCTGAAGGCCGTCCCCCTCCCGCAAGAGACGGGCGCGGGCGAAAGCGTAAGGTAGTCGACTCGCTCCGCGAGTCGACAGGCCGAAGGCCTTTGAAGACGCTGGTGCCGCGCAGGCGCCGACCCTCGCCGGTTTGTTCGATGGTTGGCGGATGAAAGACACGCGGACTGAAAGGACCACTGCCCTCAAAGGCCTCCGGCCTGTCTGACTCGCGGAGCGAGTCGACTACCTTATGCGTCGCTTCGATCCCACCGCTCTGGCACGCTATGGCCGTCTCAGCATGGTCGCGCGCACGGTCGTCGAAGGCTTCATCAGCGGCCTGCACCAGAGCCCGTACAAGGGCTTCAGCGTCGAGTTCGCCGAGCACCGGCAGTATTATCCCGGCGATGAGATCCGCCACCTCGACTGGCGCGTCCTCGGCAAGACCGACCGGCTCTACGTCAAGGAATACGAGCAGGAGACGAACCTCCAGGCGTACCTCGTCCTCGATTCCTCGGGTAGCATGGGCTTTCGCGGTAAGTCGATCGCCAAGCTCGAATACGCCCAGCACGTCGCCGCCTCGCTCGCCTACCTGATGCTGCACCAGCTCGACGCCGTCGGCCTCATGGTCCACGACGCCGCCATCCGCGACATTCTCCCCCCGTCGTCCAATCCCAAGCAGCTCCTGCGCATCCTGCAGACGCTGGAAAAAGCGTCGCCGCACGGTGAGACCAGCCTCGGCGCCCTCTGGGACAAGCTCGCCCACCAGGCCAGGCGGCGCGGCATGATCATCCTGCTCTCCGATTGCTTCGATCAGATCGAGCCGCTGCTCCTGGCTCTGCGGCGCCTGCGTCATCGCCGCCACGAAGTGCTTCTCTTCCACGTCCTGGCGCCGGAGGAGATCGAGTTCCCCTTCGCGCGCCTCACGCAGTTCCGCAACCTCGAAGCCGCCGCCGACAAGATGCTGCTCGACCCGCGCCGCCTGCGCCAGGAGTACCTCAAGAACTTCCAGACCTTCTGCGCCGCCCTCAAACGCGGCTGCACCGACATCGAGATCGACTACCACCTGCTCCGCACCGACGAACCGATCGACCGCGCCCTCGGCATTTACCTGAGCAAACGCCTCGCGCGGAAGTGACCTGAAAAAAGGCGCCCGACCCTTCGGGCAGCGCCAAGGGCTCGGAACGTAGACACGATCACGACGCTGCCGGAGGGGGCTCGGACCCCATTTTTTTCACGATGAAGGACTGGCAATTACCGCCGGGCGTCTCACGGGGCCTCTGGGACGCGGCCCAGGACGACGCCTTCGCTCGCAACTACGACGCCACGCTCGCCGGCGCCCCGCTGCTGGACCTCGATATCGCCTTCGTCCGCGCCCATTGCCCCACGCCAGGCCGGTTGCTCGACCTCGGCGCCGGCACGGGACGTCTGGCGATCCCGCTGGCACGCGACGGTTTCCGCGTCGTCGCCGTCGATCTGTCGCCGCGGATGCTGGAGGTTCTGGGGGAGAAGGCGCGGCGGGCCGACGTTTCCGTGGCCCGCCTCGCCGCGAACATCGTCGAACTGGATGCCCTGGCCGGTGAATCCTTCGACTATGCCGCCTGCCTCTTCAGCACGCTCGGTCTTGTCGAAGGGCAGGGCGCCCGGCGGCAGGTCTTCAAGCACGTGCGCCGCCTGCTCAAGCCCGGCGGCGTCTTCGTCTTCCACGTCCACAACCGCTCGTTCCACCTCTGGACGCGCTTCGGCCGCCGCCTCTTGCTGAAAAACTGGTGGCGTTCGCTGCTGGGCCGCGAGGAGCGCGGCGATTTCGTCATGCCGCCTCATCAGGGCGCCGCCGCTCTGACGATGCACCTCTTCACGCGGCGCGAGATCGTTCGCCTTCTTCGCCAGGCGGGCTTGCGGCTGGTCGAGATACGGCCGGTCAGCCTGCGCCGAGATGGACGGTTGCGCTGTCCGTGGCTGGCGCCCGGCCTTCGCTCCTATGGCTGGCTGATTGTCGCCCGCCGCGGGGCGTAGAGGTCTTCGAGGCCCGACAGGGGCTTTGCAACGCAAAAGGGGACTGTCCCTCTAGACCTGCCAAGAGACTCGGTTTCTCGCTTGAGCGAAAGGGACAGTCCCCTTTTGCGTTGCAAAGCAGCCCGCCAGACGACGATTGCCAGGATGCCACGCGGCCTCGAACACTCGGCCCATCTCCTTGGTGCTGATCCGGGCGAAGGAATAACTGGCGCGGCCTACGAGTCGTCCAGCCGATCGAGCAATCGGTCCAGGGCCGCGTCCCATTTCTCCGGCGTGTCGTATTTGCCGTCCCTGATCTCTTGTTTGATGCGGCGAACCAGCTCCCAGCGGATGTTCTTGTCCTTTCCCTGCTTGGCAGTCTCCGGCGCCATTTCAGCCGGCGCCGCATCGGCCGATTCTTCGGCCGGCGCTTTGGCCTGCCCCAGCCCGCGCCACCAGGCGCGCGAGCCTCGGATCGGCCCTTCCCAGGTGTCGTGCATGCGAATCTCTCTTTCCGGTCCGGCGAGGCAACGTTCTCGCCCCCGGTCATCTTAATGCGGTCCAGCGTTCGTCTGCAACGGTCGGCCGGGTTATGACGGACGTGTGGCTGCCAGGCCCGAAGCCAAGAGCCTGAAGCCATTGAGCGGCGGCAGTCGGCGAGGTGCGCCATCGTCCGTGATGATGTGCCTTATGCGCCACCCGAGGGGAGCGGCGCGAGCCTGTGTGCCATCGCGTAGCAGTCCGCTGATTCTTTCGGCGACCAGGCAAGGATGGGATTGTTGCCAGGGGGTAGACCCGATCCCTTCCCCGCTAGGGAAAAAGATCGGCCGCCTCCGGGCGCGGGCTTAGCGAATCTTCAACACGACGGAGTGGACGACCAAGCCAAGGTGTGCATGAATCCCGTTGCGCGCAAGATGCCAGCGAAGGGGGGGACGACTCAGGAGCGGTTCAGGCGCTGCCGGTCAGTTGCAAGAGCCGAAGCAGACGTGACGCGCGCACGGGCAGGCGCGAGAGGGAGGGACGCGCGGTCTCAGCCGCAATCGCGCCGCGCGTTTGCCGGCTCGATCCGCTTGACCATCCGCAGACGGTTGCCCGCGCCATCCGCGCGCGCCTCGCAGCGGATCTCGTCCATGAGCGTCCGCATCAAGAAGACACCTCGGCCGCCCAGCCGCAATTCGCCGGGATCGAGGTGCGGCACGGCGCTGATGTCGAATGGTTTTCCTTCGTCGAAGAAGGTCAGGACGACGCAGTCCTCGTGGATCTCCAGTTCAATCTGCAACTGGGCCGCGGCGACGTTTCGATGCGCGTGCCGAATGATGTTGCTGACGGCCTCTCCCGTGACCAGAACCAGCGAGCGCAGGAAGCCGGGCATCAGCCCGCAGCACGCGCCCACGTTCTCGACGAATCCGCGCGCCGTCGAGAGCATGCACAAATCGCTGGGCACGTTGAGGCTGTAGGTCGCCGCCATTCGCCTGGGCTCCTCTAGAGAAGGCTCCTAGGTCTTCATACCTTGTCAATTCAACCCTGGCAATCGCAATCGCCTCCTGCGTGAGCGACGGCCGGCCTGACCGTCGCTCACGCTTCTGGCTCCGACCGCATGCTTGCCGCCGAAAAGCCACTGGCCACTGGTCTTTCACTGAACACTGGTCTATAATTCAGTAGTTACGGATAACTTGCGGCCGCGAACCTTTTCTCCCCTTGGCCGTATCTAACAAAGGAGTGTGAAACATCTTGGGTCGGAACAGTTCCGCGATCATCCTGCCCCCCCCGGATTATGGCTTGGGACCCCGCCCTGAGCCTGTCACATATCGGTTGCCCTGGTTTGTCCCTACGTGCCCTGGAAAGGTCTGATGAAACCCTCGCGAACCTGGTCCCCCGGACCCCAGGCCTCGGACGCCCGCGTCAAGCCCGCGCTTGACGTGGAAGCGGACGAAGTCCACGACCTCCCTGAAGCTCAACCTCACGACGAGAGCGAGACCGCCTCCGCCGAGACTGAAGGCTATTATTCCTCGGGCTCGGACGACGCGCTTGGCCTTTACCTCAAGCAGATGGGGTCCATCCCGCTCCTCAAGCGGGATCAGGAGCTCACCCTGGCTCAGCGACTCGAGGTGACGCGCGCCCGCTTCCGCCGCTCCGTCTTCTTCTTCGCCCCCGTGCTCGGCCGTGTCGCCTCCCTGTTCCAGGAAATCGCCGAGGGCGCGCGCATCCTCGATCCCCATATCGACGTGGTCCATACGCTGGGCCGTTCGCGCGACGCCATCGCGGCCCGTCTGACGCACAACCTGCTCACGCTGAAGAAGGTGTTTGCCTCCCTGGCCCAGGCGTTTCGCGCGTATCTGCGGACGCAGCATGGGCCCGGCCGCAACCGGGCGCGCCGCAACCACTGGCGTCTGCTCCGCAAGGCGATCCTCCTCATCGAAGAACTGTCGCCGCGGATGGAGTTCCTGGAGGTCCAGGTCCCTGAGATTCCGGCGCTGCTGCGGACCATGAAGGACCTCGAGGAAGCCGTCGCCGCGGGGGGGCGCTCCGCCCACGACCGCGAGCAGCGCATGCGCAGCACGAAAGCCCTGCGCAACCTGACGCTGGAAACCCAGGCGACCCCAGAGGACTTGCGCCGGCTCTGGCGCGTGTTGCGGCGCCGTCAGGACGCCTATCAGAACGCGCGCGGCGCCCTCGCCGAGGCCAATCTCCGCCTCGTCGTCTCCATCGCCAAGCGCTATCGCGGCCGCGGCCTGGCGTTCGCCGACCTCATCCAGGAAGGCAATCGGGGCCTCATGCGAGCCGTCGACAAATTCGAGCATCGCCTCGGCTTCAAGTTCGGCACCTACGCCACCTGGTGGATTCGCCAAGGTATTCAGCGCGCCCTGGCCGACAACGCGCGCACGGTCCGCGTCCCCTGCCATCAGGTCGCCATGCTCGCCAACATCGAGCGCGTCCGCGGCGAACTCCTTTCGATCCTCGGCCGGGAGCCCTCCATCGAGGACATCGCCGGCGAGCTGCACGTCAGCCCCGCCGAGATCCGCACCCTCCGTGCCGTTGGCCGGGCCCCGATCAGCCTGCAAGAGCCGCTCGGAGACGACGCCGACAAGGCGCTGGAAGAGTTCCTGGGCGATCCGCATGTCGACAACCCGGGCGAGAACGTCGACCAGAACCTCTTGCGCGAACGGATCGCGGAAGTCCTGCGGTCCCTCACGCCACGCGAGCGCGAAGTCATCGAGCTCCGCTTCGGTCTCAAGGACGGCCAGCCGCGCACCCTCGATGAGGTCGCCCGCACCTACGGCATCACCCGCGAAAGGATCCGCCAGATCGAAGCCCGCAGCCTGCTCAAGCTCCGCAGTCCGACCCGCAGCCAGCGTCTGGCGGGTTTCACGGAAGAGGAGACAAGAATCTAAGGCGAGCCGGGCGGCGTAAGCCCCCGGAGGAAGAAACCAAAAGGCCACCAGCGTCGCTGGTGGTCTTTTTTTTTGCGCGTCGATTGCTTTTTCCCCCGAATTTGATTGACGGGGAAGCTCCACTTGATAGAGTTCTTTGCATTGCAAAGTATCGAGGCGCGAATGCAATGAACTACCTCTACCGCTGGCTCGATCACTTTCACAGGAACCGCCAGGCGCGACCCGAACCGGATTGGGACGCCCCGATCAACTTGGCGCCCGAGATCGTCGCGCCGCTGGTCCGCTCGCTCGAACAATTTCACCTCGGCGACGGCGGCGGTCCGGCGAGCCTCATCGCCTGGAACGCCGAGTCATTTCGCTCCTCGAGCGATGGCGTCCGGCGCCTCGTCGATCTCTGGTTCGAGGAGGAAAAGGAGCATTCCCGCCTGCTCCTGAACGCCGTCAAACGCTTCGGCGGCCGGCCGATCACGGGACACTGGAGCTTCAGCGTCTTCTGCTGGGTGCGCCGCTGGTTTGGCGTCGGCTTCGAATTGACCGTCCTCCTCCTCACCGAGATCGTCAGCACCGTCTACTACCGCCTCCTCCGTCGCCACGGCCGGGACCCCGCCCTCCGCGCCATGTGCCGACTGATCATCCGTGACGAAGTCGGCCATGTCGCCTTCCACCGCGACCGCCTGGCCCGCAACCGCACATCTTACGGCCCCTTCTGGGAAATCCGCTTCCGGACACTTGGCTGGGCCGCCGCGACGATGCTCTGGCTCAATCACGCCGCCGCCCTCAAGACCCTCGGCGCCACGCGGGCCGAGTTCTGCCGCGAGATCCGGCGCGAGCTGACGCTGTTCATCGCCCGGTTGCGACGCGAGGCTCGGGAGCGGGGCGGATTGGCGCCGTGTCCGGCCGCCGCCTTCAACCCAGACGCCGGAATCTGTAGTCCATGAAGCGGTCGTCCTCGTCTGGATATTGAACACGGGAGGCAGGAGGACCGTTATGGTATGAGACCTTGCTCGCCTTGGGTTATCGCTCGCCCTTGTGCCGTCGCTTGCCGCCAAGGACCCGCCGGCCGCGGAGAAAACCCCTGCCCGGAGACGAAGGTGGGGAAGCCCGCTCGGGTTGGATCGCTCCCTACGTCTACCGCTCCGCCGCTCGCCATCGGTCCCACGAGGACCACCATCGTCCGCTGGTTCTCCAAGGACGGCAAACTCCGCCGCGAGATCGCCGTCCCCGGCCTCATCGAGCAGCCCGGCTTTCTTCGCGACACCTCCGTCGAGGGAGTCGACACCGTCCACGCCGTCAACGGCGACTGGAACCTCGTCCTCGGCAAGGATCGCCCGCTCGGCGGCTACCTCACCGGCACGGCCGATAGCCGGACGCTCGTCCATCAGTTTCATCCCGCGGAGGGGCAGATCGCCTTCGACATCTACCGCGACGGCAAGATGATCACGACCATCGGCGCCTTCACCCAGTATCGGGGCCGGAACGTGCGGATGGCCGACGACGGCGCCGTGGCTCTCACGGTCTGGAAGGGGGAAGGGGCGGCGAAGGCGGTCCATGTCGTCGTCGCCGGCGGCGACGGCAAGAATCACTTCATCGCCCGCTGCGAGGAAGAGCCGGGAAACGTGTTCGCCGCGCCGTCCGCCCGGGGCGTGCTCGTGCGGGCGGAGGGCAATCGCGCCTCGTTCGCCTTCTACACGCCGAAGGGAAAAAGAGCGGCCTGGACCCTCGGCCCCGACCCGGACGTCTTCGGCTGGACGCCGGACGGCGCCGCGGTCCTCCTCCGCGTCGAGACCCGCGGCCAGGCGCGATATCACCTGATCGACGCCGCGACCGGCAAAACCCTCTGGGAGCGCGACGACCCCAGCCCGGCCCGCGTAAACGCCCTGGCGCCGTCCGTCATCCTCACAAAGGACCTCATTCTCATCAGCGGCCGGGAGCTGCATGATCTCGGCGGCGAGCGGTCACCCGTCCGCTGCATCCACGCCCTGGACCGCAAGACGGGAACGACGGTCGCGACCTGGCGCCCAAGCCCACTCTCAGCGGCGACGGACGAGGGGCGGCTGCTGATGTTGGATCGAGACGTCTATTACGTGATGCGCGACCGTTTCTCGCGCATCCGCGTGGAGGACGTGGCGGCGAAGAAGGAAGGATGGAAATGATCAGGGATGGGGGGCGTCCCCATTCTTCTCTTCGGGCGGTACCTCGATCTCCTCGGGCGGGACGACAACGACTTTGCCGTCGCGCCAGATGACGATGGGGTGACCGAGCAGCTTATGCGTGCGGACGGCGTCCCGGACGGCGGCGCGCATGGCGGACTGGATACCCTCTTGGTCCCGCATCGCTTCGTGAACGTTCACGTGGCCGTTGGTCTTCATGATTCCGCTCGTGCCTTGATCTGCATCCAAAGGGACGGGACCGCTTCCAGCATTATCTTATCGAAGCCTTGCGCGATCAAGCGAGGTTCGTTCGGGTTCGAGTTATCGAACAAGTGCCAGGAGTCGGCCAACGGCATGTACAGGTGAAAGAAGTTCTCTATACCGCGCTGGTAACGTCGCCGGATGGTGTCCTCGGGAATCCCATGACCGCCGAGCCGAACTCGCTCGCTGACCCTGCCGATACACATTTCGGGCGAGGGGATCCAGAGGAAGAACAGATAGAAGCGATACCCCAACGCCTTCCATGCCGAGATCATGGGCGCGAAAGTCTTGCTTGCGAGCGTGGTCTCAAACGCGAAGTTCGCGCGGGACGCGGCGAGTTCCTTCAAGTGTTCGAGCATGACGCGGCCAGCCTTGATCGCCATGTCGTCGAAATGGAACGCGGAAAGACCGCGCGCGATGGTGTCTGCGTTGACGAAGTGGTAGACGCCGAGCTTACCCGCGAGGAGGCGGGTCGAGATCGTGGACTTGCCGGCGCCGTTTGGGCCAGCGAGGACGATGACGCTTGGCGAATCATGTTGCATGGATGCTCCTTGACGGTCGCTCGCCATCGGCGAGGTGAGGTCCACCCATGCTAGGAAGTGCGCCTGGGCAGGGTTGCAAATCCACTCTTCCCTAACACAAGCAGTCCCGCCAAGCCGAAACCCCACAACACGCTGTTCGCCACTACCAGCGCTATCTGAAAATGGCCGCTGAGCAGATAGATCGCCGGAAAGAGAAGTACCCGTGCGATCTCCAGCGCGGCAAACGTCACCGACGAAGGCTCCCGGGAGACATCCATGATTTGAAAGGCGAGCAGGGCGGCAACCCCGAACGCCATTAGGTGGACGAGAGAGCAGACAATCCAAAGCTTGAAGAAGCAACGCATCGTGTGTCCCATCGAGGCCCACCCGAAATCGCCAGTACTTCCTACCTCGTCTCATACGCCAGGTTCGCCCCCAGCCAGCGCTCCACCTCGGCGACGCTCAGGCCCTTGCGCTGGGCGTAGCTCTCCACTTGGTCGCGCGTCACCATGTCCACCGCGAAATACGTCGCCTGCGGATGCGCGAAGTAGAGCCCGCTCACCGACGCGCCGGGCCACATCGCGTAGGTGTCGGTCAGCTTGATGCCGGTCTTGGCTTCGGCGTCGAGGAGTTTCCAGAGGGTTGCTTTCTCGCTGTGGTCGGGGCAGGAGGGGTAGCCGGCGGCGGGGCGGATGCCGCGGTACTTCTCTTCGATCAGGTCTTCCTTGCTCAGGTGTTCGCTCTTGCCGTAGCCCCAGTCGTGGCGGGCACGTTCGTGCAAGTACTCGGCGAACGCCTCGGCGAGGCGGTCGGCCAGCGCCTCGACCATGATCGCGTTGTAGTCGTCCAGCTCCTTCTTGTACTTCATCACCAGCTCGTGCGCGCCAAAGCCGGCCGAGACCGCGAAGCCGCCGACGTAATCCGCCAGAGGAACCCCCGCACCCCCGGCCCCTCTCCCCATATCGGAGGGGGAGAGGGGAGTGACGGGGGCCACGTAATCCGCGAGACTGCGGAAGCTCATCTGACCCTCGCGCTCCCATTGCTGCCGCAGCATGAACAGCCGGGCCCGCTCCTCCTTGCGGCTCTCGTCGGTCCAGACGATGATGTCGTCCCCCTGGCTGTTCGCGGGGAAGAAGCCGTAGACGGCTTCGGCCCGGAGTTGCTTCTGCTTGATCAACTTCTGCAGGAGAGCGTTCGCCTTGTCGAAGAGGTCCTTCGCCTCCTTGCCGACGACCGGGTCGTTGAAGATCTGTGGGAACTTCCCCTTGAGCTCCCAGGCCATGAAGAACGGCGACCAGTCGATGTAGGGCGCCAGCTCCGCGATCGGGAAATCGTGCAGCACACGCGTGCCGACAAACGCCGGCTTGGCGATCTCGCCGTGCTTCCAGTCGAGGTGGAAGCGCTTGGCCGACGCCTCGGCGTAGGGGACGAGCTTGCGCTCGCGCCGCTTGCGGAACGCCTCGCGGTCGCGCTCCTGTTCCACGCGGTTCGCCTTGTCCAGCTCCGCCCGCGCCTCGGGCCTGAGCAGCTTCTCGACGACGCCGACGCAGCGCGACGCGTCCTTCACGTAGACCACTTCCTTGTCGTACGCCGGCGCGATCTTCACCGCGGTGTGCTTGGCGCTCGTCGTCGCCCCGCCGATCAGCAGCGGCATCGAAAAACCTTCGCGCTGCATCTCCTTGGCGACGTGGACCATCTCGTCCAAGGATGGAGTGATCAACCCGGAGAGGCCGATCATGTCGACCCCTTCCTTCCGCGCCGTCTCCAGGATCTTCTCGCACGGTGTCATCACCCCCAGGTCAATCACCTCGAAGTTATTGCAACCGAGGACGACGCCGACGATGTTCTTGCCGATGTCATGCACGTCGCCGCGCACCGTCGCCAGCAGGACCTTGCCGCGCGCCTTGTGGACCGTGCCGGACGCCTTCTTCTCCGCCTCCATGAACGGGTGCAGGTAGTTGACCGCCTGCTTCATGACGCGGGCGCTCTTGACGACCTGCGGCAAGAACATCTTGCCCGAGCCGAACAGGTCGCCGACGACGTTCATGCCGTCCATGAGCGGGCCTTCGATGATCGAGAGCGGCCGCGGGTATTTCTGCCGAGCCTCCTCGACGTCCTTCTCGATGTAATCGCTGATACCGCTGACGAGGGCGTGCTTGAGGCGCTCCTCGACTGTCCCGGCACGCCACGCCTCGGCCTGCGCCGCCGTCTTCTCCTTGCCGCCGAGCTTCTCCGAGAAGGCGAGGAGCCGATCGGTCGCGTCCGGGCGGCGATTGAGGACGACGTCCTCGATGTGCTCCAGCAGGTCCTTGGGAATGTCCTCGTAGACCTGGAGCTGGTTGGGGTTGACGATCCCCATGTCCAGCCCGGCCCGGATCGCGTGGTAGAGGAAGACCGCGTTCATCGCCTCGCGCACCACGTCCTTGCCGCGGAAGGAGAAGCTGACGTTGCTCACGCCGCCCGACGTCTTACACAAGGGCAGCAGCCGCTTGAGCTCGCGGACGGCCTCGAAGAACTCGACGGCGTAATTGTTGTGCTCCTCCATCCCGGTGCCGATGGTCAGGATGTTGGTATCGAAGATGATGTCTTCGGAGGCGAAGCCGACTTCCTCGGTGAGGAGGCGATGGGCCCGATCGCAGATGGCGACCTTGCGCTCCGCCGTCACCGCCTGCCCTTCCTCGTCGAACGCCATGACGACGACCGCGGCGCCGTAGCGGCGGCACAACCGGGCCTGATCCAGGAACTTCTCTTCGCCTTCCTTCAGGCTGATCGAGTTGACGATCGCCTTGCCCTGGATGCACTTGAGCCCCGCCTCGATGATCTCCCACTTCGAGCTGTCGACCATGATCGGCAGCTTCGAGATGTCCGGCTCGTTGGCGATCAGGTAGAGGAAGCGCGTCATCGCCTCGACGCCGTCGATAAGGTCGGCGTCCATGTTGACGTCGAGGGCGTTGGCCCCGTTCTGCGCCTGCTCGCGGGCGACGGCGACGGCGGCGTCGAAGTTCCCTTCCTTGATGAGGCGTTTGAACTTGGCCGAGCCGGTGATGTTGCAGCGCTCACCGACCATGACGAAGTTGGTTTCGGGCCGGACGACCAGGACTTCCTGGCCCGAATAGTAAGACCAAGAGGGCACGTCGACGTCCCGGCGTGGCGGCACGTCTTCGATCTCGCGGGCGAAGGCGGCGATCCATTCCGGCGTCGTGCCGCAGCAGCCACCGACGATGTTGACCCAGCCCTTGCGCGCGAACTCGCCCAGGGCACGGGCGGTGCCGTCCTTGCCGAGGCCGCGGAACCCGCCCATGCCGTCGGGCAATCCGGCGTTCGGGTAGACCGAGATCGGCTTACGCGAGATGCCGGCCAGGCTTTCCACCGCGGAGCGGATCAGGTCGACGCCGACGCCGCAGTTGAAGCCGACGGCCAGCGCGTCGAAGTGGGACACGGAGACGTAGAACGCTTCCGGCGACTGGGCCAGCAGCGTGCGGCCGTTCTCGTAGATGGTGCCGGAAACAATGGTAGGCAGGCGGACGCCATGCTCGGAGCGGTACTTGTCGATCGCGAACAGGCAGGCTTTTAGGACGAGGATGTCGTTGCCCGTTTCGACGGCGAGGAGATCGACGCCCCCCTCGACGAGGGCCGCGACCTGTTCGTAGTAGCTGTTGACGAAGTCGTCGAAGGAGTAGGTGCGGCTGCCGAGGTCGGGTCGGCCGGGCTCGATGTAGAGCGTCTTGTTGGTGGGGCCGATGCTGCCGCAGACGAAGCGCGGCTTGTCGGGGTTACGGCGCGTGTAATCGTCGGCGGCGCGGCGAGCGAGCTTGGCGGCCTTGACGTTGATCTCGCGGGTCAGGTCCGAGAGGGCGAACTCTTCGAGGCCGAGGCGATTGCCATTGAAGGTGCAGGTCTCGATGATGTCGGCCCCGGCCTCGAGGTAAGCGCGGTGGATGTCCTCGATCATCCTTGGCTGGGTGAGGACGAGGGCCTCGGTGCAGTTCTTGAGGAGCTTGGGGTGGGTCTTGAAGCGTTCGCCGCGATAATCCTCCTCGCCCGGGCTTTTCGAGTAGATCAGGGCGCCCATCGAGCCGTCGAGCAGGAGGATGCGCTGGCCGATCAGTTCCTCCAGCGCGTCGTGTGTGTTCATCTGCAGCAACTGCGACATTCCCCACTCCTTACGAAGATTACGCTTGTCTTCAAATTAGACGAAAGGGAGAGGAGAAACGAGTCGGATTTGGGCGCCTCCGCGCCGTTTAGCCCCGGTTCGCAGAACCGGGCGGGCGAGGTCGCTCGGACCGCGGATAGCGCGCTATCGACCGGCTTGGGGGCGTGGTCCGCCCCGGTTCCGCGAACCGGGGCTAAACGAAAAAAGGGCCGGGCCGGCATTCCTTGCCGGCCCGGCCCGATCGTGGTCGGACGCGTCCATGCTCCAGGACCAACCCCGCCAGGCGCTCGGCGCCGGGTGCGGGGATTTCCCTTCTTGCGAAGGGCGGCGGCGACCAGGCTTCATGCCCGGCGTCGTCCGTTTACAAGCATCCAGCCTTGAAGAATGCTCCCTAGGAGAGAGCTCCCGACCCTCGCACTCCGTAACGTATGCGTAGGCCTTCCTTGGCCTGGGCGGAGCATTCTTCAAGACTGGAACTTGGCTTCATGACCGCGCGCACTCGGGGCGCGGCTCAGGGGCAAGTTTCAGCGTTCGCGTCTCAAAAGAAAGAAGGTTCTGAGCTACCGACCGGAGATCCAGGATCGCCGGCCCTCTGGATAGGAGGCGGCCGGTGACTGTCAGCGGAGAGTGGCGTGCTGAAAATCGTTCGATCCAAAGGATCACTCGCAATGCCAGGACACGGAGCGTACATGCCGCTTGCTGTTGTCCGGTGGTCGTCGGGTGGGCCGCGTTGGGCGGCCGCGTTCGATTGATGAGGGGCAGGATAACGTTTGCAGCTGAAAAGTCAACACACAAAGCCGGGCTTCGCAGCTGCAAAATGGCTTTTGTGGCCCAAGCCCTTGAGGGACAAAGGCAAAGAAAAAAAGAATTTTCGCTTTGTGAAACGATGGCGAGCCGGCTCGATGAAATACGGCAAAAAACGACAAGAAGGTCCGCAAAGCGGCCGCGCGACGGGCCCGGTCGCAAGCGATTACCATGTCAGGCGAAAGCATATTTACAGCTGTAAGACGCGCTGTTGCAGCTGCAAACCGGCGGTCGCCCGCGACTTGGCCGCGGCGAGGTCCGCTCCCTCTCAGAACTTTCTCACGGGCCCGCGGTTAATTCTTTAGGAGGCGCCCGTCTCCTCTATTGACGTGCTTCCCTTTTCAGGAGCCTGCGATGCGTCTAGTTGCCTGCGTCTTCTCCCTCCTCGCGGTGGCGCTGCTCGTCGAGAACGCCTCCTCCGACGCCAAGAGCAAGCGCGAACGGCTCGCTCCCCTGGGCGGCCTTGTCGGGACCTGGAACGCGACCGGCGTACCCGCCGGCTCCAAGGAGGAGCAGCAGAAAGGCTTCTGGACCGAGACCATCAACTGCGAGTGGCAATTCAAGAAGGACGACGCCTGGCTCAAGCTCGCGTTCGCCAAGGGCAAGCACTTCGTCTCCGGCGAGATCCGCCCCATCCCCGACAAGGACGAGTTCGAGGTGCGCCTAACGACAACCGACAAGGCAACGCTGCTCTACACCGGCACGATGAAAGGCAAGGCGCTGACCGCCGTCCGCACCGACGCCGACAAGAATGAGGAGCAAAAGCTTATCTTCACCATCCTGCACGAGAACCGCATCCTCTACCGCTACGAGACGCGGGCCGCCGGCAAGGGCATCTTCTACCGCAAGTACCAGGTCGGCGCCACCAAGGACGGCGTCGCCTTCGCCGTGGGCGATGGCCGCCCCGAGTGCATCGTCTCCGGCGGCCTGGGGACAACGGCGGTGAGCTACATGGGCAAGACCTACTATGTCTGCTGCAGCGGCTGCCGCGCGGAGTTTTTGGAGAACCCGAAGAAGTACATCGACGAGTATGAGGCGAAGGCGAAGAAGAAATCCAAGTGAGATGCCATCACCTGGTTGGCGCGAGGCGGATGTCTTCCAGCGTGATCATATCGATCGCGTATTGAACGCATGCACGCAGATCGTCCGGATGTAGCTCCGGAAAGTAATCTCGACCGATCTCCGCCAAGGACAGATTCTCTGTGAGTAGTTCAAGAACATCCTGGACGGGAATCCTTGTGCCGGCCACGCACGGCTTGCCGAAATGGATGGCGGGATTGACAGCGATGCGCGGATTCATCGGTTGATCCTTCGGATGATTTAGTCGCCCACGAGCAGCTGGCCGCGCTGTCTGCCTTCGGCCAACCGCTTGTCGAGGTCTTCGCCGTTCGGGTCGTAGTGCTTGCAGGCCATCGCGCGCCAAATCAAGATGCCCGCCCCCACCGCGAGGAGCCCAGCGGCCCAGAGAATCGATTCATCTACTATTTCTTCGGCAGCCCTTGCGTTCGGTGGCCAGAAGACTGCTCCAACAGTCATGACCAGCGGCAGCACAAGGCCGAGCAGGATAAAGATGCCGAGGATTTTCACGCGGCGAAGATGACGACGCCGCGCCGTCGGCAACATGTCTGCCTGTATCCAGCCGCATGCCGGACAGGGAACCACTTCGATTGCCGCATCCAACTGTTTTTTCAGGTCATGCGCCGCTATGCGTTGGGCCAGGGCTTTGGCGCCTTCCCCCTCCGAGCTGATAAGGTGGATCGCCTGACCTTGGCTCAACCTTCGCACTTCATAGACATATTTCTTGCCGCAAGTTTCGCATGAAACGATCTTCGCGGCGGAACCGACGGCGCTCGCATAAACGATTCTGGCGATAGGAATTGCCATGGCGTAGCCTTCCCATGTGACACTCGGCGCCCCAGTAGCGCCGCTTTCAGCACCCACCTGTGCAGGAACGCCGAGGTTGGCCGTTTGTGAAAGCCGACGCAGCCAATCAGGAGCCGCCCAGCGCTACGGCCCCCTTGCGGGCGCTACGCCAAGCCTTGTATCGCGGCCGGGCCTGCAGGGCCAAAACTCCAGCGACCAGCAGCGCGGCGCCGACGACCAGCCCGCCGGCCGATAGCGCGACAACAACACCCGTGGACCCGATCACGCTATGCTCGCCGCTGAGGGCCAGTAGCCAGCGTCTTTCCCGGCAGGCTGGCGACGAACTCGGGCTCCATCCGAGGCGCCTCGTCCGTCGCGGACGCCTTCTCCAGCAGCCGGCGGCAGTTTGGACAACGACCCGCTTCCTGCTCGCGCCTCGTGAGCGGTGTGCCGCAACCCGGACACTCAATGACGGACATGGCGCTCTCCCGCGGGATCCCGTGCGTGAAGTGGCGGTGGGGCCGTCCCACGTTGCTCTACATCATATCCTGCGGATCAAGCCACCTCGACGCCATGCGGCACTCGGCCCTCCCGCGACACAAGGCTTGCCGGGTTGTCCTCGCGTTATTTGTGGCGTGTCAGTCTCCCGCCAACCCACGCGCCCGGCAAGTTTTTTTCTTTTTTCTTGTTTTTTCTCTTGCTTTTTCTTTTTTTTTTTCCTCATCGTTGTTAGCAAGTCTCACTTCCCGACTCTCTTCTCGGAGTTCGCGTCATGAACCTACACCACTTCTCGCTTTGGGGTATTCGTCGCAGCCTTGCTTTGGTCGTGCTTGTCGCTGCGACGAGCAACGGGTATGCTGGCGTCGCCGCTCAAGTCGATTCTTTTTCCGACTTTGGAGTCTCACTCAAATTTGGCAACTTCATTGCGCCCAAGGGAACCTACAGTTTGACGGCGGACGGCGGCGATACGGCGACTCTTACGTTAATCGAAGTGAAGTTGCAAAAACTGGTGGACGGCGCGTACCAGGATTACAAAGCGTTCCAGAAGTGCAATGCGGATAGCGGATTGTGGTCCGCGGCCCAGTGGTTCAACCTGCCCGCGGGAGATTACAGGGTCTTCGTGCGGATGCATTGGGATCAGGTTGTGGGCGGCATGGAGATGAAGGACAAGACGCTTGATAATACGCAGACTATCAGCTTCAAATGAGGGCGCGGCGGCTCTCCATCGGACTCTTTTTCAGAGAGGGAATCATGCGCGGCCGTCGAGGACTCACGCTCGTTGAGGTTCTGCTGGTCATCGCGATTCTCGCGGTGTTGCTCGCTCTGCTCGTGCCGGCGGTCCAGAAGGTACGTGCGCTGAGCGCGCGGCTCCACGATCAGAACAACATCAGACAAATCGTCCTCGGCTTCCAAAGTTACTCCACTGTCTCCGGCGGGGTGCTGCCTAGCCGCGGTCGGCGCTCGATTGTCGTCGGTCCTCCCGGGGTCACCAGCCACTCGCCGCTCTATAACATCCTCCCGTTTCTCGAGCCGCCCGCCCCGCCGCCGTATGGCGTCCCTTTTTATACCGCCAACGGCTTGCTCTGGGGTACGGAGTATGCGCTGATACCCACGTTTATCTCGCCCACTGACCCCAGCTTGGACCGACTGGACGACTACGCGCGAACACGAGGCCCGAATTGCTACGCCGTGAATCAGCAAGTCTTCGGCAAGCCTGCCCGGCTGCCGGCATCCTTCCCGGACGGGATCTCCGCCACCATCGCCGTCGGCCAACATTACTACTACGCGGGCATGCCTGGCGTCCCAAGCTGGCGTGAGGACTATTTGACCATGTTCTACACTGAGCCGAGCCAGCTTTGGGCTGACCGAAGCGGCTGGCGCAGCTGCACGTTCGCCGACCCCGTGTGGTGGGACGTCTTGCCGGTGACGAAGGACGGCCAAACGCTCCCGTCTATCCCCGGAGCGACGTTTCAAATGGTTCCCAATCCGCGCGCGGCCGATGGGCGCATGTTGCAGGCCACCCAGTCCGCGGGCCTGCTGGTGGGCATGTTCGACGGGAGCGTCAAGACCATTTCTCCAGGAGTCAGCCCCGCCACGTTCTGGGCCGCGGTCACTCCTGCCGGAGGGGAGGCGGTCTCGGAAGGCGAATAACTTCTTTGTGCTGGTTTCGCCCTTCGGGAGAGCTTCCATGCGATTCATGCGCGTCGTCGTTCCTCTGTCGATGCTCCTCGGCTCGTGCGGTTGCGGCTCCTCCGCCCCCCCGCCTTTCGTCCCTGCCCAGGGTACCCTTGTCGACGCAGCGGGAAAGCCGATCTGGGGCATGCGCGTAGACTTCTGGCCAGAAGACGATCCGAAAGGCTACATCGACCGCTATGACACGATCCCCTATTGCATCAGCAGCAGCGGCGGCAAAATCGACATGCTGCTGAAGACGAAACGCGGCGTGCCCCCCGGACGCTATCGGGTCACGGTTGGCGCCATCCGGCCGCAGGACAAGAAATTGATACCCAAGAGGTACAACACCGAGGAGGAGACGCCTCTGCAAGTCACCATACCGGCCGAGGGGAAAACGGATCTGTTGTTGCGTCTCGGACCGAGTTGAAACGAACACCGTATTACATCATATCCTGGGGATCGACATCCACCACCAGCTCCACCCCATGCGGCACTCGGACCACCGGCAGCACCGCCTTCAGCACCTGGTGCAGGAACGTGGAGCTTGGCGACTGTAGCTGGAAGTGATACCGGTGCAGGCCCTTCAAACGAAAGACGGGCGCCTCCGCCGGGCCGAGGATGCGGATCTGCTCCGGCTCCGGACGATTCTTCTGCAAGATATCGAGGGCGGGCTTGAACGCCGCGCCGAGCTTCTCCGCGAACTGGAACGCCGCTTCCTGGTTCTTGCCGCGGATCAAAAGCCGCACTAGCCGCTGATAGGGCGGATAGCCGTGCGGCCGCCGCGCCTCCAATTCCCCCTTGGCGAACGTCAGGTAATCGTGCAGCGACGCCAGGGCGATGCTTGGATGCTCGGGCGTGAAGGTCTGCACGTAGACGGCGCCGCCGCGCGGCCCGCGGCCCGTCCGGCCAGCAACCTGGGCGAGCAACTGGAACGTCCGTTCGCCGGCGCGAAAGTCCGCGCGGTGCAGGGCGATGTCGGCGTTGACAACGCCAACCAGCGTTACGTTCGGGAAGTCCAGCCCCTTGGCGATCATCTGCGTTCCCATCAGGATCTGGATCTCGTTGTTGCGGAACGCCTCCAGCACCTTGCGGTGGCTGCCCGGCTTCTTCATCGTGTCGCTGTCCATCCGCTCCATGACGCGGCCGGGGAACTTCGCCCGGATCTCCGCCTCCAGCTTCTCGGTCCCCATCCCCTGGTACTTCACCTGGCCGAGCTGGCATTCGGGGCAGCGTTCCGGCGGTGGGCCTTCGTAGCCGCAGTAATGGCAGATGACGATCTTGCGTTCCTGATGGAACGTTACGGCCAGGTCGCAGTATTTGCACAGTTCGACGTGGCCGCAGCCGGGGCAGTGCAGGAACGTTGCGAAGCCGCGGCGATTGAGCAGCAGGATGATCTGCCCGCCCTGGTCGAGCGCCAGCTTCATCGCGCGCTCGAGGCTGGGGCTGATGCCATGAAACTTGCGGTCCGGCCCGCGATCGTAGCGCAGGTCGATGCGATGAACCGGCGGCATGGGCCGATCGAAGACGCGGCGCGGCAACGACAGCAGCTTGAATAACCCGCGCTGCACGTTGTGCCAGCTCTCGAGAGACGGCGTCGCCGAGCCGAGCAGGATCGGCACGTCTTCCATGCGGGCGCGCATGATGGCGACGTCGCGGGCATGATAGCGCGGCACGTTGTCCTGCTTGAAGCTCGATTCGTGCTCCTCGTCGATGACGACCAGGCCGAGCCGCCTGGCGGGGGCGAAGACCGCGCTGCGTGCCCCGACGATCACCTGCACCTCCCCCGCGGCGATGCGCCGCCAGTGCCGGCCGCGCTCGGCCTGGTGCATGTGGCTGTGCAGCACCGCGACCTCCCAGCCCCGGCCGCGGAACGCTTGCACGGTCTGCGGCGTCAGGCTGATCTCCGGGACGAGGACGATTGCTTGACGCCCGCTTCGGACGACTTGCTCGATCGCCCGCAGGTACAGCTCGGTCTTGCCGCTACCGGTGACGCCGTGCAGCAGGAACGCCTGGTATTTGTGTTCGCGCAGCGCCGGCTCCAGGACGGACCAGACCTGCTGCTGGTCCGCTGTCAGCGTGATCGACGGCGCGGCGGTCGTCGTCGCTTCCGCTTCGTAGTTCTCCTCCTCTTCGATATCCGGATTCTCGATGCGCGTCAGTCGTCGCCGGGCCAGGCCGCGCTGCACCACGGCGCGGATCACGCTCGGTCCGCAGCCGACCAGCTGCGACAGTTTCCGGACCTCGATCGGTTCGTCCTTCTGCTGGAGCAACTCGACGACGGCTCGCTGCTTGGCCGGCAGGTCTTCGGGCAGGGCAGGGCGGAGCATCGCGGGCAAGGGCTCGATCACCGCAACCGAGACCGTTCCCGCCTGCTTTTTCGCCCCCGCCGGCAGGACGATGTTGAGAACCTGGCCCCAGCCGCACAGGTAGTAGTCCGCCATCCAGCGGGTCAATTTCAGCAGCGCCTCGGAGAGCAGCGGCTCCTCATCGAGGACGCGCAGGATCGATTTCACCTCGCGCTCCGGGCCACGGGGCGAAAGGCCGACGCAGAAGCCGATGGTTTGCCGGTCGCCGCGGCCGAAGGGCGTCAGGACGCGCTTGCCGACACCGATGTCCGCCTTCCATTCATCGGGGACCTCGTAGGTGTAGGCGTGGTCGAGCGGACGATCGAAGACGACCTCGGCGTAGAGGGCCGGGGCGGCGGAGGTGGGACCGAAGAGGGACGGTTGCGGACTCATCGACTCCATTTTCCACCATGCGCCGGCGAAAGAGCAGGTCGGTTGCAACATTTTCTGGCCGATTTTCACGCCGTTTTCGCGGAATCCTCCCCCGATCCGCCCTGTGGGCAGGCTAGAAATGGCGTCGCAGGATGCGATGCCTCCGGCGCCCGCCGTGGAAAAGGAGTAGACGGTGAAACGCTGCCTAGCCCTGCTCTTGGCCGGGCTCGTGATGTTGACCGCCCTCGTTCTCACCGGCGGTCAGCGGCCCAGCGACGAAGGCTCGGGCGATCTTCTGGTCTCGCCGCGGCGAGCCGCGCACGTCCGCCCCTTTTCCGGCTGGGGACACCTTCCATTTCGCGGTCGTCGGCGACCGCACCGGCGCGCCGCGGCGCGGCGTCTTCGAGAAAGCCGTCGTGCAGCTCAATCGCCTGCGGCCGGCGTTCGTCCTCTCCGTCGGTGATCTCATCCAGGGCTATAGCGACGACGCAAAGATTGTCTCAGCCCAGTGGCGGGAGTTCGAGAACAGCGTCAACAAGCTGACGATGCCCTTCTTCTACACCCCTGGCAATCACGACATCAGCAACGACCTGCAAGAGACGATCTGGCACGATCGTCTGGGCCGGCGCTACGGGCACTTCGTCTATCGCAACGTGCTGTTTCTGCTTCTCAACAGCGAAGACCCGCCCGCGAGCGGGGGCCGCCTGAGCAGCGCTCAGCTCGCCTATGCCGCGAAAACGTTGAGTGAGTGCCGCTCGGTGGCGTGGACGGTCGTCGTCTTGCACCGCCCGCTCTGGGACCAGGACGACATCGCGGAGAACGGCTGGCTTCCCCTCGAAGCGGCGCTGGAGGGGCGCAAGTACACCGTCTTCGCGGGGCACGAGCACAGCTATCGCAAGTTCGTCCGCAAGAGGATGGCCCACTATCAGCTCGCGACGACGGGCGGCGGCAGCGAGCTGCGCGGCGTTCCGCACGGCGAGTTCGACCACTTCGCCTGGGTGACGATGACCAAGGATGGGCCGGTCGTGGCGAACGTGCTGCTGGATGGGGTGCTGTCCGATGAGCCGACGCGGTGACGCCTCATGCTACGTCGAGTAATGCCTGAGGGTTTTTTTCCGCAATCAACAGCAATGTGCGCGCCGCCCCGGAAGGCGCCCGACGGCCCTGTTCCCAATCCTGCAACGTCCGCACGGAGACGCCAAGGAGTTGAGCGAATCGCGTTTGCGACAAACCCGTCTTGGCCCTCGTCGCGGCGATGTTGGGCACGCTGATCACGCGTCCTACCTCGCCGCGTTTGATCTGGCGCAGCCCCTGCAGGATTTCCGCGCCGATATCGCGTTTCTTAGCCATTTTTCTCAACCTCCTCGCGGATTTTCTTGAGTACGTCCGCCTGAATGTTGTCGCGAACGTTCTTTGGATACATGGTCAGCATCCAGATCCTGCCCTCTTCCATCTTTGCGAAGTAGATCACTCGGAACCCGCCTCGTTTGCCCTTGCCGGAGCCGCGCCAACGCAGCTTGCGCACGCCCCCGGTTCCAGCGATCACGTCCCCTGCATCGGGCGCGGCGACCAGGTGCTTCTGCAACTCGCCGTACTCATCGTCGCTGAGGTATTCTCTCACCAGGCGAGTGAAAACCTTCGTTTCAATGAACAGCGTCATCTACGTGAGTATACGGCCATGCCGTATAACATCCAAGGCTTTCTCTGCGTCCTTTGCGCCTCTGCGTGAAAAATTCGCGCAAGAGCTGAATCGCCCGAGAAGATCCGAAGAAACCGCGCGATTTCGCTTGCAGGCCGCAAAAGCCGCGCGTAATCTCCGCCTTCATCACGGCCCGCGCGCATCGCCGTCGTCGTCATCTCCGCGCCGCGCGAGCCGAGTCCCCTCTTCCAAGGAAACCCGTCATGCTCCGTGCCAAGCTCTACTTCAACGGCGACGATTGCTTCCTCGTCTGGACCATGCCGCGCACGGTCGACTGCTGGGGCTTCGCACTCCAGCGTGACCTCGTCACTGCGAGCGGCAAGCATTTTAACAACGTCCTCGCCAACCGCACCGGCTTCGACGGCGACAACAACCCGCCGCATAGCCTGAAGCCGTCGACCGAGTGGCCGTTCCAGCGCTACACCTGGACCGACCACGGCGTCAACGAAGGGGACACCGTCAGCTACACGATCACGCCGGTCATGAAGACCGCCGCCGGTCTCATGCCGGACGACGCGGCCAAGGTCACGGTAGGCCCCGTTGCAGTCGCGGCGGCCGGGGATGGCAAAGCGAGCGCGTATTTCAACCGCGGCATCCTCATGTCGCAGTTCGTCGCCAAGAAGCTCGGCGACAACTTTACCCTGGCCGATCTCAAGAAGCTCAAGGCCAACCTGGACGACCACACGGACGAGCTGCGGCAGTTTCTCATGGGCCCGCTCGGCGCCCGGTTGGAGGACCTGCTCGCTTTGGCGCAGAAGAACAAGTGGCATCTCTATGCCGCTCTCTACGAACTGGATGACGACGATCTCGTCGACGCCCTGATCGCCCTGGGCAAGCGGGCCCACGTCGTCCTCTCCAACGGCAGCGAGAAGGCCAAGGGGAAGGACGGCAACGCCAAGGCCGCCAAGAAGCTCGGCGACGCCATCGACCTGTCGCGGCGCATGCTCTGGTCGGAAGGGCTAGGCCACAACAAGTTCGCCGTCTTCGCCGAGACCGCCAACGCGCCGGCGATGGTCTGGACCGGCAGCACCAACTGGTCGACGACCGGCCTGTGCACGCAGATGAACAACAGCGTCCTCATCCGCGACGCCAAGCTGGCCCAGGTCTACCTCGACCAATGGAAGCTCCTCAAGGACGACAAGCGCACAGGCCGCGGCGGCGCCGCCATGCACTTCGGCGACGCTCTCATGGAATCGAACAACCAGGCCAAGACGGGCAGCGCCGGCAAGACCGGCAAGTGGACCACCTGGTTCACCCGCACCGCCGGCGGGCCGGAGATGGACGAAGTCACCGAGCTTATCAACGGCGCCAAGAAGGCCATCCTCTTCCTCATGTTCGAACCCGGCACGAGCGGCCTGCTCCAGGTGATCCAGGCGCGTCTCTCGCCCGCGTCGTCGACCTATGACAAAGACCTCTACGTTCACGGCGTGGTCAACACGCTGAAGCCGGACACGCAAACGGAAAGCGTGGAGGTCGTGCACGCCGGCGCGAACACTCCCTTCGAGCTGGACATCGTGCAACCCGAAGGTGTCCAGAAAGACTTCGCCGGCTGGGCCAAGGAAGTGACGCGCCGCGAGTTTCTGGTCCAGCCAGCGCATGGCGTCATCGGCTTCGCCATCAACCACTCGAAGGTGATCGTCATCGACCCGTTCACCGATCCCGTCGTCGTCACCGGCTCGCACAACTTCTCGAAATCGGCGAGCGGCAAGAACGACGAGAACCTGATCATCATCAAAGGCAACTCCGGCCTGGCGCAGCGCTATGCCGTCAACATCATGGGAGTTTACCAGCACTACCGCTGGCGAGCCTATCTGGTGGAGTGCGCGGCGAAAGGGGTATCGCCGTGGCAGGGGTTGAGGAAGGACGATAAATGGCAGAAGGCGGACGCCGAGAAGGATGCGGAGCTGGAGTTTTGGCTGCAGGAGGCGTAGCTCCTCATCTATTTCTTCCCGGGCTCCGTCGCGTAGCCGCCGTCGGCCAGAAACCGCACGAGTTCCGGCGCCTGAAAAAACTCCGGGATTTCCGCGTGACCTTTGCCGGGGACAACGATGAGATTCATCTTTCCGCCCAGTGCGCGATAGCGATCGAACAGCACCTGGCTGTTCTTCCCCAGGGGGACAACCAAGTCCGCGTCGCCGTGGATGTGGAGAATCGGCGTCCCCGCCTTGGCCAGTGCTTCCAGCCGGTCGATCGGGTTGTGTTTGGTCAGTTGCTTTTCCAGTTCTTCCGGCGTAAGTCCATACGCTCCGGCCGCTCTTTTCAGGCCCGGGTAGCTGCGCAGGTCGCACACCGGATAGATCCCCACGATGCAGCGGACCTTGTCGGGATTCTCCGCCGCCCAGTTGTAGAGCATCAGCCCGCCGCGGCTCTGCGCCAGGAGACGAGCCTTGGATTCGAGCTTGTAGGCGCGGACCACATGTTGATGAAACTCCGAGAAGACCTTCCGTCCCGCCGGGCTGCCGTACGATTCCCCCACGTCGACACCGGCGACGTAGAAACCGCGCTCGAGCAGTTTGCGCAGAACCCATTCGTTGCTCCGGTTCGGATAGCCGCCGATGGTGGGCGCGTACCAGACCCAGGGCCGGGCGCCCTCCGCCGCCGGTTTCGCGGGCTCGAGGATGAAGCCCTTGTGCGTGCCGATGTCGATGGTGGCGCCCTTGGCGCCGTATTGCTCATCGGCGGGGGCTTTCACGGCGGTGGCGGGCTCAGCGAGCAGGGCGACGCAAAGCGACAGCAGCGGGAGTTTTCGCATATTGGGGTTCTCCAGCAGGGACGACGAGCCGCCGCGCATGCGCGGCGGCGCCTTGCGCCAGGGGAGCGGACCATGAATGCGTCAAATGTTCGTCCAGACGCACTCCACCATGCGGCGTTTCTTGGGCCCGCTAGCAGCCTGGTTTGGCAGCTCGAAATCGTGGCGCCGCCAGCCGCGCTCCGCGGCGACGTCGTCGTAGAGGGCGGAGCGATAGCCGCTCAGGAGGAAGCGACCCTTCAGTTCAGAAAGGACGGTGAGCAGCGCGCGGTGCTCCTCGGCCGTCATCTCGTGGTCGTATTCCCCCGTGGTGGCGCGGGTCTCATGGACATACGGAGGGTCGAGGTAGAAGAGGGTGTGCGGCCCGTCGTGGCCGCGGAGCACTTCGAGGGCCGGTCGGTTGAGGATGAGGACGCGCTTGAGCCGGGCGTGCACCTGGGGCAAGCCCTCGACGGCCGTTAGCCAGGCCGAGACGTCGTTGTTCATGCCGCGGCGGGTGCGTGTCTTGGTGACGCCGGTGAAGCCCTTCATGCGGCCGGCGAGGGACTGGCGGCAGCGGACGAAGAAGGCCCAGGCGGCCTGGACCGGCTCGTCGCGCGGATCGGGAAGCTCGGCGCTCGCCCGACGGTATTCCAGCTCGGACAAAGGGGTCGCCTCGCAGAGCCGCAGGAAAATCTCGAACTGGGCCGGCTGTTGCAGCACCCTCCAGAAGTTGGTGAGCTGTTCGTTCCTGTCGTTGACGACTTCGCTGATCCCTTCGGGATCGTTAGCGAGGAGGACGGCAAGGCCGCCGGCGTAGGGCTCGACATAGTGGAGCCAGCCGGAGTCGCCGGGCGCGGGCTTGTTGGGCGTGCGGCAGCGTGGCGGGAATAGCTCGATGATGTTGGCGGCGAGGTAATTCTTGCCGCCGTGCCATTTGAGGGGTTGGGGGACGAGCGTGCTCAAGCGGATTAGCCTCCTGCTGCTCCTGTGATTTTCCGGAACGGCGTGGCAACGTCAACCCGCGCTCCAAGGCACGGACGTCGGTAGCGCGCGGGTGGCGAAAAACCGCACACGCGATTGATTCACGACCCTTCCTTGGCCACCTTCGCATAGACTCTGCGCGCCGCATCGAGCTGGTTCTCGACATGCTCGCGCAAAGCCGCGTCGGGGATGCGGTCGCGGAGGCGGACCATGGGCGACAGCTCGTCGATCCACTTGAGGAAGAACAGGGCGTCGTCGCGCGACAATCCCGAGCTGCCGGCGATGTCGAGGTAGATCGGCGCCGTATGCGCGTAAACGGCCGGGACCACGCTGTCTTCATGGCCGGGACCGCTGGCGCGCAGGGCCAGCCAGCCGCTGTGCTTCACGTCAATCTCCTCATCCAGCGTGGCGGACCGGTCGTACTTGGCGAGGGGGAGCGTGACGGCGATCTTGCCGTTGTAGATCAGCTCCACCTTTGCGAGCTTGTACAGGGAGCGGGCCGATGCCTTGACGCGGAGCTTGCGTGGGCCGGCGAGCTTGACAGACTCCCCCAGGCCCTTGCCGTCGAGCGTGAATTCGAGCATGGGCCCGTTGGAGACGAAGGAGCGGCCCTTCTTGAGGTTGTCGATCCAGGCCGCATACGTCAAGCCGCCCGGCACGTGGACGTAGACGCGATCGCCGCCGGGGAGCTGGCTGAAGATCCGATTGAGGAAGCAATCCGTGCCCGCGGACGGCGGCAGGCGAAAGCCGCAGTTGAGGAGACGATACCAGACGGGGACCGTGCCCGCATAGGCGTTGTTGAGGTCGAGGGAGTCGATCTTGCCGAGAGCGACGTCGATCGGCAGCCCCTTGGCCGCGTACGGGTTGTCGAAGGGCTTCACGGGATCCTGCACCGCGTGGGTGTAGTTGACGTGCCCCTTCTGCCAGTGCGCGCGGTCGGCCATGTCGCTGTTGGTCGGGATGTCCCACGGGTTGGTCGTGGCGTGAAAACCGGTCATGACCGGCTCGACGACCTGCCTGAGGTTGACGAGCGTCATGTGGCCCCAGAGCGTGCTGCGGAACTCCTGGTTCCAGTAGAGGATGGTCTCGGGCGTGGAGAGCGGATCGGGGCCGCCGCGAAAGAAGGGCCGATCGAAGATGCCGTCGGTGTCCGAGTTGGCGACCACGAGGTTGCAGACGCTCAGGTCCTCGCCGGCGCACTGGGCGAACATGGTCTCGGGCGTGTTGTACCACTGGCCGTAGCCGTAGTTGGCGTGGATGTGATTCTCGCCCGAATACCAGCCGTCCTTGGCGGCGTGCGTCCAGCGCTCGAGCTCGACCGTCAGCTCGAGCGTCTTTCCCGGTTGAATGGTGATGTCGTGAAAAGCGGGTTTGTACTCAGGCCCGCGAGTGGCGCGCAGGCGGTAGGCGCCGGCGGGTAGGACCAGCTCCTCCGTCTTGTCGCAGTAAAAATGCCCGGCGCCGCGGAGCATGCGATAGAGGGCGCCGGGCGGGGCGTAGAACTTGCCCTTGTCCTGCCGCAGGGCCACCCGCGCGGTCACGGACTTCTTACCGCCCTGGTCTTTCGTCTGGAGGCGGAGCGTGCCGGTGGGCGTACGGTAGTCGAGGCGCCGCGGCTGGACGGTATGCTCCTTGCCCGTGGTCAGGTCGCGCACGACCAGCGTTGTGGCGCCGGCGCGGTTGTCGGAATAGATGAGCCGTTTGCCGTCGCGCGACAGCGACGGTCGGTCCTCGTCCGCCTGGCCCGCGGTGAGCTTCTTCAGGCCGGCGAGGCGTGCCCTAGGGCTGGGGCCGGCTTCCAGTGGGATCTGCCAAATGTCGTTGTAAGCGCCGCCGAGATCGCTCACGACAATGAGATTGGCGCCGTTCGGATGAAAGCACAGGTCAAAAACGCGCGAAGGAAACTGCACGAGCTTCTCGGCCTTTCCCCCCTCGGCAGAAACGATCCACACGTCGGCCTGCGGGCCGTTGTTGCCCGCCTGCTCGCCCGTCTTGTCCATGGTGGTGGTGTACGCGACCCACTTGCCCTCCGGCGAAAGGGCGTAGCGGCCCGAGTAGGTCAGCGGCGGCGCATCGAGCGATTTCACGGCGCCGGTCTTGAGGTCGTACCAAGCCAGGCCGACGTCCTTGCCATCGGCCCGGTAGACGCCGAGAAGACGATTGCCGTCGGGGCTGAATTCCAGCTTGTGGAAGTTGTAGGTTCCGCGGACGTTCACCGGCTTGGGCAGCGGGACGTCTTTGCCGTCCTTGGCCTGGATAAGGCGGAGGTCGCCGCCGAGTTGATTGGGGCCGCGGACGAAAGCGATGGTCTTGCCGTCCGGCGACCAGGCGGGCTCATGATCGAAGCCTTCGCCGTCGGTGAGGCGGGTCATGACGCCGTCGCCGTGGGCCGGTACCGTCCAGATGGCGCCCTGGTAGGAGACGGCGATGGTCGCGCCGTCGGGTGAGATACGCGGATGAATGGCGCCAAGCGCCGCGGGAGGTGCCGGCGCCCCTTTCGGCTTGTCTTTCGGCTCGTCTTCCCGTTTGGCGGAAGCGAAGAGAGAAAGGGCCAGCATGAAGCCGCAACAGACGATCGGCAGGAGGCGTTTCATGTCGTAGTTCTACCACGGAAGGGGCGGAAGACACGAAAAAAAACGCGGGGCGAGTTGTGGCAGCCAGATGAAGGCGCTTACATCTTGAGCCCCAACGGGGCGGGCAGCCAATAGCCAGGGGCGGCAAGCCCCTGGAACGCCGCCCCACGCAGAATCCAAGCCCCGAAGGGGCGACAGAAAAAGGTCCAGCGCCACGCCGCTGTCGCCCCTTCGGGGCTTGAGGACACGCCACGCATCCGTCCCAGGGGCTCACGCCCACGGCTATTGGCTGCCCGCCCCGTTGGGGCTCAAGAGGCATGGCGAGGCGCTGCGGGGCGATCTGGATTGCTGACGCGCGGACCAGGCTTTGGTGGTCAGGAAAACGCGGCAGCGTAGAACGGCTCAGACTTCGGCGGTGACGAGTGCGGGGCATGGCCAAAGCAGGAACGTCTATCGCGGAGCTTTGGAAGCGCATTGACGCGTGTTTGCTGGAACACGTGCCGAAGGAGTGGCTGCCGCCGGGTTTGACGGAGGGGGAGATCCGGAGGGCGGAGAGAGTTCTTGGCGTGCGGTTGCCCGACGATGTGCGGGAGTCGTACGGGATTCACAATGGGTTGCCGGCGTTTGAGTTTTCGTACCTGGGACACCTTGCGCCGTTGGTGAGAAAAAAGAACGTGGTCGGGTTGCCGATGTACTCTGTCGTGGAGCATTGGCGATCCAATCGAGACCTGGCGAAATCGTGGACGGACAGGCCGGCGGTTCATCCGAAAGGGCCGATCGCGCCGGTGTGGTGGCGCCGGGAATGGATTCCAATCTTCGACGACATTCAAGGAAATCATTTCTTCCTCGACCTGAAGCCGCGCAAGGGCGGCGTGCGAGGTCAGATCGTAGACTTCGATCGGTCTTATGGGCCGTTGAAGGTCTACGTCAAGAGCTTCGGCGCATGGCTCAAGAGGGTCGCGCGCGATTTGGAACGGGGTGAGTACCTGTTCGGCAAACCTGACCACATCAACAAGAGCGTTCACTTGATGACCAAGCTTTAGAAGAAGGAGAAGGATGAGCATGAGGCGATGGAGCTAAAGCGCGATCAAGAGCGAGAAGCGGCAATGGGACCCGCCGCGCATGAGTTGGCGGCCGCGCTCGAGCAGGCGGTGAAAATGATGCATCGATTGGACGCGTGACGCCTAGTTTCTTGATGGCGCGGAGGGTTCGTTCCAGAAACTATGGTCGCGAAATGAATGAAAAGCAAAGGATGCTGGGCCGGCGCGACGCGCTGTCATCCCGCACGCTCGAAGACTCGCGTGCGGGCTTGGGGGGGCATCTGTTTTGGAGTGTCAGGCGCGGACGGGGTCGGGTTTTTCGGGGTCGACACCCAGTTCCTTGATCGCCTTCTCCACGCGGTCCACGGGGATCTCGCCGCGTCTGGCCAGTTCGGCGAGCGTCGCGATGACGATGTTCTCCGTATCGACCTCGAAGAAGCGGCGGAGGCTTTGGCGGTTTTCGCTGCGGCCGAAGCCATCCGTGCCCAGGGGGATGAGACCGCCGGGGACCCAGCGCTGGATGGATTCGGGGAGGGATTTCTGGTAGTCGGAGGCGGCGATGAAGACGCCCTTCTCTGGGGCGAGGAGGGTTTCGAGGTAGCTCTTCCTGGCGGGGGCGGCGGGGTGGAGGCGGTTGTGGCGCTCTACTTCGAGGGCTTCGCGGCGGAGTTCCTTGTAGCTGGTGACGCTCCAGACGTCGGCGGCGATGCCGAACTTTTCGGCGAGAATTTGCTGGGCCTTGAGGGTGTCGTGGAAGATGGCGGCGCTGCCGAGGAGGTGGACGGGGCTTTTCACCGCGCTCTTGCCGAGGTTCGACTTGCGGAAGCGGTACATGCCTTTGAGGACGCCTTCGCGGACGCCTTCGGGCATGGGCTCCATGGGATAGTTTTCATTGCCGAGGGTGAGGTAGTAGAAGACGCTCTCGTCGTTGTGGTACATGCGGCGGATGCCGTCCTGGACGATGAGGGCGATCTCGTAGGCGAAGGCGGGGTCGTAGGCGACGACGTTGGGGACGGTCAGGGCGGCGATGTGGCTGTGGCCGTCCTGATGCTGCAGGCCTTCGCCGGCGAGGGTGGTGCGGCCGGCGGTGCCGCCGAGGAGGAAACCGCGGGCGCGCATGTCGGCGGCGGCCCAGATGAGGTCGCCGACGCGCTGGAAGCCGAACATCGAGTAGTAAATGTAGAACGGCACGATCGGCACGCCGAGGTTGGCGTAGGCGGTTCCGGCGGCGATGAACGAGGACATGGCGCCCGCTTCGGTGATGCCCTCCTCGATGAGGACGCCGTCGCGGGCTTCGCGGTAGCGGGTCAGCGTGGCGTGGTCGACCGGCTCATAGAGCTGGCCGACGCTGGAGTAGATGCCGTACTGCGTGAACATGCCCTCCATGCCGAAGGTGCGGGCTTCGTCCGGGATGATGGGAACGATGTACTTGCCGAGCCTCCTTGTCCTGCATAAGGCGCTTGAGGAGGTCGACAAACGCCATGGTCGAGGCGGCCCGGCCGGCGGAACCTTGAAGAAGGCCCGGATGACGGCATCGGCGGGGGCGTCGAGGCGGGGATAGTGGACGGCGCGGGTGTTGCCGCAGCCGCCGAGGTCCTTGCGGCGTTCCTTGAGGTAGTGGATCCGGGGCTGTCGTCGGCGGGCTTGTAGAAGGGAGCTTGGCGATCGCATCGTCGGCGAAGGGAAGGTCGAAGCGTTTGCCGAACTTGGCGACGGCCTCCTCTTTGACTTTTCTGCTGGTGGGCGGTGTTGCGGGCCTCGCCGGCTTCACCCCAGACCGTAGCTCTTCACCGTCTTGGCGAGGATGACGGTGGGGCTGCCCTTGTGGTCGACGGCGGCTCCTGTAAGCGGCGTAGACCTTGAGCGGGTCGTGGCCGCCGCGGGTGAGCTTGCTGGTGCTCGTCGCGTCAGCTCATGTTCTCCACGAGCTTGAGGAGGGCGGGGTATTTGCCGAAGAAGTGCTCGCGGATGTAGGCGCCTTCCTCGATGCCTGCTGCTGGTATTCGCCGTCGACGACTTCGTTCATGCGCCGGACGAGGAGGCCGGAGGTGTCGCGGGCGAGGAGGGGGTCCCAGTTGGAGCCCCAGATGACCTTGATGACGTTCCAGCCGGCGCCGCGGAAGGCGGCTTCGAGCCCTGGATGATCTTGCCGTTTTTTTTTTTTTGCCGTGGGGACGGGGTCGTCGAGGAGCGCTGGAGGTTGCAGCTGATGACGAAGGTGAGGTTGTCGAGTTTTTCGGCGCGAGGCGAGGGTGAGGGCGCCGAGGGATTCGGGTTCGTCGCATTCGCCGTCGCCGAGGAAGGCCCAGACGCGGCGGCGGCTGGTGTCGGCGATGTCGCGGTCGGAGGTAGTGCAGAAACCGGGCGTGGTAGATGGCCATGATCGGCCCGAGGCCCATGGAGACGGTGGGGAACTGCCAGTAGTCCGGCATGAGCCAGGGGTGGGGATACGAGGAGAGGCCGCCGCCGGGGGCGAGCCAGGCGGGAAGTTGTCGAGCTGGTGCCGGAGAGCCGTCCTTCCAGGAAGGAGCGGGCGTAGATGCCGGGGGTGGAGTGTCCCTGGAAGTAGATGAGGTCGCCGCCGCCCGGGGCGTCGGGGCCGCGGAAGAAGTGGTTGAAGCCGATCTCATAGAGGGTGGCGAGCGAGGCATAGGTGGAAATGTGGCCGCCGATGCCGTCGGATTTGAGGTTCGCCTTGACCACCATGGCCATGGCATTCCAGCGGAGGATGCCTTTGATGCGGCGTTCGAGGCCGCGATCGCCGTCGAAGTGAGCCTGGCGTTCGGGGGGATGGAAGGATGCAAGGGGTATTGAGGGGGATGTCGACGCCGTTGCACGGTTTCGCGCAGCCTGGTGAGGAGGAAGGGCTATGGCTCGGGGCCTTGGGTCTGCAGGACGCCGGTGAGGGAGTCGAGCCATTCGCGGAGCCTGGGCAAAGCGTCGACGTCGCCGCTGGCGAAGTCGCCGTTGGCGAAGTCGCCGCGTTGGCGAAGCCGCCCGTTGGCGTGGCCGTTGTTGCTATTGGCGTCCCTGTTCGAGGTCATGTGAGATTGTCTCCGGGAAGGTGGGCGTCGCGGGCGAGTGGGGAGGGACAAAGGGGGCTTACGCCCCCCGCTCGCCAGACTAATGCTTGTCTTTTTATGGCTGGAATGCGTCAAGTCCAAGGGCGGAGTTACTGTCATTTTACAGCAAAAGGCGAGCCGGGCGGCGTAAGCCCCCGGAGGGAAGTGGCAGAAAGCGCCGCCGCGAACCCGCGGTTGACCCCGCGCCTCCTTCCTCTAAAATGAGGTTTCGCTTGGGGCGGTAGCTCAATTGGGAGAGCGCAGCGTTCGCAATGCTGAGGTTGAGGGTTCGATCCCCTTCCGCTCCACTTTGCGTTTTTCTAGCATTCCAAGGTCCTTGCCCCGTCACCGACGCGGAGGACGGCCGTGGCCAATCTAGAGGCAGTCCACGCCGCATCACCTGCCGATACCGGCGTCAATAAGTCGTCATCCAACGGTCCCGCGGAGGCGGGACGGCCTGATCTCTTGACGTCCGCCCGCTATCAGCCGCCATCGAACATCCATCTCGTTTTCGCCGACGGATTGACCGGCGCATGGTCCTTCGACACTCTAGACCTAGAGACCGACGACCTCCGATTGGAAAGCATGAGAGCGAGCAAGTCCGGCACGAGCATCGAAGTCGAAACACGTCTGGGGATGGGCGATCGGTTTTCGATTCCTCTTGGCCGCGCGCCTTGGTCGACCCCGCACGCTGCCGCTCTCGAGAAGGAGCAATCGGGCGAAGTGGGCCCCCTCGAAGACCTGACACCGGCAAGTGCCAGAAGTAGACTTTCCCCGAGGTCGCAGACGTGCGTGACATTCGCCTCGGTCGCCTGATCTGGACCGATGTCGTCGACCCGCAAGGCAATCCCGCCGGAGAACATGCCGCCATCGTTCTGACCGCAAAAGAAGAGCACGAGGCCGGGAAGCCCATTCGAGCCGTAGTTGTTTCGTCCAAGCTCACCTATGCGCCCAAGGAGTGGATGGTGGAGATGCCGTCCGACCCAAAAGGGCATCCCCAGACCAAGTTCCGCGTGGAATGCGCTGCGATGTGTCACTGGATTGTCGAGGTGGACGAGACGCGAATCAACAAATACGGCTCCATCATCTATGGTCAGCTACTGACTCGCGTCATGGAGTGTATTGCACAGGCGCGGCAGCTCGAAAGTCACCCCAATAACCCATCCGTCTGACCAAGCCCACTATCGCAATGCGCCGTCCCGCACTACTCTTGATAGGCCTCCTCGCCGCCCCCGCCCTCGCCGGCCCCCCGTCCTGGCCGCAATGGCAAGGGCCCAAGCGCGATAACCTCTCCACCGAAAAAGGCCTCCTCGCCGCCTGGCCGGAGAAAGGCCCCAGGCTGCTCTGGAGCGTCGACGATCTCGGCGGCGGTTACAGCACGCCGACCTTCGACCAGGGGATGATCTTCGGCCTGAGCTACCAGGGAGACGACGAGGTCGTCTGGGCCCGCACGCTCGACAGGGCGAAGCCGATCTGGACGCGGAAGATCGCGACGGCGAACCGGGTTGTCGACTATCACGAGGGCTCGCGCTCCTCGCCGACGATCGAGGGCGAGCGGCTCTATGCCCTGGGCGTCTCCGGCGATCTCGTCTGCCTGCGGGTCAAGGACGGCGAGCCGGTCTGGCGCGTCAACCTCATCAAGGACTTCGGCGGCATTCTCCCCTTCTACCGCGAGTCCTACGGCTACACCGAATCGCCGCTCATCGACGGCCCCATGGTCCTCGCCACCCCCGGGGGCGACAAGCACACGGTAGTCGCGCTCGACAAGATGACCGGCAAGCGCCTCTGGTCCGCCGCCGTGCCGAGCAAGAAGAAGGGGGACAACCGTGCGGCGTATTCCTCGCTGGTCGCGAGCGAGGTCGGCGGCGTGCGGCAATACGCGCAGTTTCTGCAGGGCTGTGTCATCGGCGTGTCACACAAGGGCAAGCTGCTCTGGCGCTGGGACAAGCCGTCCAATGACATCGCCAACTGCACGACGCCGATCTTCACCGGCGATCTCGTCTTCGCGTCGTCGGGCTACGGCAAGGGCTGCGGCCTGGCCAGGATCGTGTCCAAAGCAGGCGAGCCGGGCGGCGTAAGCCCCCGGAGCTTCGCGGTGGAGGAGAAATACTTCAACAAGGCGATGAAGAACGTCCACGGCGGCATTCTCTTAACCGGTGGGCATGTCTATGGCAATAGCGACCCCGGCATGCTCGTCTGCGTGGAGCTGAAGACCGGCAAGGCCACCTGGCAAGAACGCGCCGCCGGCAAGGGCGCCATCCTCTATGCCGACGGCCACCTCTACTACCGCGATGAGCGCGGCCCGATGTTGCTGATCGAAGCCAACCCGGAGAAATACGTCGAGAAGGGCCGGTTCACGCCGGCGTTCCGGACGAAGTACAACGCCTGGGCGCATCCGGTGGTGCTGGACGGCCGGCTGTACCTCCGCGAGCAGCAGTACTTGATGTGCTACGAGATAAAGAAGTAGACGAGCCTCATTTACGCAAGGATGTCGGGCGCCACATCGTGCCCCTCGACGCCCGTCAGCCGCACGTCGAGGCCCTGGAAGCGGACGCTCAGGCGCTTGTGGTCGATGCCGAAGCAGTGCAGGAGGGTGGCGTTCATCGAGTTGATGTGGACCGGGTTCTCCTCGATGTTGTAGCAGAACTCGTCGGTCCGGCCGTATTCCAGCCCCGCCTTGACGCCGCCGCCGGCGAACCACATCGTGAAGCAACGCGGGTGATGGTCGCGGCCGTAGTTCTCGCGCGTCAGTCCCCCCTGGCAGTAGACGGTGCGGCCGAACTCGCCGCCCCAGATGACGAGGGTGTCGTCGAGCATGCCGCGCTGCTTGAGGTCGGTGATGAGGGCGTAACAGGCCTGGTCGATGTCGCGGCACTGGTTGGGCAGATCGCCGGCGATGTTGAAGTGCTGGTCCCAGCCGCGGTGGAAGAGCTGGACGAAGCGGACGCCGCGCTCGACGAGGCGGCGCGCCAGGAGGCAGCTCGAGGCGAACGTGCCGGGGCGCTCGACATCGGGACCGTAGAGATCGAGGGTGCGGCGCGATTCGCCGGAGAGGTTGGTCAGCTCCGGGACCGAGGCCTGCATGCGGAAGGCCATCTCGTACTGCGCGATGCGCGCCTGCGTCTCCGGGTCGCCCGCCTCGTCGTATTGCCGGCGATTGAGCGCGTCGAGAGCGTCGAGCATGCGGCGGCGCGTGGGCCGGTCGACGCCGGCGGGGTTGGAAAGGAACAGGATCGGGTCGCCGCTGGAGCGGAGGGCGACGCCCTGATGCCGGCTGGGGAGGAAGCCGGAGCCCCAGAGGCGGTTGTAGATGGCCTGCGCGTCGCGCCGGCCGCTCCAGGACGGAGTCATGACGACGAAGGTCGGCAGGCTGTCGTTGACGGTCCCCAGACCGTAGCTGAGCCAGGCGCCGAGGCTGGGCCGGCCGGGAATCTGACTGCCCGTGCAGATGTACGTGACCGCCGGATCGTGGTTGATCGCCTCGGTATGGATGGTGTGAACGACGCACAGATCGTCGACGATGCGCTTGCTCCAGGGCAGCAGCTCGCTGACCCAGACGCCGGCCTTGCCGCAGCGCTCGAAGCGGTACTTGGAGGGCGCGATCGGGAAGCGGGTCTGGCCGCTGGTCATCGTCGTGAGTCGCTGGCCGCGGCGCACGGATTCAGGGAGATCGCGATCGAACCAGTCATTCATGACGGGTTTGTAGTCCCACATATCCATCTGCGAGGGACCGCCATTCATGAAGAGGTAGATGGCTCGCTTGGCTTTGGGAGCGAAATGCGGCAGCTCGGGAAGGCCGCCGGAGCGTTCCTGGGCCGAGACGTCGCGGGCCAGGAGCGTGGCCAGCGCGGCGCCGCCGAGGCCGAAGGCGCCCTGGCGGAAGAAGTGGCGTCGGGTGATGCGGTTGATGAAATCAGGCGTCATGGCGAGCCTCTTGACCTTGCGGCGGGAGGAGGGTCCGCGTGTCGTCGCGGGTTTGCCATCAATTCTTGGTCAGCACCTCATCGAGATTCAGCATCAGGTTCCCGATCATCGTCCATGCCGCCAGCTCGCTCGCGGGCACGGTCGCATCCGGCGGCAGAACGCCGACGCGGATCAGTGCCTCCGCCGCCTTGGTGTCGGCGGTGAAGTGGGCGCGATGATCCGCCAGGGCGCCTTGCACAATGAGGATCTCCTCGGCGTCCGGCGCGCGGCCGGTGACGAGCTGGAAGAGATAGCGGATGCGCGTCTCGTCGCTGCCGCCCCCTTTGTGCAGGCCTCGCTGGGCGAGGACGCGCGCGGCCTCGACATACTGGGCCTCGTTCATGACGAGGAGCGCTTGCAGCGGCGTGTTCGTGCGTTCGCGGCGGACGACGCACTGCTCGCGGCTCGGCGCGTCGAAGGTGGACAGCTGCGGCGGCGGAGCGGTGCGCTTGATGAAAGTGTACAGGCTGCGGCGGTGCACCTTCTCGTGCGTCAGGTCCGGGAAGAACTTGGCCGTGTTGCTCGACGTGTACGCCACCGCTTCCCACAAGCCGCGCGGCTGCGGCGGCTTGACGCTCGGGCCGCCGACCTTCTCGACGAGCAGGCCGCTGACGAACAGGGCCTGGTCGCGCAACTGCTCGGCGTCGAGCCGATAGCGCGGGGCACGGGCGAAGAGGCGGTTGTGCGGGTCGCGCGCATGGATTTCCTTCGTGACGCGCGACGATTGCCGGTAAGTCGCGGACAGCACCATCGTCTTCACCAGCTTCTTCACGTCCCAGCCCTCTTCCATGAAGGTCGCCGCGAGCCAGTCGAGAAGCTCCGGATGGCTTGGCATTTCCCCCTGGGTACCGAAATCCTCAACCGTGCGGACGAGGCCGGCGCCGAACACCTGCTGCCAGAAGCGATTGACGGCGACGCGCGCCGTGAGCGGGTGCTTGCCATCCACGAGCCAGCGGGCCAGGCCGAGACGGTCGGCGCTCGCGCCTTTGGGCAGCGGGGGCAAGGCGGCCGGCGTGATGCGGCCGATCTTCTCCAGCTTCTTGTCATACTCGCCGCGCTTGAGCACGTACGCCTCGCGCGGCGCGCCGGGACGCTCCTTGAAGACCAGCGTGGTCGGCATCGTCGACTCGAGCTTCTTCTTCTCGGCCGTCAGGTTGTCGAGCTCCTTGTTCAGCGGCGCGAAAACGTCGCGCGTTCCCGAGTAGGCGTTCTCGAGGAAATGGCGCAGGAGCTGATCGGTCTGGGCCTTGGTGCGTGTCTTGGGGTCGAGCTTCAGCAGCGGCACGAGCGTCTTGGGCAGGCCGGCGCCGTTGACGCTCTTCTCGTAGCGGACCCAGGCGGCGAACGAATCGAACGGGCCGCCGTCCTGCGGCGTCTGCGTGACGATGCCGCAGCGGTCCCAGTAGCCGACGCCGTCGATCTGCGTGCAGGCCCAGCCGGTGACGACGGAGCCCGGCGTCAGTCCGACCTGGGCGGCGTCGACTTCGAGGCGGATCCACTTGCCCGCTTCAGGGAGCTTGCCGAGGTGGCGGCGCTCGGTCGAAGCGTCACGGCCGAAGGGGATGAGGTTCTCGCCCCAGAAGGCGCGATGCTTCCAGCCATCGGTGTGCCACTGGAGCATGATCTCCTTGGGCGGGTGCTTCGGGTCGATGAAGACGTGGGCGAAGAGCTTGTCGCCGGCGCCGATGCGCAGGCCGTGGACCGCCTTGTCGAAGACGAGCTGCTGCAATCCCTTGGCGGCCAGCCGCGCGGAACGCTCGCCGCTGAAAACCGGGGCGGGTTTGCCGACGAAGTTCCAGGCGACGTTCGGCCCGGCGCCGACGACCTCGTTGCCGGGGGGCAGGCGATCATCGATCCAGACGTAGTCGCCGCGTTTGGCGGGGCCGGCATCGTCCTTGTCCTTGGCGAGGTCGTAGGTGACGCCGCGGGCGGTTTCCGAGATTCTGGCGCGCAGCTCCGCGAGGCGTTTGTCGACCCCGGCAAGGGCCTCGAGCTGCTCCGGTCCGGCGACGCGCGTGATCGGCGGCGGGGCGGCGGCGTTGCCGTCGAGCGGGCCGCCGTCGATGTTGTTGAAGAAGGCGAACAGGCCGTAGTATTCCTTGCTCTTGATCGGGTCGTAGGGATGGTCGTGGCAGCGGGCGCAGCCGATGGTGAGGCCGAGGAAGACCTGGCTGTTGGTGTCGACGCGGTCGACCGTGTTGCGGACGTAGTATTCCTCCTCGATGGTGCCCCCCTCGGCGGTGGTGACATGGCAGCGGAGGAAACCGGTGGCGACGAGGTCGTCGAGGCCGCCGCCGGGCAGGAGGTCGCCGGCAAGCTGGGCGAGGACGAAGCGGTCGTACGGCAGGTTCTTGTTGAAGGCGCGGATCACCCAGTCGCGGTAGGGCCAGATCTCGCGGTAGTTGTCGAGGTGCAGCCCGTGCGTGTCGCCGTAGCGCGCGGCGTCGAGCCAGTAGCGGGCCATGTGCTCGCCGAAGCGGGGCGAGGCGAGCAGACGATCAACGGCCCGCTCGTACGCGGCGTCCGGCGACGCTTTCCAGTCCGCGCGAAAAGCCTCCTGTTCCTCGGGCGTCGGCGGCAGTCCGGTGAGGTCGAGCGAGAGGCGGCGCAGCAAGGTCGCGGCAGGGGCTTGCCCGGACGGCTTGAGGCCTTCCTGTTCGAGGCGCTCGAGGATGAAGCGATCGATGGCGTTGCGGGCCCAGGTCTTGACCGCGGGCGTCTCCGGGCGAACGATCGGCGTCAGCGACCAGTGGGCCTTGTACTCGGCGCCCTGTGCGATCCAGTCGCGCAGCAGTTTCTTCTCGGGGTCCGTCAAGGTTTTCTTCGAGCTCGGGGGCGGCATCAGCTTGGAACGTTCGGTCGCGTGGACGCGCCGGATCGCTTCGCTCGCGTCCGGCTTGCCGGGAACGATCGCCGCCGCGCCGTCTTCGCGCTTCTCATAGGCCGCGTCGCGCACGTCGAGGCGAAGGTCGGCCTTGCGGTTCTTGTCGTTTGGGCCGTGGCAGAAGAAGCACTTGTCCGCCAGGATGGGGCGTATGTCGCGGTTGAAGTCGATCTTGCGCTCGGCGGCGGACGCCGTGGCAGCAAGCGCCGTGGCAGCAAGGAGAAGACCGCCGAGGAGAAAAGGGAGCTTGGGCATGGCGAGCTCCGTCGTCTGGAGGAAAAGCGAGGTAGGTGAGCTACTTCTATTCTAATCGGGCGTGCGGGAGAGGGCGAACCCCTTCTGGAGGACAAGCGTCAAGATTGGCGTTGCGCGGGACAAGACGGCGCTGCGGGGCCGTTCGCCTTCACGGCTTGCTCATGCCGACGAAGCTGCCTTCGTTTTCGCGCGCCAGGGCCCAGAGGAAGGCGCCGACCTCCGGCGTGTCGAAGAAGAAGCCGATGGCGTTGATGCTGACGCGGCGGCGCAGGGTCGGCGGGTTCCACAGGCCGGCGAGGCGACTGCGGATGTGGCGGCCGAGCTTTTCGGATTGCAGCGAGTCGGAGAGCTTGGCGTCCTCCTCGCTGAGGCCGGGCCCTTCGGTGGGAAGGCCGTCGGAGAAGACGTAGACGGTTTCGAGCCCGCCCTTGCGAAATTCGAAGACCTCCTCCAGGCCGGCGTAGAGGTTGGTGCCCCCCTCCGGCTTCACGGCCCGGAGCGCCGCGCCGAGCTTCTTGGGGCTGGTCGCCTTGTCGAACGTCAGCCATTCGCGTTTCGTTCCCGCGAAGAGATAGCGGACGTCGCTGGAGAAGAGGATCACCTGGTACGACTCGGCGTCGACGAGGCTGCTCGCGACGCGCTCGATGGCGGCGACGACCTTGGGCCATTTCTCAGCGTCGTTGGTTTTCGGGTCCTTCATGACCATGGAGCCGGAGATGTCGATGAGGAAGACGACTTTCTTGCCCTCGAGGCTGATCCCCTCGAAGCGGCGATCGACCTTCTCACGCAGCGAGGCGATGTCCTTGGTGGAGGCGAGGACGCGCTCGGTGAGGCTGTCGCGGATCGAGAGCAGATCGGTGATGCGTTTGCCGCTGTAGGCCAGCTCTTTCTTGCTTAATTCCAGCTGTTGTTCGAGGAGCTTGACGCGCAGGTCGCTCACGGAGAGCTTGGTCAGGCTTTCTTTCCCCTCGGCCTTGAGGTCGGCGAGGAGCTTCTCCAGTTTCTTGGCGCGGGCTTCAGCGTCGTCGATCTTCTTCGCGCTCAGGTCCCTCTTCTCGGTAGCGAACTTTAGCTCGACCGTTTTCAGATCGAGCTCTTTTTCCAGCGCGGTGAGCCGCTTCTCCAGGCCGGCGGTTTTGTCCAGCAGGTCGAGGTGGGCCCGGATCTTGGCGGCCAGGTCCGTGCTCGTGGCGATGCTCTTCTTGAGCAGCTCGCCGTAGTCGGCCTTGAGGCTCGCCAGCGCCGCCTCGGCGGCCCGGTGCGTCGCCCGCAGCGTGTCCAGCTCCCGTTGCAGCACGAGGGCGAGGACGGCCTGCTTGTCGACCTTGGTCTTGAAAACGTCGCGCTCGATCGTGACCTGGACCTTTTCCTTCTCCGTCTTCTCCAGCGCCAGCGTCTTGTCTTCGAGGCGGCCCTTGAAATCATCGCGCTCGCTCGAGACATGCGCGAGATCCAGCTTGGCGGAGGCGAGCCTGTCGAGGGCGTCGCGCGCCGCGGCCGTCTGCTCCTCGGACTCCGAATGGTAAAGCTGCCAGAGGAGGATGACGCAGCCAAGGGCGCAGCAGAGCACGTCCACCATATAGATGCTGAAGATCGTCGGCGTGCGATGGCGGATGGCCATTTTCTTTCCTCGTCTGGCGGCGTCTCGCGGGGAAATTGACAATTACCAATTGACAATTAGCAATTTCCAATTTGTGGTAGTTGCGTGGAGCACGTTTTCGGTCTGGAGCGTTTCTTATGGTGAACGAGATACTGTTACGCTCTAGACCGTAGATCGAATCCAGCCAACTACCCCCAATTTGCAATCGCTAATTGTCAATTGCTAATTGTCAATCCGGTCACGACCGCGGCGGCTGTCCCAGGAACTTTATCACCGGGCCGCCGACGCCGAGGCGGATGCGGTCGCCCGGATGCAGCACGGAGGACGACTGGACCGGGGCGTCGTTGATCCAGGTTCCGTCTTCCGAGCGATTGAAGAGGACGTAGGTCCGATGGTCGTAATACACCTCGCAATGCCGCCCGGCGACGCCGGGATGATGGGCCGGATCGATGCGCAGGTGGCAGCCGGATTCCGTGCCGATCAGGAAGGTCGAGCCGCCCAGGAAATGGTCGCGGCCCTGGAACGTCAAGCGCGCCGGTCCCGCTTCGATGGGCCACGCCAGAGGCAGCGGGGCCGAGGTCTCCAGATGGCCGGCCGGGAGGTCTCCCTTCTGGAAAAACGCGGCCAGGGCATGGGCGGCCTGGGCGCAGGCGTTCTTGCCGAGGGGAACGACGTGCCAGCGGTCTTCGCCGCTGTCGCGCAGGAGGTTGATGCCGAAGTCGTCGTCGCTCGGCGGGCGATGATGGCCGTTCATGCCGTTGTGCGCTTCGACGCGGAACGGCTCGACGAGATGCGCCAGCGCGGGGGTCAAGCCCGGCAGCCGGTCGGCCTCGGCCGTGAGGAGTAGCGCGTGCGGCAAGCGTTCGGGGTGCAGCGAGGCGAGCAACTCGTGCAGCTCGCGTGTCACCGCCGCGACGAGGAGCCGGCAACAGGCCGCGGTTTCCTCCGGGGTCACGATGAGATTCTGGAACCAGCTGGCGCCCTGGATGGTGAGCTGAGCGAGGCGGTTCTGGGCGTGGGCATCGAGCAGGAGGCCCAGCTGCTCGTAGAGTCCCTGCTCGGCCTGGCCGCTCTCGCGTGGATCACGGCGGGTCTGGAGGACGCAGCCGTCGGCGAGGCTGTCGAGGAGACGGTCGCGCCAGGCGTGCCAACCGAATTGCGGCAGGGAGATGGTTTCGCGTAGGAACGCCGTGTGATCGACTGCTTCGATGAGGGCGGCGCTCAAGGCGTGCTCGTCGACATCGAGGACCATCACGCCGCCGACCCAGTGATCGTCCGCGTACCCGGCGAGGGCGGCGGCGAGCGTGGAAGGGAGCGAGCCGAGGACCTGGATGCCGGATTTTTGGGCGAGGGCGCGGACCTGGTCGGCCTGGCCTCCCGAGAGGTACGGAGGCAGGCTCAGGACGAGATTCGATTTCGCCACGTGCTTGCCGAGATGGCGCCAGACCTGCTCGACGGCCCCGGCGCTGTCGAGATCATGGCGTCCGGCTTTCCAGCGGCGCGGCGCGCCGAGGTGAGGCAGGAAGCCATGACAGGTGAGGTGCGGCAAGCGGCGGCGCAGGTGTTCGCCCGCGGCGCCGACTTCGACTTGCTTCGCTTGCAGGCTGAGGACGAGCGGCAGCTCTTCACCCGAGACGCTCAAGGGCAGCGGCAGCGGATAGTCCCCCAGGGCGCCGTTGACCGCACGGACGCGGCTCGAATTCAGGTCCAGCCCGACCAGCGACACGGCTAGATCTCCGGCAGGCTGCGGGTGAGGGGCGCGGTGGCGTGACGCAGGACCGGCTGGCTGATCGTCCCCTGCTCGGAGACGGGGGCCGGCTCATAGAGGCGGTTGACGAGGTGCTCCAGGCAGAATTGCTGGCAGTCGATGACGAGCTGCTCCTCCTCGCGCTGCATCACGTGGACCAGGAGCATGACGATCAGGCTCAGGGCGAGGGCGATGAGAGTGCAATCGAAGGCGACGGTCAGGTGCCGCGTCGCGATCTTGATCTGGGCGCCGCCTTGCTCGGCGATCGTCATGCTGCCGGCGAGGCCGCGGACGGTGCCGAAGAAGCCGATGGCGGGGATGGCCCAGGCGAGATAGTTGATGATCGACATCGAGGAGACGAGGCGGCCCTGGTCGACCTCGGCCTGGGTGCGGATCGCCTCGGAGACATCGGGGCCGCTCTTGCTCAGGGCGAACTTGGCGAGGGCGGAGCGGACCATGTTGCCGAGAATGAAGGGGCCGCGCTGCGCCGTGACATGGTCGATTTTTCGCTGGAGCGGCCGGGCGTCCTCGGGCAGGATGCGGGCGCCCTCCTCGGTGGGGAGGAAGCCGAGGTGAAACGCTTGCTTCTGACGGCGGACTTCGAGGGCCCGGCTGCCGAGGATGAAGACGGCCCAGAGAAAGCAGCAGTAGCAGGCGATTTGCTCGGGGCCGAGGAAGAGGCGGGCCCAGCGCTCCGGTGTCCAGTCGGCGTACTGGGCGGCGATGTCGCCGCCGAAGCCTTGCCAGAGGGGGAAACAGATGATCCCGACGATGGCGAGGGTCAGGATCAAGAGGGGCCATTCGCGCGTCGGGCGCTGCGAAGGGGTGAGGGCCATGGGGAGCGTCCGTTCTGTTGAGGGAACCAACTAAAAGTTTGGGTCGCGCCGGGTAAGTTGTCAAGTCGGACGCAAGACACCGATCTTGATGATTGCAGGTGGTGGGGGGCGGCGACAAGGCCCAACGGGCGACTTGTCATGCCGTCTTAATACCCGGCCTTGCCCGACCGTTACGATCGCTACATCTCTAACGCTGTCGCACGCGCCACCCGCTCTATCCAGGGTCAGGTGCGTCTGTCCCTCCTTCCCCGCGTCTCCTATAACAGCGCTCAACCTTACAGGAGAACCCGATGCGACTCACCGCCGCCCTGTTGCTTTCTCTCTCGGTCGCCGGCCCGGCGCACGCGTTCGGCTGGTTCCGCGGCCCGTCGACGTCGTATTCCTGGCCGGCCTATCCCGTCTATTCCTATTCGTACGGGGCCCCCGCTTATTGCTACCCGGCCGCCACGCCGCGGGTCCTCCCCCTGACGCCGGCGACCGCGCCCGCCGTTCCCTATGCGCCGACGCGGCCGGCGCCCCCCTCCGGTGAAACCAAGGAGCCGCCCATCGGCAAGAAGACCCTGGGCGAGACGAAGGAGCCGCCGCTGGGCAAGGCGTCAAACACGGAGAGGCGGCCGCCGACCATCGCCGAATCACGTGCGCCGGTGATCGCGCCCGTCGGGGCGAGCGATCACTGCAAGGTTGGCTTCTGGAACCTAACGGGGAAGGACGTCGAGCTCAACGTGGCGGGCAAGACCCTCCGCCTGCGCAAAGACCAGGCGACGACGGTGGAACTGGAGCGTCAATTCACCTGGAACATCGTCGGCCAACCGCCGGCGCAAGAGCGGGTCGCGGAGGACCGGGCGTTTCACGAGATAATTCTGCGGCCGGAATAGCGCGTTGGGCGGCGCGTCGTCAGCGATCAGTTCCGTCGCTTCTGGTCGTCTTCGCTCAGGGGCTCCAGGCTCATGCTCTCCGGCACGATGGCGTGCGGCACATCGTCGAGTTCCATGTCCGGAAAGGCGCCGAGCGGCGCGTCGCTCTTGTTTTTGGGCAGGATGGGGGCGAGGGGATCAGGCTCGCGAAGCGCCACCGGCTCTTCCGCGGAATCGAAGGGGGAGGGCAGAGGGACAGGGGGCGGCGGTAGCTGTCGCCTCGGTGCGCCGGCGGCCACGCCCTGAGCCGGGGCTTGGCCGACAGGAGCGGCATGACCGGCGGGCGCTCCGTTCAGTCTCACTTCGTACTTGAAGTTGCCGATCACCAGCTCGTCGCCGCTCTTCAGCTTCCCCTCGTTCACCTTGATGCCGTTCACGCGGATGCCGTTGGTGCTGCCGAGGTCGCGGACAACCAGGTGGTCGCTGACCTGGGCCAGACAGCAATGGCGGCGCGAGATCTTGCGCGACGGAATCTGAATATCGCACTCCTGGTGTCGGCCGATGAGCACGATCGGCTTGTCCAGTACGATGTTCGGTCCTTCGCCCAGAGCGACGAGTTGAGGGGCCGTGGCCACGAGGTCGCGCCTTGCGTTTGCAGAGTATGGCGCGTTTATCGTAAAGCGTTTTTTTTGCCTAAACAAGTGCCGCCGGGCGATTTTGCGCCGTTTCGCGCGGCGCAGGCGCTGCAAAAGCGCCCGTTCAGCCGCGATCCGAAGGGGAGAGCCGGGTTGCGTCCCCCAAACGGCGAGCGAACCAACGCCGGCTCCCCCTGGAGGGTCGCGGCCAAGAGACTGTTTCAAAACGGGGACGCGACTCTTTGTCTTTTTGAGTCGCGTCCCCGTTTTGAAAACAGCCTTTAAACGATGCGGTCATATCCGCCTTGTCCCTGATTCCGCCCCGCGGCTATAAGCCCCGCCGCGCGTGGACCGGAACCCATGTGCCCGTGGCCGGCCGGAGACCGTTCTCCGGGGGCCTTTGCCGTCTCTAGAAGAGGAGAGAGGGATGTCTTCTTCCGCTCGCCCTGTCATCGGCATGAACGTCGATTTCTACCCGGCGACCAAAACCCAAAAGCCGCACGTGCGCCTGAGCGCCGGCTACTTCGATAAAGTCCTTCAGGCCGGCGGCATGCCCCTGATCATGCCCCTGTTCGCCCGCGAGGCGGAGCTGACCGACTTTCTCGACCGCGTCGATGGCTTCTTGCTCACGGGCGGCCTCGACCTCGACCCGACGCGCAACGGCATGCCGCGCCATCAAGCGGTGAGGCCGATGGCGGAGCGGCGGGAGAACAGCGACCGCATGCTGGTCCGCTTGCTTCTCGAGCGGCAAATCCCGATCCTCGCGACCGGCGTCGGCATGCACCAGCTCAACATCGCTTGCGGTGGCAACCTCTTCCTGCATCTGCCGGAGGACATGCCCCGCGCCATGCCGCATTCCGACACGTCGTGCCCCGGGCCGCATCGCCATGCCGTCATCCTCGAAAGCGGGACGCGGCTGGAGGAGATCTACGGCGAGGGGGAGATCCGGGTGAACAGCGATCACCACCAGGCGCTGCGGCAGATCGGGACCGGGTTCCGCGTCGCCGCCGCGGCGCCGGACGGCGTCGTCGAGGCAATCGAAGCGTCCGACCCGAACTGGTTCTGCATCGGCGTCCAGTGGCAGCCGGAGTGCGACACGGCGTCGGCGCTGGATGCGCAGCTCTTCGAGTGCTTCGTCCAGGCCTGTGCGCGGGCCGCGGAGGGGCTGGCGTTGGCGGCTTGAGTCGTTTACATGGGACTCTGTCCGCCCCGGTTCAGCGAACCGGGGCTAACGTCGGTGGGTCATGCAGACGCGGCTTGTCATCGGATTATCGAGCGGGGCCAGTCGCCAGGGGACGCAAGCCGCCCTCGTGGAGGCGAATGGCGCCGGTCCGGACCTGCGCCTGCGTCTCGTGCACTGGCTGGAGAAGCCGTATCCGGCGGAATTGCGGCACTGGCTCTGGCGCTCGAACGGGCCGGACGCCGGCGCCCGCACGCCGGCGCTGTTGCACCGCGTCCTCGGCGGCTGGTCCGCGGGTGTCGTGGCACAGCTTCTCGAACAGGCCAAGGTCCATGTCGAACGCGTCCTGTGCGTGGGCATGAACGGCCAGGTCATCTGGCATGACAGCGAAGGCCGCCATCCGACCTCCCTCGTTCTCGGCATGCCGGAAATCGTCGCGGAGAAGACCGGCCTGACCATCGTGAGCGATTTTAACCTGCGCGATCTCGCGGCGGGTGGAGCGGGGATGCCGGGCGCCCCCTCGATCGATCATCTCGTCTTCGGCGATGCGCGCGAGGACCGCCTTCTTGTCCATCTGGGCGGTTGGGCCTCCTGCCTGTTTCTTCCCGCCGGGAAGGACGTGGGTCGGCTGGCCGGTTTCCAGGCTGCTCCGTGCGGCCTGTTGCTCGACGGCCTGATGCGCCTGCTGACCAGCGGCAAGGAGCCGTTCGACGCCTGGGGCAAGCACGCCGTGCAGGGCCGCTGCATCGAGCCGCTCCTTCAGCGCTGGCTGGCGCATCCGACGCTGGAACGGAAGCCGCCGCGCTCCCTGTCTTTGGAGGACTTCGGCGAGGCGTTCATCGCCGAGTCGGTCGCGCAGGCGCGGGCGCTGGAGCGCAGCCTGCACGACGTCCTGTGCACCGCGACCCATTTCGTCGCCCATGCCATCGCCCAGGCGGCGACGCGCTTTCTGCCGGGCCAGCCGGGCCGCGTGCTCCTGAGCGGCGGCGGCGCCCGCAACGGCTTCCTCCTCCGCCTCATCGAGCAACAATTGCAGCCGGCGCCCGTGGAAAAACTGGAGCGGCACGGCTGTCCGGGCGAAGCGCGGCACGCGCTCGGGTACGCCGGCCTCGCCCTCCTCGCTCTCGACGGACTGCCCGGCAACGTCCCCGCCGTCAGCGGCGCCGCCGGGCCGCGCCTGCTCGGCAGCTTCACCCCCGGCGCCACCCACAACTGGGCGCGTTGCCTTGGCTGGATGGCCCAGCAAACGGCCCCGTTCCATGCGGCCGCCGCGTGACGGCAACGAGACGCGATACCGCCCGAAGGAGAACCCCATGGCCCTCAAGCTCTCGCGCCGAAGCTGGATCATCCTCACGCTTGCCGGCCTCATGGTCGTCGGCCTGGCCGCCGGCGCCTTCTTGCTCAAGCACGAGCCGAGCTTCTATCGCCGCGCCGACGTCGAGACCGGGCCGGAGCGCAAGATGCTCAGCACCGCCTGCCTCGGCCGCTTCACCCAACTCGTCGGCTGCCTGCAAGACGGCTCGGGTGACTGGGACATCAAGATGTCCCAGGGGCAGCTCAACAGCTTCTTCAAGGAGGACTTCGTCCGCCTCGGCGTCGCGGAGGACTTCGGGCGTCACGGCGTCAGCGGCCTGCGCGTCGTCTTCGAGGGGGACAAGATGCGCATCGGTTTCCGCTATGGCTCCGGCGTGTGGAGCACCGTCGTCTCCTACGACCTGAAGCTCTGGCTGACGCGCGACGTCAACGTCGTCGCCGTCGAGGTCCTGAGCCGCCGCGCCGGCGCCCTGCCGTTGCCCCTGCAATCGCTGCTCAAGGAGATCGCCGACGTGGCCCGCAAGCGCAACATCGACATCACCTGGTATCGCCACGAAGGCAACCCGGTCGCCCTCGTCCGCTTCCAGGCAGACCGGGCCCGCCCCAGCTTCCAGCTCAAGCACGTCGAGGTGGCCGACGGCATGATCACCATCGCCGGCCGCTCGCTCGAGCCGTTGCAGCCGATCCCGGACAAGGCGTTGTCATCGCTGCGTTGAAGTAGGTCCAGCCGCGAAAAAGGTCTATCGCGCATGACCTCCTGCCCGCTATGATTTGGGCATGAGCATCTCCACACTGAACCCGGCTGCCGCCTCCAAACCGCCGGTCGCTTATCCCGACAGCGACGGGGCGCCCATGGCCGACAACACCGTGCAATTTCGCTGGATCGTCACGATCAAGGGCAACCTGGACATCCTTTACGCTGAGGTGGTCGACGTCTTCGTCGCCGGCGACCTGCTCTGGTATCCGGTCGAGGGGGACCCTACGATCCGCCAAGCGCCGGACGTATTCGTCGTGTTCGGCCGGCCCAAGGGGGATCGCGGCTCGTACATGCAATGGGTCGAAGCGGGCGTCGCGCCCCAGGTGGTGTTCGAGATTCTCTCGCCAGGGAATCGACCGAATCAGCTCATCCGCAAGTTTGCCTTCTATGAGAAATACGGAGTCGAGGAGTATTACATCTACGATCCGGACGCGGGGGAGTTGCTCGGCTATCTGCGTCGCGACGGCCGCCTCGAAGAGATTCCTGCGATGCAGGGCTGGGTGAGCCCGCGGCTGAATTGCAAGTTCGAAGTGGTGGACGGCGAGTTGGTGATGACGAGGCCGGAGGGGCGGAAGTTCGTGGAGCCGGCGCAGCGGGTGCGGGAAGTCGAACGCGAAAACGACGAAATACGGCGCGAAAAGGAAAAAACCGCGAAGGCGGTGGAACGGTTGCGCGAGCAGTTGCGGAAGCTCGGCGCGGAGCCGGAGGCGTGAGGCGGATCAAGGCCGATGAATGGGACGGTTGTGGCTTTCTGGGCTCGTCACCTGCCTCAGGTTCCTCCCTCCTTTGCCCTTTTCAATCTCTCCACCGAATCCCGCGCCGCCTGCCGTACCGTCGGCAGCAGCGCGTCGCGCGCGATCTCTTCCAGGACCGCGATCGACTCCGGGGTCTTCAGGATCTCCAGGATCTCGATCGCTTCCAGGCAGCGCAGGCGCTCCGGGGTCAGGACCGGGTCCTTGAAGCGGGTGATCATCTTCTGCGCCCGTCGCTCTCCTTCCAGCGCCGGCTTGCGGGCCAGGTATTTCTCGAGCGCGGGGAGGATGAACTCGCCGATCTTCACCAACTCGCTCGAGGCGCGTTCACGCACGCCGTAGGTTGGATGGTCAAGATCGGCCAGGAGCGCGTCGACCCGCTTCCAGTCGATGGGCGGCGTGGCGATGGCGCCGATCTGCTCCTTGAAGAAGCCGAGCGCATGCTGCCGGGCGCTCGCCAATTGCCGAAACGCCGCCTCGGCCTTGGCCGGCTCCGCGCTTGCGAGATCGTCCCACGCCGTCTTCAGCTCGGCCGAGCTCAGCGTCTTGGCGGGGCCCAGATCGCCGAGCTCGCGCGTCGCCACGTTCCAGACCTGCACGCGGCTGCCGTTCGCCAGCGCCAGCGTCAGGCCGTCGGGCGCCAGGGCCAGGGCTTTGCTGCCGAGTCCCGCCGTCACGCGCCGCCGCAACCGCCCGCTGTCGACGTCCCACAGCCGCACGATCGCGTCGGCCGCCGACGCCGCCGCCAATGCCTTGCCGTTGCCCGCGAATTGCAGCAGCGTGGCCGGCTCGCGCAATCCCTCGAACTTGCGCAGCTCCGCCCCGCCGACTGACCACAGGCGGATGGTCTTGTCCGGCTCCGCCGCCGCCAGCACGCGATCGTCGGGAGAGAACGCGAACGCCACCGTCGGCTTGAGCGTCAGGCGCTGGAACTTCCGCTGTTGCGGCAGGAACATCTGCACGTGGCCCACCGGGTCCATCCAGGCCGCGATCGTGCCGTGCGGCGACACCGCGGCCGACGTCCCCTCCGCCACCTTGCCCGCCTTGCTGCCCGAGCCGCCCCCTTTGACATGGTTCCACACCATGTGCTCTCCCGGCCCCGAGGCCAGGAGCGTGTCGCCGTCCGCCGTGAAGGCGAGCTGGTTGCAGGCGTAACCCTTGAAGGCGAGCTGCTTGAGCTTTCTTCCCGTCTCCAGGTCCCAGACGCTCAACGGGCCGTCCAGCTCCCCGGATTTGACGCCCAGCTTTTTTCCATCCGGCGCGAAGGCGAGCCCCGTGACGACGGCGCCCGCCTTGAGTTGGGTCACCTCCTTGCCGGACGGAAACTCCGTGACGCGGATGACGCCTCCCTGTCCGGCCGAGGCGAGCCGTTTGCCGTCCGTCGACCAGGCGAGGGCGAAAACCGCCCCCTCGTGCTTGATCTCTAGGCTGGACGCTTGTCCGGCCGCCACCCCGCACGTGACCAGCCACCAAGCGACCGTCCAAAGACTGCTGCGCATCGGCGCCCTGCTCTGGAGCCGCGCGGCACGCCATCCTCGTCCGGCGCTCCCTCGTTCCTTTCGCTCCGCGAAAGGCCCCTGTCTATCAAAAAACCACAATACCGAGCATTCTATCAGTCGGAGTGGGTACTATCCCATCGTAACTTCCTCAGGGCGAAACTGCCCGACTCGAGATCAGCCGCTGAACGACGCGATGTTCGGGTTGTTATCGTTCGGCGCCCGCTTTGCTTCACCATCCCTTAGCTGACAGAAATGAGAGGTGCAGCATGCGAAGAATTTCCCTTGCGCTCGGCGCTCTTGTCGTCGCCGTCCTGTTCTGCAATGACGCCCCGCTTCAAGCCCAGAAAAAAGGGGGCAGCGGTCCCCGCGTCGGTGGCGGCCCGCCTGCCGGCGCTCCACGTATGGGCGGGGCTCCCCGTGTCGCTGGGGCGCCCGCAGGCGGCCCGCGTGTCGCCGGCGCTCCGTACCGCGGCGTGTATAGTGGCGGCGCTTACTACCGCGGCGGCTACCACCCAGGCCGTTATCCCTACTACGGCAATCGCAACAACTTCTGGTGGGGTGTCGGCGTGGGGACCGCTCTGGGTTACGGTCTCGGCGGTTGGGGTTATGGCTATCCGGCTTACAGCTACTACCCAAGCTACGCCTATGCCCCTTATTCCTACTCCGTCCCGAGCTACTCCTACTACAGCGTGCCTCCCTCCTACTATTACGACGCCCCGCCTCTTTACATGCCCCCCGCCGATGTGGCGCCCAGCATCCGGCCGGCCGCGTCCGCCAGCCTGAATGTCGAGGTGCGCGTCCCCAGCCCCGACGCCCAGGTCTGGATCAACGGGCAGCTATCGACGCGAACCGGCCTTACCCGCTGGTTCACCGTCACCGACATCTACCCCGACCGGCCGTACCAATACGAGGTGCGCGCCACCTGGATGGAAGACGGCCGACCTGTGACGCAGACGCGCACTGTGACGGTTCGAGCGGGCGAAACGGCACAGGTCGTCTTCGGCGGCGGGTGAGCAAAGCTCAGACCCCTCGAAAGGGCTTTGCAACGCAAAAGGGGACAGTCCCTCTCGACCTGGCGAATGGCCCGGTTTTTCGCTCGAGGGAAAGGGACAGTCCCCTTTTGCGTATTGCGTTGCAAAGCCCGCGGCGAAAAAATCTCCGCGGGCTTTCCTTTCGTCTTTGTGTCGGAGCGCCGCTCTGTCCTTTTTGGAAACCGCCATGAAGGTCAAGATCCTTGCCCTGGCCATACTCGCCATCTGTGGCGCCCGGCTCGACGCCTCGGACAACAAGACGCCGCGCCAGCGCTTCCTTGCCCTGAACCCGAACTATGAAAAGACGGCCGGCGCCTTCTACGGCGCCGAGTATCTTCCTTCGGCGGCGCAGGCCATGACCGCCGCCATCGGCCAGAAGGCGTTTAAGCGAGCGGACGCCGAACGCATCCTCGAAGCGTTGATCGACGGCTTCCTGGAGAAATTCGTGGACGCCGGCGGCAAGATGCCCAACCCGGCGCCGTTCGTCGAGGCGATGGACACATCGGTCCGGATGATCGTCAAGGACAAGGAGGCGTTTGCCCGGTACGTGCGGTGGCGGAGCAACAGGGATCGGAAGGTGAATGCGCTGGCGTTCTTGATGACGGCGGATTAGTTGTCGTACTTGATGGCAATCCCATTTCAGAAGGTCTATCCTTGCGTGGCGGCACTCTCGCTATCTTGATGGATGGAGGTCGCACATGCACACCGCCACGATTGAACAAGTGCGAATCTCCCCGATTTGCTCCGCGAAGTGAACGCCGGGGGCGAGGTGCTCATCGTCAGCCAGGGCAAGCCGGTGGGGCGGCTTGTCGCGCCGCCGGCGCCGACCGGCGTGCCCGTCCTGGGTCGCGGCAAGGGAAAACTGGTCAGCTATGTGGAGGACAAGGAGCACCTCAAGGACTTCGAGAGCTACATGCCGTGAATCTGCTCATCGATTCGCATGCCCTGATCTGGGGCTATTTCGATCCGACACGTCTTCCTGCTATGCGAGTCTTTGTTAGCTGGTGATTTGACGGATAGTAGAGCAGACGCGGGGAGCGATTTCCAGAGGGCCCAGGCGCACAGGTCCAAGGTTCAGGGGCGTCGCGCTGGCCGGGGCTTCGAAACGGACGACCGAAGGCTCGTCAGGCCCGACCACGCTACCCCGCGATCTTGGTTGATCGTTGCAGGGCTGCACGGCGCCGTGCTAAGATAGCCGCGTAGCGATGATTTTGGGAGAATTGCCATGCAAGTAGAAGGCACAGTTCGGGACGGCATGGTCGTGCTGAACGGCGATCTCAAGGTCCCGGACGGGACGAAGGTGAAGGTGACGGTCGCCGACGAACAAGAAACGGCCCCGACCTTGCTGGACCTGCTGAAGCTAGCGGGGGCGGCGAAGGACTTGCCGGCCGATTTCGCGGAGCAGCATGATCACTATTTGCACGGGACAGCGAAGCGATGAAGCAGGTTTTCGCTGACGCCTTCTACTTCTTTGCCTTGGCCAACGAGAAAGACACGGCCCATGCGCGGGCCATCGCATTCCTGCACGCGTATCGCGGCCGACTCTTGACGACGGAATGGGTCTTGACTGAGGTTGGCGACGGCTTCGCCAGTCCGGCCAATCGACCGGTGTTCTTGCTTACCCTGGAGACCTTGCGCGGCAATCCGAACGTGACTATCGTTCCGTGCGACTCTGGGCTATGGCAGGCTGGCGTGGAGTTGTTTCGCGACCGGCCCGACAAGGACTGGTCGCTGACCGATTGCATTTCGTTCGCGGTGATGAGCCGCGCGGGGATTCAAGAGGCGCTCACGGGGGATCGGCATTTCGAGCAGGCGGGTTTTGTGGCTTTGCTGAAGTGACCAGCCGTTGGCGTGCAACGAGCGGTGTTGGGGCGCCAATCTGCTCTGTGGTCGGGCAGATGTCTCGGCTATCATCGTGTGGGACTCAAGGAGAGAAGCGATGAGCTGGAAAGGAAGAATCCGGGAAGGAAAGATCGTTCTCGAAGGGGACGTTCCGCTGCCGGAGGGCGCCGAGGTCGTGGTCGAGGTTATCGAGCCGAAGGCGGCGTCTTTCTTCGACATGGGCAAGCAAGCGGTCCCGACCGGGATCAAGGACCTGGCGCGCAATATCGACCATTACCTCTACGGGCACCCCAAGAGCGACAATGGCGCAGAGTAGTGCCGTCTTTCTCGACACGAGCGGGTGGATCGCCTTCCTCAACAAGGACGACGAATGGCATGAGAAAGCGCTGCTCTTGATGGAAGACATCCACCAGAGCGGCAGGACGCTGGTCACGACGGATTCGGTCCTCGCCGAGACAGGCAACGGCCTGGCTCGCACACCGGCGCGAAAGCTGTTCGTCGCGTCCGTTCGTTCCTTCCAATCCTCACTCGGCTGTCGCATTGAAACGGTTGGCCCAACGCTTCTGGAAGACGCCCTTTCCCTCTACGAAGCGGCCCACGACAAGACCTGGGGTCTGATCGATTGCGCGAGCTTTGTCCTGATGAAGCGGGAGGGGATGCAGGACGCGTTCACAGCGGATCGGCATTTTCCGGCAGGCGGGGTTCAATGCGCTTCTAGGGTTCGCTTGATGTAGCCGGCAGTTTTCGCCAGGGCCTGCCTTCGTTGCCAAGGCCCCGCGGGCAGGCCGGGCGCTTCCAGGCCGGCGATTCGCGACGCGTGCCATGCCCACCGCTTTGGGTGGGCATGCCTTGAAGCGGTTCGGCACGGTGGCGGTCACCCCACGCTCGACCCATGCTCACCCAAAGCGGTGAGGATGGCACCGATGGCACCCGGCCGTAGACGGTGGATTCATGGTAGAAACGGGCGCCGCGCCGGGCGTTTTCGTGAGCACGCGCGAAGACCCAGACGACGGCGCCGACCCAGGCGCCCCACAGGATGAGGAGAGCGGCGGCCGAGGGCCAGAGGCGGAGGTGACGGCTCATGGGGAATCACTTCACGGCTTCGGGTTCCCGGTAATCGGACTTGAGCGACTGGATGACCGCCTCTCCAACCAGGCTCGCCGCCGGCCAGCGGCTCACGGATCGGTAGAGCCATCATTCCTCAGCGCTGAACACACTCCGAAAACACAATCGACGAATATCTTTCGCGACCTGTTATCTTGAGCTGATCAACGCCCATGAACTTCCCCTTGAACTGAATCGAATCCCCCGGACGAAGGCTCGAAAGCGTGTCCGCGTTCCTCCCGATGAAAGCTCCGCACAGCCCAGGCCGTTCACCCTTGTCCGCGAGAATGACGATTGCGGCGTCAAAAACCTCACCCGTCAACTCCCCTTGCGGGTCGGAACCGCCGAGTCGTAATTTCTCCTGGAAAATGCCCCGGATAGTTAGCGTGCGGCCCTTCAATCGCGTAGCGATACCAGGATCCCCCTGAACCAGCTTGATGAGATCGTAAGCGTCGTAGTTGTCCGCATCCGCAACTGGACGTGAAGGCTCCGTGGCTGGAAGCAGTCGGTCCCCTTGGCCATCTTTTCGGTCCCCTTGGCCGCCCTTGGTCCCACTCTCCCCACTACCGAGACCGAGGACCAGCAGTATGACGGCCAGAATCAATAGCGTCCCGCCCGCGCAAAAGGCGACGATTGGTCCCGTTTGCTTTGGTCGCGGAACGCAAAAATGCTCCGGGGGAGGCGGAAGGGGAGGGGCGTCCATCAAGGGGTCATGGGGGAGCGTAGGTTCAGCTACCGCCGGTCCCGCTGGAACGGTCAAAGGGAACGCGCACTTCGGGCACTTGGTCCGCTTGCCCGCGAAGTGGTCTTTGACGGAAAACGAACGAAAGCAACCGGGGCACTTGAAGGCGATCACGACAGACTCCTGCTTCGAAGGAGCGTCTTGCTCAGGGAGCTAGTTTCCGCAGGCGGGGGCCGATCTTGCGTCGCCATGCAGGTGTTGACCGCCGCCTTCGTTGTCGACGTCACCTGCCGGCGCTCGCAGCTTCCATAGAGCCCACGATCAGGGTGGTAGGGGCCGATCAATGACCGACAGAACAAACGGTCCGGTGGTTCCTCCCACGTGCGACGTCGCGACGATGCGGTAGTTGCCGTCGGTGAGCGCCGTGTGCTGAATCATCGAGTTTAGGCCAACAAAATCGTCGTTCTCCGCGAGTCTCCGGCCCGTGGGGTCTTCCAAGAACAGGTGGGTGTCAAACCCAGCAGCCATGTCGATCTGATATGTGACGCCAGCCTTCAATGGAACCGGATAGATCTTGCAGCGCGCGCCAGGAATATAGGGAGTGAGAGGGTCCACAAAGGAGATTTGATCAACGACGGCGAATACCGGAAGCGTGGCGGGGCCGACCTTCGCGGGACCAGTACTAGCGCCGCCCGCGACGCGGCCGAAAACCGTAAACGTTCCGCCGTTCTCTCGGGCAATATCCTCGAGTTGCTTGCTGGGACGAATGCCACCGAAACCGATCCCAAGCCCGCCGCCGGAGATGCCGTCATAAAACCTTCGGACGGTGTCGGGAAACTTGTACGACTCGACCAACCTGACATAGCGATTCCCAAACCCGGCGCCTCCTAAGCGGCCGGCGCCAAGCGCGCCGTTGTTTTCAAACTGAATCGTGTTGATCACTACTTTTTTTGGCCTGGTCGCGTTCATCCTTGCCACCTCGGGGACAACCAGCGGGTTGAACTCACCGTCGGTCATGAAGAAGATCACGTCGGGCGCAGGATCGAGGGAAAAACACTTTTGGAAAGCAGGCAAGGGCTCGGTCCCGCCAGCGGGCCGAACCATGCGCACCCAGCGCATGATGTCATCCAGCGGCTTTCCACCCTCTACCCACGTGTCCAAGCCTGGCATTGGAATGATGTGGTCGTCAAAGAAGGAGACGTAGAAGTAGCTTCCTGGCTTGAACGATGATAGCGTCCTTCCCAACTCCTCGTGCAGACAGTCGATAGACGGCTTGAAACCCACCGCCTTGGTAAGAGGATCGACGAGCGAAACGGGGTTATTCATGCTGCCGGAACGATCTGCAATAATGGCAAAGCGATGACCCTTGGCGACGCTCTGAAGGAACTGAACTTCGAGTTGCTCATCGGAGGCGCCCATTCTGTCGGTTCGGTCCGTGGGTCGCCGAACGCCCCGATCCGTCTTCGCTAGGCGGCCATCGGCCTTGGTATCGTCACTCTTGGCGCTCTCGCCGCCCCCCATTCCGATTACGAGCAGGATGACAGCGGCAACCAAGACTGAGCCGCCGGCGCAGAACGCGATTATCAACCCAGTCGGCTTCGGTCGCGGAACGGAAAAATGCTCCGGGGGAGGCGGAAGGGGAGGGGCGTCCATCAAGGGGTCATGGGGGAGCGTAGGTTCAGCTACCGCCGGTCCCGCTGGAACGGTCAAAGGGAACGCGCACTTCGGGCACTTGGTCCGCTTGCCCGCGAAGTGGTCTTTGACCGAAAAGGAACGCAAGCAGCTGGGGCACTTGAAGGCGATCACGGCAGACTCCTACTTCGATGAAGCTTCCTGCTCAGGGAGCTAGTTTCCTAAGGCGGGGGGCGATCTGGTCCGTGAGATATGCCGTGCTGTAGATGCTTTTTCCCCATTCCGAATTGGGAGCGTCCTGAAGCAACCTCAAGGCTATTTCCCGCTGGGTCTTGTCCATCGCGCTAGCCGCAATCTTCTCGAGCGCGGCGACCTCGTCCCAAAAAAGTTCCCGGAAGACGCTCCTATCGACGACATCGGCGACCGTGTAGTCAAGCCATTTAAACTCCTTCCGCAGCTTTCGCGCGAGGTGGGCCTCCAGGAGGGGTAGTCCGGCGCCAGCAAAATCTGCCAGCTCGTTGACTGCTTTTTTCACTGCCGCCGCACCTGCGAGTGTTAGTCGCTTTTCCAGGTTCAGTCGCGGGAAGATCGCATCTTCGAGAAGCGAGCCGAAGTGAGGTTCAATACCTTTCAAGGCGCGAAGGGCATCCTTGCGAATCCCGTCGGCGTTGCTCACGGATGCGAAGCATAGCTCGCGAGAGATCTCACTCAGATCGACGATTGTTCTGGGAACTGAGGAAGGAAGCGGTCCGATCCGAGCGAGCGCGTCGATGGCGTTTCGGTATTTCTTCCGGTCCGTGTCACGGAGGACAGCCAGGAGCTTCTTGTATTCGTCCGCGATCTTCTTGTGGTGTTCGAGTCCTTCCGTCTCAGTTTTCCGCGCGTCTTCGAGTTTTTTGGCTGCCTCTTCGAGCTTCACCTTCGCGTCCTTATCGGCCTCGTCAGCGAGTCTGAATGCGGCGGCGGCCTTCTTTTCCGTCTCCTTGGCCAGAATCTCCTTGGCAGTCGCATCGTCGAGTTTCTTCCTCGCCTCGCTCAACTTATCGTCCGCCTCCTTTTCCTTTGCCAGGAGGGAGGCCGTCCGCTTCTTGAGGTCGCTTTCGCCTGCGTCCATTCGAGTCTTGAGGTCGCTTTCGCACGCGTCCAGAGCGGTCTGGCGCTTCGCGAGTTCGGCTTCCTTTGCACCGGCCGCGTTCTCCCGGATTTCGAGCTTCGCCTTCTCGGTGTCCAGGTATAGTTTGACGGGCTTTCTTGCCTCTTCGAGCGCCGCCTCGGCAGCGTCACGGTCTTCCCTCGCTTTTTTCCGCGCAGCCTCCGCCTTTGCACGGTCCTCTTCCACTTCCGCGGCCTTCGCAGCGGTCTGGCGCGCTTCCTCAATCCTTCCCTTCCATACCGCAGCGCCAATCGAGAAGAGGAGCCCTGTCACGCCGACGAACACGGCCGTTCCCGCGCTCGCCAAGTAAGGAAAGTTCTTGCGCGACGAAAATCCAACGGCAACGGCTGTCAGACCGGGCAATATCGAAACGCCTCCGATAACTGCAGGCGCGATCGGAACCGACAAGACGGCCAAGACACCGGCCAACAATGCTAGGCCGGCGGCAGCAGGCAAGCTGATGAGGGCAATAATCCGTCCGACATTTCCCGAGCCGCCGAAGAGCACATCCTCGATTGCGCTTACCGGCACCCACTCCTTCATGCCCTGCTTCCAAACCATGTCGTTCGGCCGAAGTCGACCTGACTCCAGCAGCGTTCGCATCTCGATGGGCGAAACGGGGCCGAATTTCCCCTTGCGATCCTTCGTGTAGTACCATTCCTGGGTCATAGGGCTTTCCCCCCGCGTGCGAATGCGGAACCGTAGGCGTCCGCGTGCGCGCCGCGCCTTGTGGGCGTCATCGCGCGCCCTTCGTATTTCCCTCCATCACCGGCGATCCGTTCCATCGTGATTGGACGAGTGTACCACTATTGTCGTATATAGCAACAGTTTTGTGCGATTTGCGATGCCAGCCGCGTCGGCCAAGATAGGGCGCTATGCCGCGTCGCAAAAAGAGAATCAGACACGACGAGGTGGTCGGGCTTTTTGGGGAGAAGCTGCGCGAACTCCGTCTGAGCGCAGGGCTAAGTCAGGCGGACTTGGCGCGCGCGGCGCAGGTAACCACAAACTACATCTCTCGGTTGGAAGGTGGGGGAGCGGCTCCGGGAATCGACCTCGTTGCTCGTCTATGCTCGGCGCTCGGCGCCACGGTTGGCGATCTTGTTCCCATTAGCGCAGATCGGGACGCGTTGGCCGTTATCCGTGATCAGGCGAGGACAACATTCGAGTTGTTGATGAGTACCGCAGATCGCGCAATGTTGGTCGTGCTGAATCAGGTTCTCGTTCGGCTGAAGGAGCAGAGCAACGGGTGAGAATGGCGTGGCTTCCCGGGTGCGAAGATGACCGTTGCTGCGGTGCGACGGCGATACAACTCCTTCGGAGTAGGAAGGGGTTGTCTGGCGGCGTTCCCAGGGTAGGCGCTGCGCGCCAACCCTGGGCTTCGAGGTGTAACGCCTTTGGCGTAGGGTTGGGGCGTGGAGGTCGTTTGCTGCGCGGCGGGCGGGATGGTCGGGATCAGGGCGTTTCAACGGCCGCGCGTAGGACATGCGAGGCGTGAGCTACAATGCTCACCGGCAGATGGCGCCGCCGAGTCCTCACGCACCTTGAAACCGATTCCGCCGATGCCATGCCACGTGCAACGGGCTCGGCCGCAGCGACGCCTCGCTCGGCAACCGTAGCCGGTGGCCGTGGTAGGAAGCGAGCGCCTTTTGGTCCGGACTCTCCTCGGCGAAGCGGCCCGTGGCGACGACGATGCGGCAGTCGTCGGTCAGGGACCAGAGGCCGTTGTCGAAAAGCCAGTGCGCGTTCTTCGAGAGCGCCAGGCCGTTTCCCGGTTCATTGTTGCGCGAGTCGGCAAATGGATGGATGTGGGCGGCGTCCACGATGCTCCCGGCGCTGATCGTCGTTAGTCGGTAGCCAGTCAGCGCGCAGGTGTAGTTGTAGGCGGCGACGATCGTGAGGCGGAAGCGCGCTTCGCGGCCCTTGGCCTTGGCTTGATCGGCGCCGAGGGTCCGGTCGCGCTTCAGCTCTTCGTCCGAGGGGACGGGCAAGCCGGTAAGCGCGTGAAGCGCCAGCCTCTCCTCCGGCTCGAAGTAGGTCGCGATGAGGAGCCGCCGCGCCTTCTCTCGCAGCAGCGGCTGCTTGGCGAATGCCAGGAAGTCCGACGTGAGCGCCGCGAGCTGCGTGCCGCGCCGGTCGGTCGAGATCGCGCCATCCTTGCCGAGGGGCGACCAGAATCCGTCCGACTGCATGTGGTGAAACGGCAAGCGAATATCGGGCCGCTGCTTCCGCCGCTTCGCGACTACGCTCCAGTACGTAAAGAACCGAAACGCGAGTTCCGGCGTCAGCGCCAACAGCGCCGGCAATTCGCCCTCCTCCGCCAGGTCGAGGACCACAAGCAGCAAGAGCGGCTTATGCGGCGCCGGATTTCCCTTCGCCCGATCGACGCGAAGGCGGCCGAGGCGGTGAAGGATTTGTTCGGGGGTGGGCATAGGAGCGCTCGGACCGGTCGTGGGCCGTGGTGTGTCCTTGACGGCGTATCCACCGTGGCGAAGGTTGACAAACGATCCTGGCGGGCGACCCGGCTGAGGGGCGACCGTAACTCCTTCGGAGTAGGAAAGCGTTGTCTGGCGGCGTTCCCAGGGTAGGCGCTGCGCGCCAACCCTGGGCTTCGAGGGGTAACGCCTTTGGCGTAGGGTTGGGGCGTGGAGGTCGTTTGCGGCAGGAGCGGTGGCGGTAGGAGGCGGCAGTGGTCGCGTCTGGTTTGGTCGCGCTGGGGGTAGAAGAGCGGGATCGGGCGTGGTTGAGGCGGCGAGGCGGAATTGTCGGTGGGCGTGGTGGTTACGGCGGGGCGCCGATGTTAGTGGCCGAGACGTCGCGACGAGTGGGCGCCTGTGCGACGAGACGCGATGAAACAGCTGGCAGTAACGGGGCGGCGGGCGGTGTCCAGGTCGGTTGTCGGCGCCGACGGGTTCAAGGTCAGTTGGAGGGGGGGTGTGGTGGCATTTTGGCGTGGAGGATTTATGGTGGGCGCAGGTGGAGGAGGAGAGCGGGGTTGCGGGGGGAGGCGTGCGCCAATCTATTTGGCGCGGAGGCCACCTTTGCGGGCGCTTCGTTTAAGGTCGCAAATTGTGACCTTAAAGCGCGGGCTTCGTCCAAGAGCGAGCCGTCCGCCGGAGGGCCTTTTATTCCTCGTTCTCGCGGCTGAAACCGATTTTACCGCGGCGTTTCGGCGTGGGTGGTGGCGACATGAGTTGCCGGATAGCGTCGAATACCACTTTGAACTGCGCGTCGTAGCGCTGCTCCAGGTCGTCGATTTTGCGGGCCAGGTCCTTGTGGCGCCCGATGAGCTCGCGCAGCTTGACGAAAGCGCGCACCACATAGACGCTGACTTCGTTGGCCGTCGGCGAGTTCAGGACGTTAGCGGCCATGATGGCCCCGTGCTCCGTGAAGACAAAGGGCAGGTATTTGCGATGCTGGCCGCGACCTGGCTTTAAGGTCGCATTTTGCGACCTTAAAGCCGCCGACTCTTCCGCGGTGAGTCGCCACATGAAGTCGCCTGGAAACCGGTCGCGGTTGCGGCGCACTTTTGGTGGTCACGCCATAGAGCTTCGCCAGGTCGGTATCGAGGAGGACGTTTTGGCCGCGCACCGGCCTGATGAGCGGTTCGATCTTGTCCACCAGAATGATCTTTTTAGCGTCACTCACCTTATGCCTCCGCTGGTGCAGCACGGTAGAACGATCACGTGGTAGCGGCGCTGTGTTATGGGGAGGATACGACGGCAACGCCCGAACTGGCCAGTGCGTGCGCCTCAGGTGGAGGAAGCGGCGGGGCGGCAAGGGGTTGCGTCGATGTCACGTACTGGCCAGGTGTTTTTGATTTGGCCAGTACGGAGACAAGACGGCGAGCGTTTCAGTATCTGTGGCGTGTTGAAATAAAAGAAAAGAACGTGACCCCCCCACCCCCCGCCCCACACCCCCCAAAAGACGGGGGGTGATAGTAGACGCGTCGCCTTCTGTCACTTCATCACGTCCCGAATCGGCTCCGCCCCCTCGACGCCGACTAGCTTCTGATCCAGCCCGCCATAGAAGTAGGTCAACCGATCCGGGTCCAATCCCATCAGCGACAGGATGGTGGCGTGCAGCCGCTTGACGTGGAACGGATCCTCCACCGCGGCTGCCCAGCTGGTCGGTCGCGCCGACGCTGACGCCGCCTTTGATGCCGCCGCCGGCCGGCCATGGTGAAGCCGTAGCTGTTGTGGTCGCGGCCGGTGCCGGTGGGGTATTCGGCGGTGGGTTGGCGGCCGAACTCGCCGCCCCAGACGATGAGGGTTTCGTCGAGGAGGCCGCGGCGTTTGAGGTCGGTGAGGAGGGCGGCGATGGGCTTGTCGGTTTCGCCGGCGTGCATGTTGTGGTTGAAGGCCATGTCGCCGTGGGCGTCCCAGTTGGCGTCGTTGTGGTTACCGCCGGAGTAGATCTGAATGAAGCGGACGCCGCGCTCGACGAGGCGGCGGGCCAGCAGGCACTGGCGGCCGAAGGGCTCGGTGACGCGGCTGTTGAGGCCGTACATTTCCTTGGTGGCGTCGGTTTCGGTGGCGAGGTCGACGGCTTCGGGGGCGTGGCGGCGCATGCGGTAGGCGAGTTCGTAGGAGGCGATGCGGGCGGCGAGGGCGGAGTTGTCGGGGGCGGAGGGCGGCGTGGTCGTCGTTGTAGGCGCGGAGGGTGTCGAGCAGTTGGCGCTGCTGGGCTTCGGACATGCCGCGCGGGCGAGCCAAATCCAGGATGGGGGCGCCGGAGCCGCGGAAGAGCGTGCCTTCGTAATAGGCGGGCATGTAGCCGGAGGACCAGTTCTTGGCGCCGGAGATGGGGCCGCCGCGCGGGTCGAGCATGACGACGAAGCCGGGGAGGTTCTCGTTCTCGGAGCCGAGGCCGTAGTTGACCCAGGAGCCGAGGCAGGGGAAGCCGGAGAGGATCTTGCCGGAGTTCATCATGAGCATGGCCGAGCCGTGGATGGGGCTGTCGGCGGTCATGGAGTGGAGGAAGGCGATGTCGTCGACGTGGCGCGGCGAGTGGGGAAGAGGTCGGAGACCCACTTGCCGCACTGGCCGTACTGGCGGAAACTCCAGCGCGTGGCTCGACGATGCGGCCGGAGTTGCGATGGCCGCCGCGGCCGAAGGTGCGGACGGTGACGGTCTGGTTGTCGCGGCCCTTCATGGTGGGCTTGTAGTCGAAGGTGTCGATCTGGCTGGGACCGCCGTACATGAAGAGAAAGATGACGCTCTTGGCCTTGGGGGCGAAGTGGGGGCGCTTGGGGGCGAGCGGGTTGAGGAAGGGCGTGCGGCCATCGGCGGCGACGGCCTGGTTCTGGAAGAAGGAGTCGCCGAGCATGCCGGCGAGAGCGACGGAGCCGAAGCCGCCGCCGACTTGCCAGAGGAATTCGCGGCGGGTGCGGTTGCAGAAGTTTCGCATGGGATCGATCTCCATCGGGAAATCCAGCGTGTCCGTGAAGGAGAGCCGAGGCCTCTCGTTCTTTACCCCGAAGGGGTTGATTCACACAGCCCAGGGTCGCGGAGCGCACCCTGGGGAAGCGGCGGCGGACGGTTTTCCTACCCCGAAGGGGTTAGCTAAATCGACCGTGCGAGGGTGAAACAACCCCTTCGGGGTAGCCTACACCTGCATCACGCCCTCCCAGGGTGCGCTTTCGCGACCCTGGGCTTTGCGAACCAACCCCTTCGGGGTAGAAGAGCCGTCCGTGCTCACCATTCGTGCTCACCAAAGGCTCTGGTTGTAGCGCCCGGGGGGCGCTATTAATCCAGAAAGACAAACTCGTTGAGGTTCAACGCGATCAAACAAAACCGTCTCAACGATTCGTCGCCAGACAATCCATGTTCTCGCTTCATGTCCTCCACGAATCCTTCGCCGCGATCGATCTCCTTCGCGCTCGGTTCGCGTTGCATGACGCGCCACAGCGCCGCCCGCACCTGATCGCGCGTCTTGTCCCCGGCTTCCTTCTTCACGCTCTTCGCGAAGATGGCGGCTTGCTCGTTCAGGAACTCGCCGTTGAGCATGCCGAGGGCCTGCGTCGGCTGCGTGGTCGTGAAGCGCACCGGGCAGCCGGCGTCGGCGTCGGGCACGTCGAACGCCACCAGGATGGGGACGCCGAGGGAGCGTTTGATGTGGATGTAGACGCTGCGGCGGCAGGCTTCGTCTGGGGGTGAGACTCTCCAGCCGTTGCCGGGGACCGATTGGCCCGCCAGCACGTCGGCGGGGATCGGCGGCATGATGCTGGGGCCGAACATCTTATCGCGCAGGTTGCCGGAGGCGGCGAGGATGGAGTCGCGGATTTCTTCGGCGCGGAGGCGGCGCGGGTTGAAGCGCCAGAAGAGGTCGTTCTCGGGGTCCTTGGCGAGGGCATCCTTCTCGCCGCGGCTCGCCATCTGGTAGGCGCTGGACAATAGGAGCATGCGGCTCATCTTCTTGATGCTCTTGCCGCTGGCCATGAACTCGCTGGCGAGCCAGTCGAGCAGTTCGGGGTGCGTCGGCGGCGAGCCCTGGTAGCCGAAGTTCGACGATGTACGGACGATGCCGCGGCCGAAGTGCCATTGCCAGAGGCGGTTAACGATGACACGGTAGGTGAGCTGGTTCTTGTCGCTGGTGATCCAGTCGGCAAGGGCGCGGCGGCGGCCGGAGGTCTTGGCGCCGGGCTTCGGATCGGGGATCGTGGGCGTTTCGTCGGTCAGGACGCTCGGGAAGCCGGGCGCGACCTTGTCGCCGCGGGCTTCGGGGTTGCCGCGCGCCAGGACGAAGGTCTCCGGCGGTCGGGCTCCGGCCTCGGTGACGCAAAGGGCCATCTCCATGGCGGCGGGGCGATTCTTCTCGAGGGCAGCCTTCTCCTTGCGGAGAGCGAGGTAAGCGCGGAACTCTTCCTCGGTGAGCAGTTTGCCGACATTTTTCTTGAGGATCGGGAGTTTGTTGGCGTCGTAGTTGAAGTCGTCGCGCTCGCCGCCCGCGAGCTTGGGATGGATGGTCTTCTCGAACGCCGTCATCTTGTCGACGATGGCCGCGAGCTTCGCCTTGTGCTCGGCGACCTCTTTCTTGTCCTTCTCCGAGTCGCGATTGACGGCGATCGGGCGAAGCGAGGCGGCGGCGACGGACTCGTTGCTGCGGACGCCGTAGCGCTGGATGCCATGGAAGAAGGCGAGGAAACGGTAGTAGTCCTTCTGCGGCATCGGGTCGATCTTGTGATCGTGGCAGCGGCAGCAGTTGACGGTGAGGCCAAGCATGGCATGGCCGGTGGTGGTGACGATATCGTCCAGGTCGTCGAAGAGGGCGAGCTTGGGATCGGGGGCCTCGTCGTCCCACGTGCCGAGGCGGTAGTAGCCGGTGGCGACGATGGTGTCGGGCGTTACGTCGTCGAGCCTGTCGCCGGCAAGCTGCTCGCGGAGGAAGCGGTCGCAGGGCATGTCGCTGTTGAAGGCGCGGATGACGTACGTCGCGGTAAGCGGCCAGACGAAGGGCTTGGGGCTGTCGCTCGAAGCTGTTGGTCTCGGCGTAGCGGACGAGGTCCATCCAGTGGCGGGCGTACTGTTCGCCGAAGTGGGGGCTGGCGAGAAGGCGATCGACGACTTTCTCGTAGGCGTCGGGCGACTTGTCGTTCAAGAAGTCTTCTAACTTCTTTCGGGGTCGGCAACGGCCGGTGACGTCGTAGTAGACGCGGCGGATCAGGGCGCCGTGGTCGGCGGGGTGGGGGCAGGAGAGGCCGGCGGCTTCGAAGAGCTTGCTGAGGAGAAACGCGCGTCGATGGGGCTTTTTCACCCAGGCCTTGTTCTTTACCGCGGGAACGGGAGGACGGATGACCGGCTTGAACGACCAGAACGCGCCCTGGCCTCGGCGTCGACCATTGGGCGTGCTTCTTTGGCGACCGCGACTTTGCCGTAGGGCGCCCATTGCGCACCCCATTGCGTGAGGATGTCGATCCTGGGCCTTGAGTTGCCCTTGGGAGGCATCTTGAGGTCGTCGTCGGTGTAGCCGAGGCGAGGAGAGGCTCTGCCCGGCTTGTCCACCGAGATGGTTGGGCGCTGGCGCCCCCCTTGAGGAGCCCTTCGCGCGTGGTGAAGTTAAGCTTGCCTTTGACCTTTTCCTCGGCGCCATGGCAGTTGAAGCAGTTGGCGGCCAGGATCGGCTTGACCTTCGTCTCGAAGAAGACGACCGGATCGCCGGGGGCCTTGGGGGGACCGGCGTGGAGGGCGCGGGTGAGGAGCAGGAGGAAAGCGACGGCGAAGAGACGCATGCAGGGACCTCGGACCATCGTCTGGGGGCGTTGTCCGCCCCGGTTCTGCGAACCGGGGGGCTAAACGAGGACGTTATTTCTCGTCGAAGGCGTAAACGCAGGTCTGCCGGTAGGTTTCCCCGGGACGCAGGATCGTCGAGGGGAACGCGGGATGGTGCACGGCGTCCGGCACGTGCTGGGTCTCGAGGCAGACCGCGCTGTGCTGCTTATACATCTTACCATCGGCGCCCTTCTGATTCTTCAGGTAATTTGCGGTGTAGACCTGAAGGGCGGGCTCGGTGGTGGAGACGGTCAGCGTGCGGCCGGTCGGCGGGTGGGTGAGTCGCCCGGCGAAGGTGGCCTCGCGCTTGCGGTCGCTCAAGAGGAAAGTGTGGTCGTAGCCCTTGAAGGGGCCCTTGGTGTAGGCGTCGATACGGTCGCCGAGCTTGGTCGCCTTGGAGAAGTCGAGCGGCGTCTTCTCGACGCGGGCGAGCTTGCCGGTCGGGATCAGCTCGTCGTCGGTCGCCGCGTACCATTCGGCGTCGACGGTCAGCTCGTGATCGAGGACGGTGTCCGCCCCGGCGCCGGCGAGGTTGAAGTAACTATGGTTGGTGAGGTTGATCGGGGTCGCCTTGTCGGTGGTGGCGGTGTAATCGATCCGCAGCTCGTTCTTCTTGTTCAGCGTGTAGTGAACCTCGACTTTGAGCTTGCCGGGGTAGCCTTCTTCGCCGTCGGGGCTGGTGTAGGTGAAGAGGACGCCGGGGCTGCCGTCCTTGCCGCGCTTGTACTCCCCTTCCCACAGTACCTTGTCGAGGCTGCGTTTGACGCCGCCGTGCAGGTGGTGCTTGCCGTTGTTGACCGCGAGCTTGTAGGTCTTGCCGTCCAGGTCGAACGTGGCGTTGGCGATGCGGCCGGCGACGCGTCCCGTCGTGCAGCCGAAGTAGGCGTTGGCGTCCGACTGGTAGCCGGCGGCGTCGTCGAAGCCGAGCACGAGGTTGACGGTCTTGCCGTCCTTGCCCTTGATGTCCCAGCGCTGGATGGCAGCGCCGAGCGTGATGAGATGGACGACGGTCCCCTTGTCGTTGGAGAGACGGAAGCGTTTGACCTTGTCGCCCGCGGGGGTTTTACCGAAGTCGTAGATTTCCGGTGTCGCTTGAGCGGCAACGGGCCGGGCGGCGACAGCGAGGAGGAGGAGAGCGAAGCCGGGGTGTCGCATGGGATCCTCGTGTTGGCGGCGGGGATACTGTAAAGATACCGAAGATCGACGACGGGGGCCATCCGGACCATGCACGGCGAGTTCGCGCTTGCTCATCCAACGTGTCCGGTCTGCTTCGTGCTAGCCTTGGCGGCTGGGCCTCGTCACGCAGCGGCTGCGCTGTCGCCGATCGTCGGCTATCTGCTGGCCGGAATCGCCCTCGGTCCCTTCACGCCCGGGTTCATGGCGGACCCGGGAAGCTGGCGGCCGGAGTTGGCGGAGATCGGCGGTGATCCTGCTGATGTTCGGCGTCGGCATGCACTTTGACGTGAACGACCTGCTGGCCGTGCGGCGGATCGCGTTGCCGGGGGCGGTCGGGCAGATTCTGGCCGCCACCGCTCTCGGCGTCGTCGCGGCGTACGCCTCCGGACTGAGTCTGGGCGAGGGGCTGGTGATCGGCGTCGCCGTGTCGGTGGCGAGCACCGTCGTGCTCGTCCGCGTCTTGATGGACAACGACGTCCTGCACACGACTCGCGGGCCATCGCCGTCGGCTGGCTGATCGTGGAGGACATCTTCACCGTGCTGGCTCTGGTCGCGCTTGCCGGCGCGCTGGCGGGCGCCCAGCCGCAGGCGCAGGCCGGGGGAACGTCTTCCTGGTCCTCGGCGTGGCGATTGGCAAGGTCATCCTGCTCGAGTTGATCGTGGTGGCGGGAGGGAAATTCGCCTTTCCGTGGCTGCTGCGGCAGGTGGCGCCGGACACGGTCGCGCGCGTTCACCCTCACGGTCCTCACGCTGGCCCTGGCGGTGGCCACGGGCTCGGCCGTCGTCTTCGGCGTGTCGATGGCGGCGCTTTCCTGGCGGGGATGGTCGTCGGGCAGACGGAGGTGAGCCACCAGGCGGCGGCGGACGCGTTGCCGCCGCGGGACGCCTTCGCGGTGCTCTTCTTCGTCTCGGTGGGGATGCTGTTCGATCCGCACGTGGTGGTCGACGAGCCGGGCCTCTTGCTGATGCTGCTCGGCGTCGTCTTGCTGGCGAAGCCGCTGGCCGCGTTCGCGATCGTCTGGGCAGCGCGGCACTCGGTCCGCAGCGCTCACGGTGGCGGTGGCCCTGGCGCAGATCGGCGAGTTCTCGTTTTTGCTCGCGGACGAAGCCGCGCGGCGCAGTCATGTCCCGACGCCGCAGGCACAGAGCATCCTGGTGGCCTGTGCGATCACTTCGCTCACGCTCAATCCGCTGCTGTTCCGCCTGATCGACCCTTTCGACGCTGGGCGGAGCTGCCGCGGCCTGGCGGGGCGTGAGCCGGGCGCTCGAGGCGAGCGGCGCGGGAGCTGAACCTGAAGATTCGCGGCCGCGTGGCCGAGTCCTCCGACGCATGGCAGGCGACGGCGATCATCGTCGGCTACGGCGGTGGGACAAACGGCGGCGCGCATCTGAAGGAGTACAAGAGGCGGCCGGTCGGTGATCGATCTGAACCTCGACACGATCAAGGCGTTGGCGGCGGCCGGGCAGATCGCGGTCTACGGGGACGCGACGCAGCGCGACATCCTGGAGGCGGCGGGAATTCGCGCGGCGAAGTATCTGCTGGTGACCGTGCCGGAGGTGCTGACGCGGACGGTCGTCATCGTGGCGGCACGCGACTTGAACCCCGAGCTGCGTGTCTTCGCGCGGGCGCCATCTGCAGGAGCGGGCGTGGCTGGAGGAGGTAGGCGCCGCGGGAGTCGTCACGAGGAAGGGGAAACGCCGCCGGGCTCGCTGTGCTGCTGCTGCGGATGGGCGCCGAGGAGGAGCGGGTGCGGAGGGAAGTACGGGCGCATTCAAGGTGAACTGGGAACCCGGCCGTCCGGCGATGGATGTGTGAAATCGAGCCAGCTGCGGAGGGCGACAAGTCAATGGACGGGGTTGCTTCGCGTCGGGCCGGTCGCGACAATCCATGAGGACATTCCGACGTGGCGCGAAACCAAAGGTCTAGGAAAACCCTCGCATGCGACGACATTTCATCTTTTCCTTCCCCCTCACGCTTTTCCTGCTTGCCGGCGCCGCCGTGCGCGACTCTTCGCCGACATCCTAGCGGTCGACGCCGAGAAGGGGACCGTCACCCCCATGTCGTCACGTTCGGCAAGAACAAGGGCGCCGAGTTCCGAAGATTCCGGTCGCCCAGGACTGCGTGTTCAAGGAAGGTTACTATCGGCTCGGCAAGCCGGCGGTGACGAAGGAAGGGGACGACATCAAGGACGGCCTCAAGAACATGGTGTTTCAGAAGGCCTCGGCGGAGAATCCGCTGCGCGCGAACATCTTCACGGCCGAAGAGGATGATGCGGCGAAAGGCGTCAAGAAGGGACGTGCTCAAGATCCTCGTGAATCCAAAGTTCAAGCCGAAGGCGGTTCCCTGGTAGCCGGCGTATTCGGTCCAGTCGAGGCGGCACGTCGGGCTTTCTCTAGCGGACGCGGCAGTGGTTGCCATAATAACGAAATGCCCAGAAAAGCAACCCTCGGTCTGGCTTGCCGGATTGATCTTCCTCGCGCGAGGCCGATCGAGGCGCGCGCAGCGCGGTGCCGCCGCGGTTGGAGGCGGAGAGCGTGCAGGCGACCACGCGCGTCGGCGTGGAGCGAGGGGTGCAGCCGGGGACGGATGCGCGCGCTTAACCGTATGCTGATGACGGCGTTCGCTTCCGCCCCTGATCAAGTTTGGGGCGCGCTCGGGGCACAGATCAACGCGGACGATGCCGCCTGGGACGATGCGCTGGCGGAGAGTCGGCGCCTGGTGCGGGAGTTGGGGAAGAGCTGGTTCCTGCGGGCATGTCGCCTGTCTCGACTCTGCCGGCGCCGTTCCAGTGCGCGTGTCGTTGCGGATCGAGGAGATCGTGCGGAGTTGGCCCGCGTCGATACGGCGCGGCAGCGGGCAAGTCTGGAGCGGGAGGCAAGCGATCTCTTTGCCCGCGCGTCAGGCGGGCGTTCGGAGGGGTTGCTGCGGCGGTCGTCGCGGAGCATGAGGGAAGCGTTAAGTGGGGAGAGGCGGCCGAGTTGCTGTTGGGACATCGCCTTCGCGCGCGGCCGCTTGGAGGAGGCGGCACGGGCTGGTGGCTGCGGCGACGCCGTTGCCGAGCGAGGCCAGGCACGGGCGATCGAGGAAGAGAAGCCCGCGAGCCTTGCCGGCCTGGGCGATCGCTGGTGCTGGCGTGTGCGGGCAAAGCAGGTGTTGGCGGCTGGCGTACGCGAACGACCTGGTCCTGGCGCGCGCGGCTGAGCTGCTCGACACGCTCCATCCGGCGACGAAGGGGGAGCTGCTCGGGAAGAAGGGACTTTACGCCCGCCTGGTCGATGATGCGCTGCGGGAATTGTCGCTGGCGGGAACGGGACCGGACGCGGATTGGGTGTCGCTCGGCGGCGAACCGACGCGACAGCGGCTCACGCTACACACGACGAAACCGCCGCTGTGGCCAAAGGAGCCGATGGGCGCTCTCCCGAGGCGCCAACAGCCCAAACAGGACAAGGAGCCGCCTCCGCCGCGCGCGCGCGTATTACCCGATCATCCTCGGCGACAATCTCGTGGTCGCGGACGGCCGGGGCATTGCGGTCTTCGACGTGCGCGACGGGAAGGAGCGTTTTCGCGAGCGCTGGCTGGACCTGGACAAGGCGGCTGGGTCGCCGGAGTTGCCGGTATTCGCGGCGAGTGGTGAGGGGCAGATGGCGGTGTTTCGGCTCGGCTCGCCGCCGGACAACGAGGCGTCGATCAAGGACGGCGCGGAGGAGACGACGTGGCTGGTCGGCGTGGATTTGAGCGCCGATACGCCGAAGGGAAAGCGGCTGCGGTGGAAGCTGAGCGTTCCGGTCGAGAGGCCGAAGGAGGCGTACTTCTCGGGGCCGCCGCTATGGTACCGAGACAAGGTTTGGATCCCCTATCAGGAATGGCGGGGCGCCCGACTCTTCCAGGGGATCGCGGCGTTGAATCCGGAGACAGGACGCTGGTTGGTCAAGACGCTGATCGGCGAGGCGCCGCGCTTGCCGCCCGGCCGGGAAGGGGTAAGGCAGCCGGCGTTGTTGACGGCGGCGGGCCCGATCATCGTTTGCTGCACGCAGGCGGGGGTGATCGTAGGAGTGGACAGGGCCTCCGGTCAGGTTGTGTGGGGCTTGAGTTATCCAAGTGCTGGGCCGTGGACGCGTCTGGTGACGCCGAGCACGCGCGACGCGGCGGCGCCCGTGTTCCATCTGGGGCGTGTGTTTGTGGCGCCGCAGGACAGCGACTTGCTCCTGTGCCTGGATGCGGCGACGGGGCGGACGATCTGGGAGCGCGAGGTCCTGGACATCGTCAATCTTCTTGGCTGCTCGCACGGCAAGCTGATCGTGACGACGGCGCGAGACCTCCGAGCTTTCGCCGAGGCGACCGGGTCGGACCGGACCGGTTGGATTGTGCCCGGCGAAGGGAGCCTGGCTCCGCTGGGACGGGGCCTCATCCTCGGCGGCGTCGTTCTCTGGCCGACGCAGGATGACGAGGCGCCGTTGCGGGCCGTAAGCGTGGAAGAGGGGGCGCCCGAGTTGAAGGCGGCGAAAGGGGAACGGCCGGTGTTGCTTGGTCCGGAGCTGCTGCGCGGGCTGCGGGCGGGGAACATGGCCTACGCCCATGGCTACTTGGTGGTGGCGGGGGAGAAGGAACTCATGGTATTCGGGCCGCCGGACGCGAAGGACGGGGGCGGCAAGCGAGAATTCCCCGTCGACCGGGAGGAGGAGCCGGAGGAAGTCATCGAAGGAGCGTTGGTCGTTCCCGAGCGAAAGGCGGCGGCGGAAGGAGCGTACCGGGAGGAGTGGCGGATCGCGGGGAAGTTGATCCCGCAGGCGGGCAGGGCGGATGCGGTGTTGGTGCGGCGGGCGGCTGAGGTCCTCCACGTCGATGGGAGGAACGGCACGGTGCGCTGGCGCCAGAAAGGACGAGGCGAGCACGCGGGGGTGGCGGGCGACATGGTGTTGCTGAGCGGGCCGGACGAGGTGGTTGCGCGCAAGAGCGAAAGCGGCGAACGTTCCTGGCGTTTCGAGAATCCATTCGGAGAGGGGAGACTGGAAACTCTTGGGTTGAGCGAGCGTTGGCTCGTCGTCACCTGGGAGCGACGCAAACTTTTTCTGCTGGACCGCGTGACGGGAGCGGCGCGGCTTTCCGTCTGGGCGCCGGGCGCGACGGCGCTGCTGGCCGGAGCCGAGGGGCGTTTTCAGGCCTGGGTCGCAGCGATGGACCAGGGAGTCGTGGTGCAGACGGGCGGCGGGACGTTGCTGCGGTTCGTCGAGGACGCCGCCGGAAACATCGTCACGACGCGCCAGGAGGCGGCGCCGGTTGAAACGCCGGTCGCATTCAACGACGGCTCCATCGTGCTGGGTCAACCCGGTGGGGTCGTCGAGCGACGCGATCTGGAAAAAAGAACCGTCCGGTGGCGTTTCGAGGCGAAAGGGGCCTCTTCGTCGGCCGCGCCGTGGCTCGCGGCACTGGGGGGAGGGGTCGTGGTCGTGGTCCGGCGCAACCTGGGGGATGAAGTGGTCTGTCTCGACGGCGCGGGCAAGCCGCGCTGGCGCCTGGAGTGGTCGCTTTTCCCGCGTGGTCTCTCGACAATCGGCGCGGGTGGTGATCGACTCTTCTTCTCCCACGCAGGCAGAGTTTTGTGTGTGGACGGTGCGACGGGAACCATCGCCTGGAAAGTGGAGCTTCCTGCCGAGGCCGGCGCGTGGCGGTTCCTGTATCACCACGGCCTCCTGCTTGTCTACCCGGCCGGGGAGGCGCGGACGCTGCCCAGTGAAATGCGGCTGTTTCCCGCGACAACGCTCGTCTGGCGCCGCCACCACGTGATCGCGAGCGATGACGCCGTTTTTTTTCTGCTCGATCCCGTCCACGGACGGATCGTCCAACGTATTCAAGTGGAGAGGGGCCCCGGCCCCTACCTGACGCAGGCCCTGCCCTCCGGCTTCGCTGTGAGCAATGGCCGCTCAGTCACTGCATTCCTGGCGACGGCGCGAAAATAGGTGACGGCGCCGCCGCGAGCGCTTACCATGATGATTCCTTAAACCTGTCTTCCTTGGCGAGACCGTTCATGAGCACCGCCAGTCCCGTTTCCGTGCGCTGTCCCAAGTGCGGTAATTCCCTCAATGTCCCGACCGGAGGCAAACGGCTGTGCGCCTGCGGCACCTGGGTCACCGCGGAGGTCGCGGCCGCGACGCCCCCGGCGGCGCCCGCCGGCGCCGACCTCATGCCCGAAGACCGCTCGCAATGGCCGAAGATCGAAGGGGACCTCTCGGCGATCGAGCGGCTCAATGAAGGCTACCGGCGCATCACGCGCGAGCTGGGCAAGGCGATCGTCGGCCAGCAGCGCGTGATCGAGGAACTGCTCATCGCCATCTTCGCGCGGGGGCACTGCCTTCTGGTGGGCGTGCCGGGGCTGGCGAAGACGTTGATGATCCGCACCCTCGCCGACGCCCTCAACCTCTCGTTCAGCCGTATCCAGTTCACCCCTGACCTGATGCCGTCCGACATCACGGGGACCGAGGTGTTGCAGGAGGACAAGGTCTCCGGCCAGCGGCTCTTCAAGTTCCTGCACGGCCCGATCTTCGCGAACGTGATTCTTGCCGACGAGATCAACCGCACACCCCCAAAAACGCAGGCCGCCCTTCTGGAAGCCATGCAGGAGCGGCAGGTGACGGTCGGCGGCTCCAAGCACAAGCTGCCCGAGCCCTTCTTCGTGCTGGCGACCCAGAACCCGATCGAGCAGGAAGGCACCTATCCTCTGCCCGAGGCGCAGCAGGACCGCTTCATGTTCAACGTGCTCGTCGACTATCCTGAGGAAGAGGAGGAGTTCCGCATCGTCGAGATGACGACGTCGATGCACGTGCCGAGCGTCGAGCGCGTGTTGTCGGCCAATGACATCATGGAGATGCAGGACATCGTGCGCAAGGTACCGGTGGCGCCGTACGTCATCCGCTACGCGATGAAGTTCACGCGGCTGACGCGCAAGGAGAAGGGGGATGTGCCGGACTTCATCCGCGACTACGTGACCTGGGGCGCCGGGCCGCGCGCCTCGCAATACCTGGTGCTGGGGGCGAAGGCGCGGGCGGTGCTGCACGGGCGCTACTATGTCTCCTGCGAAGACATCCGCGAGGTCGCGATCCCGGTGCTGCGGCACCGCATCCTGACGAACTTCAACGCCGAGGCTGAAGGCGTCAAGCCCGAGGACATCATTCGCCGCCTGGCGCAGATCATCCCACGCGACCCGAACGAAGACGCGCTGGCGCGCGGCAAGGCGCCGGCCACCACCGTGGCGGTATCGGCGTGATATCGAGTTCCTGTGGTTGAGGTGATGATGTCCACCGCTCCTGAAACGCCGCCATTGACGTGGCCTGCCGTGCCGATGCCGCCGCCGCTCGTCGACGATTTTCCGTATCCACCTTCCGACCTTGTCGCAGAGGATGGGAGAAACTTGGAAAGCGACTGGCATCGCAAGCAGATCAATCTGCTCATCGAGAGTCTCGGCTGGTATTGGCGCGGCCGCAGCAACTGGTATGCGGGCGGCAACATGTTCATCTACTTCAGTCGCGAGGAGGCGCGCAACCGCGATTTTCGCGGGCCTGATTTCTTCGCCGTCCAGGGCGTGGACGGCACGCGCATGCGCGATTGGTGGGCGATCTGGGATGAGGGTGGGCGTTACCCGGACACGATTATCGAGTTGCTGTCGCCGACCACCAGGCGCCTCGATCTCGGCGTGAAGAAGGACGTTTACGAAGAGATCTTTCGCACCCCCGAGTATGTGTGCTACGACCCAGACGGGGAAATGTTGCTCGGTTGGCGCCTCAGTCCGGAGGTCCCCAGCCGATACGCGACGCTGATCCCTGATGCCAGCGGCCGCATTGAGCTGCGGACGCTGGGCCTTTGGCTCGGCACATGGCGCGGCCCATACCAGGGTTTCGAGAAAACCTGGTTGCGGTTCTTTGACGCGCAAGGGCGCCTCGTGCCAACGGCTGAGGAGGTAAGGGAGGACGAAAAACGACGCGCTGAGGAAGAGAAACACCGCGCCGACGTGGAAAAGCAACGCGCCGACGTGGAAAGGCAACGTGCCGACGCCCTCGTCGCCGAAGTCGCTCGTCTGAAAGCACAGCTCGAGCAGCAACAGAAGTAGGGCGCCAAAGGCGTCGTGAGAGATACGCATGCAGACCCCCGGAACGAAAGTCGAAGATCCGCACAAGTACCTCGATCCGCTCGCGCTGGCAAAGGTGCGCAGCCTCGAGTTGAAGGCGCGCCTCATCGTCGAGGGCTACCTCTCGGGCATGCACAAGAGCCCGTTCCACGGCTTCTCCGTCGAATTCGCGCAGCACCGCGAGTACGTCCCCGGCGACGACATCAAGCACGTCGACTGGAAGGTCTACGGCCGGACCGGCCGCTTCTACCTCAAGCAATACGAGGAGGAGACGAACCTCATCTGCTGGATCTTTCTCGACAAGAGCGAGTCGATGCTCTATGGCTCCAAGGGGGTGACGAAGTACGACTACGCCTGCATGTCGGCGGCGGCGCTCACCTACCTGGTCCTCGGGCAATCGGACAGCGTCGGCTTCGTCACCTTCGATAACGAAGTGCAGCGGTTCATGAAGCCGTCGAGCCAACCGTCGCACCTCAAGGAGATCATCAACGTGATGAACCTGGGGGCGGGGCGGGAGAAGTCGAACATCGGCCAGCTGTTCCATAGCCTGGCGGACCGCATGAAGCGGCGCTCGATCGTCTTTGTCCTGAGCGACATGTTCGACGACCTGGAGCCGATGCTGGCCGGGCTCAAGCACCTCAGGCACCGGCGGCACGAAGTCGTCCTGTGGCACATCCTGGACGGGGCCGAACTGACGTTCCCGTTCCAGGAGACGACGCTGTTCCGCGGCCTGGAGCAGTATCCGGAATTGTTGACCGATCCGCGGGCGCTGCGGCAAAGCTATCTGGATCAGATCAACGGCTTCATCCAGAAGCTGCAGCGCAGTTGCCGGGACCAGAACATCGACTACGTTCAACTGCGGACGGACACGAACCTGAGCGTCTGCTTGTCCAGTTACCTGGCGCATCGGATGGCGCGATCGAAGAAGTAACAGGGCTTCCATGGCTGTCTTCGGCTTCATCTTCAACCTCTGGACCACCACCCTCGCCACGGCGCTCGCCGCGGTGTCGATCCCGATCATCATTCATCTGCTCAACCGGCGCCGCTTCAAGATCGTCGACTGGGCGGCCATGCGCTTCCTCCTGGCGGCCCAGCGGCAGACCACGCGGAAAATGCGCGTCGAGCAGATCGTCCTCCTGGCCGTGCGCTGCCTGCTCCTGTTGCTGCTGGTCCTGGCCATGGCGGCGGTCATGCCCTGGGCCGAGGACCTCTGGGCCGCGATCTGGCCCGAGGCGTCGACGCGGCAATTCCGTCCCGAGGGGCGCACCCACCACATCCTGGTCATCGACGGCTCCCTGAGCATGAACCAGGCGATCGGCCGCAAGACCGCGTTCGACAAGGCGATCGAGCAGGCGCTGCGGACGGTGAGCAACGGACACGCCGGTGATGGCTACAGCGTCCTTGTCCTCAAGGACAATCCGACTTGGGTCGTGGCCAACGGCTCGCAAGTGCCGGCGCGCGTCACGAAGGAAATCGAGGCCCTCAAACCCAGCCACGGCAACGCCTCTCTCGCCTCGGCGCTCAACATGGTCCATTCGCGGGTCATGGAAAGCGCCAAGCGGTTCTCGACGCAGGTCATCTACGTGTACACGGACATGCAGCGCTCGACCTGGCAATCGGCGCTGGACCTGGAAAAGACCAAGGCGGAGGGGGAAGAGAACGTCAACCTGTTCGAGGAGATCCAGAAGGAGGCCCAGTTCGCGCTGGTCGACGTCGGGGCGGACAAGCAATCGAACTGCGCCGTCGTCGATCTTTACCTGCACAACCCGCTGATCACGACCGGGCAGACGCTCGAGGTCGTCGCGGCGGTGCAGAACTTCACCGAGGTGGAGGAGAGCGCCAAGGTCGAGCTGGAGTTCATGGTGGGAACACCGAAGCCCGGGGCCGCGCCGATCTCGTGGCGCACCTTCGACACGAAGGTCGTGGAGATCGCCCCGGGGAGGCGCGAGGAGAAACGCTTCCAGCACACGTTCAAGGAGCCGGGCACCTATGTGCTTCAGGTGCGGGCCAAGGCGCCGAACGATCGCCTGCCGATCGACAACTCGCGTTACCTCGTCGTCACCATCAAGGACCAGATCCCGGTCCTGATCGTGTGCGGGGCGCCGGCGGACGTCAACCGCAAGACGCACCTGGAGCGCATGAGCGACTGGCTGCGCGACGCGCTCAACCCGGCCCCCGGCGAGGAGGACGGCTGGACGCGGCTGATGCCCGATGTGCGCACGCAGGACGAGTTCGCCCGCATGAAGCTGGAGGAGCGGCTGCGCTATGATTGCATCTTCCTGGTGGACATCGCAGCCCCGAGCCGGGAAGAGGTCGAATACCTGGAGGATTTCCTGCGGCGTGGGCGGGGAGTGGTGATGTCCCTCGGGGACGCCTCGGCGCGCGACGCCAAGGAGATCAACGAGAAGCTCTACAAGGGGGAAAGCGGCCTGATGCCGGCGGAGCTTCAGAAACGCATCAGCGCTCCGGCGTTTCACTTCTTCACGCTGAACGCCGAAGGAGAAGCATTCCGCCTGCCGCCGCTCAAGGCGTTCGCCAATGACCAGGACCGCATCAGCATCGCCAGCCGGCCGTTCTGGCAGTATGTGGAGACGAAGCTGGCGAGCCCGCGCGTTCGCTCCATCCTCACGTTCGTGCGCGAGCTGGACCCCGGGTCAAAGGAGCCCGAGGACAAGACCGTGCCGACCGGTGATCCCGCGCTCGTGGAATGGAACCCGCTCATGCCGCCGAGCAAGGGGGGCGTGAAGGGGGTGAGCCGGGCCTATCCGGCCAAGTTCGTGCTGCTCACGTCCACGATGCACAAGAAGGTGAAGGACGAGAAGGCGCTGTACGACGGCTGGAACTACTGGGCCGGCTCCTTCAGCTACGTGGCTCTGGCGCAGGAGCTGGTGCGGATGGTCGTGCCGCCGCGCCTCATCGGCCAGGCCAGCCTGGTGAGCGAGCCGATCGAGGCCATCTTCCCCAGCCCGGGGCACAAGGTGGAAGCGACGGTCCACTTTCCCGACGAGGAAGGCAAAGCGCTCGAACCGCGGCAACAGATCCTGGCGCCGAGCGAGGACATCCTGGACTTCCGCTTTGGCGATACGGACGTGGCGGGCGTCTACCGTGTGGTGATCGAAGGGGAAAAGGCGCCGCTGCCTTTTGCCGTCAATTTCCCCGGTGTCACGGCCGATAAGCGTGGCAGCGAGAGCGACCTGGGCCGCGTCAAGGACACCGACCTGCGCGGCATGTTCCCGAAGTTCGACTTCCAGCTCGTGCATGAAGCGGGGGACATCAACATCAAGCCCGGTCCGCGCGCCAATGGCCTGGTCGAGGAGCGGGTCGACCAGGGGCCGGAGATCGCGCACTGGCTCCTCATTGCCATGCTGTTCCTGCTGTTTGTGGAGATCATTCTCGCGTGGCAGTTCGGACATTACACCACGGTCGACGGCGCGACGGCCCCGCCTCCGACCGGGCTCGCTTGGCCCCTGTTCGTCGCCATCAGCGCCGCGGTGCTCTTCGCCGTCGGCGCCTACGTGTTGATCGACGCCTATCGCTCCGGCGATTTCCTGCGCTTCCTGCCGGACCGGTTCCGCGTCTGGTTCGAGCAGAAGGTTCTCGACCTGGAAGCCCCGCCGGCCGGGGAAACGACCCATTGGACCTTCCAGCCCGAGTCCTGGCTGCCGCCGCTCCTGGAGCGAAACTGGGGCGCCCCCATCCTGGTCATCCTGGGCCTGGTCGTGATCTTTTTCGTCTACCGGGCCGAGGGGCCGCAAGTCTCGCCGTGGTTCAAGGCGCTGCTGGGTGGCCTGCGTTTCTTCCTGGTCATGATGCTGGTCTACGCCCTGTTGCCGCAGGTGAAGGTGAGCATCGACCGCCAGGGCATGCCGGAGATGGTGGTCCTGATCGACGACAGCATGAGCATGGGCGTGCCGGACAACTTCCAGGATGGCGCCACGCGCGACAAGGCCAAGGCCCTCACGGCCGGCATCCGCGCTCAGCTCAAGGAGCGGCTGCCGCCGCGCGTGGCCGAGCTGAAGACGCAGCTCGCCGACCTGCGGCGTCGGGCCGAGGCCGATCCGAAGCTGAAGCCGGACGTGGAGGATCTGAAGACGCGCGTGGAATACCTGGAAGGCCAGCTGAGCCAGATCGATACGCCGGGTTGGAGACCGTCGCGCCTCAACCTGGCGCAAGCGGTGATGCTCGATCCGGAGCGGGACTGGCTGCGTCACCTCTTCCTCAAGCAGCGCTCGCGCGTCCACGTCTACCATCTGGACGCGGTGGGCAAGGCGACCAAGCTGCTCGACGCCGAGGGCGCCGCGGGCGATCTCACCGAGCCGGACAACCCGCGTTCCCTGGAGCGGGCGAAGAAGGCCGTGGCCGCCATCGAGCCCTACGGCAAGGACAGCCAGCTCGGCCTGTCGCTGCGCGAGGTGATCAACCAGTATCGCGGCTCCGCTCTCACTGCGGTCATCATGGTGACGGATGGCGTGACCACGCGCGAGGAGTCGATCAAGGAGGTGGCCGATCACGCCAAGCGCGCCGGCGTGCCGCTCATCTTCCTGGGCATCGGCGACGATCACGAGATCCAGAACCTGGAGCTGGACGGCCTGCAGGTGGACGACACGATCTATCTGGGGGACACGGCGCTGTTCCAGGCCAAGCTCATCGGCAAGGGCTTCAAGGACCTGGAAGTGCCCATCATCTTGAAGCTGAAGGAACGCGACGGCCGGGAGAAGGAGGTCGATCGCATCAAGAAGCGGGTCGATCCGGATGGCAAGCCGGTGAAGTTCACGCTGGCGCACAAGCCGGGCGAAGCCGGCAAGAAGACGTACGTGATCGAGGTGGAGCTGCCCAAGGCCGACAAGAAGGAGAGCGGCCCGAGCAAGCTCCGGCTGGAGCGCACCATCGAGGTCATCGAGACCAAGAAGATCAAGGTGCTCTACGTCGAGGGGCAGCCACGCTACGAGTTCCGCTACATCAAGACGCTGCTGGAACGGGAGAACCCGGACGAGAAGAAGGGCAAGTCGATCGAAATCCGGGTATTGCTCCTGGACGGCGACCCTGACTGGCACCGCACCGACCGCACCGCCCTGGCCGATTTCCCGGCGACGCGCGAGGATCTCGAAGCCTATGACGTGATCATCATGGGGGATTGCGACCCGCGCCATCCCAAGCTCGGAGACGCCCGGCTCAAGATGATCGCGGATTACGTGCAGGGAGACGATGGCAAGGGCAAGCGCAAGTCGAGCCGCAACGGCGCGGGCATCCTGTTCATTGCCGGGCCGTTCTTCAACCCGCACAGCTATCGCGACACGCCGCTCGGGCCGCTGTTGCCGGTGGAGCCGCTGGCCGCCAAGCCGCCGCCGGAGCCGGAGGAGAACAAGGAGACGTTCAAGCTCAAGTGGACGACGCTGGGACGCCTCAACAACCTGTTCAAGCTCGTGCCGGACGACATCGAGAGCTCGAACATCTGGGACAAGCTCAAGCCGATGTACTGGTACGCCAAGTCGCTCAAGGCGAAGGAGCGGGCCGAAGTGCTGGCGACGCATCCGGCGGCTGCCGGAGGGGCCGAGGGCAAGCATCCGCTCATCGTGCAGCAGCTGGTGGGCGCCGGCCGGTCCATGTTCTTCGGCTTCGAGGAGACCTGGCGCTGGCGCTTCCGCGTGGACGAGGTGCAGTACAACCGGTTCTGGATCCAGGCCATGCGCTACATGGCGCGGGTGCGGCAGAACCGCACGGAGCTGCGCCTCGACCGGCAGACGCCCTACCGCGAGGGGGAGACGATAAAAATCACCGTCACCTTCCCCGACAGCATGCCGGGCTTCGCCGGTCCCAAGGAGGACCCGACGGCCGAGGTCGTGGTCAAGGGGGATTTTACCCCGCCGGCCAAGGACAAGGAGGAAGGAGGAGCGCCGCGGTCGGAACCCCTGCAGGTGATGCTGTCCAAGGTAGGCGGCAGCCTGGCGACCTATGAGGCGACGCTGCCCAAGGCCCGGGCGGGCAAGTACAACTTCAAGCTTTATACCCCGGACGTGCGCAAGCTGCAGCCGGATGGCGAGCGGCCCTCCGCCGAAGCGACCGTCGTCATGCCGCCCCAGGAGTTGGAGGATCTTCGCCTCAACCGCGCCGAACTGCTGGACGCGGCACAGAAGACGCGCGGCAAGCTCTATACCCTGGGGGACGTCGACAGGCTTCTGGAAGAGTTGCCCGAGCCGGAGCGGCCGAACCTGGGCTCAACGATGTCCCGCCAGAAGATCTGGAACCACTGGCTCGTCTTCGCGCTGGCGGTCCTGCTCTTCAGCGGCGAATGGATTATGCGTAAACGGCAGCACCTGTTATAGTTGGGCGTGCAAGGCGGTTTCCTCCGCGTGACCAGGCGGTATGTCGGCGGAGCGAACCATGCGGAGTCGGAGGCGCCGGTTGACCGAAATGGCCGCCTGAATCGTTCTATATGGTGGTGTCGCCGAGCACGTAGATGGAGACCGGCCGATGAATCCCCTGCACCATCGAATCGCCTGGCTCAGGCGTCAACTCTACTTCTTCGCGGGCGCCCGCGGTCTGTTCGCCGTGGCCGGCCTGCTGGTCGGCGCGGGGCTCGTCGCCTGCCTGCTCGATTGGATGATCGGTCTGCCGAGCATGATCCGGGCCTTCCTGCTCGCCGGCATCCTCGTCGGCTCCGCTTACGTCGCTTTCCGTCTGTTGCTGCAGCCGTTGCTGGCGCCCAAGGACGACCTGTCGCTGGCGCTCCAGGTGGAGGCGGCCTATCCGCATCTGAACGACAGCCTCGCCAGCACGGTCGAGTTTCTCAAGCAGCCGGGGAACGATCCCATGACCGGCTCGGCGGCGATGCGCAACAAGGCGGTCGAGCAAGCGCTGGGTAAGTCGAAAGAGCTGGATTTCGGCCGCATCCTCGATCGCAGGGGCGCGGTCCTTGCCTGTGCCGGCTTCCTTGTCGCGGCCGGATTGGCGGCCTTCTTCATGCTCGATGACGCGGACACGGCGTGGACGGCGGTACGCCGGCTGGCCGATCCGTTCGGCAACCATACGTGGACGCGCCTCGACATCCCGGACCTGCCCGATCACGTCGCGGTCGGAAAGCCCTTCATCTACAAGACGCGCGTCGACGGCGTCATCCCGAAATCCGGCAAGCTGATCGTCGAAGGGCAGAAGAAGGTCGACGAGATCGCCGTCCTGACCGACGCGGAGGGCGCCTATATCGACGTCAATATCCCCCTCACGCGCGAGCCGGGCGCCTTCCGCTTCCGCGTCACGGCCGGGGACGCTTCCTTCCCCGCGGGTCCGGGGACCTGGCAGAAGATCGATGTCTTGCCGCCGCCCGATTTGAAGTTTGTCCGTGTCGAGGTGGCCTTCCCGGAGTATACCGAGGAGCCGCCGGCAGTTATTTACGAAGGCGAGACCCTCCCCAAGATTACTCATCAGCATTTCGTTCCCGGCTCCGTTGTCCGTCTGCGGGCCCAGGCCGACAAACCGCTGGCCGACGCCTGGGTGCAGCTCTTGCCGCTCGCCGACGCGCGCAACCCAAACCCCGGTTTCCGCGCCTGCGCGATCGCGGGCCTGTTCGGCGGCCCGCCGGGCGCGGAGGGGCTGCCCCTCGCTGCCGGCGCCTTTTCCGTCTATGGTCGCTTCCCTGCCCGTTTCCTCGACGACAGCCGGCGCACCTTCGAGGTCGAGTTCCCGGCCTGGATCAGCGGCCGCTACGTGCTCCACCTCGAAGACTTCAAGAAGCTCGACCGTGAGATCAACACCGAACTGAACCTGATGAGCGATCCGCCGCCCGGGGTGATCCTGTCGCTCACCTCCCCGGACACGCGATTCAAGGAGGACGTGCAGGTCGACGTGCGGCCGGACGTCGAACTGGACATGGTCGTCAGTGCGAAGGAGGACCAGTACTGGCTGCGTTCGGTGTTCCTGGAGTTTTCACCGCGCTCCGGCGTGGAGGAGGAGCCGTTGCGCGTGGGAGTCTTCGATCAGAAGGAGATGAGCCGGCTGCTGCCGATCCTCCTGGGGGCGCCGCTGGAGGAGATCAAGGTGCGCTTGCAGCGTATCGAGCGTGCGCCGGTGCGCTGGGGCCTGAAGAACCGCTACAAGGAGGGGGAGGTTGTCTCGTTGTCGGCGGCGGCGTTTGATTCGTGCAACATCTTCCCGAGCCGGGAGCCGGGACGGAGCAAGACGATCAAGCTGAGGATCGTCGGGGTCCGGGAGCTGCTGGTGAAGGAAGAAAAGGTTTTGCCGGACGCGCAGATCAATATCGACAAGGCGCGCGAGATCCTGGAAGGGGCGGTGAAGGGCCTCAAGGAGGTCGCGAGCAAGAACCCGGAAGACCTGAAGCGCGAAGACCTGGAGAAACTGGCCGAGGCCGAGCTGGACCAGGCGCGGGCCAAGGCCCACCTGGAGCAGCTCCTGGATCAGATCAACAAGCTCGCCTTGACGCGCAAGCTGAACAAGCTGCCGTCGAGCGACGCGGGGGACCTCCTCAAGACCTTGCGCGAGGAGCTGGACGCGCTCGTGCAGGAGGAAATGCCCAAGATCGAGAACGACATCTCCGACGCCAAGGCGAAGCTCTCCGGCCTCGATCCGAAGAAGGCGAAGGCGGAGAAATCGTCCAAGGACGACCCGCTCAAGAGCGCCATCGAGCGCGACGACAAGGCCAAGGCCGCGCTGGATGACCTGTCGCGCGCCCTCGCCCCCTATGCCAGCTTGCAGATGGTGAAGGACAAGGCGAAAGAGCTGCTCTTGAAGCACACCGATCTGCGCGACGCGACCGACAAGCTCCTGGAGATGAAAGACAAGATCGACCGGGGAGACGTGCCCATGCGCGAGGTCGGCCGCGCCACCAAGGAGCTGAATGACGAAACGGCCAAGAAAGGCGAGGCGCAGGCCTCCCTGGCGGACAAGGCCGACGAGTTGTTCAAGCTGATGCTCGATGTCGCCAAGAAACGGGCCGCCGACAAGGACATGGAAAACGCGCGGAAGCTGGAGAAGGCGGCGGACATCGGCGGCAAGACGCGCGTGAGCGAGCGCATGCGCGACGTCGGCGGCGAGCTGAAGAAGCCGCCGGCGCCCCTGAACCGGGCGAAGACCGAGCAGGAGAACATTCGCGCGGCGCTCGATCGCATCGACAAGATCCTCAACGACAAGAAGCCGACCGACGACGTCGACCGGCTCAGCAAGAAGAAGAAGAAGACCGACGACAACCTCGACAAGCTCGACAAGCTCGGCAAAGGCCTGGCCGATCTGCGTGAGAAGGCGGCGAAGGCGATGGAGATCAAGGACGCCGACAAGCGCAAGGCGGCCCTGGACAAGATCGCCAAGGACGAGGAGAAGCTGAAGAAGGACGCCGAGGACGCGGCTCGCGAGCTGGCCCGGCTCAACGAGCCCAAGGCGGCCAAGGCCTTGGCCGACGCGGCGGCCGAGCTGGACAAGGCAGGCGCCAAGATGAAAGCCGGGGACAACCCGGACGCCGAGATCGAGGCCGCCATGGAAAAGGTCGAAGGGGCCAAGGAGCGTCTGGAGATGACGCAGGAGGAGCTAGCGCGGGAGCAGCTGGCCCAGGTCGGCGAGTTGATCAAGGGCCTCAAGGAACGACAGGATGCCGCTATCGCCCGTACCGAGGAGCTGCAAAAGAAGCTGCTGGGCAAGAAGATCTGGTCGGAGGGGCTGCTGGATTCGTTGAACGGGGACGTGCTCGTGCAGCGCGGGCTCAGCAAGGAAACCCGCAGCATCAAGGAAAAACTGAAGGGGGCGGTCGTCTTTGAGGATATCATGGAGAAGGCGGCCCGCTCGATGGAGCGCGCCGCGGAAGAGATGGACAAGCGCAAGGAGGAGGCCAAGCATCGCCAGGTCGACATGATGACCATGGAGGAGCTGGCGGACGAGGCCAAGCGCCACGAGGAGACTAAGAAACACCAGGACCTCGCGAGCGCCCGGCTGGGTCGCCTCCTGGACGCCATCAAGAACGAGCCCCCCGTGGTGAAGAAGGAAGGGCCCAAGAAAGACGGCCCGCCGAAGAAGGATGACCCCGAAGGCGGCGGCGGGGCAGGGGAGTCGATCCCACCCGTGGCTCAGCTCAAGGCCCTCAAGGCGGAGCAGATCGAGGTGCGGGCCCGCACCAAGGAGTTCGACGCCCGCCACCCCGACCGGGCGCGTCTGCCCGAAGACGCGCTGCGTGAGCTGCGCGAGCTTCAAGAGGACCAGGTCCGTATCCACCAGCTCTTCGAAGAAATGACCGCCCCGCCCGAGAAGAAGGGAGCCATGCCGTGATCCGCGTCTTTTTCAGCCTGTCGCTTGGGTTGGGCGCCCTGTGGACGCTGAGCGCCGGCGCCCAGGAGCTCAAGAAGGTCGATCCCAGCCTCATCAAGGAGGTCCCCGACAAGGAGGGGGACCTGAAGAAGGAACCGGTCCCCATGATCGGCAAGGAGAAGGAAGCGCCCGGCGCCAAGGAGGAGAGTCCGAAGGAGATCATCGAGCGGCTCCACAAGAACATGGAAGCCGCCGGCGTGCGCCTCAAGGACAAGAGCGATCCGACCGAGCCGACGCGGAAGATCCAGAAGGACATCATCGACGACCTCGACAAGCTCATCAAGCAGCAGCAGGATAACGAAAGCAAGAGCGGCGGCGGAGGTGGCGGCGGCGGCGCGGCCGGCGGCGGTGGTGGCGGCGCCAGCAGCTCCAAGTCGAGCAAGGGGGGCGGGCTCTCCAAGAGCAGCAAAGGGGCCTCCGGCAAGAAAGACGACGGCGGCAAGAAAGAGGACACCGCCAAGAAGGACGGCAAAGGCGGCAAGGACGGGGACAAGAAAAAGGAAGATCTCGCCAAGGGCAAGGACGGCAAGGGGAAGGATGGCAAGGACGGCGAGAAGAAGAAGGAGGATGTCGCGAAAGCCGGCGGCAAGGATGGAAAGGATGGCAAGGACAAGGACGGGAAGGGTGGCAAGGGCGGCAAGGGCGGGAAGGACGGCGGCGGCATGGGGGGTGACAGCCCCACCGAGAAGCGTCCGGTGGCCGATATCGCGCGCGAGGTCTGGGGCGAGCTGCCGCTCCGCAAGCGTCTCGAAATGGACGCGCTGCCGAGCGAGCGGATGCTGCCGCAGTACGAGAAGCTCCTCCAGAAGTTCTACCGGGCGCGGAGCGAACGGGAGGGCCGGTAATGGCGGCCGGACGCTTCGCGCTGGCTTGGTTTGCCCTCGGCGTGGCGGCGTTGTCGGCGCCGGCGCGAGAGTTCGCGTTTGGCGATCGCTCCCCCACGGAGAAGAAGGAATCGGCACGCGAAATCATCGAACGGCTGCACCGCAACCTCGACCGGGCCGGCGCGAAGCTCAAAGACGAGAACGACCCGAGCGAGACGACCCGCCGCTTGCAAGGCGAGATCATCGATGATCTCGACCGGCTCATCGGGACGCCACGGCCGCGTTCGGCGCCGAAGGAACCGTCGGCGAAGGCGGCTCCGGCCCCGAAGCCAAAGACCGAGGGAAACGTTGGCGCCTCCGCGACACCAACGCCGGCGGCGCGGCCCGGCAAGGAAACGACGGCCCGTGAACCATCGAGCAAGGACTTCTGGCCGCCGCTGCCGCCGCGCGATCCGGGCGGCGTGGACGCCCTGAGCAGGGAGCGGATGCTGCCGCAATACGAAAAGCTGCTCCGCAAGTACTACCGCAACCTGGCCGAGCGCGAGACGCGCTGACAAGGAGCCGATCATGAACCGTCGCAGCTTTCTCCAGCGCAGCCTGGGCGCCTTGACCGGGCTTTCCGCCGCGGGCCTTGTGCTGCGCTCCGCCGCCCAGGACCGCGACTCGGACCTCGTGCGCGACATGATCACGCCGGCGACCCAGGAGGCCATCGACGACGGCCTGCGCTTCCTCGCGTCCCAGCAAGCCGCCAACGGCGCCTTCGGCACCGGCGGCTACGCGGGCAACACCGGCGTCACCGGCCTGGGCGGCCTCGCCTTCATGGCCAGCGGCAGTCAGCCGGGCCGCGGCCCCTACGGCCGCAACATCACCCAGGCCCTCGAATACGTCCTCAGCAATGAGGACCGCGGCGTGCGCGGCTTCCTCTCCAGCCCGCGCGGCGCCGGGCACGGCGCCATGTACGGCCACGGCTTCGCCACTCTCTTCCTCGCCGAGGCCCACGGCATGATCTCGAGCCCGGAGCTGCGGCGCCGTGTCCGCGACACGCTCGGCAACGCCGTCCAGCTCATCGTCGACTCGCAGAACCGCGAAGGCGGCTGGCGCTACCAGCCGCGCTCGGCCGACGCCGACCTCTCGGTCACGATCTGCCAGATCATGGCCCTGCGCGCGGCGCGCAACGCCGGCGTCTTCGTGCCGCGCAACACCGCCGATAACTGCATCAAGTACGTCAAGGAATGCCAGGACCGCTTCTCGGGCGGCTTCCGCTACCAGCGCGGCCACGGCCCGGTCGGCTTCGCTCGGACGGCCGCCGGCGTCACCGCCCTCTACAGCGCCGGCGTCTACAAGGGAGAGGAAGTCGAGAAGGGCCTCGACTACATGATCAAGAACAAGCCCGGCGACGGTCGCGGCGGCGGCATCTTCGGCGAGGCCGAGTTCCACTATTACTACGGCCACTACTATGCCGCCCAGGCCATGTGGATCGCCGGCGGCCGCTACTTCCGCGAATGGTATCCCGCCATCCGCAACGAGCTCCTCGGCCGCCGCCAGGGGGACGGCTCCTGGTTCGACGGCCGCACCTGCCGCCACTACTGCACGGCGATGGCGCTCATCATCTTGCAGATTCCGAACAACTATCTGCCGATCATGCACCGCTAGGAGTTCGGGACGTACGTATCAGCTCGTCGCGCATCTCAGCGCTACTTGCCGATGCGTTTCTTGTCGCTGCGCGTGAACTGCATGTTGGCGAAGTCAAGGTCGAGGGTAAGGAGCTTGGCTGGCAGGAAGCTGTCCCGGCTGTTCGACAGGTCAAGCGTCAGCTTGTCCCCATCGAGCTTGAACGGCGCCGTCAGCTCGGGCCGCGGATCGACCGGCGCGAGACCATACCTGTCCCCTCTCTTCTCTCTGCCGCGCGACACCAGCGCCGGCGCCGACCCCCGCTTGACGCCGGCGGCGACGACCTGGCGGGGCGGCCGGGCGTTGATGACGATGATGCGGTCCTTTTCCCCGCGCGTGAGAGACGCCCAGTACGTCAAGCGGCAAGCCCCGTCGAGGTCGCCGTCGGGACCGTGAACGAGAACATGAAGCTCGATCGTTCCTTTCCAGCCGCTCTTGAGATCGACCTTCATCTCCCAGCCGCCGGCTAGTTTTTGCAGATCGGCATGACGGAGACGCTCGAACGATATCTTCTCTTCCTGGGCAGTTGGCAGGAGCAACGGGGCCGACAGGACGAGGATGAGAAGTTGTCTCACGGTTGTTCCTCCACTATGGAGCCGGGCTCGGCGCGCATCTGGGCCCACGATCCTTCCCACACACCGCCGGTCTTAAGATTGCGATACCTCACGCGCGGCGCCGTGTGCTCGTAGTAGCCATCCAGCAGTCCTTCTTCGCCGAACAGCGTGTCAGCGACGAGCCGGATCAGCCAGGGGTCGTCTCGGCTGCCGTTCTTGTCGCCGACCTGGACGAGCACGGTGAGGGTATCGCCCTCGACGAGGTACCAGGCGTCCCCGATGTCCTCGCCGGTTCGTCGGAGGGACATAGCCGCATGAGACCAGAGGCCGTCGGGGCGGACGGGATAGCCGAGCGGGTGGGGGCGCGGAACGTCGCACACACCCCACTCGAAGCACTGGAAGGCGGGATGCATCGTCTGGCCTCCGTGGGCCGCAAAGAAAGGGTCCCGACACCGTTATCCGGCCTTCGCCTCGCGCAGCGCTTGCTGCAATCGGTCGTTGCCGACCCTCGGCGCGTCGTTCTGGCGGCGGCGATCGAGTTCGATGATCTCGTAGATTTCGGGGAAATCCTTCTTGCGCTGCTCGTGATTGCCGGTGACGATCTTGGCGCCCGGGCGGAAGAAGATCACGTATTCGGTCACGTCGTATTTCCAGACGGCTTTCTGCGTGAGGTCGGGGTTGCGCAGGCCGGCCCGCTCGGCGGGGGTCGCCGCGTTGATGTCGATGTGCGGTTCGCCGAGCTTGGGCATCAGGAAGTGGGTGCCGTCGAACTCGACGTGCTTGGAGCCGAGGCCGCCGTTCATCGGGGCCAGGATGCTGAAGCCTGGTCCACCCTTGATATAGACGCGGCTGCTGGGGGCGAGGTTGCCGACGAACAGGAGGTAGGGCGCCGTCACGCTGATCTCGCCGCCGAAGTGGGTGATCTGCGCCGCCTGCCCGGGCTGATCGGTCAGGTCAAGCGAATGGCCGGCGCCCGCGCCGGAGAGCGAGAAGTAGAGCGGACCGTCATGGAAGCGCGGCTTGCCGTCGCGTGCGGGAATCTCGAGGACGCTCGCCGGGATGGACTTGCGGGCCAGGTGGAGCGGCGCGTCGGCGGTCAGGACGCAGTCGATCTTCACGAGGGGCTTGACCAGGGCGTTGAAAAGCCGCTCCACGTCGGTTGGCGGCACGTCGGCGACCGGCGCCACCACGGGCGGCTCGGCCGGCGGCGGCGGCTCGCGCAGCCAGAGCCAGGCGCCCAGTGCGGCGCCGCCGATGAGGAGGATGAGAATCAGACTGAGCAGGGCGGCCCGCTCCGGCCGGCGCCGCACCCATTTGACCGTGCGCTCCAGGCGTCCGGCGGGCCGGGCCAGAATCGGCTCGCCGGTGAGCCAGCGGCGCAGGTCGTCGCGCGCTCGGCGGCGCTCTGATAGCGGCGGCCGGGGTCCTTCGGCCATCGCGCGCAGGCAGATCGTCTGCAGGTCGGCGGGGATCCTGGGGTCGATCTTGCGCGGCGGCCTGGGATCATCGTGCATCACGTGGTGCATCATCATCCGCGGGTTGCCCTTGAAGGGCGTCTGGCCCGTGAGGAGGTGGTACAGGACGCCCCCCAGGCCGTAGACGTCGCTGCGGCCGTCCACCCGGCGATTGTCACCACGGGCTTGCTCGGGGCTCATGTAGGCGGGCGTGCCGAGGACCTGGCCTTCGAGCGTGAGGGTCTCGTCCCCCGAGTCGCGCTTGGCGAGGCCGAAGTCCATGAGCTTGGGCAGGTACTCCCCCTGGGCGCCGCGCTCGAGCATGATGTTGGAGGGCTTGATGTCGCGGTGGATGACGCCGCGGTCATGAGCGTATTGCAAGGCGTCGGCGACCTGGGCGACGATCTCGGCGATCTGCCGGGGCTGGAGGCGCTCACCCGTCAAAAGGTCGGTGAGGGTGATGCCGCGGACGAAATCCTCGACCAGGTAGGGGGCGCCGTCGAGCTCGCCGACGTCATGGATCGAGACGATGGACTGGTGGTTGAACTGGGCCACGCTGCGCGCCTCGCGCAGGAAGCGCTCGGCCTCGCCGGGCGTCTTCGTCATGCGGTCGCTGCGCGGGACCTTGATGGCGACAATGCGATCGAGCTCGGTGTCGCGCGCCTCGAAGACGGTGCCGAACGAGCCGCTGCCGACGGCCTCGATCAGCTCGAACCGGCCGAAGCGGCGCTGGCCGTTGGCGGGGACCCAGCCGACGGTGGTGCCGCGCTCGTTGCGAATGGAGGAGCCGCAGCCCGGGCAGACAACCGTGCCGTCATTGGACGGCGGCATGTCGCCGGAATACTGGCAGTGCGAGCAAAGGACCTGCATCAGAGTGGCTCCCAGCCCGGGCGGGCAGTCTTGCCAGGCGCTCCATCCCTGGCGAGGCACGCGGGCCATGGCAATGGCCGAGCAATGATCGAACGTCCTTGGGCTGGATTATAACACGGCTGAAGCACGCGGCAACGGAACGGCCTGGCGCCGAAAAAGGGACAGGTCGTGTGCCTCTACCCAGCCGACTCCTCGCGTGGCTCACTGTTTCCTGTCATAGTGCAACGGTCGGCCGTACGGATCGGTTGGCGGATTCTCCACATGTTTCTCGCACAGATGAAAGAATCGGGGCCACAGTGGCAGGAACCATCCCCAGAGCCTGTGCCATCTCCACTGATGTTCGATCGCCGGGCGGGGGCAGTACGTACAGCGGACAATGGTACCATCCGGGTGACGCGACAACCGGGCCCTCGCACGCATGGCGGCGTGGGCGTCGACATCGGCGCCGCTCACGCCGCGCGCGCTCAATTCCGTTTCCGCAATATCCACGGCGGGCCCTTCCATCTCCCCGCGGTAGACGGTGACTTGATCGAGCAGGACCTCGGTCGAGGAGCTCTGAGCCTCTTCGCGAATTTGGATGAGGTCCATTTGGCGGCGCTCCCGCTATGGCCAGTGATATCGCTTCCGATTAGCCGGCATTATGTTAGGCGCTTGTACGCAGTTCGAGCACCGCGATTTCTGGCGTCGCCCCGAGCCGGATCGGGAAGCCCGAAACGCCGATGCCGCGGCAGATGAACACGGGGCAAACGGGGCCCTGGACCAGCCCCTGGGCGTATTTCTGGCCATGGCGCGAGGACGTGTCGGGGGCGCCGAGGAAGGGAAGGACGATCTGGCCGCCGTGGGTGTGGCCGCTCAGCATCAGGTCGACGCGGTGGCCGGCGGCGAGGAAGGCGGGCTCCTCGGCGACGTCTGGGTTGTGGGACAGGAGCAAGCGCGGCATGGCGGCGGGCAGGCCGGCCAGGGCGGCGTGATAGTCGAGCTTGTCTTCCCAGAGGTCGCCGACCGCGGCGAGGGCGAGGCCGGCGTCGCCGCTCGAGACAAGGCGGCGCTCGGGGGTGAGGATGCGGCGGCCGTTGTCGATGAGGGGGATACCGGCCCGGTCGAAAGCGCGGCGCATCGGCTCCACGCCTTCCCACCAATCGTGGTTGCCGAGGATGGCGACGACGCCGCATTTGGCCTGGAGGCGGGCCAGCTCGGCGACGACCGGCTCGATGTACTCGGCGGAATGATGCACGTAGTCGCCGGTGAGGCAGATGACGTCGGCGTCAAGCGCGTTGTCGGCGTCGATCACGTCGCGGACGTAGCGGCGCGAGAGCCAGGGGCCGTGGTGGATGTCGGTGAGCTGAACGATGCGCAGACCGTCGAGCCCGGGAGGCAGGTCGCGGATGGGGATGGTCCGGCGCGTGACGCCGAACCAGCGCGGGGCGATGAGGCCGCCGTAGGCAAGAAGAGCGCCGCCGCTCAGGCAGAAGAGCTTGGCGCCGCCGGCGAGAAAGCGGCGGCGGGAGGACAGGGGATCGCGTGAGGATGGTGTTGGCGCCGCGGGCGCGGATGCGTCCGCGGGTTGTCTTGCGGGGGCGGCGGGAGCGGAGGAGCGCCGAAGGAAATAGAAGACCGCGTTAGAGGCCAGGGCGAAGAGCCAGGCGGCGAGGCCGGTGTGGTGGGCGGCGCGGAGGCCGAAGCTTCTGGGCAAGCCAGAGGCCGGGCGCCTGGAGGAGGAAGTCGGCGCCTTGCAGGTAGCCGAGGAGGCCCTGCCAGGCGTCATGCTCGTGCAAGGGGAGAAGGACGAAGTGGGATAGAATGGCGAACAGCGTGACGCCGCTTGCGAGGGCAAGGCCGAAGCGAACCGGTGGCGAGAAACAAGCGGGTCGCATTGGTCATTCTTGGTGAAGGAACGCCGACTGGTCCGGACAGGTTTGTTTTCCGGGCGCGAACGCTCTATTTCTTCGCGCGGGTCAGGACGATGTAGCCGATGCTCAGGCCCTCCTTTGTGGCAAAATCGGTCGGGCGCCTGCCCGTGTCGCTGGCGAAATAACACACTTTCAGCGTGTCCCCCTTGATCTCGTAGATGCCGAGAAGGGTCCGGTCGCCTTTCTTGAGCGGGAGGGTGATGTCGATCTGTTTCGGCTCCTGGCCGGGGTCAATCTTGAAGTCGCAGCGGTACACGGCATCCCCGATGGCCATGACCTTGCCCGCTCGGCTCTGGATGCCGATGGCGCCCTCCCAGGTCAACTTGGCGCCGGCGAAGACGAACTTGTACCCGGTCATCAAGTCCTTGGGCAGGCTCTTGCCGCCCCATGCCATCGAGTCGATGTTCCAGGTCCCTTGCAACAGCTCGAGATCCTTCTTCGCGCCCGGCCTTGTCCCCGTCCTTCTTCTCCGCCGGCGGGTCGCCCGCGGTGGCACGGGCGTCCCCTTGCCGCGCCACAGCAGCGCGGCGCCACCAAGCAGAACGGCGGCGACGGCGACCAGCAGGGCCTTACGGACTTTTGCACATCTCATGGTATGCGACATCCCTGTTGACGAGAGCCTGAATCGAGACCGGGACGGCGCCGGCCGCAGCCGCGCCGGCGTCGACGCCAGCGGCGTGACCCACGGTGGAGCGGACCAGAGCGGCCGGCGCCTCCGCCGCGACCCGCCCCAGGGCCACGGTCAGACCCGCGACCGAAAGGGTCACCCCGCGCCGGGTGAGGAGCGAGCGTAGCCGCGCCCGGCCGCGCAGGACGCGCGTGGCCAGCGTACCCAGGCGCCAGCCCAGCAGTCGGGCCGCCTCCTGCTGCGTCTTGCCTTCGACGTCGCACAGGACCAGCGGCGCCCGATATTTTTCGGGCAGGCGGTCGAGCGCCGCGTCCAGGACCGGCCGCAGATCGCGCCAGAGGACGTCCCCCGCCGGGTCGGTCGGTTCCGGAAGCATCGCTTCCCTCTCGTGGCGCCGGCGGCACGCCTCGCGGGCCCGCGCCTTGAGCGCGGCACGGTAGGCGACCCCGTGCAGCCAGCTCCCGAGCGAGGTCCACGAGCGGATGGCCCTGGCCTGTCGCGCCAGGATCAGGAACGTCGCCTGGAACGCATCCTCGGCGGCGTGCGCGTCGCCCAGGACCCGGCCGCAGACGGCGAGGACCATCGACCCGTGCCGCCCGACCAGCGTCTCAAACGCCGCCTCGTCCCGCCGCGTCAGGAAGCGCTCCAGCAGGTCGGCGTCGGCCATACCTTCATCCGCCGCCGCCAGGCGGTGCCGCAATCGCTGCAGGAAGTCCGGGAGGGCGCCCACCATTTGCTCACCTCAGGGATTCATTCCGTCTACAGCAGATAGTCCCTCGCGATGCGAGGACACATTCACGAATTCGCTGATTGTCTCCTCGTCTGGGCTGCGTCTTGGCGTGCCACTCTGGCGCGACCGGGCGATGGAGTCCCGTTTGGGGCCCTGCCAGGCGTCGCGCTCGTGCAGCGGGAGGAGGACGAAGTGGGACAGATTGGCGAAGAAGGTGACCGCGCCCGCCAAGACGAGACCGAGACGAATCGGAGGCGAGAGGTTGGAGGGATGCATGGTGAAGGACTCAAAGGAGCGTGAGCGTGAACCGCTCTTAGCTACCGTCTTTCTGCAAGATCTCGGCTTCGTGCTTTTGCAAGTATTTCTGGAGCAATGTCCAGTGGCTCGCGCTTGCGGAATACAGCTCACGATCAAGCTTGGCCCATAGTACCAACACGTCTTTGGGAAATCCTTCAACGAGGGCGTTGCGGGCGCTCCAGTCCTCTGGCACTTGGGACCCGGGGAACACGGCAACGGCTCTCGAAAGGATGTCATGGATCCTGTGAAATCCGAGTTCCTTTAACGCCGCTAAGGTCTCGTCTGCGTAAGCGCCGACTGGGTTGGAGAAGAACTGGCAGTGCCCGCCATTCCCGACGTCGCCCTGATAGTTCAAGTATAAGTGGACGGCGAATTGGCATGGCAGCAGGCCGAAATAAGGGTCCGACGTACTTCGACCTGGTCGAGACGACCAGATGTTGGCAAGTTCATGGACCGATGTGATCGGATCCTCGGCATGAAGAAGATCCCGGAGGTAATCGCGGCTCCAAGGCATCGGTGTGTCCAGACGGCCGGGGTTAGCTGCGTTACTTCTTGCTGAACGGAGCGCGGATGTTGGGGATGAAGTCGATGCGCCACAGGCCCGCTTCGCGGCGAAAGAAGATGGGGTCGCTCTTGTCCTCGTCGCCGAGGCGATAGTGCATCGTCCCCTTGGCGGTGTCGCTTGTGATCTTGACGTTCTTGAGGACGGCGTCGTCGGGGACCAGCTCGAGCGGTTTGACCGTGCCGCTCAGCTCGTTGAGGACGGTGACGGCATCCTCGACGAAGGCGGCCGGCTCTTTGGGGAGGCTGCCGGCTTCGATGAGGGCGGCGACGGCGGCGTCGGCGCTGGCGGGTGGCTTGTCGCGGCCCTTGAGCTTGGCGAGATCGACGCCGTGCTTCTTGAGGAAGGCGTCGAAGGACTCGATCGTCTCCTTGAGCGTCCCCTTCTTGGCGGCGAGCATGGCGCGAACGCCGGCGATCGTGACGACCATGCCGCCGGCGAGGGCTTTCTGCGAGTCCTTGGTCAGATAGGGAAGAAACGCCTTGGGCCCCCCCTTGTCGTGCGCGGCCTGCATGGCCTTGAAGGCTTCCTCGGGCGTCTTGCCCTTGTCGCCGGCCCAGGCGAGGCGGCAGGGCAGCAGGAGAGACAGGGAAACCAGGAGTATGAGCCGCATGGTTGGTCCTCCGAATCGTGTCGTCCGTGTGATCCGTGATTGGCACGCCGCCGCTATTTCTTCTTCTTCTCGTACTTCGCCACTTCCGGGTCGCCGATCGTCTCCAGCAGTTTCTGGATGATGTCCTCGCTCGTCTTCCCCTCGGCCTGGGCCTGGAAGTTCGTGCTGACGCGGTGGCGCAGGACCGGGATGGCGACTTTCTTGATGTCGTCGACCGCGACGCTGAAACGGCCGTCCATGGCGGCCATGGCCTTGGCGCCCTGGATGAGGAAGATGCCGGCACGCGGTCCGGCGCCCCAGTCGACCATTTTCTTGACGAAGTCCGGGGCCGAGGGATCGCGCGGCCGCGTCGCCCGCACGAGCTTGGTCGTGTAGTCCTTGACGTAATCGCCGACCGGCACGGAGCGGACCAGCTTCTGCATGTTGAGGATGGCCCGGGCCGAAAGGACCTTGGTGATCTCGTGCTGCTCTTCGCGCGTCGCCATGTCGAGGATGCGCTTCTCCTCGTCGTAGCTCGGATAATCGACCTTGATGTTGAACATGAAGCGGTCGAGCTGGGCTTCGGGGAGTGGATAGGTCCCTTCCTGCTCGATCGGGTTCTGCGTGGCGATGACGAAGAACGGGTCCGGCAGGTTGTGTGTCTCCTGCCCGGCCGAGACTTGCCGCTCCTGCATCGCCTGGAGGAGGGCGGCTTGCGTCTTGGGGGGCGTGCGGTTGATCTCGTCGGCCAGGAGGATGTTGGTGAAGATGGGGCCGCGGACGAAGCGGAACTCGCGCTTGCCCTGCTCGTTCTCGTCGAGGACGGTGGTACCGGTGATGTCGGAGGGCATCAGGTCGGGCGTGAACTGGACGCGTTTGAAGGTCACGTCGAGGATCTGGCTGATCGAGCTGACCATGAGGGTCTTGGCCAGGCCGGGGACGCCGACCAGGAGGCAATGGCCGCGGGTGAAGACGGCGGCGAGCATCTGCTCGATGACCTCGCTCTGGCCGACGATGGCGCGGCGGAGCTGTTCGAGGATCTGGTGGCGGGCCTGGCTGAACTGGGCGAGATACTCGCTGATGCGGTCGCTGGACACGGAATCCTCGCGGCGTGGAACGTGGTCCCCAATGGGGTCATTGTAAGGGAAAAGGTGGCTGGGAAACGGGTCAACGCAAATGATGACACGTTGCCCGCATGAGGTGAATCGCCGTAACATGGAAACATCGAACGGCGTTTTTGACAAGATTGGTGGACGTATGACGACAGTCGATTTCGAGCCTTTGACGGTGACGGTACCGCTCCGGGAAGAACCGGCGGGCGTCTTTCGCGTCGGCAAGAGTCAAGTCCTCCTGGAACTGGTGCTGCGCGCTTTCAAGTCGGGAGCTACCCCGGAAGCCATCGTCGCGTCGTACGACACACTAAGTCTGCGCGACGTATATGCGGTCATCACGCGTTACCTGGCCGCGCCCGGTCCGTTCGACGAGTATCTACGCATCCGCGATGAGGCCGGCGCGGAGGTACGCCGCAAAATCGAAGAAACGCAGGGGCCGCAGGCCAACTTGCGCGAAGTCCTCCTGTCCCGCGCGGCGGCCAAGGAGAATCAGCGTGCTCAAGCTGGTGAGCGATGAGAACTTCGATGGCCATATCCTGCGCGGCCTCTTGCAACGGTGTTCCGAGCTCGACATCGTTCGCGTGCAGGACGTCGGGTTGGCGTCCACCCCGGATGAAGACATTCTCGCTTGGGCAGCGGCTGAAGGCCGAGTCCTGCTGACGCATGACCGCGAAACGATGCCCTCCTTTGCATACGTCCGCGTAACCGGCGGAGAATCCATGGCCCGTGTGTTTCTTGTCAGCGACCAGATGCCCATCGGCCAAGCGATCGACGAGATCATTCTCGCGGCCGAGTGTCTCGCTGCCGAAGAGTGCGTCAATCTCGTTAGGTTCTTCCCGCTCTAGCCCAATCGACCTGAAAACTCCGCTTGGCAAACCGACCGAACCTGCTATACCCCGCGTCTCTAAGACACATACGGGGGAGGCGGATTTGGCGCGTAAAGGCCGCAACACGCCGGCGTTCACGACCGCGCTTGGCCAGGCGTTCACGGGGGACGTACGCGACGTCTTGCCCAGCCTGCCGGAGTCCTCCGTCTCGCTCGTCTTCACCTCCCCGCCGTTCGCTTTGCGGCGCCAGAAGGCGTACGGGAACGTCACGGCCGCGGAGTACATCGATTGGTTCTGGCCGATCGCGGTGGAGGTTCATCGTCTCCTGCGCGACGACGGCAGCTTCGTCATGGAGCTGGGGGGCGCGTGGAACCCCGGCAGCGGCACGCGCTCGTTGATGCCGTATGAATTGCTGCTCCGCCTCGGGAAGCTGTTTCATCTGGCGCAGGACTTCTACTGGTACAACCCGTCGCGGCTGCCGACGCCGGCGGAGTGGGTGACGATCCGCCGCACCCGCGTCAAGGAAGCGGTGACGACCATCTGGTGGCTCGCCAAGACGACGGAGCCGCAGGCCGACAATCGCCAGGTGCTCAAGCCTTACAGCAAGTCGATGAAGCGCCTCTTGAAGGACGGCTATCAACCGGCCATGCGGCCGTCGCAGCACGAGATCGGTCCGCACTTTCAGAAAGACAACGGCGGAGCGATTCCGCCGAACATCTTGACCGTGCCGAACACGCGGTCGTACGACGAGTACATCTTCCGCTGCCGTGAAGCGAACTTGCCGATTCACCCGGCCCGCTTCCCGCCGGAGCTGCCCGATTTCTTCATCCGCTTTCTGACGAAGCCGGGGCAGACGGTGCTCGATCCCTTCGCGGGCAGCAACACGACGGGCCGCGTCGCGGAGAGCCTGGGGCGGCGCTGGCTCAGCGTGGAAATCAATCCGGAGTACGTCGCGGGGTCGAAGCTGCGCTTCGCGGCCTGAGATCAGGGCCCGCCGTTGAAGTGGACGATGCGCGTCTTCGGCAGTCGCTTTTGCAGGTCGCGCGCGCCGGCGGCGCTCACGTGTTTGCCCAGCCGCAGGAGCTCGAGGCGCGTCAATCCATGAAGATGCGGCAGGCCCGCGTCCGTCACGCTCGTGCCGTCGAGAATCAGGCGGCGCAGGCCGGTCAAGCCTTTCAGGTGCTCCAGTCCCTTGTCGCCGATCGCGCTCATGCACAGGAGGTCGATCTCCTCGAGACCGGTCAGGCCCTTGAGGGCGGCAAGATCGGCGTCCTGGACCGCGTGCGAACGGACCACGACGACCTGGAGCTGCGGCAGGTCGGCGAGGCGTGCGAGGGCGGCGCGGTCGATGTCGCGGCCGCCGATGCCGGCGACCAGGCCGGCGTGCGGGGGTCGGCGCTCGTCAAAATCTGCCATGGAGCGCCACCGCACGGGGGCCGACTCGATGCGGACGCCGGCGCCGCGGAGCGCGGCGAGGGCGTCTTCCTGTTCCGGCGTGGTCGGCGGCGCCGGCACGTCGAGCAGGTAGCGCAGCTCCTTGAGCCCGCGCAAATGCTTGAGTCCGGCGGCGGACACGCGGGCGCCCGTGAGGTTGAGGGAGCGCAGCGCGGTGAGGCCTTTCAGGTGGGACAGGGCGTCGTCGTCGACGGCCGTGCCGCTCAGATCGAGCGACTGCAGACTTGTCAGGCCGGCCAGGTATTTCAGCCCGGCGCCGCGAACGCGCGATCCTTCGAGATGAAGAACCTGCAGCGTCGTTAGCTCGCTCAGATGCTTCAGGCCCGCGTCGCTGACGGCCGTGTTGCGAAGCACCAGCGTGTGAAGCCGGGCCATGCCGCCGACGTGCTTCAGGCCCGCGTCACTCACGCGCGTCCCCGCCAGGGCGAGCGACTCCAGGTCCCTGCTGTTCCGCAGGGAATCGAGCGTCTTGTCTCCGACGCGCGTCACGTTGAGGTTCAGGAAGCGAAGGCCGGGCAAGCGGGCGATGCTCTCCATGTCCGCGTCGGTCACGGCCGATTCGAACAGGTCGAGCCGGCCGGTCATCGCGTTGAAGGCGCGGCCGAGACGGGCCAGGGCGTTCCGCGCCTTGTCTTCGGCTTCGTCCGCGTGGCCGCTGTGAGGCGTCAGCGCGAGGCAGACGAGCAGAGAACAGATCCGCTTGGGCACGCGCATGGCCGGCTCCTGTGGTGTCCTATCGTATGGACGTTCGCCAAGCGCTGGGTATTCGTCTATCCCCCGGCGACGGCCTCGAGAACCGGGCGGGAAAGCTGTTGCGTTTTCCGCGTCTCAGCTCCATCATGCAACGGACTCGTTTTTCTTTGGGGGGGTCCGACATGCGACGATTGCTCTTCTGCCTCACGTTTTACTTTCTGTGCCATGCGGCGTCGGCTGACGAGAAGGAAATCGCCCGCTTCCTCGCGGCGCTCGAGCCGTTCCCGCTCAAGGAGAAGCCGGACTACGGCGCCGACATCCGCAAGCGGCGCGACGAGTTCAACCGCAAGGACCTCGCCAAATGGCGGGCCGTCCACTCCGCGAAGGACTGGGACAAGGTCGCCGCCGACGTCCGCAAGGCGCTGCGCGATTATGTCGTGCCGCCGTTCGTGCCCCAGGCGAAGGTCAAGCATCTGGTCACGGGCACGATCCCCGGCGACGGTTTCGTCATCGAGAACGTCGTCTACGAAACGGTCCCCGGCCTCGTCGTCACCGCCAATCTCTATCGGCCCGAGCCGGCGGTGAAGAACCCACCCGCGTTCCTCATCATCCACAGCCACCACAATCCCAAGACGCAGGGCGAGCTGCAAGACATGGGCATGACCTGGGCCCGCCTCGGCTGCCTCGTCCTCATCCCCGACATGCTCGGCCACGGCGAGCGGCGCCAGCATCCCTTCAAGGACGCCGCCGACTACCCGGCCGGCTTCAAGGTCGGCCGTCAGGACTACTACTTCCGTTACAACATCGGCGTCCAGCTCGCCCTCGTCGGCGAGAGCCAGATTGGCTGGATGGCCCGCGACATGATGCGCGGCGTCGATCTCGTCCTCGAGCGCGGCGCCGATCCCAAGCGCATCATCCTGCTCGGGTCGGTCGCGGGCGGCGGCGATCCTTCGGCGGTGACGGCGGCCGCGGACGAGCGCATCACCTGCGTCGTCCCGTTCAACTTCGGCGGCCCGCAGCCGGAGACGAGGTTCCCGCTCCCCGAAGACGCCGAGGCACGCTTCAACTATCACGGCGGCGGTAGCTGGGAATCGACGCGCAGCCTCCCCTTCTCGGCGAGCGGCGGCTTTCCCCCCTGGGCCATCGTCGCCTCCGTTGCCCCGCGCAAGCTCATCCACGCCCACGAGTTCGCCTGGGACAAGGACCGCGACCCCGTCTGGAAACGCTACGAAACCATCTGGACCTGGTACGGCGACCGCGACGGCGTCGGCTTCACCCACGGCCGCGGCGCCGTCACGGGGAAGCCGCCGGAAGCGACGCATTGCAACAACATCGGCCCGCAACACCGGGCGATGATCTACCCCTACCTGAAGAAATGGTTCGACATCCCGATCCCGGAGAAGGAGTATCAGAATCGCGTGCCCTCCGAGCAGCTCCAATGCCTCACTGAGAAAGCGAAGGACTTCTTCAAGCCGAAGACGATCCCCGAGCTGGCGCGGGAGATTGCCGGCGGCTGGAAGGAGAAGCAGGATTTCTGGGAACGCCATTTTGAAGGCGTGCCCGCGAAGACGCGCGAAGTCCTAACGGGACCAAACTTCCTCTGCCTGGAGAACCTGCTCGACGGCAAAGCGTGGGCCGGAGCGAAGCAAGACATGAGCGCCGAGCGGTCGCAAGCGGGCTTCGACTTGCAGGATCGTCTGATCCATGACAAGGATGAAATGCCGGTCGCCGCGGTGCGTCTCTTCCGCCCGAGCGCGACGACGAAGGCGTCGCCCCTGGTCGTCGCCGTCGCCCAGCAAGGCGCCGCCGGGTTCGTGAAGGAACGCGCACAAACCATCGCGACGTTGCTGAACAAGGGCGTCGCCGTCGCCCTGGTCGATGTGCGAAACACCGGCGTCCTCGCTTCTCCCGGCGATGGCCGCGGCCGAACCAGCGGCGCCACGAGCTACTCCATCAGCGAGTGGATGATGGGCCAATCGACGATGGGGCAGCGCCTGCGCGACCTGCGGACGGCTCTCGACTTCCTGCGCGACACGAAAGGCGTCGATCCCAAGCGCATCCTTCTCTGGGGCGATTCCTTCGCTCCAGCGAACGACGACAAGACGCGGCTCGATATCCCCTACGACGCCGACAAGCAGCCTCGTCTCGCCGAGCCACTCGGTCCCATCCTCGTCCAGTTCGCCGCCCTCGAGGATCCGGCGATCAAAGGCGTGTACGGCCGCGGCGGTCTGACGACCTACGCCTCCTTCCTCGACAGTACCTTCTTCTGGACGCCGCACGATGTCCTCATCCCCGGCGTGCTCACGGCGGGCGATCTGCCTCTTCTGGCGGCGCGCCTGGCGCCGCGGCCGGTGCGGCTCGAAGGCTTGGTGAGCGCCATGGACCGGCCGGCGACGGCGAAGGATCTGGAGGCTTACGCCGCGGCGCGGAAGGCGTATGGGCGCGAGAAGGCGGCGGCACGTATCGACGTGCGTCCGGGCGCGGGCGAGCCGGGCGAGGTGGCGGCCTGGATGCTGCGCGCGTTAGAATGAGGCGATGGACCTCGACGCCAAGATCTGCTACTGCTTCCACGTGTCGCGCCGCAAGCTCGTGAACTTCGTCCGACAGACCCAGCCCAAGGTCCCCAGCCAGCTTTCCGGGTGCGGCGGCGCGGGGACCGGCTGCGGCTGGTGCATCCCGTTCCTCAAGCAGATCTTCCGTGACGCCACAACCGGCGCCTCCGACGAACTGGAGAGGCTGACTCCCGAAGAATACGAACGCCGCCGCGCCGCCTACATCCGCGCCGGCAAGGGCACGCCGCCCCCCGGCGCGGCGCCTCTGCCGGATTAGTCGACTCGCTTTGAAAACCACCATCCACGTCTTCCCGTTCGACCTCTTCGGCTCCCCTGGCGCCCGCGCCGGCGCTGAGCTTCTCGCCGATGCCGTGCGCGAGATGCTCGACGACAACCGCCGCGAAAGGACCCCGACCCGCGGCCGCTCCTACACCAAACACGTCGAGCTGATCGAGCACAGTTTCGACAAGCTCGCGGACTACGCCGACTGGCGCTCCGAGGCGAGCGAGACGCTCGAGCGAGACAACGCCGGCTTCCGCTTCTGGCTCGCCGGCAACCACCTTGGCGTTCTTCCCGTTTACGACTGGCTCTCCGCAAACGCCGACGACACGCTCATCCTTCAGTTCGACGCCCATCTCGACATCCACGGCACCAGCGACTGCACCGCCGAGCTATCCCACGGCAACTTCCTCCTCCACGCCAGGACGCCGCGCCCCGCCGTCGTCAACATCGGCCACCGTGACCTGGTGATGAAGCCCGAATACATCGCGAAGCACTACGCCGACGCCATCCCCGCAATCGCACTCTTGAGCGACGCGGAAAAAACGCAAGCCGCCCTCCTCGCTCGCTGCGAAAAAGCGAAACGCATCTGGATCGACCTGGATTGCGACGTCTTCGACGTCGCCTATTTCCCCGCCGTCGCCCAGTCCCAACCTTTCGGCCTCGCCACCACCCACGTCCTCCAGCTTCTCGACCTCCTCTGGTCCGCCAAGATCATCGGCCTCTCCATCTCCGAGTTCGACACGGCCCGCGACGTCCGCGACCAATCCCTCGCCACCCTCGCCTGGCTCATCGAGTGGGCGCTGCTGCGCATCTATGGGGGATGACAAGGCGCCACGAACAGGGTGACAAGGTGACAGGGTGAAAAGGTGACAAGGTGACAAGGTGACAAGGTGAAAAGGTGACAAGGTGGCCGGGAAAAGTGACAAGGTGAGGCGCCACGGCAAACTGACGAAGTGATCCGTGTCACCCCCTCGCTTGTCATTTGTGTCACCGGTCACCCTGTCACCCTGTCACGGTGTCGCCTTGTCACCCTTTCATCTTCGTCTCGACCGGCCGACACGTTCTTGCTATCACCCGCCGCGCACGTCCGCATCGCTCCGGAATTTCAGGAGGAAAGGCATGAATTGGCTCCGCTCCCTGTCCCTGACGCTCGCCCTCGCCGGGCTGGCGCCGGGATTGACGAATGCCCAGCCGCCCAGCGCCATACCGCTCGGCCTGCCAACCGTCTTTGGCCAGGATCGCCCCGTCGCCGTCCAGCCGCCGCCGGCCGCGTACAAGATCGGCCCCGAAATCGCGCCGCTCCCCTGGAGCCTGCCTAACTCGGCCTGGACCGCTCCGGCGCCGACCCCCGTGGATGAGGGCCGCCTCATCGCCCAGATCGCGGAGTGGATCCGTGCCTGGGCGCGTAACAGCGCCGCCCAGGCGCCCACCGATGTCCAGGCCGTCGTCGTCACGGAGAGCGTCCTTCCCGAACCGTCCTGTCCGCTCGCGGGCAAGTGCTGCTGCGTCTCCATGCTGCCGGCCTTCCTCCACGATTGGCTCACGAATTGCCCCTGCTGCCTTCGCCCCTACGCCGCCATCGGTCGCGCCGTCCTCGGCATGGCTTGCGCCCAGAACGAGGAAGACCTGATCCGCAACATCCCCTCGCCCGCCTCGCCCGAGAATCCGCCGACCTCGAACCCCGTCGCCACGCCGGCCATGCCGCACGACGCCGGTTGCACGCGCTATCGCTATGCTCGCCCGGGCCTCGAAGTCGAGTTCACCCTCCGCGCGCCGCGTGTCGCCCAGCCGGTTCAAACCAGCGCCGTCGCTCAGCCCGACATGCCGACCGGATGCGGCGTTGGCCAGGCGACCACTCCGGCCTGGACCGGCGGCCGCGCTCCGCTCCTTGTTCCGGCCTGCCCGCCTGAGTTCCAGTGCATCGGCCAGATCATCGAGGCCGCGTGCGGCGCCAAGAGCGGCGGCTGTGCCACGAGCAAATGTGCGGGCTCGCACGCGCCCTGTGCGGTCGCGAAAGATTGTTGCTGCAAATCCAAGTGCGCCTGCGTGAAGACCGCCTGCGCCTGCCCGGAAGACGGCTGCGTCTGCGCCGAGAAGAAGTGCGGCTGCGGGAAGGACTGCGGCTGCTGCGCCTGCAAGAAATCCGCCAGCCTCGAGGAAGTTCTCGACGATATCCGGTGCTGCCTGCGTGCTCTGCGCGCCGAGCAAGAGGGGGCTTGCATGCCGCCGCCCATCGCCATGCCGTGCCCACCGCTGCCTGAGGCGCCGCACCTGGGCGTGTTGCCCCCCCCTCCGCCCCGCCCGTCGTCGTTCCGTTCCCGGCGCCCACCCCGGCATGCCGGGCGCCCGCGTCGTCTTCTGCCGACGCCCCCGCCCATGCCCGCCATCGAACGCGTCGCCGTCTCGACGGTCACCGTCGCGACGCCGTCCGCCGCCGTGAAGATCGAGACGCCCGTCTTCATGGCCCAGTGCGATTCCATCACCTGCACGGGCCATCCCGATGAGGTCGTGCTCGAGGGCCATGTCCGCGTGACCCTCAAGCGCGGAGCGCATCCCTGCCAGGTCAGCGCCGAACGTGTCGTCGTCAACACCAAGACCGGCGCCTTCCGCGCCGCCAGCGCCGCCACGCCCGTGACCGGCCCCGCCGTCTACGAGTCTTACCCGGCGCCTTCCTACGCTCCATCGCCGCCGCCCGTCCCCGTCTGGCGCATGGAAAGCCGCTGATCGTCGTTCGCTAAGAGAACGGTATCCCGGGGGCTTTTCTTTTTGCCGCGGATCAACACGGATAAACACGGATCAGGCTGGTGGTCTGATCCGCGTTCATCCGCGCGATCCGCGGCTAATCTTGCGCTAGGATGCCGAATACAGCCCCTTTTCGCGGATGTAGATCTCGACCGCGCGCGGAACCTGATAACGGATGGTGCGCCCCTCGGCGACACGCCGGCGCAGATCGCTGCTCGATATCTCCAGCAGCGGCATCGCGACTGTCTCGAGCCGAAACGGGAAACCGGGCGCCAGGGCGAGCGGCGCGCGGATGGCTCCGGCGGAGAGGGCAGGGACCCCCGGCCGCTCCACGATCAACAGCGTCGCCAACTCGAGGATCGCGACCGGCTCATACCAGCGCGGCAAGTCGACGAGACTGTCGGAGCCAAGGATCAGAAACAATTCCGCGGCCGAGTCGCGCTCCTTCAGCGCCTGCAACGTGTGGACCGTGAAACTCGGCCCGGACCGTTCCTCCTCCATCCGGTCGACGCGGAACTGACCGTGCCCCGCGATGGCCAGCTCCAGCATCTCGGCCCGGTGATGGAACGCCGTCCGCTGTCGCTCCAGCTTGTGCGGCGGCCGCGCCGCGGGAATGAACAACACGCGGTCCAGCCGCGCCCGCTCCCGGCATTCTTCCGCCAGGATCAGGTGCCCGACATGAACCGGATCGAACGTGCCGCCGAAGACGCCTAGTCGCATCGTTCTGTATCCGAAACAAGAGTCGAACGGTGCAGCCCAAGGTCGCGCGCCAGGTCGAGGCAAGCGACAATACCCTCAGACGCGAGCGCTGGATATTCCGCAATAATCTGCTGCTCCGAGTGGCCGGCCGCCAGATAGCCAAGTACAAGGCTCGCAGGAATCCGCGTGTTTTTGATGCGCGGTTTGCCTCGCAACACATCGGGAGTGCTGACGATCCGATCTTGCCAGCGGACTTGCATAGTGATGTCCCCCTTGCTCGGAATGCCTCACCGTGGTCCCAGCCTCGCTAGATCATTCTAACGCGGATCACCGCCCTGGCGCCGAGTTCTGTCAGAGCGTCCATCCCTTGCGATACTCGCGGCGCAGGAATTCCTCCGCCCGCTTGTTGCCGGTGATCCGCCCCGTCGCGGCGTCATAGGTGATCTGGTCGCCGCCGCCGCGATACGCCACGTTCCCCAAGAGCACCGTCTCCGCCAGCGCCCCCGAGTAGTCGAAGTTGCACGTCGTCGCCGCTCCCGTGCGGATCGCGTGCAGCCATTCGCGATGATGCCCCAGCGATCGCGCGATGGTCGGCTTGGGCGGCGTGAAGTCGCGGAAGCGGTCTTCCGGCAGCAAGCGCCGGCGGCTGTAATCCGCGAGCAGGCTTCCCTTCTCCCCTTCGAAGAGGACGCCCGACGCGAAATCCCCGTGCCTGACCTTGCCGCTCAGGTCGGGCCCGGGCACGCCATGGTACCAGGTGAGATGCACCGCCGGCGCCGTGCCGCGCGCCGGATAACGATACTCCACCTGCATCAGGCTCGGCGTCGTGTTGTCCCCCTTGTGCAAGACGCGCCCGGTCGCGGAGACCGTCGTTGGATGGCGCAGGTTGAGCGCCCAGTGGGGCAGGTCCATGAAGTGACACGCCATGTCCGCCAGCACGCCGCCGCCGAAGTCCCACCACCAGCGCCAGTTGAAGTGCAGGTGGGACCGGTGATACGGCCGGTGGGGCGCCGGTCCGAGCCAGAGATCGTAGTTGAGGCCGGCCGGCGGCTTGACCTCGCGTCGTTCCCGGGTTCCCGGGTCGGGCTGGCGATTGCACCAGACATGCACGCGCCGCACCGGCCCGATCGCCCCCGCCTGGACGATCTCGACGACGCGGCGATAGTTGTCTTCCGCGTGGATCTGCGTCCCCATCTGCGTCGCCACCTTCGCCTTGGCCGCCTCCTGGCGGATGGTCCGCACCTCGTGCACGGAGTGGGCGAGCGGCTTCTCGCAATAGACGTGCTTGCCCATCCGCAGCGCCATCACCGTCGGGATGGCGTGATGATGGTCCGGCGTGGCGACGACGACCGCCTCGATGTCCTTCTGCTTCTCGAGCATGACGCGGTAGTCTTCGTAGAACGCCGCCTTGGGGAAACGTTTCCGCGCCGGGGCCGCCCGGTTGGTGTCGACGTCGCACAGGGTGACGATGTTCTCGTGGGCGACACCGTTCGTGTTATATTCTCCCTGTCCCGCCGTGCCGATGATGGCGATGCGGATCGGCTCGCGCCGCTCCGGCTTCGCCTCGGCCCCGCTGATGAAAACGCCGCTCGCGGCGAGGGCGGCGCTAGTCTTGAGAAACTGACGTCGATTGCGGCGGGTCATGGTCTGGCTCCGGGAGAGTATCGGATCACGTTGATTTGTTCTTACGTTGGTTAGACCAGGATAAGACAACCTGTTCCTTGGTCCGCACAAGCCAAGCCGTTATTCCTGTTGCGCGAACGCGAATGACGGCGCCCATGCGTTTTGCCTTGGTATTGAACCTTGAGTGGCGCAGGAGTCTGGCTACGTGCTCGGCGGCCCTTTCCTCCTCGACATCCAGATGCACCAGGCAATATCCTTTGTGGCACAGTCGGCGATCGTAAAAGTCCTCGTCCAGAGTGAAAAATGTCGGTTGGCTCAACCTGTGTAGAAGGGGCACAACCTCACGATCTTTCATCCCCTTTCGGCCAACATCCTGGCCAATTTGTCGAGACGGTATCCGTCTGCCCGCGAGCTTCAACCGCTGACCTTCGGGCACGTTTTCATCCAGGATATTCATGCGGGGAGAGATTCGCGAACGTAGTCGGAGGCGTGATCCTCGAAGACGCGCTGCGCCAGCTTGAGGGCCTCGGCGATGGCATCCTTGCCGACGTCCCCGCGCCACTCCGCCACAATGTCGTCCCAGGACATTCCTCGACCCACTTGCTTCAGCACCTGGGCCACCATGATCCGCGTCCCAACAAACGTCGGCTTCCCATGACAAACTTCCGGGTCGGCGACAATAAACCGGCCCAAGACTTTTCTTTCCTTCTTGGCCATCCCTTCACCTTCTTTCAGCTTGGCCTTAGCTTAGCGTCTCGACTCACGCTTGCCGCATCGTCTCCACAAACGGCTGATGTTCCGCGCTCGCCAGTCCCTCCTGCAACAAGCTGTGGGCGCGCGGAAAGTCGCCTGGGAGAATCGCCGCGGCATCGAGCCAGAGCCCTGGAAAAACCTTGCTCCGAAGGACGCCGTCCTCTCCGGCCTCCAGTCGCGCATAGTCGCCCGAGATCAGCTCGAACCAATCGAACGCCCGATCGAGCACACGCCAGACGATGTACTCTTGAATGCCGCAGCGGCGATACGCGACCAGCTTTGGCCCCAGATCCACGCTCACCGAGCTGGCGCTGATCTCGGCCGCCAGCTCAGGGGCGCCGGAAACATAGCCATCGGCGTCAAGCCGCGCCTTGCCGCCAAGGCTCGGGTCGCGAAACAGGATGTCGTCCGGCTGCGGTTCATTCTTCAGATCGAGGCGAATCGTGGAATTGTCCCCGCCACGCACCCCCGGCGTGTAATGCCGGTAGAGTCCGAGAAATGTCCCCAGATCCAGGTGTGGCTCACCGTGCTGCTCTGTTCGAACGGGCGAAGAAATGTATACAACCCCTTCGATCAGCTCCGCTTTCTTGACGTGAGGCATGGCGTGGTAGCGCCGCTCGAACTCGTCGCGCGTCAGCCGGTCGCCGTTCTCCAAGGGTGGCGGCGGCCCGGGGACCGGCGACGGTCCTTCGGGCAGCGTGGATGGAATCGATGACGTAGCCATGAAGATGATTGTAACCAATGGCGAGCGTCGAGGCGCCGGACCGACGTGGAGAGCTACTTCTTCGCTCGCAAATCCCAGCAACTCAACTCACTCTGGTCCCGCCCGTACAGCCGCCCTCCCGACAACGCAATCTGTGCCCGGCACGGCGGCGCTCTGAACGCCGTGAAGCGCCCGATCTCCTCGTAACGCTCCGGCCGCGGCACCACCAGCGCCATCTCCCCTGACTCCAGCAGCACGGTCAACCGATCCCCGGCCAGGACCATCGCGCCGCAGCCGTAGCGATCTTTCTCCCAGCACACTTTTTTCGTCTTCAGCTCCACGCAGCGAAACGCCGGCTTGCTCTCCTCCCGGCCGTGGAAGCCATAGAGATGGCCGTCCTTGAAGACGCAGGTGTTGTAGTGGTTGGACATCAGCTCATCGCTGTTCCATTCCTCCGTGATCTTTTTCCCCAGCCGCAGCAGCAGGGCGCCGGTGTCGTAGCTCGCGGAGAAGAAGGCCTCGTTGCCGAGGATGAGCGGCGTGGCGGCGTTGACGGACGCCGCGATGCGGGCGCGCCAGCGTTGCTGGTAGAGGACGCTGCCGGTGGCCAGATCGAGAATGACGACCCCCTCGCGCGTCAGGAACACGGCCCGCTTCTTGTCCCCGTCCTGCCACACCGCCGGCGACGAATAGCTGGCCGGATCGTTGGTCGCCTTCCACAACTCCTTGCCGCTTTCCATCGAGAAGGCGACGATCCCCGCGTCCTTGCCGCCGACATTGATGAGCACCCGATCGCCGACAACCAACGGGGACGTGCCGACCCCGAAATAAATGGGCGGAATGCGATACACCTTTTGCAAGTCCACTCCCCAGACCTTCGTCCCCTTCTCCAGGTCGACGCAGTGCAACTTCCCCTCCGCGCCCAGCGTCACGACGCGCTTGCCCGCGATGCACGGCGTCGAGCGCGGCCCATCCCCTTTGCCGAGCGCGTCCTGGTAGCTCGTCGGATACGCGAACTTCCACACCTCCTCGCCGCTTTCCGCCTTCCAGCAAGCGACGACTTCCTCATCGCCGACGCGATGAAACACGACGAGCCGCTCCCCCGCGACGACCGGACCGCTGTAACCTTCACCGACCTTCTTCGACCACAACCGCGGGGGGCCGTCCTTCGGCCAGGTCTTGATAAGGCCAGTTTCCTTGGAGACACCGTCCCGGTGAATGCCGAGCCATTGCGGCCAATCGTCGGCATGCGCGGCTGAAGCAAGAAGTGCGACCGACACGACAAGACAAGTGCGAAGCATCGTCTTTCCTCATGAAGGACTTGGCGGCAGCGACCCGATTACGCCGTTTGTCCTCGGCCCGGAACGCCGTTTACGCCGTTTGGCCCGCGCGTTCCGGTCCGAGCTCCCCAGCCGTCGCGCGCACCCCTTCATCTTGATCTTCGCATCTTCGCGGCTATTTTCCACCTCGGTTGTTCTTGCGACGGCTGAATGTGAACCCTGCCACTCGCGAGACGAGCGCCTCCGAGCCGAAACCACTCCCTCCCCCCTTGTGGGGGAGGGTTGGGGTGGGGGGTGAAAGCGTGACCGAAATCGGGGACGACCGGCCTCAAGCCAGCGCCTCTTCCACGACCTTAATCCCATGCGCGATGTCGCGCACCCGCTCCTCCTGGTTTCCCACCTCGCGCTCGATGCAGAGCGGCCCCTGGTAGCCCACTTTCTTGAGCGTCTGGATGAACTTCTTGATGTTCACCTGCCCCTGGCCGAGCGGGACTTCTTCGCCCCATGTGCCCGGGACCTTGGTGCGGTTGGCGTCCTTGACGTGAACACTGCGGATGTAGGAGCCGAGGATCTCGACGGCCCGGATCGGGTCCCCCTTGTCGTAGAGGATCATGTTCGCCGGATCGAAGTTGACGCGCAGGTTCGGCGCCTTCAATTCGTCCAGCGTCCGCTTCAGGAGGTCGGCCGTCTCCTGGCCGGTCTCGAAAGCCACCGTGATTCCGGCATCCTGGCCCAGCTGGCCGACCTTGGCGAGCGATTCGAGGAATGGCTTGCGGTCCGGATCCCCCGGCTCGGGAAGGAAGCCGGCGTGCAGCATGAGGTCTTTGAGGCCGAGCGCCTTGGTACGCTCCAGCGCCCACTGGAATCGTTTGAGCCGCTCGGGCCGCAGGGCGGGGTCGCCGAAGCCGCCGGTCTTCTGAATGGTGGCGGGGGTGGTGTAGTCCTCGCCGGGAAAGCCGAGCATGGCCCCGGTCAGTTCGAAGCCGGCGCCGCGGGCGGCCTGCGGGAGATTGTCGCCTTCCTCCCACGCGGCATGGTGCGGATCGCCGCAAGCGATCTGCACGACGTTGATCTTGATGCGGTCCATCAGCCGGCGCAGCTCCGGAATGCTGCCCACCTGCAAGGACCAGCTACACACACCAATGGCGAGAGGCTTTGTCATGGTTGGGGATTGACAATTAGCAATTGAAAATTAGCAATTTCAAATTGGGGGTAGTTGCGGGGGTTGCTGTTGCGGTCTGGAGGGTAGCGTCGGAACCACCAAAGGGGCGCCAGGGGAAGGCCGCATCCCTCTCGCTCATGGTTGGGGATTGACAATTAGCAATTGAAAATTAGCAATTTCAAATTGGGGGTAGTTGCCGGGGTTGCCGTTGCGGTCTGGAGGGTAGCGTCGGAACCACCAAAGGGGCGCCAGGGGAAGGCCGCATCCCTCTCGCTCAAACAGGGCCCCGGCAACTACCCCAAATTGGAAATTGCTAATTGTCATTTGTCAATTGTCAATTCCCTAAGACCCAGGCGCCGGTTCCAGGTCCACTCCAAGCGGTCCCAGCTTCCGCCCGTCGTCCAGCACCTGGTGGAAGCTCTGGATCTGCTCTTGCTTCAGCTCCGCCACCTCTTTCGGCCCCGTCCACACGATGGCGCGTCCCGTGTGGTGCGCCTCGCTCATCATGAGCACGGCCTTCTGCTGATTGCAGCCCAGCACCTTTTGCAGCACATCGACGACGAAGTCGATCGTGTGATGGTCGTCGTTGAGCAGGATCACATGGAACGGCGGCAGACGGCGCGTCTTGTTCTCCGCTTTCGGCTTGGTCCGCGTCGTCACCCGCGGCTCGTATAGTTCGTCACTCACGGCTCTTGTGCTCCCATCGGATCGCATGTAGCCGAAGTCGTGGGACTTCGGATGGCGTAGCCGAAGTGGCAGGACTTCGGATGACGCCAGGCATGGCGGCGCGGCGTGCGAAAACCGCGACCCCTCTTTCATTTCTAGCTTAGACAACCGCCGCTGCAAAAGCAATTTTCCAGCGCCGGCGAACGCCCCACGCTTGTCCGGCGTCAAAGACCGAAGTACATTGAAAGGCGTTATCGCCATGGTACCCAATCACCACCAGCGGTCGCACGGATCGACGCGCACCACCGTCCGTGACCGCCGCGACCTTCTCTCATGTCCCAAGGCGCCTCCCTGATCTGTGCCGCCATCGGTCGCACCCGGCACAAGATGATGCAGATCGAGATCCAGGAAGCCGCCAAGCGCGGCGCCAGACTGATCGAGCTGCGCCTCGACTTCCTCGCTAAGGCCCCCGATTTCAAGCGGCTCCTCGCCGGCAAGCCGTGCCCCCTCATCGCCACCGTCCGCCGCGCCCAGGACGGCGGCCGCTGGGGCGGCACGGAGGAGGAGCGCCTCATGCTCCTGCGCCAGGCCATTGTCGCGGGCTTCGATTACGTCGACCTCGAAACCGACGTCGCCGACGGCATCCGCCGCTTCGGCGCCGTCAAACGCATCATCAGCTACCACAACCTCCGCAACACCCCGGCCGATCTCGACGAGCTTTACGAAAAGATGTGCGGCCAGGACCCGGACATCGTCAAGATCGCCGTCACCGCCCAGCAGCCCGAAGACAACCTCCGCGTCCTCGACCTGGTCCGCAAGCAAACCAAGCCGACGATCGCCCATTGCATGGGAGACCTCGGCACGTGCAGCCGCGTCCTGGGGGCGCGTTTCGGCGCCCCGTTCACGTACGCCGCCTTCAACAAGGAGCGCTCCCTCGCCCCCGGCATCTTCAGCTACGAGGATCTTAAACGCGTCTACCAGTACGAGGACATTACCTCCGACGCGGACATCTTCGGCGTCATCGGCGATCCCGTGGCCCATAGCCTCAGCCCTCTCATCCACAACCGCAGCTTCCGCGACGAGAAGGTCAACGCCGTCTACGTCCCCTTCCGCGTGCCGCGCGGCGAGCTCGCCGACTTCCTCAAGAGCTTCGAAACGCTCGGCGTCCGCGGCTACAGCGTCACCCTGCCCCACAAGGAGGCCGCCGCCAAGCTCGCCCCGGAGGTCGACGAGGCCGTGGAGCTGATCGGGGCCGCCAATACCCTCGTCAAGACGCCGGACGGCTGGCACGCGTTCAACACCGACGGCCAGGCCGCCATCGACTCCCTGCGCGAGCACTTGCCCAAGGACTCCGTGGGCGGCCCAGGACATCTGTCGAACCGCACGGTCCTCGTGCTCGGCGCCGGCGGCGTCGCCCGCGCCTTGGCTTTCTCCTTGCAGCGTGAAGGCGTCCCGCTCTCCATCACCAACCGCACCGCCGAGCGTGCCCAGGCCCTGGCCCATGAAGTCGGCTGCAAAGCCATCGACTGGGGCGCCCGCCACAGCGTCGTTTGCGATACGCTCATCAACTGCACCTCCGTCGGCATGCACCCCAACGTCGACGAGTGCCCCATCCACGCCAGCTTCCTCAAGCCCGGCCTCATGGTCTTCGACACCATCTATACGCCGGAAACCACCATGCTCATCCGCGAAGCCCAGTCGCGCGGCTGCCACGTCCTCACCGGCGTCGACATGTTCGTCCGCCAGGCCGGACTCCAGTTCAAGCTCTTCACCGGCAAAGCCCCGAACCTGACCCTCATGGAGAAACTCGTCCGCCGCGCCCTGTCGCCGGTCCACGTCCCCGACGACGATGGGTGAGACGGATAGTGCGACCTGGGTGGCATGGGTGGCATGGGTGGCATGGGTGGCATGGGTGGCATGGGTGGCATGCTTTTGCGGATCCGGACAAGGCTCGTTGACGTGCCGGCTCACACCGCAAAAGCATGCTCGGCGGCGTCCCAAGACAGCGAACGTGATCGACCGAAATGTTGCTCCCATCGCGCCATGAACCTCTACCTCATCGGCTACCGCGGCACCGGCAAATCCACCGTGGCCCGTCTCGTCGCCGACAGCCTCGACCGGCCCTGGCGCGACGCCGACGCCCTCCTCGAAGAACGCGCCGGTCAAACTATCCGCGCCATCTTCGCCGCCGAAGGGGAGGCCGGGTTCCGCGAGCGCGAGGCCGCCATCCTCCGCGAACTCGACAGGGAGGACGGCTTGGTCGTCGCCACCGGCGGCGGCGTTATCCTGCGCGAGGACAACCGCGCCATCCTCGGCCGCGGCAAGGCCGTCTGGCTCACGGCTTCCGCCGAGCGCCTCTGGGACCGGCTGCAAGCGGATGCGACTACCGGCGAGCGCCGCCCCAACCTGAGCGGCGGCGGCCTCGAGGAAATCCGCGAACTTCTCGCCGTGCGCGCGCCTCATTACCAGGCGTGTGCCGATCTCGCCGTGGCGACGGACCACCGCTCGCCCGCGGAAGTCGCGGCATTGGTCGCGGACTGGTTTCGCAATACAACTCAAGAGACATGAGGCTCCACACCACCCGAGTCCAAACCCCGGACGAGCCTTGCTTCCCGTCGCGATCATCACCACCTGGCTGCTCCTCACCTTCCTCCTCGGCGCCACCGTCGGCAGCTTCCTCAACGTCGTCATCGGCCGCCTGCCCAAGGAGAAGAGCATCCTCTGGCCCGGTTCACGCTGCGGCGCCTGCCTCCAGCCCATCCCCTGGTATCACAACCTTCCCATCGTCAGCTACCTCTGGCTCAAGGGCCGCTGCGGTAAATGCGGCGCGAGGTTCTCCCCCCGCTATCTCATCGTCGAGGCCCTCTGCGGCCTCTCGTTCGCGGGCCTCTACTACGCCGAGATGGTCGTCAACATCCACAACTGGCCTCTCGGCAATCGCGCCTGGGCCTTCGCGTACGGTCTCCCGCCCCCAAGCTGGTGGCTCGGCTACATCTTCCATGCGACCCTCTTCTCCTTCCTTTTCGCCGCCTCCGTCTGCGACCTCGACGGGATGGAGATCCCCCTCTCCCTCACGATGACCGGCACGCTCATCGGCCTCATCGGCGCCGTCCTCTTGCCCTGGCCCTGGCCCTGGATGCCGGCCGAGGCGACACCGCGAGCCCTGGTCCCGGCCGGTGTACCGGGCCTGGGACCCTTCATCGTGCAACCGGGGTCGGAATGGAGAGCCGGCTCGATCGGCGAAGGCGTCTATCCCTGGCCGGTCGCCGGTCCTCTGCCCGAATGGCTCGCCCCCGGCGGCAATTTCCAGACCGGCCTCGCCACCGGATTGGCCGGCGCGCTCGCCGGAACGTTCCTGGCCCGCTTCGTCGGCTTCGTCTTCAGCGCCGCTCTCGGCAAGGAAGCCCTCGGCCTGGGGGACGCCGACCTGTTGATGATGGCCGGCGCCTTCGTCGGCTGGCAGGTCGTCGTCGCCGCCTTCTTCATCAGCGTCTTTCCCGGACTCCTCTTCGGCATCATCCAGGCCATCTTCGTCCGCGGCGGCCATTTCCCGTTCGGCCCGTCCCTCGCCGGCGGCGTCCTGATCGCTCTGCTCGGCTGGCACTGGATCGGCCCCTATTTGCAGCCCGTCCTGTTCGACGCCTGGTTCCTGATGATCCTCACGGTGGCGAGGCGCCTCATGATGGCGGTCCTCGGCTTCGCGCTGACCCGGATCACGCAAGGCGGCCCTCGCCCCGAGGAAGCCTCCTAGCCGGGCGGGAACCAACCTCAGCCGAAAGAGACCTGACTATGCCTGAAATCCTGATCGTCGATTACGGCATGGCGAACCTGCGCAGCGTGCAGAAGGCGTTCGAGCGCTTCGGCCACGCCGCCCGGATCTCCGGCTCCGCCGAAGACATCGCCGCGGCCGACAAGCTCGTCCTCCCCGGCGTCGGCGCCTTCCGCGACGCCATCGCCCGCCTGCGCGAAGCCCGCCTCGACGCCCCCATCCGCCGCCACATCGACGCCGGAAAACCCTTCTTCGGCATCTGCCTCGGCCTCCAGCTCCTCTTCACCCGCAGCTTCGAAGACGGCGTCTACGAAGGCCTCAACATCTTCCCCGGCGACGTCGTCCGCTTCAAAGACGTCCCCGGCCTCAAAGTCCCCCACATGGGCTGGAACCAGCTCCGCATCAAGAAACCCGCCCCCCACCTCGCCGACTTCCCCCCCGGTGGTTCGGTGTATTTCGTCCATTCCTACTACGTCGTCCCCGCCAGCCGCGACCTGATCGGCACCGAGACGGATTACCCGACGCCGTTCACGTCGAGCATCTGGCAAGACAACGTCTTCGCGACGCAGTTCCACCCGGAGAAGAGCCAGGCGGCGGGGCTGGGGATGCTGAAGCGATTCGCGGACCTTTAACCGCATATGCTGGGCACAAAGTGATGTAGCGTGCTCTGAGCCCCAAAGGGGCGGGCAGCCAATAGCCAGGGGTGTGAACCCCTGGAACGGGGTTATTGGAAGTCGGGGAGCCCTGAAAGGGCGGCAGAAAACATGGCATTTGCAATCGTACTGTCGCCCCTTCGGGGCTTGGGAACCGCTTGAACTTCGCCTCCAGGGGCTCACGCCCCTGGCTATTGGCTGCCCGCCCCTTTGGGGCTCAGCAAGAAACCGTCTTCGGGGCCGACCCCGCCGCCGTCGCCCGCCAGTGGGTCGAGCAGGGTCTGGGGATGCTGAAGCGGTTCGCGGCGCTATGAGTTCCACGCGACACGTGGCGAGCCAATGAAGAATGGAGAACCGAAAACGGAGGAATTAGAATTCAGAAGGAGAGAGCAGGACGTGGTGGTTCGATGAACCCGCGGCAGAAACGCGAATGAGCCGGAGCGGTATTCCGGACGAGCCCATTGGCTTATGATAGCGAAAGGAGGCTCCTTGCCTGGACCTCGGAGCCGTGATTAGGATGATGGTTGCCCAAGCGCAAGCGAGTGCGTCTCATGACGATCACCGTTCAAGCCGTGTACGAGAACGGCGTTCTCAAGCTCAGCGAGCCATTGCCCCTCAAGGATGGGGAGAGCGTCGTCGCAACCGTCGAGACGTCCATTTCCTGGGCTCAGAGAACGGCTGGATTGCTGAAATGGACCGGCGATCCGGAAGTCTTGCGCCAGATTGCGGAAGACGATGATTTCAGCGTTCGGGAGGCGCGATGACATTCGCCAGCATAGCGCCCGGCGCAGCCATCTTTCTCGATGCGAACACGCTTATCTACCATTTCTCCAGTGACCCAAAGCACGGTCCGGCATGCACTCAACTCATGCAGCGCATTGAGCGCCAGGACGTCGCCGCCTTTACCTCCTCTGATGTCTTGACGGACTTGGCGCATCGGTTGATGACGCTGGAAGCGATTCAGCGCTTCGGCTGGCCTGCCACGGGCATTGCGTCTCGGCTGCGGAAGAATCGCACGGACATCACCAAGCTGACCCGCTTCCGGCAGGCATTGCTTGATTTGCCTCAATCGCGAATTCAGGTTTTCCCGATCACTCAAGCCCTCGTAGGAGCTGCTGCGTTTCTAAGCCAACAACACGCCTTGCTTACGGGCGACGCGCTTGTGGTCGCGGTCATGCAGGCGAACGGGCTGTCCGACCTTGCAAGCGCGGATCCGGATTTTGATACCGTCCCCGGTTTGAGGCGTTATTCGCCCATCTGATTCGAAAGAACTCCATGCGTATCTACCCCGCCATCGACCTCCGCGGCGGCCAGTGCGTCCGCCTCCGCCAGGGCGATTATCAACAAGAAACCGTCTTCGGCGCCGACCCCGCCGCCGTCGCCCGCAAGTGGGTCGAGCAGGGCGCCGAGTTCCTCCACATCGTCGATCTCGACGGCGCCCGCGATGGCCGGCCCGTCAACGGGACCAGCGTCCGCGGCATCGTGCAGGCGAGCGGCGTTCCCTGTCAGCTCGGCGGCGGACTGCGCAGCCAAGACCACATCGACGAAGCGCTCGGCTGGGGCGTCGCGCGCGTCGTCATCGGCACCAAGGCCCTCCAGTCCCCGGCCTGGCTCGAAGAGATGTGCGGCAAGTTTCCGCATAGGATAGTCCTTGGCATCGACGCCAGGGACGGCATGGTCGCGACGCACGGCTGGCTCGACGTGTCGCAGACGCCCGCCCTCGACCTGGCGCGCCGTCTCGAGCATTTGCCGCTCGCCGCCATCGTGTACACCGACATCGCCCGCGACGGCATGCTGCAGGGCGCCAACGTCGCCGCCATGGGCCAGATGTGCGGCGCGGTAAGGACGCCGGTCATCGCCTCGGGCGGCGTCACGACGCTCGACGACATCCGGGCCCTGGCGGCGCTGCCGCTGGAGGGAGCGATCGTCGGCCGGGCCCTTTATGAAGATCGGCTTTCTTTGAAAGAAGCGCTTGCGGTTTGTGTCGAAATGAAGAATAAATGAAGCATTCCCCGCGCGCTGCGGCGAGCGGCGCGGCCTCTCTGACATCCTGAAGGCGGAGCTTTTTTCATGGCGAATTATCGTGTGGACGACATCCGCAACGTTGCACTGGTGGGCCACGAGGTCACCGGCAAGACTTCGCTGGCCGACGCGATCCTCTTCAAGGCCAAGGCGGTCGATCGCCGCGGCAGCCCCGAGGACGGCACCAGCGTCTCCGATTACGACGAGGAAGAAAAGAAGCAGAAGTACTCGATCGACACGTCCATCCTGCACCTCGACTTCCAGGGCAAACGCATCAACCTCCTCGACACCCCCGGCAAGCCGGACTTCGTCGGCGCCGCCATGCAGGCCCTTCCCGCGGTCGAGACGGCCGTCGTCGTCATCTCCGCCTCCGCCGGCGTGCAGGTGAACACCCGCCGCATGTTCAACGAGGCGGGCAAGCGCGGCCTGGCGCGCATGATCGTCATCAACCGGCTCGACAGCGAAAACCTCCACTTCCCCGAGCTGGTGCAGGCGATCCGCGACACCTTCGGCAAGAACTGCGTCCTCTTCAACGCCCCGATCAACCCCGGCCCGTCCTTCTCCGGCGTCGTCAGCGTCCTCAATCCGCCCGACAAGAACCCGGCCGGTTGCCCCGTCGACGTGCAAGCCCAGCGCTCGTTGCTCGTCGATTCGATCGTCGAGAGCGACGAGGCCCTGATGGAGAAATACCTGGGGGAGGGCGCCGTCTCCGCTGAGGAGCTCAGCTCCGCTCTGCCCAAGGCGCTCGCCGCCGGCACGCTGATCCCGATCTTCTGCGCCTCCACCAAGAAGGAGAAGGACATCGGCGTGCAGGAAATCCTGGACGCCATCGTCCGCTTCTGCCCCAGCCCTGTCACCGGCGCCAAGCGCGCCGGCAAGAAGGGCGCCGGCGACAAGGCCCAGGACGTCACCGTCGAGCCGAGCGAGAGCGGCGAGTTCATCGCCCAGGTCTTCAAGACCCATTCCGACAAGTTCGTCGGCCTCCTCAGCTATTTCCGCATTTTCTCCGGCAAGCTGACGCACGAGAATCCGATCGTCAACGTCCGCACAGGCAAATCGGGCCGGGCCAGCGCTCTCTTGCAAATCCAGGGCAAGACCACCAAGACCGTCCCCGAGGCCATCGCCGGCGACATCATCGCCGTCGCCAAGGTGGAGGACCTGCACATCAATGATTCGCTCGGCGCCGTCAAGCTGCCGCCGATGCAGTTTCCGCTTCCGATGTTCGGCCAGGCCGTCGAGCCCAAGGCCCGCGGCGACGAGCAAAAGATCTCGCAAAGCCTGACGAAGATCGCCGACGAGGATCCGACGTTCAAGGTCACGCGCGACGCCCAGACCAAGGAGCTGGTGATCACGGGCATGAGCCAGCTGCATCTCGACGTGGTGCAGAAGCGGCTCAAGTCGCGCTTCGACCTCGAGATCGTCGCCCACGAGCCGAAGATCCCGTACCGCGAGACCATCACCACCAACGCCGAGGCCAACTACCGCCACAAGAAACAGTCGGGCGGCCGCGGCCAGTTCGGCGAGGTCCACCTGCGCGTCTACCCGCTGCCGCGCGAGATCCATTCGAGCGATCAGTTCTTCGCCGAGTACGCCATCAAGGCGAAGTTCGAGAAGGTGCGCGTCGACCATTGCAGCTACGACGCCGATCACAACTTCGGCTTCATCGACACCATCGTCGGCGGCACGATCCCCAACCAGTTCGTGCCGGCGTGCGACAAGGGGTGCCGCGAGCTGCTGGAGCGCGGCGCCCTCGCCGGCTACCGCATCCAGGACGTCGCCGTCGAGGTCTACTTCGGCAAGGAGCATCCGGTGGACAGCTCTGAAGCCGCCTTCAAGACCGCCGCCCGCAACGCCTTCAAGCAAGCCGTCCTCGCCGCCCGCCCGGTCCTCCTGGAGCCGATCGTCAACATCGAAGTGACGGTCCCGTCGAAATACACCGGCGCGATCCTGGGCGACCTCAACACCAAACGCGCCCGCATCGAGAACCAGGACAGCCTGCCGGGCGACCTGACGGTCATCATCGGCAAGGCGCCCCTGGCGGAGATGATGCGCTACGCCGCCCAGCTCGGCTCGATCACGCAAGGGCAGGGGTCCTACACCATGGACTTCAGCCATTACGACATCGTGCCGGGCAATATCCAGCAGCAGATCGTCAGCAAGGCCAAGGTGGCGCACGACGAGGAGGATTGATTCGGGTGGGCGCCTGCAAAGCCAAAGGGAACCGTCCCTCTCCACGCAAGGGACGGTTCCCTTTTTCGTTGCCAGTCGGAGCGGGCCAATGCGGCGAAAAGATAAATTCCCGTTTCGCTATCGATGGTGGGCGCCGCCAATCGTCTGTAGAGTAAGGGCTCTGCTACGGAACGCGGAAACGTCCCGTCCCCTTTTTCGCGGCAAAGCCGTAGAGTAAGGGGCAAACCATCCAAGACGGCGGCTCTTTCCCTTTCAGGAAGGACAACTCGAATGCGCGGCGCCATCTCTTTGTTCGTGGTCCTCGCTCTGGGCGGGCTCGCTCAGGCCGGCGGCGAGCCCTTGGCGGGCAACTGGAAGCTGACGTTTCACAACGGCGATGAGCAAGCGACGCTCTGGCTCCTGCACCTGGAGGCCAAGGAGGGCAAGGTCGCGGGCAAGGCGACGTCGCTGGGGGGCGTTCCACCCACCAAGCTCGGCGAGATCAAGGTGACCGGCGATCTCTTCGCGTTCAACCTCGAACTGCCCAAGGCGCCCCCCGGCGGCATCAACTTCGAAGGCCGGCTGCCCCGGCCCGGCGCCAAGAAGGTCTTCGGCACCATCAAGCTCGGCGGCAAGATCATGCCGGCGACGCTGGAGACGACCGCCGCGACCGACGCCTACGAATTGAACAAGGAAGTCGTCCTGCGCACGCCGACCGATCCGCGCGTCTTCCAGGCCGTCGTCGACCTGATCGGCGAGGCGAAGGCGAAGAAGGCGACGGCCGCCGAGGTGAAGGAGTGGATCGACACCGTGCTGAAGACCGGCCAGCTCTACGGCCCGCGCCTCCTGGAGAACCTGTCCGGGACGCTCATCCCGGCGCTCGAGAAGGACTACCCGGCCCAGGCGGTCGCCATCGCGCGCAAGGCGGAGGAGAGCCTGGACCCCAAGGCCCCGGCCGACGTCCGCCTGCGTTACCTCACGATGCTCGCCTCGGCCCTGCGCAAGGCCGGCGAGGCGGACGAGGCCAAGGCGATCGAGGCCAAGGTGGAAAAGATGGAGGTCGAGGCCTACGCGGAGTACGCCAAGGCGGAGCTGAGCGGCATCAAGATCGAGAAGTCGAAGGAGAAGGCGAAGCGCGGCGTGCTCGTGGAATTATTCACGGGAGCCCAGTGCCCGCCCTGCGTCGCCGCGGACCTGGCCTTCGACGCCCTGGAGCGGACGTACGCCCCCTCGGACGTGGTGTTGCTGCAGTACCATCTGCACATTCCCGGCCCGGACGCCCTGACCAATCCGGACTCGATCAAGCGCCAGAAATACTACGACGACCTCGTCGAAGGGACGCCGACCATGCTGCTCAACGGCAAGACCGGACCCGTGGTCGGCGGCCTGAAGCAGCACGCGGAGGACCGGTATCAGGAGCTGCGCAAGGACATCGGCCCGCTGCTGGAGAAGGCGGCGGGAGCCGACGTCAGCGTCAGCGCCGAGCGCAAGGGGGACAAGATCGACATCAAGGCGACGGTGAAGGGTCTCAAGGCCCCCAGCGAGAAGATCAAGCTGCGGATCGTCGTGGTCGAGGACCATGTGCGTTACCAGGGCCGCAACGGCATGCTCTACCACTCGCGCGTCGTTCGCGACATGCCCGGCGGCGCGGCCGGCTTCCCTCTCGTCAAGGAGGAGAGCGAGCACACGGCAAGCGTCGACCTCGGCGACCTGCGCAAGCGTTTGGACAAGTACCTGGACAAGTTCGAGAAGGAAGAGGACCCGTTCCCTGACTCGCAGCGGCCGATGCGGCTCAAGAGCCTGTCGATCGTGGCGTTCGTGCAGAACGATGCGACGCGCGAGGTGCTGCAGGCGACGGACGTGAAGGTGAAGGGGGAGTGATTGGGCGGCAGTTTTCTTCTGACGCGTTCATGGCGCCTCGGCGGTTCTTCGCCGAGGCGTTTGCGTTGACGCAGGGCAATGCAGGGCGAGTGACGAACACGCCCGGCCGACCACCCCGCGGCTGACGGAAAAGAGCTGGGTCTACTGCGTGCCTTTCTTTCGGCACTGGCTTAATGCGTCTTATCTTCAAGGGGCCGCGTCGGTTACGTCCACGAGCGAAGCGCCAAGCGAGTTGGCCTAACGGCACGTGCGTCGAGGCCCGATAATGCCGCAAGCGGTTGAGGAATAGTCTTTTGCGACGTCCTGGAGGGGTTCGTTGCAGTCACGGGGGTGATGAAATGCAACCGCCCGGAGTCCGGGTGCGGGAGCCCGGCGGCACTTCGGCTTGTCCAATCCCGCTGAACTTGTAATCATCCCGGCCGCGATCCGGAACGATCGCGAACGGGGCCGTCACGGAGAACAGGCATGGCCAAGGAAGTTTGCCCATCTTTGCCGCCGCGTCCACTGCCGCCGCTGGTCCGCTGGGGCATGGGGGTGGGGATCGCGCTTTTCATCGTTCTTGTGCCATTTGTCTATTACCGCTTCTCGTACAGCACGCACAAACGGCTGCGCGTCGTGAGCGCAGGCAAGGTGTATCGCTCGGGCTGCATGACCGAGGCGGGCTTCCGGGATGCGGTGGAGAAGCTAGGCATCCGCACCGTCATCAACCTGCAAGACGAGTGGCCGGACCCGGAGATCAGCCGGGCTTACTTCTCGCTCGGGACGGTGAAGGAGAGCGAGATGTGCAAGGAGTTGGGGGTGGAGTACGTCTTCTTGCCGGTCGATTTGATCGCGCCGGGGGACGTACCGCACAAACATCCGGTGGCGATCGACCGGTTCCGGGCGATCATGGACGATCCGGCGAGCTATCCGGTGCTGATTCATTGCCGGGCGGGGCTGCACCGGACCGGTTGCCTGAGCGCGGTGTATCGGCAGGAATACGAGGGCTGGACGAGCGAGGAGGCGTTGGCGGAATTGAAGGCGCATGGGTTCGGCGAGTTCGTGAGCAGCTGGGCGAACGATTACATCATGCAGTACATCGTGGCGTATCAGCCGCGGCCGCGCGGCTCGGACGGGGCATTGCTGGCAGCGCCGCGGCGGGCGGTGACGGCGACGCCGGTGTCGCGGACGATGGACGACTATCGACGGTTGCCGAAAGGGGCGGAGCGGGAGCCGTAGCCGAAGTCGTGAGAGTTCGGGTGAGGCGTGTCACGGAGGCTGAAGTCTCACGACTTCAGCTACAAATGCTTTATCTCATCGATCGCCAGCTATTGCGCAGCTATTTCAAGGCGTACCTCGTCTGCCTGGTGAGCCTGTTGTCGATGTACGTCGTGGTCGATCTGTTCATGAACCTGGACGACTTCGCGCAGGGGGCGAAGGGGGTGGGGCAGATCGCCTTGCGCATCGGGCTGTTCTACGGCTACAAGGCGGTGGAGATCTTCGACCGCCTGAGCGAGCCGGTGGTGCTGCTGGCGGCGATGTTCACGGTGGCGTGGATGCAGCGGAACAACGAGATATTGCCCTTGTTGTCGGCGGGCGTGTCGACACGGCGGGTGCTGCGGCCGGTGCTGATCGGGGCCGGGATCATGCTGGGGCTGAGCGTCATCAACCAGGAGCTGTTCCTGCCGCGGATCGATACGTTCCTCGTCGAGCACCGGACGAACACGGACAAGGAAGTGGGCGTACACGGGGCGTTCGACGCCAACGGTGTTTTCCTGTCGGGCTCGTCGGCGGTGCACAGCGAGCAGACGGTGAAGAATTTCGTGTGCGTGGCGCCGGCGAGCGCCAACCGCGACACGATCACGACGGTGCAGGCGAAGGAGGCGCGTTACCTGCCGGCGACGGCGGACGATGTGCGCTCCGGCGGCTGGATGATCATCGGGGCGACGGCGCCGGAGCTGCCGCCGAGCTGGAAGGACACGAAGATCCTGGAGATGATCGTGCCGGGCAAGTTCTTCCTGCGCACCGAGGTGGACTTCGACGCGCTGATCCGCTCGCGCAACTGGTTCAGCTACGTGGATACGCCGGGACTCCTCTCCGAGCTGAACAAGGGCGGCGCGAGCTCGACGACGCGGCTGTCGACACTGGCCACGGTGTTTCACATGCGCATCACGCGGCCGATCCTGGGCATCCTGCTGGTCTTCATGGGGCTGTCGATCATCCTGCAGAACCACCAGCGCAACATTTACATCAGCGCGGGACTGTGCCTGGTGATCTGCCTGGTCTTCTTCGCGTGCAGTTTTTTTTGCCGCTGGCTGGGCGACTCGGAGAACCTGCTGCCGGCGCTGGCGGCATGGCTGCCGGTGTTCGTCTTCGGGCCGCTGTCGTTCGTCATGTTCGACGCCGTGCACACATGACGGCGTAGTCGGACTGCCGCGCGAACCAATCCGCGGCTTCATCCGTCCTCTTCACAAGGAGGGCGCCAACATGGCTCGACCCCTGAAACGCAGGCCGCGCGTCTTTTCTGCGGGGCCGTGGCGTAACGGCAGCGTACCGGTCTTTTAAACCGCGAGGCGAGGGTTCGAATCCCTCCGGCCCCATCCACGCGGATCTCCGCGGACTCCGCGTCTCCGCGCCAAACTCTGGAAGGGCAAGCCAAAGGGCGATGGCAGCCGTCTCGAAAACGGCCGAGCGATGAGCCTTGAGGGTTCGACTCCCTCTCCTTCCGCATCTTCAGGGTGGCGCAGCCGCTTACTGCGCTCGCAAAGCCTCGCTTCGTGCGCGGCTCTTGTTACCGCCACTTCTCGTACCACGCCAGCACGCGCCGCAGCACGTCCTCGCGGTGCAGCGGCTGTCGGATGGCGTGCCCCTCGTCCGGGTAGATCACCATGCCGGTCGGCACGCCGCGAGCCAGGAGCGCCCGGTGGAACGCCTTGCCCAGGGGCAAGGGGACGCGGCGGTCGTCGCGCGAGTGCAGGATCAGGGTGGGGGTCTTGACCTTGTCGACGTAGGTCATGGGGCTGTGCTTGCGCATCTTGTCGGGGACTTCCCACGGTTTGCCGCCGAACTCCCATTCGGTCCAGCTCTGGATGTCCGTCAGGGCCCACATCATGTTGAGGTCGGTGACCGCGTTCTGGGCGACGGCCGCTTTGAAGCGATCGGTCTGCCCGACCAGCCAGGTTGTCATGAAGCCGCCGTAGCTCGTGCCGTAGACGTAGAGCTGCTTGGCGTCGATTTGCTCCTTGCGGATCAGCTCGTCGATGCCGGCGAGGCAATCGCGCATGTCGCCGCCGCCGAGGTCGAAGCGATCGGCGTCGATGAACTTCTGGCCGTAGCCGAAACTGCCGCGAAAGTTGGGCTGCAAGATAGCGTAGCCGTGGGCGGCGAAGACTTGCACGGTGAAGTCGAAGCCGAGGGCCGAGCGGCTGTGCGGCCCGCCGTGGGGATAGAGGATCAGCTTGTAGGGCGGCTTGGCGACCTCGGGCGGCGGCACGGTGAGGATGCCGTCGATCCGCAGGCCATCGCTGGTCCATTTGACGACCTCGCTCGGGGCGACGAGCCGCTCCTTGAGGAAGGCGTTGCCGGCAGGCAGAAGCTCGGCGAGACGCTTGCGGCGGTCGGACGGGCGCGCCCCGTCCTTGCTCCCGCCCAGGGGCATCGATCCGGCGCCTGTTTTCAGGTCAACGAGGCTATGGCTCGTCGTCGTCCGGTTTTCGCTGGCGTAGGCGAGGCGAGCGCCGTCCCAGCATTCGATCGGTAGTGGAAAAGCGGGCGGCTGGTGCGGCGCCTTGCCGTCGCGCAGGGTGTGATGATCGAAGAGGAGACGCATCCGCGGCTTGGCCTCATCGAACGTCACCACGGCGATGTTGAAGACGTCGCGGTGCGAGCCCGTGCGCGGAACCGACAGGCAGACGAAGCCGTCCCCCTTGGGCAGGAAGCGCGGCGAGACCTCCGGCCCCGGCCCGAAGGTCAACTGCGTCTGCTTGCCGCTCGCCACGTCGATCGACCAGATGTCGTAGTTCTTGTTGATCGAGTAGCGCACGGATTCCCGGTCGCTCGTCTTGTTGGCGTGAACGAGCAGCGTCTTGCCGTCGGGCGACCATTGCGGGTCGCCGTACCAGACATCGTCTTTCGTCAGTCTCTCGATCTTGGCCGCGGCGCACTCGTCCGGCGTCTTCTTCAGATCGGCGATCCAGATCTGCGCCGGCCCGAAGCCGGTGTAGCCTTCCCCCTGATCCTCGCGCACGACCCGCACGCCATGCTTTTTCTCCGCCGCGGAACGGGGATCGACTCCGTCGTCGGCGACGAAAACGAGCCGGTCGCCCTCCTTGGAGAAGGCGACGCGGCCATAGAAGCCGTCATTGAAAACGCGGCCATACGGTTTGTCCGGCCCGGCGAGCGGGACCGCCTCGCCTCCTTCCGCCGGGATGAGCCAGACATCGCAGGGCGCGTCGGAATAGGGCGGCGCCGGTGGTGTCTGCTTCCAGCCCTTGGGCCGGGCCCGCGTGGAAAGAAACGCGATCCACTTGCCGTCGGGGGAGAAGACGGGAGCGCGCGCGTCGGGTTCTCCTTTCTCCATCGCCCGCTGCTTGCCCGGCTCGGCCACGGTCCAGAGCGAGTGCCGCTCCTTCTTGGATGCGAGGTCGATCCAGGAGCGGATGTAGGTGGCGCGTTTCCCGAGGGGGTCGAGGACGGCGGCGGCGGGAGCGTCGAGCGCGTAAAGATCGTCGATGGTGATCGGTCTCTTCGTTTCCTGCGCGGCGGCGAGGGTAGGGAGAAGGCAGACGACGAGAAAGAGGGCGCCCTTTTTCATGGTGTTGGGACCTGTTGGGACCTTGAGTAGCCAGATCTACATCGCCGTGGATCGTAAAGGGGCGTCGCGGCGGAAACAACAGGCAAAGACGGAGCGGCATGCACTTTGCTTCATCGGTGAGGCATGAGCCATCTCTGGGAGACGGACTGGGAGAAGCTCTTTACGCTGCAGATGTCGCTGCCGGAGATCTTCGTGCGCGGCACTGTCGGCTATCTGACCGTGGTACTGCTGCTTCGCCTGGTGCTGCGGCGGCAACCAGGGAGGCTTTCGATAAGCGATCTGCTGGTCGTGATGATCGTGGCCGGGGTGGCGAAGAACCCGCTAGTGGGCGGGGCCAGCTCGGTGCTGGACGGGTTGCTGGTCATCGGCGTGATCCTGTTCTGGAGCGTCGCGATCGACTGGCTGGCGTTCCATCTGCAATTCATCGGGGGCATCGTTCACGTCGAGCCGGTTATGCTGGTGAAGGAGGGCGCCATTCAGGCGGACAACCTGAAGAAGGAGCTGATGACGGTCGAACAGCTGGAGGCGAAACTGCGCGAGAAGGGGGTGGGGGACGTGAGCCAGGTGGGCGAGGCGCGCATGGAGGCGGACGGCAAGGTGAGCGTGATCAAGAAGGGGGAGGTGGGGCGGAGGAAGAGGCGGCAACGAAAACGGGGGTGAAGCGGCCATGCGACTGGGTACGATCTCGACGAGGAAGCGTTATCGCGCATTGGCGACGGACGGCGACGGCACGCTACTTATGGGCGGCCGCCTGGCGGAGGCGACGCGCGAGTCGCTGGACCGCTTCGCGGCGGCGGGTGGGACGCTGCTGCTGGTGACCGGGGAGAACCTGCAAGATCTGAAAGAGTTTCCGCACCTGAGCTGTTTTCGGCTGGTCGTCGCGGAGAACGGGGGCGTCTGTCATGATCCGGCGACGGGGCGCAGGGCGCGGCTTGGGCCTCGGTGGCCGGGAGGGCGGGGGGCGACGCTGCGCCGGCGCGGCGTCGCGCCTCTGAAGATTGGGGAGGTTTCGATCGGCACGAAGCTGCGTCACCGGCGGACGGTGCTATCGCTTCTGCGCGAGCTTGGTTTGGACTATCGTGTTGTTCGCAATCGCAAGGACGTCATCATTCTGCCGCCGAACGTGACGAAGGCGACCGGGCTCGCTCATGCGCTGGATCGGCTCGGCATCGATCCGTGCGCGGTGGTCGCGATCGGGGACGCGGAGAACGACATGATGCTGCTGGAGGAATGCGGCCTGGGCGTGGCGGTGGCGAACGCGGCGCGGTGTCTGAAGAAGCAGGCGGAACGCGTCACGGCGGGGCGGTTCGGCAAGGGAGTGCGCGAGGTGATCGACGCGATCCTGCGGGCAGAATGAGGCGGCGCTCTCACATCTGAAGCGGTGCAACCGACCTGCGCACGGCCCTGGCGTGAAGTCACATCTGCCCGTTTCTACTGGCGATGGTCATGAACACGTCGCGATTGTCTGTGCACGCATTGCCGGCGAATGGGATTGGGAGCGGCGTGCTGCACGCGGAAGAGCGGCTGGTGGAGGATGCGCGTCGGCAAGGTGCGGCGTCCGCGAAACCGCACGCGGCGGCCGGAGAGGGGGTGGAGGGGGACGCGCGTGCGGAGGGGGCGGCGTCACCCCGCAGGCTCGAAGACTCGCCTGCGGGCCTAAAGACCGTGGGGGAGACGCGGCTTGTGGCGCGAAGTGGTCGTGCCTTGACAACGCAAGCTGGCGATATTGTGATGGTCGGTGATAGATCGTGCAGGGAGGTGGCAGGTCGAGAGCCGGCAGGTTAAGCCGCACCCCATACAAGCGCCGCCGCCTGGGTCTATTCATCAAGATCACGATCATGACGCTCAATGAAACGCTCAAGCAGCTCGAGGCGCTCGGCAACGACAAGATGCGGGCGCACAACGCCAAGAACGGCGCCGGGGACAAGCAGTTCGGCGTCAAGCACGGGGACATCCGGGTGCTGGCGAAGAAGATCAAGGGGGACCACAAGCTGGCCATGTCTCTCTGGAAGACGGGGAACATCGACGCCCAGTACCTGGCGATCCTCCTGATGAAGCCGAAGGACCTGTCGGCCAAAGAGGTGGATCGGCTCGTGCGGTCCGTCACGTTTGCGTGGGTGGCGGACTGGCTCAACTCCTATGTCGTCAAGCAGCACTGCGACAAGGAGGCTCTTCGCCAAAAATGGATGGCCACGGACGACCGCTGGGCGGCGCGCGCCGGCTGGAGCCTCACGGCTGAGCGGGTCGTGAAGAGTCCGGAAGGGCTGGACCCCGCGGCGCTGCTGGATCGCGTCGAGTCGGAAATGGGGAACGCCGATCCCGTCGTGCAGTGGACGATGAACAGCGTGCTGGCGGAGATCGGGATCCACTTCCCGAAACTGCGGAAGCGGGCGATCGCGATTGGCGAGAGGCTGGGAGTCTATCGGGATTATCCCGTTTCGAAGGGTTGCACGTCGCCTTTCGCCCCGATCTGGATCGGTGCGATGGTCAAGCGGCAAGGCTGAACGAACGGCGTGGCAGTGAAGCGTTTTTGCGATCAATTCCTTAAAATGATGGAACGGGAGCACTCAAGGCCCTGTTCCTTTGGAAAGTAAGGCAGAATTCGTATGGGAAGAATTTTCGAGAAGCGTAAGCACTCCATCTTCAAAACCGCCGCTCAGAACTCCAAGCTCTATTCCAAGTACAGCAAACAACTGTACGTGGCGGCCAAGAATGGCGTGCCCGATCCGGAAGCCAACCCGGCTCTGCGCAACCTGGTCGAGAGAGCCAAGCGTGAAAACGTGCCGAGCCATGTGATTGAAAAGGCGATCCAGAAAGCCGCCGGCACGGGAGGCGAGGACTTCCAACCGGCGCGTTATGAGGGGTTCGGTCCCGGCGGCGCCCTGGTCATTGTCGATTGCTTGACCGACAACAATACCCGCACCATCTCCGAGATTCGCAATTGTTTCACCAAGACCGGGTCCAAACTGGCTGGCCATGGATCCGTCGTGATGTCGTTTGACCACCTGGCGGTACTCTCTTTCAAGGGGGACAATGAGGAGAAAGTGCTGGAGGCCCTGTTCGCCGCGGATGTCGCCGTCGAGGAGGTCGAAAGCAAGGATGGCGCCATCACGGTCTTCGCCCCCCCCGCCGAGTTCTACAAAGCCAAGACGGCATTGCTCGAGGCGTTCCCAGGCCTCGAGCTGGAAGTCCAGGAAATCACTTTCCTGCCGCAGGCGACGAAGACGCTCAGCGGAGAAGACCTGGCCACGTTCGAGAAATTCCTGGGCATGCTGAACGATTGCGATGACGTGCAGGAGATCTACCACAATGTCGCCCTTCCGTAGGCGGAGTTGAGCGTATGGCAATATCCGAGCTGATAGGATTGGTCACTCCGCCGGTTCATCCGCTTGACGCGGGTGATGAGGAAACGGTCGCGGCAATCGAGCGCTATCTCAGTTCAAGCCTCCCAACCGATTACGTCGACTTGGTCCGCCGCTACGGTACCGGTTGTTTTGGGGACGCGACATTCTATTTCTGGATCGACAATTTCCTTGGGCGAGACGGGGTCAAGTCGTTGGACCAGGAACTTTATTTTTGGCGTGAGGGCCGCAAGTTGTTTCCGAAGGAGTTTACCTTCGACCTGTTCCCCGCCCGACCAGGGTATTTGCCGTGCGGCGCGGATGTAGACGGCGGAAGCATTGCATGGCTCGTGGCGGGTACGCCGGAGTCGTGGTCGGTGGTCGCGAAATCACGGGACGGCAAGCAGTTTGAGGTCTTCGACATGCCGCTGACTACTTTCCTGGCCAAGGCATTGACCCACGAGATCGAACCCGATGTGTGGCCGCCTGATTTTCCGGAGGACATCTCGCGGGTGACGTTCGTTCCGGGAGAGGCCTATCACCAGAGCGTGGCTTACCGGCGTTGAGGGTGCTTGATGCGGTCCTTCCAGACACCACGTCACCCAAAGCCGCGTCCAGCCACCGCACTCCAAATCACTTGCCGATCAGCTTGTCGAAGTCGTCTTCGGTCAGCACCTTCACGCCGAGTTCTTGGGCTTTCGCCAGTTTGCTTCCTGCTTTCTCGCCGGCGACAAGGTAATCGGTTTTCTTGGAGATGCTTCCGGACGCCTTGCCCCCCAGGTTGCGGATGAGAAACTCGATCTCTTCGCGTTGATAGCGGGAGAGGGCGCCGGTCACCACGACGGTTTTGCCTGAGAGCGGGCCTTCGCCCTTCTTGACCGTCTTCGATACTTCTTCGGTCAGCTTGAGGCCCAGCTCCTTGAGGTCGCGCACGATGTCGCGGCCGTGGTCGGAGTGGAAGTAGTCGTGGATGGTCTGGGCGAGGATGGGGCCGATGCCGGGGATGGCGTTGAGGCGGTCGGTGTCGGCGCCGGCGAGGTCGTCGATATTGCCGAAGTCCTTGGCGAGGAGGTCGGCGACGCTATCGCCGACGTGGGGGATGGCGAGGCCGGCGAGGACGCGGGAGAGGCCGCGCGTCTTGCTCTGCTCGATACCGTCCAGGAGGTTCTGGGCGGACTTTTCGCCCATGCGTTCGAGGGCGACGAGGTCGGGCATGGTGAGGCGGTAGAGGTCGGGGATGGAGCTGACGAGGGCGCTGTCGACGAGCTGGTCGATGATCTTCTCGCCGAGGCCTTCGATGTCCATGGCGGAGCGGCGGGCGTAGGCGCGGAGGATCTCCTTGATCTGGCCGGTGCAATTCTTGCCGCCGGTGCAGCGGTAGAAGGTGCCGTTCTTGTCGAGCTCGACGGGGCTGCCGCAGCTCGGGCACTTGGTCGGGAAGTGGAAGGCTTTTTCCTGGCCGGTGCGCAGGCCGTGCTCGGCGCGGAGGACGTAGGGGATGATCTTGCCGGCCTTGATGACGACGACGGTGTCGCCGACGCGGATGTCCTTGTCCTTGATGTACTCGGCGTTGTGCAGGCTGGCGTGGGTGACGCGGGTGCCGGCGAGCTGGACGGTTTCGAGGGTGGCGACGGGGGTGAGCGTGCCGTTCTTGCCGATCTGGACGTGGATGTCGCGGATCTTGGTGATGGCCTGCTCCTGCTCGAACTTGTAGGCGACGACCCAGCGCGGCGACTTGGCGGTGGAACCGAGGCGTTCGCGCTGAGCGAAGTCGTCGACCTTGACGACGAGACCGTCGGTCTCGTAGGGGAGGTCGCCGAGGCGTTTTTCCCAGGAGTGGCAGTAGTCGATGACCTGGTCGATGGTCGTGCAGACCTGGACGTTCGGATTGACGGGGAAGCCGAAGCTCTTGAGAGTGGCGAGCAATTGTTGATGCGACGTGATTTCGATGCCGTCGACGGCGCCCGAGCCGTAGGCGAAGAGGCGGAGGCGGCGCAGGGCGGCGAGCTTGGGGTCGAGGAGTTTGAGCGAGCCGGCGGCGAGGTTGCGTGGGTTGGCGTAGGGCTCGAGGCCCTCCTTCTTGCGTTGCTCGTTGGTGCGGACGAGGTCTTCGCGCGTCATGTAGATTTCGCCGCGGACTTCGAAGAGGGCAGGGGGCGACGTCATCCCCTCACCCCCGGCCCCTCTCCCCCTTTCGGAGGGGGAGAGGGGAGCAAGGCGGAGGGGCAGGTCGCGGACGGTGCGGAGGTTGTGGGTGACGTCGTCGCCGTTTTCGCCGTCGCCGCGGGTCGCCCCCTGGGTGAAGACGCCCTTCTCGTAGCTGAGGGTGATGGCGACGCCGTCGATCTTCAGCTCGACGACATAGGTCGGCGCCGCGCCGCCGAGGAGCTTGCGGACGCGCTTGTCGAACTCGCGCAGCTCCTCGGGGCTGTAGGTGTTGTCGATGGAGAGCATCGAAACGCGGTGCGTGACGGTGTTGAAGCCGGCGATGGGCTGGCCGCCGACGCGCTGGGTCGGGCTGTCGGGGCTCTGGAACTCGGGGTGCTTGGCTTCCAGCTCCTGAAGCTCGGTCATGAGGCGGTCGAACTCGCGGTCGGAGATTTCGGGCTTGGCCTCGACGTAATAGAGGTAGTTGTGGCGCTCGAGTTCGCGGCGGAGGTGATCGATCTTGTCTTTGATCTTGGACATGGGCGGTGGTCCTCAAGGGTTTCCCCGGGCGAATCCGCTGACGATGGCGCGAAGATCGGATACCAGAGGCGGGAGATCGATTTGCAAGATGTTCCAGAGGATATCGAGGTCGACGGCATCGTAGCCGTGGATGAGCCGGTTACGCAATCCGATGATTTGCGGCCAGGGAATGCCGGCGTGCGCGGCTTGCACAGAGGAGGAGACGCGCGTCGCCGCTTCTCCGATGATTTCCAGCAAACGCACGAGGGCGAGATTGAGCAAGCGATCGGTGTCGAGATCGACCCGTTGGCGCCCGGAACTAAACTGCAACGCTTCCTCTGCGTGGCGCAGCATGTGTTGGAGCCGGGTCTGGTCATCGGGAGGCGTCATACTGCACCTCCTTGTGTCGCATCACCTCCTCGCGAAATGCGGGGCTCAGGAAGCCGGGCGTGTTCAAGTCGACCTTGCGACCCAACAACTTGGAAAGCTCTTCTTCCATCTGAAAAAAGGCCAAGCCGACGCGAGCTTCGGGCGCGAATTCAATGAGGATGTCGACATCGCTATCCGGACGGAAATCGCGGCGCAGGACGGAGCCGAACAAGGACAGCCGCTGAACATGGTGCCGGCGACAGAAGGTGGCAAGCTGATCGGCGGGAAACGTGATGCCGTGGTGAATCATAGGACTTCCTCGACGTAACCCCGGCGGCGGGGGCTTCTCGGTTCGCGGTTTGTTACTACCAGCGCCGTTGATTACAATAAGACCTGTCATGCGATCTTGGAGGGGAGCATGTCGACCGTTCCGCAATCGCGTCCGCCGGGCGCCTGGTGGCTGCCGCCGGAGAAGCGTCCGAACATCGACCACATCGTCATTGATGATGGAGCGCCCGTGGACGGCATGTATTCGGAGCGGCAGATGCGGCTGCTGGCGGAGCCGTTGCACACGTCTTGGCCGGGTCCGGGCGAGGGGAGATCGTTTCTCGCCCTGGTGAACGTGGGGATGTTCTTCGATGTGAACAAGCCGCCGCTCGTGCCGGACATGATGCTCAGCCTCGATGTGGCCGCGGGCGATCCGCGCAAGAAGGAGAACAACAGCTACTTCTACTGGGTGATGGGCAAGCCGCCGGACGCGGTGGTGGAGATTGTGTCAAACCGCGAAGGGGGCGAGCTGACGTCGAAGCTGAAGGCCTATCCGAAGCGCGACGTTCCCTATTACATCGTCTGGGACCCGTTGCGGTACCTGAGCGACCAGCCGCTACAGTGTTTCGTCAACGTGAACAGGAAGTACAAGCCGTGCGAGCCGTGGTTCTCGGAGATCGGGCTGGGATTGACGGTCTGGCGGGGCGTCTATGAAGGGATGAAGGGAGACTGGTTGCGCTGGGTCGACGCGGAAGGGGAACTGATTCCCACGGGCGGCGAACGGGCCGAGCAGGAACGGCAGCGCGCCGAGGAGGAGGCGCAGCGGGCCGAGGAAGAGAAGGAGCGTGCCGCTGAGGCGAAGAGCCAGGCGCGGCGGGAGAGGCGTCGGGCGGACCAGGAGAAAGCACGCGCCGAGGAGGAAAAGGCTCGGGCGGACCAGCACAAGAGTCAGGCGGAGCGGGCGAAGGCGCGGGCCGACGCCCTTGCGGCGAAATTGCGTGCATTGGAGGTCGATCCGGATAAGAACGGGGCGTGAGCAACATCGGATACGCCGGAGGTCTACCATGTCTTGCCGTCTTGTCGCGCTGAGTGTGTGTCTCGTTGTTTCGAATGTCGCCTTCAGCCAGGATGCGTCCAAGGAACGCGCGGCCGCCATCGAGCGCGGCATGCGGGCAGCGCGGGGTCAGCCGCCGATGAATCCGTCACTCTGGTCGGTGCGGTCGTATGAGAACGCGTGGAAGGCGTGGAGCAAGGAGGCGCCGGCCGATCTGAACCGGGCGATCGCGGAGCGCTATGGGCTGGTGGAGGCTCCGTACGACAACAACAAGCTGCCGATGGGGCTACACCTGACCACGGGGCCGTTCGGCAAGGGGATTGTGAACGACTGCATGATGTGCCACTCCGGGCGCGTAGCGGGGAAGACGATCATCGGCGTGGGCAACAACGCGGTCGACGTGCAGGGGATTTACGAGGAGCTGATCCGGCCGGAGACACCGTTTTTCGACGTGCCCTTCAAGTTCAGCTACGTGCGGGGCACGATCGACCCGATCTCGCCGGTGACGTTTCTCTTAAGCCTGCGCGACGCCGATCTGAACATCGGCAAGCGCCACGAATTGGACGGCGCTCCGAACACGAGCAGCGACCCGCCGGCGTGGTGGCTGCTCAAGAAGAAGAAGACGCGCGACTGGACCGGCATCGTCGACGCCCGCTCGACCCGCGTCGACATGGTCAACCTGCTCAGCCCGTTCAACAGCGGGGACCACATCAAGAAGCACGCGAGCACGTTCGCCGATATCCATGCGTTTCTCCTGAGCGTCGAGGCGCCCAAGTATCCCTTCCCAATTGACGCCAAGTTGGCGGAGCAGGGCAGGGGACTCTTCACCGAGAATTGCGCGCGCTGCCACGGGAACTACGGGGAGAAGCCGAGCTATCCGAGCAAGGTGGTGCCGCTCAAGACTCTAGGCACCGATCCGCTCCTGAGCGGCGCGATGACGAAGAAGACGATGGACTTCCTCAACAGCACGTGGCTGGCCCAGGAGAAGGTCGACGGGGAGCGGCTGATGCTGGTCGACCGGGGGGCGGGCTACCAGGCCCCGCCGCTCGACGGCGTCTGGGCGACGGCGCCGTATTTCCACAACGCATCGGTCCCGACGCTGTTCCACGTGCTGAACTCCAAGGCGCGGCCGAAGTATTTCACCCGCAGCTATCGGGGCGAGGTGGAGGACTACGATCAGGAGAACGTCGGCGTGAAGATCACGCTGCTCAAGGGCCCGGCCGACCCGAAGCTGCCGCCGATCGAACGCCGCAAGATCTACGACACGGCGCGGCCCGGCCTGTCCAACGCCGGGCACGACTTCGGCGATCACTTCACCGACGCGGAGCGCCGCGCGGTGATTGAGTATTTGAAGACGCTTTGACAACCGCGGAGATGCGAGAGGTACTGCGTGCTACGTTTCTTCGCCGAGCGTCCGAGTCGTCGTGAACTGCTGCGGCTGGGGGGCCTGGCGGGGCTTGGTCTTCTGTCGCAGGCCGATCATTCTGCGGCGGGGCGGCGCACGCCGGCGGCCGGTTTTGGCCGCGCCCGCTCGGTCCTCATCGTCTACACCAGCGGCGGCATGAGCCAGCTCGAGACGTGGGACCCGAAGCCGGAGGCGCCCGAGGAGATTCGCGGCGCCTTCCGGCCCATGCGCACCGCCGTCCCCGGCCTGATCTTCGGCGAGCACATGCCGCGCGTCGCCGCCGTCGCGGATCGCCTGACCGTCGTCCGCTCGATGTCGCACGACGATACGGATCATGGCTCGGCGATCTATGTCGCGCTCACCGGGCATTTCCACCAGCGGAAATCGTCCAACCCGTTGCCGCGGCCCATCGATCAGCCGACGCTGGGAGCGATCCTGCACCGGGCGCGGCCGCATCGCGACTTTCCCTGCACGGCGGCCCACGTCAACGGACCGGTGCTGGCGCCGGAAATCCCCTCTCCAGGCCAGTTCGCCGGTTTTCTCGGCCGGGGCTGTGAGCCTTTGGTGCTGGGAGACGTGACCCAGGGACCGACGGAGGTGGTGGGTCTGGAACCGCGGCCCGATCTGCCGCCGGTGCGCGTCGCCGAGCGCCGCTCCCTGTTGACCTCGATCGACGGCTATCGGCGCGAGCTGTCGCGCAGTCCGGCGATGCTGGACATGAGCGCGAGCTATCGCTCGGCGTATTCGTTCCTCGGCTCGGAGGCGGGCCGCCGCGCCTTCGACCTGAGCCGGGAGCCGGCGTCGGTGCGCGAGCGTTATGGCCTGCACCGGTCGGGGCAGGCGTGTCTCTTGGCGCGGCGGCTGGTGGAAGCGGGCGTCCCCTACATCTGCGTCTTCTTCAACCATTCGATCCGCGGCCAGGACAAGGACACGACGCAGACCGATCTCTACGGCTGGGACACGCACAACGACATCTTCGAGGCGCTGCGCGAGCACCTGCTGCCGCGTTTCGATCTGACGTTCCCGGCGCTGCTTCTCGACCTCGAGGAACGCGGTCTGCTCGATCAGACGCTCGTCATCTGCATGGGGGAGTTCGGCCGGGCGCCGCGCGTTGCGCTCGAG
>JAXMAR010000007.1:0-206631 GCA_046350295.1 Gemmataceae bacterium
GACGCGACGTGAGCCGGCCCGATCCTGATCTTTGGACACTTCCCCAAGCCGACATCCTGCGCCACGGCCTCCGTCGCGACGTGAGCCGGCCCGATCCTGATCTTTGGACACCTCGCCGACAACGCACCTTCCCGCCGCCCGCCCCTCCATGGGACAATACAGATGGCGCCGAACGTTCCATACAGCGCCGCCGCGAGAGCCGGCCACGCAAACCGCGTAAACGGCGCTCCACCTCGCCGCAAAGCGGGTAATCGGCGCCGTTGCCTTTCAGTAACCGGGCCATCGTGAAATGAGATGAAACGAAAAGCGTATCCGTCGCCGCCGCTCACGCCAACAGGCCGCGGATCACGTCGCCGGAGCTGGCCACCAGGGGGCGGCCTTGCTGGTCGTTGAAGTGGGCGCGGGGGTTGATGCCGAGGCAGTGATAGATGGTGGCGGCGATGTCGGCGGGGGAGACGGGGTTGGAGGAGGGGTAGGCGGCGGCGCGGTCGGAGGAGCCGTAGGTTTGGCCGCCGCGGATGCCGCCGCCGGCCAGGAGGATGGAGTAGCAGAAGGACCAGTGGTCGCGGCCGGCGTCGCGGTTGATGCGCGGGGTGCGGCCCATGTCGCCCATCCAGACGACGAGGGTGTCGTCGAGGAGGCCGCGGGCGGTGAGGTCGTCGAGGAGGGCCGTGAGGCCCTGGTCCATGGGGGGCAGGAGGGTGTCCTTGAGGTTGTTGAAGTTATTGCCGTGGGTGTCCCAGTCGCGGTTGCCGAAGGAGTAGAGGGTGACCATGGGGACGCCGGCGGCGACGAGGCGGCGGGCGAGGAGGCAGTTCTGGGCGAAGGGGGTGGGGCCGTAGCGGTCGCGGACGTGCTGGGGCTCGGCGGCGAGGTTGAAGGCGTCGCGCGTGGCGGAGGAGGAGAGGAGCTCGAAGGCGCGGCGGGTGAAGCCGTCGAGGCTGCGGGCGGGGGCGGCGTCGAGCGTGGGGGCGATGCGGGCGATGGTGTCGCGGAGGAGGCGGCGGCCGTCGAGGTCGCGCGGGTCGGCGTCGGCGAGAACGGAGGTGATGTAGCTGAGGTCGAGGGCGCCGGTGAGGGGGCGGACGAAGGGGACGGTGAAGGGATCGTGGGCGTGGCCGAGGCAGCCGGCGTTCTGGCCCATGGCGTCGTTGTTGCCGAAGTGGCGCAGCTCGCCGAGGGTCATGTAGGAGAAGATGCCGCCGTCGGCGGGGCGCATCCGGCTGACGACGGAGCCGAGAGATGGCAGGTCCTGCGGGGTGGCCGGGGGCTCGATGCCGAGGATGTCGTGGCGCGGGTGGGAGTAGCCGGTGAGGGCGAGGTAGGCGCCGATGGCGTGGTCGTTGTCGCGGTGGGTGACGGAGCGGACGAGGGCGAAGCGATCGGCGCAGCGGGCGAGGCGGGGCAGGTGTTCGGAGATGGCAATGCCCGGGACGCGCGTCGGGATGGGGCGGAACTCGCCGCGGATCTCGGCGGGGGCGTCGGGTTTGAGGTCGAGGATGTCGAGGTGGGAGGGGCCGCCGTAGTTGAAGATGAGGATGCAGGCCTTGGCGCGGCCGCAAGCGCCGGAGACGGGGCGCTCGGGGCGGGCTTCGGCTCGGGCGCGGAGGTAGTCGGACCAGAGGAGGCCGGCGCCGCCGATGGCGCCGATGCGGAGGGCTTCGCGGCGGTTGAGGCCATCACAGAGGCGGGCCGTGCGGCCGAGGAGGGAGAGCATGGCGGGCTCCGGGGAGGCGGTTTCGGCTTCCGACACCATGGTAGCGGGGGCGGGACGGCGCCGCAACGATTTGGGAAAAAGATTGCGTGGCGCCCGTCCCTTGCCCAGCGGCGCCAACGCTTTGTTTGCAGGCGCGACATACGTGTGTCACCCTACCGGCAAAAGTTGTTAGCGGGGCTTTACTTATTCGCGAGGCCGTAGTAGTATTGGTCCGACAAGTGAGCAGCCCCGACAATTCCCGACTCGGACGGAAATAACGGATCGGAGTTATCCGTGTCTCCTGTCCTACGCAAGACCCCGAGCCGCGCCCAAGCTCGGGGTTTGCGTTTTTGTGATAGGCGCCTTTTCGTATTCTAGTCGGCATTGTCCGCGAGCCCCTTGTCCAGACCGAGCGCTGCGGCGTGCGGTTTGATGGCGTCGATGATGAACTGGATATGCTCGGCGAGGTCGACCTGGAAATCGGCGGCGCCACGGGTGATGTCGTCGCGGCTCACGTTGCGGGCGAAGCCTTTGGACTTCATCTTCTTGCGGACGCTCGCGGCGGTCAGGTCCGTGACGCCGGTGGGGCGCACCAGCGCGGCGGCGAAGATGAGGCCCGTCAATTCGTCGCAGGCGTAGAGAGCCTTGTCGACGAGGTGAACGCGCGGGAAGTCGGGCAGGTAATCGGCGTGGGAGCAGATGGCGTAGATACTCTCCTCCGGATAGCCGCGTTCGCGAAGGATCGCGGCGCCCTGGAGGGGATGGTTCGGCGGATCGGGCCAGCGCTCGTAGTCAAAGTCGTGCAACAGGCCGACGACGCCCCAGGCTTCCTCGTCCTGTGCCAGCTTGCGGGCATAGGCGCGCATGGCCGCCTCGACGCCGAGCATGTGGCGGACCAGGGCCTGGTCCGTGACGTATTGATGGAGGAGGGCGACGGCTTCATCACGGTTCGGTGTCATGGCCAACGCCTTTCAAGCGAGCGCCCGTGTCCATGCAGGCTTGCCATGCGCGCCTGCACGTTCGCAATTTGGCGCAACCTGTTCACGGGAACGAATGTTAATATAGGTAAGCCTCGTCCGCGCGAATTTTCTTGCCCAACCGGCAGGAGTGGACGCGGCCACGCCCGCCCAGGCGCCAGTCTTTCGCGGCCCGTGGTTCGCGCTCCCGACACTGTTGTAGAATTGCTCAGCGGCTGTTTCCGGCTCGTCCGGCGCGACAGCCTTTCGCGCGGCCAGTGTCGATCGCCGGCGTTCGCGCCGGCCAAGGGTGTCCGCGATGGCCGAGTTCGTGCTTCGAATCGGAAGCTTCAGCGCCCAAGGGGTACGGCCGAACAACGAAGACCGTTTCGTTGTCGACGAGGGGCAGCGTCTTTTCATGGTCGCGGACGGCATGGGCGGCCAGGAGCGCGGCGAAGTGGCGAGCGGCATGGCGGCGGAGATCATCCCGCAGGCCGTGAAGGAATCGCTGGCCAACGAGGAAGCGGCCGACGCGGCGCTCAGGCGGGCGATGGCCCAGGCGAATAGCGCGATCGTCGATGCCGGCCGGGGACAGCCCGAAGGCCGGCGCATGGGGACGACCGCCGTCTGCGCCTTGCATAAGGGGGACAACGTCTACGTCGCCAGTCTCGGTGATAGCCGGGCGTACCTCATCCGGGACGACGCGGTCGAACAACTCACGGTCGATCACTCGGTCGCGCAGGCGCTGGTCGCCTCGGGCGCTCTCACCCCGGAGGAAGCGCGGCACAGTCCCTATCAGCACGTCTTGCACAAGTTCTTGGGCTGCGCCAACATGGCGGAAGGCGCCGAGGTGAAGCCCATTTCGGTTCATGCCGGCGATCGCCTCCTGCTTGCGTCCGATGGCCTCACCAACCATATCACCGAGCAGGATCTGCGCACCGGCGTTTTGAAGTACGCCGATCCGCAGGAATGGGCCGAGCACCTGGTGAAGACGGCGCTCGAGCGCGGCTCGCGCGATAACGTGACCTGCATCGTGGTCGCCTTCGAGTCGGCGGCCTGAGACGGTGCGTTTCCCGCACCCTACGGCCACCTCCCATCAACCACGCGCTCGCCCCGGGGCATAGCGATACGCCAGCGCAAGAAGAATGATCGCGCCGCCGAGGTAGGTCCAGGCGTCCGGCGCCTCCGTGCGCGGCGAAACCAGGTAGGCCCAGACCGGATTGAGGATCGGCTCGAGCAGCATGATCGTCCCCGCTTCCTGCGGCGGGACGACGCGCAGGCCGCGTGCCACCAGCCAGTAAGCGAGCCCCATCTGCACCGAGCCATAGAGAAACAACGTGAGGAATTGCGCGAACGTCGGCGGCCGCAGCGTTATCAGCAGCGGGATGAGGACGAGGCCACCCAGGAGGTGATTCCAGACGGTGAGCCAGCGCGAGGAAACGTCGCGCAGGACACGCAGGCAGATCAGGACGCCCGCGTAGGAGACTCCGCTGGCCAGGGCGACCAGGATGACCACCGGCTCCCCTTCCGTCCAGCCGCCCGCGATGATGATGGCGATGCCCGTCAGCCCGACGAGAAGGCTGATCGTGTTGCGGCGCTCGGCGCGCTCTCCCAGGAGAAAGATGCCGGCGAGATACATCCAGAGGGGCGCCGTGTATTGCAGCAGGATCGCGTTCGCCGCCGTCCCCAGCGCCATGGCCGTGATGAAGGTGGCGTTCATGATGGTGAAGCAGAACGCCATGAGCCACATTAACGGCCGGATCGTCAGATCCCCTTTTTTCACGAGCGGGACGAGGACGAGGCCTGCGAACAGCGAGCGATAGCAGGCGATCTGCACGGGCAGCGGATAACCGGCGACGGGCAGCGTCTCGAGCGCCGGCTCATCGAGGCCGAATGCGGTCGGCTGCGTCAACACCTTGGCGAAGGCGCCCCCCAGGCTCCAGAGCAGCGCCGCGGCCGCGATGCAAAGACGGCCCTGAGCGGGCGACAAGTCATCTGTTTCTTGGGGCATGCGTTCTCAAGGTGTGTGGGCTGCGCTGAAACTGGCGCCAGGACCGGCAGCGCGGCGGGCGGAAAATCGACGATGTCAAACATACAATGACCGTCGCCCCACAAGGAGACCGCGATGCCCTATAAGCTCCCGATTTCGAAGATGGCCGCCGCCGTGCAGCCCTCCGCGACGCTCGCCGCCGGCGCCAAGGCGCGTCAGCTCAAGGCGGAAGGCAAGACGGTCTACGATTTCAGCCTCGGTGAGCCCGACTTCAACACTCCCGAGCACATCTGCAAGGCCGCCTCCCAGGCGATGCTCGACGGCCACACGCATTACACTCCGGCCGCCGGCATCCCCGAGCTGCGCGGCGCCATCGTCCGCTATTACAGGAAGAACTACCACCACGAGGTAGCGGCGGAGCAGGTGATCGTCTCCAACGGCGCCAAGCATTCGCTTCACAACGCCCTGGCCGCGGTCGTCGGCCCCGGCGACGAAGTCATCATCCCCACCCCTTACTGGGTCAGCTACAGCGACCTGGTGCAGATGACCGGCGCCTCCTTCGTCCTCGTACCGACCACGGAGCAGAGCGGCTTCAAGATGAGCCCGGTCCAGCTGGCGGCCGCCATCACGCCGCGCAGCCGGCTCGTCATGCTCAACAGCCCGTCCAATCCGACGGGGAGCGTCTATACCCGGGCGGAGCTGGAGGCCCTTGCCGACGTTGTCCTGCAGCATGACCTTGGCGTCATCAGCGACGAGATCTACGAGAAGCTCGTGTTCGGCGACGCCACGCCGACCTGCTTCGCCACGCTCCGGCCGGGACTCGCCGAGCGGACCATCACCATCAGTGGCGTCTCCAAGAGCTACGCGATGACCGGTTGGCGCATGGGCTGGGCCGTGGCGCCGCTGCATGTCACGAAGGCGATGGGGAACGTGCAAAGCCAGGAGACGAGCAACCCGTCGAGCATCAGCCAGTACGCCGCGCTCGCCGCTCTGGAGGGGGACCAGAAGTGCGTGGAGGAGATGCGCAAGGAATTCGAGGCGCGGCGCGACCTAGTGTGCAAGCGACTCAACGACTTGCCCGGCATCATCTGCCCGTGGCCGGAAGGCGCTTTTTACGCCTTCTTCAACGTCGAACGCACGTTCGGCAAGACGCTGGGGGGCCGCAAGATCACGGACTCCGCGACCTTCTGCGCCGCGGCGCTCGAGACCGTCTTCGTCAACCTTGTCCCCGGCTCGGCGTTCGGGGCCGAGGGCTACGTGCGGCTTTCGTTCGCGACCAGCAGGGACACCATCAACAAGGGCGTCGATCGGTTGGCGGAGTTACTACGCGGCTAAGGAATCGCGCCAAAATAACTTGCTGAAGTGCCGTTGCGTGGATTCAGCTGATTGTGCGATTGTCCTGGGATGCAGGATACAACGATTGTTAAAGCCATTGAAGGCAAGTATATCGAACTTTTGGATGACCTCGACGAGCGTGGCAGGCGGCGTTGGGCAGCTGTCGAAGCGCGTGCCCTGGGATATGGCGGAATTGCGGTCGTGGCGCGGGCGACAGGGTTGTCGGATCGGACCATTCGGACGGGATTGAAGGAGTTGGACGAGGCCGACCCGTTGGCGGGGCATCGACAGCGTCGGCCAGGGGGTGGTCGTAGATCGCATGCGATCACGCAGCCGGGATTGCAGCGGGCGCTGGACCGCTTGATCGAGCCGACGGCGCGCGGGTCGCCGATGCAACCACTGCGCTGGACGATCAAGAGCACCTACCGACTGGCGAAGGCGTTGCGGAAGCAAGGGTATCAGGTGAGCGCGACGTCGGTGCGTCGACTGCTCGCGGCCATGGGCTATAGCCTGCAGGCCAACCGCAAGACGCGGGAAGGCGAGCAGCATCCCGATCGCGACGGCCAGTTTCGCCACATCGCCGAACGGGTGGCGGCGCGGAAAAGCGGCGCGAACCAGCCCTGTCGGTGGACACAAAGAAGAAGGAAGTGCTGGGAAATCTCAAGAATGCGGGGCAAACCTATCGTCCCAAGGGCCAGCCGGAGAAAGTCAAGACCCACGATTTTCCGGATCCCAGTTGGGCAAGGCGATCCCCTACGGCGTCTACGACATCCATGGCAACGAAGCAGGCGTGTCGGTTGGCATCAGCCACGATACGGCCGAATTCGCGGTGGCGGCGATTCGTCGTTGGTGGAAGAAGCTGGGCCGCAAGCGCTACGGAAGCCAAGCGTTTATTGGTAACGGCCGACAGCGGCGGCAGCAACAGTTCGCGTTGCCGGTTGTGGAAGGTCGAATTGCAGAAGTGGGCGGACGAGACGGGGCTGATTGTCGAGGTCTGTCACTATCCGCCGGGCACGAGCAAATGGAACAAGATCGAGCATCGCGTGTTCTGCCACATTACGCGCAATTGGCAGGGAGTTCCGTTAGAGACGCTGGAAGTAGTCGTCGAATCGATTGGCGCCACGACGACCGAAACCGGCCTGGAAGTTCATGCCTGGATCGACGAAAACACATACAACAAAGGCCGCAAAGTGAGCGATGAGGAACTGGCTGAGTGTAACATCACGCGTAACGAATATCACGGCGAATGGAACTACGAAATCCATCCACGCGTCAAGCGCGGAGATCGGTAAGTTATTTTGGCGCGACTCCTGAGAGGAGATTCGCCTGTGATCGCGACCTGTCCCGATTGTCAGCGTCAGATGAGATTGCCGGACAACGTCGCCGGGAAGCAGCTCCGCTGTCCGCATTGCCAGGCAGTGTTCACTGCGGCTTCGGAAGCGATTCAGGCGGAAGCGCCTCCGGCCGCCCTGGTGGTCGAGGAAGCGCAACCCGCGCCGGCCGAGCCGCTCGCGTTCGAGACCTCCAGGCCCGGTTCGCACTTCGACTTCGACGCCCAGGACGCCGCCTTTCCCACGACCTACCGGGGGGGCAGGGGCGGCTTGCTCTTCTTGGGGGCCATGCTCCTGTTCGTATCGCCCGTCATCGACCTCGTGATCGCGCTCATGATCGTCGGTCAGTTCGGCGGCGTGGGCGCGTATCTGGCAGGAGCGATCCTCGGTCTGGCGGTGCGGGCGCTGCTCCTGAACGTCCTTCCCGGCGTCTTCATGCTCCTCGCCTACACCTATCTCAACGCGCGCCGGCTCAAGGGCATGGTGATCACCGGCGGTATTCTGGCCATCGTCCTGCCTGCGCTTCTCGGCGTCTTGAGCCTCGTCGCCTTGATTAATCTCGTGCCGGTAATGCGGTTCGGCGCCCTTCCGGCAGGCGTCCTTCTTCCTCCGTTCTGCTATCTGATTGCCGCCATGGTCGCCATCTGTGCCGGTACCCAGGCGCTCCTCGCCCTCGCCAACCCGTCCGTCGCGCGCGGCTTCGACGAGGAACGCCGCCGCCGCGACCGGGAGTCGTATGACGATTACCCCGAGCGCCGTTCGCGACGCTATGATTGACCCATTCCGTTCGACGGCCCGATCTTGGCCAATCCCGTATGCTGGCCGCCTCGACCACCTTACAATAACAGTTGGCAAGAGGGCGGTGTCATGATCCGACCAATCAAGAGAATGGCGGCGGGTGACCAAGGGAAAGACGTCATGGGGTTGACGCACGTAACCGTGAAGGTGGCTGACGTTGGCAAGCAGGGCTCGCCGTTCCACGCCGATTTTCTCGTGGACACCGGAGCGGTCGATTGCATGGCGCCGCGCGACAAGTTGGAGGCAGCGGGGATTCAGGTCGAAGGAAAACAGATATACGAGACGGCGACCGGTGCTACCGTGGAATACGAAGTCGGCTTTGCACGCTTCACTGTTCTCGGCGATCAGACAATCTCGAAAGTTATCTTTGGCCCAGCCGGATGTGAGCCGTTGCTCGGCGTACTTGCTCTGGAAGGGTTGGGCTTGGTCGTCGACCCGCTGACTCAAGAGCTGCGCCGGCTGAAAGCCATTCCCTTGAAGCTGAACATAGTCGCTAGCCACTAGGCGCATCGATTCGTCCCCACACCGCCCGTACCCGCTCCGCCGCCTCGTCGCAATTCCGCACGCCGCTCCAAACCATCGGCGGCGTCTGCGCGTCGCGCGGCCGCAGGATCACTCTGCCCACGCCGAGGAGCGTCTCCAGCGGCGAGCGTTCCACGTCGATGCGCTCCACGTCACACAAGAGCAGCGTGCGCATTCCCTTGTTGAGGATGCCCCAGTCCTGCACCACGCGCCGGGTCGTGAGGTGGTAGTTGTAGCCGAAAAAGCGATTGCCGAAGCGCAGCGTTTGCACCACCCAGACGATGCCCGAGGCGGAGAGAACCGCCAGCTGAATGTCTGCCCGCTGCAGATAAGTCCAGGCCCACCAGATAATGCCGCCGGTGAGCAGAATGGACAGGCTCAAACTGGGCAGCATCGTGCGGGCGGCGTACCCGCCCCACCAGACGCTCGTCTCCTGATTCCGCGGTATCCCGTGCGCAAGGTCCTTCACGCCGCCTCCCGATTGGACGGACGCATTTTATTGTTCCATATTTGGAGTGCTACATCGTTGCTGCCGCATGAAGCGAGGGACATTCAATGCACACCCTGGCCCTGCTCACGACCGCCCTCCTCGGCCAGACGCCGGCCAACCTTGACCTGGCCGACGGAACCCTCAAAGGCTGGGACGGCTCCGGTTTCAAGATCGCGCGCCTGGAAAAGGCGGGCGGCGGCTTCGCTCTTTCCAGCGACGACGCCGCCAATCCCACGCGGGAAGGGATGATCCGCTACGTCCTTCGCATGCCGCGCAATGTCAGCAAGCTCGTGTTCAAGGCCCAGGCCGTAACGCCCGCCGGCGTCTTGCCCGACGCGCGCCTCGACATCGTCCTCGCCGGCGATGACGAGGCGGCCGTGCCGCGCCATGTCCGCACCGCCGCCGGCTGGGCGCCCGCGCCGCGCCTCTTCGGCGCCGTCGACGGGAAAGCGCTCGAATACGCCTGGGACGTCGGCGACCACCAGGGCCGCCTGATGCAGATCGTCTTGATCGACAAGGACGCGCGGCCCGGCTGCCACCTCGTCGCCTCGGGTTTTCGTTTCGTCAAGGTCGATCCGTTCCAGGTGGAGGACTTCACCCGCTACATCGTCGAGATCCAGGGCACAGCCAAGCTGGAGCCGTTCGCCCGCTTCGACAGCAAGCGCTTCCTGGCCTTATCCAACGCCAGCGAGAAGTTCAGCATGCAGACGATGCGGTTCTGCGAGATCATCTATGATCTGTTTTTCGTCCACTTCCAGAAAAAGGGCTTTGCGCTCAAGCACCCGGCCCAGACCCTGATGCTCGCTGTCTTTGATTCGCCCGACGGCTTCGAGGCTTACCTCAAACGCAAGATGCCGGCCGGCATCACCGGCATCTACGACCAGAAGACGAACCGCCTGGTCATCTACGACCTGCGCACCAACCGCGGCCTCCTCGCCGAGCGCGACAAGGCGCTCAAGAGGCCGGTTCCGAGCGACAAGGGAAGATACGTCGACGCGGTCCATGCCCACTTCGACGAGATCGCCAAGGACTTCAACGTCGGCACGACCATGCACGAGGCCGCCCACCAGCTCTCGTTCAACGCGGGCCTCCTCAACCGCCAGGGGGACGTGCCGGCCTGGCTCGCCGAAGGCCTCGCCTGCTACTGCGAAGCCACCGACCGCGGCGACTGGCAAGCCATCGGCGCCGCCAACCCCGGCCGCATCAACGACCTGCGCCCCTCGGTGGCGGGCAAGCGCCCCTGGATTCCGTTGCGCACGCTGCTCCAGTCCGAGGAGTGGCTCGCCGGCCCGCAGGCCCTCCAGGGGTATGCGCAGAGCTGGGCCCTCTTCCACATGCTGATGCACGAGGAGACGCCGCGGCTGCGCGCCTATCTCAAGGCCGTCTATCCGCGCCCCTTTCCCGAGTACCGCGTGCAAGACTTCGCCGCCGCGTTTGGCGACGTCGGCGCCTTCGAGACGAGATATCAGGCGTACATGCGCAAGCTCGTCGAGGCGCATCCGGTACGTTGAGGCTTCCGGGCTCGACGAGTCGATCGTCTGCCTTTCAATTCTCGCTACGCAACTCTCGTTGCGCCAATGGCATCCGTCAAATCTTATGGCTTCCGGTCTGTCAATGTCCGTCACCATTGTCTCGTGTTGAAAAGCCGCAAGGCGCGGGAAGAACCCAAAACTTGCGCGCGAAAATGTTGATTTCAGGTCACAGATCGCGGCCAGGCGCAACAGGAAGGAAACCAAGCCAATCAATCTCAGCAAAACCTTCCTGCACAGGAGACTTGCCATGAAGTCCTTCAGCCGTATCCGCGCCAACCTGACAAAACTCGCATGCCTTAGCCTCTTCGCCGCCCTTTGCCTCGCCGCCGTCCCCGCCGCCTCGGCCCAGGCCCCCAAGGAGAAGCGCACCCCCAACATCTGGAATTACTTTGACGGCGGCGCCGCCATCGCCGTCGTCAACCGGATCGACGGCCCCGGCGCCAAAGCGACGAAGAAGGTCGTGAAGACACTCAACCTGAAGACCACCATGAGCGACCTGTGGAACGCCTTCCGCGCCGACGCGCAGAACAAGGTGCGCGACTTCCTCAGCTCCCCCGCAAATACCGGCGGCCGTCGCCTCTACAACGTCAACGTCAAGCTCGCCCAGGCCGACGCCAAGGTGAAGATGCTGCACCTGATCGACGCCGACCACAAGCGCTTCGGCCTCACCTTCGTCCTGCCCGGCAACGAGATCGACTTCAAGGCGGACGTTTCCTACGCCCCCGATCCCTCGGTGCGCGTTCGCTTCGACATGGCGGTCACCATGTACATCGATTGCAACGGCGGCGACAAGGGCCCGCTCGTCCTCTCCCGCGCCGTCCTGAGCTTCCGCAAGGTGAGCGTCGACGGCGACGCCACGCTCAAAGCCGAGAGCTTCATCGCCAGCCTGTTCACCGGCTCGGATCCCGTGGCCCAGGCGGAGCGCGTCTTCTCGAAGTCGCGCGCCGACATCACGAGCAAGCTGAGCGGCGCCATCGCCGTGGTGAACGGCCAACTCAAGAGCTACCTGGCCGGCGCCGTCGTGACGCCGAGCTTCGACACGAAGATCCAGAAGCTGGAGTTGACCCTGTCTCCGCGAGCGCCGGCGGCGACGACCGGCAAGACGCGGTAAGCTCGTCCGAAAGGAGCAAGCCCTGAGCCGGCAGGAACCACGAGGTTTCTGCCGGTTGCTCTTGCGCCGCGCCGGCAACGACCGGAAAGTCACCGAGCGTTTCCGCCTCTTGCAAAGCGCCGCCTGCCGGTTACAATGCACGTCATGCGGGCGTAATTCAGCGGTAGAATGCCAGCTTCCCAAGCTGGACGTCGTCGGTTCGAATCCGATCGCCCGCTATAGACTTGCGACAATCGGTAGCGGCAAAAGGCCGGTTTTGCCCATTTCGTGATTTCGTCGTTTCCAGCAATCCAGCCGCTCCTCCGCTTCGGGCGATGCCACGATCCGAGGACCCCGCTTGCGGCGTCTGAGGCTTCCCGCGCGGCAGAATCGCGCTGACGCCGGCCGGCGCCATGTCTCTTTCCTTTCCGGCGGAGCGCAGGCCTCGAGGCCTTCAGCCCAGCGCCCTTTCCATGAAGCGGCGTAGCTTTTCCTCGTCTTTGACGCCCGGCTCGCTCTCGACGCCGCTCGCCACGTCGACCGCAAAGGGCCGTGCCCGCGCTATCGCCTCGGCGACGTTCTCCGCCGTGAGGCCGCCCGCGAGGAGGACGGGAACTCCAGGGTCGAAGCCGGCGAGCAGGTCCCAGGGGGCGGTCCGACCCGTTCCGCCGTGCCGTCCCGCGACCTTCGCGTCTACCAGGACCGCCGACACCTCAGGCCCAACCTGCGGCGCGATGGCGTCCAGGTCGGCACGCGTCGCGACGGCGAACGCCGCCACGCGGCTCCAGACATCGCCCGGTCGCGGGAGGCCGCGAAGACGGGCGACCGCGGCGTCGCCGTGAAACTGAAACCGCGTAAGGCCCAGTTCCTCGTGGAGCGACTTCAACAGTTGCGCTTCGTTGTCCTGCCCGGCCACGAGCACGGCCACCGGCTTCACGCGTTCAGGCAGGACACGCAGGATTTCCCGCGCACGCTCGACGCTGACGTGACGCGGCGAGCCGGGATAGAAGTTGAGGCCGACGGCGGTAGCGCCGAACCGCGCCGCCGTCTCGGCGTCCTGAGGCCGGGTCACGCCGCAGATCTTCACGTTCACTGCTGGGTCCTCATCCTTCCGGCGCCTGAGAACTGTCGCCTTCCCGCCAATACAATAGCCGCGATGCTCCGCGACTTCCTGCAGCGAAAGCTCTTTCCGGCCGAGCCCTTTCACCAGGACGCCTTTCACGAAGCGATCCGGGCCCGCCTACCCCGGTGCGGCAAGGTGCTCGACCTCGGCTGCGGCGACCATGCCGCCCTCAAACCCTATCGTACCGCCGAGCGCGAGGTCTGGGGAACCGACTTTCACCGCCACCCGCGCCTCGCCGAGCCCGAATGGTTCCGGTTGCTCGGTCCCAATGGCGCCATCCCTTTCCCGGATAATACCTTCGACCTCATCGCGTCGGACTGGGTCATCGAGCATGTCGCCCTGCCGCGCGTCTTCCTGAGCGAGGTGAAGCGCGTCCTGAAGCCGGGAGGGCGGTATGTCGCGCACTCGATCAGCGGCGCTCATTATCTCACCTGGGTGCGCCGTCTTTTCGATCTCGCCCCGCATGAGCTGGTGCAAGAAGTGATCTACCGCCTCTACCGCCGCGAGCATCACGACACCTTTCCGACGCACTACCGGCTCAACACCGTGGGCCAGATCGAAGCGGGGGCGCGGGCGGCGGGGCTGGAAATCGAGGCGCTCGAATTTTTCGCGACGCAGCACTACTTCCATTTCTCGAGCGTGCTGGAGACATTGGCGATCGTTGCGGATCGTTTCCTGGAATGCTTTGGGACGGGCTTGGGGCGGATTTACTTTGTGCTGGTGCTGCGGAAGAGCGCGTAGTCTCGGCAGGAGCCTCGCCCGCCTCGCCCTCCCCGGTGGTTGGCGGCTTGGCAGGGGCCTCGCCCTCCTTGGTGGAACAGTCTCTCACTCGTCCAGGCCCAGGATCTCCTTCAGTGCGTTCCACGATTGTTCGCGCGCCGCATGGTAGCGCATCGCGTACGTCTCCTCGCCACCCGCCCAGTAGGCGAGCAGGGCGGTCGATTGCGTCCGCAGGAGGGAGGTCAACAGGTGCACCCCTTTGACGGCGGCCTTGTCCTCGTCGGAGAGGTCCGTGGTCGGCAGTTTGTTCAACTGCTTTTCGACGAGGTTGATCAGTTCGCCTACCGTTTGCAAGATGTTGGTCGCCTCGGCCTTGGTGTAGGTTTCGTTCTCGACGGCGTCCGCGAGGAGGCCGATGTTGAGATATGTCTGGTAAAGGTGGACGGTCGACAGTCCGCCCACGACCTCCAGGAGCGGGTCGCGCTTTCCTTCGGCGGGCGGCGGGGCGGGAGCGATTTTCTTCGGCGCCGGCGTATCGAGGAGATCGGACTTGAAGGGGGTGGGCCGCTTGTCCGCTTTCGGCTTGGCGTCCTTGTCCTTGTCGGCCGCGAGAGCGATCTTGTCGTCCTCTCCTTCCTTGGACGATGTCGGGGCGTTGAAGAAGCGAAAATAGACAAAGGCGCCCGCCGAGGCGAGGATCAACAAGGCGAGGGCGGCAGCGAGGCGGAAGCGCCACTTCTTGAGGCGCTCGATCTGGTCGAGGATCACTTGCGGCGCCTGGTAGGGCAGGCTGCGCAGAACGTTGTTGTTCGTATCCGGCTTGGGTGCGCTCATGCGGGCCTCGCGGAAGGGAATAAGCAAGGGCCGTCGACTCGGCTCGCGAGTCGACGGCGTTCTTGCTGGTCGTCGGGCTCAGCGACGCGAGCGGCCCTTGCTGACGGAGGCCGTGTTGTTGGCGTGGCTGCCGGCCGCGCGGGCGCCGACATTGGCGCTGGCCATGAGGTGGCGCGAGCCACCGGTCGACGCGAAGTGATGGCGGGCGGACGAACCGCCGAGGCCACCCGCGCCGCTCTTGCCGGCTCCGCCCGAAGACGCCGCGTGGGTCGATTTCGTCGTCCCGGATGTCGTCCCGGTGGCTCCGCTTCTGGGCAGATGAACAGCGGCGCCACCGCCGCTCGCCTTGGCGAACATGGTCGAGCCGCCGCTCTTACCGGAAGCGAAGCCGTTCTTTGCAGGCGCCGGACCGGACTTGGAGAAGGAATGCTTCATGCCGGCGGCGGCGCTCGTCTTGGTGTCGGTCTTGGCGATAGCGGTCGCGCCCTTGGCCCCGGAACCACTGCTGTTCTTGCCCCCCTTGGCGACAGCGGTCTTGGGCATGAACTTCGGGCTGGAGCCGACGGAGGCGGAGGACCGTACGGTTTCGCCGCCGGCCACGGCGAAGGACTTGGCTCCCCACGTCCTGGCGCCGCTGTTCTTGACCGACCTTGCCGCCGATGGAAACCGTCTCGCTGATGCTCGCCTTGGCGCCGCTGCCCGCCGACGCGCTGGCCCGGATGATCATCCGATCGCCTGTGAGGCCCGAGCGCATGGAAACACTCGCGGATGCGAACGCGCCTCCCGCGGCACGGCTACCCGTGGCGCCGCCGCCGGCCAGCGCACTGGACGACGCACGGCTTGTCCCCGCCTTCGTCTTGGTCGACGCGCTGCTCGAGGCGTTGTCGCATTTGCCGGTCATCGTCAGCCCGGTGTTACGCATGACCTTGGTCAGCTGGCTGCCGCCCTTGCTCCCGGTGGTCGTCCCGGTGGTCGTCCCGGTGGTCGTCCCGGTGGAGGAGCCGGTTTTTCCGGTCCGGCCGCCGGTTTTTCCGGTCGTCGTCGTGGTCGTGCCGTCGCTGCCGGTTCCCGACCCCGTCTTGCCGGTCCGTCCGGTCCTGCCACTTGCCGTTGTTGTCGACCCGGTTGTCGACCCGGACGTTGTGCCGTCCTGCGTTCCGGGAACCAGCGGCGTCGTGCTGGAGGAGCCGGACGACTTCGACTTGCCCGACTTTCCGCTCGAACCCTTGGACTGACGACTGCCGACCGACGACGCGGACTGTGAGGTGGAAGAGCCGTCGGCGCCGGTCTGATTCGTCAGGCTGACGAAATCGGCGCCGCCGGCGAATCCCTCGCCGCTGCCGCCGCGATGGCGGAACCCCATGTGGTCGTCGTGCCCCATGTGACGCATGCCCATGCCGAAGCCGTGGCGATGATGATGCTTGTGGCCGGGATGTTCGAGAACCTGCAACAAATCATGGATGGCGCGATCGATTCGGTGCATGTCCCTGGGATCGCCGCGGAACTCGGGAAGCATGGCGACCAAATCATCCAGCGCCTGGATGACATCCCCCTCCGCCGCTCCGCGCTTCTGGGCGGACGCTTCGTCCACCTGAAGCAGGAACCCCGCCACCAAGACGCAGCCCAGACCATGAGCGAAAAACTTCATGGCGTTCCCTCCCTCGGAAAAAAAGAGCCCGGCGGCGGCTGGCGCCATGTCCGCGCCGACCCAGGGTCGGCGGCGATCGGACATCGATTCGCTGCGCCGCTTCAGAACTTGCCCTTGCCTTTGCCCTTCTCTCTGCCCTTGCCGTGTGTCTCGATGTGCCGCTTTTTGCCGGACAGGACCGATTCGACCTCGCGCCGGCCCTTCTTGAGGGCTTCCAGCGCGGGCGCCATCGAATCGCGAGACGCCTTGTCTTCCAGACCGTCGAACGTTTTCTTGAGGAGGCGTTCCATCGCGCCCGTCATCTCGTTGATCTTGCCGCCGACGCGGACGAAATCCTTGTAGCTCGGTTTGTCCTCGCGTGCCCGCTCCAGGTTATCCGCGACGCCGCGCACCAGCACCGCCTGCATCATCTCTCCCAGCGCGGCCAGCCGCTTGGTCTTGGGATCGGAGCTTGCGCGTTTCACTTGCTGCCCGAGCCGGTCGGCCAGGGCGTTGCACGTCTGCGCTCTTTGCAACGGATCGTCTTGCTCGGCCAAGCTCAACGCCTCATCGACGAACGACTCGATGAGGTCCAGGTCGCGGCGGAATTCGGCCAGCCGCTCGTCCTCGAGGCGCGGCGCGTCGCCGGCCGCCCAGCCCAGGCCGGCAACGGCGAGCACGCAAGCCGGTAGCAGCAAACGACGGATCATTCGCTCGCCTCATCCATCAGCTCGCGCAGGGTTCGCGCCGCCAACGCCGACGACGCCGCCAGGCTCTCGACCGGCCCGCCCACCGCGCCCCCTGTCCTGGCGGCCAGCGCTTTGAGCGCCTCGTGGCTTTCGAGCAGCCGGGCCGCGATCGGTTCGAGGGTCTTGCGCCGCTCGCCCATGGGAAGCGCCCGGGCGCGCGGCAGCAAACCGTCCTTCACCACCTTCTCGTGCAGCCGGACAAGGCGTGTCAACTCCTTGGGAGCCTCGGCTTTGACGAGGAACGCGGTCTCGTCGCTGAGGGTCGAGGCCAGCTTGCCGAGCACTTCCACGCGTCGGGCGCCGTCGCTGGTTTCCGCCAGGTCGAGGTCATGCTCCAGCACGGCGACGGCCAGCGCTTTTTCCGGGGCCTTGGCCGGAGTCTCCTTCTCCTTGACGTCGGGCGTCTTGGAGGGGGACGCTTTCTCTTTGCCCTCGTGCCTGGCGACCTCGTCGGTGGACCGTAGCGCCCGCGCCGCCCGGTTCCCCAGCCAAACGCCGACGGCGATCAAGACTGCCGCGGCAGCCACCACGGCGGCCCAGCGCCGGAGCGTCGCTTGCCGGCTCGCGGCGGCCGGCTTATCGGCGGTCCGCTTATCGGCGGCCGGGCGTTTCGCGAATGGAAGGAGGCGCGGAACAGAAACCGGCCCCGAGCGTTGCGTAGATTTGTCCGACTTGCGCGGCGTGACTTTTTCTTCCTTCGCGGCAGGACTGGCGCCCTGGAAGAGCCGCAGCACGTCGGCCTTGCGGTTCGATGGCGGGACAGGCAGACGGGGTACGTTCGCTTCGATGATGTGCAGACGCGCCGCCACCTTGCGGCAGCCTTCGCAGGCCGCGAGGTGCGCCTCGGCCTCGAGCGGCGGGGCCGCGAGGTCCGGGTTTCGCATGAGCAGGCGTCGGCAGGTCTTGCAGTTCATCCTTCGTTTTCCGCCAGGTGAGGCTTCATGACCTCGAGCAGCTTCTGCCGCGCCTTGAAAACGCGCCAGCGTGCCGTCTCTTCGGTGATATTCAGGGCCGCCGCAACTTCGCGAAAGGAGAGATCCTCCTCCACCCTCAACAGGAACGCCGCCCGAAATTCCGCGGGAAGCCGGCCAACCGCGCGGGCCAGGTGGGCCAGCGCCTCTTTGCTCATCAGCTGCTCCGCCGGCTCGGGCTCCTCGCTTGCCGCCGCCTCAGGGAAGGCGAGAATCACTTTCCCACGCCGCTTTCGCTGATTGACAAACGCATTGAAGGCGATGCGGAACAGCCAGGCCTGAAAGCGGGTTCCCTCCGCGAAGGAGTCCAGGGCCGTAAACGCTTTGAGGAACGCCTCCTGCGCGATGTCCTCGGCCTGGTGCTGATCGTGGGACAGGTGGTAAAGCCAACGGTAAAGCCGATCCCAATAGAGATCGACCAGGCCGGCAAAGGCCTGTCGATCCCCCGTGCGGGAGAGTCGGATCAGCTCGGGCTCTTCCACCGGAGCCCCTTTCCCCACCACGGTCCTCACGGGAATACAACCCGCCGGGCGGCGAAACGTTGGCGCAAAAGATAGGTTTCTACGCCATCAGCTTACTGGATTGAAGAATGAAGAGGAAAAACAGTCGCTTGCCGCGTGCGGCGGATCAGCGCAAGGGACCCCACCTCTTCCGGATACGGCTCAAAATATTACGCATTCGTTATCTTCCTGCTCAATACGTCACCCGGACAAGAAACAGTCCCGCCGCCGGCGCGGTCGGTCCCGCCTCCCGGCGATCCTGCAGCGCCAGGATTTCCGGCGCCTTGGTCTCGGGCCAGTAGCCGCGGCCGACATTGATCAGCGTGCCGGCAATCGCCCGGACCATGTTGTACAGGAAGCCGTCGGCCTCGACGTCGATCCAGAGGTAGTCGCCGAAGCGGTTGACGGCGAGATGCGTGATGGTTCGCACGCTCGACATACGGTTGGGCCAGTCGGTCTCGAAGCTGTGGAAGTCATGCCTGCCCTTGAGGGGCTCGGCCGCTCGGGCCATGGCGCCGGCGTCGAGGCGATGGCGGCTTTGACAGCAGTAGCGGCGCAGGAACGGGCTGGGGACGGGGCCGTCGTGGATGACGTAGCGATAGAGTTTCCTGAGCGCGTCGTGATTCGCGTCGAAGGCCTGGGGCGCCTCCACGCAGTCGAGCACGGCGGCGTCGGCCGGAAGATGGGCGTTGATGGCGCCCAGCAGTTTCTCGGGGCTCAGACGCGTGTCGCTGAAGAAGTTGGCCACCTGTCCGAGGGCGTGCACGCCTGCGTCGGTGCGGCCGCTGGCATTGACACGCACGCGCTCCGCGCCGGTAGTCCTGGCGATGGCGTGTTCCAGTGTCTCCTGGACGGTTCGCTTGCCGGGCTGGGTTTGCCAGCCGGCGAATTCCGTGCCGTCATAGCTCAGCGTCAGCTTGAAGTTCCGCATGGTATGTCGATAGCGCCGGGTCCACATCCGCCTGAATCGCGGACCCGACGAAAATCCAAAAAAAGCGCTTCCCTTCGCCGTTGGCGCCGCTATATTGGATAAAGATATCCGATTTATGAATCGGATGGACTCTCCGTGGCCCTCTGCTTCTTCATCCCCCCCTGTAAGGGGCGGGGGCCACTTTTCTTCCGCTTGAACCAAACCTTTTTCTATCTCTTGCCAAAGGAGAAGACGATGCGCGCGCGATGGCTTTCTCTCCCCGCCGTGGCCGCTCTGCTTGCGACTCTCGCCTGGAACGGCGCCCCGACGGGCGCGGGCGATAAGCCGAAGGTGGATCCGGCCGCCCTGGAGCGGACGCGGGAAACCGTGAAGATGCTGGACGACCTTTACAAGAACGCGGTCGTCAGCATCACCAAGAACTACACGGAGAAACAATCGGACACGCCCGCCGCCGCGGTCGCCAAGGACGTCTTCGCCGCCATGCACAAGAACGGCTGGCACACGGCCCGCCTCGTTGACGCGACCGGCAAGCCGAAGCGCAAGGATAACGTGGCCAAGACCCCGTTCGAAAAGAAAGGGGTCGAGATGATGAAGGCCGGCAAGGCCTATTACGAGGAGGTCGGCGAGAAGGACGGCAAGGCGGTGCTGCGCGTCGCCACCATCGTGCCGGCGGTGCTGCCGCAATGCGCGGTCTGCCACGGCGGCAAGGAGGGCCGTTTGCTCGGCGCCATCATCTATGAACTGCCGATCAAGTAGGCGCCTGCAAGACGCCACTGCCTGAAACACACCGGCCCCGGCAGACGACGAGCACGTCTGCCGGGGCCGGCACTTTACGTCCTGCCTCGCCATCAGAACGGCAGCGCCAGCGAATAGCGGCCGTCGATGCGGATTACCGAACCGTCGTCGGTCGTTACCGAGATGTTCGGGAACAGGTGCCGCGCCGCTTCGCGGGCGTGCGGGATGACGCTGGTATCGAACGGGATCAAGTCGAGCCGGGCGCTCGGCAGGATCTGGTTCACGATGCTGGTGATGCCGGGGACGACCGAGAGGACGAACTCGACGGTCGGCCGCGGGTCGCTGACACTGATGCCGGTGAAATCCTTGGGGAAGGCCTCGAGCCGTTTCGTCAAGTCCTTGCTCGCCTTCCAGACCGGGAGCTTACCGTCGGCCCGGAGGATGTAGCCGTAGAGCGGCTGCGGATAGCTGGCGAGGGCGAACCAGCCCTTGTGGATAGTGTAGGTGAAGAGCGGGATTTCCTGCTCGACCCGGATGACGAGTTCGTGGAACTTGACGCCACGGAACTCCTTGGCGTTGAGCTTGATCTCGAAGCCGGGGATCGGCAGCTGGATGCCCTTGACGAGCGACTCGATGCCTTGCTGCAGCTTTTTCTCGTCCTTCACCTTCAGCATGGTGACGGCGCCCAGACCAAGCGGGCCCTCGGACGGCGAACTGTAGCCGACGAACATGCCGTCGAAGTTATCGAAGATGTCGTCCTTGAGCTTGACGCCGATGACGCCTTCGAACTGCTTGATCAGCTCGCGGGCGTCGACATCGCCGCGCGTCGCGACCTTCGCCACGACCGAGCCGATCTGCACGAAACCCTCGTAGAGATTGCCGAGCGTGAAATTGCTCGCCGAGAAGCGGCACGTCGTCCGGCAGCGGCGGCAGGTCGGCTAGCTTGATCGTCTTACGATTGAGAAGGGCGAGCAAGCCCTTGCGCTCCTTGGCCGTCTTGATCTCGACGATGCCGCGCTCGGCCTCGCCTTCGAAGCCGGAGACGAAGGTGATGTGGTGCAGGCCGTTGAGGCCGAGGTCGGTGATGATCTGGTTCGCCTCCGGAGCGATCCCGCCCACGAGTTCCCAGGCCGAGGCAAGGTCGAGGTAGCCGCGGGCCCAGGTCTTGAGACCCTTCGTCGCCGCCACCTTCTTGAAGAGGTCGTTCTTGGTGACGCCGGCGTCGCCGTCGCTGGCGCGCTTGGCGATCGTGAAGGGGGGTTGCGTGCCGAAGGTGAGGACGCCGTGGCCCGCGTGCTGGAACCAGCCGAAGTGGACCACGTCCCCCGGAGCGCTGAAGGCGAAGATCTTCTCCTTGCCGATCTGCGTGACCTTCGGCTTCTCGCGCGATTCCTTGAGGATCTTGTCCATCAGGGAGAGGAGCGTCTTGCCGTTCTCGGGAAAGACGATCGTCGCCTCGACGTTCGGCGGCATGATCGACTTCACCTCCAGGCCGAGAGCGAAGCCGTGTTTGCCGATCTTGCCGAAGGTGTCCACGACCTCATCGAACACGGCCAGGATCTGCTTTCCCTCGGGCCCGCCTCGGGTTCCGATTTCGATGTTCTTGCGCGTATACGTGACGAGATAGGCGAGGAACTTACCGGTGTCGCCGCTCATCATCTTGCCGAGGCCGGTCTTGTCGAAGTCGGCCCGGTGCTTTTCAAAGCCGTCCCATTGCAGAAAGATCTGACAACCGGAGGGGAGGATGCGCTCGGGCGCTTCCTGTGCCTTGAGGACCGAAGGAAGCAGGAGGAAGAGACATACCGGCAAGAAACGTCGCATGGCCGACTCCTTCCCGAGAAACGTGGTTGCGAGAGCCCCGAGTGATTGACGCCTGTGCCGCCAATGCATTTCACCGTCTCACCCGTTGCGGAGGAGAGGGTCGGGGTGGCAGGTTAGTGTTCTTTCTTGGTTTCGTAAGGTAGTACCCCTGCCGGCACTGAAAGTTTCGGCTTAGGCGGGCTCAAAGGCAAGGGGCGGGGACGGGACGGATGCGGGCGTCGATCGGGCCGGACATCGGCTCAACGTAGCCGAAGTCGTGAGACTTCGGCACGGACGTGCTCATATCTCACGACCTCGGCTGCGCGCAACTTCGCGGGACAGCTTATGGAACACGCGCTTCCATCGGCAAACGCAGCTCCGTGCCGGCGGGGATCAGCTGGCTTGGCTGAATCGTTGGATTGAGTCGATAAATCTCCGACCAGCGGTTGCGGTCCCCAAGTGTCTCGTGAGCAATCTGCAGAATGTGTTGTCCCGGCGCCGAGACGATGAAACGCTTCGTCGCATCCTTGGTAGGCGGCGCGGCCCCGAGCGTTCCCCCCTTCGGACTGCCCAGTCCCACGGGCAATGCCGGCGTCTTCGGCGTGGACTCGGCGCCGAGCGGCGGGACCGAGACGGGCGGGGGCGACAGGCCGAGCGGTGGAGCGGCGCCGATCTTCACGGGGGGCACGGGGGGCGCCTCGGGCGTGGCGCCGATCACCGGACGGGAATCCGCGATCAGGCGGCCGTACTTGGTCTCCAGCATTTCTTTGGGCGGAATGTACACGAGCTTGCCCGGTGTCAAGCGCGGCGGCGTCGCGCGAATCTCGTCGCCGGCGAGGGGATGGTCGCGGTTGAAAGCGAGCAGGGCCTGGCCATAGCGGTCCGAGCCATAGACCTTGCGGCTGACGACCGCCATGTCGAGGTCGTCGGCCTTGAGGGCGTACGGCGGGATCTCCACGCTGCGAACCACGGGCAAGCTGGTTGACGGCGGGGCGATGCCGACCGGCGGCTTCTTGAACTCGGCGCCGAGCGGGGGCAGGTCATCCTTGCGCTCCGGGATGGGGGGCGCGATGCCGACGGGCGGTCCGTCTTTCTTCGCGACCGGCGGCGGCGGGGGCAGAGGCAGCGGCCCCTCCTTTGGCTCCTCCTTCTTCGCCGTCGGGAAGATGGCGGGCGGCGGTGGCCCGGTCGGCGGGAAAGTCGCCGGGGGCGGATCGACCATCTTCGGCGCCTCGCTGCCCAGGGACGGGCCTTTCTTGTCGGGGACCGGCGCCACAGGAGGCGGCGCTGGAGGAGCCGGCGCCACCACGGGCGGATCCCCCTTGCCGTCCTTCTTCAACGGCGGCGGCGTCGGGAGCGGCAAATCCGGCGGCCCGGCATCGACTTTTTTCAGCGGATCCGTGGGCGGGGGGACGGGCGGCGGCAGAACGTCCTTGCCGGGAAGAGACGGAGGCGGAGTGGGGTCGATCGGGACGCTCGGCGGCGGCAGCGGATCCTTGGCCAGCGCCAGCTTCTTCAGGATGTCGTCCTGCTCCTCCTTCGGAACGGGCGGCAGCGTCGGCCCCTTCTCCGGAGCCGGCACCGGCGGCGGGCTCGGCGTCTTCAACGGCGGCTCGAGCGCGGTCACGGGGCGAACGTCCCCCAGCTTCTTCGGCGGCAGGTCCGTCTTCAAATCAATCTTGGCGGACGGCTTCCTGTCGGGGGGTTCGGAATCCTCGGAGCCGCTTGGCGTCACGCGCTGGGCGACGTCGTCGGCCGGATCGGCGCCGCCGCGCATCTTGGAAGCGACGACGATGCCGACCAGCACCACGAACGACCCGGCCACCACCATGCCGACTTTGGTCTCGCGCGTCATGCTCTCCTCCGTTCGGATGATCAGGGTGGCAAGGTGAGGGGGTGACAAGGTGAAGCCCGATGTTGAGCGGCCCCACGTGTCACCCGATCTCAGTCTCGCACCTTGTCACCCATTCACCCACTCACCTTGTCATCCTTCCGTCGCGCCGCCCGCAACTTGGCGCTGCGGGCGCGCGGGTTCGCGGCTGTCTCTTCGTCGCTCGCCGTCAGGGGCTTGCGGGTCAGCTCCTCGTAGATGTCTCGGTTGCGAAACGCCCGCTTCACCAGCCGGTCTTCCAGCGAATGGAAGCTGATGACGACTACCCGACCGCCCGGTTTGAGGCAATCGGGAACCTGCGCGAGGAATCGCTCCAGGGCGCCCAGCTCGTCGTTGACGGCGATGCGGAGCGCCTGGAATACCCGGGTCGCCGGGTCGATGCCGCCTTTGCCGCGCGGCACACAGGAACGAACAAGCTCGGCAAGCTGCGTCGTCGTGGTGAGGGGCGTCTTCTCCCGCGTCTGGGCGATGCGCCGCGCGATGCGGCGGCTGAAGCGCTCCTCGCCGTAGCGCCAGAAGAGATCGGCCAGCTCCCGCTCGTGCAAACGCTGTACCAGGGCGCTCGCCGGTAAGCCGCCGCTGGGGTCGAGACGCATGTCGAGCGGCCCTTGCTGCGAAAAACTCAGACCCCGCGCCGGATCGGCGAGCTGATCGGAACAAAACCCGAGATCGGCGAGGATGGCGTCAACCTTCGGAGATTGCAATTCCTGCAAAGCGACAGACAGGTCTTCGAAGTTGCGGTGGACGAGGGCGCCTGGGCGCTCGGCGAGACGCGACCGCGCGATCCCGAGCATCGCCGGGTCTTGATCGAGGCCGATGAGCCGTCCGGTCTCTCCCAGCTTCTCCAGAATGAGGCCGGCGTGCCCCCCCGCGCCGAGGGTGGCGTCAACGATGATCTGTCCCGGCAACGGATCAAGCAGAACAAGCGTCTCGGCCGGCATGACCGACACGTGCAGCGGCGCAGGGGTGGGAGCGGCGGTGGACATGATAAGAGGGCGGCGCCGGGAGGCGCCGCCCTCTTTAAGCATAGCCGCGTTTCCTCTCGAGAAGAGGAAGAGGCGGAGGAAATTCAAGGGGCTGTCGGCAAACCTTGACGGATCGGATTGGGGGATCGATCGACACGGTTCGATCTGTCGCTACCTGCTCGTAGCGGCAAAAACCGACAAGCCCCTCGTCGGTGTCAGCGACTCGCAGTTCAGCCGCAGCCCAAAGGGAAAGGCGAGGCTTTCCCATCTTGGGTTCGCGTCCGCGTTCCCCTTCGGGTTGGCGGCTGAACGTCATTTCCGGAACGTCGCTTCGGCGACCGCGTCGTAGCGCGGCGCGTTCGCGCTGACATATTCATTCCAGCGGCCCGCGGACCACAACTCCAGATGGTCGCGCACGCCGATGAGGACCACTTCGTGCCCGAGGCTCGCGAACTCAACCAGCCGCTCGGGAATCAAAAGGCGGCCTGTCTTGTCAAGGTCGGCGGCCTCCATCTGGGCGAAGAAGAGGCGGCGGAAGGTCCGCGCCTCGCCGTCGGTCGCGGAGACGCCGTCCATTTTCTCCGCCAGCTTCTCCAGTCCGGCCCGGTCGTAAATCCAGAGGCATTGATCGAGCCCCTGCGCCACGAACAATTGCTTCGTTTCCCCCAGCTGTTCCCGGACCCGGCTGGGCAGGGTGAGCCGGTGTTTTTCATCGAGCGTTCGCGGGTGTGTTCCGGTGAGGAGCATGGCCCAGGCGGCGTTGGCGTCCCTCCCGGACGATTTCCACTTTCATCCACTTTTTACCACTGATCACCACCACATCCTACCTGCCCTAAAATGAAAAGCAATGGGAAGGTCGAAAATTCTTTCGGGATCGCGGACACCCGAGAAAGTAGGGAGCGTGAAACGCACCGAGGCCACCGTGTTCACTGCGGGGCTTGGCGTCTCACGCGCCCGCGGGTCAGAAAACGCAAAAGGGGCCGCCCCTTTCGCTTCGAAAAGGACAGCCCCTTTTGCATAGTATTCTTCTGTCGTGGCCGAAAGCGTTTCGTGCATTCCGGCGCAAGTCATTTCTTTCTTTGGGTCTGAAGGTTGTCAGGTTGCACCGGGCTAGCACCCGAAAAGGCCCAGGGCGAGCAGTACGACGCCTTGAAAAAACAGGAAGCGGGCCATGACTTATCCCCTTGCGGCTTGATGTTTTTGCATGTCTCGTTCATTGCATCCTCCTTTTGGCGGGTGCATCGGATTTGTGACCAGCTTTCCTGAAAAACGCATAAGATGAAGCCCAACCCAATGCTCGGGAGGCGGCTCATGCAAGACACACGTCTGAGTCAAATCCAAACTTGTTGGCAAGAAGTGCGCTGCGCCCAGGGGGACGCCAGCCGCACCGCCTTCATGGAGGCGCGCTGGTCCCTGCTGGAACGCTACGGCAACGCGGCGAGCCGTTACCTCCTCGGTGCGATGCGCGACGCCGACCAGGCGCAGGACATGGCCCAGGAATTTGCCGTGCTGTTTCTGCAAGGGGCATGCGACGGAGCGGATCCCTACAAGGGCCGCTTCCGCGATTACTTGAAGGGCGTGCTCCGTAACCTGGTCCGCCAGCACTACCGCAAGCAACAACGTCTACCGCACGCCGTCGACCCCCATGACCAGGAGGTGGCCGTCAACGCCGAGCCAGGTGACGACCTGGACCACACGTTTCTCGCCTGTTGGCGGGAGGAACTTCTGGGCCGGACCTGGACGGGCCTCGAACAGCACGAAAGGGCGAGCGGCCAGCCGTATCACACGGTGTTGCGTTTGCGCGCCGAGCAGCCGGACGCCGCCTCGGAAGACCTGGCGCGGATGTTGAGCCAGCGGCTCTCACGCGAAGTGAATGCGCCGGCCTGTCGCAAGATGCTGCAACGCGCCCGCGAGAAGTTCGGTGACCTCCTGCTTCACGAACTGAAGGGAAGCTTGTCGGACCCGAGTGATGAAAACGTGCGCCAGGAGCTGATCGACCTCGACCTCTACAAGTACTGCGGCTCGCTCCTGGACGACAAGAAGGCGGCGCCGACGTGAGCGGACGCGACTGCTGCGTCAATGCAACGCCGGGACCGAACCTTACGTCAGGTTCGCCAACTCCTCACCCGTCAATTCTTGATGAAATTGCAGGCCGACGATCCAGCGGCCGCGCGTGAACGGCGTCGCATGACGGACGACCGCACCCAGATCGAATGAAAAGCGGAGCGGGCGGTTGCTGATCTGGATCAACACCTCTTTGCCGATCTCCAGGGGCCGCCGCAAGAGTAGAGCGATACCCCCCTTGGAGATATCGTGCACCTTGACGCGGCGGCAAGCGACGCCGTCGGACGCGAGGCCCGTGTCGGCGCCCAAGCCCGAAGGGTAGCGAATCGTGAGGCGCCGGCTCAGCCAGGAGGCGGAGCGGGAGAGAGACGGCATATCGCGGAGCATGCGTGTCCACCGTGGCGTGAGGCGAGCGCGGCGGGAATCGCGCGATGGAAGGTACGCAAACTTAGGCCAGGGGACGGGCCGAGTCAAATGACCACGGTCTCTACTTCCTCGGCCAGGCCGCCGCGCCGCTGCCGCGCAGCGCCTGATTGGCGAGGTGGGCCGCCGACGCCGAACTCACTCCCGCCGCGATCGGGGCGCTCGGCTGCCGGCTGGCGCGGATGGCGTCGATCCAGTCGGTGAGGTGCAGCAGTTCGCCGTCCGGCGTATCGTAGAAATCGCGGCCGCGCGGGCCCTTGCCCAGGATCATGTCGGTCGCTTTCGCCTTGCCGCGAGCCTCGGGGACCAGTTCGAAGCGGCCGCGATCGATGTAGAGGGTCGCCTCGGAACCCATGAATTCGATCATGGCGCCATTGCGGGCGTTGGAGAAGGTCCCTTCGAAGTGGGCCTGGAAGCGGTCACCGTAGTGCAGGACCGTCTGCACCGTGTCCGGCGTTTGCCAGACGCCGCGGCTGGTGTAATGATCGCCGGCGGCGACGGCACGGTCGGGATGGTCGAGGTCCAAGAGCCAGTGGGCGACGTCGATCCAGTGGACCATCAGGTCGGTGAAGAGCCCGCCGCCGAAATCCCAGAACCAGCGCCAGTTGCGGAACTTGTACTCGTCGAATTCCTGCTTGGGGGCGTTGCCGAGGAACGCCTTCCAGTCGAGCTTCTTGGGATCGACGCCCTGAGGGCCGCGCCGCACGCGATCGCTGTTGCGGTTCCACGTGAGGTGGACCTTGTGGATCGTGCCAAGGGCGCCGTCGCGCACCATCTGGCGGGCGCGGATGATGTGGGGCATCGACCGCTGCTGCGTCCCGACCTGCACGACACGCTTGTGCTTGGCGGCGGCGTCGAGGATCGTCCGGCCCTCGTCGAGCGAGTGCGTCAGCGGTTTCTCGACATACACGTCCTTGCCGGCCGCCATCGCGTCCGCCGTCATCGGCACATGCCAGTGATCGGGCGCGGCGATGAGGACGGCGTGAATGTCCTTGCGCTCGAGGATGCGGCGATACTCCGGAGTGGTGAAGCACTTGCCGTCCGTCAACTTAACGGCGAGCCCGAGGTTCGGCTCGTAGACATCACACAGCGCCGTGATACGGACATTCGGGACCCTGGCGAGCGACGGCATCAGATGCCGGCAGCGACCTCCCGTGCCGATGCAGGCGACGTTGATGCGCTCGCCGGCCCCGAGCGGCTTGGCGTGTGCGGCGGAGACGGCGAGGGCGCCGGCGGCGCTGGTTTGAAGGAAGGCGCGGCGGGAGAGGTGGGACATGGTTGCACCTTGGATGTTGCGAGTCGTCAACGCCGAAGTGAAGCTCTCACGATTCGGCGCCGAGCAGCTTCACTTCGAGCACGAAAACAACCGATTGCTCCTGGTGGACCGCGTAGCGGACATAGACAGGCGCCAGAGCCGCGTGCCGAACCATGAGCTTGGCATTGGCGTAATAAGAAGCAGGTTCTCCGAATTCGCGCGGGTTGGTCTGAAGACGCCGGTTTACCTCAGCCAGCTTCGCTCGGAACACGTCCTGAATGCCTCTTGCTGTCGCCTGTTCATCCAAGGCTCTGATTTGGGCTGGGACGCCGGGAAAAAGAGACAGCCGGAAGATCGGTTGACCGTTCCCGTCATCCGCCATGGGCGCCTCGGCTCTTTTCAAGCTCTGCGAGAACCTGGGTCAACGAAATCGCGTTTTCCGGGTGTTCCATCAGCCGCAGAGCTTCCGCCTCTTCTCGCTGCATTTGTTCAGGAGAGATAGCGGCCTTCGCCTCCGCCAGAATCTCCGCTACTTCTGCGCTGGAGAGTTCTCTCGGAATCGAGCCATTACGATCGTTTGGATTGAGGAAACGATATCGCATAAGCGCTCCTTTCGGCGTCGTCTTCGCCTACTCCAATATACCCGACACCACGTTCCCCGCGACATCCGTCAACCGGAAGTTGCGTCCCGCGTAGCGATACGTCAGCCGCTCGTGATCGAGGCCCAAAAGGTGCAGGATCGTCGCGTGCAGGTCGTGCATGTGGACGCGGCCTTCGACGGCGTGGTGGCCGAACTCGTCGGTACCGCCGTAGGCGATGCCCGGCTTGATGCCGCCGCCGGCGAGGAACATGGTGAAGCCGCCGGGGTTGTGGTCGCGGCCGGTGCCGTTGCGCTCGGCGTACGGCGTGCGGCCGAACTCGCCGCCGAACCAGACGAGGGTGTCGTCCAGGAGGCCGCGGCGTTTGAGGTCGGCGAGGAGACCGGCGACGGGCTTGTCGGTGGCGCGGGCGTGGTCGGCGTGCTTGGGGAGGTTGGAGTGCTGATCCCACGCCGGATTATCGGTGTTGTCGCCGTAGCTGATCTGGATGTAGCGAACGCCCGACTCGGCGAGCTTGCGTGCCAGCAGACATTGCCGGCCGAAGTTGTCGGTGGCCGCCTCGCCGATGCCGTAAAGGCGCAGGGTCTCCGGCGTCTCGCGCGCCAGGTCCATCACCTCCGGCGCCTGCGTCTGGATGCGAAACGCCAGCTCATAGGACTCGATGACGGCGTCGAGCTCCGGATCGCTCGCCCCGTGCATCTGCTCGCGGTTGAGCGCTTGCAGGAGGTCGAGCTGCTCGCGCTGCTCCGCGAGGCTGCGGCGCGGGTTGGCGACGTTGCGGATCCGCGCCTCCGCCGCCGGCACTCCCGCCCGGCCGATCGGCGTCCCCTGATACGCCGCGGGCAGGAAAGCGTTCGACCAGTTGCGCGGCCCGCCGTTCCCCATCGACGGCAGGATCGTGATGAAGCCGGGCAGGTTCTGGTTCTCGGTCCCCAGGCCATAGAGGACCCACGAGCCCATCGACGGCCGCACGAGGTTGATGTTGCCCGTGTGCAGGAAAAGAGTGGCCGGGCCGTGGGCGATGCCTTCGGTGTGGAGGCCCTGAACGAAGCAGAGATCATCGACATGCCCGCCGATGTGCGGGAAAAGGTCGGAGACCCAGCGGCCGGACTCGCCGTAGCGGCGGAAGCGCCACGGCCCGTTCATGACGCGGTGCTGCACGATGGAGCCGGTGCGGGCGAGGGTGCGGGCGTCATCGAAGCTGCGCATTTCGCCGTCGCGCTCGCGCAAGAGCGGCTTGTAGTCGAACGTGTCGACATGACTCGGCCCCCCCTGCATGAAGATGAAGATGACGCGCTTCGCCTTGGGCGTGTGGTGCGGCGTTTTGGGCAGGAGCGGATTGGCCGCCTTCGCTTCGTCGGCGCCGAGGCCGGCGAGGGCGAGGTAGCCGAAGCCGCAGGCCGTGGAGCGGAGGAGATCGCGGCGGGAAAGTCGACGCTGCATGGCAATGTTCCCAAGGCGAGCCGGGCGGCGTAAGCCCCCGGGGTAAAGCGGCAAACGCGATTGTTACAAGCCCCAGAGTAACGAAATCGCCGAGCGCTCGCAATCATCTCTTGGCTTGACGGCGCCCCGGACGCGGGGTATACGCCTCCCTTTCCTCTCCGAAACGGGGGCAGTCGGCATGTGGCGTCTGAGCTTTTGTCTCTTCCTTTTGCTCCTCGCCGGCTGCTCCACGGACAAGAGCCAGTGGGACGGCTTCTGGAAGGACCTGCGCGGCGACAACATGAAGATGCGCGGCGACTTCGACGCACAGCTGAAATGAGAGCGAAGCGTCGCGCGGGCGGCGGACCGAAATCTGACGAGTTCGACCGCCGGCCGAGTCGAAAATCAGGCGAACTTGACGTTATCCGGGGTGTCATCTAACATGCTGTGATGTTCCGCGGCCGCCGCGGACCTGGCCCTGTCGTCTAGAGGCCTAGGACACGGCCCTTTCAAGGCCGCGACACGGGTTCGAATCCCGTCAGGGTCATTGTGTTCCGTCAATTCTCTCCGGGGGCTGACGCCCCCCGGTTCCCCATTTCCGACTTCTTCCCTTCACCTTGCCTGCCCGCGCACCGGCGTCCATAATAAGGGGGCGAAAACGCGGCCAGGATACCAACATGCCCAGCTCCGAAGCACCGCGGGAAGATATTTTTGGGCCCGGCGGCCAGGTCGCGCCGCGGCGTCTGAGCACGGCGGCCGCGCGCGTGCTCGACGAATCGCTCCGCCTGGCCCGCGAGACCCGCTGGGACTGTGTCCGCAGCCCGCACATCTTCATGGGCCTACTGGCCGTGCCCGATCCCGGTGTCGAGACTTGGGGCAAGCGCCTGCAGGCCGATCTCTCCAAGCTGCTCGGGCAATTTCAGGAGTTGTTCCATCAGGAGGACGGTGACAAGGCCGCTCTCCTTCGGCTCAACCGTGAGTTCCTCTCGGACAACGCGATCCGCTTGCTGCGCGACGCCTTCGCGCGCGCCGTCGAGCACGGCCGCAGCGTCATCACGCCGATGGATCTGTTGATCACGCTCTTGACCGCGACCAACAGCATCGTCGCGGAGTGCTTCGAGCGGATCGGCGTGACGGCGGCGAAGTTGACGGAGCTTGCCGTCATTGCGGAACAAGAAGCCGGGGGGTGATAGGAGGAGCACATGATCGAGCTTACCGACGAGCAAAGAGGACAACTCGGCGTGCAACCGCTCCGTGCGATTGATCCCTGACCAAACAGACCTACGTGTTGATCAGCGAGGATTTGTACGAGCGCTTGGAAGAATTGTTGAGTTGCGAGCCATTGACAAGGACGGAACAACATAGGCTCTTACAGGCGGCGGGAAAACGCGCCGGCTGGGACGACCACGAAATGGACGCCTACGACCGGGAGACCTGATCAACCGCATGAAGGTTCAACGCGGCGACGTGGGCGCCGTGATTGGCTTTACAGCGACCGGGCAGGAAGCAAAAGGCGTCCGGCTTGGTCGTGCAGGCCGACGCCTACAACCAGACGCTTGACGACACCATCCTCGCGCTGATCACGGGTCGCGCCCGGCGCAGAGTAGGATCCCGACGCAACTGGAAATCGACATTTCAACGCCGGACGGCAAGAAATCCGGATTGATCATCAACTCGGTCGTGCAATGAGAAAACCCTGTAACGATCGATCGGCAGCTCATTCTCAACTTCGTGGCGGGTTTTCTCCCAACTGATGAGGCGGATTGACGACTGCCTGAAGGCGGCACTCGACTTGACCTGACCGCGAAAGGTGTCAAAAAAAAAGCAGGGCAAGCCGCCGCGTAATCGCGTGCGATCTCCGGATCGGAACAGGCGAGGCCGGCGGCTGTTTGCAGCGGGCGGCGTCGCCTGCGGGACGGACGGGCTCTTCGCCGGAGTCCACCCCTTCGGCAACCTGGCAACCTCGACAGACAGACGCGATCCTGCATCCGCTTTAGCGCCGAGGCCCAAGGCTTTGCGTCCCCACCTTGCGATGGGTTTGCCCTTTCGAGGATGAAAGGCGTTTCGATCCGGACAAGACGCTTCGGCTTGCCCCCAAAATTGCCACGAAAACTGGCAACTCTGTTAGCTGCCCAAGCGTAGCTCAGGATCGGCCGGGGAGCAAATCGCAGGCGCCCCGACTCGCCCACGTCACGGCGTCGCGACGTGGGACGCCACGAGGAAATGGGTCGCGCGCGGATCGTCCGTCCGGTAGGTGATGGCGCCATAGACGCACACCATCCGGCCGACGTAGTCACGCAGCGACATTCCCGTCTGTGTCGTCACGTAGAGCTGCACGCGCCGGTCCTTGCTTTCGAGGATGTAGACCGGAAGGCCGTCCCTCTCGAAGGGCGCTTGCCGCAGCGTGCCCCAGGTGCTCCACTGCGGCGGGTAGCTGATGGAGCGGCCCGAGGCGGGCGTGACCGGCGCCGGGCCCGGCGTGCCCGAAGCCATGAGGAACGGATTGCCGGGCGTGGTCGCGGGCCCTTTCTCCAGACTGGCGAGCCGGCTATAGGCGTAACTCCGCTCCCGCGCGTCCGTTCCCTTGTCCGCCAACTCCTTGTACAGCGTCCGCGCTTTGTCGAACTGGCCGGCGTTGAACGCCGCGTCGGCCTGCGTCAGGAGCGGGCTGCCCGTCGCCGGCGCGAACGGCGTACCCGCGCCGAGCGGACGCAGCGCTTCGGCCGGAATGAAGCGCACCTCGGTCGGCGGCGGCTGGATGGGGAGCCACGTATTGCCGTCGGCGCTGAAGGGGCGATCGACGACGATGGCGATGGAGCCGTTCTTGATCTTGACGGACTCGACGTTGGGGGCCTTGTTGACGACGGAGCTGCCGGGCAAGACCGGAGCTTCGCCGGCCTCGCTTTCGACGACCGCCGTCCGGGGGTTGGCAAGCTTCACATTCTTGGCGTTGATCCAGCTAAAGGATCCCGGCGGCGGCTGAATGGCGAGCCAGCCGGGCTGATCCTTGCTCTGGCGCAGGACGACGACCCGATCGCCTTGCTTGAGGACACTGGTCGCCTGGTATTCTTCGTCGGGGCTGCTGCGGACTTCGACCCGCGGGAGCGTGACGATCATCCTGCGGGCAGCGTTCGCCTGGAGCGCTCTGTCCGAGCCTGAGCCCTGCGGTCAGAGCGAGCAGACGAAGGACCTGCCGCATGTCTCCACCTCTTCCCTGCGACCGGCGAGACCGCAACGTATCCATTGTCGGCTACTTCGCCTGTTCATTGAGGATTGTTCCGATTTTTCCACGTCGCGTTCGGCAAACGCCAATCTGGGCGGCCGTGACGGTGCCGTCCGCAACTCCGCGCGGGTTTGCCGCGACCGCCACGCTTGCCCAGGATGACGCAATACGTCTTCCGCCGCCGCAGCTGCCGCCTCGTTTTCGTTGACCCAGCCATGCAGCGCGAGGGCCCCAACGCCTGCCTCTTCACCATGCTCTCGCCGCACTTTGATGCGAAGGAATCATCCGATTCTATCGCGGCGGGCTGAATCCTCTCGCCACGCTAAATTCAGGTGCCGTTACTTCGGTTTTAATGTGATTTCGCACTGGCAGTTCGTCTTGCGACGAGGCCAATCTCTCCGGGTCTCCCTTGCCGCGTCGATTTACGGCGTCAATTTCTCTGGCGGGGTCGAGACGCTTCCTCGGCAGTCTTCTTCGCTTTCGATTGCGGCGGCTTTGCGCGAGCGCCCGGGACTTCCCATTTTTCTCTTCCGAGTGCCATCATGTCGGTAACCTGGCGCGTGTTCTGTCTGGTCTCTTCACCCGCAATGTTTCGCCCCCGCCCGGATTTCGGAGGCCCCATTTTCGGCCCCAGCTCGAAACGTTGAGCGCGCGTGGTCATGACCGCTTATACTCTGACCGACGGCATCGGGCAATCACCTCGCTGGGACCGCGGCGAACTGGGCGCCCGCCGTGCCCAGTTCGGGCGACTATGTACCTGCGCAGCGGCGGCTCGAATACCGACTGTCTCGTCAACATCGCCATCCGCTGGTCGACCTGCAGCCCTGGCGACTCGGCGTGATCAATATGTACGGCGCCGAGATCGATGGACCCGGGTCGTGCGTCTCGACGCTCAACGTGACCGGATACCTGAACAGCGATGGCGGGTCGGGGTTATTCGGTCTGGACAATCGACGACGTCATTGTCGGCAACTGGAACAACAACGCACGTCGTGTTCGGCGGCTCGCTCCATGATCTGCACATTGATCCGATGCTGCTTTCGGGGGCGGGAGCATACACGCAGGGCAGTAAGCGCCGTATCGGAGATGCGCTTCACCACTGGGGAGCAAACGATGTTTTGGACGTCGTCGGTGCGAGTACTCTTGCCGGTACCCCTCACTCACCGAGCTTGCTTCGCTAAGCAGTGGCGGGGGAGTTGGACACTATTTAGTGGTGGAACACCATCCGAACTTCACTACCGTCAATTGGCCGGACACCAATCCGAATTGACAGGTCACAGGAGCGGCTACCGCCGCCAGGGTAGCAAATTGACGAAGAGGATAGCTACCCGTCGCACGGCCTGTCCGTGCGACGGTCCTTTCGAGGACAACCATGTTGGAACTCAAAGCGAGTTGGGTCGGGCTCCGGGCCATTTGTTCTGGTCATGTTTTTCCTCGACCGATCCGTTCTCGCAACGCCTACGGCCAAGCCGTGGTTGAGGTGGCGATTCCTGCGTCTCGAGCCGGGGCTCACGCTGGTTTTCCTCTTACGGACTCGGAGAAAAGACGCGGAGGCGGCGGTTGAGTTGCAAGCGCTACCACAGCGCACCTGCTCGAAAACCGGCTTCCTGGGTCGACGGTACAGACGCCAACACGGATGGTGGCACGAACCCGAACCTCTTTGTGACGTCCTATGCCGCGTTCCCCCGCTCCTGGCCCTTTTAGAATGCGGTGTGGCGACCGGGGATCCTGCTATACAGGCCGCGGCGCAATTCGTGCGACTGCGAGGGTCGGCCTCTCACGCACCTACGATATTTCGGTGGCGATCCTGTTCCTGAACCGCCTTAGAGATGCCGCAGACCGGGCTCTGATACGTTCATTGTCGCTTCGACTTGTTGCCGGACAAAGCCGATTGGGTGGATGCGGATATAGGTGTCCCATCCTGACTGGGCCGCAAGAAAAGAGCCTCCTCGATGCCCTTACTGAGCGGAAAGTGGAGGACGTGCTCAAGACTTGGCCTGAAGGAAAGGGTACGAAAAAGCCCAAGGACGGGTGCGACCACTGAACACCCAGTTCGCCATTCTTGGTTTGTGGGCTGCCCGAGGGCACGACCTGCCGCTCGACACAGTATTCGCACTAACGGAACGGCGGTTTCCGTATCGACCAGCGAGCGGGAGGCTGGGGGGGGGGGGGGGTATCTCTACGGGGTTGGGAGCAAGCGCGGATCGATGACGTGCGTGGGTCTCTTGGCTGCTGGCGGCTGGCCGAGCCACGGCGCCCACGGACCCTACCGGGGATATACGGTCAGGAGAGGCGAAGCCAGGAGACGTGCGGATGGCCGCAGGTTCAGGGAGCTTGTCCGGCTATTTCTACGATCCTCGCGATAGCCGGAGCGTTTGGAAATCCTACGTCGGAGGAGCCGGAGTGAATCTTTACTTCCTTTGGTCCGTTGAACGGGTCGGCAAGTTCTGTGCGACCTCCGGACCATTGGAGGTGGATTGGTATCGCTGGGGCGTGGAGCTAATCCTACCCGGCGCAGAACGCTGACGGGAATGGGCCAACGGCGGCGGCATTTCACCCGTTATCGACACCCGTTCGCTCTGCTTTTCCTAAAACGTTCGACCTTCTTGCCTGACCTACGCGAGACGTTGAAAAACGAGTAACGATCACCGATCCAGGCCCGGACCCGAAAACTACTGTGTCAAAGACAAAAACCCGCCGAAGAGTAAGGAAAAGAGCCGCCGCCATTAGTTCCTCCAAGGAAATCGAAGGTCCCTTGCCCGCCGACCTTAAGCAAGCGTCGCGCCGGGCAACTGATCAAGCTGCCGTTGCCGTGCGCGGCCCCGGTCCTCTGCATCAATGGCAACGCAAGGCGACGAAGAAGCGCGCGTCGAGGCGGACTCGAAACCGGCGAGGTTCACGAGTTAACGGTAACGCTTAGCGTGCGAAGGACAGGAGAGTTCCAGCGGACAATCTACCTGCTGACCGACATTCCAGGTCAGCGCAGCGTCGGGTGCAGATCCGGGCGAAGCCGAGCCAGAGGCCCTGCGCACCCATTCGAGTCAGGCAGTAATGCGTTGCAAGATCGGCTGCAATCCATCTTGAGGTCGGGCGTACCGGGGTGCACGCGTCTTTCTTTCACGTGCAGCAGAAATGGATTGCAGAGCGGCGGTCTGGGTGTGAATGCAATCCATTCCACTCACGAACCCGGTCACCGTGCGTGGCGGCGTGCATAGCTCTTCTCCGTCTTGCCCCCTGTCCATCCTTCTCCGTGGCTTGCCCTGGTCGTGGCCAAGCCGCGCGCGCGAGTTGCCCGGCCGTCCCGTCTCCCCGAAATAACTCGCCTTAACATACGAAGCGTGAAGCAATTCGATGAGCGTGCCGTCGCAGTTGAGCTGATACGAGAGTGGACACGCAGGAATCGGCTCCCACTCTCTTTCTCGAGGACGACATGATAGGTGAGGAAACCCTGTCGGCCGCCGCCGAAGCGGATCAACTGCGGCAGCAGCTTCTGCGGGCGCAACGTCTCTCGAGCGTCGGCACGCTCGCCTCGGAGCGTCGCTCACGAGTTCAACAACATCCTGACGACCGTCATCAACTACGCGAAGTTGGGGCTCAAGCCCGGACGCGAGCGAGGCGTCGCGGATTCAAGCCTTCGAAAAGATCCTCAAGGGGCTACAGCGGCCACCATCATCAGCAGCATGCTCGGCTTCGCACGCAATCACTCGACGCAAGCGCGGTGGCGATCGATCTGGTCAGTTCGGTGGAGGAAGTATTGATCCTGACCGACAAGGATCTCGAGCAAACACCAGGTGCAGGTGGAGAAAAAGATCTTTCGGCCGGCCCAAGGCGCCAGGAAAGTGGGCAGATCGAGCAGATTCTCCTGAACCTGGTTATCAACGCCCGGCAAGCGATGCCGGCGGCGGCTGCTCGACGATCGAGGTGCGCGAGAACCCGCGGACGCAGATGGCGGAGATCAGCATCACGGACTCGGGCGTCGGCATTCCGCCCAGCAGCTTCGCCTCATCTTCGAGCCGTTCTACACGACCAAGGAGCCGGACGAGCAGGGCCACGGCGGTATGGCTGGGCCTGTCCGTGCCGGCAGATCATCGAGCAGCACCACGGGGGCGCATTCGTGTCGAGAGCGTCGTTGGCAAAGGCTCGAAGTTCACCGTGAAGCTGCCGCTCAACAACGACGGGCCGACGTTTAGAGGTTGTCGGTGGCGGCCTCGCCTGCCAGTTCCGGCAGGCGAGGCCGCCTGCCCCCAGTCTGTCAATCGATGCCCGCCGCACGTCGCCGCCACGCACTCCGCTACCCGCCTCGAACCGGCACAGATGGGGCCGGATCCTCGTAGACCGAGCAGGCCACGCGCCGGCCAACACTTCCCCCCAGGCCCGGCAAACGCGCAATCCCTGGGCGTTCACGCGCGTGGCCAGGAGAAGAAGCGCTCCTCCGGCCGCGTCCATCCCCGAGGACCGCGCGACAGGCCGCAGCCGGTCTCTCCTCCTCAGGTTCCAGATGAATGTACCTTTCTGCCGCTGAAGGGAGAAATGCAGCAGGCGCCGCACTGGAGACAGTCGTAGTCACGTGTCAGCGTGTCGCTCGAGAATGGCCAAAAAGCTTGCCCTCAATCAAAGACCGCTGCCGCTCCGGCTGGCGCGGCATCCGGAACCCCGCCGCGGATGCGCGCGACGAGCATCCGCACTCGCGCCGCCGTCACGCAGCCGTCGCGGCCGCCGTCGCACGCCGCGCCGCGGACGGCGAACCAATCGGGCCGCGCGGGGCGGAGCCGTTCGATCTCGGGCAGTCCCAGCGATCCGGCCAGGGCGATGCGGACACCGGCGGCACGGCAACGCCGGCACAAGGAATAGACGTCTTCCTCGCTCAGCCAGTCCAGCAGCGTCGGCCGCCGCGCCGCGCCCTTCGCCTCTTTGCAGTGGGTGTCGATGAGGAGGATGGCGCCGGGCGCGCGAACCGCGTGCGCGACCACCTCGTCGAGCGGCGGGGCCTGGGCGCACTGCCAGTCGGCGTAGGCGACGTGGACGCAACGGGGTCGCCGTAGCGCGATGCGGCTGTCGAGAAAGAGGCGCCAGGCGTCGATGCGCCTTGCCGCGTTCGCGCAGCCCCATTTGACGAAGGCCAGGTCCGCATCCGGCGGGAGATGCCCTTCGTGCCACTCTCCCAGCGCGGCGCTCACGGGCGTTCGGCCGGCCACGTCGCGAAGGATAGCCTGAATGGTGGCGTCGTCGGCCTTGCCGAGCGCGCCGTTGGCCGGTTCCTTGATGTCGATGAGGTGCGCGCCCCCGGCGAGAGCGGCCTGGGCTTCGGCGACGGCGCGGACGCTGACGAGAAGCTGGGTCATGGAACGGCCTTGGAGCGTCCGCCCCGGCCGGCGCCCGAGGAGAGACGGAGCGGCTCACGCCGCCATCTTGATCGCTTCCTGCTTGATTGCTTCCTGCCGGCGCTCGTCGAGCGTTTCCTTGAGCAAGCGGCGATATTCGAGCTGGATCGCCTGGTGCTTGCCCGGCTGCACGCGTGTGATGGCGCGCAGGGTCATGTCGTTCAGGGTCAGGGATACGAGCCCCTGCACCAGCGTTTCGCCGATCACTTCCGGCCTCTTCTGCCGCAGGCGCCGGCCCGCCTCGGCCATGTCGGCCGTGAGCGCCTCGAGCGACTGGCTGGTCGGCACGGTGATGTCGACGACGGCGTTGACGTAGCCCTTGGACAGGTTGATCACGGTCTTCACCTGCCCGTTGGGAATGATATAGAGCTTGCCGCGCTCGTCCCGGATTTGCGTGTGACGGATGCTGACGGCCTCGACACGCCCCTCGGCGTCACCGATTTGCACCATGTCGCCGACGAGATACTGGTTCTCGAAGAGGATGAAGAAGCCGGAGACGAGGTCGGTCACCAGGCTCTGGGCGCCGAGGCCCGCGGCCAGGCCGACGATGCCGGCGCCGGCCAGGATCGGCGTCGTGTCGATGCCGAGGACGCCGAGCATGATGACCGCGGATCCGAAGTAGAGCGTGTATTCGCCGATGGAGCGGAGCAGCGGCAGGAGCGTCTCGGTCTTCTGGTTGACGGGGCGATCGGGGGCGTGGATGCCGAAGCCCTCGTTCAAGAGGACGGTCAGAAGCTCGATGAGGACGCGCGTGACGAAGAAGATGCCGATGCACTGGACGAGGCGCGGACCGAAGTCGGCGACGAAGGCGATGAAGTGCAGCTCGCGCGTCACCAGCGTGGCGGCGGAGATGTAGACGGCGGCCTCGAAACAACGCTCGCCGAAGGGAAAGAGCCGCGTGACCCTCTCCCAGTAGATCTTGAACTTGCCGCTGCCCAGGTGACGATTGCCCAGGGCGGCGAGGCTGTGGGATAACGTGCGGCAGGCGAGGGTGAGCAGCCGCGCGACCATCAGGATGGCCAGGAGACGGATGGCGAAGAGGACGAGGTCGTCGACGACGTGCCGCAGGTGAACGATGCGGCCCGCGAGGCATAGCCCCACGAGGAAGAGGGTAACGAGGGCGAAGCGCTCCAGTAGCTGGAACCAGCGGCGCACCGTGGCTTCGTGGTCCCTGGTCCGCTCCGCCGCGGGTTTCGCGGCCTCCGGCGCATGGGCCTTTTCGGTCAGGGCGGGCAGCCGCTCCAGCGTGTATCGCTCCAGTCGGCCGCGGACATTCTTGATGATGCGCCAGGCGACGAAGAGACCTAGGCCCAGGAGGACCAATTCGCCCAGGGCGAGGCCGATGCGGACCAGCTGGGCGGGCGTCAGATGCGCGTACCAGTCGGAGAGATCGACGCGGACATCGCGGCCGAACCAGTGATAGACGACGGCGCCGAGGAGGAGGCCGCCCATGGCGCCGAGCGTGCCCCAGAAGAGCAGAGCGCGGACGCGGCGGACCGCCTCCTGGCTGAGGCCTTCGAGCCAGGTAAGTCCGGAGAGGCGGGCCAGGCGATCGCTGCCTGTGATGAGCAGGCGGCGCAGGATGAACGAGACAAGAAGGACGACGACGAAGCCGATGTGCAGGGCGACGAGGTTGGCGAGCAGGCGGTCGTCGGCGAAGAAATCCTGGACGAGCTGGTAGAAATCCATGCGGCCCTCCATGGCGTCTGGAAGGCCCTAGCGTATTGCATGCGCCGGATAGGGTCAAGCACGCCGTCCCTGAATCACCAGGCGGCTTCGTAGAGGGAGAGGAGATCGGCCTCGCTGACCGGCCGCGGATTGAAGCGCGCGGTCCACTGCTGGTTGGCTTCTTCCGCCAGGACGGGAAGAATGCCGCGGCTGACGTTGCACTCGGAGAGACGACTCGGCAAACCGGCCAGGCGCATGAGGTGGGCGATGCGCAGCGCCAGGGTTTCCGCGGGCGTATCGACGGCGCCATTGCGTAGCCCGGCTTCCTCGGTCAAGTCGGCGTAGAGGTCGCTCACCTCCTCGGCGTTGAAGCGGAGGATGTGGGGCAGCATGACGCTGATGGCGAGCCCATGCGTGACGCCGTAGTGGGCGGTGAGCGGGTTGGCGCAGGCGTGGCAGACGCCGAGCATGGAGTTTTCGATGGCCGTGCCCGCCAGGAAAGCGCCCATTTGCATGGCGCCGCGCGCCTCGAGGTCGTCGGGCGTCGTCAAAACCTTTTCGAGGTTCACTTCGAGCAGTTTCCAGGCCTCCCGGGCGAACATCTGCGAGACGGGATTGCGCTTCGTTGTCACGTACGATTCGAGGGCGTGCGAGAGGGCGTCGAGACCGGTGAGGGCGGTCACCTTGGCCGGCTGCGACACCGTCACTTCCGGGTCGAGGATGGCGACGCGGAACGCGGCTTTGCGGTCGCCGCAGGCCATTTTCATGTGGGTGCGCTCGTCGGCGATCAGGGCGTAGGACTGCGCCTCGCTGCCGGTGCCCGCGGTGGTCGGGATGCCGATGGAAGGGAGCATCGGCCGCTGCGCCTTGCCGAAGCCCTTGTAGTCGGCCATCTCGCCGCCGTTGGTGAGGAGGAAGTTGATGCCCTTGGCGCAATCCATGGCGCTGCCGCCGCCGACGCTGACGATGAGGTCGATGCCGAGAGGGCGGGCGAAGTCGACGCCGTTCTCCACGTGGCGGCTGGAGGGATTCTCTTCGACCCGATCAAAGACGAAGACCTCCAGGCCGGCGCCGCGAAGCGAATCGACAGCGGTCTGGGGATGGCCGGCCTGCTCGAGGCCCGGGTCGGTGACAAGCAGCACGCGCGTGTCCCCGAGCTCGCGCGCCAGCTCGCCGAGACGGCGGATGGAGCCGGGGCCGAAGACCACGCGCGTGGGGGTGTGGAAATCGAACGGCTGGAGGGGCCAGGCGGGAGCGGGGAAGAGCCGCAGAACCTGGCCGACGTTGGCGCTGGCGTGCATGGAAACCGGAATCGCTCCTGAATGTCCCTTAGAAGGGCTTCGCAACGCAAAAGGGGACTGTCCCTTTCGCCCGGCCGAAGAACGCGGTTTTTTCACGAATCGAGAGGGACAGTCCCCTTTTGCGTTGCGAAGCCCCCTAAGACATGGACGTATGCGGCCGTCCGGGTCTTCATGCGTCTGGCGCACGATTTATCTATCTTACACAACGAGGTTGCGGGAGACATGAGAAAGGGCGAGCCAAAGTGTTCCCAGGGCGAGGCGCCGGTTGGCGCCGCCTCCGCGCCGAGTACTGCGAGGGCGCCTGGTCCGTGATCGGCATGGCTCGGCCAGACCATGGCGCCGTCGTCTTCTTCCTGATTACTCTCGGGCTTGTCTTCCTCGTAGCTTGCGCCAATCCGAGGAGCGGCGAGGCTTGATTCGGGACGGTGGTCTGAACACTCCACAGCTTTCCAATCCGTTCGGCGCGGATTAGAATCCAAGCAAATCAGGTCGAATCCGTGTCCTGCAGCGGAGATTCTGATGCGTTTCTTGAGCGTGGGCGCCGGCCGCTTGGGGCTGAGTCTAATTCTTTGCAGCTGCGTGCCGCCAACAGTCGCACAAGAAAAGGTGCTGAAGGGCTCGTTGGGGGCCGACCTGGAGGCGCTCTGGGGCGACAAAGGGACGGTTTGGGAGTTCGAGAAGAAGGACTCCATGGCTCGGGTCGTGCGTCTCCATTTCAGGAAGCCGCGAGGCGGCGAGGTGATGCGCGGGGCGCTGACACGCGGCGTGGCGCCGCGGAGCTTCGAGTATTCCCTGGCTGAACGCGGGGGCAAGCGGTTCATCGAGCTGGGCATCTTCGCCTCCGGCAAGGATCCGGAGCGATCGCTGACGCTCTCCTACAAACTGGATGGGGATAAGTTGCAGATCCTGGAGGGGAAGGACCTCGAACTGGATTTGAAGGGCACGTGGAAGCTAGTCTCCTCCTCAACGCTAGAGAAGGTACTGTTTGTGGAGCCCTTCAATGACGAGCTCGGCAAAGGCTGGTCCTGGGTGCGTGAGGACGCCAAAGCCTGGCGCCTCGACAAGGGCGCCCTCGTGCTGCGAACCTTGCCCGGACACCTCCGCGCCGAACGTAACAACTCGAAGAATGTCCTGCTCCGGCCACTGCCCAAGTCGGACAAGCCGCTCATGGTGGAGGCCTATGTCGAAAGCGAGCCCAAGGCCGAGTTCGAGCACGCCGGCCTGGTGTGGTACGTCGACGACGACAACTATGTGTCGCTGTTTCAAGAAGTGCTAGGCGGCAAGGTGGAGCTGCAAATGGTGACGGAGAAGGACGCCAAGCCAACATTCGCCATGGCCAAGCACGACGCGAAAGGCGTCTGGATGGGACTGGTGATCTCCCGGGGCAAGATCACCACAAAATACCGGCGCTCGGAAAAAGAGGCGTGGCGAACGGTCGGCCAGAGCACCATCCCGGCCGCGGGCGCCGCCCGAGTGGGTGTGATGGCGGGCGGGGCGCCGAAGGAGGCGGAGCGGTATGCTCGCTTTCGGGGGTTTCGGATTCTGGAGATCGGCGGCTAAGAGAATGCGAGACGCAGAACGTCGGTCATCCTGCTGTTCCTGTTCGGCGGGGCGTCGCAGAAGGAGACATTCGATCCCAAGCCCGAAGCGGCCGTCGAGCACCGCTGCCTCTTCGACACGACCGAGTCGGACCGGCGCGGCGGCTCACCCCGGTCGCGGCCGATCGCGCCCCTGGACCTGATGGCGACGATCTTCCACGCCCTGGGCATCGACCAGCGCATCCAGTTCGTGCACCCGAGCGGCCGCCCGATCGCCATGAACGAGGATGGGGCAGTGATCCGGGAGCTGGCGTGAAGCGGCGACAGGGGCCAGCGCACTCAAGGTTTCGGTCAGGATGTCGGTATCTAGGGCTTCCATCGCTGGGCGTCCGCGTCCCGCTCGCGATAGGCTTCTTCACAGATTTCGCGCAGCGTGGGATCGTCACGGAACTTGCCGAACAGCCCGGCGAGGCCGCGACGGCGGACTTCCAGCATGACGAGTTCGCCCTGGTCCAGTCGTTTTGAGATGGCGGATTCGAGCTTGGCGAGGGCTTCGGCGCGGGTGGAGGCAGTGGCGCGGACGTCCGGAGCCCCAACGAGGGAGGTTTCGATGTGGCCGGTGGCCTTGGTCAGGTGCAGGAAGGCGAAGGTCTGATCGGGGCTGATGTCCACCTCATGCTCGGTCTCTCCATCGTCCCACTCGATCAGGACGCCACCGACGCGCGTCGGGCTGACGTGGATCTCCCATCCCGCTCCGCGTTTTCTTGTCAAGGCTTCGATAAGGGCGACGAACTCGCGGGCCAGTTCGACGATCTCGCCACGAGGGGCGGCGGCGCCGTAGCCGTCCCAGTTTTCGTTCAGGCCGCGCATGGTTTCCAGCTGTTCGGTCAATGTCGCCATGGGTTGCTCTCGCGCGTAAATGCAGTCCTGAAGGTAGAATACCACAAATCGGCGAGGGTCAAGAAGGCGTGTCCTCCGGCAACGTGGCCGGGCGGAAGACAGTTCGAACGGAGCGGGCGTGCATTTCGCGTCGCTACGATGGCGCCATGGGCTACATGAAGCTTTGAGCGTGCCGAGATTGGAGCCAAGCGATGGATGTTGAAGCGCTGGAGGTATTTGCTCGCGATTCGAATTACGCCATCGTTAAGCCCCCCGGGCGCCATTTCCCGGGGAGTGTGATCCAGGGCGATACGTTGCGTCAGTTGTGCCGACTGGCGATTAGCATAGGCCAACGAGTTCGAGATCGGTCCGCCCAGGATCAAGAGTTTCTCGGCGACTTGGAAGATTTGGTGAACGCGTTGGTAAGTCGATTGCTCCACTTTCAGGAAGTGCTCATCGCGCACGGCATCGACTTGCCTTATTCGGAGCCGGTAACCAACAACGATTTGCTTAAGCTTCTCCCTCAGGAGGCCAACGAACGGGAGAGCCCCCCTCCATAGGCGTGCGTGGCATATTTGTGCCTTGGTCGTACGCTCCAATCGGTTGGCTAGGCGTTTTCGTCAGTAGCCAACGGCGCACCCGTCCTTGCGATACTCCGTCCCCCCGTGCAGCATCCCCGTCCGCGGGTCGATCATGATCGCCTGGTAGCCGCCGCCGTTCGTTTGGACGCCGACGACCTGGTGGCCGCGGCGCATCAGGTCGCGGATGACGGCGGCGGGGATGCCGCGCTCCGCCTTTGCCGTGCCGCCATCCTTCGCGCCTTTCTTGCCTGTCGGCGTGGGGGAGCCGATGTGCTCGAATCTGGGGGCTTCGCCGGCTTCCTGGACGTTCATGCCGAAGTCGATCAGGTTGACGAGGACCTGGACGTGGCCCTGGGCTTGCATGTCGCCGCCCATGACGCCGAATACGAGCCAGGGTAGGCCGTCCTTGGTGACCATGGCGGGAATGATCGTGTGGAAGGGGCGTTTGTGGGGTTCGAGGCGGTTGAGGTGCTTGGGGTCCAAGGCGAAGAGGTTGCCGCGGTTTTGCAGGGCGAAGCCGAGGTCGCCGGGGACGTGGTGGGAGCCGAAGCCGTGGAAGTTGCTCTGGATGAGGGAGACGCAGTTGCGGTCCTTGTCGACGACGCAGAGGTAGATGGTGTCGGCCTTGCCGAGCTTGGGGTCGCCGGCGGGGTGGTCCGTGCGGGCGTGGTCCATGTCGATGAGCTTGCGGCGCGTGTCGGCGTAGGGCATCGAGATCAATTCCTCGGTGGGGAGCTTGGCGAAATCGGGGTCGGCGTAGAAGCGAGCGCGGTCGGCGTAGGCGAGCTTCTTGGCTTCGAGGAAGAGGTGCCAGTAGTCGGCGGAGGTGGGGCCGAGCTTCTTGAGGTCGTAGGCGGAGAGGAGGTTGAGCATCTCGAGGACGGCGATGCCCTGGCCGTTGGGGGGCAGTTCCCAGACCTGGTAGCCGCGGTAGGTGACGCTCACCGGCTCGACCCAGGTCGAGGTGTGGTCCTCGAAATCTTTGAGAGTGAAGAGGCCGCCCTCCTTGTCGGAATAGGCGACGATCTCCTTGGCGATGCGTCCCTTGTAGAAGGCGGGGGCGCCGCCTGAGGCGATCTCGCGATAGACCTTGGCGAGGCCGGGGTTGGTGAAGACCTCGCCGGCGCGCGGGGCCTTGCCATGGGGCAGGTAGGTCCAGGCGGTCGAAGGGATCTTCTTGATGTTCTTCTCGGCGCCGCGCCAGCCGTCGGCGATGACCTCGGAGACGGGGAAGCCGTTCTCGGCGTAGTCGATGGTCGGAGCGAGGATGTCGGCCAGCTTCATCTTGCCGAACTTCTTGTGCAGCTCTTCCCAGCCGGAGACGCAGCCGGGGACGGACCAGGTCAGCGGGCCGTAGAGGGGGATTTCCTTGAGGCCCTTGGCGGCGAAGAGATCGCGCGTGGCTTTGTATGGGGAGCGGCCGGAGGCGTTGAGGCCGTAGAGCTTCTTGGTCTTGGCGTCCCAGACGATGGCGAAGAGGTCGCCGCCGACGCCGCAGGACATGGGCTCCATGAGGCCGATGGCGGCGTTGGTGGCGATGGCGGCGTCGATGGCGTTGCCGCCCTTGCGGAGGACATCCAGTCCGACCTGGGCGGCGAGCGGCTGGCTGGTGGCGACCATGCCATGCGGGGCGATGGTGACGGAGCGGCCGGTCTGGTAGGGCTGCGGGGCGTGGCGGACGGGAGCGGGGCGTGATTGGGCGGCGGCCCGGGAGGAGAGTGTCATGATGATGGCGATGGCGAGGAGGCGCATGGCGGGGGTCTCTTGGTTGGGGTTGAGGGTAGAGGGGTGGGGCGAGGAATGCAAGGAGGAAATGCGGGAGCGCAGACGCGGCCATCACGAAACGGTCTTGCGATTTGTCTGATCCGGCTTAGAATCGAAACCGGCTTCCGTTAGACGACTGTTGAGACGACGGATGGAGACGCGATGAAGCGAGTTCCGGCGACGCACGCCATCATGTCGGTGCTGGTGATCGGTGTGCTGTCCCTGTTCCTTACCGGCTGCGGCCGCAGGCCGGAAGCCGGCGTCAAGCCCACGGAGTTGGTCCTTTCTGGCAGCGAGCCGGCGCCGGCGGTGGAGCTGCTGCGCAATCCCAGCTTCGAAGCGACGCCCGACAAGTCGACCGGCGAGGGGCGGATGCCGGCCGAGTGGATCATCGTCAGCTCGACGCCCGACACTTACAGCAACGACGGCTCGTACGGCCTGCCGCCCCATAGCCTGGGGAACTTCACCGGCATCACCGCGCACGACGGCATTCGCTGGGTGGCCGGCTGGTCGGCGTCTCCCGGCGAACGTTTCGGGCAGGTTCTGTCGCAGCCGTTGACGTCGGGACAGGCCTATGTCCTTTCCGGCTACTTCATCCAGGCGCGGCGTTCGGACCTGATTCATTCGGGGACATACGAGGTCTCTCTCGCCCGCGACAAGACGCTCAAGAGCAACCTGGTGCTGGGACGTTTCCTGCCGCTGATCGACAATTCGAACGGCTGGGAATACCGGGAGCTGCGTTTCGTGGCGCCGAAGGAGGCGGGGGAGCATCCGCTGCTGGTGTTCTTGCCGGTCGATCCGGGCGAGGGGCGGGCCTATCCGGGGGTCGATTTCCTGTCGCTGCGCGCCGAGGCGACGCAGGCAGACTGCGAGGCGATCCTGCGCAAGCTCCAGAGCGGGGAAAAAGACCAGAAGGCCGCGGCGCTGGCATGGCTGGCGCAGAGCCCGCCGCGCGCCGACTGCCGCGCGGAGATCGCGCGGAAGCTTAGCCAGATGCTCCAGGAGCCCGGCGTCGAGCAAGACCTGCGGCGCGAAGCTACCAAGGCGCTGGTCGCGTGGGCGACGCCGGACCAGATCGGCGCGCTGCTCCCACTCCTCAAGAGCGAGGACGCCAAGACGCGCCAGGCGGCCATCCGCGCGCTGGGGCGGCTCAAGCACCAAGCGTCGGCGGCCATACTGGTGGAGGCATTGGCGACGGACCGTGCCGTCGCGAGTGAGGCGCTGCGCCAGCTTGGGCCTGCCGCGGAGCGCGACGTCCTGAATCTCCTGGAGCGAGCCAAGGAACCGGTGATCCGCCGCGAAGCGATGGTCGTCCTCACGGCCATCGGCGGGCGGGACAGCCTGCCCGCTCTTCAACGGCATGCAAAGGATGCCGATGCCGAACTGGCCCGAACTGCGCAGGTCGCCATCGCGGTGATCGAGCGGCGTCTGAAGGCGGCGGAAAAAGGGCGAAGAAGTAGGCGATGACGCGGCCGGCCTGCAAAACAAGAACATCGCTCACTCCAAATAAGGAGAATCAAGCTCGGTTGCCCGTTTTTTTTTGACCTCGCCCCAGGTCTCGCGGCTCGAAGCGGTTCCGGCGAGCGGCGTCGATTTGTCGCAATGACTCGCTGTGTCGGCGACGAAAGGCGACGCATTGGCGTGGCGGGCGGTGGGTATGTCACAAGCTGGCCCTCTGCCTCGCGATAGCGCCTGCCGTCATCTCGCAATTCGTTGGCGCCCCTCGCCGCCCCGCTATTCTTTCATGACACGCCAATCCTCTGCCTCACTCTTGTCGCCGCCTTCGCAGAAACCGCCAAACCGTGCTGGCGAAATCCGCCGATCTCGTCTAAACTACTATTGCCTACCTGAAATCGCCCTACCTCACGCCAAACCCGCCATGCCTCCCGCCAACTGTCCCGGCCCCATGTCTCGCCGCCACTTCCTCCGCATCGGCGCCCTGGCGCTCGGCGGCCTCGGCGCTCAGGGCATCGTCCCCTTCCGCCTCGAGGCGAGTGACGGCCGGCCGACACGGCAAACTTCCGTCATCCTCGTCTGGCTCCCCGGCGGCCCGTCCCACCTCGAAACCTACGACATGAAGCCCGCCGCTCCCGAGGACTATCGCGGCGAGTTCCGGCCCGTCCACACCAACGTCTCCGGGCTCGACGTCTGCGAATATCTACCATTACACGCCCGCTGCGCCGACAAATACTCGATCATCCGCTCCATCGCCCATACCTTCGCCGATCACGGCGGCGGCCACAAACGCTTCCTCACCGGCCGCGACCCCGCCCAGCCCGATGGCTTCGTCAACGATCATCCCATGGTCGGCTCCATGGTCCGCGCGTCCGCGGCCAAGCGCGACGACGGCATGCCCAACTACGTCGCCGGTATGGATGACGGCCGGCAGCACATCGACGTCTTCAGCTTCGGCTCCGCTTACCTCGGTCCGTCGACCCACCCGTTCACCGTCAACGGCGACCCGGCGGCGCCGGCCTTCCGTGTGCAGAACCTCGCCCCGCTGCCGCACGTGACCACGCATCTGCGCGATCGACTGGACCTCCGCGCCCGCTTCGAGCGCTTCGACGGCCGCAACGACCACACCGGCGATGGCCGCCATGGACATCAACCGGGACCGCGCCCTGCGTCTTTTGAACTCCGACGCCGCCCGCCGCGCCTTCGATCTGTCGCAGGAGCCGGTCCGCGTCCGCGAGCGCTATGGCATGCACCGCTACGGCCAGCGCTGCCTGCTCGCCCGCCGCCTGGTCGAAGCCGGCGCCAGCTTCGTCACCATGGTGCTGGAAAACCCGAGCTTCCCGGACCGCCCGTTCCCCGCCGACTGCACCTACAACTGGGATTCGCACGCCGTCAACTGCCACCTCTTCAACGATTGCCGCTTCCGCTATCCGATGTACGACCGGGCCGTCACCGCCCTCGTCGAGGACATCCACGAGCGCGGCCTCGACCGCGACGTCCTCGTCATCGTCACCGGCGAGTTCGGCCGCACCCCGCGCATCACCTACGACAAGGACCGCCCCGGCCGCGACCACTGGCCGCAAGCGATGTCCGTCCTCGTCTCCGGCGGCGGCCTGCGCATGGGCCAGGTCGTCGGCGCCACCAACTCGCGCGGCGAATACCCACAGCACCGCCCCATGACCCCCAACGACCTGTGGGCGACGATGTTCCGCCACCTCGGCATCGACGCCCTCCACACCTCCTTCCCCGACCACACGGGGCGGCCGATGCCGATTCTGCCTTATGGCGAGCCGATCGCGGAGTTGATTTGATCGTGCGTCTTTTGGGAGGTGAACGATTCCGGTAGTCCCCTTTTAGCCTCGACCATCGTCTCGCCTGAAGGTACGCTGACCCTATGATCATCATCCGCTTCGCGAGCATCGAAGAGAAACGGAAAGCGCTCGACTACTTGGTCGGCCGCTTTCGCTTTACGACCTGGTCGACCGGCGAGATGCTCGTTCCGGAAGAATCGCTGGCACACCTCGCCCACGAGCAGATCCGCTTCACGGTTGATGGAACGCCGACCTATGAGCAGCTCGTTCCGCCGCTTCGAGATCTTACTCCCACTCAAGTTCAATGACGGCTCCGAGGTCCCCAGCGCCCTGATTACCGAAACGATTCTCGAGCTGGAGCAAAAGTTCGGGGCCGTTTCGGCTGAGTCGCAAACAATTCACGGCCACTGGCGGGATCAGGGAGTCGTCTTTCGGGACCAGCTTGTTCGCATCTTCATCGACGTTCTGGACATTTCTGAGAACCGCGACTTTTTCAGCGGATTCAAGGAAACGCTGAAGGAGCGTTTCAAGCAGTTGGAGATTTGGCTGACGACTTTCCCAGTCGAGAAGATGTGAACGATACGTCAAGTGGCTTTTATCGCGGGTTGATTTGATGCATCCGTCCTGGAGGGCTGTTCGCTGGGGACTGTGGGCCGGCCAGTCCGCGGCGGGGCTCATAGTCATCGTTCTGTTCTTCGCAGCGGTGCTCCAGCTGGCTGCCTTCGATCAACAGCCCCACGCTAACCCGAGCGAGAGGGCATTGCTCGGCTTCATCGCGTTTCCTCCATTGATTGTAAGCCGCTGGCTTTGCGCATTGACCCCGGGTGGGTATGGCCTGCGATGGAAAGCGACTGTCTCCCTGGCGGCACTGGTCCTGGCGTTCGGCCTGCTCGCGCTTCTGGCTTATTGGGCGGGGCGATCGGCCAGCTATACGTCCTCAGCCGAATTCAGCAACGTCGCTATGGGGGTCGCATTCGTTTTCCTCGCCTCCGAGGTGTTTTTCGCTTTTTACCTGCGGAGCCTCGCCCACGAGTCCCACGATCGTGCCCTGGCGACGCGCGCAAGCGTGTATCTCGTGCTGCTTTTAGTTGCGGTAGCGGCAAGGACAATCGTTGCTCTGACCATGGAAATGGAGGCGACCTCAACGACACGATCGTCAATCTTTCTCGTCGAAACGTTCGCGGGGCTTTTTTTCTGCGGCTGGAACATTACCTTGCTATCGCGCGCGCAGCGGCTCGTGAAAAAGATGGCCGACTCGGCAAAGAGCGCCCCAAATCCATTCATCCAGCAGTACGGCGGCGCCGATCCAAAGGGCCTCTCGATTGCTGGAACATTTCGCCGCTGGTGGAAGCGCGTTCTTGTCGGTCTTCTCGTGACCGGCCTGATCGCGTTGGCGGTCAATCGCTATCGCGCGTGGCGCCTGAATCGAGAGCTGGAGGAAGTAATCGCCGAGTTGGACCGGACGGAGCCGGGTTGGCGGTTGGACGACGTGGAAAGAAGCCGCAAGTCGATTCCAAACGACAAGAACGGCGCCTTGATTGTCACCGAGGCGATAGCGAAAGCTCCCACGGGCTGGCGTGATGATCCGCTCTGGCTCGAGTTCGAGGAACGCTCGCCTCCCCTTCGTCTCCCCGCGGAAAAAGCTCGTGACCTGCGCGCCGCATTGCTCCCTGTTAGTGACGCGATCGCGGAGGCGCAGAAGCTCCAACACTTTCCCGAAGGCCGCTTCCCCATCACCTACGCCCCGAACCTCGTCGGCACACTCGTCCCGCACCTGCGGAAGGTGCGCGAGACGGTGCGACTACTTCACGCCGACGCCATCATGGCGTGTGAAGACGGCGATCCGGCCCGTGTCTATCGAGATTGCCTCGCCGCGCTAAACGCGAGCCAGACCCTGGCCAGCGAGCCTCTTCTAATCAGTCAGATTGTGCGAATGGAAACGCACCATCAGGCCGTCCGGGACATGGAACGTGCGCTCGCGCAAGCGGAGGGGGCGCCGGAAACGCTCGCCGCGGCGAGAAAGACGTTCACGTCTTTGGCGAACGACAACATGCTCCTCACCAGCCTGCGCGGCGAGCGTGGCGGCTTTCATATGCTTCTCAACAACGCGTTTGATTGCGAGATCATGCTGGCTGAGCTAACCGGCGAGAACAAAGCCACGCTGGCGGACCACGTTGGCCAGTTCTTTTCCGGTAATATGATTCACGAAGCGAACATCTACATGCTGCGGCACTTCACTCGGGCCATCGCGGCCGCCCAACTTCCGGACGCTCAGAAAGACAAGGCGTTTGTCGACCTGGAAATGGAGATGAAATCCGGCGCCGCGAAGGGCGAGGTGTCGAAGCTCGCGTCTTTGCTGATGCCGGCTTTTCGGAAAGTCTGCGCTGCCGAACAATCCTGCCGTGCCCATCTTGCCTGTGCCCGCATCGGACTCGCGGCCGAGGAATACAGGCTCAAGCATAAGCGCTGGCCGGCTTCCACCAAGGAGATCTTTGACGCCGGCCTGTTCCTCGATACGCCGCTCGATCCATTCAACGGCGAACCTCTTCGCTGGCGCGAAACCGAGGACGGACTCGTCATCTATTCCGTCGGTCCCCATGGGGACTATGCAGGCGACGCCCTGGACGAGGGGCGGCCCCGCAAAGACGACTTCCGCGTCGTAGAGTTTCGTCTCTGGAACGTGAACCGACGGCGTCAGGCCGCCGCAGACGTGAAGAGATGACTTTAAGCATCTCACGCCTCACCGCTTCACCACCACCGTCCGGTCCACCGGCGTCTCCATCTCGCTCCTCGTGCCGTCCAGCCAGCGAATCTGCAGCCTTACCGGTTCCCTGTGGGCGCCCAGGCCGAAGTGCAGCGTGAGATCGTTTTGATTTCCCTGGCCGGTCGCGCCTTCCACCTGCCGCGTCAGCGTCTGCTTGCCGAGCCGCACGCGCACTTGGGCGCCGATGGCGGCGCGGTTGACCTTGCCGCCTCCTTCAAGCCGAACCTTGAGCCAGTGGTTCGCGCCGCCCGGGTTGCGGAACAGCTTGCCGCCGGTGACGAGGTCGGGGTAGCCGTCGTTGTCGAAGTCGGCCCAGGCCGCCTGGTAGGTTTGCGGCAGCGACAAGCCCGCGGCGTTCTTGATCTCCTCGAACTTCCACGCGCCCAGGTTTCGATAGAGAACGCTCTTGTCGCCGGGGTAGACCGTGGTGAAGTAGAGGTCGAGCAAGCCGTCGTTGTCGAAGTCCGCGAGGGCCGGCGACGCGTACGACTCCTGCCAGCGCACCTTGGCGATCTTCGTCTTGTCCTCGAAATGGAACTTGCCGGCCGGGCCCATGTTGCGCAGGAACTGGGAGCGGTCCTGATATTCGGGCGGATGGCTGAAGTTGCCGACGAACAGATCGAGATGGCCGTCGTTGTCGAAATCGCCCCAGGCGGAGCCGATGGTGTGGCCGTAGCAGCCCAGGCTCAGGTTGCCGGCCGCGCCGTACTCTTTCGCGATGTCCTTGAACTTGCCCTTGCCGTCGTTCTTCCAGAGCAGGTTCGCCTCCAGGCGGTAGTTGGAGACGAAGATGTCGAGATGGCCGTCCTCGTCGAAGTCGGCCGCGGTGACGCCGCGACCGGGTTGGAGCTTGTCTTTCGTGCGCCAGACCTCGGCGAACGTGCCGTCCCCCTGGTTGCGGAAGATGGCGTGCGGCTGATAACCGTCGCCGCCCTCGTAACCGGTTACGTAAAGGTCCAGGAAGCCGTCGCCGTCGAAGTCGCCCCAGACGGCCCCGAGGCTGACGGCCATCGGCAGCTTCGGAAACTTGACCTCCTCGAAGCGGCGGCCCTCGATGTTGCGGTAAAGTTTGCCCCCGGCCTCCCAGGTGAAGAGATCGAGGTAGCCGTCGTTGTCGAAGTCCCCCCAGATGGCGGCGCCGGCGACACGAGCGACGCGCGTGAAGCCCTTGCCCTTGTCGTTGTGCCAGACCTCGCCGCCGACGCAAAGATCGACCCAGCCGTCGTTATCGAAGTCCCCCCAGGCCGCCACGCCGCCCGACATCCCCTTGAGGCCCATCGCGGCCGTGACGTCGACGAAGGCTTTGGGCGGCTCCTGCGCCGCGAGGCTTCCCAACGGCAGGAACAGGCCGAGGGCGGGAAGAAAATGGCGGCACAGAAAAACGCGGGGCATGGACATCTCCAAAGATGAGAAGGATCATACCCCGCGACGGCGCGCGGACAAACGCCAGGCGACTGCACATCGTCCAAGGGGTATGGCGCCGACGCCTCACGCGCCTTACTTCCCTTTCTTCTCCAAAGCCAGAATCGCCTGAAAGCGGGCGTCGCCCCGGATCGGGATAAAGTCGGCGTCGAGCCGGGTGCCGGCGAAGTCGGCGTTGCCCATCCGGTGCGATAGCTCGAGCGCGGCGAGCGCCTTGTCCCGGTATTCCGCTTGCAGGGCACGGTCGGCGTCCGTGAGCGGCGCGGGAGCGCGGGACTCGGCGACAGCTTCGACACTGAGCGAGTAGATGCAGGCGAGGCGATAGAGGGCGCCGGGCGCCCCCAGGCTGGGCGGCATGAAGGCGCGCTCCTTGCGCATGACGTCGGCGGCGCGCACAGCCTCCTTGTGCTCGCCGAGGGCGACGAGCGAGAACAACAGGTCGATGCGGAGCATGTCGGCAAACTCGGACTTGCCGAAATCACGCAGCAGTTGCTCGCGGATTTGCCGCGATTTGCTGAAGCTTTCCCGCGCCTCCTCGTGCCGGCCCAGGCTCTTCTGCATCACGCCGACCGCGTAGAACGAGCGGGCGTAGGCGCTGACATTGAACAGGAGGTCCGGGGCGACGGCGAGGCGGCGGGCCATGTCGAAGAGACGCTCGAAATACTTCTGGGCGGCGTCGCCGTGCTTCTTCGCCTCGTCCGGTCGCTTCTCGGCCTCGGCTTTCTTGGCGTGGTTGTAAGCGCTGTCCCCCAGCTCGCGCAGGACGCCGGTCAGGCGCTCGAGCGTGCGCCGGGAGCCGGGGCGGAACTCGAGCGCGCGGCACGACAGCTCGTCGCATTTCTCCAGCAGGCCGCGCTTCTTGGCTTCGTCCGGTTCCTTGAGATACGCTTTCCAGCAGGTCCAGGCCCAGAAGTCGAAGCTCTCGTGGAGCTTGTCCTTCTCCACTCCCTTCGAAACCTGGAGCTCGCAGACCTCCTGCCGCAGCTTGAGCGACTCGTCGTAGAGCGCGAGCTTGTCCAGGGTATCGGCCAGCTGCATCAACGACCGGCCGGGCGTGAACTGATCGACGGCCTTGTTATGCGCTAGTTTGCGGCGCAGCTCGAGCGTCTTGTCGTAATACTCCGTTCGTTCCTTTTCGTTAAACGTCGTATCGCCTTTGAGGGAGAGAAAGGCGGCGTAAAAGCTGAGCGCGTAGTCGTCCCCGGATTTGAGGTCGAGCCAGGCCTTGGTGGCCTCCAGTCCCTTGTCGATGATGGAGCCGGCCTTGTCGTACTTCTGCGTGTCGAGATAGACGATCGCCATCGTCTGATAGAGCCACGACTTGTTCCGCAGGGCGTCTTCCGTCGCCTCGTCCCCTTCCTCGGCCGTCTGGCTCTCGAGTTGCTCGATCAGGGCCTCGTACATCTTGGCCTTGCTCGCCCCAGGCACGAGCGCGTCCTCGCAGAAGCCGCGGAAGTCGGTGGCGAACAGGCCGAGCGCCTTGAGCGATTGCTCGAGCCGCGCCCTGGCGACCTTCTGCGCCGCCTCCGCTTCCTGCCGTTTCTTCTCGATCTGGGTGTTGCGCGCCTCGGCGTCGAAGTAGGCGAACACCGAGACGCCGGCGACCGCGATCAGCAAGAGCGCCGCCAGCGCCGTCGTTCCGGCCAGCCATGGATTGCGCCGGCACCAGCGCCAGGTCCGCTCCAGCCTGCCCACGGGCCGCACGCTGATCGGCTGGCCTTCGCAATAACGCCGCAGGTCCTCGGCCAGGGCGTCCGCCGAGGCATAGCGCCTGAGCGGCTCCTTGTGCAGACAGTGCAGGCAGATCGTCTCCAGGTCGGCGGGGATCTCCTTGACGAAGGCGCGGATCGTGACCGGCTCCATCGTCCGCACCTGTTCGAGCGTATCCGCGACGGTGGCGCCGCGAAACGGCGGCCGGCCGGTGAGGCATTCGTACAGCATGGCGCCGAGCGCGTAGATATCCGCCGCCGGCCCGACGTTCTTCGATTGACCGAACGCCTGTTCGGGGGCCATGTAGCTCGGCGTGCCCATGATGGCGCCGGTGCGCGTCACGCCGTCCTGGCTGTCGAGCTGCTTGGCCAGGCCGAAGTCCGAGATTTTGGCGCCCAGGGCATGGGAGGTCGTGCTCTGCGCCGAAGCGATCACCGTCGGGTCGGCGTTTTGCGTCCTGGAGGCGGAGGCGTCGGTGCGGAACGCGGAGTCTTGATCCATGCCGCCGGTGAGAAGGATGTTCGCCGGCTTGAGGTCGCGATGCACGACGCCGCGCTCATGGGCGTATTGCATGGCGCGGGCGAGGGTCTCGATGAGGTGAGCGGCTTCCACCGGGCGAAGCGGGCCGCGCTTGAGCCGCTCGGCGAGGGTTCCCCCGGCGACGAATTCGAGGGAGAAGAACGGGAATCCTTCCGGCGTCTCCCCCACCTCGTAAAGCTGCACGATGTGCGGGTGGGACAGACGAGCGGCGGCCTCCGCCTCGGCGCGGAAACGCACCTGATCGGCCTGATCGGCGTGCGCCCCCGCCAGGATCATCTTGAGCGCCACCGCCCGGTTCGCCTTCTCCTGGATCGCCTTGTAGACGACCCCCATGCCGCCGCGACCCAGGACCTCGGTAATGCGATAGCCGGGAACTTGGACGGCAGCCGCCGGCCGCGGCGCGCCGGGCTTGATGCCGGCTTTGGCGCCGGGCTCGCCCGTCGGCGCCGCCGGGGCCTGAGACTCCGTGTACGCGGAGGTGGTCTGGTTGTCGCCGGCAGGATTGGACGCGGACATCGGGATGCTCTGATGGATCGATCGCGAATTGTCCCATCTTACAGCCCGAATGTCAAACCATCGGGGAACACCAACCTCGGGCGAACACCGGGCGCCGGCTCGACCGCGCGAGCGTCGACTTGCGGAAGAGTCAGCCTCCACGCGACTTCGATGGCCCTACAGCGGCCCTGAAAGGGCCAAACAAGAAAGCCCAGGGCGCCGCCCTGGGAAGAGTCCGCCGTAGCCGGCAGTAGCCCTGTAAGGGCGAAACAAAAAGCGGCTCCTCCCGCGCGATAGTAACGTTCCGTTCGATCCGCCCGAACCCGAAGTCATGCGAGCTTGGCGCTCGTAAACTGACACCTGCCCGAATCCCTCCTTTACGTTGCGATGTCCTTCAAGTCAGGATCACGCCATGACAAGTAAACTCCGCCCCAAAAGCGCCGCCGCTTTCGCCCGCGCCTCCCACGTCATCCCCGGCGGCGTCAACAGTCCTGCCCGCGCCTTCGGCGGCGTCGGCGGCCAGCCCCTCTTCATCGCCCGCGGCGAAGGCCCCTACCTCTTCGACATCGACGGCGGCCGCTACCTCGATTACGTCGGCTCCTGGGGACCCCTCATCCTCGGCCATTGCCATCCGCGCGTCGTCGACGCCGTGAGGGAAGCCCTCTCCCGCGGCGCCACCTTCGGCGCCCCCACCGACATCGAGACCGCGCTGGCCGAGCTGATCTGCAAGCTCGTCCCCTCCATCGAGATGGTCCGCATGGTCTCGAGCGGTACCGAGGCATCGATGAGCGCCATCCGCCTCGCCCGCGGCTTTACCGGCCGCGACGTCATCGTCAAGTTCGCCGGCTGCTACCACGGCCACGTCGACAGCCTCCTCGTCGCCGCCGGCTCGAGCGCCACCACTCTCGGCGTCCCCAACAGCCCCGGCGTCCCCGCCGGGTGCACCAAGGATACGCTCCTCCTCCGCTACAACGACACCGCCGCCCTCGCCGCCGCCTTCCAGGCCCATGGCCCCAAGATCGCCGGCGTCATCCTCGAACCGGTCGTCGGCAACATGGGCCTCGTCCAGCCGACCAAAGAGTTTCTCGCCGAGCTGCGCCGCCTCACGTCGGCAAGCGGCGCCCTGCTCATCTTCGACGAGGTGATGACCGGCTTCCGCCTCGCTCTCGGCGGCGCCCAGGAACTCTTCGGCCAGAAGCCCGACCTCACCGTTCTCGGCAAGATTGTCGGTGGCGGCCTCCCCGTCGGCGCCTACGGCGGCCGCCGCGACATCATGCGAAAAATCATGCCCGCCGGCCCCGTCTTCCAGGCCGGCACCCTCTCCGGCAACCCCCTCGCGATGGCCGCCGGCCTCGCCACCCTGCAAGAACTCGCCGAACGCCCCCCCTACGCCCACCTCGCGGCCCTCGGTAGCAAGCTCGAAGCCGGCTTGACACAGGCCTGTCAACAAGCCGGCGTTCCACATCGCGTTCAGCGTGTCGGCAGCATGTGGACGCTGTTTTTCACCGACACGGTCATCACCGACTACGACACGGCGAAGAAAGCCGACACCGCGAAGTTCGCCCGCTTTTTCTGGGAAATGATCGACCGCGGCGTCTACCTCCCGTGCAGCCAGTTCGAGGCCGCCTTCCTGTCCGCCGCTCACACGGAGAAACACGTCGAAGAAACCATCGCGGCCGCCCGCCAATCCTTGACCGCGCTGAGCGACGGTTGACCCTTGCACGTTTCATTGCGCTTGGAGGATGCCATGCCCCTTGCACACATCACGCTCGCCACGCGCGACGTTCCCGCCGCGCTCACCTTCTTCTCCCAAACCCTCGGCTGGCGTCCGATCCACCGCCCCGGCAACATCGGCCGCCCCGCCGCCTGGCTCGAAGTCGCTCCGGGTCAGGAACTGCACCTCGTCGAGGTCCCCGGATTCGCCCCGTCCCAGTTCGAAGCGGAATTCGGCCGCCACATCGCCCTCGCCCTCCCCCGATCCGAATTCGACCCCCTGAAACGCCGCCTAACCGCCCACGGCGCGGCCCTCATCGAGCCGGAGCGGCCGACACCCTTCGCGCGGTTCTTTTTCCGCGACCCCAACGGCTACGTCTTCGAGGTGGTTGACGCCGATCGTGCGCCGGAAAAGTGAATTGAGACACCGCCACCGTCATCCACCTTCGCACGCCTTCAACATCGCGGCAAGTGGCTCCGGATCCGCCAGCCGGTGATCACTGCCGATCTCGACAAGGGCCGCCGCCGGCAAGCCACTATTCCGCACCAGCGCCTCAGAATGAGCAAAGGGCACAACATCATCAGCTCTGCTGTGCAAGATGACCGTCCCCGCCTTTGCCGTTCTCGCCTTCCCGAACTTCTTCCAGGCGGGACAGAGGAGCACGAGCCGGGCCGCCCCGCTCTCGATGCTCATTGCCACCGCGCCACCGCGCGACGAGCCAACAACCACGTCCGGCTTGTGCGCGTCGAACTCCGCCTGAGCAATCCGCGCCGCCGCGTCGAAGTCGTCGTCGGGCAGCTTGGGGTTGATGACGTCGTGGCCGTGCTCAGTAAGGAACGTCGGCTTCACGCCGCCGGGAACGCTGTTCCAGCCGTGGAGGAAGAGGATCTTCATCTTCGTGTTGTACCCGAGAGGCGCCATTGAGTCGGGGTGTGCCATGCCCACGGCTTTGCGTGGGCATGGGCATCGACGAGAGCCCGCATGCCCACGCAAAGCCGTGGGCATGGCACACACGCCTTTCCGTCCGATGGGGCGCCTTCCGGAAAACATCCTGGCATTTCCCCTCGCCTCTGTCACAATAACCCCGTCCATTCGTTCTCAAAGCGGCAGCCCATCTCTTCGCGCCGCGCTCGAAAAGGAGGCCGAGTCCATGAACGCCACGAATGACGCTCGCCTGTCCCGCATCCGCCTGTGCCTCGGCGCCACGCTCTGTTTAGCGCTCGCGGCGTCCGTCATCTACCTCATCCACCACGCCGACACCCAGCGCGCCACAACGCTCCCGCCGCCGCCAATCACCCACACCGTCCTCCGCCCCAAGGAACTCCCAGCGCGAGGCAGTGGCCCCGGCCTCACCCCCAAGGCCCGCCTCACCGCCTCCGTCGCCCCGCGTCTGAAAGTCGGCGACACGCTCAAGACCGCCGCCGCCGAGCGCCGCCGTGTCCTCCTCGCCGACGGTTCTGTCCTCTACGTCCGCGAAGGCGCCGAGTTGCATTACGCCGCCCCGCGCAAGGTCGCGTTGAAGCGCGGCGAAGTCTACGTCGAAGTCGCCCCGCGCGAAGGCGACGATCGCTTCATCGTCGACGCCCCCGGCCGTTCCGTCTCCGCGCTCGGTACGCGCTTCGTCGTCCGGGCTGAGGGCAAGAGCGCCGCGGTTGTCGTCACCCAGGGCAAGGTGAGTGTCTCCGATGTAGCAGGCACACTCCGTGTGCCGTCCGCCTCGACGACGCTCCACGCCGGCCAGCGTCTCCTCGCCAACTCGAAGAACGTCGTCGCGGCCGAGCGGGCCAGCCACGAATTGGATTGGACGCGCGAGCTGATGGCGGCCGCCGAATCGCCGCTCGTCCCCGGCCCGGCCAATCGCGGCGGCGCCCTCATCGCCGTCGATCCCTCCGGCCAGGAGGTCAAGCTCACGCTCCGCAAGTTCCACGTCGACGTCCACATCGAGGACGGCTTCGCACGCACCACCATCGACCAGACCTACTTCAACAACGACAACTGGCGCCTCGAAGGCACGTTCACCTTTCCGCTCCCGCCCGACGCCTCCCTCTCCCGCCTCGCCATGTACGTCGAGGACGGCGACGCCTCCAAGCTCAACGAAGGCGGCATGGCCGAGCGGCAGCACGCCCGCAACGTCTACGAGACCATCCGCTGGCAGCGCCGCGATCCCGCCCTCCTCGAATGGGTCGACGGCAGCACCTTCAAGATGCGCGTCTTCCCGCTCGAAGGCCGCAAGGAGAAACGCATCATCCTCAGCTACACGCAGCGCCTGCCCTCCCTTTACGGCACGCTGCGCTACCGCTTCCCCGCCGGCGATGGCAATCAGCTCGTCCGCGACTGGTCCTTCGCCGGCCGCGTCAAGCACGGGGCCGACCTGCGCGTCAGCAGCTCCAGCCACCCGGACATGACCATCACATCGAAGGGCGGCGACACCTTGCTGTCAACGTCGGCCAAGGAGATCAAGGCCGACAAAGACGTCGCTCTGGAAGTCGTCGACCCCACCGACGACCGCGATCAGCCGCGCTTCGCCTCCGCGATCCACGACAACGCCGAATACCTCATGCTGCGCTATCGCCCCGAGCTGAAAACCGAGCTGACGCTTCAGCGCCGCGACTGGGTCATCCTCGTCGAGACGGCCGCCAATCGCGATCCGCTCCTGGCGCGGGCACAGATCGACATCGTCAAGAATCTGCTGGAGCGGGCCGAGGAGGGAGACACCTTCGCGCTGCTGACGGCGGCGACGCGCGTCACGCCCTGGACCGCCGAGCCGCGGCCGGTGAACGCGCGGAACGTCGCCGACGCCGTCGCCTTCCTGGAATCGAGCCACCTGATCGGCGCCCTCGACCTGGAGAAGGCGCTCGCCTCGGCCGCGCCGCTCCTGGCGAAGGGGAAGAATCCGTACCTCGTCCACATCGGCGCCGGGCTGCCGGCACTCGGCGAGATGGACGCCGACAAGCTCGTCAAGGCGATCCCGGAGGGCACGCGCTACGTCGGCATCGGCGTCGGCCGCCGCTGGAACCGCGCCTTCATGAAGGAAGCCGCCGAGCGCACGGGCGGCTTCTTCACGCAGATCAACCCGGACGAGCCGCTCGCCTGGCGCACGTTCGACCTCCTTGCCACGCTCGGCACGCCGCGGCTGATGGAATTGAGCGTCGCCGATCCGGAAGGGAAGGCGACGTTCCTCACGGAGTCGCTCGCCCTGTCCCAGGGAGAGGAAGTCTGCGCCATCACCCGCCGCGACGCGGCCAAGGGAGAGAAGCTGCCCGCCAAGGTGATCGTCAGCGGCAAGCTGGACGGCAAGCCCTTCCGCCGCGAGATCGCCGTCGACAAGCCGCGCCCCGGCGCCGACTACCTGCCGCGAACGTGGGCCAAGCTCGAGGTCGAACGCCTGCTCGCGGACGGCGCCGACAAGAACCGCGAGTCGATCACGAAGCTATCGCTGGCGAGCTACGTGATGTCGCCGTTCACGTCGCTCCTCGTGCTGGAGACGGAGGAGGACTACAAGACTTACAAGGTCGACCGCGGCCGCAAGGACCACTGGGCGATGTACCCCTGCCCGGAGCGCATCCCGACGGTGTACGAACCGGACCCGAAATGGACGGCGTGGGGGTTGGGAGAGAAGCGGACGGTGGAGGAGGTGATGGGGACGCTGATGGGCGCTGATGTAGTCGCGGCTTCGCTTATGGCGCCGCCCTACCATTTCTGGGTCGGCATGTACAGAGATGTATCAATAGACGTGCGGCGTGCTCCAACGGGAAGCCTGATGTTTGGAGCGGGTGTGAACAAAGTTGAGCAAGTGATAATTGTTGGGAACGAGGTTACGCGGGACCATGTCATTCGCCGACCGCTCGGCGTCCCTCCGCGTGTTGGTATGCCGAAAGCGATTGATGCTCCGTTCTTGTCATCTTCATCGGTGGCGGGTACAGGCGTAGCGACGCAGAACATTGATCCTCCCGCTGCTTTCGGAGTCGGACTCTCCGGGGGTGAACCGTTGCAGTGGAAAGCGTCTAGCGTTCGGCTCCTCGCCTCGGATGTCCCGAGGATGCAAGATTGGGGCGGCTGGCGCGGTTCCTCGTATTTTCTCAAGAACTCGCCAACTCTTACTCCCGGCCCCGAGGCGATGACGATGGCGTTGAAAGCGAGAGAACTGGATCCGGCCTCCCATTCAGAACAATATGCGATCAGCACAAGGCTTGGCGAGCGGGTTCCGATGGGCGTCCCTTCCTATCTCAAACAGGCATTCCTAGATCGAGACGTGGTCACGTCAAAAACGCCATTCCTCATCGAACGAGACTTCGTGGATGCTTCCGTCGTTTTCGCCGAGTCGCAATCGAAACACATTACCGCCTCCGACACCGCCGACCGCCTTCTCTTCTACGCCCCAAAATTCAAGCCGGATGACAGCATCTTCCGAAATCTGACGCTCTACGCTCCCGGCTTGCAGATGCAGACGTCGGATGTCCTCGCGACGCTGGAGCGCGAGGCGAAGCTGAAGCGGCCGCCGGTCACGGGCGTCATCGACGAGAAGGCGCGGCGGCTGATCGACGCGGCGCGCGGGGCGGGATGGGAGACGGTTACGATTTCGCTTGGCGCCCCACCCCCCACCCCAGCCCTCCCCCACAAGGGGGGAGGGGGGCCGTCTCCGACTGGCGGCAAGGTCGAGGCGGGGCGTGCGCTGCAAGTGACCTACAACGGCAAGGGGCAGTTCCGCTACGTCTCTCCCTCCCCCCTCGTGGGGGAGGGTTGGGGTGGGGGGACGCTGGGCGCCGGTTTGCGGCAGGAGGTCATCGGCGACGGCGAGCGGCTCTGGCATCTCTATCCCGAGATCGGCCTGGCGGCGCGGCGAGCGTTCACGCCGTATCACTTCAGCGAGATCGGCGAGCTGGTCCCCTGGCTCGTCCCGGCCGCGGAAGACCTGGCGCGCGAGGCGGACGTCAAGTTGATCGCGGAGAACGTGGTCGCCATCGTGCCGCATGTCGAGCCGGCCATCGCGGCGCCGTCATCGACCGCCGGAACCGTACCCCCTGCCGGGATCGAGCCCCCTGCCGGGATCGAGCCCCCTGCCCCCTTGTGGGGGAGGGCTGGGGTGGGGGGTGCGGCGCCGAAGGAGAAGCCCGCGAAGGAACCAACGACCTATCAGCTTCACCTCGTCTTCGACAAGAATCGTCTCGTCGAACGCCGCGTCGTCGAGATGCCGGACGCCAAGGTCCTCGTGCGCGTCACTTACGGCGCGGACGGCGTCTGCCGGGTCTTCGACGAGAGCGGCAAGAAGACGGCGGAGACCAAGCTCGTCCGCGCGGCGGCGACGGCGCCCGATCTAACGCCGGATGTCTCCAATCTCCTCGTGTTTCGCTTCCCGCTGCGGACTTCCAGCCACCTGCTGCGCTTCGGCGGCGTGCCGGAAGAGCGTTATCCGAGGATGGGCAAGTTTATCGCCGAGGAGCTGTTCATCGCCTGGGCCCTCGAAGGCGACCGCCGCGCCGTCGAGTTGTTCAAGGAGCGTTTCCACCGCAAGGGGGACCATCGCCTCGGCTTCTACGTGCTGCTCAACAGCTTTTCCGCCCGTTACCACACGGACATGAGCATCGCCGAGGTCATGCTGCGGCAATGGACCGGCCACGCCCTCTACCTGCTCGGCGACCGTTCGTCGCGCACGATCCCGCCCGTTGTCATGGACGAGTTGGAGGAGCATCCAGGCAATCCGCTCGCCGTCTATCTCAACCGTAGCCAGACCGAGCTTGCAAACGGCGAAGAGAAGCGCGCATTCGGGCCGCTACCCGGCGTCAAGGACAGTTTCCTCAATCGCCTCACGGCTTGCCGCGACCTGTGGACGACCTGGAAGCTTGACCGCGCCGGCGATCCGGGGGAGAGGGCTTTCCGCGAAAACTGCGAGAAGACGCTCGCCTTCCTGAAGGATTGCCCGGACGTCGTCTGGTCGTGGGCGGTGATCGACGCGGTGCGCAAATCGAAGGCGATGGACCGCCCGCATGCGCCGGTGACCCGAGCGGATGGCATTCGGAGTGTACCTCCGACGGCCAAATTCCATCTCGCTCTCTCCGAGATTCAGAAGGATGTGACCGCCCGCGCAGGCTTGCCCTACGCAAGTCGTTACGAGTATGCGATCAACCTCGCGGCGGCGGGCAAAAAAGCGGAGGCGCGGAAGGCGTTTCTCGACCTTTACGAGGAGGCGTTCAAGGCCGGGGCGCTGCCGCCGATCGAGAACACATTCAAGGAAACGCTGGAGCCGGGCGAACTGGCGACGCTTTACCGTGAGAAGCACGGCAAGCTGCTCGCGGACAAGAAGCCGATCGCCGCGGTGCTGCTCGCGTGGCAGGCGTATCAGATGGGAGAGCGGCCCCTTGCGCAAACGTTCTATCGCACTGCGGTTGAAAGCGCCTCCCCCCACCCCAGCCCTCCCCCACAAGGGGGGAGGGAGCCAGAGGCGGCTGGCACTTCAACGTCAGTGATGGAAGGACCGAGCGACCGCGGCCTGGTGCGCCTCGTCGGCCTCGAGTTCCTCTGGCAAACCAAGCAATACGACCAGGCCGACGCCGAGTTGGCCGCCGTCCTCGCGGACATCGAGCTGAGCAAGCGTCCTTTCGTCTGGCGCCTCGCGGCCCGCTTCGCCGAGCGGCGCGGCGACGTCGAGAAGCAGGTTGAAGCCCTCGAGCAGGCGCTCGACATCGAGTTCCGCGAGCTGCCCGAAGTCGTCAACCTGGAAACCGTGCGCGAGGACTACGGCGGTCTCCTGACACACTACGAGTCGATGATCGCGTCCAGCAAGCGCTCGAAGACGCCCGCGCCGAAGGAGATGATTACCAAGGTCGTCAAAGTCGCGGATCGCTGGCGCTCCCTCGATCCGGACAAGTTGGATGTCCCCCGCCGCGCCGCCGCCCTGCTGGAATCGCTGGGCGCCACCGAGTTGGCGTGGGATTACACGACGACGCCGATGGGCCTCAAGCCCGGCGAATCCGAGCCCTGGCTCGCCCTCGCCCAGAAGCTGCGCGGCGAGAACCGTATCGACGAGGCGGACGCGGTCTACGTCCAGGCGTTCAAGGTCGAGCCGACCAACGCGGACATCCTCTGGGAGCGAGCGGAGTGCTTGAAGGGCGTGGGCCGAACCTCCGAGGCGCGGGCGCTTTACCGCCGCATCGCGGAAGGCGAGTGGCAGCCGCGCTTCGCGTCGACGCGCGAGCAGGCGCGGGCGTTGCGGTGACAATTTTGGAGTGCGGGCACGACACCGCTTTGGATTGAGGGGGGCGACGTTCTTCGGAAACAGGGTCGCTCGATCCAAAGCGGCCTGTCCAGCCGCGGCGCCCAAAAATGAACGACCGCGCTCCAAAAACCTCCAGCTTGTAAGCCTTCGCGGCAATCTTTATAATCCAGTCTGTGAAGATTTTCACAAACTCGCGAGGCGTCCTTCGTTGGCCGAGCGCAAACGCATCCTGGTCATCAGCGTCACGGAGGCGCCGGCGGATGGGCTTTTCGCGGAGGGCCGGGCGGACTGGGACCTGATCCGCGTCCCCACGCTACGCGAGGCCCTCGAACGCATCCAGGCCGAGCGCTTCGACGCCATCGTCGCCCCGACCGCCAACCCCCGCGTCTTGCGGCGTCTTAATTCTCTTCTCCAGGCTGATTCGATTCTCGATGTGATGGGTGAAGGGGTCGCCGTCGTCACGCCCGACCGGAAGATCGCCTGGGCCAATCCGCGTTTCGCACAATGGGCCGGCGGCCGGGCCGATGGCAAGGACTTCTTCGAGGCGCTCGGCTCTCCCGACAAGCTCGGCCCCGAGGCCTCCGCCTTCTACAACGCTCTCCCCGACCACACCAGCCAGGCCCGGTTTCAGGCCGGCGCCCGTCACTTCGACATGCGCGTCGCTCCGCTTCTCGACGCGGCCGGCCACGTGAGCCAGCACATCGCCATGCTGCGCAACGTTACTCCCGAGGTGCAGCAGCAGCAAAAGCTCGACGCCCTGCACCACGCCGCCAACGAGCTGGCCGCCATCACCCCCGATCAGCTCGCCGACATGGACATCGAGGAGCGCGTCGAGGTCCTCAAGCAGAACATCCGTCGCCTCACCCACGACCTCCTGCACTACGACGTCATCGAGATTCGCCTGCTCGATCACGCCAGCGGCCGACTCGAGCCCCTCCTCTCCGATGGCATGACCCCCGAGGCGGCCCAGCGCATCCTTTATGCCCGCGAAGAGGGGAACGGCGTCACCGGCTATGTCGCGGCCACCGGTAAGAGTTACCTGTGCGTCGACACCGCCAACGACCCGCACTACATCGAAGGCGCCAAGGGGGCGAAAAGCTCGCTCACCGTCGCGCTCAGCTGGGGCGACCGCGTCATCGGCACCTTCAACGTCGAGAGCCCGCACCCGGGCGGCTTCGGCCCGCAAGACGTCCAGTTCACCGAGATCTTCTGCCGTGAGCTGGCCGCCGCGTTGCACACGCTCGAGCTGCTTCTCATCGAGAAACGGACGACGGCCGAGCAATCGATCGAGGCCGTCAACCGGGCCGTGGTCATTCCGGTCGACGAGATTCTCAACGAGGCCACCGCCATTCTCGATCGCTGGATCGGCCACGAGCCGGAGATGGCGGAGAAGCTCAAGAAGATCCTGTCGTCGGCCCGCTCGATCAAGCAGAGCATCCAGAAAGTCGGCGAAGACATGACGCCGGCGGCCAAGAGCCTGTCGAGCCCCGGTTTTGAAACGCCGAGCCGCCTCAAGGGGCAGCGTGTGCTCGTGGTGGACAACGACGAGCGCGTGCGCCGCTCCGCCCACAGCCTGTTGGGCCGCTGGGGCTGTATCGTCGAGACCGCCCGCGATGGCCAGGAAGCGCTCACCATGGCGCGCTTGAGCGCCTACGACGCCATGCTCGCCGACATCCGCCTGCCCGATCTCTCCGGCTTCGACGTCTACCGCGCCCTGCGCGAAGCTCAGCCCAACGCCCGCGTCATCCTCATGACGGGCTTCGGCTACGATTCGTCCCACTCCATCGTCAAGGCGCGGGCCGAAGGCCTGCGTCACGTCCTCTACAAGCCGTTCCGCGTCGAGCAGATGCTCGAAGCCCTCCAGAGCCGCGACCAGGAGCCGGCGCCCGTCCCGGCGGCGGCGACGAAGGCGTGACGTGAGGCTTGACGCCGCGAAAATGAGAAAAGGATGACAGTCGCCGCCCGGCTCCCCGCATCCGAAACCGGCCGCACCGCCCCCTGGTACAACCTACGAAAACCCGGAACACTACCACGAGGGACGCCACATGCGTCAGTTGCTCCTTGGCTTTCTTGCCTTTTCCTTTTCCACGGCAGTCGCCCGCGCCGATGAGCCGAAAGCCTCGACCGCGATGCTCGGCAAGAAGATCGCCGATGTCTCCTTCACCGACGAAAAGGGCGTCAAGCATTCGTTGCACGACAAGGCGGAAGCAACCGTCGTCGTCTTCCTCTCCTTCGAGTGCCCGGTCGCCACCAGCTACGCGCAACCCCTCTCCGACCTGGCCAAGGACCTCGCGGTAAAAAAGGTCCGCTTCGTGGGACTCATCTGCAATCCGGATGAGACGCCGGCCGGCGTCGCCAAGCAAGCGAGACATTTCAACATCACCTTCCCCGTCTACCTCGACAAGGATTGCCGCGGCGCCGACGCCCTCAAGGCCGGAGTCACGCCCGAGGCCTTCGTCCTCGACAAGGACTTCGTCCTCCGCTACCGCGGCCGCATCGACGACGCCTATTACGAGCGACTCAAGAAGCACGGCACGGTGAAGAACAGAGACCTCGAAGACGCGCTCAAGAGCATGCTGAGCGGCAAGACCATCCGCGAGCCGGCCACCGCGGCCGTTGGCTGCCCCATCCAGCGCGACCTGAAGCTGGCGCGCGAGGGCAAGGTAACGTTCCATCGCGACGTGGAGCCGATCCTCCAGAGCCATTGCCAGCAATGTCATCGTCCAGGCGAGGTCGGGCCGTTCTCGCTGATGACGTATAAACAAGCGGTGAGCTGGTCCGACCTGGTGCAAGACTACACGAAGAAACGGCTGATGCCGCCCTGGAAGCCGACGGAAAGCGTGACATTTCACAACGATCGCCGCATGTCGCAAAAGGAGATCGACACCATCGCCGCCTGGGTCGACTCGGGCATGCCCGAAGGCGACCCGAAGGACGCTCCGCCCGCGAAAAAATTCACCGAGGGTTGGCTGCTCGGCACGCCCGACCTGGTCCTCACCGCCGAGGCGGACTTCACGCTCGGCCCCACCGGCCGCGACCTCTTCCGCTGCATGGTCCTGCCGACCAACCTCTCCGAGGACAAGTACGTCGTCGCCGTCGAGACGCGGCCCAGCAATCCACGCGTCGTCCACCACGTTCTCCTCTTCGTCGACAATACCGGCCAGGGACGCAAGCTCGAGGCGAAGGCACAGAAGGACCGGCTCAAGGATCCCGACGCGGTCGACGTCGGTCCCGGCTACACGGTGTCCATGGGCGTCGGCTTCACCCCGCAGGGAGGTCTCGGCGGCTGGGCGCCGGGGCAGATCGGCCGTTATCTACCCGAGGGGACCGGCTATCCGCTGCGGAAGGGAAGCGACGTCATCGTGCAGACGCATTTCCACCGCAACGGCCGGCTCGAAAAGGATCGCACCCAGATCGGCCTCTACTTTGCCAAGGCGCCGGTGAAAAACCCGCTGCAAGGCGGCGTCGTCGCGGGCGGCTCCGGTACCGGCCTGGCGCGACTCCTTTTCTCGATTCCCGCCGGCGCTGAGAAGTTCAAGCTGCACGGCGAAAGCTGGGCCCGCGATGACTTCAAGCTGCTTACCATCAGCCCGCACATGCACATGCTGGGCAAGGAGATCAAGCTGACGATGACGCCGCCCGACGGCAAGAAGGAAACTCTGATCTACATCAACGACTGGGACTACAACTGGCAGGAAACCTTCACCCTCAAGGAGCCGCTCGCCGTCAAGAAGGGGACCAGGTTCGAAGTGGAGGCGATCTACGACAACAGCGCCAAGAATCCCCACAACCCGTTCAATCCGCCGCAACGCGTCACCTTCGGCGAGCAGACGACCAACGAGATGTGTTTCGTCTTCCTGAGCGGCACAAGCGAGCGCGGCGTCACGGGCTCCCTGCGCCGCGGCCTGCCGCTATCGCCGACGAAAGCCGAAACCAAAGCCGCGGCGCCTTGAACCGGCGATGAGAAACCATCGCCGCGGATCAACGCGAATGAACGCGGATCGGAGAAGCGAGCTTTCTGCTCAGATCGGCGTTCATTCGCGGTGATCCGCGGCGAAACTGATTTCTACCCTATCACGGCTTCAGTGCCTGCGCGAAGTCATCGAGTTCGCGCTGGGCCTGCTCCTTGGCGTAGCCGTAGCGTTCCTGAAGCTTGCCGGCGAGTTGGTCCTTCTTCCCTTCAATGGCCGTGAGGTCGTCATCGGTAAGCTGACCCCACTTTTCCTTCACCTTGCCCTTGAATTGCTTCCAGTTGCCGGTGATGGTATCCCAGTTCATGGTTTGCCTCCGTATCAGCAAAGTTGTGAGCTTGAACCGATAGGAGTGCAAAGCCGATGCCAAGAACGGCCGCGTATCGATTCGCCTAAAACAGCGTCGTCTCACGCCATTGCGGCGATTTGGCGCCGGCCTCGGGAGCAACGCATTCGGCGCCCTCGTTCGCGACGTTGTTCACGCGCTTGCTCACCGCGACCGCCTCCATCTTCGCCGCGGGATAGGGCCGTAGCATCTCCTGCAAGACGGCCGGATCGACCGGCGCCGGGTCGAGCCAGCGCAGATAGTCGCCCGGATCCAGGATGGCGGGCATGCGGTCGTGGAGCGAGGCCACCAGTTCATTGGCGTCGGTCGTGATGATGGCGCACGATTCGACGCTCGCCGGCGCCTTGGCGTCGGCGCCCTCCTTCTTCTTCCAGTACTCCCAGAGCCCGGCGAAGGCGAAGGGGGAGCCATCCTTGTTGTGGATGTGAAACGGCTGCTTCTCCTTGCCGAGTTTTTTCCATTCGTAGAAGCCGTCGGCAAGGATGAGGCAGCGCCGCTTCTGAAACGCCGAGCGGAAGGCGGGCTTCGTCGCGAGCGTCTCGGCCCGCGCGTTGATTTGTTTGTTGCCGATCGACAGGTCCTCCGCCCAGTATGGAACGAGCCCCCAGCGCATGAGCCCCCCCTGCGGCTTCTCCTTCCCCTTCTCGACCCGGACCGCCAGGACGTCCTGCGTCGGTGCGATGTTGTAGCGCCTCAGGCTCGCCGGCAAATCGAAGAGCGGGAAAAAGCCTTTCAGCTGGTCCGTGGAAACGCCCAGAGAGAATCGGCCGCACATGGTGTCGTCATCTTAGACCCCACCGCCGCGATTGGCGTGGGACCCGGGGACTGGCTTGAATCCCCGGAATGAGACACGCGTGTTTGCCAAATCCGGGAAGACCCGGCGCGTACCTTCGCGTTTTTAAGAAAGACGGGATGCAATGTGCGACTTTCTTCGGGCGTTTTTCCCACCCGCTGTCTGGCGCCGTCTTTGCTATGCGCCTGTTATTGCGTGGAGCAGGCCGCCTGGGCAGTCAGCCCCGGAAGGCGAGGCCGCCTGCCCCACGATGGAACTCCCCGTAGCTGTTTTCGACCCCAAAGGTAGTTGACGACTGTCTACGGACAACTAAAAAGGTCCGAGAGTTTTCCCCTGAGAACGAGATTGAAAGGACAGGACCGGACGCCCCGCCGGCCTTCCTTTGTTTTTTCAGGTGGCTTTTATGTCGGAACCGATGCAAGGCCCCGCCGCCGGACCCGCGGTGGCGACTCCGCCGCCGGCCAAGCCCGCCCCCGCCAAGCCCGCGGCGGCGAAGCCCGGCGCCGCCCCGACGCGGCGCGGTTTTCTCGAACAAATCGGTCTTTCCTGGCTCGTGCTCGGCTGGAGCTCCTTCATCCTGTCGATGCTCGGGATGCTTCTTTACACGGTGCGCTTCCTCTTCAACAACGCCCCGCCCCAGCTGCAGGCCGTCTTTCGCGCCGGCGACGTCAACGGTTACGAAAGTGAAGTCGTCGACGACAAGTACAAGGAAAACGGCTTCTGGGTCATCAAGCACCGCGAAGGCAGCAAGGAGGTCCTCTACGCCCTCAGCACCATCTGCACCCACCTCGGCTGCAACCCGAACTGGCTCCCCGGCGAGAAGAAGTTCAAGTGCCCATGCCACGGCAGCGGTTTCTACATCACCGGCGTCAACTTCGAAGGCCCCGCCCCGCGCCCCCTCGAACGCCACGCCATCAAGCTCGAAGGCAATATCGTCGTCGTCGACAAGTCCCGCAAGTTCCAGAAAGAGCTTGGACAATGGGATGACCCGGAATCGTATCTGGTCGTCTAACCTCTCTGAAAATGCAAATGAAAGTGAAAGAATGGACAGAGGACCGCATCAGCGATTTGACCAACACGAATGACGGGTGGAGCGTGCAGCCGTTCTCCTTCTGCATTCTTCTTTCCGCATTCTGAATATCGAGGAAAAAATGGCTCTCGGTGAATGGCTCCGCAATACCCAGGTATGGAAGAGTATCTTCCGCCACCCGGCGCCGCGCGATCGGCGCAACCGCGTGGTGGTCATGCTCACCAACGTCTTCCTCCACTTGCACCCGGTTTCCGTGCGCAAGAGCGGCATCGCCCTCTCCTATACCTGGTGCATGGGCGGCATCACCTTCTTCCTCTTCCTCGTCGAGACCGTCACCGGCGTCCTGCTGATGTTCTACTATCGGCCCACGCTGGAGCACGCTTATAACGACATCCTCTCCTTGAGAGATGTCGCCACGCTCGGCATCCTCCGCGAACTCCATCGCTGGGGCGCCCACGCCATGGTCATCACGATCTGGCTGCACATGTATCGTGTGTTCCTGACAGGCAGTTACAAACCCCCTCGAGAATTCAACTGGGGGGTAGGTGTCATCTTGCTGGTCTTAACACTACTGTTAAGCTTCACCGGCTATCTGCTTCCCTGGGACCAGCTCGCCATCTGGGCCATCACGGTCGGCAGCAACATGGCCCGGGCCACCCCGCTCCTGGGTTACGAAGGTCCAGGCGCCAAGTTCCTCGCCATCGGCGGCGTCGACCTGATCCACTCCGGCAGCGACGCCCGCTTCCTGCTCCTGGGCGGCAGCTTCGTCGGTGAAACCGCGCTCCTGCGCTTCTACGTCCTGCACTGCGTCGCCATCCCGCTCGCCGTCGCCCTCTTGATCGCAGTCCACTTCTGGCGCGTGCGAAAAGACGGCGGCATCAGCGGCGCGTTGTAGCCGGATTGACAATTAGCAATTGACAATTCGCAATTGCAAATTGAAGAACTCTGACCGGACGCCGTCTTTCGGGAGGAAATAAGGCTCCAGGCAACTGACGCCGGCCGCGAAACCCAAATTGGAAACTGCTAATTGTCAATGAAAACCTATGCACAGCCATAACGGACTATCGCCGTCTCTCCAAACCGGCATCGGGGTCTTTTTCTTCATCTGCGCCCTGATGAACTTCGGCTTCGCCGCCTATCACAACAAGCAGCGGAACCGCCGGCAGGTGACGATCTGGACCGTCGTCGCCCTCGTCTTCCTCCTCCACGCCGGCATCTACCTGATGCACGCCGGCTGGGCCATCCCGGAGGGGATCAAGAGCTTCATCAACAACTTGATGAACCCGACCACCTACTTCGTCTTGTCCGTCGCTGTCCTCGGCTCCTTCCTCTACTGGCGCAAGACCCTCACCGATCCCATCATCGCCTGGGCCGTCCTCCAGGGCGTCCTCCTCTTCTCCGGCTGGGCGATGACGGACAACAATTTCAAGGACATCATCACCAAGCCGGACAACGTGCCCATCGTCCTGCTCATCTTCTCGGTCGGGTACTGCACCTGGCTGGCCCTGCGCAAGGGGGTCGTCAACGACGAGCGCATGCGGCAGGGGGAGCCGCCCCTGGAGAAAATCGAGGACGAGAAGGTTCTGGTCTGGCCTGACCTCGTCTACACCGAACTGATCTCGATGATCATCTGCACGTTCATCCTGATCGTCTGGGCCGTCTACCTCAAGGCGCCCCTGGAGCAACCCGCCTCCACCGCCAGAATCCCCAATCCTTCCAAGGCCCCCTGGTACTTCCTCGGGCTCCAGGAGATGCTCGTCTACTTCGATCCCTGGATGGCCGGCGTCGTCCTGCCCACTTTCATCATCGTCGGCCTCATCGCCCTGCCCTACATCGACTTCAACCAGAAGGGGAACGGCTACTACACCTTCGACCAGCGCAAGTTCGCGATCACGGTCTTCCTGATGGGCTTCATCGTCCTCTGGGTCGTGCTCATCATCCTCGGGACTTTTCTCCGCGGCCCCAACTGGAACTTCTTTGCCCCGTTCGAGGCGTGGGACGTCCACAAGAACGTGCCGCTCAACAATGTCAACCTCTCCGACATTTTCTGGCTCAACATCCTGGGCCAGAGCCTGGAAGGCAAGCACTGGTTCCTGCGCGAGTTGCCGGGCATCGTCCTGATCCTGGGCTATCTGCTCCTGTTGCCGCCGCTCCTGGCGAAGACGATCTTGCGACCGTTTTTCATCCGGATGGGCTTCATCCGCTTCTTCATCCTGGTGACATTGATTCAGTTCATGGCGCTCATGCCGATCAAGATGGTGCTACGCTGGACCATCAATCTGAAATACATCGTGTTCATTCCCGAGGCGTTCTTCAACATTTAGTCATTAGTCGTTGGTCGTCCGACCTTGGATTCGCATCGTGCGTGGCAGGAAGGCGAGCTCGGCGGTCCAAGGGCGGACGGCGAATGACTAGGGACGAGGAATATGGCTGCAACCGATAAACACTATCGCGATCAGAATGCGCTGGACATCGTCTTCGCCCTGTCGTCGATCGCGATGTTCGTCAGCCTGATCCTGATGCTGGTTCAGGACTATAATCGGGAATACAAGACGGAGCAGCGCGCCTTCCGCGATGTCGAGGTCGCCGTCGCTCAGCGCGCCGCCCTCGACAAGCTGCCGGACGCCCGCGAATTCGACGAGGCACGCAAGCAGGTCGAACGGGCCCGCAAGCTCCGCACCGAGGACGGTATCAACGCTGAGATGAAGGCCATCAAGAGCAAGCTGAGCGAGACCGAACAGCAGTTCGAAGACAAGAAGGCGGCTCTCGGCAAGTTGAGCAAAGCCGAGCAGGGCTCGAAGAAGGGCCAGGAACTCAAGGCCGAGGTAGGCGAGCTGGAGTCGCAGCTGTTCTACCAGCAGCATCAGGTCCAGGATCTCGAGCGCTGGCGGACGGTAGTGCAGGAGGTCGAGGCCAAGCGCGCCCTGGTCAAGTCGAAGCTCCCCGAGCGGGACCGCCGCGAAGCTCGTTTTCAGACGGTCAAGTCCGACCTCGAGTCGCGCGCCAGCTTCTATGACATCGAAGTCGACCACCATGGTCCGGGGACGGCGACGGCCAAGCGCTACCGCGCCGACATCGACGAGCTCTCGACCAGGCTCGCCGAGGTGAAAGCCGAGCGCGACGAGGTGCTGCGCGAGATCAAGGAGGCCAACGCCGTCATCGAGGAATACGAGGCCCCTCTCGGCAAGGCGACCACGCTCCTCAAAAAGCTCGACGATCAGCTAGACGCCCAGATCAAGACCGCCGTCAACAAGACCTGGGGCGTGGCCGACTGGGTGCGCGACTGGCCGATCCTGGACGCCTTCGCGGCGCCCGTAAAGATCTACCAGTACGTCATCGACACGGTGCCGATCGATTACAACTTCAAGTACGCCACCCGCTTCGACCGCTGCGCCAGCTGCCATCTCGGCATCGCACGCGAGGATTTCTCGCGCGAAAACATCTTGGCCCTGCGCGGCGTCACCAACGATCAGGACCGCAAGCTCGGCGACGCCCGCAAGATCCTCAAGGAGCGGCGCGCCACCCTCAGCGGCCTGCCGGAGGCGAGCGGTGTCCCCGATCCCGACAAGCTCAAGCTCCTCACCCTGAGCCCGAGCGAGCTTACCGACGCCCGCGTCACCGAGTTCTGCGCCCACCCGCGCCTCGACCTTTTCGTCGGCCCCACCAGCAAACACCCCGCCGAGAAGTTCGGCTGCACCTCCTGCCACTCCGGCCAGGGCAGCTCGACCAGCTTCACCCTCGCTTCCCATACTCCGAACAACGCCGATCAGAAACGGCACTGGGGGAAAAAATACGACTGGGAGTCCAATCATTTCTGGGACTTCCCGATGCTTCCCAACCGCTTCATGGAATCCGCCTGCCTCAAGTGCCACCACCAGGTCACCGACCTCGTCTCCAGCGACAACCGCGTCGAGGCGCCCAAGCTCCTCAGGGGCTACAACATCATCAAGGACGTCGGCTGCTTTGGCTGCCACGAGATCTCGGGCCGCAAGGGGGGCCGCCCCGTCGGGCCCGATCTGCGCCTCGAGTCCGTGCCGCCCCTGGAGGACATGACCCCCGGCCAGCGCGCCCGCATCGAGAGCGATCCGGATACCGCCCCCGGCAAGCTGCGCAAGGTCGGCCCCAGCCTCTTCCGCCTCAGCGAGAAGACGAACGAGGAGTTCGTGCGTCGCTGGATCCGCTCGCCGCGCGATTTCCGGCCTGACACCAAGATGCCTCACTACTACGGTCTGGCCAACAACAACGACGATGTGCTCCCCGCCGACCAGAAGGCGTTTCCGAACACCGAAATCTATGCCATCACCCATTTCCTTTTCGGCGCCAGCAAGGGATACTTAAACGAGCTCAAAGAGATCAAGGCCGGCAAGGACGAGAGCGCCGCTGCTGACGCCGCCTATCAACGTTTCCTGAGCGATTTCATCGACGGCCGCGGTTTCATGAGCGAAGAGCTGCTTGACAAGCTCATGCCGCTCGCCGAGAAAGTCGAGTGGTCGACCTTGCCGAAGAAGGAGGCCGCCGGCAAGAAGTGGTCCGGCATGATCCGCGATCAGCTCACCGTTTACGGGGGCCGGCTCCCCGCGGATGTCAACAAAGACATCACCAAGACGCTCGAGCAGGAGCTGAACCATGTCCGACGCAGGATCAAGATGCGCACGACCATCCCGCTCCTGGCCGATCTCTCCACCGATCCCGCCGATCCCAAGAAGGCGCTCAAGGGGGACGCCAAGCACGGCCGCCAGCTGTTCATGGAGCGGGGCTGCATGGCCTGCCACGTTCACGACGGCACGGCGACGCCGGTCGGCGCGGCGGGCGCGAAGGATTATCTACCCGCCTTCAGCTACGACTCGGAATTCGGCCCGAACCTGAGCCAGGTCGTCGACAAGCTCGGGACCAAGACGGGCGACCGCGAGTCGGCCCGCATCTGGCTCGTCCAGTGGCTCATCAATCCGAATGTCCACAATCCGCGCACGCGCATGCCGGATACGCACCTGAGCCGGCAGGAGGCGACGGACATCGCCGCCTGGCTCCTGTCGGAAAAGGCGAGCGACCTGGGGCCCGGCTGGCCGGGCATCCGCGTGGAACAGCCGAAGCTCGAAGACGTGCAGAACCTGGCCCGTGTTTACCTGGTGCGCATCCTCAGCAAGACCGAGATGGAGAAACTGCTGGCCGACAAGGACATCAGCGACGAGCAGATCAAGGAACTTCCGGCGGAAGAAAAGGAGCTGGCCCTCCGGTTCGCCAACGAGCGCAAGGCGCGCGAACGCCGGGCCAAGGAGGGGGCCGCCGCCAAGGACGACGAGGCCGCCTTCCGCGAGGGCGCCCTGCTCAACTACGTCGGCAAGAAGGCGGTGAACCGCATGGGCTGCTTCGGCTGCCACGATATTCCGGGATTCGAGAACGCCAAGTCGATCGGCGTGGGTCTGAACGACTGGGGCAAGAAGAACCCCGAGCGCCTGGCCTTCGAGGACATCAAGAGCTACGTCGAGCACCATTTCGACATCGTCGACAATCTGGTCGGGGACGACGGCAAGCCCGTGGCCCCGCTCGTCAAGGATGGGCACAAGAAGATGCCGTACGAGGAGTATTTCGCCGACCTCCTCTTCCATCACACGCGCGAAGGCTTCCTGAACCAGAAGCTCGTCGAGCCGCGCAGCTACGATCACAACCGCCTCCGCGCCTGGGACGATCGCTTGCGCATGCCGCAGTTCAAGTTCGCCAAGTTCCGCTTGCCGGCGGCCATGAAGGCGGACCGCGCCTTGCAACAGTCGCTGTCGGCCTTCGTCGAGGCGGGCGCCAACGTCACGGTGCGGAAGATCAGCAAGCTGATCGAGAGCCTCCCTGATGCGCCGGCGCTCCAGGATCTCAAGAAGAAGGCCGGCGCGGCCGGCGAAGTCGTCTTCGACGACGCCGTCGGCGGTGACGAGGACAAGGCGCTGGGCAGCGTCAAGCTGAGCCCCGACAACAAGAGAAAGGTGGACGACGTTCTGAGCGCCGCCAAGGAGAGTCTCGTAGCGGTGAACGCGCGGCTGCCCAAGGCCGGCGACCTGGAAGCGCAGGCGAACCTGCAAGAGGCCAAGGCGAGCGAGGCGGTCGAGACGTTCATCCTCGGCCTCATCGCCGAGCCGGTGCCGCTCGCCGCCGTGAATCAACCAAAGGGGGACCGCCTGGCCGAAGTGAAGGGTCGGGAGTTGCTCGAGCGTTTCAACTGCCAGAGCTGCCACCTCGTGCGTCCCGGTTATTTCGAGTTCAAGGCGACCGACCAGGTGAAAAAATTCCTCGATAAGGTGGAGGCCGCCTATGTCAAGAGCGCCTCGACCACCTACTTCCACCCCGAACACTACTTCTGGAGTGGCAAGGACCCGAAGAACGGCACGTTCAAGGCGATGGTCAACTGGCCGGCCTTCGACCCCGACAAGAAGGATAAGGCGGTCTTCCCGTTGCTCCAGGCCCTGCGCTACGTCGGCGCCGACCGCGGCCTGCACGACATCGGCACCCTCCAGGATCTGACCATCGACACCGATTTCGGCGTGCGCCCCCAGGACATGGTCACGCCCCCCCCGGCGACCTTTTCCTCGCCCGACAGGGTGAAGGACTACCTACACACGCACGGCCCGTTCGGCGGCACGTTCGGCGACGCTCTCGCGGCCTACCTCGTCGACAAGACGCAGAAGGCGCCGACGCCGATGAACCCGAAGAACGCCCGCTCGTCGACGCCCCCCTGGCTGACGGCCGAAGGCGAGCGGACTCAGCCGGACTGGCTCTATCAGTTCCTCTTGAACCCGCAACCCATCCGCAAGATGGTCATCCTGCGCATGCCCAAGTTCAACCTCAGCGACGAGGACGCCAAGACGCTCACCGAGTACTTCGCGGCCGTCGAGCGCATCAACGATCCGGACATCGGCCTCGCCGCGCCGTTCGACAAGATCCGGCAGCGCGAGGAGTTCGATGCCGAGTTCTGGAAGGAGAAGAACCGGGAGTACGTGCAGCGCCTCATGCGCACGAAGGTCGCCGGCCCGGACGGCAAGGAGACCAAGGAGACGTGGTATGCGAAGCGCGTCGGCGAGTTGACGCCGGTTTGGGCGGAGATGGTGAAGGAGCACGAGAGGCGCAAGGCGACGGCCGCCGAGCGCGCGAAGACGGCCGAAGCGGACTTCAGCGCGATCAGCAAGGACTACGACCCCCTGGCCGAGAACGCCAAGAAGCTGGAGACCGACCTCGAAGGCCTCAAGGGCAAGCTTGCCGAGGCCAAGGCCGACAAGGCCAAGCTCAAAGAGCTCGAGGGGCAGGTCGCCGCGGCCGACGCGAAGCTCAAGGAGGTCCAGGTGAAGCTGGCCGGGATGCGGCCGGACTATGACGCCAAGCAACGCGTGTTCGATAGCTGGAAAGCGGAACTGGACCGGGCGAGCAAGGAAGACGACAAGTACAAGCCGGGCGCCCTGGAGAAGGACTGGGCGGAGAGCCAAGCCTACGTGACCGACGCGTATCGCCTCCTCTTCCACAAGCAGCTCTGCTCGCAGTGCCACCCGGTCGGCAACCGCGAGGCGCCGAGCGCCGTCGGCGGCACCCCGGGACCGAGCCTCAACGACGCCTTCAAGCGGCTGCGCCCGGACTGGATCGAGCGCTGGGTCTCCAACCCATCGTACTTCTTGCACTACACGCCGATGCCGGTAAACTTCAAGAAGGGGGAAGACAGCTACCAGGAGCTGTTCGTCGGCTCCTCGCTCGACCAGATCAAGGCCGTGCGGGATGTCCTGATGGCCTACCCGCAGGCGTCCGCGCTGCCTCTCAACCGCTACTGGGTCCTGCCTCCCGCCCTGGAAACGAAAGCCGCGGCCCCGGCGACCAAGAAGGGGCCCGAAGAAAAATCGAAGGAGAAGAAATGAGACGTCTGTTTTCTTACGCCGGCGCCTGCCTGGTGCTCGGCCTTCTGGCGAGTTCGGTCGCCGCCGAGTGGGGCACGATCAAGGGCCGCATCATCTGGGGCGGCGAGACGATTCCCGAGCGGGAAGACCTGACGCCGCTCGTCATGAAGAACCCGGACGCGGCGTTCTGCCTCAAGGACGGCAAGCTTCTCGACGAGAAATGGGTCATCGACAAGAAGACCAAGGGCATCCAGTGGACGTTCGTCTGGCTCGCCCCCGCGCCCGACGACAAGGAACCGCTGCCTATCCATCCCAAGTTGAAGGCGATCGCCAACAAGAAGGTTGAGATCGATCAGCCCGTGTGCATGTACCTGCCGCACGCCATCGGGCTGCGGGAAGGACAAGAACTCGTCGTCAAGAACAACGCCAAGGTCGCGCATAACGTGCTCTATGTCGGACCGGACGGCGCCGGTAACCCGCTCGTCCTGCCCGGCAAGGAGCTGGTCATCGATAACCTGAAGGCCTCCAAGGCGCCGACCAGCCTCTCCTGCTCCATCCACACGTGGATGAAGGCCTGGGTCCGTGTTTTCGACCATCCCTACTATGCGGTCACCGGGCCGGACGGCAGCTTCGAGATCAAGAATGCCCCCGCCGGTAAGTATCGTCTGGTAGTCTGGCACGGCACGGGCGGCTTCCGCTTCGGCGCCGCCGGCCGCGCCGGCCAGCCGATCACGATCGACGCCGACAAGACCACGGACCTCAAAGACCTCAAGTTCCCGCCGCCGAAGTAACGGCCGCAAGCGACCGGCGAGCCCCGAGGCGTACGCCTCGGGGATTACCTTTCCTTACGCTACACGCAGGATCCCTCGCAATGCGACGCGCCTCCCGGCTTCTTTGTTGCCTTCCGCTGTTCCTCGCCGGCTGCGGCCAGAGCTATGACGAAAGCCTCAAGCAGCCCGATTCCAATCCGAAGATCCTGGCCATCGCCGCCGGCCCGGGCGAGGCGAAGAAGCTCACGCCCGTCAAGGCCGACAGCTACGACGGCGTCCTCACAGGCAAGATCACGTTCCGGGGGACCGTGCCGACCAAGGTCGTCATCGTCCCGGACAGCAAGCCGGAATGCTTGGCAGCCAAGGGGAATCCAAAGAACAAGAACGACATCTACGATCAGAACTGGTTTGTCGGCGACGGGCAGGGCGTCGAGAACATCGTGGTGTTTCTCAAGGCCCCGGACGGGACTTTCTTCGAAGTCCAGGACGCGGACAAGACGTCGACCGCGGTGAAGAAGATCGATCAGCCCTTCTGCGCGTTCCATCCGCAGGTGGCCGTCTTCTTCCCGTCTTACGTGACCAAGACCGGCAAGTCGGAAACGACCGGGGAGAGACTGGAGATCGTCAATACCGGGGACATTTCCCACAACGCCAATCTTCAGGACGCCGACATCAAGTACGGCAACAGCGGCTTCAACGAGAGCATGCCGCCGGCGAGCAAGAAGGGGGTCGAGCTGAATGCCCAGCCCAAGCCGCTCAGCCTCTCCTGCTCCATCCACCCGTGGATGAAGGCCAATATCTGGGTCTTCGACCATCCCTATGCCGCGAAGACCAACGACAAGGGGGAGTTCACCATCCGTAACCTGCCGACCGGCGTCGACCTGCAGATCGTCCTCTGGCACCCCACCGTCGGTTTCTTCGACGGCGGCCAGGCGGGCAAGAAAATCAACTTCAAGTCCGGCGAGAACAAGCTCGACGCCACCATCTCCCCCGGCGGCTGAGCGTTTCCGCATCCCGCCCTACGATTCGCCTCGCTCTTTCACGCCGCGAACGCCTCCGGCGGCCGGCCCAGCTCGCACAGCTTGGGCGCCGGCCGCGTGCGCTTGCCGACCACCGTGTAGAAGAGACGGCTGCGCCCTTCGTATTTCTGCCAGTGATGCGTCACCTTGGTGTCCTCGAAGCCGAGCACTTCGAGGAAACGCTGCACAGCCCTGGCGTTGAGGACCCACCAGGTGAGGGCATTCTTGCGCCCCTTGGCTCTTGGCATGAAGAGCATCTTGGGGGCACAGAAGCGGCCGAACCAGACGTGCCAGAACCAGCGGCGCGGCAGGACATCGGCGACGACGACCGTGTCGCGCGTGATCTGCAGCGCCTTTTGCAGCGCCAGGAAGGGATCGCGCAGGTGGAGCAGGATCGAGCCGAAGACGGCGACATCGACCGGCCCGATTTCCTCGGGAATCTGATACACGGAGCCGTAGACAAGGCGGGCTTTGGAGCCGAGCAGGCGGTGCCCCAGCCAGTAGCTGTTGTTGAGCTTGCGGTGGAAGGCGCGGTATTCGGCCCACATTTCTTGAATGTCGGCGCCGCCGAAGGGGACGAAGTCCCAGGGCAGGACATCGGGCAGATCGTAGGAGATGACCTCGGCGCCGCGCGCTTCCATGTTGAAGGTGAGAAAGCCGCTGGCGGCGCCGACGTCGAGGACCTTCTTGCCGCGGAAATCGACCGCGCCGAGGTAGCGGTCGATGTTGGCCCGCAGGTCCCAGGCGCCGGCAAGCGTGCCATGACCGGGCAGGTCCATCGTGTGGTAAAAGGCGCAATCGTTGAGATCGGTGACGAGGCGCGGCTGCGCGAAGAGATCGCTCATGAAGACCTTCCTTGGTCGGAGCTTTGGAGCCGCCCTTTTTTACCCAAATTGCGGCAAGAGAGGCAAGACGCCCTTTGGCGTTTCAGCACTGCCGCATCTCCGGCTACTCCTTGCGTACAGGCGGGGTCGCGGCGGCCAGACCGAATTCGGTGAGCTTGTCGGTGAGGTCCTCGGCCAGGTTGACGCGGTTGAGGAAGAGCAGGGCGAAGGAGGTGTCGACGGTATCGGTCGTCGCGTGCCAGCCCTGATGCCAGTGGCCGTCGGGCAGCTGGTGGTCGTGCAGGATATCCATGCCCCAGCGGTACCAGTCCTTGCCGGCGATCTTCTCGAGCTGGAACAGCATGCCGACGCGCTCGACGGACCAGACGAAATACAGCGGCGGGTACGCCGCGCGCGCCTTGGCCTTTTTCGCCTTGACGTCGCGCGGCGGCGTCAGCGAGCGGGCGACCACGTCGAGGCCCTTCTTGATCGCCGGGTTGTCCTCGGGGCGGCCGGCTTTGGGGTCGTCCTTGCCGCGCACGCCGTATTCCACGGCCATGGCGAGCAGTCCAGCGCACGTCATGGTCGGCTCGGGGATGACATTGCGGTTGTCGTAGAACCAGCTGCCGTCGGCGTTCTGGCTCTCCTTGAATCGGCGTACCGCGAGCTGAAGCGGCCGGTCGACGGGCAGGCCGCGCTTCTTCGCGGCCCACAGACCGAGCACGGCGAACTGGGTGTTGGAGTTATCGCCGCCACCGCGGAAGAAGCCGCCCGCCTTGTCGGGAGGCTTGGAGAAGGCCGCCAGGCCCCGGACGCGCGGCGGTAGGTCCTTGACGACGTCCTGAACCTTGCGATCCTGATCGGCGGACGGCGTCGCCTGAAGGAACGAGATCGATTGCTTGTCCAGTTGGCGAAGGGCGTGGAACACCTGCTCCTGTTCTTCGTGTGAGAACTTGTTGCACGTGTAATGCCAGCCGCCCTGCACGTTCTGCCCGGACATCAGGTTGAATACGAGGGTTTCGATGAGCTTCTCATCGCCGGGGTCGTCGAGCTTGTCGAGGAAGAGGATGCACAGCGCGATCTCGTAGGTGCGGTTCAGGTCCGGTCCGGTCTTGCGGATGCGGGCGGCGGCTTTTCGCACGGCCTCGTCCTTGGCGTCGACGCCGCAGGAAAGGAGGGTGAGGCCGGCCATGGCCGTGACACCATCGGGCCAGGACCCCATGTGGCCGTTGTAGGGGGCCCAGGTCCCGTCCACGTGCTGCGTCTTCTTGAGCCAGTCGACCCCCTTGTCCGTCATCTCCTTGACGATCTTTTCCTCTTCGGGAGTGAGCGCGATCAAATGCCTGGCCTTGGGTTTCGCGACCGACTTCGCGCCGCCCGGCAAGACGAGCTCCCCGGCGGTCGTGGCGGAGTCGGGGCCGTCCCTTCGCGTGAGCAGCCAGAGCAGAACACCCCCAAGGGCCGCGAGGAAGACAAGGCCGCCGAGGACGAGAAAGAGACGCCCCTTCTGACTGGACGGGGTAAGCGCAATGGACGGATCGGAAGGGCGAGGCGCGGCAAGCGGAGCCGGGGGAGGTCGAAAGCCGGCGGGAGGCGGCGCGATCGCCGCGCCGAGGGGCGGCCCCGCTTTGACGGCTTCCACGTCGACACCGACGCGAAAGGTGCGCCGGCATTGCGGGCAGTTGAGCGCCGTGCCGTCCGGAACGGGCTTGTTCGACTTGAGGACGGCCCGGCAATGCGGGCATGCGACCTTGGCGGCAAGCATGGAGAGTGGCCCCGTGGCTACGATTTTCTGCAGGCGAGGCCGCCTGCCCGCGTTGTGAAACTGTCTCCTAGCGCTCGCCCGGATCGCGCACGACCAGGAAGTGCTGGAAGTTCCGCGTCAGGTCGTCGGCAAGGTTGGAACGTTTGAGGAACAGCAGCGCGAAGCACGTGTCGAGGTCGCGCACGCTGCCATGATAGTTCATGCTGGTCCAGCTGCCATCCGCGTTCTGATGCCGCACCAGCAGCTGGGCGCCCCAACCGTACCAGTCCTTGCCGCCGATGGTGCGTAGGTCGTACATCATGGCGACGCGCTCGACCGACCACATGTAATAGAGGTTCTGCATCGCGTCCGACCCGCCCGCGAGCGAAGGCTCGCCGATGAAACGCGCCAGCGTGAGCATTCCCTTGTCGACCGCGGCGACGTCCAGCTCGGGCTTGGGACGGCCGTCCGCCATCGCCTTCCCCGGCCGGACTTTCGGGAACTCGGGCGCCGTGCCGATGCCCATGGCCAGGCCAAGGAGGCCGCAGCAGGTCATGGGCGGCGTGGTGCCGCGCGCGAGCTGATAGCCCCAGCCGCCGTCGCCGTTTTGTGAGACGAAGTAGCGCTCGCCGGTGAGTTGGAGCGTGCGCTCGGTGGGGACGCCGTGCTTGCGCGCCGCCCACAGGCCGAGCATCGCGAACTGACTATTGGAGTTGTCGTCGCGGCCGACCCGCATCAGCCGACCTTTGCCCTTGCCGACGACGGCGGGAATGTCGCGCAAGCCCGGCGGCAGGAACTCGGGCCGCGGCGGCGCCACCGGCCCCTTGGCGCCCTTGGGCAGGATCTTGGGACCGGCTTTCTTCGGCGGCTCCGGCGCCTTCTTGGGCTCCTCCGGCTTCAGCGGAGGCGGCTCATCCTTCATCGGCGCCCCGGTCTTGGCGATATCGGTTTTCTCCTTCGGCGCTCCGCCGGCGTCGTCCCCTTTCTTTTCGCCCCGCGTGGCATCCTCGCCCTTGGTTTCCTTCAACTCGTAGATGTCTTTGGCGCCGACCTTCTTGTCCGGCTGATCTCCGGTCTTTCCGGGCTGATCCCCCTTCCCCGGCTGGTCGCCTTTGCCGGGTTGATCGCTCTTTCCTGGTTGATCGCCACGCGACGGTTGGTCTCCCTTGGAGGGCTGATCTCCCTTGCCCGGCTGCTCCTTGATCTCGATCTTGGGCTCGATCTTGATTTCGAAAACCTCGACCTTTTCGAAAACGGTGATCTCAGCAGGGGGTTCATCCTTGCGCGGCAGCTGGAGGGCGACCTTGGGCTGCGTTCGCTGCAAGAAGGTAAGGAGCTGTGACATCTCCGGCGGCGACAGGAGCGGGCACTTGTAGTCCCAGCCCCCCTTGTCGTTCTGCCCTGCGACGAGGCGCAGCGCCAAGCCCTGAATCAAGACCTTGTCACGCGGATTGCCGAGGCGATCGAGGAAGAGGATGGCCAGGGCGAGGTCGTACGTGTCATCGAGCCGGCCGGAGTTCATGCGGACGTGGGCCGCCGCCATCTGAACGCTCGCATCCGAGGCGGGGAACTTGCACTCCAGAAGCGTCAGGCCCCCAAGAGCCGCATGGCCGACACTATGATGGCCTTTGATCCAGCTGCCGGTCGGCAGCTGCGTGCGCTTGAGGAACAGCGCTCCGCCCGCGACGGCCCGGTTGATCCGCTCCGGTTCGGCGCCTTTCAGGCCCGGCGTCACCGGCCCGACCACCGGCTCCGCAACCTTCTTCGGCTCGTCCTTCCGAGGCTCCTCCTTCTTCGGCTCCTCTTTCTTGGCCACATCCAACGGCGGCTTCGGCGCCGGCTCGCTCATCGGATCGCTCTTGGCAGGCGCCTCCTTCTTTGCGAGTAAGTCCTTCTTCTCGTCGGCCTTCACGGGAGGGGACGAAGGCGTCGCCGGGGGCGTCGCCGGGGGCGTCACCGCGGGCGGCGGCTTCTCCGGTTCTCGTTCGGGTATCCGCGGCTCATCACCCTTCGGCGACGGGCGGAGGACCAACTCCTCCTTCGGTTTGTCGGATTCTTGCTTACCGGAACTCACAAAGGCGATTGCGAAAGCGGCGCCGAGCAAGAGGACACCGAGCGCAGCGCCGCCCAGCCACAGACGGGCGGACCGCTGGGACGTGGAGACAGGCGCCTCTTTTTTCGCTTCCAAGCGCAGCGTCTCGAACGCTTTGGTTTGGGCCGGCCGGTCCGGCACTGTCTTCGGTTTCAGCGCCGGTTCGAGAATGCCCACGGCGATCGGCTTGGCGACCACCGCAGCGCCGTCGGATTCTCCGCTTAACAAGTCATTGAGCGGAACGCCGGGGACGCTGGCGCCTGTCGACGGCTGGATCATGTCGGCGGCGATCGTGAAAGGCCGGCCGCAACCAGGGCATTCGACGCGCTTGCCGATGCGCGGCGTCTTGTCGCTGCGCAAGGGGGAGGCGCAGTGCGGGCAGAGGACCTTGAACGCGCTCATCGCGATGACCCCGGGAGCCATCCCAGCCGGCACGAGACAGGACGTGGCCGGGAAAACCCGATTTTACCATGAATTGCCGGTCGGATGCCAGGAGCTTATTCCCGGTTTTGCAACGTTTCCTGGAACGGAACCCCCCAGCGGGCCAGCTTCTCTGCGAGCCGACGGCTGCAATCGCATTCGCCGCACGCCCAGGGCTCGGCGCGGGTCGCATCGCGGCAGCGGCTTCGGACATGGGCATTCTGAACGCGCACGAGGTCGAAGTACTTTTGCCAGTAGGGACGTTCTTCATCGAGCGGCGAGGCAGGCCGCTCTCGACGAACTGGAGACCGCTCACCGAAGTATCGGCGGCTCGGGTCGTGGCCGCCGCTCTGGCAAGCGGCGGGCTGATCTCGATCCTGCGCTCCAATCTTGGGGGTGGCCGAAACCCGCCCAGAGCTTGGCTGTGCCTCGATCAACTGGGAAACGTTACCCACACCTTCATTCCGGAGCGCGGCACGGAGAGCGTCGGCTTGAGCCGTCGCAAGGCCGAAAGAGTGCTTTCTGAAAGTAGGCACAGCGCCATGACGGAAAGGGCCGATACACAATCCGAACAGCTTCCTTGAAACGGCCTGGCCGCATGCGGTTCGGCTTGTCTATTCGCGCAGGACGGGCGGGGCGCACTATGCCACTCTCACCGGCTTCCCCCGTCGGCGCCGGCAGACGCGCTCGTCTCCCGCGGCTCCGCGCGCCTTCGGGATGTCGCGTAAAGCCACGCCAGGCCGCCCCCCGCCGCGCCGAAGCCGGCGCCGACAAGCGCCCGCACGGCCGGTTGTAATGACCACCGGCCGGCGCCTTCCGCAACCGCCCAGGCGAGGCCCAGCAGGGCTGCGCCGAGTGCGATGGCGCCGAACCCGCTCAGGATAACGGCGAACCGGAGAGGCATGCCGCGTCGCCACTCGCGCAGGGCCGTCAGAGTTCCCCACGCGATCGGCAGGAGCAAGAGGAGCCAGACGCCCCACCCGGACCACAAGTCCGGGCCAAGCCACCCGCCATACCCGGCCGCGACTGTGAGAGACAGGAGTAACAGCGACCAGTGCAACGTGCGCATACGACCTCGCAAATGGGATATGGACGCCGCAATGAAATGACCGCTTCTTCACGCGCTTATCGACTCGAACGATGGACACAAGCACGGGGCGCCGGGCCACGCAAGGCGGCGTCCATGCGCCGCGGCGACGTTACTCCTTGAGCGCCGGGACAGCCAGGAGCACCCCGGCGAGCATGAAGAACCCGCCGAGCAGGAGCACGAACCAAAGCGTACTCCGCCACGAGCCACCTGCGGAGGCGCCCAATGCCAACGGCGTCGCCACGAAGAAGCTCCCGAACCCTGGCGGGAAAACGAGTCGCACCCACAGGTCCGTGGTCGATTGAAGGTGGAGTGGCTTCTCGCGCCCCCCCGGCATTTCTGTCCTCCTTCACCGGCTCGCGCCTGAGGAACATGATTGTTCACGCAGACCATTTTTGCCAGCAGCGGGGTCATATACAAGAGCCTCACGGGTGTCCTGTAGCCATGACGCCGCCAGGCTGGCGGCGATGAGGCGACCAAAATGAATGTCAAAAAACTGGAAGCGACTTTGGTAGGAGCCATGGGTGGGATTCCAGAGAGGGTGGGGCGCCGTTGCATACGACCGCTGGATAACGGTTCAAGAGGAATGGCGGTTTGCTTCGAGCCAGGTTAAGATCCAAATCCAAGAGGCTTCGCTCGACAATCACGGACCCCACAGCCGAATGACGATCGCATCACGGACCCCTGAAGGCGATCCTAATACTTGCCCGGTTTGCGGCAACGACACGCATACCGAACCTTCTACGTTGCCGACGCGAGACGCGCCTTGCCCGCACTGTGGCTCCCTCCTGTGGTTCGTGGCGGGATCGCAAGGCGCGACACCGGCCACTCGGACGGTGAACCGACTGGCGGAGGAGATCGTTGGGCTTTCGGACCTGGCCCTCGCTCCCAATGAGTATTTCGGAGAGCTCTTGCAGCGTGTGCTTCTCGCGATAAGCGCCAAGGCTGGCGCGGTTTGGCTACGTACGCGGACTGGAGATTTGCAACTTGAGTATCAGATCCGCCTACGGCAAGTCGCCCTGCACTGGGACGAAAAAGGCCAAAACCTGCATGATGAACTGCTACGCCAAGTGGTTGTCAAAGGACAACCCGGGTTGTTCCCGCCCCATGCCTGCATGCAAGCGACCGAGGGTGCGACCTTGCCGTTCGGCAATCCGACGGAGTACTACCTCCTTGGCGCCCCCATTCTGGTCGACCGGCAAGTCGCTGGGTTGATCGAGGTGTTCCAAGATCCCCAGCGGCCCCGCGAACAACAGTGCGGCCATTTGCAGTTTCTCCTGAAGATGGCCTCGTGCGCGTCCAATTTTGTAAGCCGAACCAGACAACAGGGGTCAGCGAGCGGCTCCCACAAACCATGATCCGCCAAAGCCTACCCCGCTATCACCCCCGCCGTCTCCCGTATCGTCGCCGGCGTCGTCCGGCAGCAGCCGCCGATCCAGCCCGCCCCGGCGTCGAGCCAGCGGCGCACGCCTTCGCTCCAGGCGAAGCCGCGCTCGCCCCGCGTCCATTCGCCCGTGCCCGCGTTCCAGCCTTCGCCGCTGTTGGGATAGGCGAGCAGCGTCTTGCGTGTCGCCTCCGCCCCGCGCTGCAGCAGGCCCTCGACATGCCACGGCGCCGTGCAGTTGACGCCGACCGCCACGATCGCCGCCGCCTGGTCGGCGAGCCGGACGGCTTCCACGAACGTCTCCCCGTGGCAGAGCCGCTCGTCATCCCGGCAGCTGAAGCTGAGCCACGCCGGCCGACCATATTCCTCCAGCAACCGCGCCAGCGCCTCAGCCTCGTCCAGACAGGGAACGGTCTCGCAGGCGATCAGATCCGGCTCGGCCTCGAGCAGCGCCTCGAGACGGGGACGATGCCAGTCGATGAGTTGACGCCGCGACAGGCCATAGTCGCCGCGATACTCAGAGCCGTCGTGCAGCGCGACGCGCCGTAGCAACCCACCGAAGCGGCGACGTGTAGAGAGGCGGCGCTGTCCCGCTCGTGGAAAAATCAATATGCGGCGCGAGCCAGTTGCACGCTCAGCATCAGGTGCGCCGCCCGCGCGTTGTCCAGTCCGGGGCGCGCTCGGAAACCCCGGAAAGCTTCAAGCCTGGTACCGCGCCGGTGGCGACTCCCGCGCCAAGCGCGGAAGTAATCGAGATGAACCTGGCGGATCGCGCCGCCGGATTCTCCAGCAGAAGCTTCGCGGACCAGAGCGGGTCGCGCAGGTCGGCCCCGCCGCCCAGCCTTTGTGGCGAGGCCGCCGTCGAGGACGAGCGCGCGGGAAACGTTCCAACTGGACGCATGCCGTTGCTCCAAATAAGATGCCCGTGTCGATTCCGCGAGGACACCGCCACCTATCGGGCCGGGCCTCCGTGATTCCTCGTTCGTCGCCTGCCCGGCGCCGGGCAGGTTTTTTTGTTGCTTCTTCCCACCCGCCGCGGTTGGTCCTGTAGCTGAAGTCGTGAGACTTCAGCGATTTGGGAGAGCGCCCTCCCCGAAGGCTCACGACTTCGGCTACTCATACAATCATTGAAGTGCACGGACGTTCTTCTGGATACGGAGAATCGCAGTGACCATCCGCATCGGCGCTGTCAGCTACCTGAACACCAAGCCCCTCATCCACGATCTCGAAACGCTGGCTCCGCAGGCCGAGCTGATCCTCGACTACCCGAGCCGGCTGGCCGATCGTTTGGCCGAGGGGGACCTCGATGTCGCCCTCATTCCGATTGTCGAGTATTTCCGCTCGGGCGAATACAGCCTCGTGCCGGGCATCAGCATCGCCAGCCATGGGCCGGTGTTGAGCGTCACGCTTTTCAGCAAGGTCCCCTGGCAATCGATTCGCCGTCTCGCGCTCGATGAAGGCTCGCGCACCAGCGCCGCGCTGAGCCAGGTCATTCTGCGGCAGCGGTACGGCGTCCAGCCGCAGCTTCTACCGCTTCCCTTCGATGTGCGGCCTGAAGACATTGACGCCGACGCCGTCCTCCTCATCGGCGACCGCGCCATGCGCGCTTGCCTGCCCGGTTTCGCCCACGCCTACGACCTCGGCCAGGAATGGAATGAGTGGACCGGCCTTCCCTTCGTTTACGCCGCCTGGGCCGTGCGCCCCGGCGTCGACCTCGGCCCCGTCGAAGAGGCTCTGCACAAGGCGAAGGAGCGCGGCCAGGCGAATGCCGGCCCCATCGCGGCCCGCGAGGCCAGGCTGCTCGGGCTCGACGCCGGCCTGTGCCGGCGCTATCTGACCAACATCATCCGCTTCGATCTCGGCCCGGCCGAGCTGGCCGGCATGCGGCATTTTCAGGCGCTGGCAGGCGAGCTCGGCCTGGCAAAACAAGGCGTCCCGATTCGCATGTACCGGGCGCTCGCGGAGGTCGGCTGATGGCTCGCGTGTTACTCCTGCTGCCTTTCTGTACGCTTCTCGGCTGCAATACGGAGAACCGCGGCGACAAGGATAAAGGCAAGCTGCCCAGGGAGGAGGCGGCGCGGCGGGCTTCGGCCGAGGTCGCCACGGCGATCGACCTGACCAAGATGAACGACTGGGACGGCGCCGCCAAGCATTGCTCCGCGGCCCTCGAGCTGGATGCGGACAACACCAGCGCATGGTGGGTGCGCGGCCTGGCCCACCTGAAAAAGAAGGACTTCGACAAGGCCATCGCCGACTGCTCCGAGGCGATCAAGCGCGACCCCGGTATGCCTGCCGCCCACCGCGAGCGGGGCAAAGCCTATTCCCTCAGCGGCGACCAGGCCAGGGCGATCGCCGATTTCGATGTCTACATCCGCCTCCGGCCGGACGATTCGGAAGGCTACGAGGCGAGGGCCCTGGCCCGCAATCGCGCCAAAGATGCGGCGGGGACATCCGCCGACCTGCTCAAAGCCAAGGAATTGCGAGCCAAAGCAAAACGACCATGAACGACATCCGCTATGTTCTCGACAAGGCGGTCGCCGGCGAGCGTCTCTCCCGCGCGGAAGGCGTCGCCCTCTTCGATTGCCGCGACCTCCATGCGCTGGGCCGTGCCGCCGACGCGGTGGCGCGCCGGCTCCATCCCGAGAGTTACCGCACCTACAACATCGACCGCAACATCAACTACACGAACGTGTGCGCCGCCGTCTGCGACTTCTGCGCCTTCTACCGCAAGAGCGGCGCGGATGACGCCTACGTCCTGCCGCGCGAAGAACTCTACAAGAAGATCGACGAGACCATCGCGCTCGGCGGCAACCAGGCGCTGCTTCAGGGCGGCAACCATCCGTCGCTGAAGCTCGAATGGTACGAAGACATGCTGCGCGATCTCAAGACGCGTTATCCCCGGTTCAACCTCCACGCCTTCAGCGCCCCGGAAATCTGGCACTTCCACAAGCTCAACAAGTTGCCGCTCCGCGAGGTCCTCGAGCGCCTAAAGGCGGCCGGCATGGGCAGCCTCCCCGGCGGCGGCGGCGAGATCCTCGTCGACCGCGTCCGTGAAGCGATCACCGTCAACAAGTGCCTGACCGACGAATGGCTCGACGTCCACCGCGTCTGGCATCAACTCGGCGGCCGCTCCACCTGCACCATGATGTTCGGCCACGTCGAGACGCTGGCCGAGCGCATCGAATCGCTGGAGAGATTGAGACAGTTGCAAGACGAGACCAGGGGCTTCACCGCGTTCATCTGCTGGACGTTCCAGCCGGGCCACACCGCCCTGGAGCACATCCAGCCCGCGGGCGCCCACGACTACCTGCGCACCCAGGCCATCGCCCGGCTCTATCTGGACAACGTGCCCAACATCCAGTCGTCCTGGGTGACGCAGGGACTCAAGGTAGGCCAGCTCGCCCTGCTCTTCGGCGCCAACGACATGGGCAGCCTGATGATCGAGGAGAACGTTGTCGCCTCGGCGGGGACGGTGCACTACCTGACGCTGGAGCAGATCAAGGACGCTATCCGCGAGCTGGGCTACACGCCGCGGCAGCGCAACGTCTTCTATCAGCTTGTCGATGAGCAGCCGGCAAACTGAAGCGACTCCGGCTTTGAATCAATCGACGGGCATGACCTCGAAGGTGCTGCCGTTGAAGGGCAGGAACACGATCCTCACCGCTTGATCGCCGACGTTGAAACCGACGACAGCGAGGTTTTTCTCCCCCTTCCACGCCTTGGCGCCGGCCACCGCCCCGAGGCTCGCCTTGACCTGATCGTAGAGGGCGTTGCGCTCGGCGTCGGTGCTGATGATGTTGAGGTCGTTGCGCGTGAAGGCGCCGGAGGCCGGGCCGAGCGCGGCTTCGATTTCCTTGAGCGGCATGCCCGGGCGGGCCTTCTTCACCTTGTCGAGCGTGAGCGTCTCGGTGTCGGCGGGTCCAGGGTCTTTCTTCGGGGGCGGCTCGTTTCCGCCGCGCGCGCTGATGAGGAAGAAGACGCCGACGCCGCCCCCGGCCAGGACGAGCAAGAGGATCACGATTAGCAAGCCGCGGCCGCCGTCTTGCTTGGTTTTCTTCGTTCTGCGGCTGGGCCGGTCGTCATCGTCGGCGGCATCGCGCGACGTAGTCTGGCGCGGTAAGGGGCCCGAGTCGGTGAGAGGCCTCAACGTCTCGGCGACGGTGAGGAGCGTTTTACACTTGGGACAGTTGATCCGCTTGCCGACATAGTCGTCGCGGACCTTCAGCCTCTTGCCGCAGACGCACAGGACGGAGACAGCCATAGGTGCGAGCCCTGTTACCGATGGCGGGAGCGTTATGCTTCCCGTGCCGGAACGCTGGGGGACGCTGTTGCAAGACGGGCGCCCCCTTTTTGCCGGCGACAAGGGGACCGGCCCGGTTTTGAAACAGCTACTACAGGAAAGACGGCATTAGAGCATAGAAAGACCGCTTTTTCCAGACACCGCGTCCCGGCGCGAGTTTTCCGCGAGGGCTGGCGTAACGGGCGCCGAGGCAGGGCGCCGTAAGAGAGAAATTCCGTCGCACTTTGCCTCGTCCATCGCTAATTTGCGAGTAGCTCCATCTCGGTGTACATGACCTGGCCGCGTCGCGAAAAGGTTTTTCAGGAGGGATCTATGGCCCGCTTCGTTCTCAGGCTTTCGCTGGCCCTCGCGCTGCTTGCCGTCGGCACGCCCGACAGCACGGCGCAGCCCAATCTGTTCATGCTCTCGGTCGGCGTCGATTCCTACCAGGCGCCCACGAACAAGCTGATGGGCTGCGTCAACGACGCGACCGGCCTGGCCAAGATTTTCGGCGAGCAGACGGGGAAGAACTTCAGCCGGGTCGAGGTCAAGCTGCTGGCGGACGCTCAGGCGCGGCTGGCGCCGATCGCGGCGGAGATGCGAGCGCTCGAAGGCAAGGGTGGCGCCGGCGATTGGTGTGTCCTGGTGCTGAGCGGCCACGGCGGCATCGAGCGCGACAAGTGGGGCTTCCTCACGCAGGACAACAAGATGCTGACTGACGACGCGATCCTCGGCATGGCCGACCGCGCCGCGGCGGCGGGAAAAACGGTGCTGATCATCATCGACGCCTGCCACGCCGGCCACCTGCGCTACGCGGCGGGGCCGGTGCTCAATCGCCACGCCGAGGCGGGCAAAGGGGGGATCGTGCTGATGGTGTCGAGCATGCCTGACCAGCTGAGCGCGGCGCTGACCGCCTTCAGCGCGTTCGCGCAGGCGGTGGAGCGCGGACTCAAGGGGAACGCGGACTTCGACGGCGACGGCGCCGTCTCCCTCAAGGAGCTGCGCCGCTTCACGTACAACGAGGTTTACGAGCTGCAGCGAAGGAAGCGTCTTTTCCCCGGCCTCGGCGTCCGTGCCCAGGACTGCGCCATCGACGCTTCCCTATCGATTCCCGAGACGCTGCCCCTCGTCCGCGCCAAGCGGCCCGCGGCGCCTCCGGCCGTCGACGACGGTCCGGTCGTCAGCATGCCCGGTCTCGTCGGCCGCGAATGGCGAGTCAACCTGCCTGCCACGAAATTCGCCCCGCCGACCATCTTCCAGCTCAAGCTGGAGCCGAGCGGCGTCTACCGGGCGGCCGTGAAGGAAGGACTGCGTCCGGCCAGCATGAGCGACGGCACGTATCGCATCCATGCCAAGGCGATCGAGCTGATCCACCATCAAGGGACGGATCGGCTCCAGATCGTGTCCCTGGCGCCGGACAACTTCCATTTCCGTTTTCAGGACCGGGAGTTCATTGCCGTCACCGATCCCGCGCTGGCGGCGGCAATCGTCGTCGACACCTCAGGGCGGCTGTCGCCGGAGGACCCGCGCGATCGGGTCCGCAGGGGCGCCCCGCATAAGGTTCACGTGGTCAAGCTCGACGCGGGGGTCAATTACGTCATCGACCTGGAAAGTTCCGAGTTCGACTCCTATCTGCGTCTGGAAGACGCGGCCGGGAACCAGTTGGCGGAGGACGACGATTCCGGCGGCGAGCGCAACGCCCGCATCCGCTTCACGCCGCGCGCCGCGGGCGAGTACCGCGTGATCGCGACGGCCTACAGCGGCGAGGGCATCTATCATCTGCGCATTCAGCGCAGCGGCGGACCGCGGGCGCCGGACCGCACGCTCGCCGCGGATACGCTTCTCAACGTGAACGACGAGTTGAAGGCGGGGGACCCCATGGATAGCGTCCGTACCGGCTCGTTCGCGCGCTCCTACAAGGCGAAGCTGAAACGGGGCGTCACGTATCGGATCGATCTGACGAGCACCGACTTCGACACCTACCTGCGCGTCGAGGATGAGGCGGGTAAGCAACTGGCGGAGGACGACGACGGCGGCGACAACACCAACGCCCGCCTCGACTTCACCGCCCCGCACGACGGCGTCTATCGCCTCATCGCCACGTCCTTTCGCAATGCCACGGGTCGCTTTCATCTGACGGTCAAGGGCCCGGGAACGGCGCCGAGCGGCGGCGGGACGGCGCTGGCGCTGAAAGGGGGCGCGGGCCGCGTCGCCGACAGCCTGGCCGCGACCGACAAGCTCGACCGCGTTCGCAAGGGCTCGCGCGCGAAGGTGTACTTGCTGCAGCTCGAAGCAGGCGCCACCTACACCATTAACCTCAAGAGCGGCGACTTCGACGCCTACCTCCGTCTGGAAGACGCGACCGGCCGAGAGTTGGCCCACGACGACGACGGCGGCGGCGGCCACGACGCGCGCCTTGTCTTCGCCCCAACGGCAACAGCGACGTATCGCCTCATCGTCACCAGCTTCAACGACGCCGAGACTGGGGCGTTCACGCTGACGATCGAACGCTAGGTCAGCGCACGAGATGGAGTAGGTCCGGCGAGCCGAGCCGGACCTGGCGTGAATACGCGCGAAACCGTCGCTTCTCCGTCCGCCCCGCTCGGCTCGCGGGGCCTACTGGCTTGCCTCTTTCTTGAGCCGCGCCGCCAGCGCGTCGATCCGCTCCTTGCACGCCTTGCGCGCGTCGTTGAAGCCCTTTGGCGTCACGCTTCCGCCTTTCAAGTAATCGAGCACGATCGACTCCGCCGCGGCCAGTTCCGGGCAGGCGTCGGCGACGACGCCGGCAAGCTCGGCCGGGATGCGGCAAACGCCGTTGCGGTCGCCGTGCAGCAGGTCGCCTTGCTGCACCATGAGACCGCCGACGTGGACGGGGATGCCGATGCTGACGAAGTGGCAGTAGCCGTGCGCCGGGTTGACGCCGGAGGCGAAGCAGGGGAACGCGAGCCCTTCGACCTGGTCGAGGTCGCGCGCCGCGCCGCTGGTGATGAGGCCGGCGGCGCCGAAGGTCTTGTACGTCGTACACATCACTTCGCCGAAGGTGGCCGACATCACGGGATTGTCGAGGTCCTGAAAGACGACGACGGGCGGCCCGGGGATTTTCGCGAACGCCTCGATCTGCTCTCCGAGGCCCGCGTAGACGTTGCCCGCGGCCGGGGGCGCGGCGGAGCGGAACGTGGCAGTGGCGGCATAGCCGACCATCGGCGGCAGCTTGGGATAGCACGCCTGGATGCGGCTATCCATGTAAAACGCGGTGCGGGAGCAGAGGTCGAACAGCTCGACGACGTTGCAGATCGTCGGCGTGTCGAACTGGCGGAGGCGGTCGAGTATGGCTCGTGTCATAAGAACATCCTGACCAGAACGAAAGCGCAAGGCCGCGAAGGCACAACTTCAGAGCGGAAAGATCAGTTTTTCTTCGTCTTCGCCTCTTGCAAGCGCTGAACGAAAGCTCTGTGCTCCTCGGAATCCAGCCCCTTTTGCAAGACGGCGAGAACCTGAACCATGTCGCGTTTCAAGAACGCCGCGCCGTCCAGCCACAGTCCGGGGAAGATGCGCGAGCGATGGACGCCGTCATGGCCCGGCGCCAGCAGACGATACTTGCCGTCTTCGAGGATATGCCAGCGGATTTCTCGCTCGGTCGTCAGGATAGCGAGGTATTCCGGAATGCCGGCTTCCTCGTAGAGGTCCTTCTTCTGGTGCAAGTCGTAGACGACGCTGGAGCGACATACCTCCGCGAAGAACTCGGGGATGCCGGCGAGCAGGCTGTCTTTCTCATAGGAGCGGCCGCCATATTCCGGGAGAATGCGGAGATTCACGTCCGACTGGGGAAGATCGTCCAGGAGAAAACAACTTACATCGTGGCCACTAGCGCAGCCGGGCGTGTAGACCCTGTAATGCCCCGCCCAGAGTCCAATGTCCGATTCACTTTCGCCGTGCTCGATGGAAGTGGGGGGCGGCATGAAAACCAGTCCTCCGATCAATTCGGCCAGCTTGATTTCCGGATGCATGTCCCAGATGCGGATGAACTCTTCCCGGGTTAGGTTGTCGCCGTGGGCGAGCGTTGGAATCTCTTGCTCGGCAATAGACATGATGGTTCCTCCCTCTTGATTCTACGCCCCGCTGGAAACGACGCCTCCTCGCTTGCCATGGCTCCAAAGGCCTTCGGCCTGTCGAACTCGCGGAGCGAGTCGACTACCTTACCGACAGCGTTCGCTCGATGCGATTCACGTTCCCCGCCATATCGCGCACCGAGACGGTCAGCTTGCCGCTCTTCAGCTCGCGGATGGGGCGCCCCAGCGTCAGCTCCCAGACGCCGGTCGACTTCGCTTTGAAGCGGTCCGCGAGATTGGTTCCGGCCTTCACGCCGTCCACGTCGAAGTCGGCGGTGACCGTGAACGACTTCGTGTCGAGGCCGGTGTAGTAGTCGTGCATGCCGATGAGGATGCGCGACAGCTCGCTGTTCTTCCCCGGGCTGGGGAGGGGCATGGTGAGGATGGGGCGGTTGTCGTCGAGCATCCAGCCGTAGCCGCGGAAGTCGGGGGCCTTGGGGTCGTAGTCGAAGTCGATCGGGCAGCCGAGATCGATCCAGCGGCAGATGGTGCGTTTGTCCTCGTCGGAGAGCGATTTCACCTTGCCCGCTTTCACGGCGTCGGGCGGTGGCATCTGGGGCGGCAGGTAGTCGAGATCCTGCATCGCCTTGACCTTGCTGGCGTCGACTTCCTTCCCCTTGTGTACGAGCACGCCGGAGCCGGGCTTCGCCTCGGACGGGAAGTCGTCGTTGGCGAAGCCGTCGAGGCGCTCGCCGTAGATCTTCCAGACGAGGACGCTGCGCCGCGCCTGGAACATGCGGATGTAGCGCGACGCCTGTGGATAGCCCCAGCTGTCCCAGCCGACCGGCTTGTGGCCGAACTTGGCCCGGCCGTCCATCGCCAGGCGGAAGTAAGTACCTGGGACCTTGCCGACCTGCTCGGCGGAGACGGCTTCGTGGTCGGCGTCGAGATCGAGATTGCCGGCGGGCGTCTTTCCCTCCTTGCCGCTGTGGCAGGCGACACAGCTCCGCTGGAGGATCGGCTGGATGTCGCGGAAGTACTCGACGTTGAACGGGCCCTTGGTGATGCGGACGCCGCTCTCTTCCTTCTCGTCGAACTTCCGCTTCAGCTCATCGCGCGGCCGGTCGACGAGCAGCGGCGTGCTCTCCGTCAGGTCCCAGGCCTTGTAGTCGGAGCGAGCGGCAGCGGTTTTGCCGAAGTCGGTCGGCGCCTGGCTATGGGCATGGCAGCCGCCGCAGTTGGTGCGGACCTCGCCCGGTCGGAGCTGGTGCCAGGTCTGCGCCATGTTCAGCATGCGGCCATGCTTGTCCAGCGTCTGGAACGTGAACGCCGTATCGGCCGGGATCTTGGCGAGGAAGCTGGTGTCCGGGTTGCCGTCCGGGTCGAGCGGCTGCTTGTCGCCATCGAAATGGCGTAGCGGAATCTCACCCAAAATGCGCAGGCGCTCCTGGGCATGGCTGTAGAAGCGGCGGCCGCCCTTGGCGCCGTGGCGATCGGTGGTCGGCTCCATGACGAGGATGCGGACGGCGTGGATGTCCTCGTTGTCGTAGAGGCCGACGTCGCCCCCCTGGTTGTGGAAGTTGAGGGGCGGGCCGTTGCCATGGCTGGTGAAGCGGTCTAAACCCTTCCACGGATCGTCGCCGCCACCTTTGCGCGCCACGTAGGTCGACGTCACCTTGCCGGGGGGCACGGCGCCATTCGGGTAGCTTTCACGCTTGTAGAAGCTGGAGGAGCCGACGAGGCCGAACGGTGTTCCCTCGGGCAGCAGCTTGGAGAGCTTGCCGTCATTGAGCAGCCGGGGCAGCGCCGTTGGCTCCTTGACGCCGTAGATGCGCTCATAGGGGACGAGGGCGCGCGGCCAGCATTCGTTGTAGTCGGGGTCGTTCTTGACGAGCAGCATCTTGGCCGGCTCGTCGATGGTCTCGCCGTTCTTGATGAGGTAGATGCCGCCGTCGAGCTGCGGCAGGAACGTGTATTGATGGTTGACCGGGCCGGGCGAGTAGCAGGCGAGCAGGTGGTTGTCCGGGGCGCCGGAGGGATGCGTCACCTTGCCGACGGCCGGGCTCTCCTTGTCCTTGATGATGGAGCGGTTGGCCGGGCCTTCGCCCCCCAGGGCGAACGGCGTTAACGGCTCGGAGCCGGTCGGCAGGAAGGGCATGCGGTAGAGGTGCGGCAGGCCGTTGTCGAAGCGACCCTCGCGCCACGGCTTGTGCCGGGCGTCGCTCATGTAGGCGGGCCCGAACGCCGGATAGCCGTCGGGCGGCGACGGCGGCATCTTGACGAACGTGCCGAAGCCGCTGTTGTTCTGGTGGTAGTATTGCGTGACGATGAGCGAGCCGTCCGTGAGCTGCGACTGGAAGTGGAAGCCGTTGGGGGCGCCGCCCGGATCGAAGGCGCTGACCAGCGGGTTCCAGTTCGTGCCGTCCGGATGGATGGTCCAGATGCCCCAGAGGATCGAGTCGCGTATGCCCTGCGATTCGAGCGTGCTGTACATGATCCGGCCATCCTTGAGGATCACCGGGTGCAGGGCGCCGGAGATGTTCATGTGGCCGATCTTCTCGAGGTTCGTCGGCAGCTCGTCGTCGCCGATCGATTCGTCGCGGTCCTCGATGGTGAAGAGCTGGAGGGCGACGGCCGGGTAGCCGCGGGCCGGGCGATAGCCGTCGCGGTTGCTGGTGAAGACGATGCGGCCACCGGGGAGAGGGCAGGGGCCCATGTTGTAGACGCCGGTCTCGATAAAGCTCTTGTCCTTCTCCGGTGTGCGAAAGTCCTTCGACCACGCGGCCGCCCCAGTGTTCGGCGTGAACTTCTGGTTCGTCAGCCGGACGATCTTCTTGCTCGGCACGTGGATCTTGTAGATGTCCGCCCCCTGGCGCGGCGGGTTCCACTGGCTCGCCTTCTTCAAGTAGTAAATCTGCGTGTAATAGACCCACTCGCCGTCGAAGGAGACGAACGGATCGGTGATCGAGCCGTCGCCGCCCGCGACCAGCAGCTCCTCCTTGCCGTCCGGATGGAGCAGCATGAGGTCGCCCCCCGGTTCGAGCGTGACGGGGCTGGAGAAGTCGGTGAAGAAACGTTTGTGGATCTTGTCCCCGGCGCGCGGCGCACGGATGTAGACGATGTCGTAGTCGTACTTGACGGATTTGTCGGTCGAGATGTGCGGGACCTTGACGTCGATGGGGTCGAGGTAGAGTCTCGGCTTCTTTTCCGGCTGGGCGGCGAGCGGCAGGGCGAGGACGCTGACGAGGAGGAGGAGAGAGGCGAGACGCATGGCGTGACCACCTTGAAGAGGGACCAGGCGGGAGGGTTTGGCGAGTTGGCGCTATTATCCCTGCCGCGCCGGGACGAGTCCAGCAAGAAGCGGGAAACACACCTTGAAACCATCTCACTCCGACGAAACCCCACCGCAACGCTCGACGCCACACCGCGCCAGCTCCGCGCCAACCGGTTTGGCGCGGAGCCAGTCGCCGCAACCTCCACTGCGAAAGCCAGTTGCGGCGTCGAGAAATGTTGCACGCCAACGCGCCATACCCCACCCCCCTCAACGCAGCGTGAATCCGCCCTCGCCCTTGATCGCGGGTCCGCCTCGCCCAGCTGGCGTAGAATCTGTACACGTGCCATGACTCTCCTCCCCGTTCGGCTGATAATAAATGAGTAGGCGCCTCAATCGGGACCAGCCATGCACAAGAGCGGAGAAACATTGCAACGCCCACCGAGAACAATCATGAATGCCAACGGAGACGACATGGGCCGCTTCGCCGTCGACGTCGAGATCGCCAACAACGTGGACGTCATCGAGGCCGAGCGGGGGCATCTCGATCCGAAGAAGGTACGGCGCAAGATCATCAAGGGGGTCGTTGACTCGGGAGCGGCGGCACTTGTGCTCCCGGGCACGCTCGTCAAGGAGTTGGGACTACCGACAAAGGGCAAGAAAGCCAGGGTGAAATACGCCGACGGCACGCGAAAACTGCGAGAAGAGGTTGGCCAGGTCGAGGTGACTCTTCTGGGTCGCGATGACGTTTTCAGCGCCGTGGTCGAGCCCAAGCGCGAGGCCGCCCTGATCGGGGCCATCGTTCTCGAAGCTCTCGATCTGCTCGTCGACTGTCGCAAGCAGCGTCTATATCCGCGCGATCCCGACTACGTCGTTAGCGAGATCGAGTAGGGCAGTCCGAGCGGCGTTCACGTCCTCACCCTTTGGAGAGGCGTGTCAAGTATCCCCTGAATGAAACACTTCAATCTCATTCTCGGCCTCTTCTGGCTCCTCCTCGGCGGCGCTATCCTCGTCTGGCGCTTCGTCGATCCGGAGCGCAACGCGCGCATGGGCGGACTCAACATGACTTTCCTGGGCATCGGCGCGCTCGCCCTCGCGATCTACAACGGCGCCCGCTGGTGGCTGCTGCGGCCGCGGCCGCGGCCGGAGACGGACTGGCTGGGCCGCACGTTCCCGCCACGGCAGCCGCCCAAGGTGGTCGAGTACGATCCGGACCTGGATTTCACGAAGCCGGAGCCAACGGCGGACGCCGACCCGCGGCGTCAGCACGAGGATCGATAGCCGGATGGCGTGCGCGACGGACTTGGTAACGTTTCAAGACGAGGAGGGCCTGACTCGCCGACGCCGATTCTCCATGGGCCTTGACGCAATCCATTACGCCACCGCCGCCCCGATCACCTGGCACCGGCTGAGCGCGAGGGGGCGGCCCATCGTGTCGTGGACCTCCGCGTCCGGCGAATAACCCAGGCAGTTGAAAAGGATGCGCGACCTGTCAGAACTCGACTTACCCGGACGAGGACCACGCGTGGCCCCACGCCTCGACCAGTTAGATGCAGTCATAGACGTCGTCGGCCGGGCCAGAGGCTACCTTTCCGTCATTGAAGCAACCGAGTATGCCGCATTCGGAGCAGCGAACACCGACGTAGAACCATTTCACCGCGTCGATCTCCGGATTCTGGTCATAGAGGGCGAAGCCGACCGTGATGTTAGCCTCCTTGGCCTCGCACTCGACGCAGGAATAGGCTTCGGCGCCTTCGTCCGCCTCGGCTTCTTCCCAGTCTTCCGCCTCGCGGCAAATGAATTTGCTCGAGCCGCAGGAGGCGCAGGTACGCAGAGTCACGTCGGATGCTCGCAGCAGCTCGAACCGATCCGAACCGCAAGGACAGCGTATCTGCCGGAACGCGGTGGCGACGTAGCCGCCTTCTGCCTTGGTGAGCGCGGCGAGGTACGGTTGGATGTCGGCAGGTTCCGAGCCGACCCACCATTCACCCGAATCGTCGATGGCCATCGTCACGGCTCCTGTGGATCGCGCTGTTTTAGGTGGCGCGCCAACGCCTTGAACTGCTTGAAGAGGAATATGTTGACTGCTCGTTCGGGCTCCGGTTTCGGCGTAGCGACATAGCCATTCCGGCATAGCCATTCCGGCATAGCCATTCCGGCCCGCGAACGAGAATCTCGGTGGCATGAGGGTAAGGCGCGGGAGGGCCGGTCTTCACGGTGACGAGCAACCTGAAAAAAGCGAAGATCCGCTTACACCCCAACGCCCTTCACCTGCGGTTGCAGCGGTATTCCGGGTTTGGGGAGCGCTTCCTCCGGTATGTCTTCCAACTCCACCCGCCAGGCGGCACGCACGGACCCGTCGGCGCCCTGATCCACAAGCCACGCGCGTGGCTGCTCCAGCGCTTGGCGAATCGGCAGGAGCCCTTGTTCGAGCCTGCTGACGAGGGCATTGGAGAACGCGACGACGATAAAGCGGCTTGTCTCCCGTTCTTCATCGCACCAGTGCGCCAGGCACAACTCGCCGTCGCGGTCTCGGAAGGTGAACGTCCTGGGGCCGTCGAATTCGTAGAGCGTCTGGATAGGCCGAAGCGCGGCGAAGCGTTCGGGGTCGACCGGTTTTCCCGACGGCTGCCACATCATGGAATCTCCTCGAAGCTCTGGAAGACAGTCAGGCGATCGACGCCTTCGACGGGAGAAGGGCCCTGGCGGGCGCCACGGCCGTGACTATTCTACCACGCATGCGAATCATAACGTCAATGGTCCTTCTCCTGGGAAGCCCGCTTCTTGCCGACGAAGCGGCGGTCGATCCCGCGCTGGTCGGGCAGGTCGAGAAACTGCGGAAGCTCGGGGCCAGGATCACGCTCGACGACCGGAAGAGAGTCGTCGCCGTCAACCTCGGCGAGCGGCGTGTCAGCGACGCCGATTTGGTTCATCTGAAAGGGTTGCGGGACCTGCAGGAACTCGATCTCACCCGGACGAGGATCACAAGCGCGGGGCTGGAGAACATCAAGGAGTTGACCGCGCTGCGGCGGCTGTTCCTGACCGAGACGAAGGTCGACGGAGCGGGCATCGCGCACTTGAAAGGGATCAAGGGGCTCAGGTTGATCGGGCTGTCGGGGACCAGGATCGGCGATGCGGGGCTGGAGCACCTTCAAGAGATGACCGGGCTCGAACGGGTGTTTTGCCTCGACTCGGGGGTCAGCGCGGACGGGGTGAAACGGCTGCAGCGGGCGTTACCGAAATGCCGGATCACGCATTAGGCAGGCCGCGGCTGCTCTCCTCCACGTCGGCTGCCGGGCCGGAGGCTAGATTTCTCGCTGACAGCGCCAGCCGCGACTTGTTACCATCAATCAGTGGTTCACGAAAGGAGGCGCGGCTGGTGAACGAGTGGGTCGAGCAACAGACGGCGTTCCTCCAGGCGCTGACCAGTTGCACCGTTCTCCGCTGGCAGGGCCTTGAGATGGCCCTGCGCGATGCCGGTGGGCTCCCCGAGTGGCAAGACGGCTCTATGCCCTTTTTGCAGCTCGTCCGGTTGGACGTCGTGTTGGGAGATGGAGGCCGGTCTTCGGTCATCACCTACCAAAACGACGACCGTTGGGGGCTCTGCCGGAAGGACGGACTGCCGCCCTCACGGCTGCGAACCGACGAGCCAGACAGTATCTACCGTTGGAGGTGGCTCGACACACTGCCAACAGGCCGGATTGGGGGTTTATCAGTGAGGTTGAACGAAGGAGACATCGCGGAGGTCAAGTTAGATGTCGAAGGCCGGGAGCTGCGGCTCCTGGCGGGCGAGGTCTACGAGCGCAACGATGGTTCACTGCGGATCGTGCTCATGGACGAGAGTGTTCTGGTTCAGGTCGATGGCCGGAGACCGTAACATCGTGAACAACCTGCTGCTACGGCAACCTTGTATCGGCGCCGCGATGATACAACTCCTTCGGAGTAGGAGAGCCTCGTCTGGCCAGGTCCCCAGGGTAGGCGCTGCGCGCCAACCCTGGGCTTCGAGATTCGACGCCTTCGGCGTAGGGTGGTGAGCAGATTGCGACTGGGCGGCCGGCGGCGCCGATTCGTTGCAGCGAGCCGGCTGTGAGAGGAAAGAAAAGCTGCTCGCCGGCCGTAACGCGAAAGACCGTCGTCCTGTTACGGCACAATCGAGATGTCAAGCTCAGTCGTGCGTTTCAGCAACGGGGGCGTGTTGAAATAGAAGAAACGAAAGAGGGATGGCGGGCGCCACGGCGCAAAACCGGGCAAGCGCAACGCAATCCATTACGTCACCGCCGCCCGGATCACCTGGCCCCGGCTGATCGCCAATGGCCGCCCCATGGTGTCGTGTACTTCGGTTTCAGCCCCATAGCCGAGGCAGTGGAAGATGGTGGCGGTGATGTCTTCGGGCTTGACGCGGCCGTCGCGCGGGTAGGCGGCGATGCGGTCGGAGGCGCCGAGGACCTGGCCGCCGCGGATGCCGGCGCCGGCGAGGGCGACGGAGAAGACGTGGCCCCAGTGATCCCGCCCCGCGCGGCCATTGAAGCGCGGCGTGCGGCCGAATTCCGAGAGGCAGACGATGAGGGTGTCGTCGAGCAGGCCGCGAACCTCGAGGTCATCCAGGAGGGCGGCGAAGGCGTTGTCCGTCGGCGGGACGAGGACGTTCTTGAGGCGGGCGCCTTCATTGGCGTGGGAATCCCAGCAGGGGGCGTCGGATGGCTCTTCCGGGCCGCGGAACCAGTTGACCTGGATGAGCCCGACGCCGGCTTCGACGAGCCGCCGCGCCAGCAGGACGCTCTGGCCGAACTGGCCGCGGCCATAGCGGTCGCGCGTCGCCGCCGGTTCGTGTTCGAGGTTAAACGCATTGCGCGATTGGATGGAGCGGAGCAGGTCGAAGGCCTGCTGCGTCTGATGGTCGTACTGGGCGAGGGCGCCGCGGCGCTCGACGGAGGCGATGGCGTGATCGATGCGATTCAGCAGGGCGTGGCGCTCGCCGATGCGGGAAAGGGGCACATCGGCGGCGAGGCTGAAGTCGGCGATGCCCGTCGTCGCCGGTTCGCAACGCAGAAGCCAGGGATCGGCGGAGCGGCCGAGCATGCCGGCGTCCTGCCCGGGCCAGACGGAGCCATCGGTGTTGAAGATGCGGTGCGGCAGGCGGACGGCGGCGGGGAAAGCGGCCGAGCCGCCGCGGAGCTTCTGCATGATGCCGCCGAGATTGGGCCAGTTGTTGGGGGCGCCGGGGTTGGCGTTCTCGACGTTCTTGGGGGCGTGGGGCACGCCGGTCATCATGTAGTAGCCCGAGGAGGAGTGGGCGTTGTCGTCGGTGGCGACGGCGCGGAGGATGCAGAGCTTGTCGGCGCGCTGCGCCAGGCGCGGCATCAATTCGCAGATCTGGATGCCGGAGACGTTGGTCCGCATCGGGCCGAACTCGCCGCGGACCTCGGCGGGAGCGTCCGGCTTTGGGTCCCAGGTGGAGTGCTGCGGCGGGCCGCCCATCAGAAAGAGAAGGATGCAGGCACGGGCGCGACGCGGCGTTGCGGCAGAGGCGTGGGCCTGCGCGCGCAGCAGTTCGGGCAGTGAAAGGCCGAGAAGGCCGAGGCCGCCGGCATGGAGGATGTCGCGGCGGGAGAGGCCGTCGCAGAGGCGGGGGCCGTTGGCGCGAAGAGTCAGCATGATTGCGTTTCCGAGGTCCGAAGTCAGGGTCGTTTCGGCGTGGTCCGCGAGGTCGTGGTCTGCGTCTGCAGCAGGCGGATGGTCGTCTCCATGCCGCCGACGTCGATGACGAGCGTTCCTTGCAAGGTTCCGGTCTGCTCCATCTTCGTGAAGCGGCCGAGGCGGCGATCGAAGAGGGCGGAGCCGCGTGCGGCGCCTTCGGCGATGTCGATCTTGCGGATCTTGAACGGAAGGCCCCCTTCTTCGTTGGGCGGCTTGATGTCGATCCGGGCGACGAAGGTGATCTTGTCGAGGTCGCCGTCCTTGCCTTCGTAGGTGTAGGTGTAATCGTGCTGATAGCGGCCGACACCGGGCAGTTTCTGCTCGATCGTGCGCTTCCAGGTCGAGCCGACCTTGACGGGATCGAGCGGCACGGCGGAGAAGGCCGGCTCGGCCATGGTCATGAGGGCGTCCTTGGTGAAGAGGTTCTCCATGGCGCCGACGCCGGGACCACCGGCGTCCTTGAGCCGCTTGATCAGGTCTTCGTGGCCGGTGAGGTCGAGCACCTGGAGACGCGGGCTGAGCTTGTAGCGGAGCTTCGTCTTGACGAGGGCGTCGAAGAAACCGCCGAGGGGGCCGCCGCCTTTGGGGTTGTCGGTGTCGTGGTCGATCTTGGAGCCGCCGATGTCGATGAGCATCTTGACGCGCACGAACTCCTGGGTAGCGAGCCAGTTCTGATCCTTGTCGAGGCCGCCCGGGACCCAGCGAAAAAGGAAGGTCTGCTCCTGCGTCTGGTTAACGTCGGTATCCATCACCTTCATCGCCTGCTTCACCTTCGTGGTGATTTCCTGGAAGTACTCGCGGCTGACGGCCGGGTCGAAGCCTTTCCAGCGCAGGCGCTCGGGCTCCTGGCCGGGGGACGGGCGCGGCAGAAAAACGAGAGCAAGGGCGAGCAGAGTTGGAGTTCGCATCCCGTTTCCTCCCGCTCAGAGAATATCGCGGATCACTTCTCCCTGGCTCACCGGCAGCGGCCGGCCGAGGGGATCGCGCACTTCGGTGGCCGGGTCGATGCCGACCAGGTGATACATGGTGGCGGCGATGTCGTCGGGGCGTATCGCGTTGGTCGCCGGATAGGCGCCGATGCGGTCGCTGCTGCCGTGAAGCATGCCGCCGCGGACCCCGCCGCCGAAGAGGACCGCGCTGTAGCAGTTGGGCCAGTGGTCGCGGCCGTTGGCGCCGAACTGGGCCGTGTTGGCGATGCGCGGCGAGCGGCCGAATTCGCCCATCCAGACGACGAGCGTCTCCTCGAGCAAGCCGCGCTCGGCGAGGTCCTCGATCAAGGTGGGGACAACGCGGTCGGTGTGGGGCAAGAGGCGGTTCTTGAGGCCGTTGAAGTTGTCGCCGTGGGTGTCCCAGCCCTCGCGGGCGGCGTTGCCGATCGACTGGGCGTGATAGACGGTGACGAAACGCACGCCCGCCTCGACCAGGCGCCGGGCGAGAAGACACGATTGACCGTAGGTCGTCCGGCCATACCGGTCGCGGACGCGCTCGGATTCTTCGCTGAGGTTGAAGGCGCGGCGGAGACGTTCGGAGGCGAGCATACCGAAGGCACGCTGATAGAAGGTATCGATGCCGCGGGCGGTGGCGGAGGTTTCGAGGGCGTCGGCTTCGGCATCGAGGCGGCGCAGCAGCGAGCGGCGCTCGTCGAGCCGACCGAGGCTAAGCGTGCCGGGGAGCGTCAACTCGGGGAGACGGAAGCCGGGGCTGTTCGGGTCGTCGCGGAAGAAGAGGGGATCGTAGTTCTTGCCGAGGAAGCTGGCGTGCTGGCCGGGGGTGACGCTGCCGTCGCGCAGTTGATGCGGATAGGCGACGAAGCTCGGCATGTTCCCTTCGGCGGGACGGAGGCGGGCGACGGTCGAGCCGAAGGCGGGGTAGAGGTCGAGGGTGTCGCGCAGGCGGATGTCGTCGAGCGGCGGGGCGACGCCGGTGAGGCTGTAGTAGCTCGCCGAGTTGTGATTGCGCATCCGGTGATGAACGGAGCGGAGGACGCAGGCGTGACGCATGACGCGGGCCATGCGGGGCAGATGCTCGCAGACGCGGATGCCGGGAACGTCGCTGGCGATTGGCCGGAATTCGCCGCGGATGCCGTCCGCCGCGTCCGGCTTCATGTCGAAGGTGTCAATATGGCTCGGCCCGCCGAACTGGTTCAGGTAGATGATGGAGCGGGCGCGTGGCCGGTGGCCGGGCGTGGCCTCGGCCCGCAGCAATGACGGCAGCGCGAGGCCGGCGAAACCGAGGGCGCCGGCCTGGAGCAGGCGGCGACGGCTGAAGGAACGCTGAAAATCAAAACACGCGGGCATGGCGCATCCTGGATTGCCGCGGAAAAGAGCCGGAACCAAAGGCGGGACACCGTAATTGTCCCATGAAGCCGCGTTTCTGGCCAGCGGATTCTTCGGAGCGCAGCGGCGGACTCGCCGGCGAATACCGGATTGTTGCGCCCGGCCCCTGCAAAAGGCGCCCGGATCTGTTTTTTTGGAGGCGAAAGTCTATCGCGCTCGGCTAATATGAAATAGCCCGCTCGCCGCAAACGTCTATGAGAGGAACGCTGAGCATGGCAACGGGAAGCTGCTTACTGGTCGCCGGCGACGAGCAATTGTTGCGTCAGGCGGCCGCGGGTTGCTCGCAAGCCCTCGAAGAGTTGTTTCGCCGCTATCGCAGCGTCGCCTATCGGGTCGCGTACCGTCTTCTTGGCAATGAAGCCGACGCCCTGGACGCCGTGCAGGAGGCCTTCGTCAAGGCGCTGACGCATCTCCCCGGCTTTCAAGGACGCAGCTCGTTCAAGACCTGGCTCCTGCGCGTCGTCAGCAACGCCGCGATGGACCTGGGACGGCAGCGCGGCCGGCGCGAGGCACTGAGCCTGCACGCCCTCGCCAGCGGGTTGCGCGAGGAGATGGAGCCGGCGGTGGCGGCGGAGTCGAGCCGCGAGCTGGAGCGCCAAGATTTGCGCCGCAAGCTGACGCAGGCGCTGGACCATCTGCCCGCGGCCCAGCGGCACACCTTCGTCTTGCACGCGGAGGCGGACCTGAGCTATCGAGAGGTGGCCGACGTGCTCGGCATCTCTATCGGCACGGTGATGAGCCGGCTTTACTACGCCCGCCAGAAGCTGCGCAGCTATCTGGAGCCCTGGACGCGAAACCAATGAAGCCCGACGACGGGAGACCCGATCCGCAGCTACTCGCCGCCTACCTCGACGGCGAGTTCGAAGGCCGCGACGGCCTCGACGACCTGCGGCGCCGCATCGAGCGCTGGCTCGAGACCGACGCCGAGGCGCGGCGGCTGGCGCGCGACTACCGGGGCCTGCGTCAGGCGTGGAGCGCCACCGCGCCGCCGGAGCCGGAGGCCTCGGTTTGGCGCAACCTTCACGTTGAGGCGCGCAAGGAAGCGGCGGCGGCAAGAACGTGGTCGCGCGTCCCCTTGCGGCGAATTGGCGTCGCCGCGGCCCTGATCGTAGGCGTCCTTCTCGGGGGTTTCGTGCTGCGCGGCTCGCCGAACACCGGCGGCACGCTCAGCGGCGCCCTGCCTGACATCGTCTTGCTCGCGCCCACGCCGTACGTCGAAGAGGAGATTCTCCCGGTGGCCAGAGCGGAAGAAGTGGCGATCTTGCAGGTGGACGGCCGGGACATCGCCACGTTGGTGGTCGGCACGCTGCCGGTGCAAGGCGCCCTGGAATTGGTGACGCCCGAGGAGGTCGATATCCGCAGCATGCAGCCCGCTGCAGACGGCATGGCCCCGCAAGTGCGCATCGGCGCCCGCAGCCCCACTATCTGGGCCAAGCGCTCCTCCGAGTGAAAGGGAATCAATGGCCTCACGTCTTCTGGGCAGCGCTCTTGTCATCGCCCTGGCTCTTGTCCCGGTCCACGCCTGCGGTCCGAAGCTGCCCAACGTCAAAATCACGGTCGTCGTCATCCTCGCCACCGAGAACGACGGGCCGATCGACAAGCGCCTCAAGCACATTGCGGCGGAGATTCAGAAGCTCAACCCCAGCCTCAAAAGCTTCGAACTCAAAAACATGACCGACAAATCCGTGCCGCCCAACGAAAAGGTGACCTTCAACCTCGTCGACATGAAGAAAGCGCTGGTCGTTGTGAAGCATGGCGCCGACGACGGCAACAAGGTGGGCCTTGCCGTCACGGCTCCCGACCAGGGGGAAATCGTCTACAGCACCGTGTGCGGCAAGTTCCTGCCGATCGTCACGCGCTACGAAACCAAGAAAGGCGAACGCCTGATCCTTGCCATACGGGTGCAGCCGTGCAAGGGAGAATGACTGCGCCCGCCGCGCATAGCTCTCGCTCCCCCCTCGGCGCCTCCCGCTTCGACCAGCGCAGAATCTTGCCCCCTTCGAGCTGGAACTCCCCCGTCTTGCGGTTGTACCGAATCTTGTTTCCCTTGATCTCCTGCGGCTCGATGCCCGGTCCGCGTTGCTTGTAGAGCGCGGCGGGCAGGCCGGGCGCTCCTTCGAAGATGATCACTTCCTCGGCCTGGTTGTACTTCACGGTCGTGGCCCGGCCGTAGAATTCATCGGTGTTGAAGTCGACCTTGCCCTTCGCCTCCATCTCCTGGCTCGACTTGCCTCCCTCGGTCCGCGTGTAGACGCTCAGCGTGTCGGCGCGCATGTGGAAGCCGCCTGGGCCGGGACGGGCCGGGTTCACCTTGGCGTCCGGATTGTCCGTCACGTCATGGTGGACCTCGACGTTGTCATAGAACTTCGCGTTACGCGCCTCGGCCTTGTGGTTGGAGAACATGCGGCCTTCGAAATCGACGATGGTTCGCTTCATGACCAGATCCTTGGCCTTCGCGGGGGGCGCCGCGCCCTTCTTCGCCGGGGCGGCCTGGTCGTCCAGCGTGCCGAGACCGAGGTGGATGACGCGGCCGCCCGGGCCGTGGGCGATGCTCGGCCCGCCGATGTTGTCGACGGCCAGCTCGGCGGCGATGAGCCGGTTGTACTGCCCGAGCTTGCCGGCCGGGTCGCGGGTTTCGTCCTGCGCCCAGACCTTGCGATGGCAGACGAGCTTCTCGACAGTCGCCTGCTGCCCGCTCTTCTGGCCTTCCTTGAGGGAAACGGTGCGGTCGAGAGTAACCTGGAGCGTGTCGCACTTCAACGCGCCGTTGTCCTGATAGGCCTGGACGCCGCCGTTGAAGTCGGCGTCCTTGCCGTTGAAGATCATGTCCCGGTTCCAGTGGATGGTGAGTCTCGTATCGGGTTTGCTGGACTTGCCGCCGTCGAGCGTCTTGTTGCTCGGCATCTCCATCAAGCCGGGGCCTTCGACCTCGGCCATGTTGGTGCGCTGGTTGATCGTGACCTTCGGACCTTGCAGGATCAGCTCGCCGAGCTGAAGGTAGCCCGCCTTGCGCAAATCGCCGAAGACGTAAAGGACGTCCCCTTCGGCATGGCGGATGAGGTTGAGCATCTCGCCGGTGATCTCCACGCCCTTATCTTTGGGTGTTTCGCCGTTCTGCTTGACGTGGACGACGCCTTCGCAGACGACCTCGAGCAACTCCTTCTTCACCCCCTTGTTGGCCACGTAGGCGACGATCTCGTTGGCCTCGAGGTGCATCGGGTTTCGGTTCTTCGGGTTGATGGCGCCTGGCGGAGTCTCGGTCGTGGGCGGCGCCAGGGCGGCTTTCCCGTCCTTGGGGGCGCCGAGCGGCGGTGGCGGCGTCACCGAAGGCGTCTCGGGTGAAGGCGCCGCAGGCGGAAGGGCCGCGGGCAGCGCTTCCGGAAGTCGGGCGTCCAGCGTGTCCTGGTTCTGGAAGCGCACGATCAGGTGATGGCAGCGATCGATGATCATCTCCGGCGAGCGCATGGCGACGCGCTCGAAGGCGTCGATCTTGTGCGGTCTTTGCCGGCCCAGCTCCTTGGGCGCGTCCGCTGCGGCCACGGTCTTCGCCGCTGAATCGAGCCAGACCTGCAAGCGCTGCCCCTGCAGCTCCTGCTTGTGCTCTTCATCGAGGAAAACGGCGTCCCCCGTGAGAGTGATGAGGTCGAAGACCTTCTCGCCGTCCCGGTCCTTGACGAAAATGAGGCTGTCTTTCCAGAACGCGTGGAAGGGATATTCCTTCTTCGCATTGTTCTTGTCGTATAGATCGAGTTGCCCCGGCCCCTTGGCAAAGGCCTGCTGCCCCATCCCCTTCTTGTCGGCGCCGATCAGGTGCAGCTCCTGACACTGGATCTTGTGCCCCTCTTTCACGGCGTTCATCGGAGCGCCTTTCAGCGTCGTCTGTGGTCCGGTGGTGGCCGTCGGACAGCGGTAGTGCAGCTCGGCGCCCCAGGCGGCGAGCTGCTCGGAGTCCATCGCAAGAGCGACCGTGGCGCCGGGCCGGGCCGTGGCCAGCGCGGTCTCGATTTCCTTGTCTCCCCCCGTGGCGCGCGGCGCGGCTGGATCGCGCGGCTTGCGGCGGAATTGCAGCTCCAGGTGCTGGCAGCTCATCTGGTCGATCTTGATCCCCTCCGGGCTCTTGTGCTCGCGCCAGACCGTGACCTCCTGCGCTCCGACGGCAGGATCCGGACTGTCGAACGACGCCAGCTCCTTGGTCAGGTCGTAATGGAACTTTCCCGGCGTCTTGATCACCAGGTGGGAACGCTCGTCCTTCTTCACCGGCGCCGTTTTTTTGTCCGCCACGACGACGGCCTTCTTTTCGGCCGCAGCGCGACTGTTCTTGCCGTCGTCCGCGCCGAGGAAACCTGAGTTGTTTTCCACGTAGAAGTGCATCTCGACGGTCGCCTTCAGCAGCAACGTCTCGACGCCCTGCACATTCTCGCCTTTCTTGGCCGGGCGCCGCGCGGCAGGAGTCGCCTCCTTGGCCAGCTGCATCTCCAGGCCCTTGGCGGTGATCAGCGTCGGATGCGGCTGCGACTGATTGTCTTGCAGCTTGACGTAGCCATCGGACCAGACGAGGTGGCGGATCTCGTCGTAGAAGAGAGAGTCCTGCGTGATGACGACGACCAGATCGTCGTGCTTCTCCGGCGTGGAGCGGTTGTTGATCAGGACGATCTCTTTTTCGCTCTTCAGCTCGACACCCACGATTTTGCGGTTGTTCAACTCGGTCAGGCTCGTGACGGGTTTGTCCAGCGTGAGAAAGGCGACATCGCTCTGAACGGTGTTGATTTCCGGCGACTTCGTGTCGACCCGGTTCTTGGGGAAAATGGCGGCGCTGAAGGGCCAGAGCTTGACGCGGCCATCGGCGACGATCTCCATCTCCTGAGCGGACAGGACGAACCCCTTGGAATTGAGATTGAGCTTTACTTCGCGGCGCAGCTCGGGACAGTCGGCGCCGAAGGCGAGGGCAAGTTTCTCCGGGATGGTCCACGGAGTGCCGACTCCCTCGTCCGAAATCGGAAGCAATTCGACCTCCTTGCCGGGCTCGTAGTCAGCGGGCAGGGGCGGCAAGCCGTCGATGTTGCCAAGGAAGTAGACGTAAATGACGAACCCCAGGACGAATAGGGGCAGCGTTCCGAGGAGGATCAGGACGCGCTTGGGTGTCCACACGGCTCTGTTCCTTGGTACCTGTAGGGTACGCGTTAAAAGCCCAGCCTCTCGAGCATGACCTGCCACAGTCCCTGCGTTTCAAGCAGCAACTGCACCAACTCACGCACTGCGCCTCGGCCTCCCGGTTGCCGCGTCACGTACTGGGCCGCTTGCCTCGCCTCTTCACAGCCGTCCGCCACGCTCACGCCCAAACCCGCGCGGCGGATCAGGGGGACGTCGGGCAAGTCGTCTCCCACGTAGCAAACTTCGCTCGCCTCCAGGTTGTGCTCTCGCAACAGCGCCTCGAACGCCGGTCGCTTGTCATCCGCTCCCTGAATCAGAGCCGTGAGTTTCAACTCCGCCGCTCGCCGCTTCACGATCTCTGATGTCCGCCCGCTCAAGATCCCCGCCTGCTTGTCCGCTTGCAGCCAGAGCTTGAGCGCCAGGCCGTCGCGCACGTTGAAGGTCTTGATCTCCGTCCCATCATCGGCATAAGTGATCCCGCCATCGGTCAGGACACCATCCACGTCGAGCAACAGAAACCGAATCCGACGGCAACGCTCCTCGATGTCCATATTTCGCTCGTGCCGGCCTCGCTCCGATGGTCTCAAGACCGATTCGTCTCAAGACCCGCTCACACCAGCCCTCACACCCCGGTCGCGGCGCCCTGAGCAATCACGCCACGCGCATCACCTGTTCCGCTTCCTCGCGCGGGATCAACCCGATCAGGTCCGTGATATCCAGAAGGCCGATCGGCCGCCCCTCCTCGTCGATCACCGGCAGCTCGCTGATCTTGCGGCGGCGCATGACCTCCACGGCGTCGATCACCCGCGTGCCGCGCGCCACGGTGATCGGTCGCGGCGTCATCACCTCGTGGATCGGCCGGTCGATGTTGGCGTCGCGGCGCTGCTCGAAGAGGCGGGCCAGATCGCTGTCGGTGAACAGCCCGGCGAGCCGATCCTCATCGTCGAGCAGCATGACGGCGCCGGTGCGCCGCCCCACGCGTTTGCTCACGCCGAACACCTCGCGCACCGAGCGATCCTGCCGCGCCAGCCGCAGCTCGTCCCCCTGCCGCATCACCGCTTCGACCTTGAGGAGCTTGCGGCCCAGGCTCCCCGCGGGATGGAAACGCGCGAAGTCTTCGTGCGTGAAGTCGCGCATCCGCAGGAGGACGAAGGCGAGGGCGTCGCCGACGGCGATCATCGCCGTGGTGCTCGTGCTCGGCGCCAGCCCGAGCGGGCAGGCTTCCTCGAGCGGTCCGAGAACGAGAGCGACGTCCGCCTTCTGGGCCAGGGTGCTGTGGCGATTGCTGGTGACGGCGACGAGGCCGAGCGCCATCTGACGCAGGGACGGTAACAGGCGGACGACTTCCTCGGTTTCGCCGCTATGGGAAAGGGCGAGGACGACGTCCTGATGGTGCACCATGCCGAGATCGCCGTGCACGGCGCGGGTGGCGTCGAGCATGTAGGCGCGCGTCCCCGTCGAGTTGAGCGTCCCGGCGATCTTCTGGCCCACGTCGGCGGATTTGCCGGCGCCGGTGACGCAGACGCGGCCCGGACAACGGTAGAGGAGATCGACAGCGTCGAGGAAGGATTGATCGAGGCGCTCCGCCACTTGCTTGAGCGCGGCCGCCTCCACGCGCAGGATCTCGCGCGCATAGTCGAGGCGCTCGGCGTCGACGGGCGGGCTGGGCAGCGGCGGGAGGAGAAGATTCATGCGGCATCCCTGCTTGGCTTGTCGAGGCGCTGGCCCGACGCCCGGACATCCTGTCGGGCGCGAAAGCACGCAAGCTACGCCGACTATACTCACATAGCCAAGAAATACAAGCGAAGGACAACTCTCGGCCACTATCCTTCATCGGCAGGCGAACGGCGCAAGCCTAGTTTTCTCGGAAATAGGCGCAGATCGCGCAGGACTGGGAAAGATGGGCAAGGAAGCGGCTGTTGTCCCGGCGAGAAAGTATCGGTTCTCCCAATGGCAGAAAGATGGAGGGCGGAAAATGAGGCAAAGAGCCTTGGACAAGACTCGCCCTGACAAGGGCTAGGCTGTCGCAATCATGTTTTTGCCCCACATTTTTTTGCCATGAACGGGGTCGCCTGGTGCATACGCCGCCTACCGCTGATTCAACCCTCGTCCTCTACGACGGCGCCTGCCCCTTTTGCCTCAAGTCCGTCGCGCTGCTCAAGAAGCTCGACTGGCTCGCCGCCCTCGATTACGTTGACATGCGCCAAGACCATCCCACCCTCAGCCGCCTCGAGGTCCCGCCGGAGCAACTCTTCGATCAGATGCATGTCCTCCCGCCCAACGGCGGCGCCACCCTGCACGGCTTCGACGCCATCCGCTCCCTCGCCTGGCGGCTGCCGCTCCTCTGGCCGCTTGCCCCTTTCCTCTATCTGCCGGGCGTTCTGCCCCTGGGCCAGCGCCTCTATTTGTGGGTCGCCCGCAACCGTTTTCGCCTGATCCCCTGCCGTCATGGCGCGTGTGTGATACAAAAGAGGAATGTCACGCAAGACCGTTCAACAATTGGCTGATGGCGAATCCATCGACGAAATCTACCTGGTCACGGACAAGCAGCTCCGCGCCAACCGCCAGGGCAATCTCTTCCTCCAGGTCGACCTGCGCGACCGCACCGGCCTGATCAACGCCCGCCTCTGGAACGCCTCCGAGCAGCAGTTCCGCAGCTTCGAGGAAGGGGACTTCCTCCGCGTCAAGGGCAAGGTGCAGCTCTTCCAGGGCTCCCTCCAGGTCATCTTCAACGCCTTCGAGCGCGTCGACCCCGCCCGCGTCCCCTTGGGCGACTTCCTCCCCCGCACCGAACACGACATCAACAAGCTGCTGGAACGCCTCAAGACCACGCTCCTCCGGGTCGACAATCCCCACCTGCGCGGCCTGGTCGAATGTTTCTTGATGGACGAGCAGTTTCTCGACGCCTTTTCCAAAGCTCCGGCCGGCATTCGCAATCACCATGCCTACATCGGCGGCCTCCTCGAGCACGTCGTCACGCTCCTCGAAGGGGCGGACCGCCTCGCCCCGCTCTATCCCGAGCTGAACCGCGACCTTCTCTTGATGGGCGTCTTCCTGCACGACATCGGCAAGGTCCGCGAACTGAGCTTCGAGCGCGTCTTCGGCTATTCCGACGAAGGCCAGCTCATCGGCCACATCGCCATCGGTCTGGAGATGCTCAACGAAAAGGCGGCCAAGGTCCCCGACCTCACCGGCGAACCGTTCCCGCTGGAAACGCTGCTGCGTCTCAAGCACCTGATCCTGAGCCACCACGGCAGCTACGAGTTCGGCAGCCCGCGCCTGCCGATGACGCCGGAAGCCGTCGCCCTGACGCAGCTCGACAACTTCGATGCCAAGGTCCATAGCTGCCTACGCGACATCCGCGAGGACCAGGGCACGAGCGCCTGGACGCCCTATAGCCACAACACGCAGCGTCGGCTGTTCAAGGGACTCAAGGAAGGCTCCGGCCCGGTGCTGGACGGCGAGCCCGCCGGCTGAGACAGGTCGCGTCAATCGGAATCGTCAGTTGAGTCGGATGGGACGAGCGACAAGCCAAGGCGAGATTGGTGTGGTCCTCGACGGGCGGTATTATGGAATTACCACCTACGCGGAGGAGTAAGCCATGTTGTCCGAGGACGAGATCAAGAGGGCGTTGCGAGCGAGCCGCGTGACAGCCATGCCCATCGCCAATCCGCATGGCCCGCTCGGCTGGGGACACCTAGCCCACACGCTCGCCGGATTCCTGAACGCTGTGCAGAAAACCAAAGTTGTCAAATCTATGGAGCTTCCCGTAGATACCTGGGAAAAGCTTGAACAACTTGCCGATGAAGCGACCCGTTCGCAGTCCCGGCCGGTGAGCGTTTCAGAAGTGACGTCCGCTATCCTGCAACACTACGTGGCCGGGAACCGTTAGCGTGCTTCTTACCAGTGCTTAGCTCGACGCCTTTTCATGGCCGTCTTCCCTTTGTCCTTGGACGCTTCCGCTTCCCGTCTCGCATGCCGCGGCGGCGTCGTCTCCATCGGCAACTTCGACGGCGTCCATCGCGGCCACCAGGCGCTCCTCGGCGAGACGATGCGCCAGGCCAAGGCGCGCGGCGTTCCCGCGGTCGCCGTCACGTTCGATCCGCATCCGCTGGAAATCCTGCGGCCCGAGAGTTTTCAGCCGCTCTTGACGACCCTGCCCTATCGCGCCGAATTGATCCAGGCGCTCGGCGTCGATCACGTCGTCCTCCTGCGCACGTCTTCCGAGTTCTTGCGTCTGAGCGCCGATGACTTTTTCCGTCGCGTCATCGTCGAGGGCCTCGGCGCGGCGGCGCTGGTGGAGGGCTGGAACTTCCGCTTTGGCCGCGGCCGCCAGGGAGACGGGGAAACGCTCACGCGGCGCGGCCGGGAGGCGGGAATCGATGTGACGCTCTTCCCCGCTCACACGGTTCGCGACCGTCTGGTTTCCAGCAGCGTCGTCCGGGAGGACCTCCTCGCCGGCGACGTCGCCGATGCCGCTCTGCTTCTGGGCCGCCCCTATCGTCTCGAAGGCAAGGTCGTCCGCGAGCAGCAGCGCGGCCGCACGCTCGGTTTCCCGACCGCGAACCTGCGCGACGTGAAAACGCTGATTCCGGGCGATGGCGTCTACGCCGTCCTGGCCCACCATGGCGGCAAGCCCTGGCCCGGCGCCGCCAACATCGGGCCCAACCCGACCTTCGGCGAGCAGGGGCACAAGCTCGAGGTCCACCTCATCGGCTTTCAGGGGAATCTGTACGGCCATTCGCTGGCGGTCGATTTCCTGGAGAAGATTCGCAATACGCGGCCGTTCGGCAACGTGCGCGACCTTGTGGCCCAGATTCGGGATGACGTGGGAAAGGCGCACGCTGTTGCGGGTGGTGCGCTCGCGGACGGCGCCCGGAGGGCGCCTGCTACTTGAAGTGCTTGACCATCGCGTCCAGGCCGATCATATCAGCGCTGTATCTATTTCCCCCTCAATGCCTTGGGCAACTCCGCCTCCGCCCCGCTCGGCCGGGACACCCCCAGGAAGTGGCTCAGGATCGCGGCGGCCGCTTGGGGAGTCACCGCCTCGTCGAAACGGCCGGTCCTGATTCCCGGACCGAAGGCGAACAGCGGCACGTGCGTGTCGTAGTCCCACGGGGAGCCGTGCGTCGTGCCGGCCTCATAAGAGCTGACGAAGAAATACGGCTTGGTGACGAAGACGACGTCGCCGGACCGGTCCGGATAATAGGAGCGCCAGACCATGGCGCCGATCTTGTCCTTCGGCATGCCCTTCATCAGCTCCGTGCGCGTGAAAGCCGCCTCCATGCCGCGCTCCTTGGCGAGGAAGTCGGCCAGCTTGCGCTCGGCGTCCGCAGGGGCGATTTTTAGCTCCGCCAGCGTGCGGCGGTCGAGATAGACCCACGGGGAATAGAACGCTTCGACGAAGTAACGCTCGCTCGGCCCGAACGTCTTCTGCAGGAAGGCCTCGGTTTTGAGGCCCAGCGCCTTGTTGGTGAGGCGGTCCGCCTCCTTGCCTCGTTTCCTTGCGACTTCGGGAAGCGGGCAAATGCCGTGGTCGGCGCTGACGACGACCGCGTAGCGCCCCTTGCCGACCGCCCTGTCCAGGTGCTCGAGAAAATCGCCGATCAGGGCGTCCGTCCGCAGGGTCATGTCGAACACTTCCTGCGAATCCGGTCCGTAGAGATGGCCGCACAGGTCGTTGGAGGAGAAGCTGACCATGAGCAGATCGGGCGCCTCGTGCTTGCCGAGCTTCTCTCTCTCGATGGCTTCCAGCGCGAAGCGATAGAGCAGCTCGTTTCCCATCGGCGTCGCTTCGATGGCGTTGTAGTAGGAAGCGTTGATCATCTTCTTGCTGCCGGTGAGCGGATGCGGGAACGTGCGGCCCAGTCCGAGCGCCTTGCTCTCCTCCCCCTTGGCGTCGTCGGGCCCGGCGAGCTTGCTGTAATCGAGGCTCGGGCGGAAGCGGTCCCATTCCTTCTCGAACCAGTGGTCGGCCGGCTTCTTGGCGTTGAAGCGCTCGACCCAGTCGTGTGGCGCCTCGCGATAGAAGCTCGAAGTGCAAAAGCCCCCCGTCCACTCGCTGAACCAGTAAACGAGATCCGCGAGCAACGCCGCCATCAAAGACGCCGAGCGCGGCTTGATCGAGAGGGAGACGATCTTCGACTTGCCCTTGGTCGCCTCGCGCAGCGCGTCGGCCACGCTGGGCTGCAAACGCTTGTCCGGCGCCACGCCCAGCGTCTTGACGTCCTTGGGGAGGTCGACATCCGGCTCGGGCAATTGGCGGTATTTCTCATTGCCGATCGCAGTGACGATGCCCTTCGTCTCCCGGTCATACCATTCGTTGCCAATGATTCCATGCTTGTTGGGCGAGCAGCCGGTGACGAGCGAGGCGTGGCCCGCGGCCGTGACGGTGTAGGCGTAGGGATAATGGCAGTTGGTGAACCAGGCGCCTTCCTTGGCGAGGCGTTTGAAGCCTTTGTCCCCGAACTGCGCCTGCCAGCGCTGCGGGTAATCGCCGCGCATCTGATCGAAGACAAGCAAAACGACGAGGCGCGGCCGATCCTTGTCGGCGTCGCCGGCCCCGGAGCGCGGCGTGAGGAGGCTGAAGATAAGGAAGGCGCTCAGGTAACAACGGAAGCGTCGCACGGGGCCTCCTTTGGCTCGGATGAAGAAAACGGACGCCACGTCCAAGGCGTATCCTACCGCGGCGCCGCGAACGAACAAGACGGCCCAGGTCGGCGTGGCTCAGGTTGACGCCTCGCCACGCCCACGTGTCCCGTTCAACAGAACGAACGTCCAGGCGGGATCGCTGTCCGGAAAGAAAGGCCGTGACCGCTTTATCTTCGGTCAATTCGATCCTCCTTTGGCAGGATTGTGCTATAATCGTTAAAACTGGAACAGGCTTGCGCGGTGGAGAGCCGCCGGGGCCGAGTCGGAAGTTCATGGTGGAACAGCATCTCCGGCTTCGCGCACAGGAAAAGGCAAGCAATGGCGTTGACGAACATGGGGCCGCGCTCGAGGCCCGAACGCTCGGCTCCCCCTCTCGCCCGAAACGCCTCCGCCGAGGAGAACATGGAAAAGCGCCCGGCGCCCAAGCCGAACGCGTCTCCCGACGCCGAGGAAACGGTGCGCGAGGATCTCGAAGCGGAGGCCGAATGGCGCCAGCTCGGCTCGACGCGCATTGTCGCCCCGGAGGGAGCGCCCGCTGACGGCAAAGAACATACGCTTCACGAGGAGGACACGGCCATCGTTGCGCCGCGGCAGGAGCCGGAGTTGACGGTGTTCGGCGATTTTGAGCTGCTCAAGAAGCTCGGTGAAGGGGCCATGGGCGCTGTCTACAAGGCGCGGCAGATCTCCTTCAACCGCGAGGTTGCGCTCAAAATCCTCTTCGACCACGTCGCCAACAATCCCAAGCTCGTCGACCGGCTCAATCGTGAAGGGCGGGTCATGGGGCGGCTCGACCATCCCAATATCGTGCAGGGCCTCGCCGTCGACCAGGTCGACGGACGGCCCTATGTCGCGATGGAGTACGTGGACGGCGAGAGTCTGCAAAAATTGCTCAACCGCGTCGGTCGCCTCGACCTGCCCGACGCCATCCACATCACGCTCGCCGTCGCCCGGGCCCTGGAATACGCGCACCAGGAAGGCCTGGTGCACCGCGACATCAAGCCGGACAACGTCCTCATCACCAGGAAGGGCGTCATCAAGGTCGCGGACTTCGGCATGGTGAAGACCGCCGACGAAGACATGCACCTGACCCAGACCGGTCACGCGGTCGGCACCCCATGGTACATGCCTCTGGAGCAGGCGCGAAACGCTAAGGACACCGACGGCCGCTGCGATATCTATGCGCTCGGCTGCATGCTTTACTGCATGATCACCGGCAATCCCCCGTTCGTGGGCAAAACGATTGTCGAGGTCATCCAGGCCAAGGAGCAGGGCACCTTTCCACCCGCCCGATCCGGCAACCCGGAAGTGCCCGAGCGGCTTGACCTCGTCATCGCCAAGATGACGGCCAAGCTGCCCAAGTACCGCTACCAGACGTGCGGGGAGCTGATCCGCGACCTGGAGAGCCTCAACCTGGCGGGCGAAAAGCTGCAGCTCAGCGCAGGCAAGACGGTCGTGAAGCGGCGCACGGGGCTGGGCAAGGAAGCGGCGCAGAGCATGGAAGGAACCATCGACGTCAAGCCCGACGTCTGGTACGTCCGGATGTCCCACGCGGACGGCAGCTCCACCGTCTCGAAGCTGAGCACCGCCCAGGTCAAGCAAATGCTCGACGACGGTTCGCTCAAGCCCACCGCGCGGGCCAGCCACCAGCGCAATGAAGGCTATCGCGCCTTGGCGACCTATATGGAGTTCCAGGGCTCAGCGCTCAGTCGCGTCTCCAAGCAAGCCGCCGACGCCCAGGGCGCCCGCTTCCGCAGCCTGATGAAGAGGATCGAGGAAAAAGACAAGGCACGCTCGGAGAAGGAAAAGTCGGCGGAACGACGCATGACAAATGCCGCCGACTGGCAGACCCTCTGGTTCCCTTCCGTTTGCATTGCCGGCGGCCTGCTCGTCCTTTTCCTCCTCTGGTACATCGTCAGCGGCCTGCTCAACTAATCCAATCGGGTCGCGCGATTCGGCGGTACCAGCCCGCCGCGTGAACGAGGGGACGCGAACCCCTCGCCTAGCGTCGCGCTACTGGAGCCGGATCCTGGACGTTGACATCGTCGACGTCCGGTCGGCGGTTATCTACTCGTCCTCAGCGCCTTCGTCGTCCGTCGGCGGCCGCGGCAGAAAGAGCGGCTTGCCCACGAGGGTGCGTCGTTTATCCCGATTCACGAACGCCGAGAGCAGCATCAGAATGAAAAACGCCAGGCCTGTATAAAAGGGCAAGGGATAGTCCCACGCGAGGAAGTGCAGCTGTTCCGCGCACACAGCCAGGAGAACCCAAAAACGGGACAGGGCCGTGTCCACGGCCGGCACGTTCTCCTTGATGAACGCGGGGGTGTCCGGCACGCTCTTCTCGATCGCCGTGTGCACATCGACCATCACGTTCCGATTCAGGTGATCCTTCTGGATCGCGCTCGCCACGAACCAGGGACCGACAAACATCAGGAAGAAAAACAGCCAGGTCGAGCGATGGCTGACGGCCTTCGAAAACAGTTGAATCTCCTGCACCTTCTTGCCGTTGACCGCCACTTCCACCTTTTCGCCGCGCATCCAGCCTTTGGCCAGCGGCGTGACATGAAAGAGAGCCTGGTCCTTGGGATCGTTCGGATCGAGCTGGACCTCCGCCGGCACAACCTGAGCGCCGCCGGCCAGGAGCCGCACGCTCACATTCTGCTCCGGCCCGCGATACTGAAACTCGGAGTCCCAGGAGACAACGAAGTTGTACACCCGGCTCTTCTTCATCTGCCGGTAATAGCGGATACGCACGGGCGGCAGGCCGCGTTGCGGCCGCGCAGGAGCTGGGGCGCGGGCCTCAGGCTTGGAGCGCACGGGGGAGGGCATGGTGAGTGGCTCACAGGGCGCGGCGACTCCAGGCAAGGCCAGGGGCCGCGGACAGGGATATTCCTTAGGGCGAAGCTGGGTGGAATAAGTCTAACGGCCCGCGCGCTGGGCTGGCAAAGGAAAACTGGGATAAATGGAGAGAAAGAAACGAAGAGCAGCGCGGTTGTACGGGGTGGAAGCGAGTTGCACCCAATCAAGCTCCGCCGTTGACCAGCTGCCGGTCCCCCCTCAGGGCCGCTTTAAAGTAATCGCGGTTGAGCTGCGCGATGAAGGCGACGCTGATCTCCTTGGGACACGCGGCCTCGCACTCGTATTGATTGGTGCAATGGCCGAAGCCTTCGCGGTCGTGCTGGTCTACCATCCGCAGGACGCGTTGATAGCGCTCCGGCTGTCCCTGCGGCAGCTTGCCGAGATGCCCGACCTTGGCAGCGACGAACAGCATCGCGCTGGCGTTCTTGCAGGCCGCGACGCAAGCGCCGCAGCCGATGCACTGGGCGGCGTCCATCGCGACTTCCTGCTTCTCTTTCGGAATCGGCAAGGTATTGCCGTCGGGTGTCCCGCCAGTATTGACGGAGACGTAGCCGCCCGCGGAGATGATGCGATCGAAGGCGGAGCGGTCGACCACGAGATCGCGAAGTACCGGAAACGCCGCGGCACGCCAGGGCTCGATGGTGATCGTCTCGCCGTCGTGGAACTTCCGCATATGCAGCTGGCACGTGGTCGCGCCGCGCTCCGGCCCGTGCGCCATGCCGTTGATCATCATTGAACAAGCGCCGCAGATGCCCTCGCGGCAATCATGGTCGAAAGCGATTGGCTCCTTGCCCTCGTGAACGAGGCCTTCGTTGACGACGTCGAGCATCTCGAGGAAGGACATGTCCGGGCTGACATCCTTGGCCTGATAGGTTTCCATGCGACCCGGATCGCTCGCGTTCTTCTGGCGCCAGATGTTGAGGGTCAGGTTCATCGCTCGTTGGACTCCGGTTTGGCTCCCGCGTGGCGCCATGCGTCTGTCTTTGGCGCCGCTTCCGCCCGGTTCTGCGAACCGAGGCTAAACGAGTATCATCCACTCACTTACTTGTAGCTGCGCACCGTAGGGTGTACTTCCTCCCACACGAGCGGCTCCGTGTGGCGCAGGGGCTCGCGGTCGACGCCGACGTGTTCCCAGCAGGCGACGTGGGCGAAGTGCTCGTCGTCGCGTTTGGCTTCGCCGTCGTCGTACTTGTATTCCTCGCGGAAGTGGCCGCCGCAGGACTCCTCCCGGGCGAGCGCGTCCCGGGCCAACAGCTCGCCGAACTCCATGTAATCGGCGACCCGGCCGGCGCGTTCAAGCGCCTGGTTAAGGTCGGTGTCGCTTCCGGGCACGTTGATGTTTTGCCAAAACTCCTCGCGCAGCTCCTTGACGCGGGCGATGGTGTGCTCGAGGCTTTGCCGGGTCCGAGCCATGCCGCAGTGCTCCCACATCACCTTGCCCAGGTCGCGGTGCAGTTCGAGGACCGTTTTCTTCCCCTTGATCGAGAGCAGTTTCTTGGTGAGGGCGTGGATTTCCGCTTCGGCCTTCTTGAACTCGCCCGCATCCGTGCCGATCTTCACTTGCTTCGTCGAGCCGAAAAAGTTCGCCAGCGTGTAAGGGAGGATGAAGTAGCCGTCCGCCAGGCCTTGCATCAGAGCGCTGGCGCCGAGGCGGTTGGCGCCGTGGTCGGAAAAGTTGGCCTCGCCGATGACGAAGAGGCCGGGGATATTGGACATCAGATTGTAGTCGACCCAGAGGCCGCCCATCGTGTAGTGGAGGGCCGGGTAGATGCGCATCGGCTGCTTGTAGCCGTTCTCCGCGGTGATGCGCTCGTACATGTCGAAGAGATTGCCGTATTTCTCGCGGATCTTCGGCTCGCCGAGGCGGCGGATGGCGTCGGCGAAATCGAGGTAGACGCCTCGACCACCCGGACCGACGCCGCGGCCGTCGTCGCACGCTTCCTTGGCGGCCCGGCTGGCGATGTCGCGCGGGGCGAGGTTGCCGTAACTCGGGTACTTCCGCTCCAGGTAGTAATCGCGCTCGCTCTCCGGGATGTCGTTGGGGTGCCGGGTGTCCCCCTTCTTCTTCGGCGCCCAGACCCGGCCGTCGTTGCGGAGCGATTCGGACATCAACGTGAGCTTCGACTGATGCTCACCGGCGACGGGGATGCAGGTCGGATGGATCTGCGTGTAGCAGGGGTTGGCGAACAGGGCGCCGCGCTTGTAGGCGCGGTAGGTGGCGGTGACGTTGCAGCCGGCGGCGTTGGTCGAGAGAAAGTAGACATTCGAGTAGCCGCCGGTGGCGAGAACGACGGCGTCGCCGGCGAAGGACTCGATCTTGCCGCTCTCCAGGTTGCGGACGACGATGCCGGCGGCCCGACCGTCGGCGACGACGAGGTCGAGCATCTCGGTGCGCGGGTGCATGGTCACCTTGCCGGCGCCGATCTGGCGGGCGAGAGCCTGATAGGCGCCAAGCAGCAATTGCTGGCCCGTCTGGCCGCGGCAATAGAAGGTGCGTGAAACCTGGGCGCCGCCGAAGGAGCGGTTGTCGAGCAGGCCGCCGTATTCGCGCGCGAACGGGACGCCCTGGGCGACGCACTGATCGATGATGTTGACGCTGACCTCGGCCAGGCGGTGGACGTTCGCTTCCCGCGAACGGAAGTCGCCCCCCTTGATGGTGTCGTAGAAGAGGCGCCAGACGCTGTCACCGTCGTTCTGGTAGTTCTTGGCGGCGTTGATCCCGCCCTGAGCGGCAATGCTGTGGGCGCGGCGCGGGCTGTCCTGAAAACAGAAGGCGTGGACGTTGTAGCCGAGCTCGGCGAGAGTCGCCGCGGCCGAGCCGCCGGCCAGACCGGTACCGACGACGAGGACGGTGTACTTGCGCTTATTGGCGGGGTTAACGAGCTTGCACTCGGACTTGAAGCGCGTCCACTTCTGCGCGAGGGGGCCGGCGGGAACGCGCGACTCGATCTTGATGCGACCCTCGCCAGGCGGGAGGCCGTTCGTTTCCATGGGTTTGTCATTCATGCGCGGAGAGCCTTAAAACGCCGCGTAAAGGTTCGGGGTGTGCGGCGTCCAACCGGCCCACACACCGACGACGATGGCAATGTTGCCGAGGGTCACGATCAAGGCGACGGCCCAGCCAAAGGCCCGGATCGTCGTCTGCCAGCGCGGGCCGTTAATGCCGAGCGACTGGAACGTGCTCTGCACGCCGTGGCTCAGGTGCATCAATAGAACCAGCTGGGCCAGGATGTAGAGAACCGCGACCACCGGCTGCTCAAAGCCGAAGATCACCATGTTGTACACGTCATGCCGGCCCCGGTCGTCGCGCAGATCGAGGTAGCTCACTGACTTGACGGCGGCCGTCTGCGTCGAGCCAACGGCGCGGGCGGCGGCCGGCCCCGACTTCACGGGCAGGAAAGCGGCTTCCGCCTTGCCGGTGAAGCCGAACGTGTAATGGGCGAGGTGATAGAGCAGAAAAGCGAAGATGACCAGTCCGGTGAGGAGCATCGTGCGCGAGGCGAGGCTCGCCTGGACGGTGTCCTTGTAGACGTAAGCGACCGGCCGCGCCGCTTTCGATTTGAGCGAGAGACGCACGGCCCAGATGACATGGAAGAGAAACACAATGAGGAGGCCGATGCGGGCGACCCAGAGAAGCGGCCCCAGGTCCTTGAGCCACTGGGCATAGCGGTTGACCGCCTCCTGCCCGGCGAAGAGTTGGATGTTGCCCAGCATGTGGATGATGACAAAGCCAGTCAGGCCCCAACCGCTCAGGGCGAGAATAAACTTGCTCCCGACCGTCGAGACGAGCACTTTTCTGAACCAGGGGAAGAGGCCGGGATCGCCGGGGAGTGTGTTGGTCGGATAATCACGTTTGGTGGGAGCCAGGCTGGACATGATGCTTTTCGAAGGCGGCGCGGCGGGGGTTCGGGCGTCGAAATAGGGGACAGTCCCGCTCATTTCGAAGCCCTGTTGCGCTCATTCTATTGGAGGCAAGACAATCGCAAAGCGGGCGTCAGTCGTGTCCGGCCAGGAAACGAGCCGTAGGATGACAGTAAAGGAGGCGCGCCATGCGACCCAACGACGACGACCTGGTGACCGTGTACACCACCAACTCCCCGATAGACGCGGAGATGGTGAAAAACCTGCTCCGCACGGAAGGGATTCACGCCGAGGCCGCCAACGAGATGCAGGCGGGACTCGCCGGGGTTCTGCAAATCCCGGTGCTGGTGCGACCGGACGATGTGGACCGGGCCCGGAAACTGCTCGCCTCCCACTCGCACCTGCAGCAACCGCACGAGCGCGAGGATTGATGGCCCCGGCATTCACGCCTTGGTTATTCTCTTGACGATCAAGGTTGCGTAGCTGCCCGCCGGTAACTCGAAACTCAACGCGATCTTGTAAGCGCCCGGGTGCAGGTCGTCGCTGTCGCTGCTCCACGTGAGATGCTCGGGCCGGCAGTGGGCCCTGCGCTCGCCGCGCGAGAAAAACATCTCCCGTATTCCCTTCAGACGAAAGTCCGTCAACGTCACGCCTTCCTGCTCGAGGACGCGCTCGAAGAAGGGGCGAACAGGATCGTCTGCGGCGAAGTGCGTCTTGGCGGACGCCAGCGCAATGGTCTTCTCTTGCAGGACCGATAATTCTTCCGTTTCGAGCCTGCGAAACATCGGCGCCGGACCCAGGAGCAGCTGCACGTCGAAACGCTGGACGGCGGGCAGGAAGCTCTCGAGCCAGGCGGCCAGAACGCGATTCCACAGGTGACTTTGATAGGCGGATAGATAAAGGCCGCGCAACTCGGGTCGTAGCCGTTCCAGCGCGCCGCGAAAGTCGTTCGGATGATGGACGAGGTACTCGACAAGGCTGCGGGCATGGCCGCGCGACAAGCGCTCCTTGCAGGCGGCCCAGTCGCCCCAGTAGGAGCGCAGCGTCTGTTTTTCCACCTTTTGCGGGCGGCGATCGTGCGGATAGTGCGCGGTCAGTGCGAGCCGGAGAGCCTCCTCGAAGTGCCCGAGCATGATTGCCCGCGCCAGGAACGGGCCGCCGCCGGCGACGGAGCCGAAGCGCTGATCATCGAAGTAATTGGGCACGCCGTAGTCCCGGACGGCGGGAAGTTCCGCCACGGCATGCTCCACCTGGGCCGGGGACAGGCGCCGCAGGATGAGGCGAAAGCGGTTGGCGCGAATGTTACGGGAACTAAATGGCTCATGGGTCTGTCCGAGATAGGTGACGCGCACGTCCCCTTGAGTGAGTTTGCGCTGCGGGCCCCGGAAGATGGTGAAGTACTGCAGCGTATGGGCATGCCGATCTTTGAGGCCGCCATAAGACAGGCGGCCTAAGTCAATGCGCCAGCGACGGCGCACGGCGGCGAGGGCGTCCGGCGTGGTCCAACCCTTTTTCTCGAGGAGATACAAAGCGAACGGACCGTCGCCCGGCTGGACTTCGGTTACCTCTTCAACACAGAAGTCCTCCGGGGTTCGTTTGATGATCATTTCATGTGTGGACGAAAATTTATTGCCCTAGCATAAATGTTGAGGCGAAAAAGGAAAAAACCCCGCGCGGCGCTGTTCTTGATGATACCAAAAGTGGTTAAACTTTTTCCTTTAGACGGGCTTTCCAAAGAGACGGTTTGCTGCCAGACGAAAACAGTTGTCGATCTAGATGAATGCGCAGATATTGGTTCGTGAAGCCGATCGTGCAGACGGATAGGAAAGCTGAGCGCCGGTTGACATGACGGCGACGAGGAGGTTTCAGCGTGGCTGCCAGAGAAGGCAAGATTCCGAATCCGGCGCCGTCGGATTCCGGCCCATTCTACAACCCGGGGGACCTCCGCCTTTTGGTAGTCGACGACGACCCGGCCATCGGCCGCTTGATCAAGGCGGCGTTCGCGCCGCAGGGATTCAATGTCGACATCGTGTCCGAGCCGGCGCACGTGGAAGCGCGGATCAAGGGGGAGCCGTACCAGGTGATTCTGCTGGACTACGTTCTGCCCGGTCTGGATTCCAGCGAGGTGATGCGCTGGGTGCGCGACCATCAGCCGGACGCCAGTGTGATCGTGGTGACCGGGTTTCCCACGATGGATAGCGCGTTGCACTGCCTGCGCGAGCACACCTACGACTACATCACCAAGCCCTTCGAGATCGACCATCTGAAAAAAGTAGTCCTCCGCTGTTTGGAGAGCCGCGGCCTGCTGCGACTTTCCGAGGAGGCGTTGCGCGAGCAACTGGGCGCCGCCATCCGTGAGCGCCGCAAGACGCTGGGCCTCACCCTCGCCGAGATGGCCAAGCGCAGCAACGTCTCCCTGGGCTACCTGTCGCAGATCGAGCTGGGCAAAAACTCCGCCTCCGTCGAGACCCTTTACCGCATCGCGTTGGGGCTGCGCATGCGCGTCGCGGACCTGTTCCAGTCAATCCAGAGCCTGAGCTGATCTCAGCATGCGGCGCTCCCCCAGCCCGCACGTGCACGGCTACCGCGCCTCATGTCTTCTTGCGCTGCTCCGCCGGCCCCTCCGCCTGCGTCAGGTTCCGCGCCGTGTTCACCAGGCCGACATGGGAGAACGCTTGCGGGAAGTTGCCGAGCATGCGTTTGAGCTTCGGCTCGTATTCCTCGGAGAGCAGCCCGACGTCGTTGCGGATCGCCAGCAGGCGCTCGAAAAGTCGCTGCGCGTCTTCATGCCGGCCCAGCTGCGCGTAGCAGTCGGCCAGCCAGAAGGTGCAGAGCAGGAAGACTCCCTCGCCTTCCGGCAGGCCGTCGACGTGCCGGCCGCTGGTGTAGCGCTGCACGAAGCCGTCGCGCAGGAGCGATTTCTCGACGGCGGCGACCGTGCCGCGGATGCGCGCGTCGTGGGGCGGCAGGAAGCCGACGAGGGGAAGCATGAGCAGGCTCGCGTCGACTTCCTCGTTGTCATAAGCCTGGACGAAGGAGTTCAGACCTGGGTTGAAGCCCTTGGCGCAGACCTCGTCATGGATTCGCTGCCGCAGCGTCTGCCAGCGCTCGACGGGCCCGTCGAGATGATAGCGCTGGGCGTCGCGCACGGCCCGGTCGAGGGCAAGCCAGGCCATGACCTTCGACTGGGTGAAGTGGCGCCTGGGGCCGCGCACTTCCCAGATGCCCTCGTCGGGCGTGTTCCAGACTTCCTCCAGATGACCCAGGAGCGTCGACTGGACGCGCCAGGCGTCCGAGTCGTTTTGCAGACCGTGATGGCGGGCGACGTGGAAAACGTCCATGACCTCGCCGAAGACGTCGAGCTGGAACTGGGTCCAGGCGCCGTTGCCGATGCGGACCGGCTTGCTCTCCTCGTAGCCGGCGAGCCAGTCCAGCTCGATCTCATTGAGCCGCCGCTCGCCCCCCAGGCCGTACATGATGTTGATCTGGCTCGGGCTGCCGGCGACGGCGCGCAGCAGCCACTCACGCCACGCCTTTGCCTCTTCGGTATAGCCGTTCATCAAGAGAGCGTAGAGCGTGAAGGTGGCGTCGCGGACCCAGCAGAAGCGGTAATCCCAGTTGCGCACGCTTCCCAGCTGCTCGGGCAGCGAGGTGGTGGCGGCGGCGACCAGGCCTCCGGTCGGCGCGTAGGTCAGCGCCTTGAGCGTGATGAGCGCACGCAGGACGGCGTCGCGCCACGGCCCCTCGTAGCAGCAGCGCCGCGACCAGTCGCGCCAGAAGGCTTCAGTCTCGGCGATCGCCTCGGAGGCGCAGCGGCGCGTGAAGTCCGGCCGGTGCGACGGGGTCCAGGTCAGGCAGAAGGAGACGCTTTGCCCCGCGGCCACGTCGAACTCGGCGACGCTGTGAAAGTTCTCGCCGTGAAACGGAACGTCCGAGCACAGGTGCAAAAGGTCCGGCCCGCCGATGGCGATCAGACCGTCCTCGGTCCGTCGCACCCAGGGGACGACGGAGCCATAGTCGAAGCGGATCGTCAGTTCGGCCCGCATCGGAACCCGGCCACGGCGACCCACGACCTGCCGGACCAGGTCCGGCTGCTCCGTGCGGATCGGCATGAGGTCGATGAGGGTGACGGCGCCTTCGTCGGTCTCGAAGTCGGTTTCGAGAATCAGCGTGTCAGCGCGATAATGCCGTGTCGTTTTGCGGACTGCGTTCCTGGGAGCGATGAGCCAGCGGCCGTTGTCCGGCGTTCCCAGAAGGGCGGCGAAGCAGGCGCCGGAATCGAAGCGCGGGAAGCAGAGCCAGTCGATGGAGCCGTCAGCGCCGACCAGCGCCACGGTCTGGCAGTCGCCGATGAGGGCGTAGTCTTCGATACGGAGCGGCATCGCGTTCCCGGGCTCGAGAACGGGCGAGAGAAGGAGAAGCGGTTGGGTCCCCCATCTGAATCATACGCTTGTGGCTTTCTTCACTTCCACGAGGTTATCGAAGAAAGTCGCCCCGCCGCCGAAGTCGGTCAGTTTGGTGCTGGTGGTGGCGTTGCAGTTGACCTTGTCACGTGTGTAGCGGTTCCACCAGATGCTCGGGGACATGAGCGTTCCCTGCTTGACCGTGGGGCCGACCTGGGCCCGCGCCTCGAACCGGCCGCGCGCGTTGAAGATCACGACGCGCTCACCATCGCCGATGCCGCGCGCCTCGGCGTCGATGGGATGCATGTCCACGGTGGGCTCGCCTGCCGCGCGACGCAGGGAATCGATGTTGACGAACGTGGAGTTCAGGAACTCCGGGACCGGCGGCGAAATGAGCTGGAGCGGATAGTCCTTGGCCAGGTCGGGGCGTGTCTGCGGATCCTCGTGGGGCGGGATGTAATAGGGCAAGGGGTCGAGGCCCTTTTGCGCCAGTCCCGGGCTGTAAAGCTCGCACTTGCCGGAGGGCGTCGGGAAGTTCCCCTCGGCGAATGGCGCGTACAGCGGCGGCACATCGATGCGGATCGGAGCGCCGCCGCGCAGGCGCTCGAGGCTGATGTTGACGAAGACGTCGCCACGCGGGAAGTGGGCGCCGTTCTTCGTCAACGCCTCGGCGGCCAGTTCCGGATCGCTCGTCTCGAACAGCTCCCTTTCGAAGCCCATGCCGCGGGCCAGTAGGCGGAAAACGTCGGTGTTGCTCTTTGCCTCGTGCAAAGGGGCGATGGCCGGCTCGTTGAGCTGCACGAAGAGATGGCCGTAGGAGCTGTGGATGTCGAAGGTCTCGAGCTGCGTGGTGGCGGGGAGGATGATGTCGGCGTAATCGGCCGTGTCGGTCTGGAACTGCTCGTGGACGACGGTGAAGAGGTCCTCGCGCCGCAATCCTCGGAGCACGCGGGCCTGGTCCGGGGCGACGGCGGCCGGGTTGGAGTTGTAAACATACATCGCCTGGACGGGGGGGCCGGCCAGGTCGCCGAGGAGAGCGTCAGCAAGCTGGCTCATGTTCACGGTGCGTGTGCCGGGCGGGATGAGGTCGGGGCGCTCCAGGGCGGCGGCGTTGAAGGGATACATCTTGCTGGTCGAGAGCATCGCGCCGCCGCCGACGTGCCGCCAGGCGCCGATGACGGCGGGCAGGCAACAGATGGTGCGGACGGCCATACCGCCGCCGCCGTGGCGCTGCATGCCGTAATTGAGCCGGATGAAGGCGGGCTTGACCGTGCCGTATTCGCGCGCCAGCTTTTCGATGTCCTCGACCGGAATACCCGTGATGTGGGACACGCGTTTCGGGTCGTAATCGTGCAAGACGCGACGGCGCAGCAGGTCGGCGCCGAGGCAGTATTCCTCGAGGTAAGTCGCGTCTTCCAGACCGTCGCGGAAGAGGACGTGCATCAGGCCGAGGGCGAGGGCGGCGTCGGTTCCGGGGCGGATGGGGATCCACCAGTCGCTCTTGGCGGCGGTCTTGGAGCGGTAGGGGTCGATGGTGACGATGCGGGCGCCCTGCTTGCGGGCCCGGTGCATGATGGCCCACAGGTGCATGTTGGTGACCGAGGTGTTCGAGCCCCAGTTGACGATGTAGCGCGAGCGAACGACGGCGTCCGGATCGATGACGGCGCGGGTGCCGAGCGTGATGTCGCAGCCGGCGGCGCCGGCGGTGGCGCAGATGGTGCGGTCCAGCAGCGATGCGCCCAGGCGATGGAAGAAGCGGCGATCGAGGCTGGCGTTCTGCAGCTTGCCCATGGTGCCGGCGTAGCTGTAGGGCAGGATGGCCTGGGGGCCGTGCGGCGAGGCGGCGATGGTGCGGAAGCGGTCGCAGATGCGCGTGATGGCTTCGTCCCAGGAGATGCGGCGAAACTGGCCCGCGCCCTTGGGGCCGACGCGCTCGAGCGGGTATTTCAGGCGCCCGGGGTGGTAGACCCGCTCGAGGTAGCGCGTCACCTTCTGGCACAGGAAGCCGCGCGTGAAGGGATGGTCCGGATCGCCGCGAAGGGAGACGGCCTGGCCGTTCTCGACGGTGACGAGCATGGAGCAGGTGTCGGGGCAATCGTGCGGACAGACGACGCGAACGGTCTTGGACATGCCAGGCTTCCTCTCAACTGGAAGCATTATACCTACTTCCCGACTTTCACGTCCTTGAACCATTCCACCGCGCCCTTCTTGAGGGAATAGACCGCCGGCACGATGCGGATGCGGCCGGTCGCGGCGAAGTCCTTCATCAGGGAGCTGCGCTTGACCAGTTCCTGGGCGTGAAACGCGGCGTTGTTCTTGATCGCCTGCGTCAGGGCGGCGGCTTCGTCGCTGGGCAAGTCGCGGCCAACGTGGACCTGGCGGACGAGGAGACCGAGGGCGCCCTCGAAATCCGCGTGTGCCAGAGCGGCCTGGACGGCGCCGCATTTCTCGTGGCCAAGGACAACGACGAGCGGGGCGTGCAGATGGGCGACAGCGTACTCGATGGAGCCGATGGCGTCCGTGCCGGTGACGTTGCCGGCGACGCGGATGACGAAGAGGTCGCCGAGGTTCTGGTCAAAGACGATCTCGGGCGCCACGCGCGAGTCGGCGCAGGTGAGGATGACGGCGAAGGGATGCTGCCCCTTGGAGAGTTCGAGTCGAAACTTGGTGTCGGCCGCTTTGCGCAGAGCCTTGTCGGAGGCGAAGCGGACGGCGCCCGCCTTGAGACGTTCGAGAGCGGCGTTGGGGGAGATCGCAGGGGTTTTCGGTTCATCGGCGCGCCAGGCGGGGATGAAGAGGAGCAGGGGCGCCAGAGCGAGCAGAGGATAGGATCGGCGCATCGGAGTTGGTCCCGTAGGAAAAGAGGACGGTTTCTTCCTTCCTATGCGGGCGGAGGATGGAAGCAACTGTGGCAGGTCGGGCACTTGTGGATTGACGAGGTTGAAGGCCGGCGCCGCGAGGCCGCGAGCCGCGGAATGGACATATGGATCAGGCCGCCATACACTTCATGCCGGCTTGCTCGCTTTTTTCTCGGGCACGCGCCAGCTCTTGATCGTGCTGTCCACAAAGCCGATGAAGCGGTCCACGTCTTCCTTGGTCATCTTTCCCTCGCCAAAGGCTTCGTTGCGGATCACCCTGAGCTGGTTGAAGAAGACGATCGTCACCGCGGCGGCCGGATCGATCTTCCAACCTTTGGGGCCTTCCTTCGGGAAGGCAGCCATGATCACGTTCTTCGATTTCTCGGCGCGGGCGGTCAGTTTCTTGAGCAGCAGATCCCGGTTCTTCGCTTCCTCCACGAGGACCTTGGCTTCCTTGACCCCGACGTCGGTCGCGGAGCTATGCGCGTCCGGGCTGAGCCAGATGACGTTCGCCTTGAGATAGAAACGCTCGTGATTGTCGACCGCCTCCTCCAGCTTGTCGAAGAGGTAGCGGATCGGGCCGTCGTCCTTCCATTCCTTCGGGGGCTCGGGATCGCGGACGAAAACCAGGATCACCGGGAAGAGGCGGTTCTCGCAGATCAGGCAGTGCTGCTTCTCCTTGAACTCCCCATTGATGATGCGGCTATCGAACGGGCCGGGCAGGTTCTCCCCGGCCGGTGGACCGGAGACGAGTTTTTTTTCCGGCTCGTCGGCGCGGAGGGCGAGACCGGCGGTCGTCAGAAACAGAACAATCGGCACAAAGCGCAGGCGCATGGCATGTCTCCGGCAAAGGGACTCCTTCAGGATGCCGGGGGAAGCGGACTTCGTCAATCGGAGATCGGCGGTTTTCGGCGCGGGGGCTGGGACAGGTGATAAGAGACGCGGCCTTTTCCCTGGGCATGGCGCGGGCGGGGCGCTGTCCGCGAAACCGCAAGCGGATGCGGCGCAGGGGACTGCGGGACCGCGACTCTCCGGTCACGCTAATAGGTCGGCGGGTCGTCGCGCACGAGCTGGTTGGCCAGGTTCAGCGATTCCAGCGTGCCGGCGTCGGTCCAGTAGCCGTCGAGGAGCGAGTAGCCGAGGGCGCCGCGCTTTAGATAGGCCTGGTTGACGTCGGTGATCTCCAGCTCACCGCGGCGACTCGGCTTCAGCGTTCTCACGATGCGGAAGACGTCGGCCGGGTAAATGTAGATACCGGCGACGGCCAGATCGCTCTTGGGCTGGGCCGGCTTCTCCTCGATGCCGACAAGCCGGTTGTCCTTGAACTCGGCGACGCCGTATCTTCCCGGATCGGGCACTTTCTTGAGGGCGACCCAGGCGGCGTCCGGACGGGCGCTCGCGTCCTTCACCATGCCCCCCAGCGCGTCCTTGAAGATATTGTCCCCCAGGAGGACGACGCAGGGATGATCCCCGCAAAAGTGCGCCGCCAATCCCAGCGCCTGCGCGATGCCGCCCGCCTCGTCTTGGACTCGGTAGGTGAGCGAGCAGCCAAGCGCCTTGCCGGAGCCCAGAAGCTCGACGAAGTCCCCCATGTGCTCCGTGCCGGAGACGAGAAGTATCTCGGTGACGCCGGCGCCGATCAGCTTCTTGACCGGGTGATACACCATCGGCACGTCGCCGACGGGGAGGAGGTGCTTGTTGGTGACCTTCGTCAATTCGCCGAGCCGGGTGCCTTTGCCGCCCGCGAGGACCACGCCGCGATAGTTCATCGAAGACGTCCTTTTCTCGAGAATCCGCTTCTCGCCGCCCGTCACCGCTTCCTTGCTTCCGCGATATCGTACGCGAAATCCACCCAGCCGATCATCATCTCTTGCCAGGTCTGGTCCCCCCACGTCACCGCGACCGACGGATCCGGGTTCAGCGGATTGCCCTTCGAATTGTCGAAATGCGCCACGCAATGCAGCTTCGTCCCCTTCGGCATCTTGAGAGGCTCGGCCGGGCGGTACACGCCCTGCCAGTTGAAGTTGAACCTCGGCACGAATAGCAGCGTCTCCTCGCGCTTGTCGGGATAGATGGCGCGGATGGTGAAGTCCTTGCCGCGCAGGTGCATGTGCGGCATCAGCCCGTAGACGTAGCCGTCCTTGCTGAAGGTGAACGACGATTCAACCTCGTGGTTGTCGGCGCCGGGCGGGATGCGGAAGAGGAAGTTGAATACGGGCTGCGTCTCGATTTTTCGCTTGGGCGGCTCCTTGGCGAAGATGAGGCCAATGGAGGAACGGTCCCTCTGCGCTTTGCCGTTGGGCGTGTAGTGCAACTGGAAGATGAGCCGGGCGCCCTTGGGTACGAGCTTGGCCGCCCCGTCCGCGGCGATGAACGCCTGCTCGCCGGGCGCCATGCCGGTGAGCACCGGCGTATCAGGTGAGCCGGGGATGAACGCCTTGCCGGGCGGCACGACGAAGACGAGCACGTGATGCACGACTTCCGGAGCACCGGCCCTGGCCTCGGCGCGAATGACCCACTTGTCCTCGTCGAACTTCGTCTCGACCACGTAATGCTTGTACGGAATGCCGCGCTTCGGCGTCTCGGCCGGCACGTCGAACTCGACCGGCATCGGGATGATGACGTCCGGCTTGCCGATGGTCCAACCTTCCGGGAACCTGCGCGGCGGCGGCGGTTCTCCCTCCCCTCTCGGCATGCCCTCCTCGATCCAGGCGAGCAGTTGATTGCGCTCCGCTTCCGGCAGGCTGCGGTCGTTCTTGAACTTGCCGAAGTCCGGATGGGCGTACCAAGGCGGCATCCGCTTGTCGCGCACCACCTCGTGAATCATGCGCGACCAGGAGACGACATCGTCATAGCTCGAGAGGGGCATGGGACCGACCGCGCCCGGACGATGGCACTCCTGACAATGCTTCTGCACCAGCGGCGCGATGTGCTTGACGAACGTGATATCGCCTTCCTTTTTCGTCTTCGTCACCCGGCCGATGTAGCAGCCCGAGACAGCCGTGCGCGGCGTGCTCACTTCCTTGCCCGCCAGCACCTCCTTGATCGCCTCCTCCAGGTCATTGCGCGTCGCCATGGGACGGGCGCCTTCGTGGCCGAAGCGGTCGCTGATGCGGCCCTGGTAGCGGATGACGCGGGCGCCGTCCAGCACAATGGCCTCCGGCGTCCGCCAGGCGCCGAGGCGGTCGGCGACGACGTTGCGCTCATCCTTCAGCATGGGAAACGGAATCTTCATCCGCTCCGCGTGCTCGATCATCTCCTTGAAGGAATCCTGGGTATTGCTGTTGACGCCGAGGAACTGCACGCCCTTGGGGCCATATTCCTTGTCGAGCGCCGCGAGATCGGGAACGAACGAGTTGGCGATGGGGCATTGCGTCCCCGTGAAGATCAGGACAACGGCCTTCTTGTCCTTGAAGAGGCGCAGCGACACGACCTTGCCGTGGTTGTCCTTGAGCGAGAAATCCGCGACCGGCGCCTTCTTGACGACCGGCGGCGGCGCGGCCGCGGCCGGTATTCCCAGGGCGGCGAGGAGTACGACAATCGCGCGCATCATCACAACTCTTTGGAGTGCGGTAATTCATTACCGCTTGCGAAAGGACGTCGTTCGCTCGCGTCGCTCAGGTCAAAGCCCCGCCTCGGTCGCGACCTTCAACTCCACCCGTTTCCCCTTGCGCAGGATAACCGCGACGGCGCTGCGTCCCGGCGTCAGCTTCGAGGCCGCGTAGAAGCAGTCGACGACGGAGTCGGTCCAGCGGTCGTCGAGCGTCAGCAAACGGTCCCCCGCCTGAAAGCCGGCCTTCGCCGCCGGACCACCTTCGAGCACCGCCGTGACGTTGACGCCCGGCTCTTCATCCCCCGCGGCCTTGTCGACCTGAATACCGAGAATGCCGCCCGGCGCCAGCACGGCTCGGTCCTTGGATCGGCCCATCACCATCTTCAGCATCGTCTGCATCATGTCCGGCGGCTCGTATTTCACCGGCACGAAGGTCATCTCCTTGTTCTTGTAATCGAGCGTCATCCGGTACTTGCCGAAGAACGACATGCCGACGATCCCCTCGATCGGCCCGAGCGCCTTTGAGATCGCCTCGACGGTCGGGTGGTCCATCACCATCGTGCTCATGCCCTCGACTTTCAGATTGCCGACTTCCATCTCCTTGATCTTGAACTGCCCCATGGAGCCGAACAGGGCGAAGACCGGCTTCTTGAAATCTTTGGGCAGCACCTCGGCTTCCTTCGCGACCTTGTTGTTGATGAGCGTGATCGGAGCGCCGGTGTCGAAGATCAGGCGATACGGCCCCTTGCCGTTGATCTTGACCTCGACCACCATGTGCTGCGTCTTCAGGAGGTCGAACTTGACCGCGGCGGGCACGGGGACGAGCTTTTTGACAGGCTCGTCCGCCAGGGTCCACGCGGGAATAAGGAAGAGTATTGCGATGGAGCGGATCTGTTTCATTTTCGTATCTTCGTTACAAGTTCCAACCGATTCGTCTCACGCCACTTGATGTTGATCTTTTGCCGATTCGTCTCACGACTGCCCGGCGCCTCGCCTGGGGGCATCAGAGTCCCGACCCGGCGCGGACCGTCGTCTCGATCTCCTTGCCTTCCCGTTTGAGCGTCAGACGCACCTCGTCCCCGGGCAGGACGCGGCTCGTGAGCCGGTGGGCGGTCGCGATGTCGCCGGCGTCCCTGTCGTTCACTTTAAGTAGAATGTCCCCTTTTTGCAGGCGGGCGTTGGCGGCCGGGCTGTCCTTGAGGACCGAGCTGACGACGACCTGCTTGTCCTTCTCCTCGAGCCAGACGCCGAGGAAGCCGCGCGGCTCCGGCGGGTCAGGCATTTTCAGGCCGGAAAGGCTGCCCAGGAGCTTCATCAGGCCGCCGATCATTTCGAGGCTGCCGACGGCGCCCTTGTCCTTGATGCCGACGGGGGGCGGCGGGTCGAAGTCGAGCGGCGTCCAGCGCAGCTTGTCGCGGGTGAAGTCGAACTCCATCTTGTAGCGGGCGAGCTGCGTGTAGCCGATGATGCCGTGCAACTCGAGGCCCGCGAGGCCCATGCCGTTCATGCCCTCGAGCTGGAACGGTGTGTCGACCATCACCTTCACCTTGTTCTGCTTGAGGCCCCCCTCGAACTCGAGCGTGTCGAGGACGCCAACCTTCTTCTCACCGGGCTCCAGTCCGATGGCCTTGCCGACCTTGGTGGCGATGAAGCTGACCGGGGCGCCCGTATCGACGATGAAGTTGAACGGCCCCTTGCCGTTGAGCTTGACGCGGACCAGGACGTGCTGCGTCTCCGTCAGGCGATAGGGAACATTGACCGGCTCGGCCTTGGTCTTCTCCCCGGCCAGGACCGGCGCGGCGACGAACAAGGCGAGAAAAGCGGACAGCGAACGACGCATGCGGAATACCTCGATAAAGACGGGAGCCTGCGCCCTATCCTATAACAAAATAGCCGGTGCGCCAAAGGACATTGGCGCCGCGCGAGAGGTCGCGGTCGACGACAGGAACTACTCGCGACCGGGAGCCCCGGTTTCGAGAACCCACGACATGCCACCCGGCGCCCCATCGCGGACGGCCCGCCTTCTGAAGCTCTCGCTATTGCTGGCTTTCGTTGCCGGCGCCATTCTCGTGTTTCGCCTGACCCCGCTCGGCGACTACGTCACGATCCCGCGCATTCGCGCCCTGATCGACGACCTCGATTCCGTCTCCGCCCGACTCGCGTATGTCGGCGTATACATCGCCGGCACGGTGCTCTTGCTGCCGGGCACGCTGCTCAGCTTTGTCGGCGCCGTCCTCTTCGGCGCCTGGGAAGGGACGCTCTATACCTGGATCGGCGCGACCATCGGCGCGACCCTGGCCTTTTTCGTCGCCAGGGGGCTGGGGCGCGGCTTTGTCGAAAGCATGCTCGGCGAACGTTTGGCGGCGCTCGATCGCCGGCTGCGCGATCACGGCTTCACCGGCCTGCTCATCCTGCGCCTCGTCCCCCTCTTCCCCTTCAACGCCCTCAACTTCGGCTGCGGCTTGACGGCGCTACGAACGCGTGACTACGTCCTGGCGACCGCAATCGGCATCCTGCCGGGAACGTTCGTCTATCAGTTCCTGTTCGCGAAGTTCGGCGAGAAGATCCTGCGAGAAGGGCTATCGTGCAGCGATCTTTGGGACCCGACGCTCGGCCTGGCGCTCGGGCTGTTCGTGGTTTTCGTCATTTTCGGCAAGGTCGTGGCGAACCGGCTCAAGCCCTTACCCGATCCCTCGTTTAGCCCCGCCTCGCCGGACCGGCGACGCGAGGAGCAACGCCCGCAGTAAGCGGAGCCACGTCGCGCCGCTTACTGCGTGCGAGGCTCTTGTGCGCCGCTCTCTTTTGCGAAGCGCAGCCAAACAAGGTCATGGCCCTTGCCGACCGCCCCTCGCCCCGCCAAGCTAATGCCAACTCTTTCCACCCCTGGCGGAGTCCCCGCATGGCGACCGCATCGACTGAACCGGAAACCACGTTCACTCCGTACGTCCCCGACAGCGCCCGCATGCAGGAGTTCACCTGGTCCGCCGTGCTGACCGGAGCGGTGCTCGGCATCGTCTTCGGCGCCTCGTCCTTGTACCTGATGCTCAAGGTGGGCATGACGGTTTCCGCCTCGGTGCCGATCGCGGTTCTGTCGATCACGCTCTTCCGCGCGTTCAGCAAGACGTTCGGCATCCGCAACGCCACCATCCTCGAGAACAACATCGTCCAGACCACCGGCTCGGCGGGCGAATCGATCGCCTTCGGCGTCGGCGCCACCATGCCGGCCCTCCTGCTCCTCGGCTTCGAGATGGACGTGACGCGCGTCATGACGGTCTCGGTCCTGGGCGGCTTGCTTGGCATCCTCATGATGATTCCGCTGCGCCGCGCCTTCATCGTCAAGCAGCACGGCCAGCTCAAGTATCCGGAAGGAACAGCCTGCGCCGAGGTGCTGATCGCCGGCGAGAAAGGCGGGGCCACGGCGCGCATGGTGTTCGTCGGCTTCTTCATCGCCCTGGGGCACAAGTTCATCAACGCGGCTTGCAAGCTCTGGCCGGAGGCGCCGGCGGAACATCTTTACACGGGAGAAGGAACAGCGAAGCGCGGCCTCAAGGGGGCCGAGATCAGCGGCGAACTGTCGCCGGAGCTTCTGGGCGTGGGCTTCCTGATCGGCCCACGCATCGCCGCTCTGATGATGGGGGGCGCCGTACTGTCCTACGTCGTCATCGGCCCGTTGATCGCCGGCTTTGGCGATCAACTGACCGTGCCGGTGTCCCCGGCCAAGAAGGTCATCAGTGAAATGGACCCGGGCGCGATCAAGGGCAGCTACCTGCGCTACATCGGCGCGGGCGCCGTCGCCGCAGGGGGCATCATCAGCATGTGCCGTGCCCTCCCCTTGATCCTCAGCTCGATCCTGTCCGGCCTGCGCGATCTCCGCTCGGGCGGCGGCGGGGCCGGCGCCGCCAGGCGGACCGAACACGACATATCGATGAAGGTCGTCATCCTCGGCAGCCTGGGATTGGTCGCGGTGATGGCGGCGGTCCCTGCCCTAGGGCTGGGGCTTAGTTTTCAAGGTGTCACCGGCGCTCTGATGATCCTCGTCTTTGGCTTTCTGTTCGTGACCGTGTCGTCACGCTTGACGGGCGAAGTCGGCTCTTCCTCGAATCCGATTTCCGGTATGACGATCGCGACGTTGCTGCTGACGTGCATCATCTTCTACGTGCTGGGCCGAACCATCGACGTCGATCCGACCGTGACGCTCACCGCGCTATCCATCGCCGCCGTGGTCTGCATCGCTTCGTCCAACGGTGGTACGACGTCGCAGGACCTCAAGACCGGCTACCTGGTCGGCGCCACGCCGAGCAAGCAACAATGGGCCATCGGCGTCGGCGCCTTGACCTCGGCAGTCGTGATCGGCGGCACCATGCTGCTGCTGAACGCCGCCGGCACCCATTACACCGCCAAGGATTTGCCCAACGCTGCCTTGAAGGTCCCGGATGACGCGCCCCGTGAAAGAGTTGGCCGGCCGTACGAAGACAAGGACCAGACGGTCTATCGGGTCGTCCATGTCCGTCCCGATGAACAGAGGACGTACAAGGACGTGAAGCCGGGCCGCTATCTGGTGGACGACCAGGGGCGCATCAAGTACCGGACGGATACCCCGATCGATCGGCAATCGACCAAGATGGACGGCGGGGCGGACGCGCCCAAGGGATTCGCCGCGCCGCAGCCGCAACTCTTCACGTCGATCATTCAGGGCATTCTGGGCGGAACGCTGGAATGGGGACTGTTCATCATCGGCGTGTTGATCGCCGTCACCATGGAACTCTCGCGGGTTTCCGCGCTGCCGTTCGCCGTGGGCATGTACATTCCCCTGAGCTCGACAACGCCGATCTTCATCGGGGGACTGCTGCGCTGGCTGACCGACAAGCTGCGCGGCGCCTCGGCTTCCGAGGTGGAGACCGAAACCAGCCCGGGAGTGCTGCTGTCGAGCGGCTACATCGCCGGCGGCACCCTGTGCGGCTTGATCGTCGCGTTCTTCACCTTCTTGCCCGCGGGCTTCAATCGCGCCATAAATCTGGCCCTTCCTCTCGGGGAAGAACTGGCCACCCCGGCGCAGACCACGGAAATCGGTCAGAAGGCCGCCGCTGCCGAAAACGCCGAGGAGGCGGCGGACATCCGGACGTCGATGTTCAGCGACATCTGGTTGGAGTCTACGCCGGGCAAGATTATCGCGCTGATCGCTTTCCTCGGCCTGGCGGTGGTCCTGGTCATCATCGGCCTGGGCAAAGGTCCGGAGCCGACGCCGATTCTCGAAGAAGGGCCGTTGCCGGCGACCGGGATACGAGAAGGACCGCCCGGCAGGCGCCACAATGCGACGGGATAAGCGTCATTCGCGCTGCACGTCGAGCTTCACCTCGGCGGTCCACGGGCGGCCGTCGTGGACCAGCGTCGCCCGCACCGTGAGCGGCATGTTGATCGCGTCGCGTGCGCCGACGTCCGCCTGAAGTGTGAGCCGGCCCTCGTCCTGGCCCGCAGTCAGTTCCAGCGGCGCAGCCTTCACGCCGCGGATGTGTGCCGGGACGATGAGGTCAATCTTCACCGGTCCCTTGACATCCGGGGCGCGCTTCACCTGCACGCTCAAGGACGCGGTCTTGCCCGGCCGCAACGTCAACGAGGCGCGTTCCAGCTCCAGGGCCAACTTCCCCGGGCCGACCACGGCGACGAGCTGCTCGTTCTGGTTCACCGAGCTGAAACTCACGCGATGCTCCGTGCCGTCCTTGTCCTTGACGGTTCCAACGCCCATCACGCAAACGCGGCAGGTCCGGCCCATCTCCATCCAGGGCGGCAGCGAGCAAGGGTACGTGAACTCGCTCGCTCCAGCCGGCACGACGATTGTCGGCCCCGTCACGCCTTGCAGGTGTCTCGCCTGCCGGTCGGCCAGGCTCACCTCGATTGGACCGTCGAAGCCGTTGCGCTCGATCTTGTATTTGCGCTCGCGGACCGAGCCGCGCGCGGCGAAACCCATGTCGTACTCCCCCTTGATGACGAACGGGGTGGGCAGGCTGACGGCGCAGAGAACCGTGTCGACGACGGCCGCTCCACGGCCCGTCTTCAGAGACGCCGTGCGCCGTACGGTCTTGTCCCCGATCTTCCCGTCCCCGTGAATCTTCAGCCGCACGGCCGTGATCGACGCGGCCTCGTCCGCCTTCAGAACCAGATCGACGCCTCCCTGTCCCGGCGCGATCGTCGGATTCATGACCTTGACACCGGCCGGCAGTCCATCGATCGTGAGCGCGATCGCGTCCTTGAAGCCGCCAAGACGATCGACGGACAGCTTGAGCTTGGCCTCTTCCTTGCGCGGCACGGCGAGGGTGTCCACCGGAAAGGAGAGGCGAAAGTCAGGCGCCGCCGGATGCGCGACGCGCAAGCGGTAGGCGAAGTCGGGCCCGCCGCGCGAAGCGAAGCGATCGGCGACGGCGATGCGATAGATTCCATCGGCCGGAGCCGTCAAGCGCAGCGACGGATCGACCTTGCCCGCCGCCGTCTCCGCCCGCGCTAGCTCTTTGCCGCTTCCGTCACACAGACGGAGGACGCCGAGGAGGGGCGAGCCGAGCTGACCGGCGCGAAGCTCAATCTCGACGGTGTCACCCTTCTTCGCCGGAAAGGCCCACCAGTCGACGTCGCCGGCTTTTTCGATGCGGCCGTTGAGCACGGCGGGGACCGCGAGCGGGGCGACCTTGTCCGGATCGTCGTTCGGCTCGGCTTCCAGGTGTTCCGGTAAGTCGTCGATGTCCAGAGCGATGGAGTCGCTCTTCTTGCCGGCGAGATCGAGTTGGATGACATGTTCGCTCGCCGCGGCCGCGGGTATTGCGATCTCGATGGGAGACGCGGGCGTTCCCTGGCCAAGGAGAGAGAGCTTGAGCGTGGCGCCGCGCCTGCCGCCGAGCGGGAAGAAGCCGTCCACGTGGGGTTCCGTGGTGAGCGTCAAACGATAGACGTACTCCGGCCCACCCAGCATCCGGCTATCCTGGATGCGCACCTGGTAGTCGCCATCGTCGGGCGCCACGAAGCGCAGGACGGGATCCGGGGAAACGGTGTCGCTTTCAGCGAGGCGACGTCCCCTGCCGTCGACGATCTCGAGTCGCGCGTCGAGCGGCGAGCCAAGCCGGGCAGCGTGGACCTCGCACCGGATGGACTGGCCTTCTTCGCCTTGAACGCGTAGACGTCGATGTCTTCACGCGGGAAAATGCGGCCGTTGATCGTCAGCGGGAGCGTGACGGGAACGGGGATCGGGTCGCCTTCGATCTCCTCCTCGATGATCTCGGGCAAATCGCCGACCATGAACTTCAGGACGGCGTGGCTTCTGCGCGGTCCACAGACGCCAGTGCCGCAAGCCAGGCGGCGCGTGCAGGGCAATTTCGATGCGGCCCGCCATGTCCTTCGGATAGTCTTCAGCCCGCTGCGAGTCGGGAAGAGGGAGGATCGGTCCTTCGAACCAGAGCGTCCTGGTCCGTCTCAACTCACTCGGCGCCTTCAGTCCCGGGCCAAGCATCTCGAAGCCGCATTTTTCCTGGAGGAACAGGCCGCCGACGCGGACATCGACCGCTTTGCCGCGCTGACCGCCCGCGGGAAAGACGTAGGACGCGACCGGCGGGTTGGCGCGCAGCGGCGCGGCCATGAGAAACGCAAGTAGGAACGGAGTGAATCGCATCGGCGTGAGTGAGGATCAGAGCCGGAAGCGTAAGCGACGGTCCGGCATGGGCCGTCGCTCGCGCTCCGTCGAACGGTCGGATTACAGCAAATCCCGGATCACGCGGCCGCCCTGCACGATCGGCACAGGCCGCCCTTCCGGCGTGTGAAACTCTTCGCGCGCATCGATGCCGAGCAGATGGTAGATCGTCGCCGCCAGGTCCTCGGGCCCGTATGGATCGGAGGCGGGGCGTTCGGGCCGGGCGTCGCTGCGGCCGATGGCGCGACCGCCTGGATACCGCCGCCGCCCAGCGCGACGGTGAACGCCGGACCCCAGTGATCGCGGCCGGCGTTGCGGTTGATGCGCGGCGTGCGGCCGAACTCACCCGTCACGACGACCAACGTCCGGCCGAGCAGGCCCCGGTCGGCCAGATCACGGAACAGGACCGCGAGCGAAGCGTCGAGGGCGGGCAGCAGATCGCAGGTGGAGCGTGGCGAAGTTGTTGTCGTGCGTGTCCCAGTTGCTATGGTCGATGGTGACGCAGCGACACCGGCCTCGACCAGCCGCCGCGTAGCCGAGGCAGGATTGCCCCAGCGTGTTGCGGCCGTATTCGCGGAGGCGGTCCGGCTTGGCCTGGATATCGGGCGCGGCGGGCCGCCGGGGATGTCATCAGGTTGAAAGCCTCGCGGCGATAGTCGGTCGCCCGCATGCCGGTTGACCCGCCTCGGCGGACGCCTCGAAGCGGTCGACCTCGCGCAGCATCGTCCGGCGCGACTCCAGCCGGGACGCCGACAGCGACAACGGCGGCACGATATCCGGAACGGAGAAACCGGGGGCGTTCGGATCGGCGTCGATGACGAAGGGGGCCACGGTCGAGCCGAGGTAGGCCGAGCCGGCGCTCGGGTGCATCTTGGGCAGGCAGACGTAGGGCGGGACGCCGCCGCGCGGCCCGAGCTTGCGGGCGATGACCGAACCGTGGGCGGGCCGCACGTTGTTCGGGGTGACGCCCGCGTTGAAGCCGGCGCCGGGGAAGTAGCCGGTCAGCACGTAATGATCGGCCCGGCCATGATCCGAGTTGTGGTGACGGAACGAGCGGATGAACGAGAACTTGTCCATCTGCCGGGCGCTGCGCGGCAGATGCTCGCCGACCTGAATGCCGGTGACGTTGGTGGCGATGGGCCGGAACTCGCCGCGAAACTCGGCCGGCGCATCCGGCTTCAAGTCCCAGGTGTCGATGGTGCTCAGGCCGCCGTGCAGGAAGAGGAAGATGAGCGAGACATCGCGCGGCGTCGCTCCCCGTTCCTGGGCCGCCGCCTCGAGTTCGAGAAGACGCGGCAATGTGAGACCGAGGCCGAACAAGCCGGCGGTCCCGAGGCGTAGAAAGTCACGGCGCGGGATGCCGTCGCAAAAAGCGAGTGTGGTCATGCGGTAGCCCCCCTTGCTTCGATTGGACCACAAAACGCAAGTTCTGTCCAAACAATCTTCGGCAAAGTCGCCGGCCGCATTCACTATTCGTCCGCCAGCACCGCTTCAATCAGGCGAGGCTCCGATCCTTTGAGCGATTCCGACAGGACGTCGCTCAGAGCGGCGCTTTCCGAGACGCGCGTGGCTTTCACCCCGAACGCCTGCGCCAGCGCGAGGTAATCGACTTCCGGTTGCACGAGGTCCATGCCCGGACAACCGCCGCCAGCCGCGGCAGGTTCATCACCGTGCCACAGTTGCGGAGAATCTTGTACTGCTGGTTCTTGCAAATGATGAAGGTAACGGGGATTTGATGATGGGCGGCGGACCAGAGGGCCTGGGCGCCGTAGGGCGCCGAACCGTCGCCGATCAAGGCGACGACGGGGCGGTTTGGCCAGGCGAGCTTGACGCCCAGGGCGCACCCGCGCCCCAACCGAGCCGCCCAGCCACGATGGGCGAAAAGGGCGTCGGCATCGCGCACGACCGCGAGTTGCTCCAGGACGCCATGCGAGGTGAGCGACTCCTCCACCACCGCGATATTTGCCGGAAGCCTATCCGCGAGCGCCCGCATCATCGTCCAGCTGGTCATCGGCCGATCGGCCGCGTGCTCTTCCAGCTGGCCGCGTAGTTTCTGCTGAAGCGTTTTCTTCTGCTCGCTCCAGCGGTTTGCCCGGCCCTGCGCCGCCGCCCGGTCGATCCGGTCTTTCAAGCAATCGACCAATGCGCTCAGGCCGGCAGCGGGGTCGCCGATGAGGCCCACCTCGACGGGATAATTCTTGCCGACTTCCTCCGGGTGGGAGTCGAGGTGGATGATGCGCGTCGAGCGCGGGATGGGGGACGCGGGCTCCAGGTAGATGTAAAGGCGGAGAAAGTTGGCGCCGGCGACGAAGACAACGTCAAAGCCGCTCAACGTCGCCGCGATGTCCGGCCCCAGAGCGGGAGTGGGCCCCGATAGAGCGGATGATCGGGACGAACAGGCAGCCGGCCGTGCATCGTCGCCGCTTCGCCAAAGATGGGGCGCCCAGAAGGTCGGCGAGGCGGCCAAGCGTTTCGGCGCCTTCGCTTCCAGCACCCGGCTGCCGGCGACGATGCCGGGTTCCTGGCCTGGAGGAGCGCTGCTGGGCGGCGTTCGATGTCTTCGGAAGCCGGCCGAGCGGGCGCGGGGACATAGGGGCGCAGACGTCGAGCCCAGTCGATTCTTCCATCTGCAAGTCGACCGGCAGGGACAGGAACACAGGGCCAGTCGGCGGCGTGAGGGCGGCCTGGATGGCGCGGCGGACGGCGTTCGGCACATCGACGGCGCGTTGCACTTCGGCGGCCCACTTGGTCCACGGCCTGGCGACCCGGACCAGATCGGCGGCGAGGACCGGCTCGTCGAAACGCAGGCGGCGGTCTTGCTGTCCGGCCGTCACCAGCAGCGGCGTCCCCTCGACGTGGGCGTTGTAAAGCATGCCCATGGCGTTGCCCAGGCCGCAGCCGATGTGCAGGTTTACAACCGCCAGGCGGCGCGAGGCGAGCGCGTAGCCGTCGGCCATCGCCATGACCGGGACTTCGTGGACGCCGAAGAAGTAGCGGAAGCGCGGATCGGCGGCGAGGGCGTCCTGGAGGGGCAGTTCGGTCGTGCCCGGATTGCCGAACAGGTGGGTGGCGCCGGCCGCGGCGAGGACATCGAGGAAGGCTTGGATGCCGGTCATGCCGTGATTCTATGGAGATTCGCGGTCGGCTCGGCGGCGCCAAGGCGCCGTGGCGTCACCCAACTTCATTCGTTCCCGTTCGGACGATCTGAGCAGGTCGCGTCCCCTCCTGCATGCGCCGCACAGGTTACCTACCTTCCGGCTGGAAAAACTTGAATCTTTTCGTGCGCGGTTTCTTTTTTTCTCGACCGGGCAAGAATTGTCGCAGCGACGCATCTCTTTCCTTGGCTTCGAAAGAAGAGCCGCATGGTCGTCACGTTTCGCTCCTTCTGTTCGGCGCTGTTCCTTCCACTAATCCCGGCGACCGTGGCGCTGGGACAGCCCCCCGTCGTCGAACAAACGCGCCGCGCCCCGGACCTCACCATCGAGTGCCGCCGCCTCTTCCTGGAGGACCCGGTGCTGGCGCCCCTCAATCTCGGCGTGCGTGTCAAAGGCCGGGTCGCGATCCTCTGGGGCCCCGCGCCGTCGAAGGACGTGGCCCGGCGCGCGGAGCAGTGCCTGCGAACGCTGGTCGAACTGGCCGACGTGAAGAACGAGTTCATCATCCTTCCCGAACTCGATTGGTCCCCCACTCCCGGCGCCACGAACCGGCCGGCGGCGCCTCCGGAGTCGAGTCCATTGCCCGAGGCGCCCGTGCCGATCCTGCCCGAGCCGGTTCGCCCGCCGCGGGTTGGGCGGGACGGCTCGGAGATCGCCCAGGTCCGCTGTGCGGAACCGGCCCAACTCCGCCCACCTTTGACGCTTTCCGCACAGTGACGGCCACGCCGACGGCTTAGCGTTCTTCCGCACATCGTGGCAATTTCGCGGCCGAACCTCATTTGGTCCCTTTAGGCTGCCGCGCTTGTTTTTCACCTCCGCTACCGCGTGAACCGCGCCATCGTCGGGCGCGGTCCGTCGCCCTCACGCGCGTGGTTGTCCGGACGCAACCTCTCGCGTAAAGGAAAAGCCGCCAAGACAGAATCCTTTATCCGAGCTGCCGGACTCTAATTCACTGACCGGCGCGGTTGCGTGTAAGCCCGTGTGCGGGGTGTCCTTCCCGCGGGAAGTGGCACAAAGGAAAGACCCGTACACGGGCGCCGGACTTATTTAGAGGATCCCTTTCTCCCCCCTGGTTCGGCCCATGGAGAGCGTTTCTCCGTGGGCCTTTTTTCTTGCCTGGGGCCGCCTCCGCACGGTAGAGTCGAAGCATGCTCCGTGTTCTCGGCTCCGCCAAGACCGCCTGCGACCGCCTCACGCGCCGTGAGATGCTCCGCGCCGGCGGCCTCGGCATGTTCTCCCTCGCCCTGCCCGATCTCCTCCGTCTCCAGGCCGAGGCCGCTGCTCAAGACGGCCCCGCGCGACCTGCGAGCGCTGCCACCTTCGGCCAGGCCAAGCGTGTCATCCTGCTCTACCTCTATGGCGCCGCCGCCCAGCACGAGCTTTACGATCCCAAGCCCGAAGCGCCGGACGAGGTCCGCGGCGAGTTCCGCCCGACGGCGACGGCCGTCCCCGGCGTCCATATCTGCGAGCATCTGCCGCGCCTGGCCCGCGTCCTCGACCGCTGCACGATCATCCGCTCGATGTCGCACCCCTACAACATCCACTCCGCCGCCTACACCATGACGGGCGTGGAGCGGGTTGACATTCCGATGGAGCTCAATCCACGCGACATCCGCCACTGGCCCTCGTTCGGCAGCGTCATCGACTACCTGGCCCAGCAGCGCGAAGGCGCCCCGCCGTCGCTGCCGCGCAACGTCGCCCTTCCTTTCCCGTTCAGCAGCCGCTCGCCGCAGTTCCAGCGTGCCGGCCCCTACGGCGGCTTTCTCGGGCCGAGCTACAACCCCGTCTGGACCGAGTGGGAAGGCCGGGCCGAGCGGACGCTGCCGCGCTGGCAGGGCGCGGCGGACGTCGACGTCGCCGATCCTTACCTGGGCATTGGCGCCGCGAGCCGCTTCGTCGTCGCCAACACGGCGCAGGCGGCTCCCGATCTGACCCTCGACCGACTCAATCGCCGCCGCTCCTTGCTCGATCAGTTCGACACGGCGCGACGCCGCTTCGATTACTCGGCCGCCGCCCACAGCTTCGATCGCTACCACGGCATGGCCTACTCGCTCCTGACATCCAGCGCGATGCGCGCCGCTCTCGATCTGGAGCGCGAGCCGGCTCCGTTGCGCGACCGCTACGGCCCCAACGTTTTCGGCCAAGCGACCCTGGCGGGGCGGCGGCTCCTCGAAGCCGGCGCTACCGTGGTCACCGTCATCTGGGACGAGATCGCCATCGCCAACACCGCCTGGGACACCCATTTCCGGCACTTCGAACGCCTGCGCGATGAATTGCTACCCGGCCTCGACGCGGCCCTCAGTTCCCTCCTCATCGACCTCGAAGAGCGCGGCATGCTCGACGATACCCTCGTTCTCTGCCTCACCGAGCACGGCCGCACCCCGCTGCTGAGCCGCACGCCGCGCGGCGCGGGCCGCGAGCACTGGTCCAACGTCTATTGCAACCTGATGGCGGGCGCGGGCATCGCCCGCGGCCGGGTCGTCGGCGCCTCGGACCGCCAGGCCGCGTTTGTCCGAGACGATCCCGTCAGTCCCAAGGACGTGCTGTGCACGGTGTATCACCTCCTCGGCGTCGACCCGCACACCACCATCCCCGACCGTCTCGGACGACCGGTCCCGCTCGTGGCCGAAGGACGCGTGCTGCGGCAGGCGCTACGCTGAATTGTCGTCTTTCGTCCGCAGGACTTTCTTTCTTGCCATCTTCTCCGCTCCCCTTTACATTTCATCCATTCCCGTTCACTCTCCTTTAGCGAGTACCCCAGCATGCGCCCCACGCTTCTGCTGCGCTGCCTTCTTCTCCTTTGTCTCTTCACGGGTCCGGCTCGCGCCGCCGACCCGCTGCCGCTCGTCCTGCCCAACCTCAAGGCCCGATCCATCGGTCCCGCCGTCATGAGCGGCCGCATCCCGGACGTGGCCGTCTACGACAAGGATCCGAGCCTGCAATATGTCGCCGCCGCGTCCGGCGGAGTGTGGAAGACCACGAACTATGGCACGACCTGGAAGCCCGTCTTCGATACTCAGCCGGATCATGCCATCGGCGCGGTCGCCATCGCGCCAAGCAATCCTGACATCGTCTGGGTCGGGACCGGCGAGGCCAACCCGCGCAACAGCGTCTCCTGGGGACACGGCGTCTACAAATCGACCGATGGCGGCAAATCGTGGAAGAACATGGGACTCAAGGACAGCCATCACATCGGCCGCGTCGTCATCCACCCGACGAACCCCGACATCGTTTACGTCGCCGCCCTCGGCCATGCCTGGGCGGCGAACAAGGAACGCGGCGTCTTCAAGACGAGTGACGGCGGCAAGAGTTGGGAGCACTCCCTCGCCCTCGACGCCGACACCGGTTGCGTCGACCTCGCCATGGACCCGAGCGAGCCGGACCTTCTCTACACCTGCGCTTATGCCGTCCGCCGCGACGCCTTTTCCGGGGGCAACCCCGTTACGCAGATCGGACCCAAAGCAGGCATCTACCGCTCCAAGGACGCCGGCAAGACCTGGGACAAGCTGACCAACGGCCTTCCGCTAGGGCCCTTCGGCCGTTGCGGCGTGAGCGTTTATGCCAAGGACCCGAAGGTCGTCTACGCCGTCGTCCAGACGGACAAGACGAGCGTCACCGTCCAGGGGCAGCCCGCCAATACCAAGCTCACCCTCGCCGCCGGCGGCATCTTCCGCTCGGACGACAAGGGAGAAACCTGGAAGCACCTCAACTCGCTCTGCCCGCGACCCTTCTACTATGGCCAGATCCGCGTCGATCCGAGCGATGACCGCCGCATTTACGTCCTCGGCATCCAGTTCCACCAGTCGAACGATGGAGGCAAAACCTTCCTCAAGGGCAACTCGGCGCGGAACACGCACTCGGATTACCATGCGCTGTGGATCGATCCCAAGAACTCACGCAACCTTGTCCTCGGCTGCGACGGCGGCCTCAACTACTCCTTCGACCGCGCCAATACCTGGGGAGCACCTCCAAGAACCTGCCGATCTCCCAGTTCTACGCCCGTCACCGCCGACACGCACGCCTTACCGCGTTTACGGCGGCCTCCAGGACAACGGCTCCTGGGGCTCCCTCCGCCACGGACGACAGCGCCCGGCATCTCCACCGCCGACTGGACCAACATCCTCGGTTTCGACGGCTACTACCAGGTCGATCGGACGATCGAGATCGTCTTCGCCGAGACAATACGGCATCCTCCGCCGCATCAATCTCCGTACCTGGGAATCGGCCCCCATCAAGCCCGGTCCTTACCGAGAAGGGGACGACCAACGTGCTGCCGGCCGGCAAGGCCATGCCCCCCGCCTTCCGCTTCAACTGGTCCAGCCCCATCCTCCTCTCCAAGACCAAAGGGAAGCCGCTTTACTTCGGCGGCAACTTCCTCTTCCGCTCCGACGACCGCGGCCAATCATGGACCATCATCAGCCCCGACCTGACGCGCGGCAAACCGGGCGTCAGCGCTTACTCCGGCCACACCATTACGACGCTCGCCGAAGCCAAGGCGCCGGGCCTCATCTATGCCGGCACGGACGACGGCAACCTGCAGGTGACGCGCGACGGCGGCAAGAGTTGGGAGGACCTGTCCGCGAATATTCCCGATATCTCGAAGAGCCGCTGGATCACGCGCGTCGAATGCTCCCCAACCGAGGAAAGCGTCGTCTACCTCAGCATCGACCGCCATCGCCACGACGACTTCAAACCCTACGTCTTCAAGAGCGCCGATCACGGCAAGACGTGGACCTCGCTCGCCAAGGCGCTGCCGGAACACGGCCCGGTTCACGTCATCAAGGTCGATCCGACCGATCCGCGCCGCCTTTATGTCGGCACGGAATACGGGTTGTTCTTCTCGATGGACGATGGAAAGACGTGGGTCGCTTATCCGGGGCTGCCGACCGTCCCGGTCCACGACCTCGCCTTCGCCAACAAGAACCAGGACCTCGTCATCGGCACGCACGGCCGCGGCATCTACATCCTCGATCTCGCCCCGCTGCACCACATCAACGCGGAGACGCAGACGCTGCTCGACGTCCGCTCCGCCAAGGCGACGCGGCCCAAGGCGACGCGCAGCCTCGGCATCAAGCACTTCTACGGCGACAACCCGCCACGCGGCGCCGTGATCGACGTCTTCTTTGAAAAGAAGCCCGAAACCGAGCCCGTCCTCACCATCGCCGACAAGGACGGCAATCAGGTGGCGCAGCTCAAGGTCTCGTCCGAGCCGGGCTTTCACCGCGTCGTCTGGAGCATGATGAAGCCGAAGACGCCCTTCGGCGGCTACAACCCGGTGGCGCCTGGCCGCTATACCGCGACGTTGCGCTTGAGCCCGACGCTGCGGTCGAGCAAGGAGTTCATGGTCGAGGTGGAGTGATCTGGCGATGCGGCGCTCGACTCCGTTTTGGATTTTCGGCGCTGTCCCGCCGGGTGTCGCGGCGCCGCATTTCGCACGCCGCGCTCAGAACATCCCCGTCAGCCAGACCATCAGCACGAGGGCTGCGATCGAGAACAGGAGCACCCACATCCCCAGCCGCGCCGAGCGCGAGCAGTCCTGGCACAGGCCGGGATACCCTGCGTGCTCGGCGCAATAAAGTTCGTGGCAGTTGCGGCAGGTCTGCCGCGCCAGCCCGTGACAGACGTGGCACGCGGGGGGCTCGAAGTCCTCGGCGGGAATTGGCCGCCACCAGCCGTAGCGCTGCTTCGCGGGCATCGGCTTGACGCTGACGCGGTCACCGCGGCGATCTCCCGGCGCGATCGCGGTCTCGCAGCGCAGGCAATCCTCACTGCCATGCCGCACGCAGAACAACTCGCCGCACGTGTAGCAACGGCCAACCGCTTCGCCGCCGCAAATGTGACAATGCATGGACAGAAGACCGAAGTCTCACGACTTCGGCTACGCCAAGGTGGTAGCGGAACTCGTGAGAGTTCCGACGCTCAATAGTGAAACCCGTTCTTGCGCACGTGAACCATCGGCCGCCCCTCGTCCAGCAGGCGGCCGGTACGAATCCTGGCGAGAAAGAGGTCGTGATCCCCGGCGTGGCAGCGGCCGGCGACCTGGCATTCCAGGACGGCGAGCGCTTCTTTGAGGACAGGGCCGCCGGGGCCGTCCCGTTCCACCTCGATACCCGTGAAGGCGTCGTCCGCCGGCGAAAAGCCTTTGCCGAAATGGGCGATCATGTCCGTCTGGCCGTCTTCGAGCAGGTTGAGGGTAAAGGCGGCGCCCTCCGTCAGGAGAGAGACGACCGGTCGCTTCGGCTGAATCGCGATCGACACCATCGGCGGATCGAAAGAACATTGCTGGACGAAGCTGGCGAGCAGGCCGGTTTCCGTCTGCCCGTTGCGGACTGTGAGGATGAACAATCCGCTGGGGATGCGGCCCAGGGCGGCGCCGAGTTGCTTGTCCTGTTCCACGTTCGCTCCTTTGAACCCCCGATCACGACGCAGCCGGCTACTTTTCCTTCACGAGCTTTTCGACGAAGGCCTCGATTTCCGTGTCGCTCGCCTCCTTCGCCCCTTCCACCGCCTTGAACGGGGTCCATCGTCCCTGGCGATCGAAAACATAGACGGCCGGAAACGCCTCGAGACGCAGTTTCTTCACCATCGCCTCGTCGTCCTCGTCGAGCAGCAGGTTGATCGCGTCCACCTTTTTTTTCTGCAGCACGGCGAGCGCGTTCTCTTTGTATTTTTCCTTGGTGAGGGCGGGATCGGGCGAATAGTTCAGATTGACCGTAACGCCGACGAACCCGTCCTTGCCCCACTTCTCTTGCATCTTGACCAGATGCGGCAGCGCCTCTTCGACGCAATGCCCTCAGGTGTTGTACCAGAAGTCGACGTAGACCACCTTGCCGCGGTTCTTGAGGATGACGTCCTTAAGCCCGTCATACTTCACGTCGCGCAGCGAGACCGTTTTCTTCTCCTGCCCCGGAGCCACGGCGACCAACGACAGGGTGAGCACCGCGCCGAAACCGAGCAATCGCATGAGGCGCCTTTCGTGGTGAGTAGGGTGACTGTTCCTCCGGGGGCTTACGCCGCCCGGCTCGCCGCTTGTCTTTACTTTCCTTCGCGCAGGAGCTTTTCGACGAGCCGCTCCGCCGCGACGAGGTCGATCGGCTGCGCCAGTCGCGTCCACTGGCCTTTGCGGTCGAAAACGAAGGCGGCGGGAAACTCCGCGATCTTGAGTTTCTCGCACACGGCGAAACCGTCCTCGAGGACGACGTTGCGGAACGCCGCCTTGTTCTCCTGGAGGACCCCCAGGCTCTTCTTCAGGTTCTCCTCCGCGGGCAGGTCCTCGGCGTTGATGTTCACCGTGATGACCTCGAAACCGTCCTTGTGGAACTTCGAGTACATCTCGACGAGGTGCGGCATCCCCGTCTTGCACGGCGGACAGTTGAAGAACCAGAAGTCGACGTAGACGACCTTCCCGCGGCACTTCAGGATGGCGTCCGTTAGGCCGGCGTACTTCACGACGTCGAGGCGCACCTCCCCCGCCTTCTCCTGAGCGGGCGCCGACGCGGAAACAAAGAAGAGTGCGCCCGCGAACAGAACCAAGGGGGCGAGCAGGATCGGTCGCATCGTGTCCTCCGGGGTAACTCGATCATGGTATGCCGACCTGCCCTTTTCTGCCAAGATCAAAGAGTCCCATCCTCAGGGCGCCGATGCCGGATGCGGTACAGCGTCCCCCGCAAGCGCCTGCCCCCCGGTTCGCCGGCGCGCGCGATCTCCGTCGTGTAGACAAGGCCCGCCTCGTCCAGCTGCTGTCGCAACGCATGGGCCGGCAAACGGTCCTGGTCAGTCATCAGGCACAGGCCGTCCGGGGCCAGCGTCTGCTTGATGAACGCGATCAAGGGCTCGACGTTGCGCAGCTCATAAATGAGATCGGCGCCCAGCAGCAACGGCGCCCCCAGGCCGGGCGGGGGATCGCGCCAATCGAGCTCGAGCGTTTCGAAGTTTTGAAAGCCGTTGAGACGGGCATTCTGCGCGGCGAAGTGCAGGGCGCAGGGATCGTAGTCGCTGAAGATGACGCGCAGGCCGCGGCTCAGCGCCACGATGCCGGCCAACCCCAGTCCGCAGCCGATCTCGAGCGCCCGGCCGCCTTCAGGCAGCGGAAACGTCAACAGCGCCTTGGCGAGCATGCGCGAAGCGGGCCAGATGTCGGCCCAGTAGGGCATGTATTCATCCGTCCCCTGGGCGGCCCGGATCTCCGGCTGCTCCAGCAGCCGGTCCGACTGGCTGGGCCGAAACAGGAAAAACTCCCGATCCTGAATCAGCACGCGTTCCTTCTGAATCGGTCCGAGACGCTGGAGAATCGTCTCCACCGGCGGAAACTTCATGCGAGCGGCTCCCAGGCGGCGAACGGCAGACCTTCCTCCTCGATCCGCAAGAGTTGATTGTATTTCGCCAGCCGCTCGCCGCGGACCACCGAGCCGATCTTGATTTGACCGACGCCGGTCGCGACAGCGAGGTCGGCGATGGTGGTGTCCTCCGTTTCGCCGCTACGGGCGGAGATCACGGGGCGATAGCCGCCGGCGTGGGCGTGGGCGATGACGTCGAACGTTTCAGAAAGCGTGCCGATCTGATTCACCTTGATGAGCACGGCGTTGGCGGCGCCTTCGCTCATGCCGCGCGCCAGGCGGTCGGGATTGGTGGCGAACAGGTCGTCGCCGATCAGCTGCGTGCGCCGGCCGAGCGCGGCGGTCAGGCGCTTCCAGCCGGGCCAGTCATCTTCGGCCAGGCCGTCTTCGATGCTGAGGATGGGATAGCGTTTGCTCCAGCCGAGAAGCATATCGATCATCTCGTCGGCGCTCAGCGTCGCTTGCTTCACGTGATAGAGGCCCTGATCGAAGAAATGGCTGGCGGCGACATCCAGGGCGATCGCCGCGTCCCGCCCGGCCTTGAGCCCGGCCTTGTCGACGGCGTTGAGCAGGCATTCGATCGCCTCCTCATTGCTGTGCAACCGTGGGCCGAAGCCTCCTCGTCGCCAACCAGGATCCCTTCGTACCCATGCTGCCGCAAGACGTCGCTGAGGCGGCGGTAGACAGTGACGGCCATCTCGAGCGCTTCCGAATAGGAGCGGGCGCCGATGGGCAGGAGCAGAAAGTCTTGCAGCTCGAGGTTGCGTCCCGCGTGCAACCCGCCGCTGATCATGTTGACCATCGGCAAAGGCAGACGCGGGAAGCCCTGGTCCGCTTGAGTGACAAGGTGACGCCAGAGGGGGATCGGCCCGACCGCGGCGGCCGCATGGGCGCAGGCGAGGCTGACGCCGAGCAGCGCGTTGGCGCCGAGGTTCGATTTGTTGGGCGTGCCGTCGAGCGCCAGCAGATGGGCGTCGATGCCACGCTGTTCGCATGCCGACATCCCCAATAAAGTCGGGGCGATCCGCTCGCGCACGTTGGCGACGGCGCGGCGCACCCCCTTGCCGCCAAAGCGCGGCCCGCCGTCGCGCAGCTCCAGCGCTTCGTGCCGTCCCGTGCTGGCGCCCGAGGGGACGATGGCGCGACCGAGGCCGCCTTCGCAGCGTACCTCAACCTCGACCGTCGGGTTACCGCGGCTGTCGAGGACTTCACGCGCGTGAACTGCGACAATCCGATCAGCGATCATCTGGTACCCTTGTCAACGAGGCGTTTCCGAAGGGCCTGCGGCCTATGCGTAGTCGGCTCCCGACATTGTAAAGGAAACAACGGAACGCGGAATTCGGCCTGCGCGCCACGGCGTCGCTCCGGCGAGTTACAATCGACAGGGACGACACGTCACATTGGCAGGATACGCATGAGCGACCAACCGCCTGCTCCCGAGCCAACCCGCGTCGAAGCGATCGACTCCGCCTCGGCACGCGCCGGCCGGGGGAAGTGGGCGATTCTCACCGTGCTCGGCGTCCTCGCCGCGCCGGTGTTATGCCTCGCCTGGATCTTGCTCAAAGGCGAAGATGAGCCGGCGCGGGTCGTTGATTTGTTCCCCGTGCCGCCCCTTCCCGCAAGCCCGTTCCAAAATACCGGGCCGGATGCGCACTACGTCGGCAGCGACGCCTGCGCTTCCTGTCACAAAGCGCGGACCGCGTCCTTTCGCAAGACAGGCATGGGCCGTTCGGCGGCGGCGCTCGAGCCGAAGCGTGAGCCGCCCGACGCCGTATTTGACCACCCGAAGTCGAAACGGCGATACCAGATCCTGCGCAAGGGCGCCGCGCTCTGGCACCGCGAGTTCCTGCTCGAGGGGGACAAGGAGAGCCTGCTTTCCGAATATCCGCTCAAGTACGTGGTGGGGTCCGGGGCCCATGCGCGGACGTATGCGCTCGAGGCCGAGGGTTTCCTCGTCGAGTCACCGATCACCTGGTATCGCGGCCGCGACGCCTGGGACATGTCTCCCGGCTATGACCGGCCGGATCACATGGGCTTTCAGCGCGCTGTCGGCGCGAGCTGCTTGCTCTGCCACGTCGGCAGCGCCGACGCGATCGACAACAGCCTCCACCGCATCGAAGTCAAGGAACCCGCCATCGGCTGCGAGCGCTGCCATGGCCCCGGCTCGCTGCACGTCGATCGGCACGCCAAGGGGAAGGTCGCGCCGGAGGAAATCGATCGCACGATCGTCAACCCCGTGCACCTCACCCGCGATCTCGCGGAGGCCGTGTGTCAGCAGTGTCACCTGCACGGCGCCGCCAGCGTTCCTCGCCGCGGCCGCGCTCTCGACGCTTTTCGGCCCGGTCTACCGCTGGAGGACGTTCGCCAGGAGTATTTCTGGGAAACGGACCGGAAGGAAATGAAGGTGGTGGGCCACGTGGAGCAGATGCGGCTGAGCCGTTGCTACAAGGAGACGAAGACGCTCACCTGCACGACGTGCCACGATCCGCACGCCGAGCCGGTGGCGAAAGAGCGAGCGGCCCATTATCGCGCGGTCTGCCTGACGTGCCACCAGTCCGAACAGTGCAAAGTCGACGCGGAGAAACGCCGCAACGAGAGCCCGGACAACAGTTGCGCACACTGCCACATGCCGGGCGCGGCGACGGAGACGCCCCATGTTTCCTTCACGCATCACCGCATCGGGTACATCGCGCCGCAGCCAAGCCGGTGGAGACCGCCGAGGCGCAAACGCTGCGGCCTTTCTTCGACGAGTCCCGGTGGAGCGCGGCGGACAAGAAGCGGTCGCTCGGCATCGCCTACTTCGAAGCGGCCCAGGCCGAGAAAGATCCAGGGTTGGCCTCGATCTATAAGAGCAAGGCGTCCTCTCTGCTCTCGGAGTCTTACGACCTGGGGCTGCGCGACCCAGCCCTGGAGGCGCGCCTGGCCCGCCTCTATTTCCAGATCGATCATATCAAGGCGCTGCCACTCGCCCAAAGCGTCCTGTCTTACAAGGACAAGGACGGCTGGGACCGAAGCACCGCTCTATTCATTGTCGGCTGGGAGCGGCTCAAGCGGCGCGAGTTCAAGGATGCGCGGCAGGCGCTGCGCGACCTGGTGACGGTGCGGCGCTACCCGCATGACTGGCTGTTGCTCGCCGACGCCTGCAAGGGGCTGGACGATCGCGCCGGCTTCGACGAGGCGATGCGGATGGCGCGAAAAATCCAGCCCCGTCTCAGCTTGCCGCGCTGAGCCTGCCCTGCAGACGGCGCCGCGGGTTTTCTTTAGACATTTCGCCGCCCCCTCGCAGAATAACGAAAGCATTCGTAACTCGGCGTCGGCCGCGCCAACGCCAAACCTCCGGGAGAATCCATGCGCCTCGCCACCATCCATACCTGGGCCGGTCCCCGCGCCGCCCTGCTCGCCGGCGATCACTATGTCGACCTGCACGCCAGCAACCCGGCGCTGCCGCCGACCGTCCGCGCAATCCTCGAAGGAGGCGCGGATTACCTCGAGCTGGCACGGCAAGTGGCCCAGCGCGCGGACACGGTGAAGTATCCGGTTGCGGGCACGCGGCTCGACGCGCCGGTTCACGATCCGCGCAAGATCATCTGCGTCGGTCTCAACTACAAGGACCATGCCGCCGAAACGGGGGCGCCGCTGCCCAAGGACCCGATCCTGTTCAGCAAATACCCGACTGCGCTGGTCGGCCACAACGAGCCGATCGTCCTGCCGCCGGTGAGCCAAGAGGTCGACTACGAGGCGGAGCTGGTTATCGTCGTCGGCCGGGCCGGCAAGAACATCGCCAGGGAAAACGCCATGGACCACGTCGCCGGCTACACGGTGGGCCACGATGTTTCGGCGCGCGACTGGCAGCTCAAGAAAGACGGCAAGCAGTGGATGATCGGCAAGACATTCGACACCTTCGCGCCCGCCGGACCGGTGCTGGTGACCAAGGACGAGATTCCCGATCCGCACAATCTCGGCATCCGCCTGCGCCTCAACGCCAGACCATGCAGGATTCGAGCACCAAGCAGCTCATCTTCGGGCGCCGGAATTGCTCGCCTACATGTCGCAGGTATTCACCCTGGAGCCGGGCGACCTGATCTACACCGGCACCCCCCCGGCGTCGGCGTCGCGCGCAAGCCACCCGTGTATCTCAAGGCCGGGGACGTCGTCGAAGTCGAGATCGACGGTCTCGGCGTCCTGCGCAATCCCGTGGTCGCGGGCGGGTAAATGAGTTGTCGCCTCGATGGACCACGTCATGCGCTATCTTGTAACCGCTCGCATTCGGCCGCAGAAAGAAAGGGAACCTCGCCAGGGCTATCCGGGTTCCGTGAAGTGGATCGCAATCTGTTATTGCGATGTGTCGTCCTCCAAGTCTGCACCGATCTCGACGGCATCGGGCGACGTTCTCCGGCGCCACAGAAGGCGCCATTACGGCGTGATTGTGCGAACAACGGATTCTAACCCTTGCTAAGTAAGGCGCCCAGCTCACTTGAACCCCCGGCTTGTGGTCCGAGGACAACTCCGTCCCAACCTCCACTTTCTGGATCCCATCCATGCCCCGCACCAAAAGTCGCTCTCGTCACCGGCAGCGCCACCGGCATCGGTCGCGCCCGTCGCCGTCAAGTTTGCCCAGGCCGGTCTCGCCGTCGCGGTCAACTACTCGCGCTCGGAAGAAGACGCGCGGCAGACCGTCGCGGAGGTGGAGCGCCACGGGCGGCGGCGGCTGTTGTGCCAAGCCAACGTGGCGGAGGAGGCGGCCGTGCGCGACATGGTGCGGCGCTGCAAGGAAGAGCTGGGCGGGCTGGACATTCTCGTCAACAACGCGGCGATGACGCACTTCATCGATCACCGGGACCTGGCCGGGGCCGCCGCGGTGTGGGACGAGATCTTCGGCGTCAACGTCAAGGGCCTCTTCTTCTGCTGCAAGGAGGCGATGCCGCTCCTGGAGGAGCGTTCGGGCATCGTCCAACGTCTCGTCGGTGGCCGGCTTGCAGGGGGTTGGCACTGGTCCCGTACGCCGCGAGCAAGGCGGCGGTGAACAGCATCACGAAATCGCTGGCGCGGGCGTTTGCGCCGAAGGTGCGCGTCAACGCGGTGGCGCCAGGGCCGGTGCTGACGCGCTGGCTGAAGGGGCGGGAGCAGATGATCGAGAAGTCGATGAGCCGCCACGACTCGCGCGGCCACGCCGGAGGACATCGCGGCCGTCGTCTACTTCCTGGCGATGGAGACGAGCCTGATGACGGGGCAGGTCGTGATCGTGGACGGGGGACGGACGATGTGACTCGTTTAGCCGCCGGCCTACGGCCGGCGTGGGCCTCGCCTCAAACGGCGAAGCCCAACACGACGAGAATCGGCGCGGCGATCTACTTGCGATGGCGGATCTTGGCACGCATGCGGCGTTTCTTGCGACCCACCTTGCGGCGGCCGCTGCCCCGGCGACGGCTTCCCATATCGGCTCCTTGTGATCCTGCGAAGATATAGTTTTTTGAAGATACCAGTATACGGTTCCAACCTGGAACGGCAAACGGACATTGGCAATCGGACAATCGGGCGCCCGTTCGTCCCGCCCTTGCCGGGCCCTTCGCGCAATCTTAAAAAACCAGTCCCGGACCCGTCGGACCCCGCGCACTCTCCATGATGAACAACAACAGCAAGCTGAAGGTCTTCAGCGGCCGGGCGAACGTTCCCCTTGGCGAGAAGATCGCGCAGTGTCTGGGGGATTCGCTCGGCAAGATCACGCTGCAGAACTTCCCGGACGGCGAGTTCCTGGCCCGCATCGACGAGGACGTGCGCGGGCGGGACGTGTTCGTGGTGCAGCCGACCTGCCCGCCGGTCAACGAAAACATCATGGAGCTGTTGATCATCCTCGACAGCCTCAAGCGCGCCAGCGCCGGCCGGGTCACGGCGGTCATTCCCTATTACGGCTACGCTCGTCAGGACCGCAAGGACGTGGGCCGGGTGCCGATCTCGGCGAAGCTGGTGGCGGACATCCTCACGTCGGCGGGGGCCAATCGCATCCTGGCGCTCGACCTGCACGCGGCTCAGATCCAGGGCTTCTTCGATATTCCGGTGGACCATCTGCACGCCGGCCCGGTCATCAACGATTACATTCGCGGGCTCAATATCCCGATCGAAGACTTCGTGGTCCTGGCGCCGGATGAGGGGAGCATCAAGCGATCGCTGCGGCACCAGAAGAAGCTGGGGGGCGCCATCGCCATCGTGGACAAGCGGCGCAGCTCGGCGACCGACACCAAGCAGGCGAACCTGATCGGCGCCTCGCTCAAGGGCAAGACGGCCGTCATCTTCGACGACATGATCTCGACGGCGGGGAGTGTGGTCGGGGCGGCGGCGACGGCGATGGAAAACGGCGCCAAGGACGTCTACGCCTGCGCCACGCACGGCGTCTTGTGCGGGGATGCGATCCCCAAGCTGCGCGAGGGGCCGCTCAAGCAGGTCGTCATCACCGACAGCATCCCGTTGACGCCGGAAAAGCAATTGCCCAAGATCAAGGTGCTGAGCGTGGCGCCCCTCCTTGCCGACGCGATAAAACGGATTCACTTCAACGAGTCGGTGAGCCGACTTTTCGAGTAGCGGTTTTTTTCTTATTTGGCTGTTGCGACGGCTTCCGGTCCGGTTATACTGCCAGGAACGATTTGGAGCCGAACAGCCCCCGAGGGGACGTAATCATGCGCCGCCTTCTACGTCGCTGGTATGGAGCCTTCCTGGTAGCGGCCCTGCTCGCGCCGCTAGCAACCGTGCTCTTCCTGGGAACGAGCAACGCCCAGATCCGTCCGGGAATTCCGGGACCGCCGCCCGGACCAGGCGGCGTGCCACCGGGCCTTCCCGGACCGGGCACGCTCCCTGGCGGCGGCCCTGGAACCTTCCCCGGACCCGGCATGATCGGCGGGCCCGGCGCCATTCCCGGAGGCCCCGGCACGATTCCGGGCGGCCCCACGATTCCCGGAGTCGGCATGATCGGCGGCCCCGGCACTTTCCCCGGACCGGGGACAATTCCCGGCCCTGGCACAATTCCGGGCCCAGGAATGATTGGCGGCGGTTTCGCGGGTGGCGGTCCTCGCTTCGAGAAAGTTTGGGAATGCGGCAAGTGCAGGAAGGTCATCGGGAATGGCGCCCTGCCTCCGGGCACCTGCCCCTTCTGCGGCGTGAAGATCATCAACGGAGCGGACATTCCCGGTCTCACGGGTGGGCCGCCTCCGGGTGTCGGTGGACCTCCGCCGGGTCCCGGCGCCATCATGCCTCCGGGCGTTGGCGGGCCTCCTCCAGGTCCCGGGGTGGTTATGCCCCCGGGTGGACTCGTGCCGATGCCCACACCGAGCGGTCCTGGCTCCACTCCGGGTGCTCCTCCCGTGTTCGGTCCGAAGGCGCCCGGTACCGCGCTGATGCGGGAACGACTCCCCCGACGTTTCCGGGTGGATCGCCTCCAGGCATGCCGGTTGCCGGAACCGTGCCGCCGGGCGGCGGCGCGGCCGCCTGGAATGCCACCGATGCCGGGAGCCGCGGCGCCCGATGAAGCGCTCGGCAAGCCTTCGCAGCGGCCGGCGGATCGAGTCCCACCGTGAGCGCGGCAAGAGTCTTTCCGGCGGCGCCTGGGCGAGCGTCATCACGGGAATCGTGCTATTCCTAGGATTGATGGCGATGGGCGTGAAAACGATCTTTGGCTGATCCGAAAAAACCGAAGCCCACGACTTTCTCGGTCGTGAAGCACCTGCATCGAAGAGGTTCGCGGCAAAGGACGGGACGCTTTTTTAGCCCTTCGCGGCCAGGGCGACTTGCTTTTCAACGACCACCGGCGCATCGGCGAGCAATTCCTGCCGGTAGATCGGCACATCGCGCGGGGCCTCGATCCCCAAGCGAATCTTGCCACGATCAATATCCACAATCGTGATGCAGATGTTGTCGTTGATGTAGATCTTCTCACCCAGCTTGCGGCTCAGTACCAACATGTCGCTACCCTCCTTCGAGCGAGGCCAATTTGTACTGCTGCCCTATTGTACGTCACATTTCCCAGGGACCCGGAAAAGACCATCCGTTTTTCCATCCCTGAGGCCGTGCTATCAGAAGCAATTCCGATACCAAGGGCGCGAGCCTCAACACCGCTTCGCGGCACGCACCAGCCTTAAGCCCCGAACCAGGGGATATTTGAAACTTGAATGAAAATGACGGATTTCCTTCGACCTGTCATTTTCGGAAAAACCTTGACGGTTGCCTTTTTTTGTTCACAAGGAGACACTCTGTGCGAAAAGTGTACAGCTTGTCGGAAAGAACTTTCCCGATGCGTTGCGAAATCTCCTTGCGGTCCATGCCGATTCATTTGCGAATCTTGCCCATTTTAACACAATGGCGGCTTTGCAACGCAAAAGGGGACAGTCCCTTCGACCTGGCAAAAGAGCCGGTTTTCGCTCGAGCGAAAAGGGACAGTCCTTTTTGCATGTCAGCCACAATGGCCGTCACGCGAATGGTTGGGGGGACGCGGCTGACACCTCATTGTCATTCTCGGAAGATACGCATGGATGCAGCAAGGCGCACCCGTCTGTACCCCTCCCAATCGTTTGTCGACTTCGGTCCCCTCGCCCTCCGCGCCCGGACCAGACGCCGCCGCGGCTTGTGCGGCGTCGTGGCGTTCGCCCCGCCCAGCTCCGCGAAAGCAGCTCATGCTGCTGGCGCCGCGGCTCGGCGCTGGCGTTTACGGCATGATCGACGCCAATGGTCTGCTCCACTATGTCGGCAAGGCGAAGGAACTGCGGGCCCGCTTGCTCAGCTATTGCCGCGCCGCCAGCCGGCCGCCCAAGGCGACGCACTCGACAAGACCCGCCGCATCGTCTGGGAAGCTGGCCGCGCGGTTCTCGGCGGCTCCTGCGCATGGAATTGATCAACCCGGCGGCCACGCTCCAACGTCGTCGGCCAGCCCGCTGCCGCGCCCGGCACGGCTTTCTGTCTGGGTCGGCCGCCGGCATGCCGCTGTCTTCCTGACGCGCCCAGGTCCCCGGAACGGCCAGGCTTCTTTCGGCCCCTTGCCGATGGGGGCGCAGGCTCGAACAGGCGGCCGTGCACTCCTCAACGACGTGTTCCAGTACGCGTTGCCCGCAGGCGATGGACATGCGGTTCGCCGAGGAGGCGGAGGCTTTCCGCGGACGGACAGCGGGCTGTCTGCGCCCTGGACCTGGGGACGTGCCTGGGACCGTGCGCGCCTTGTTCGCGGAAGGACTACTTCGCGGCGGTGAAGCGCACGCGCGTTTCTTACAAGGAACGACGAAAACACAATGGCGGCCTTGCGGGCCGGCATGCGCGACCGCGGCCAGCGCTGAGGAGTTCGAACGTGCGGCCGGCTACGCGACAAGCTCCAGTCGCTCGAATGGCTAGGCAATCGGCTGGAGCGACTGCGGCGCTGCCGGCGAGCTCGTTCATCTACCCCGTGGAGGGCCCCGGCCGGTTGACCTGGTGGTACCTCCTGCACGCCGGGCGCCCGCTGCTGGCGTACGCCGAAATGCAAGGAAGCTGCGGCGGCCGGCATTCCTGGCGAGCGTTTATGAGCATACGACCATGCGCGGCTCGTCGACTCCTACGAGCACATGGACGAGATGTTGCTCGCAAGCGCCCTGGTTTCGCGGTTCCCAAGGAACGGCGCCGCCAGCATGACGCCGGAGCAAGCGGTGGCCCTGTGCGCTTGCAGGGTGAGCGGAGGAAGTGAATGATCCGCCAAACCGTCACCGTCATCCTCGTGCTTGCGCCGCTCGCCTTTTCCGTCTGGTTATTCTTCCGTGATGATACCGAGTATTGGCACTTCCTTGCCGTTGGCGGCGGTCAGGGCGTTCTTGTGGGGCGCCACCTGGCGATGGCGTGGAGCGATGGTCGGTCTGCCTGTTGTGGCTGTCTGGTGGCGCATCCGCCTTTTATTGTGTTTCTCGTTGTTGGTTGCTTGTACGGAATGGCCTAGCTCCAAAATCCAAGATCCCTACTTTCCAACCACCCGCATCTGCGTCGAAAGATAATACGGCTGTCCGTTCATCTCATACTCGAGCTCCGCGTAGGTGGCGAGAACGCCGCTCGCCGGCGCGGCGACGGCGCCGCGAATCGTTCCTCCCTTCGCCGTCGCCGGGCGTTCCTCCCATTTCGCCTTGCGCAGATCGCGCGTCGGGCCCTGGGCCACCCAGAGGCGGGCCGCCTTGGGCGCGACCGAGGCTTCGACGTCCAGAACCAGCTTCCCATCGAGGTCACGGTGCTTCCAGGTCAGCGTCGGCATCTCCTTCTTGTAGATCTGGCAATGGACGAACGCCGCCAGCGTGCTCAGGGAGCGATTGCGGTCTTTCTTGCCGTCGGCCTGCTCCTGGGTCAGGTTGTGCCCGGCGTTGGGCACGTACAGGACCCAGCGCGGGCACTTGAGGTCGTCCCAGTAGAGATTGAGCGCATCGGTCGTCCAGTAGGGATCGTTGGCCCCGTTGATGATCATCGTCGGCATCTTCAGCTTGTCGCGGTAATGCCAGGGATCGATCATGCGCCAGAGTTTTCTCGCCTCTTCCGTGTCGGGAATCGGCACCAGGCCGCGCCGGGTATAGTCCTTGATCATGTCGCTGAATGTGCCGAACGACTCGAGCTGGTGCGGAATCTGCTTCTGGAAGTTCAGCGTGTCAATGACCGCCGGCGCGATGGCCTGCACGCGCGCATCGGCCGCCCCGGTGAGCCAGGTGGTCCAGCCCCGTTTGGAGGCGCCCGAGACGACGAAGCGGGTGATGTTGAGCTTCAACTCTTTCTTGCAGAACTCCTGCAAGGCGTCCATCGCCCGCACAAGGCTCTTCACCATCGGAAACAGGAGCGGCCAGTCGCCGTCCTTCGTTTTGAGGTAACGGACGAAGGTCTCGGCGATGAGGGCGTCCTCGCTGAACTTGCCTTCCAGGAGTGGCTGATTGGGGATGCCGAAGAGCAGGGCGACCGGCGCCTTCATCCGCAGGGCCAGGTCCATGCCGAAGACGGCCGAGGCGACGCCGGGCTTGCCGCCCTGGTTCCAGAGGAACATCGAGCCGTTGCTGTCGATGCCCTTGGGGATGAAGAGCTGGATGTCGTGCTCCCACTTGACCCCCTGCCACTCCTGCGACACCAGCAGCAGGTGATACATCGTCCCGTCCTTGAGGTCGACCGTGCTCTTGTGCGTCCAGGAGAAGACCTTGTCCGGCTTCTTGACGTACTCGAAGAGGTCGGCCCGGGCCGAGCCGGCGCCGACGCCAAGAAGACCGACCAGAACGCCGAGCGCGGCTCGAGCACGCGACGCCCCCATCACGACCGTGCCTCTCCCCATGAGCTGATCCTCGTTGTGAGTACAAGTGACTGTCGGCTACTCCCGTCGCTCCAGCAAGACGACCGACGTATCGTCATGCCGCCCCATGCCCCCGGTGAAGCCGCTCGAACCGGCGAACAACTCCCCGAGCGTCGTTTCCAGATCGGAACCGCGGCAGCGGCGCATGACGTCCATGATCCCCGCGACGCCGAAGGCGCGCGGACCGGCCGCCTTTTCCGAAAGGGCGTCGGTCAGACCGTCCGTGTAGAACAGCACGCGCGACAGCGGCGGGATGAAGCAGGTCTGGGCGCCGTAGTCCAGGGCGGCCGTGATCCCCAGGGGCAGGCCGCCGTCGTCCTCCGTGCCTATCTGCGTCACCTCGTTGGTCTGGAGGTTCTGCAAGAGGGCGAACGGGTGGCCGGCGGAGGTCCAGGTCATCGTATGCCGGGTGGAGTCGACGGCCGCGTAATAGAGGGTGATGAAGCCGCCTTCGCTCTGCACGATGGAGTTCTCGCACAGGCGGTTGTTGATTTCGGCCACGAAGCGCGCGGTATCTCGGTAGCGGTCTCCCGAGAACATACGGACGAGGGTGTGCATGGCCATGATGGACATGCAGGCCTTGAGTCCGTGGCCGGAGGCGTCGCCGACCAGGAAAACCATGGTGGAATCGTCGGGACGGAAGAAGTCGTAATAGTCCCCGCCGGCCATGACGACGGGGCGACTGCCGACGACTGTAACCTGGGCTGGCTCGTAGCGAGCGACGAAACCGTAGCCCGGCGGCGGGGTGACGCCGCGCGGGATGATCGATTCCTGGAGCTTGCGCACGCCGTCCATCTCTTCGCGCAAGCGCTCGGCCAGCTCGCGGCTGCGCTCCGCCTCGACGGCGGCGACGGCGGATTCGAGCGTGCTCAGGAGGAGGAAGAGATAGTTGCCCCCTGCGTCACGCACCAGATAAAAGCGCAGGCCGGCGTTCATAAACTTGGGGAGGGACACCATCTCCTCCGGCTTGCACACGACCACGATCGGCACGCCGCCTTGGAGATCCTGCAACTGCTTGTACAGGAGGTAGCCCTCGCGCGGCGTCTCGGGAAACGACATCGGCATCAAGATCACGTCCCAGTCGGCGTGACCGGCGCGCTCCACCATTTCCTGTGCGCTGGGCGCCAGACAGAGCTCGTTCTCATTGCCCAGGTAGAGCTGGACCAAATCCGCCTCTTCTGCATTGTCCCACGCGGCCAGGATTCTCATGGCGTCCCTCGGTTACCGGCGCTTAAACCCAACTCGGTCCGCTCTATTCAAACTCATTTTTTCTTCAGAACAACGAGAATCCGGAAAGATTCTTCGCGGGACATGGGCAGACGACGGTCGCACGGTCAGAGCGTAGCAAGCAACGCCACGTGGCGATGACTCTCCGCAAAGCCGTGCCCCTTGTACAACTCCAGCGCCGGCCGATTGCGCTCATCGACCGCGACCTGCAACTCCAGGGCCCCGCCGTCGTGGGCCAGGCGCAAAGCGTGCATGAGCAAGAGCGTGCCGACGCCCCGGCGCCGCTGTTCCGGAACCACGCCCAGGTAGGAAAGGTCCCAAGCCGGCTCGTCGCGCAGCGGGTTGAGGAGGAGCACGCCGAGCGGCGCGTCGTCTTTCCGAAAGAGACGCCATAGCTCCGGCTGAAAGCGCCCCTGCGCCTGATGTCCGGCAATGATTTCCTCGCCGCTGCGCGTGCCGTTGAGCTCGGGGCAATCGAGCGTCCCCTCATACGTGCGTAGCAGCGTGTCCCGGAAAAGGCTCGGAGCGGCGGCGTAGGAAGCGCTGGCGCAGACCGGGGGCGCCGGCGCCTCGCCGAGTTCATGTCGCAGATGAATCAGCCGCGTCAAGACACGCATGCCGCCCCGAAGCAGGGGGGCCGCCCCATCCAGATCATCGAGCACCGCTTGCACGATCTTCGCTTGCCGCGAGCGCAGAAAGGCGAAGCCGGCGGCGACCAGAGCGTCCTCCAGCGAAGGATTGGGCTCGGACACGACCGGCGGCACGAGCAATCCAACCGAGCCGGCAAGTGGGACGGCTAGCTGAACGCCGACGATGTCTCCCTTGTCCTTTGCGATCAGCAACCCCGCCGGATCGACCTCCCCAGCGCTCATGAGGACGAGCAGGTTGGCTTGACGTCTTTCCGAGAGGGGGGAGTCGCGATAGAGCAGGCGCAGCGCCGCCGTCCAGTCCGCTGGTCCGGCCGGGCCGATCACCGCGCGCGCTCCTTGGGTCGGGCCGTCTCGCGCTCGAGCAGATGGCGCTTCACGGCCAAGCCGTAGAAGTATCCGCCGGGCCCGCCGCCCGAGTGGAGCACGCGATGACAGGGAACGATGAACGCCACCGGGTTTCTGGCACAAGCGCTCGCGGCGGCGCGGACGGCCCGCGGCTTGCCCGCCTTTTTCGCCAGCTCGGCGTAGCTGACCGTCTGGCCCCACGGCACGCGCACCAGCGCCTGCCATACCTTCTGGTGAAACGGGCCGCCCGGCATGTCGAGCGGCACTTGCGTCGGCGCCAGCCGGCCCGCGACGACTTCATGTACCTGGCCGATCAGCTCGCGCAAGGCCCCCGGATCTTCTTTGGGATCGACGCCGAACTTTTTCCGCAGTTCGGCGAGCGTCTGCTCGACTTCGCCGGGCGGGGCGTTGTCAAGGAAACGCAGGCAGCACAGGCCGCGCGGCGTGGCGGCGACGAAGAGACGGCCGATGTCACTGTCGATGGTGGCGTAGAAGAGATGGTCCATGATTGGAACAGTTCATTGCCGCCCTTGGCCGTCATCCGCATATGCCACGCGCAGAACGCCGTACGCGGCGGCAGCGTCGTCAATCAGGAACCACAAGGTTCGGACGACGCCATCGGAACAGGCAAGGGAAAAAAACGTACCAGAAATACGGAGAGCCGGGGCGCAGTCGTCGCGATTCCGTCTCTCGGAAAAGATCCGAAGGTAATCTATTCCCGTGAACACCCGGATTCGATTCTGACGCGAGAGATACGCGTGATCACGAAGATACGCAGCCACGCCGTGGCCGAACTGAAGTGAGTACGCCACGGACGTTCCTCAGCTCGGCCCCGCGCTGTTCATCTCGCGCAACGCTTCCTCCATCGTTACATACCCGCCCGCCCTGCCACGGCGCCCGGACTCCTTAGCAGAGCGGGATCTACCTCCGGTGGTTTGCTCGGCAAGACGGACAGGAGCTGCGTCAACGCCGTGCGCCATGCTCTGACAGATGGACACGATGCGCTGCGTATCTCCGGCTGTTTGTGCCGCCGGCCCGTGTTCCACCTCGTTCTTTAGCGCCTGCGCGCTTTCCGACGTCAACTCTTGTACGAACGAAACCATGACGCACATCCTCCAAATCCATTCTAGCTTAGAGACGGTTTCAGGGTGGGCAGCTGAAGCGGTGGAATGTTTGTACACAAGCCAGTGCCGGAAAGGATTGGGGGATCGAAGCCAAGGAGACAACACCTCGTGGACACGCATGCCGCTGGAACAGGAAGCCAAGGAAATCGAAGCCAGAATTCGGCAGGCGATGGAGAAGGAGATCGCCGGGCTGGCGCGGCTTATGGTGGGCAAGCCGGATAGAGAGCTGTTTGGCAAGACCGAGTTTCAAGTGCGCGACATTCTCTTGCAGGTGGGGACGGAGTTTACGAAGAGCATCTGCGCGTGAAAAAAAACGGCTATCAAGGATCGGGAGTGACCTGTCCACACTGCGGCCAGACCGCTGAGTTTCAGGGATATCGTCGGCTGCGGCCGTTGAGCATCACTGGGTCCCATCTGCTTTCGCCGCGCTACTACTATTGCCATCGTTGCGGCGGCCTGACGCTGGGATCGAGAGGTTGGGCCGGCGGCAAGCGCTCCGCCAGCGGCGGAGATTGACGACGTTGGCGGGAACGCTCTGCAACAGCTTCGAAGAGGCCGCGGCGAGGCAGCACCGAAGCTGGCGGCGTTGCGGCTATCGGAGGTCGACGGTGCAGCGGACCGTTGACGGCAGGCCAGCGTCTGGACCAGTTGCTCCTGGAGAAGGTGCTGGGGCGATGACGCCGTGGGATTGGCACAAGGGCGGGGCCGCACGTGCGCTACGCGAGCATCGACGCGACGGGCGTGCGGCAACGAGCGTTTGGCGGAGGCATGACCGAGGGACGGATGCAGCCAATAGCGCTTCGATGATATTCAACCCGGTCCCCGACCTGCCTCTGGGTCATCATCGGCCGCCGTCAGGCGAAAAGTAAGCGCATTACTTGGCGGGCTTGTATGACCTGGGCGAACTCGGCCTGCAACTGCATGCCCAGGGGAGCCAGGTGGGGATGAACCGTGCGGAGCGATGGATCGGTCTGGCCGATAACCCGGCAATGGCAGGCTTTTGCGGAGGAACTTCCCCCGCGACTTGGTGCTGATCCTCGATTTCTGGCACGTTACGCGAATACCCTGGGGGAGTTGAGCAAGGCTTTGTATCCGGTCGACGAGGATCGGCGTCAGAGCCTAATGACATCATGGTGTGCACTCTCCCCAGGCGTAGGCGTGGGCGCTTGCTCAGGGAACTGGAAAAGCGGGTTGCCCCGCGAAAACCGGCTGTGCGAGAACGGTATGAGGTCACACTCAACTGCGTGAGGAGCAACCTCCACCGCATGGACTACCCGACGTACTTGGCCAATGGCTGGTGCATCGGCTCCAGGACCATGTCGAGTCAACCTGTAAGACCGTGGTGGGCCAGCGCCTGAAGCGGCTGGCATGCGCTTGGCGCGGGAAGCCGGTACCAACGACATGTGCCGCCTGCCTTCTTCCGCAGCGCGAGATGCGCAGTGGGACCTTTTGGTCGCGCAGCATAACTGAGAACATCTGCTCTACCAACAAAAGACGCTCACCCGGTTTCAGAACCGGTCGTGCGTGGACTTCAGTCCACCGCGGCCTGAAGACCTCGCGTGGACTGAAGTCCACGCTACGGTTAATGACACGGTCTCTTAGCGCACGACGCTCCACTTCGATCCCTTCAGCGCCCGCCTGTGCCAGCAGTAGCCGCTCGACCTCCGCGCGTTTGGCCCCCAAGCGCGTGCTCAACTCGTCGTCGGAGAAGCCGACGCCGTGGAGCAGGTCGTTCAGCGCGTTGTTGATGACGGTCGCTCGCTCTTGCTGAAGGCGAAGTAGCCTCCTTCTTGTCGTGTCGTAGGCTCGCCTCATTTCAGGTTGTCGAAGTATTTCCAGGCCGTTGCGCGGGCGGCGCAGGTCCCCCGATCGCGGGCGTGCGGATTGTAGATGACGATCGTGTTGTCTTGCGGTCGTAGTAGGCTTCGCGATCGTTCTCCAGGTCGCGGTGGTGCGTGCGGTTCGCGAGCACGTTGGCGATCAGGTCGATGAAGTCGTCGCGGCTCTTCACCTCCGGGAACAGCTTCTCGTCGACGACGTGCTTCTCGTAGGAGTGCCCCGGCCGATGGCGCGGGCGATCTTTTTCTGCGCGGCAGTCGGCTCCTTCTTCGGGTCCTTCTTCCCGGCCAGCAGGCCTTGAAGGATGAACGCCAGGCGACAAAACCGAGAAGCGGGCCGCGGAAAAGCGGATGGCGACGCCTGGTCCCTTTCGCCGGCGAAACGAAGGATTGCTGAACCGAGGAAGGACAGAGGTCAAGCCGGCCAGCCCGACAGCGCAACCGAAGCCGAACCGCCTGGTCATTCGCCGAGGAAACGAGGATCGCCCGGCCAGTCGCCTGGCAGGGGGTGATACGGACAGTGGCAGCGGACTTGAGCAGATCGTCGCGGTAGGTGAAGCGGAAGAGGGCGTAGCGGTCACGCTCGTTGACTTGGCCACGCGTGTGGGCGCAGCGCGGCGTCGGCCAACGCGGGGTCGCCGTATTCTTCGGTCGTCCACATAGTGAAAGGCGGCCGACAATGTCGCCAAAATCGTGTGGTCGTGGATGTTGGCGTCGCGGAAGCTGAGGTTGTGCAGGAAGGCGGTCCGCTCGCCGAGGTAGGGCAAGCCAGGCTGCCGTCCAGGCGGGTGGAGATCACCCAGGCTGACATAGATCGGGCGGTCGGCCGGCACGGTGTCGCGCGTCCACGGCGGATGAAGGCGGTGTCGTCGGCGTACTGGCTCAGGTAATCGGTGCGATAGACCCACGACAGACAATAGAAGGCGAGCAATGCGCCGAAGACGGTAGTGAAGGCCACCGCCGGCTGCGCGTGTCGAGGCGCCGAGCCAAGGCGCGTGACCGCGACCCCGGCCAGGCCGACCATGGCGGCGGGAACAGGGCTGTCGGCGCCGAGATCTTGTGCACCGGGTACATCGCCACATCGCCGCCGGCGTAGCGGCAACGCAGGGTAGGCGGATGGCGTCCGGCGTAGCCTCGGTCAGGGCCATCCACGAAGTAGCCGCGGCGAGGGCGGCGAGGATAGCCCACGGCGTCCGCCGTGCAGCGATCGGTGGTGATGCTTCCCCTGGGGGATGGAGAAGAGGATCGGCAGCCAGGCCTGGCACCAGAGGAAGCGCGTCGCGCTTCCGGGTCGCAGCGCGGCGGGCCGTCAAGACCAAGCCGATGAGAGCGGGTACGAGCCACGGGGCGATGGCGGGCAACTGGACGTGGTAAAGCATGGCTCCGCATGTAGCCCTGGTTCGCCGCCCCATGTAATCGGAGTACCAGAGATCGACGATGTCCGGATAGCAGCCGCACGGCAACCAGCCCAGGCGGCGTACACCGCGCAGGGCGAGCCAGCCCCAGGGCCGAGGTAGCGGCGCGAGCTGACCACGCAACCCCGCGGTCGAAGGCGAGCCCTACGCCATCGAGGAGTGGGGGTTGCCCACCGCGATCGCCCGCTTGTTGGAACTTCCACGAAATTGCCAAGCAGATAGCGCTGACGGGCAGGGTCACGAAAAAGCTGCCGAAGAACAGGCCCTTGGCCATGTTCGTCAGGCCGAGGCAGAGGAAGAAACACAGCAGCGGCCAGGGACGCTTGCCGAGGAACCCCTTCGATTCCCAGACGGGCGCGGGCCGGAGGTTGAACTCCAGGTGGACGAACAACGTCATCGCGGTCGTGACGATGAGGCAAAGCGAGATGTCCGACTCGCTGTTGGTCGAATAGAGATAGAACTCGAACATCGTGGCGAGCACGGCCGCACAGCAGGCCCATGTTCCGGCCGAACCGAATGGCGCCCATCCAAGCCGTCGTCAAAACGCAGAGGATGCCGGCCAGGTGGGAGCCGAGGCGATGGGTCCAGACCTCGCCGGCGCCGAAGAGGAGGCGGGCGGGGCCATCCAGTGGGGCAACGGCGGCCGCTCGAGCCAGGGCCGGCCGCCATGGGTCCGGGATAACCCAGTCGTGCGTCGCGAGCATCTCGCGGACGGTGAGGCAAGTGAACGGTCTCGTGCGGATTGAGGATGCGGCTCGTAGGCGCCCGCTGAAGCCGTAGAGGGCGGCGAAGAGGGCGAGCAGGAGGTAGTCAAACCAGCGAAGCCGGGCTGGCTGAAGCAGAGGCGTCCGTACGTGCAAGCAAAAAGTACGGTTCTTGGCCTCGTCCGCTAATAAAAGAAACGGAGCAGTGGGGCAAGCGATTTTCGAAAGACAAGAGGAAGGCCGATGGCGAAGTCCGCAAAGAGCAGATCGAGATGTTGCAGGACGAGCCGAACGATCACAAGCGCTGGCCATCACCCGCATGAACCGCGCCAGCGGCGGCGATACGCCGGGGCCGTTCACGTCTTCGAGAATTGATCCGGCGCGAGAGCCGGTATCCGCCGGCGTATCACATGGGGGCGCGGGCGGCAACGCTTGGGGCGGATCGCGGACGCGCAGGCCCTGTTGCAGCTGCGGCATTCCGATCGCGCTGCGGCAGGGAACCAGCACGCGGCGGGGGAGATGCAGGAGCTATTGAGTCAGTTGGAGTGATGTTTTCCATCTGAACTCTTGCGAGTTCAGCTACGGAAGGTCACGCACCCAGCAGCAGCTCCGTCCGTTGGCAGGCGGGATCGATTCCGGCCAGGCGTTGCGCCTGTAGATGCTGCTTCAGGAACCGGCAGTCGTCGAGCGTGTCCACGTCGTACCAGGGGGCAGGAGCGAGAGGCGCGCCAGGCCGAGCCGTTGCGGCTCGCGGCACGGTCTGCCCGAGGACGCCGGACCGCCCCAGCCATCGAATCGAAAAGCGCTGGGAAGAAGCCGCGGCAGGCGATGAGGTAGTAACCGCCGTCCACCGCGGGCCCAAGCACCGCGTCCGCCTCGCTCAACTGCGCGAGCACTGCCGTCGCGCGGGAGATTCGGACTGTCGGTTCCCAGCGCGATCACACGCCGGCCGCCGGTCGCGTGCTTGGCAAAAAGAGCGGCGAGACGGGCGCCGAGATCGCCGTCCGCCTGCGCCTCCAACGCGAAAGCGGAGCCGGCCACCTCCCTGAACCAGGTCTCATTCTCGGCTGGGGTGAACAGCACGAGGCGGCGGTCAGCGACGGTTTGGTAACGCTGGACGCAATCGCGCAAGAGAGCATCGGCCAACGCGACGGCGAACGGTTCGCTCGTCTGGGCGGCGAGGCGCGTCTTCACCTGCCCGGGCAGCGGCGCCTTGGCGAAAAGGGCGAGCAGTCTCTCGTCGGAAACGCGCATGCTTGGGAAACTGAACGACGGCGTGGGTTCCCCTCTTCTTACTCCTCGCACAAACGCTTCGTGCAGCGTTTGCAGGCGAAGAAGAAGAAGCGGTAGGACGAGAAAATGCGGCTAGCCCACGCCCGCCGGCAGGCGTTTATAATCCACCTCGCGCTGCAAGAACCGCACAAACTCCGCGATCGCCATCGCCCCCTGGTCCCCTTCGGACCGGCCACGCACCGCGACGGTTCCCGCCGTCTGCTCCTTCTCGCCGATCACGAGCATGTATGGGACTTTTCGAGCTGGGCTTCGCGGATCTTGAAGCCGATTTCTCCAGGCGATAGTCTCCTCGCGGGGAAGCCGCTCGCCTTCAAGTCGGCCTCGACCTTGCGGCCATAGTCGGCGAACTTGTCGCTGACGGTCCATCCCGCGCGTACCTGCTCCGGCGCCAGCCAGGCGGGGAAGGCGCCGGCGAAGTGCTCGATCAGGATGCCGACGAAGCGCTCCATCGAGCCGAACGGGGCGCGGTGGATCATCACCGGGCGGTGCGGCCGGTTGTCGGCGCCGATGTATTCGAGGTCGAAGCGCTTGGGCAGGTTGTAATCGAGCTGCACGGTGCCGAGCTGCCATTCGCGGCCGATGCAGTCGCGGACGACGAAGTCGATCTTCGGTCCGTAAAACGCCGCCTCCCCCTTCTCGGCCGAGTAGTTCATGCCGCGGCTCTTGACGATGTCGAGGAGCGTCTGCTCGGCCTTGTCCCAGTCGGCCGGATCGCCGACGTACTTGTCGCTCTCGGGATCGCGCAGGCCGACGCGGACGCGGTAGTCCTTGAGGCCCATCGAGGAGAGGACGAGGAGGACCAGGTCGATGTTGGCCAGCATCTCGGCTTCGATCTGCTCGGGGGTGACGAAAAGGTGGGCGTCGTCCTGGGTGAAGCCGCGGACACGGGTCATGCCGCTCAGCTCGCCGGTCTGCTCGAAGCGGTAAACCGTGCCGAATTCGGCGAGGCGTACGGGCAGGTCGCGATAGCTGCGCTGCTCGGCCTTGTAGATCTGGATGTGGTGCGGGCAGTTCATCGGCTTGTCGAGATAGCCTTCCTGCGCTTTCATCCAGGTCGAGAGGACGTGCTCCTTGGCGGCGGCGACCGTCCCCTCTTCGGTCAGTGCCTTCGCTCGTTGGGGATCGAGGGCGAGCCGATAGTCTTGCCGCAGGGCGATGGAGTCGAGGACGACTTGCTTGTATGCGTAGCGCGGCAGGTCTTGGTCCGGCGTTTCGGGCGCCTTGCCGTCGATGACCGCGTCCACAAGCGCGAGAAACGCTTTCTCCTGGCTCTCGGTCAGCAGCCCCTTTTCCAGCAGCGTGAGCCAGGTGTCGACGGTCTGCGCCACCGGGTTCATGTACATGGGCGGGAACTGGGCGTCCGCGTAGTACGGGAAGTGGCCACTGGTGCGATACAGCTCCAGCCGGCCGATGTGCGGCGTGTATACCGGCTGATAACCGCGCTTGACCAGCTCGTCCTTGATGAAGTTCTCGAGGATGCCGCGGACAATCGATCCTTTGGGCATCCACAGGATCAGCCCGCTGCCGACGGCGGAGCTGATGGTGAAGAGCTTCAGTTGCTTGCCGAGGAGGCGGTGATCGCGTTTCTTGGCCTCCTCAATCTGCTTGAGGTAGGCGTCCAGCTCCTTTTGGGTGAAGAAGGCGGTCCCATAGAGGCGCTGGAGCTGCGGGCGGGAGGCGTCGTTCTTCCAGTAGGCGCCGGCGATGGAGAGGAGTTTGAAGGCGCCGATCTTGCCCGCGTTCGGGATGTGCGGGCCGCGGCACAGGTCGATGAACTCCCCCTGGCGGTAGAAGCTCAGGCTCGGATACTGCTTCAGGTCGTCGTCGATGTGCTCGACCTTGAGCTTCTGCTTGAGGTCGCCGCACAGGCCGCGCGCCTCGCCGGTCGGCAGTTCGAAACGCACGAACGGCTCTCCCTCCGCGACGATCTTCTTCATCTCCTCCTCGATCCGCGGGAAGTCCTCCTCCCGGATCGGGGTGGGGGAATCGATGTCGTAGTAGAAGCCGTTCTCGATGGTCGGACCAAACGCGAGCTGGACGCCGGGGAAGACGCGCATGACGGCCCGGGCCATGACGTGGGCGCAGCTGTGACGCAGCACGTCGAGGGCTTCCTTGTCCTTGTCGGTGAGCACCTGGAAGCGATGCTCCCCCTCGGGCAGCTCGCGCTCCAGGTCGACGATCTCGCCATCCACCTTGGCCGCGATCGCCGCCTGGGCCAGGCGTTTGCCGATGCCCTCGGCGACCATACGGCTGTTGGCGCCGGGGGCGAGCTGCTTGCTCGATCCGTCGGGAAGAAGAAGAACGGGCATGAGTGGTCCCCACCAGGTTTGGAGGCGTCCCGGTCGCTTGATGAATCCTGAAAGTGAGCCCAGCAGGCTACCTCTATCCTACAGGGCGGGATCAACTCAGTCCCGGCGTCTTCCCTGAGCCCAAAAATTAAAAAAAGACGAAGCAATAGTTGCAGTTTGCCAGAACAATGATTAAACTCCACTCACCTTTCAGTGGTTGTCTCCCATTCTTCATCGTTCTCGGGAGGGTTTTCTCATGACTCGCAGGTGTCTCCGTTGTCCGCGGGCTCGCCGGGCGTTCACGCTCATCGAGCTTCTCGTCGTCATTGCCATCATTGCGATCTTGATCGCCCTGTTGGTTCCCGCCGTGCAGAAGGTACGCGAAGCGGCGGCGCGCACCCAGTGTCAAAACAACCTGAAACAGATCGTCCTCGCCACGCACGGAGTCAACGATGTGCGCAAGACCTTGCCGCCGCTCGCGGCTGATTGCGTCGGTTGCTACACGCCGACGACCACGCCGTTCGGCAGGCACGACTTCACGCTTTTCCACTGGTTGCTGCCCTACATCGAGCAGACCGCGATCTACAACAAGTGCAACCCTGTGAACGGGTATGGGCCGGTGAACGGATTGATGTACGACCAGGTCCTGCAGGTGCTGCTCTGCCCGTCCGACACCTCCAGCCCCGGAGGCAAATGCGCCACGACCAACGGCGGAGCGAATGGCTGGGCGGTCAGCAACTACGGCGGCAACAACTACGTCTTCGGCGACCCCCTGCAAGGCCGCGCCTACTCAACCGGCAAGCGTGACATGAACGCCATCGTCCGGGACGGAACGTCCAACACGGTTTTCTTTGCCGAGATGTACGGGACGTGCGGCAACACCGGAAATATCACCAGCGCGGTCGGATCGCTCTGGGCCGACTCCAACACGGTATGGCGAGCCGGTTTCAATCTGCATCCGACAGCCATCAAGTCCAATGTCACTGGCTATCCGGCGGCCCTGATGTTCCAGGTTCAGCCCCACGTTTTCAACAACTGCGACCCCAAGCGGGCTCAGGGGATCCACACCGGCGGCATCATGGTCGGCGTGGGCGATGGCAGCGTCCGGTTCGTCGCCGACAGCATTGGCGCCGCCACGTGGGCGGCCGCCACCGATCCGCAGGACGGCAGTCCGCTAGCCAATAACTTCTAATGGAGGCGACTGTGCGCGGAACCCTTTTCATCCTTGCCGTGGCGACACTAGCGGCAGCCGGCTGTGGCGGCGATCGAAGCCAGGCTGAATTCGGTGAGCTTGTTCCGGTGTCGGGCGTGGTGACACGCGGTGGCGCCCCGGCCAACGGCGGGGTCGTCGAGTTCGTGCCCGACCCCAACAAGGACGAGTTCATGATCAACGCTGAGGTCGGCAGCGACGGCAGGTTTTCCCTGACCACCGTCCGCACCACCGATACGAAGGGTGAGCGGAAGAACGGGCTAGCCCCCGGGAAGTACCGCGTCGTTTACCGGCCGCCGCTTTCAGAGCAGGCCCTCGGCGCCCCGCCGGAAACCGTGGAACTGGCGGCGCCCGTGACTGTTGCCAAGGCGGATAGCGATCTGAAGATCACCCTACCCGCAAGGAAGAAGTAGTCGATCCAGTCGCCCACCAAAGCCCGTTGCATTTGCAACGGGCTTTTTTTTCTATATCGCGGCACGGGATGTAGTTGACAGTCGCCGCCCGCACGGGCTAGACTTCACCCTTCCGACTTGGCTCCCTCATTCCTCATTTCATCGGGAGTTTCCATGACTCAGAGTTGTTGTTCGTCCGGCCCCATCCGTAGAGCGTTCACGCTGATCGAACTACTTGTCGTGATCGCCATCATCGCCATCCTGATTGCTCTTTTGGTTCCCGCCGTGCAGAAGGTGCGGGAAGCGGCGGCGCGAACCCAGTGCGCCAGCCAGCTCAAGAACGTGGTCCTGGCTTGCCATTCGTTGCAGGACACGCGCAAGACGCTCCCCCCCTTGGCCGCGGCCGACGCCGTGACGTTGAGCCTGACCCCCGGTTACGGCTCGACCAACTACACCATGTTCGCCTTCTTGCTTCCTTACATCGAGCAGGACGTCATCTACAAGCAACTGAGCACGGGCGGCTATGCGGGTGGACAATACATGCGCGTCGTTCCCGTTCTGATTTGCCCCTCCGATCCCTCCGTCAGCGGCGGCATGTGCATGACGAGCAACGGCGGGGCCAACAACTGGGCGGCCACCTGCTATGCAGGCAACAACTATGTCTTCGGGAATCCCCCCAGCAATCGCACCTATGGCGGGAACCTCGCCATTCAGCGCATCCAGGACGGCAGCTCCAACACCGCCTTTTTCGCGGAGATCTACGGGACGTGCGGCGCCGCGGGCAACGTCAATTCCAGCTCCGAGTTCGGCAGTCTGTGGGCCGACTCCAATTCCGTGTGGCGGCCCGGCTACAACCTCGGCCCCGGCAAGGGCGGCGGAGTCGCGGGCTATCCCGCCGCGCCGTTGCCGCAGGACATGCCGAACTTCATCAACTCGTGCGACTATCAACGCCCGCAATCGGGACACACCGGCGGTCTGAACGTCGCCCTGGGCGACGGCAGCGTGCGCTTCGTCTCCGCATCGGTCAGCGCGGCCAGCTGGGCGGCCGCGAACGACCCGCGCGACGGCCTGAATCCCGGCAACGATTTCTGAGGTTTCGAGACGCAGGAGCGAGGGATCGACGTTCTCGCCTCGCTCATGCGTCGGTTTTTGTGCGACACGGGCTCGCAGACGTCCCGTTGTTTCGTCCGATCGACATGAGGCTCATACCGTGAAGACCGCCCTCGCGTTTCTCTTTCTGTCCGTTCTCTCGACCGGTTGCGGCGGGGACAAGGAGAACAAGCCCACGACGTATCCCGCGTCCGGCAAGGTTTTCGATCGCGCGGGCAAGCCGCTCAGCAGCGGCCGAGTCCAGTTTCAGCTGGCGGGGAAATCCGAAAACAGCTTCGGCGAAATCGGCGCGGACGGCTCGTTCCGGCTCGAGACGATCCTCAGCTCGAGCAAGGTCGACGGCGCCCCGGAAGGAGAGCACACCGTCACCGTCGTGACCGATCCCAAGGGAGTGACGCCACCGACGGTGCTCAAGACGAAGTACACACTGAAGGCGGGACCGAACACGGATATCCAGGTCAAGCTTGAATGAGGTCCGAGCCGCGGTCGCCGAGGCAGTGGAGACGCTCGAAGGCGCGAAGGAATAGCCGGGTTTAGGGCGCGATGCCCAGGTCTCGCAGCCGCCGTGTCAGTCCGTCGCCCCGTTGATAGACGAGGCCGCGCAATCCGGCCCGGCGCGCGCCTTCGATGTTCGCCGGCAGATCGTCAATGAACAGACATTCTTCCGGTTTGCAGCCGGCATGTTCAAGACAGCGTTCGAAGAAGGGCAAGGCCGGCTTTCGAGCGCCGATCTCGTAGGAGAGAATCAGGCGGTCGAAGTGGCTCAAGACTTCCTCGAACTGGCCGAGGAACTTGCGGGCGTGGATGGCGTTGGTGTTGCTCCCCAGGAGGAGGCGGTAGCGCCGCGCCAGGCGCGGAATCAGCTCGCACACCTCGGGATTCGGCTCGAAGATGTCGGCAATCGCCTCGGCCAGCGGATCCGGCCCGCAGCGCAGGCGCCATAGCGCGATCACACGGCGCAAGAACTCCGGCTCATCCAGGGCGCCCTTCTCGAACAGGTCTTCCAGCTCGCCGACGTAGACCGATTGATACATCGCCTCCTGCGTCAGGTCAGTGTGCGCCTGCATCTTGGCCAGGGCGCGGTAATGATCGAAGAAGGCGATGACGTTGCCGAAATCGAAGACGATGGTTTGCATGGCTCCTTCCGCGCACGTAGGTCAGGCTTTCCAGCCTGACCGGCCTGCAAGATGTCAGCCTGGAAAGGCTGACCTGCGCCCTGAGACCGGCGCCTATTCCGGATTGACGACGCGGCCCATGAAGAGTACGGCGCCGCTGCGGTTGTCCTGAATCCAGAATAGGAATGGATGGTCGGCGGTGAAGACGGCGGGCGTCTTTGGCCGGGGCACGGCGGTCGGGGCGATGATGACGGCGGTGGCGGCGGCCGCCTCGGTCCCCTTCTCGTCGACGTCGACGAACGCCTTGTGGACGACCTTGCTGATCAATAACCCTTCGCGCGAGCTGATGCCGGTGAAGTCGGCCTCCTTGGAGAAGGCGCGGCGCATGCCGAGCGCCTCCAGGTCGTCGCGCAGCTCGCGCTGGAACGTCATCTTGAAGCGCGGCAGGCTGAGGCGGACCGAACGATCGCTCGCCTTGGCCAGCGCCTGATCGACATCGCGCGGCGTCAGCCTTTTCTCCAGGGCGGCCAGACCTTCCTTTTCCCTGGGCAGGACGACGATCATCGCCAGGTCGCCGCGCTCATAGGGCATGTTGAGGAGCTGGTAGTCCTTGTCCTCATACAGGAAGAAGTCCTTCGTCTGACGCATCATGTCGACCTTGCGGGCGCCGGCCGCGGCGAAGAAGTCCTCCTTGGCCGTGAGCTTGGCATTGAAGGGGTGCAGCCAGCCGGCCTTGAAGTAAATGGCGTTGGTGAGGACCAGGCGCGTCTCGGGCATGAGGACGCCCGGCTGGAGCAAGTCCTTGATCTTGTCGCGCGTCTGCTTTTCGACCCAGGCGTTGATCTTCTTGCGGGCGCCCTCCACATCGCGGGCGAAGTCCGCTTCCTCGAGGCCCGCCTGATAGGTATCGCCTGTCAACTTGAGGAAGTCGGCCTGGAAGTCGTAGCCCTTGGCGCCCCAGAGGCGGTTGGCGACCACCAGCTCGTAACCGCGCTTCCCCTCCTGGCCGTTGATCTGGCGGAAGAGGAGGCCGAAGGCCGGATGGAAGCGGCCCGTCTCGAACGGGAAGTGGAGCGTGGCGGCCATTTCGCGGGCGGTCTCGCCGCGGGCGCCGCCGTAGGTCATGGCGAGGGCCGAGGAGACGCTGAAGGGGGAGACGAAGACATTCTTGTCGGCGGGGAGCCGCTTGTAGAGGTCCCAGGCGAAGCGGTTGCCTTCTTGGGCGACTTCTTTGGCGTCCTTGTGCACGGCGTCAGGCTGAGCAAGGACGAGGGAGGCGAGCGCTAACAGTGTCGCGTTCATGGCGTGTTCCTTCTTTTGCAGCCTGCCTCTGCGACAGGCGAGCCGGGCGGCGTGAGCCCCCGGAGGAAGTTACGTGGGAGTTACGTCGGATTGGTGACCCGGCCGATGAAGAGGATCTGGCCCGAGGCGTTGTCGCGCAGGAAATAGACGAACGGCCGATCGGCATGGAAGGTGGCCGGACGCGGCGGCCCCGAGCGGCCGATGACGACAGCGGTGGCGGCGGCCGCTTCGGTCCCCGCCTCGTTGACGTCGATGAAGGCCTTGTGGATGACGTGGGTGATGAAGAGCTTCTCGCGCGTCGTCAGGCCGGAGAAATCGGCCCTGCCGGAGATGAAAGCGTCCTTCATGCCCATGTCGCTCAAGGTCTTGTTCAGGAGGAACTCGGAAGTCAGCTTGAAGCGCGGCAGCTGAAGATCGACCTGGCGCCGTGTCATCTTGCCCAGCCAGGCGTCGAGGTTCGCCCGCGTGAGCTTGCCTTCCAGCTTGTCGAGCGAGCTGTCCCTGGCCGGCAGCAGGACGAACATCGAGAGCTGCCTCCCTTCGTACGGCAGCTCGACGACGCTGACCCCCTCGGCCTCGCCGTAGCCGGTCGCCCACGATTGCCGCATCATCGGCGCCTTCACACTCTTTTCGGGCCCGATGAAGAACGGGGCGTCGGCCGTGTTCTTGGCGTCGAACGGATGGGCCCAGGCGGCCTTGAAGTAGATGGCGTTGACGAGGACCAGGACGCTGTCGGCGCTGAGGATGCCCTTCTTGAGAAGCTCCTTGATCTTGTCGTGGGTCTGGTCCTCGACCCACTTGTTGATGTGGCGCCGGGCAGCCTCGGTGGCGCCGACGAAATCGACCTCTTCCAGGCCGGCGCCATAGTAGTCCGACGTCGTCTTCACGAACTCAGGCAGGAAGCCGTAGCCCTTCTGGCCGAACAGGCGGTTGGCCAGGGACAGCGCGAACTTCCGTTTCGGGTCCTTGCCCAGCAGATGCTCTTGAAGCTCTTGGAAGCCGGTGTTGAGCGTCTTTCGCTCTTGCAGCAGGTGGATCGTCGTCTTCATCTCCTCGGCGGTGTTGCCGCGGGCCCCGGCATAGGTCATGGCGAGGGCGGTGGAGATGCTGTACGGCGAGAAGAAAAGGTTGCCGTCTTTCTTCGCGAGTTGGTGGTAGAGGTCGAGGGCGAAGTCGTTGTTGTCGGCGGAGACGCGCATGGCTTCAGGGGGCAGCTTGGGTTGCCCTGTGACAGACGATGGAAGGAACACAAGGGCGAGAAGCAGACCGAGCAGACGTTTCATGGGAAGCCCTCCTTCATCGAAAAGACGAGAGCGACGTTGCGAGAGTTCTCCCCCCTTTGGACGTTCTACTCCGGCAAAGGCCGCTTCAACAGGGCGAGGATGACCTCCGCGGTGCGGTCGATGGCGGCGTTGAGGAAACGGCGGCCCTTCTCGGCGCTGGCAAGCTTCGGGTAGCCGACGGCGCCGCGCTGCGTCCGCTGCTTCATGTCCTCGCAGAGATAAAGGCCGCGCAGGACTGGGTCGTCGCGCGGCGGATCGTCCTGGATTGCTTCCTTGCGCACCAGCTCGGGGCGGAGCGCCATGATCATCGAGGTCTCGAACTCGCAGGCGTGGCCCATGTTCTTGCGCGGCCCCTCGGCGAGTTCGGCCAACTCCTTGGCGGCGAGGTCCCAGTAGGAGGCGGCGCTGAGCTGGCGGTTCTGGTAGCTGGTCTGGAGCTTGCGCAGGGCGACTTGCATCGTGTCGATGTTGCCGCCGTGGCCGTTGAGGATCATGACGCGCTGGTAGCCGTCTTCCAGGAGCGGCGTCAACAGGTCGATGAGGATGGCGACATGGGTATCGACCTCGGCGGAGAGGGTGGCGCCGAAGCGAAAGTGGTGCGAGCTGGCGCCGAGCCAGAGCGTCGGCAAGAGGACGACCTGCTCCGCGAGCCGCCGCTCGACCCCCTCGGCGACGCCGGTGACGAGGACGGTGTCGGTAATCGTCGGCAAGTGTTGCGAATGCTGCTCGCAAGCGGCGATGGGGGCGACGACGATCGAGGCGTCGCGCGGCGCCTTCCGCAGCTCGGGCCAGGTCATTTCGGCGAAACGCATGACTTCCTCACGTTCTCGTAGTCGAAGCCGTGAGACTTCGGATGGCGCCAATGCAAAGGCTGACCTCTCACGAGTTCAACTACGAACCTCATGGTAATCCTAAGTCCTCACGCGTTCAGCGACGAACGTCATGTCTTCTGCATCATCGTCAGCGCGATGACGGAGATATACGCGCCTTGCGGGTCCTGGAGAAGCGAAAAGCGGCCGGTGTTCGGGATGTCGGTCGGGGGGACGCAAACCTTGCCGCCGAGCTTGGTCGCCGTCGCCACGGTTTCGTCGCAGTTGGCGACGCAGACGTAGTTCATCCAGTGAGGCGGGATCTGCCCCCATTTCTCGTCCATCTGCATCATGCCGCCGAAGTCCAGGCCGCCCATGCGCCAGTGGGTGTACGGGAAGCCGGCGGCGTCAGAGACCTTGGTCTCCCAGCCGAACAGGCTCGTGTAGAACTTCGTGGCCGCCGCGCCGTCGCGCGTGGCCAGCTCGCTCCAGCAGAAGGCGCCCGGCTCGGCCTGCACGCCGACCCCGTTGTGCTTTTTGGATTGCCAGATCGCGAAGACCGCGCCCGTCGGGTCATGCAAGACGCTCATGCGGCCGAACTCGAACACGTCGAGCGGCCCCATGAGCTTCTTGGCGCCGAGCTTTTCGGCCTTGGCTACGGCCTCGTCGGCGCTGGTGACCGCGATATAGGTGAGCCAGTTCGGCGGTACGCCCTGGGCGCGCTGTTCGGGCATCATGGCGTAGGCGGCGCCGACGGGCCGGCCACGAAGCTTGAAGGTCGTGTAGAAACCGTGCGGGCCCATAGGAAAGTCTTCGCAGGTCCAGCCGAAGAGGGCGGGGTAAAAGCGTTTGGCGGCGTCCTGGTCGGTGGTCGCCAACTCATACCAGCAAAAATGTCCCGGTTTGGCTTCGTTGATGTCCACGGTGCGGCTCCTTGGGTGGTTGGACGCGTGAAATCCGTCGTTGAAAAGAAACCTTGCCCTTTTTCGACTCGGCCGGCATCATTCGCGCGCCTGGCGGCGATTGTCAATCAAATTCGGCGTTTGGGAAAGCAGGCGAAGATGCGGCGTCTCGTCTCCTTCACCGTTCTACTGACGGCGGCCGCCGGCTGCCAGAAATCCGACACGGAAACGCTCGCCCGTCTGGGCCGACGCCTGGCCGATCGCGGCCAGGCGGCCCTGGATGACGTGCGCGCGCGGCTCGACGTCAAGTGGTCGCCCGCCGAGCCGAGCCTGGAGGACCGGGTCCGGCTGCGGCTACGGTACGACGGCGACCTGGGGGAGGCGCCGGTCGAGATCAAGGTGGACGGCGTGCAGGTCGAGGTGTCAGGCAAGGCCCGCAGCGCCGAGCACAAGAACCGCATCGTGACGCTCATCGAGACCACCAAGGGCGTGGAAAGAGTGATCGATACGATTGTCGTCGACTCGGGTCCGCCGCCGGCCGTGGAGCCGCCGAAGACGCCCGAGCCGCCGCCACCGCCGCCATCCGACCCGCCCGAGCCGAAGAAGGAGGAGCCGTAGCGCCTCTGGCACATCCGCCGCGGCGTCCGTTGTGACGGCGCTCTGCTTCGCCGGCTTCCTGGCTGTAGAATGAACATGCATGTGCGCCCAGTGCGTCAGCCCGACGGAGACGCTGAATGCCGACAGCCGTTACCCATTTGATCAGCGCCAGGGAGTTCTTCGAGATGCCCGAGCCGGCGGACGGCTCGCGCCAGGAACTTGTGCGCGGGGAGATTCATGTCATGCCCCCAGGCGGTGGACTGCACGGCGTTTGCTGTTCGCGGGTAGACCGGCGTATCGGCAATTATGTCGACGCGCACAAGCTTGGCGAAGTCGCTTCCAACGACACGGGCTTCATCACGGCCCAGGAGCCCGATTCGGTGCGCGGCCCGGATGTCGCCTTCTGGAGCAAGGAGCGACTGAAGGAGATCCCCATCGGTTACATGACCATGGCCCCGGATCTCGCGGTCGAGGTCTTGTCGCCGAGCAACACGTCGAAGCTCATCCGCGAGAAGCTCGGCGAGTATTTTGAGCGGGGCGTGCGCATGGTCTGGGTCCTGGCTCCCGAAGACCGGACCCTGACCATCTACCGTGCTGCCGACCAGGGGCGCATCTATCACGAAACCGCCACGATCTCCGGAGAGGATGTGCTTCCCGGCTTCGAGTGCAAGGTCAGCGACTTCTTGCCCTGATTCGCCTGGACGAGCCCAAGACGCTGATCGGGATGATGCTTCGCGAGCTGCTTCTTTCGGCTGGTTAGTCATTCTGAAGCCCACCAACTAACCGGCCCCGCCTTCGACTCGCCGTAGAATGACTCAGACGCATCATCGGCCCAGCGGGAGGAACCCAATGCCCTTGACGCCCTCGCAGATCGAGCAGCAGAAGAAGCAGGCGGAAGAGATCCTTTTTTCCGGACCGCAGCACCTCGGCTTCGCCAAGAGCCTTTTCTTCGGTCACTTCAAGACCGATCTCGTCTTCCCGTATCCGGAGCTCAGGCCGGAGGAGACGCCGGCGCTCAAGCAAGCGCTCGCCGACCTGCGCCGCTTCGCCGCGGACAAGATCGACGCCGCCGCCATCGACCGCAACGCCGACATCCCGCCCGAGGTCATCCGCGGTCTCGGCGATCTCGGCATCCTCGGCATGACCGCGCCGCGCGAGCACGGCGGCAAGGGCTTCTCGCAACTGGCGTACACCAGGATCATGGAGGCCATCGGCGCCGTCGACGCCTCCATCGCCGTCTTCGTCAACGCGCATCACTCCATCGGCATCCGCGCCCTGCTGCTTTTCGGGACCGAGGAGCAGAAACGCCGCTGGCTGCCCGGCCTGGTCACCGGCACGCAGCTCGCCGCTTTCGCCCTCACCGAGCCTGAGGCCGGTTCGGACGCCGCCAACGTTCAGACCAGCGCCACCCTCAGCCCGGACGGCAAGACCTGGTACCTGAACGGCGAGAAGCGCTACATCACCAACGGCGGCATCGCTCAGGTGCTGACCGTGATGGCCCGCACCCCCGTCCCCGGCTCGGATGAGACCAAGATCACCGCGTTCCTTGTCACGCCGGACATGCCGGGCTTCAAGGTCGTCGAAGCGCGGATGGACAAGTGCGGGATCCGCGGCACCGCCACCGCCCGCCTCGCCTTTCACGATATGCCCGTCCCCGCCGAGAACGTCCTGGGCCAGGTCGGCAAGGGCCTGCGCATCGCGCTCACCACGCTCGATTTCGGCCGCACCACCTTCGGCGCCAGCTGCACCGGCGTGGCGAAGGTCTGTTTGCGGGCGGCCGTCGACTACGCCAACACCCGCGTCCAGTTCAAGGAGCCGATCGCGGAGTTCGAGCTGATCAAGAAGAAGATCGCCTACATCGCCGCCCACACGTTCGCGATGGAAGCGACCACGGCCCAGTGCGCCGGCTTCATCGACCGGGGCGCCGAAGACTACATGCTCGAGACGGCGATGCTGAAGGTCTTCTCGACCGAGGCGCTTTGGCAGATTGTCTACGAGACGCTGCAGATCCATGGCGGGGCCGGCTACTTCACCGATCTTCCCTTCGAGCGCATGATGCGCGACGCCCGCATCAACCAGATCGGCGAGGGCGCCAATGAAGTCTTGAAGGCGTTCATCGCCGTCGTCGGCATCCGCGGCGTCGGCGAATCGCTGCAAAGCGTGCTGGAAGCGTCGCGCCATCCGTTCTCGCGCTTCGGCACGCTCTGGCGCTTCGCCAAGCGCTCGCTGGCGCAGCGGCTCTTCTCGCCGGAGGTGCCGGTGCAGAGCCACGACCTGCGCCGCGAGGCGAAGCGGCTCGGCAACCGCGTGCGCGAGTTCGGCGTCGCCATCCCGCGCTTGCTCGCCCGCCTCCGCAAGAAAGCGCACGGCTTCCGCGAGGGCAACGGCCACATCAACGAAGAGCTGGCCATCATGGAGACCATTCCTCAAAAGCCAGTACCACCACGCCGGGCGCTCGCCGCCGCCTGTGACCTCTACGCCTCGGCCTGCGTCATCAGCCGTATGGATCACATCTGGCGACACGGGACGAGGCGCCGACGACCAGCCACCCAGAAAGGACTTGCAGGCCGGGACCTACTTCCTTGCGCTCGCCGACCGCCGCATCCGCGAGAGCCTGGCCGGGCTCTGGGACAACGACGACGACATGACCAGCGCGACCGCGAACCTTTTCCTGGGGCGAGGATGAGGAGCCGGCGCCCCACGCTCGCCTGGCCGCTGCTCGGCTCGCGCTCTTCCTTCTGGGCGGCGACCGGCCAAACGTTCGGGGGCGCGTCGTCGGACCGGATGGGGCGATCTCGGGAGCGCACGTTCGCTGGCAAGGAGAGTTGGCCCATGTCGTGACCGATGACGCCGGTCGCTTCGCCTTGCCTCCCGCCGCCAAGAAACGCCTCACCGCCTGGAAGCCCGGCTTCCGTATCGCGGTCGTCGACCGGCCCGACGCTACGCCCTTGCGCCCTCTTCGCGTTGCCCGCCGTTGACAACCCCGACTATCTGCTGGCTGCCCCCGATCCCGATCCCGCCAAGCCCGTCGCCTGCGGCAGCGAATTGTGCAAGACGATTCACGCCGAATGGGCCGGATCGCCACACGGCCGCGCGACGAAGAACCCGCGCCTGCTGAGCTTGATGACCGGCAAGGACGCACGCGGCAAGGAGCATGCGAAATGGAACCTGTCGCGCGAGCACCCACTCGGCCTGGGCGTCTGCTCGCGCTGCCACGCGCCGACCTACCGCTCGCCCGACCTCTCCTACGACCTGGAGAAGGCGGAGGGCGTCGCCGCCAGTGGCGTTCATTGCGATCTCTGTCACAAAGTGGCCAACGTGCCGACCGAGAAGCTCGGCCTGCGTTTCGGCATCGACGCGCTCGACCTGCTCCGTCCCGAGGACGGCGATCAGCTCTTCTATGGCCCGCTCGAAGACGCCGTCCGCCCAGGCGAATCTTTCGGCCATTTCCCCATCTACAAGGAGAGCCGTTACTGTGCCGCTTGCCACGAAGGGACGGTCTTCGGCGTCAAGGTCTACACGACCTACTCGGAATGGAAGGAAAGCCCCGCCGCCAAGCGCGGCCAGCAGTGCCAGAGCTGCCACATGGCGCCGACCGGGACGATGACCAACATCGCCCCCGGCAAAGGCGGCATCGAGCGCGATCGGAAGACGCTGGCGAGTCACGCGATGATCGGCGCGTCCGAGGAGATGCTGAAGAAGAGCGTCCAGCTCATCACGCGCGTGGAGCAAAAGGGGAAGAGCGTGCAGGTAACCATGGAACTGACGGCACGCAACGTCGGCCATCGCGTGCCGTCGGGGTGCATTGACCGACATTTGCTGCTCCTGGTCGAGGCCTGGGACGCCGCGGGGAGGGCGGTGTTCGGCGCGGGCCCGCGTCTTCCGGCCGCTCTTGCCGCTCCGTATGAGAAGAAGGCCGCCTGGCTTTTCGGCCGCAGGCTGATTGACGATGCCGGCGCTTCGCCGCTGCCGTTCTGGCTGCCGCACGAACGAGAGGAAGATACGCGGCTCGCGCCGGAAACGACGGAGCGGCGCGTGACGGCGTTTCCCGGCGCCGCTGTCCGGGTTCGCATCCAGCTCCTCTATCGTCCATTCTGGCCCGCCGTCCTGGAGTCACGCGGCTGGATGGAGCGGCAAGTAGCGATTTCGATCCGGGAGTATGTTCGAGGCGGCGGCGTCTGGCTGGAGAGGAGGTGACGGTTCGATGAACAGGCAGAGTTGGGACTGAGCCGCGCCGAAGCGCTATACTGATCTTGTCAGCTGGATAGGATCGAGTTCGCGACTTTTGCATGTCGCCCGTTCGGTCGCCGTCGGGAGGATTTCATGAGCCCGCAACAGCGTCAAATGCTGGACGACTACGACGACTTGGCTCCTGCAGACTTTTACGACCCCGTCATCGAAGCGTACAAGAAGGACGTGGACCGTACGCTACTGCGGGAGAACTTGAAGTTGAGCGTCGAGGAACGTATTCGCAAGGCGCAAAGTGCGATTCGGTCGATGGCCGGTTGGCGCGGCACGGCGCGGCGCGGAGAAAGCGCATGATCGTTTCCCTGGAGGAGGTCATTCGTTTGCTGAATGACCACGGCGTGCGTTACATCGTGATCGGTGGCTGGGCCGCCATCATTCACGGCACGGCGCGTTCCACCAGTGACGTCGATGTTGTCTATGCCCGCGACCGGGAAAACCTCAAACGCATCGTCGGCGCGCTCCAGCCCTGGAACCCGTATCTGCGCGGCGCCCCGCCCGGGCTTCCCTTTCGCTGGGACGAGCGTACGCTCGAAAGCGGCCTCAATTTTACCCTGACGACGACTCATGGCGATATCGATCTGCTGGGTGAAGTCAGCGGCGGCGGCAGATACGAGCAACTCCTGCCCTGTTCCACCGAAGTGACGGCGTTCGGTTTGACATGTCGTGTCGTGACCCTGGACAAGCTCATCCAGCTCAAGCGCGCCGCAGGGCGAGCCAAGGATCTCGAAGTGATCGCCGAACTGCAAGCGTTGCTGGAGGAGCGAAAGAAGCTTGACGATGCTGCGGACGCTTCATCGTGAGCTTAACCCGAACTCCAGAGCGCGTTCATGAATCAGGCCCCTTGATCCCGCCCCTATAATCCAATTGGAACGCAGAAGCGGCAGACACTCCTCCTCTTCTCGCATCTCACCTTGTCCTGTTCACCAGATCCTCACCTGGACGCGAAGGACGCAGAGGCGTCCCCCTTGCCCGGCCGTTTCCTTTGCCTTCTTCCACACGCGAGCAGCTTCAGTTTAAACCGGGCAAGCCGAGGAAAGGGCAGGAAAGGGAATCGGCAGAACCTGTCCACTTGGCGGCTTTTCCTCATCTTGGAGAACCGGTTGCCGATACCTTCCCTAGTTGTGGCAAAGACCTGAAGACTTCAGTAGGAAGCGAAACCCCCAGGTCCCAACAGAATTGGACCGGATTCCCCCCACCCGGACGGTTCGCCGCCGTCTCCAATGGCAGGATGCCCCGAGGCAGGAAGCCCGGCCAGAAGCTCGGCACGAAGCCCCTGGCTCAGGGCCCATGGCAGGACGCATCAGCAGATGCCCTCGGCGGGCGCCGGTTCGCCTGGACTGGTAGGTCTGCAGGTTCGGGGTGGTGGGCCTCAGCGGCGGTTTCCGGGATGCAACGGAAACACTTAGATTGAAGCGCTCGCCATGGAAAAAGGTCTTTACCACCGGCCAGGTCGCCAAGATCTGTAAAGGGGTCGCGCCGCGGACGGTGAGTAAATGGTTCGACTCGGGGCGGTTGCGTGGTTACCGCATCCCGGGCAGCCAGGATCGCCGCATCCCCCGCGAGCACCTCATCAAGTTCCTCAAAGAGCACGGCATGCCTTTGGGCGAACTCGAGGAGGAGGGGCTGCACAAGATCCTCATCATCGGCGCCGAGAAGCTCCTCATCGATCGCGTCAAGGAACTCCTCCCCGAAGATGACGACTTCAAGTACGAGCTGGCTCATAGCGGATTCGAGGCCGGAATTCAAGCCGAAAGTTTCCACCCCGACACCATCATCATCGACCTCGCCATGGGCCGCTCCGAGGCGCTGCAAATCACCACCAACCTCCGCCGCAACCCCGCCTACGAACAGACGCTCATCGTCGCTCTCGCCAGCGAAGACGAAGCCAACCCCGAAGGCCTGGTCAACTACGGCTTCAACGAAGCCTTCAAGAAGCCCTTCGACGTCGCCCTCCTGGGCGAGCGCGTCCGCGCCCTGGTCGAGGAAAAACGCGCCAACCTCTAAACCGGGGGCGTGATCTCCATAGGACGGCCGGGCTTGCCCGGCCGTTTTTGTTTTGCCGCCATAGCTCGTCCTTCAGGAAGGCGTCAAGCAGGATTGGGAAGTCCCCTCCGCCTCTCCACCGGCGCGCACCCCTCACGCCGACGCTCCTCTCGCGCCCATTCCATCACGCTCAACCAACTCAAAACCACCCCTCAACCCCGGGATCAGCCCCGCGTTCCCGGGGTTCGGGGGCCCCATCCCGCCCCTTAGCCCTTCCCGCGCTTGCCACGCCGTTTACTCCGTTTGGCTTCCGCCTTCTTCCCTCCTTCCGGCCCCGGCCGCGGCCCCACCCCAGGCATGCCACCACACACCGCCTGCTTCATCATGGTCCCCATCATGTCCGTCGTGTGCGGCCGCATCTCGCGAAAGATCGACAGCGTCAAATCCGGCTCCATCTCCTTCAGCAAGCTCGGAAGCTCATACATCATTCCCTTCTCCTTCCGGTACCCGTCCCACTCATCCAGGTGAACCCGGTCGGGCTCCACGTTCTTCGGCAACACATACATGAACAACACCCGCGCCGCCGCCACGCTCCCCTTCTTGGCCTCCGCGACAAGCCGCTGCCCGATCTCGCGGATGTCTCCCGGCGTCACCGCCTCGAGCAACTCCCGCTTCAAGAGCGCCACCTGCCGGTTGTACGGGTTCCCCGGCTCCCCCTTGCACCCCCTTGGCAAACCGCCCCCCTCATCCCGCCCCGCCTCTCCTCCACGCGAGATGCCTCCAAGCCCGGCACATCCACGCCTCGCGCGCGAGTCCAAGCCCGCAGGCGAGTCTCAAGTCTGGCAGGCGAGTCCAAGCCCGCAGGCGAGTCTTCTGAGCCTGCGGGTGAAGTCGCGATCTCCTCCAACCCCGACACACGGCAACGCCGCCGCATCCGCATGCCCGTCTGCCGCAAACCCATTCGAAGAAAAACGCGATGTCCATGACATGTCTCCACAAGAGCGCGCAGAGGTGACGCGGACATCGAACGCGGCCTCGACGCCCAGGGAGGGAACCGTCCCATCTCCACCCTAACCCAAATCTCGCCAACGCCAATCCGGTAGCTCGGTTGTCGCCGTCCTCTGCGCGTTGTCGCGAAGCGGACCGTTCATGACGGCATCACGCCGTCGTCGTACCCTGGGCGCACCGGCCGCGGCGGATAGTGCGGCAAGCTGGCCGCCAGAACGCCGACCACGTGCTTGGCGAGGAAAGGCGATGCCGAAGACGACGCCGAGCGTGAAGAACCAGAAGGTCAGAATGAGCGTGACCATCGTCACGATCATCTGCCAGAGGCGAAAACGGAAGCGGCGATTGAGCTCGGCGAGCCGGGCCGCATCCGACGGCGGCGGCGTGATCAGGTTCGACATGGCGATGACCCCGAAGCGGGGCGATTTCCTTCATTGTTGCGCTTCGCCGCGAAAGACAAGACGACCCATTGAAGTCAGGTGCAGCTCCTCGGGCGGTCACGGCCCGATCATGATGCCGACGAGGCGCGTCGGTCAGTTCGCCGCCCAGGCCGCTGTTGCCCAGGTCGTTCACGCGGAGGCGCCATCGGCGGTGAGCTCGGCGATAAAGACGTCGGCGCCGGTGTAGGAAGAGGGCGCCATTGCGCCTGCGCGCCATTCCCTGCTGAACGAGCAGTCTGACGCGCGATAATTCAGAATGTCCCCTTTTTTCACCCGTCGAATGCTGACGGTTTCATTGGCCAACTCCTTCGGCGCCGCGGAAACTGCGATAGCGTCATTTCCCAAAGTGTGGACGTGCAAACTGGTGAGGATCTTCCCCGTCTCAAGATCCCAACATCCATTGTCATCTCTGTGCCGCCTAGAATGGTGGGCTCGCGGTCGGGTCCACATTTGAACGACCCAACGTGTATCAGGGCGATGTTCTGTCTCTGAAAAAGGCCACGAGCCGGGGATCCAACAGGATCCCGACTGGTGCCGCCACCGTTCCTTTCCGTCGGTATCCCATCGAACAAGGCGACCTTCTCGACCTGCTACGTAACGGCTGCCGCCATCCGAGAGAGTGCACCTCCGCCGGCCAAAGATCGTCATCGCCAACGTGACGCAGTTCGCGGAACGCCACTACTTCCCAGATCGCGAGATATCTTTTGTCGTCCGCACGCTTCTCAAGCAACGCGCGTGTCGTCCGTCGGGGAGGCGGCCGCGGGCGCCCCATAGCCTTTACGCGGAGCATGATCGTACCAGCTTCCTGCTCGGTGGGCCCACAATCTCCGTCGGAAAACCTCGCAGGGCGCCCACCGGTTCAGCGTCCCAGAGAAAGATCCTTGCCGGCGACAGCTGCTAGCGCTCAAGAGACAATGCGACCGAATGAACTGAACTAAAGGTCTTAGCTGCATTCAGCTTTCCCGGCCTTGTCAAGGTCCTGCAGCTTCGAGGGCTCGCCGGGGTGGAACCGGCACGCGAGGCGAGCTGCTTCCGTCTGCACTTCATAGCCCCCTGACGACCCCTGTGGCGATCTTCCCGATCAGGTCGCCTGTCTTGATGTTCCAGATTCGCAATTCACCATCTCGTCCAACAGAGATCGCCCTGTCGCCTGAGAGGAAGTCGGTGAAAATTACCCCACCTTGGTGCCCCGGCAGGATTCGCACCTGCTTGCCCGATGGGATTTCCCAAAGGATAAGGCAGTCGGCAAACCATGTCCGCGGAGGATCCTTTGACGTACTGCCACCTCCGAAACCGACGAGTAAGTACCTTTTGTCCGGGGAAAAAGCGGCACACGTCCCAAAAACCGCCTGACTTGCTTCCGGCTTGCCTACCTCGCCACCTCTCCGACCTTCGAGGCCGTTATGACGCCCATCTTCGCGAACGACGACCGAGCCTTCGGCGCCAGCCAACGGCCGCGCCGCCTCAGGTTCCGCTGGCAACGCGGGCTTGCCCTCGCGTTCTTGACAACCGAGGCAACACAAAGCAAAGCGTGCGCCGAGCGCAAAGAGAAGAATTGTTCCTTTCACTCTGAACCTCTTCCGAAAATGGGCCGCGGCTAGCCAAGACCTTTTTTCTCGTCACTCTCCCGGAGGGGAAGAAGGTTCCGGCGATTGTCTCGATGCCACGAATCAAAAACGACAGGGCGAAAAGCATGGGCGAGGCTACGCGCCCGGCCCGCATGGAAATGTTCGGTGTTGCCGAGCCGCTGGGACGCTGCGAGATTACACCTCCGTCAGCCGGATTGCCACGCACAAAAAACCGTTCCGACTCGCTCCCAGGCAACGCCCTCGCTCATGTTCTGCGGAGCCGCCGCCGGCGAACGCGTCGCAATTATCTCTCCAGCTTGCCCGCAGCCGCCGCGATTTTCAACAACTGCTGCGCCGTGCGTGTCGGCGGCTGGCACATGGGTGGTGCGGGCGCTCCCGCGTCGAAGTCAGTTAAGGGCCTGTCTTACGCTTGCTGCGACAATACGAGTAGAAATGATCACGGGCATGTCGGCCACGCGCGCAGACCGACTGACTTTGGGAAGAACAGCCCCCATGGGCTCATCGGCGCTGCAAGCCCCGGAGCGCCCGACCCGAAAATAAGGCAGCCGTTCATTTGCCGCCGCGATCCCGCGTCCCTGCGCTCAGCCCAACTGCCGCGTGCCTTTCGATCGCTTCGGCCACCTCGGTTTCAGGCTTCACGACCAGCATGTACAAGGCGAACAACGCGGACCGCGAGCAGCCGCCCGGCGAAGCCGAGGACCGACCACACGAATGCCACGTCCGGCTTCTCGGCAAGAGCTTCGATGTCGTAACGACGACCCATGATCGCATCCCCGTCGCTTGGAGTCGCAACAGTCCGCCGCCCCGCCTCACGCCTTGATTATGTCCCGCACCGTCATGCCGCTCGGATCATCGGCACGTGCCCTTGGTACGGCACGAGGAGGGTCGGAGCACGTAAGGCGCCTTGCTGGCCCCAGCATCTCCTCCAGGGCCGCGTCGAGGTCCTCTTTCTGCGGATGCCCGGCCGCTGCAGCCGAAGCCCTTGACGATGGGCGCGCCAGTTCGATGCGTCGCATCGGCTGGCGCCCAGGGCGTGGGCGTTCGACTCGTAGAAGCGGTCCTCCCACTGCACCACCGGCGCCCGTAGTTGGTTGTTGCGGGAGCAGCACCTTCACCGGCAGCTTCGCGGTAGGCCGTCGCCAGCTCCTGGATGTTCATGAGGAAGGAGCCGTCGCCGTCGATGTCGATGCAGGCCTCGAGCGGGAAGGCCGCCTGGGCGCCGAGGGCCGCGGGTACGGAAGCCCATGGCGCCGAGGCCGCCCGAGGTGAACCAGGTCCGCGGCGAGTTGGCGCGCCAGTATTGCGCCGCCCACATCTGGTGCTGGCCGACGCCGGTCGTCACGATCGTGTCGTCGATCCGGCCGCGCGCCTTGACGATCTGGAACAGCCGGTCGATGGCGCATTGCGGCACGATGGCGTCATCCCGGTCGCTGTAACGGAAGGGCTCGGCGGAGCGCCAGTCGTCGATCTGCCGCACCCAGTCCTTGAAGTGGCCCGGCCGCGGCACGAGGTTCGGGTCCTTGTCGATCATCTCGACCATCGTCTTCAAGGCCCCGGCCACGTCGCCGACCACGGGCAGCGTCGCCGCCTTGACCTTGTTGATCTCGCTCGGGTCGATGTCGATGTGGACGATCTTGCCGTGCTTGGCGAACTCGGACACCTTGCCGGTCACGCGGTCGTCGAAGCGCACGCCGACGGCCAGGAGCAGGTCCGCCTCGTTGACGGCGTAGTTGGCGTAGATGGCGCCGTGCATGCCGAGCATGTGCAGCGACAGGAAATGCTCGCCGGGGAAGCCCCCCAGCCCGTGCACCGTCATCGACACCGGAATGCCGGTCTTCTCCGCGAACGCCTTGAGGAACGGCGCCGCCCCGGACGAGATGATCCCGCCGCCCGCGTAGATGATCGGCTTGCGACTCTGGCGGATCAGGGCGAGGACCTTTTCCAGCTGTTCGCGGCTCGGCTGACTCGGCGGCCGGTAGCCGGGCAGGTTCATGGGCGGATCGTAGTCGGGGACGATGACGCGGTTCTGCACGTCCTTGGGTATGTCGATGATGACGGGGCCGGGCCGGCCGGTCGAGGCGATGTGGAACGCCTCCTTGACGACGCGGGGGATGTCCTCGGTCCGCTGCACCAGGTAATGGTGCTTGGTGATGGCTCGGCACACCTCGACGATCGGCGTCTCCTGAAACGCGTCGGTGCCGATGACCTGCGTGCCGACCTGGCCGGTGATGGCGATGATCGGGACGGAGTCCATCTTGGCGTCGGCGAGGCAGGTGACGAAGTTGGTGGCGCCGGGGCCGGAGGTCGCCATGCAGACGCCGACCTTGCCGGTGGCGCGAGCGTAGCCCTCGGCCATGAAGCCGCCGCCTTGCTCGTGGCGCGGCAGGATGGTGCGGAGCTTGCTCCGAAAGCGGGTCAGCGCCTGGTGCAGCGGCATGGAAGCGCCGCCGGGATAGGCGAAGATGGTGTCGACCCCGTGATCGATGAGACACTGAACGAGGATATCAGCTCCGGACATCGGCTTGGCGTGCTCCGCCATGGCAGGACCTCGAAAAACGCGGGGCGACAAGAACTCCCATCTTACGAAATGCAGGGGGGGTGTTTCAATTGGAACAGGGGTGGAGTCGTGCTCGGGGGCCCGACCGGATGGTCGCGCGGAAAAGGCGCGCCCCGTCTTGGATGGCTGGGGCACGCCGGTTGATGAAATGGGGAACGTACAACGACACGCGCCAACCCGCTCGTTCCCGACCGACGAGCGCGTGGGGTATGTGCTATGGGAGCGAACGCGGCAGTCTACTTCACCCGCTCGAGCACGACGAGGATCCGCGTCGAGTCGCCTCCCAGCACAAAGTCGTCCGGCCGCTTCTTGTCGGCGCCGGCGGAGACGCAGATGGTCAGCTTGTCCTTCTCCAGCTTGTAAATCCCGACCACGGTCCGGTCCGAATCGGACGTCGGCGTGAAATCCATGTGCGCCGGCTTCTTCGACGGATCGAGCTCCACCTTCAACGTCTCTTCCATGCCGGCGATCTTCACCACCACTTCCTTGCCGCTGAACGTCAGGCTCGGCTCCTTGCCTTTCTCGACCTTGTCGAACTTGCCTCCCTGGATTTCCTTGATGCGCCAGTCGCCGGACAGGGCTTCCAGGGCCTTGGTCTTCTCGTCCCCCGCGCGGGCGCGGGCGCCGAGCAGAAGCAGGAGCGCGATCGAGAGCGAGACGGCAACGACGGGTCGCATGGTTTGTTTCCTTCGGAACAGGGAAGTGGGTCGTCTCCATTCTGGCGCCCTCCTGGCGGCCCGCAAGCGAAATCCGGCGCTTGCCTCGTTTGTCGCGATCTCGTTGACAATGTTTGTACCGGACGTTAGAACCAAGGGTGACATCTCGCTCGCAGGGTCCCCGCTGTCCTAGCACCATCCGGGAGGTTGCGACCATGACTCCAGCAGCCCGGCGACAAACGGCATACAGCGCGCACTTTCCTCAAGGCCTCAGGCTTTTCCCTCGGCGGCTTGCTCGGCCTGGGCCTCGATCTACGGGCCGCCCAGGAAGAAGTCGCGCGCTTCAAGATCGCCGGCGTCAAGGAAATTGCCGAGCGTCTGCCCTATTGCGCAGTCGGCTGCGGCCGAACTCGTCGCGGTGCGCGACGGCAAGATCGTCAACATCGAAGGAACCCGAAAGCCCGATCAACCAGGGGACCCTCTGCCCCAAGGGAGCGGCCACCTATCAGCTCGCGGTCAATCCGAACCGCATCACCAAGGTCTGGTACCGCGCGCCGGGCGCCGCCGACTGGGACAAGACCAAGACGCTCGACTGGGCCATGGATCGCATCGCCCAGCTCACGAAAGAGACGCGCGATCGCACCTTCGTCGAGACTCGTTCCTACGAAGAACTGGGACTGCGCAATCCGGCCGCCGGGCCCGCCGGCACGGTCGGCAGCGCGGCTGGAGGGACGACCGTCCCGACCCCGCCGCTGCGCAAGAAGGTCAACCACACGCTCAAGATCGGCTCGCTCGGCGGCGCGACGATGGACAACGAATGGAACTACGTCCAGTGCAAGCTGATGCGGGCGCTCGGCGTCGTCTTCATCGAAAACCAGGCCCGGATATGACATAGCGCTCGGTGCCCGGTCTGGGCGCCCCTCCTTCGGCCATGAGCGCCGCCACCGCCTTCGCCGCCGACGTGCAGCACTCCGACGCCATCCTCATCATGGGCTCCAACATGGCGGTGCCATCCCGTGGCGTTCCGCTGGGTGATGAAGGCCAAAGACGCGTCCGGCCAACCCGGCCCGGCTCGGCCGCCGACCCGCGGCTTCCACCCCGCACCTCGGCGATAGCCGACATCTGCTGCCCGCTCCCGCATGGCGGTGACATCATCCTGCTCGCGCTCTCATCCGTTATTGCGTCGAGAAGCACGAGGCGATCCTGGCCAAGCCCGAGGGGCCGCGCGCGACGCGCGCCGAGAAGTTCTTCCCACGATTATCTCGTCAACTACACGAACGCCGCCTCGCTCATCAACGCCGAGTACCGGGACGCGGAGGACCCCGACGACGAGGGGCGCACCGGCGTCTTCGCGGGCCTGCAACGCGCCGAGCGTCGCTACGACCCCGCCAAGTGGCGTTACGACGCCGCCCCGCGCGAAGGCCCCCCCGATTCGATGGGGGGCGGGCCGCATCCGGAGTCCTTCGCCGCGCGCGTCGGCTCTCTCGTCGGCCCGCCCGCGCGACAGGACCCGACGCTGCAAAACGAGCGTTGCGTCTTCCAGATCCTCAAGCGCCATTTCCGCCGCTACACGCCGCAAATGGTCGAGGAGGCCTGCGGCACTCCGCCCGCGACGTTCGCCAAGGTCGCCGAGGCCCTCTGGAACAATTCGGGCCCGGACAAGTCCGCCGCGATCTGCTACGCCGTCGGCTGGACGCAGCACACCACCGGTGTCCAGATGATCCGCGCCGCCGGCGTCCTTCAACTCCTGCTCGGCAACATCGGCCGCCCGGGCGGCGGCATCCTCGCCCTGCGCGGCCATGCCACCATCCAGGGCTCGACCGACATCGCCACGCTCTACAACATCCACCCCGGCTACCTCAACACGCCAAGCGCGCTGCGCAAGCACGAGACGCTGGGCGACTACATCTCGGCGGAGACGAGCGCCACCTCCTACTGGTCCAACTTCCCCAAGTTCATCGTCAGCCAGCTCAAGGCCTGGTTCGGCGACGCCGCGACGGCGCGCAACGACTATTGCTACGACTACCTGCCCAAGATCGTCGGCGATCACTCCCACATGCCGATGATGGTCGCCATGGCGAAGGGGGACATGGACGGCTTCTTCGCCATGGGGCAGAACCCGGCCGTCGGCGGCCAGAACGCCTCGCTCCAGCGCAAGGCCCTCGCCAAGCTGAAATGGCTGGTCGTCCGCGATCTCTACGAAACGGAGACCGCCAGCTTCTGGAAGGACTCGCCCGAGGTCCACAACGGCGAATTGAAGACAAACGAGATCCAGACCGAGGTCTTCTTTCTGCCCGCCGCCGCCGTCGCCGAGATGGACGGCAGCTTCACCAACACGCAGCGCCTGGTCCAGTGGCACGAGAAGGCGGTCGACCCACCGGAGGACGCCCGCTCCGACATCTGGTTCACCTACGACCTCGGCAAACGCCTCAAACGGCTCTACGCCGCCAGCCGGCTCGAACGGGACCGCCCCATCCAGGACATCACCTGGGACTACGACGACCCCGAGGCCAACCGCGAATGGCGCATCAAGGACGAGCCGTCCGCCGCCAAGGTCATGAAGGAGATCAACGGCTACGACTGCGCCACCAAGCGGCCGCTGAGCAGCTTCGCCCTGCTCAAGGACGACGGCACGACCGCCAGCGGCGCCTGGATCTACACCGGCATCTACGTCGACGACATGGGCCGCGAGGTCAACAAGGCCGCCAACCGCACCGGCGACGACTGGGTCTCGCTCGGTTGGGGCTTCTCCTGGCCCGCCAACCGCCGCATCATGTACAACCGCTGCTCCGCCGATCCGGACGGCCGGCCCTGGCCCAAGGAAGAGCGCCTGGCGCGCGACCACGGCCGCCCGGCGGGGACGGGCTATGTCTTCTGGAACGGCACGACCTGGGGCGGCGTCGACGTGCCCGATTTCGTCCTCAACAAGGCGCCCACCGCCGCGGCCAATCCGCGCGGCGTCGGCCTCGACTACCACGACGGCAAGTCCCCCTTCATCATGAAAGGGGACGGCAAGGGCTGGCTCTTCGTCCCTTCCGGCCTCGTGGACGGCCCGCTGCCCACGCACTACGAGCCTTATGAATCGCCGGTCCGCAACATCGTCTACACGCAGCAGTCGAGCCCCGTCGCTCTCCTCTACAACGTGCCCGGCAATCCGTACGCGATCGTCGGCTCGCCGGATTATCCGCACGTGCTCTCGACCTACCGCCTCACCGAGCACCACCTCTCCGGAACGATGAGCCGCTGGCTCCCCTGGCTGGCGGAATTGCAGCCGGAGCTGTTTTGCGAGCTATCGCCCGAGCACGCCAAGGAGATCGGTGTCGAGAACACCGGCTGGGTCACGATCTCGACGCCGCGCGGCTCCATCCGCGCCAAGGCGTTGGTGACGCGCCGCATCCAGCCCTTCAAGCTGCGCGACAAGACGGTTCACCACGTCGGCCTCCCCTGGCACTGGGGCTACAAGGGCGTGACGACCGGGGCGGTGGTCAACAACCTGTCGGCTCTGGTTGGGGATCCGAATGTGAACATCCACGAAGCGAAAGTGTTCGTTTGCAATGTGCGTAAGGGGTGAGAGAAAAAGGGACACGGCGTGGCGGGTGGCATGCTTTTGCGGGTCCAGACAGGGATCGTTGAACAGTCGGTTAATACCGCAAAAGCATGCTTTACGGCGCCCTCCAACAGGGAGACGTCGATCGGCAGTACACGGCGCACAGCATGCTTTTGCGGTGTGAGCCGATGGTGCTCTTAGCCTGTCAGGACCCGCAAAAGCATGCCACCCGACGCAATGTCCCTTGGTTCGAAGAAATCCTTCCGCAAGGTGAGAATATGGCCGCCGTTGGCTTCTTCACCGACACAACCCTCTGCATCGGCTGCAAAGCCTGCCAGGTCGCGTGCCATCAGTGGAACGACTTGCCCGCCGGCGAGGGAGCGCGGCGGTCGCTGCCCGTGCTCTCCGGCATGAGCTATGACAACACGACCAGCTTCTCGGACGTGAACTGGCGCCACGTCAAATTCATCGAGAAGATCAGCGAGGACCGCTCCGAGCGGGCCTGGCTGATGATGTCGGACGTGTGCAAGCACTGCGTCAACGCCCCCTGCCTGGAGGTATGCCCGACCGGCGCCATCCTCCGCACCGGCTTCGACACCGTCTTCATCAGCGAGCCCGCCTGCAACGGCTGCCGCGACTGCGTCACCGCCTGCCCCTTCGGCGTCATCCACATGCACGAGACGCGCGGCGTCGCCCAAAAATGCACCTTCTGCGTCGACCGCCTCGAGAAGGGTCTCTTCCCTGCTGCGCCCAGGCCTGCCCGACCAGCTCGATCCAATTCGACTTCGATGTCAACGAATTGAGACGCAAGGCGCGGCTGCGTGTGGAGCAATTGCATGCCCAGGGGTCACGGCCGCCCACCTCTATGGGGCCGATGACAAGGTGCTCGGCGGACTGAACTCCTTCTACCTGCTGCTCGACACGCCGGAAACCTACGGCCTGCCGTCGAACCCGAAAGTGCCGAGCCGCAGCGTGGTCCGCTCGTCGTTCTGGGCGATCTTCACGGCGATCATGACGGGGCTCGGGATGCTGTTCGCGTTCCGGACGCGGACGAGGGGAAAAACCGCTCCAGGGAACCATGCCGAGCAACAAAGTGGGCACGCATGAAAAAGCCGAAGCAAGCGAGCGTCGCGAACACACCGGCCCACGCCGCCGCGCCTGGCTGGGACGTGGCGGTGACCCCGGCGCCCGGCGCCGGGGCGTGGTGCGTCGAGATCGAAGGCCCGCAGGCGTACCTGGTGTTCGAGACGCGCGACCTGGCCGTCCTGTCGAGCGCCCAGCGTTTCTTTCAATCCGGCGTGGACGGGACCTGGAAGAAGACGCGCGACGCCTTGCCCCCGGAAGGTTTGCACCTGGGCGCCTTCGGACATGCGGCGGTCGCGCTCATCTGGGACGACGAGGACTTCCCGCGCAGCTTCCTCATCATCGGCCCACGCGCCCGCTCGACGCTGCGGCTGACTTTCGAGGCGGACGACATTCGCATGCTCAGCGCAGCGCTGCAACAGGCCGTGAATGATCTGAACAAAGGAAAAAGCCGCTCCGCGAAGGTGAAGAAACCATGAACCCCTTCGTTCAAGACCCCGACTGGGGCTGGTACATCATCCTCTACTTCTTCTTCGGCGGCCTCGCCGCCGGCTGCTACTTCGCCGCCACGCTCATCGAACTGTTCGGCGGCGCCGAGGATCGGCCCCTCGCCCGCATCGGCTATCGCGTCGCCTTTCCGCTCATCCTCGTCTGCGCCGTCCTCTTGGTCGTCGACCTCGAGCGGCCCGAGCGCTTCTGGCACATGGTGCTCCAGTCGGAGGTGGTCGAGCAGGCCCTGGCCGAAGGCTGGCCCGGCGGCGGCTGGGGCACCATGCTGCACGCCTTCATGCTCAAGTGGTGGTCCCCCATGTCGATCGGCGCCCAGGCCCTGGGCGTCTTCGGCCTGTGCAGCTTCATTTCCTTCCTCGGCACGTTCCGCACCCCGCGCCCGGTGGATCATCCGGCGGGGCTCATCGGCCGTGCCATCGGCTTCGGCTTCAAGGTGATCGGCTGCGCCGTCGGCTTCTTCATCGCGGCGTACACGGGCGCCCTGCTCAGCGCCACCAACCAGCCCCTCTGGGTCGCCACCGACTGGATCGCTCCCCTCTTCCTCACCTCCGCGGCCTCCACCTCCATCTCCCTGCTGCTGCTTCTGGGCGGCCGGGTTTCGGAGGCGAGCCGCGAGCGACTCGAACGGGCCGACCTCTGGGCGCTGGGGCTGGAGTTGTTCATCTTCCTGGTCTTCCTGGCGTCGCTGGGTGGCTTGTTGCCACTCGCGCTGCAAACACGCGAGGGCCAGATCCTCGTCGGCGCCACCCTGATCCTGGGACTCGTGTTTCCGCTCTGGCTGCACCTGAGCTTCAAACAGCCGGGGCGCGGCCGCGTGACG
>JAXMAR010000008.1:0-206075 GCA_046350295.1 Gemmataceae bacterium
ACGCTGATCTGCTGGGGCGGACAGGGGAGGGTGATGTCGACGAGGACGGTGGCTGTCTGATGGCAGTCGTCCTTGACGCCCCTCACCCCCAACCCCTCTCCCCCGAGGGGCGAGGGGAGCGATGTCTTGCAATAGACGCGGGCGCATTGCTCCGGCAAATCGAGGAACGGCACGTTGGGCAGGATGGGGATGCGGATGGCGTAGCCGTCGTCCTTTTTGAGGCGGATGCCGAGGACGGTGTTCTCGTTGAAGCCCTTGTCCTGCTTCAAGTGGATGACGACGCGCGTCGGCTCCTGGCCCCGTTTCTTGCGATGGAGGAGGGACTGGAAGGGGCGGCAATCGGCGTCGACGTCGACGCGCTCGACGCGCCAGTCGCACTGGCCGGCGCCCCAGACCCAGTGCTGGAAGAAGTCGTGCCAGCTCTCGCCGGTGAAGGACTCGAGCTCCTTCTGGAAGTCGGCGACGCGGAGGATGCGGTACTGGTACTTGCGGAAGACGAGGCGCATGAAGTCGAGCATGTTGTCGGGGCCGAGGCGCTGCTCGATGAGGCCGACGACCTTGCTGCCGCGGTCGTAGGTCATGGCGGAGAGGTTCATGAGGTGGCCGTAGGCGGGCATGTCCTGGACGGTGGGCATGCCTTCGCCGCGTTTCCAGACGCTCAGGTAGCCGTAGTTGCGGAAGTCCTCGCGGCGGATGTTGGGGAGCCATTCGAGGCCGGGGGGATAGCTGAGGAGCTTGTTTTCCTTGCCGCGCTTCTCGTCGGTGAGGCGGTGGCTGAAGTAGGTGGCGAGGCCCTCGTCCATCCAGGTTTCGGCGTAGCCGTTGGTGCCGACGACGTTGTACCACCACTGATGGCAGAGCTCGTGGGAGATGAGGTAGTCGACGTAGGCGCCGGCGATGGTGGGCATGCCCATCATGCGGGTGTCGATCATGACGAGGCCGCCGCACTCGTTGCCGTTCCAGCCGAAGTAGGCCTCGGCGACGGTGAACTGGGGATAGGGGTAGCGGCCGAACCAGCGGTTGTAAGCCGGGAGCGCTTCGGAGATGAAGCGGACCATCTCCTTGCCGTAGTGGGCGTGCTCGGGGAGGGCGAGGACGCGGACGTCGACGCCGTCGACCTTGGCGCAGTGTTCTTCGTAGCGGGCGCAACACATGAAGGAGAAGTCACGGAGGCAGGCGGGGACGCACTCATGGGTGACCCAGCCGTCGGCGGCGGGGACCGTGCGGGCGACGGCGGCGGAGCAGGCGAGCTTCTGCTCGGCGGGGAGGGTGAGGCGAACCTTGTAGACGCCGGCTTCGTTGTAGAAGGGCTGGTGCCAGGGGATGAAGGGGCTGGGATGGAAGCCGTCGTTGTCGTAGACGGCGACGGTGGGCAGGCCCTGGGCGAGGACGGTGACGCCGTCCCACTGGCCCCAGCGACCCTTCTTAGGGGCGAGCTTGTAGGAGAAATCGAGGCGGAGGCGGACCTGGCCGCCGGACTCGATCGGCTCGGGAAGCTGGACAACCAACGAGGTGGGGTTCTCGTCGGGATAGTGATAGGCGAGGGAGGCGGTCTTGGGATCGGCCTTGTGTTCGGCGCCGGCGCGGGTGTGGGTGGAGACGAGGACGGCGGCGCTCACGTCGAGGGCGGGCGGGTCGAAGCTGAGGCTTTCGCTGGGGGCGAGGCGAAGGACCTCGACGGTCTTGGCGAGGAGGCCGATGTCGGCGTCGGGGATGGCGTAGCGGGCGTGGGCGTTGAAGACGATGGTGCGGGTGGCGGGGCCGGTGTTGGTCCAGGTGACGAGCATGGAGGCGGTGATGGCGCGGGCGGCGGGATCGACGCGGAGGTCGAGGTCGTAGCGTGGCAGCCAGGCGGGCGGACTCTGGGCGTGGGCCGAAGCGGATCCGGCGAAGGCGACGCAGAGGATGAAGGCCCAGCGTTTCATGGCAGTGTAAGGGGCCCGGGGCGCGGGCCGCGGGAGAGGCGGGTCATACCGCCGCCGGTTGGGGCTGGTCAAGCGCAGAGGGGATCTTTTGGAAAATGGGAAAAAAAAGCTTGAAAAGGAGGGTGAGCTAAGGTAGGAAGAATCGTCCGAATGGATAGACCTCTTCGGGAAGGCAAGGACGGTCCGCTCTCTCCATGGATGGCTCCATCCACCTTCCCGCCCGGCGCTTCGTTGACGCTGTTTGACTTGGCAAGCAGCGATCGTGTTTTTCCAGCGTGACCCAAAGGCGAACGTCACGGGACGTGGCTCTCTCCTGCCGAAGCGCGTCAGCGCGGAATATGGAATCTGCGCTGACCTCGTTGCATCTAACATTCCGATCGGTGGGAAAGGATGGGAGGGATCGAGCGAAGGAGACGGGAGGGAGAACGGGAAGGCGCGAGACGCCGGGCGGATTTTCTCAAGGATGGTTGGGGCGATGGCCGCGGCGTGTGGAATTGTCGGATATACTTGTGCCGGAACTTGACCAGATATGCTCAATTTTGACACGGGGCGTGCCGAAAAGGCCAGCCGCGGAAACGAAGGTCGGGGCGAAGGGTCGAAAAGTCTCGGGCGCAAGTAACAAGCCGGCAAGCGTTTAGAAATGTGGTATCGGCAGGAGCGGATTCGCTGGTGTTGGCGCCGGGCTTGCTCCTACCGCAGGAACGTGAGTTTTTCAAAAGAAAGGTGGTGAGTCATGGCAAGACGCGATGCCCTGCTCCGCCTGCATAAGTCCTTGACGGCACGCCGCGACGAGCTGCGCATGAGGCTTGGCGGAGAACTGAGCGAACTAAGGAAATACGGCGACGCCTCGGGCGATAGCGCCGACCAGGCGTTCGACAGCGCCGGCGAGGAGGTCAGCTCGCAGCTGGCCCAGCTCGAGGCCAAGGAGCTGCTCCAGATCGAGCGGTCGCTCCAGAGGCTCAAGGGCGGGACGTACGGCGTTTGCGAGGGGTGCGGGAAGAAGATCCCCGTGGCCCGGCTCAACGCCCTCCCCTTCAGCTCGACCTGCATCGCCTGCCAGCGCGAGCTGGAGCTATACGGCGAGATCGGCGGCCGCGGCGGCGCCGGCAGCTGGGACAAGGTCTCGGATATGCCGTCCTCGCTGGAGGAGGATCGCGAAGTGAACATTTCCGATTTGGAGATGGACTTCTCCAAGTAAGGGTCGTATCGATCAATCGCGTCAAAGGACGGGCTGGGCCCGTCCTTTTTTCGTGCGCGGCTCAAGTCCGCTCGGGCACGCTGTTGTGAAGCGGGGACGACTGTTCGGATTGGAGAGAAGCGTGTCGGCGCCACTGGTCCGTTTTCGCACAGAATTGCTCAACTGCGTGCGCGACGGCGGCTAGAATCAAGTGCCGCCGCGAGACGAAGCCGGCGTAACGGGCCTTGAACGCAGGCCGGGACGCTGGCGCGGGCGGCAGGAACAGACGACAAGGTTGTCCTCACCGGGCTCTTTTGAGGACGCGTGATGAAACGGCCGCTTCTGGTTGGTTGTGTCGGCGCCCTGCTGGTCCTGTGGACGACCGGCAGGATTCACCTCCCGCTCGATATCGGCGCCCCCGCCGAGGCGCAGACCGGGGCGCCCCCCCTCGGCGCCGACCCGCTCGCCTCCCTCAGCGATCGTTTCGAGGCGGTGGCGGCGAAGGTGAGCCCGGCGGTCGTCGCCATCGAGGCCGTCAAGCCGCCCAAGACCGGACCGGGCGGCAAGGGCAAGCCGGTGGAGGAGTCCGGGTCGGGCGTGATCATCAAGGTGGAGGGGCGGGCGGGCTACTTCATCATCACCAACAACCACGTGGTGTCCCTGTCCAAGCCGGAGCAGATCACGGTGCAGCTGGAGGATGGGCGGGTGTTCCGGCCCAAGCAGGTGCTGAGCGACGTCGAGACCGACATCGCGCTCTTGCACATCGAAGCCAGCGGCACGCTGCCGACGGCGGTCCTGGGCAACAGCGACCAGGCGAAGGTTGGCCGCTGGGTGCTGGCGATCGGCAACCCGTTCGGCCTCAATCAATCGGTGTCGCACGGCATCATCAGCGCCCGGGATCGCGGCCAGGTGAGCCTGGGGAGCGCCATCCGCATCAAGGAGTTTCTGCAGACGGATGCGGCGATCAATCCGGGCTCGAGCGGCGGTCCGCTGGTCGACATGAACGGGCACGTGGTCGGGATCAACACGGCCATCGCGTCCAACAACGGCTCGTCGAGTGGCGTGGCGTTCAGCATCCCGATCAACCTGGTGCGGCGCGTGGCGACGCAGATGCTGACGACCGGGTCGGTGCAGCGGGGTTACCTGGGCATGCAGGTGGCGTCGACGATGGACCCGGCCGAGGCGCTCAGGCTGGGGCTGGACCGGGTGCAGGGAGCGCTGGTGGAGCAGGTGTTCCCGGATACGCCGGCGGCCGGGGCGGGCCTGGCGGTGAAGGACGTGATCCTGCAGATCGACAGCGTGACGATCCGCAGCGAGAACCATCTGATCAACCTGGTGAGCGGTCTGCCGCCGGGGCAGCGCGTGCGCTTGCAGGTGTGGCGCGATCGGCGCGTGGTCACGCTCGACGCGGTGGTGGGGGATTGGAGCAAGGCGACGACGCGTCTGGCGGGATCGTAAAGGGAAGCGGATCGCGGCCCTGAGAAAAAGAGGCCGCATGCGGGCGGGCAAATCCACATGCGGCCCCGGCCTGGTCTTGCGCGGCACGGTGGTTGAGGCCGGTTACTCGTCGTCCGGTCTCTTGGTACGAACGTAGAAGAAGACGCCAACCAGGATCAATAAGACCGGAATCAGGGCCCAGAACAACCAATCGGGCATAGCCTACCCCTCCCGAGAAAAGAGATGCGGTCGGCCTTCTGGGTCAGGCAGGGGAGCCGGAGGGAAGGCCGCGAGTTGAAAACCAGATTAGTGAGCAAAAACGGAAAAGCAAGCAGATAGAGGGAAAAAAACGGGCTGGACGGGGTGGAGCGCGTGCGGCGTCACGTGTAGCGCGTGTTTGCGGTACTGCGGCTCGAAAAAGTGGGCAGGAGCCGGTCGACTTGCGGGAGGCCGGCGCGTGAGCGGATGCCGTCGGGGCCGACGACGAAGCCGTCGCGGGCGAGGCGATCGAAGTCAGGGCCGAACTCGGCGAGGATGTCGGCGCCGGAGCAACAGAGTAACCGCCTTCGAGGCGCCGGTCTTGAGTTGGAGCATCATTTCGCGGAGGAGGCAGCGGCGCGGCTCGGCTGGGAAGGCGCGGCCCAGGGGCAGCTCGCCGCGGCTCGAGCATGGCGACATAGTCTTCCCAGCGGTCGACGTTCTGCACGTGTACCCCGCTGACGTGGCCGAAGGCGACGCCGGTTTCGAACATGTCGGCGCCGCGCCGGGAGGCTGTCGCGGTAGACGAACTTGCAGCTCGCGGGGTTCTTCACGACGGTGTAGGCGCTCGAGACGTGGTAGCCGGCGGCCGCGAACTGGGCGAAGGCGTAGTCGACCCAGGCGCGCTTGGTCGGCCAGTCGGCGACGCCGTCGGCGGCCACGGCGGCGTCACAGGCGTGGCTTTCGCCGGCCAGCGGCAGCTCCTTCGGCTGGCGCACGAAGACGGTGTTGAAGGGCAGCTCCATCTGATAGATGGTGGCGCTTGTCGAGCGCGAAGGTCGATGGTCTTGCGGACGCATTCCTTCCAGTTGTCCCAGGTCCTCGCCGACCATGCCGGCGATGAGGTCGATGTTGATCTGCGGGAAGCCGAGCGCGCGGGCCCAGGCGTAGGAGCGGAAGATCTCGGACGAGAGATGGGCCCGGCCATTCGCTTCGAGGATCTTGTCGTCGAAGTTCTCGATGCCGAGGCTGAGCCGTGTCACCCCCATCTGTTTCAGCTCTTCCAGCTTGTGCTGCTGCAAGGTGCCCGGCTCGCACTCGAACGTCACCTCCTCCGCTTCGTCCCAGGGAAGGATCGGCTGGAGGCGGTCGAAGAGCGCTTTGAGCTGGGGCGCCCGCTCAGATAGGACGGCGTGCCGCCGCCGAAGTAGACGAAATGGAGCTTGCGGCCCCCGACCACAGGCATTCGGCCATACAGCTCGACTTCGCGGACGAGGGCGTCGGGTGGAGTTTCGACGTCGCGGGCGTTCTTGTCGGTGTAAACGCGGAAATAGCAGAGCACACGGCTGCGGCAGAGGGGATGTGCAGGTAGAGGCCGAGCGGCGTGTGCGGGCGCGGCGGTGAGCTGAGGGCGGCGACGTCGGGCAGGTAGGAAGGCTGCCAGGCGGAGAACGGCGGGTAGTTGGCGACGAAGTAGTTTCCCAGGCCGGTTTTCTTGGGAGGGGCGTCGGTCATCACCGAGCGGTCCTTGACGGGCAGGCGGCGGGCGCGTCTTTCGCCATTATAAAGGGGCGCCGGGCGGCAAAAAGGGTTGTTTGCGACTGTTGCCGGCTGTTTCAAACAGGGACGCGACATGAGCGACTCCCCGGCCTCGATCAACGCCTCCGCGATCTAGCGCCGGACGGAGTCCGATCCAACGCGCGTCGCGGCTCGGCATCGGCGCCCCGCCGGCCGGCTACGCCAGCGCCGGCCGAGAAGCGGACCTCACCTTCGTCGTCTACCACCCGAGCGGCGCGGCCGGCAGACCGTGACCGCCAAGCACTCTCCCGCCCCAACCGCGGAGCCTCTCGCTTGCGGTTCCTTGCTGCAACAAGCCTCGCCGGCAGCTCGCACATACCGTTCCGCGCGCCCCGGACGCCGGCGCCTCCTGAAGCGGCTCTCCCTCCAACCAAAGGCGCCATCGCCTTGCCTGACCCGTCCGGCAGCCTCCGCGACCGCTTGCGACGGCCCCGAACAGCCGCCTTCCCGGGCCCTGCCTTGCATCCCTTCAAAAACTTCCCCGCCTCATCCCGCTCGAGCTTGTCCCCCAAGCCCTGCGAACCTTCCAGACCCTGGGCGCCCTCCACGCCCGCAGGCGAGTCTTCGAGCCTGCGGGGTCCAGCCGAGCGCCTTCGCCTCGTCAAAGGCCTCCTTCTTGAGCAGCATGTGGTACACCCCCCGCGCCAGCTTCGCCCCCAGCACTGCCAGCGCCTTCGCCTTGCCACGCTTCTTCTCCTGACGCTTCAGCCACGCCTTGGCCCGCTCGCTCTGCCGCAGCCACAGGCACGTCGCCTCGGCAAACGCCCAACGCAGATGCGCGTTGCCGATCTTCTTGCCCCCCGACCCCTTCTTCTTCCCCGCCGACTCATGATCGCAACGCACCAGCCGGCAGTACGACAGGAACTGCCTCAGGTACATCGTTCTGGCGTGAAGATCGACGCCACAGTAGAATCGGTGCTGTCCTTGATAGAACCGCATGACAATGCCTCCTTCGGCATGGGTCCGGGTCGCGAGCCCGCCGCGTCCGGGAAGCACCCCTTCCCGCCGACGCTTAGGACGAAGGCCTCGGCCTTCGAGCCCGTTTAACCAATGGGCCCGACCCGGCCCATCCCAAAGGAGGCAATGATGAGTATCCAGGTGCTTCAGCGGACGGAGCGGCCATGACTCCTTTTCGAGGTTCAAAGGCTCTCCAGGCCGCCCCGCCGCTGAGCTGGGTCGTTCGGCTTAACACGGGAGAACTCCATGATCCAAACTGCGATGAGACTTGTGGTCACTCTACTGTTACCCCTATGGCTATGTACTGCGGGGGCTGGCGATGATACCAAGCCTAAACGCGGAAAGCCCGACCTTGAGTCGGTTCGGGCGGCTTTTGCCAAAAAGCCCTGCAAGGCACTCACGATCATCGAACCGGTCGAGGTGAAGCAAGTGCTCTACTGGAAGGACGGCGGCTCCCTCGGCTTAGAGCTCAAGGATGCGAAGGGAACGGTCCATCGTTTCGCGCTGGATGGTCGCGAAAAGGGCGGGCCGCGGAATCTCTTCCTCGGAGTGACTTATCCAGGTGGAAAGGAAGGCAAGCGAGTCGAAATTTGGGCCGTCGAAGAGCAAGAGCTCTACGCCGTGTTGCTTCGGTGGGTCAAACGTCATCCGCAACGGGATGCATTCCTTGACAACTCCAAGAAGCTGGATGAGTCGAAGGAAAGTTTGTGGGAATTCGCGGCGTTCTTCGCTCGCATGGATGACCGCTTTCGTCAAATGAATGACCTGCCGCCCAGATCACGATAGCGGCCGAACAACCGCCTGAAGGTGACCGGGCCTGCCATCCTGGTTTTCCGCGCGTCAACGTTCTTGCAGGCTGCCCCAGCAGGTTAGCCTAACGTTCGGGAACTGCCGTTCGAAAAGAAGTGAGCTCAGGGTGATCCGTGGTCCCGACCATCGATGAAATCGAAACCTGGATTGGATGTGGCTTGCCGTCAGGATACCGGTCATTTCTGCAGCTTCACAGAAAGGATGTTGCCCAGGGTGATGTTTGCTTGTATGGCGCATCCGTGTTCATCGAGATGAACGACGTCCTTCAGACCAAGAAACACTGCCCTGGGCGAGTGAGCATCGGCAATGACGGCGGCGCCCGGCAGTTTTTGTTGGGGCTGGACAACGGCCAGATCGTTCGAGTCGGCGATGATGATCTCGGCTCGCCGGAGTTCGAGGATTTCATTGCGGTCGGTTTTTCCAGCTGGCTTGCCGCCGGTTGCCCGGTCCCCCTGAAACCGGATCCGGTTTACGAACCCACCGAGCGTGTCGCGGTCTATTTGGAGAAACCGCTGCAATCCGTGAAGACACTGTTGCTGATCAAGGATCACCTGTCACTTTCGACCTCGATAGCGGAGCTGAAAAAGCTGGCGCAGTCGCCGCCCTGCACGATTGCGGATCATCTGACATACGCCCAAGCGATCCGGCGCTGTGCCAAGGTCAATGCAGTCGAAGCGTGTCTTGGCATTCGCTCGATTCACGATTCGTCGATTCAACTTCCACTCGAATGGCGGGGGTAAGCGATGTTCACCACTCGAGTCTCTTGACCGGCGCGTTTGTTATCTTGCTTAAGTTCGGTAGGGACAGCAGACTTGTCCATGAACCAGCCGCCGCGCACGTGAACGGTGTCGTTCGCCTGATCGGCCGTCTTCCGCCCGCCCATACAAAGGAATGATGCTCCCCATGACGCGTTTGACTTTTCGGAAGATCCGCGCCTCCCCCGCCGTGCCATCCTTCATCGCGCCCGTCGGCCCTATCTGGCTAATTGGCCTGGCCGTGAGCCTATTTCTGGCGGGCCTGGGGCTGCTGGCCGGTCGGGGCGTCTCCGAATGGATCCTGTTCACCTTCTTCTTTGCTTCGGCGGTGGTGTTCCTTCTAATCTGGCTTTTGGTCGTGGGTTCGAGTGTCTGGACCGGCGAGACATTGAGGAAAGAGCTTCGGGGTGTCGGCGCCGGACCGCTCGGCAGTACCCTCAAGACGTATGAAGTCATGCCGTGCCGCCGCGGTGAGGAGTTCGTTTTGTATTGGGTCGAGATTGCGGTTTTATGCATTCACATGTATGTGCTTATCGCGCTTAACCTCGGCTTGGCCTATATCATGTTCTCATCGGCCACCGGGATACACTTTTGATTGACTGCCGCCACAGGCAGCGTGCCCGCGCGGCAGGGGCGAACCCATTAATTGCCTCCCTCGTCAATAGCGCGCACCTCGGACGGTTGAAGTTTTTCCCTTCTTTTTTCCGTGGCCTCTCAGGCTGATGGACGAGGCTAACTTCCTTGGCCGCGTCGGAGTCGTTCGCGAAAGCGGCGTCCGCTCGAAGCGGCGCCAAACACATCAGCAGGGTCGGCCGGAGGCGCCTTGGCCCGGCGCCTCCGGCTGCGTCTCCACGGCCTCGCTCCTGGCGAGAATCGGGACACGCGCCCTAGAAACTCTTCCGTTCCCCTCGGCCGGCTACTCAAAGCGACAGGCTCGACGTTGCCGTGACACTCCTATGTCACTGCCCCGCGCGGCGACCGCGAGCTCCCGTACCCCCCCTCTCCCCCTCTGATAGGGGGAGAGGGGTCGGGGTGAGGGGGTCGCCGCCGTCCCAGTTAGTGCGCGGCTCGCAGGTCAACGACGGAAGCGGGCCGGCTGACGGGCGGGGCGGCGCGAGCGAAGCCGGCGTCGCTCGGGAGGTCCTTGGCGGGCGGAGCGGCGGCGGGTCTTTCGCCGTTATGAAGGGCGGGGTGAAGGGATTCTTTGCAAGCCTGGCGCGTGCCACGCGCGAAAGGAGAGACTACAGAGCGAGCGGCAGATCGACGGTTTTTGTCTCATTCGGGCCGATCCGGACGGGGACCAGGGCGCGACGGCGCGTTTCGGGCTTGAGGGAGTAGACTTTGTATCTGCCGGGCTCCAGCTTGTCGAACTCGTAGGAGCCGTCGGCCTTGGTTCTGGTGCGAGCTTTTTCCCTGTTCATCTCATCGAGGAGGAGGACTTCCATGCCGGCTTGAGGGCGGTCCCCTTCGGTGATCTTGCCGCGGAGCCTGGCCGGGCCGATCGTGGCGGGGTCGACGTCAATGCAATCGACCATGACGGTCTCGAAGCGGGCGAGGCCGGCGTTGTTGATGACGTGGGCGGTGATGGGCGTGGGCCCCTTGCCGTCTTCGGGCAGCGGAAGGGTCGCGGTCCACAGGTTCGGGTCGGCGGCGGTCGGGTCAGCCGTGGTCATGGCGGCGTCCCGGGGGGGCTTTTCGTCTTGGGGCTTGCCGACGAAGAACTTCACGGCGCGGATGCCGGACTCGGGGTCGAGCGCCTGGACGGCGAGTTTCGTCGCGGCGCCGCGCCTGGCCCTGGCGGGGGCGTCGACGAAGCGGACGGCGCTGGGGGCCGTGGCGTCGAAGAGGATGGGCTGGAGGGTCTGGAGGATCTCGCGGCCCCCTTCGTCGAGGAGGCGGGCGCGGAGCACGCGCTTGCCCCGAATCAGGCTGGTATCGAAGGAGACATGGTGATCGTCGATGGCGGCTTCGAGGAGAAGGCTGCCGCCGGGGCCACGCGGCCAGAAGCCGATGCGGCGTTGACGCGGCGTGGGAAAGCGGCGGACGTCGTCGGCCTGGAGCTTGCCGTCTTCGAGCCGGCAGATGCCGATGTCGAGGGTGGCGCCGGCGGGGGGATTGTCGACTTCGACGGCGAAGCCGAAGCCGGGAGCGCTGATCGCGTAGGCCGGGGTTGGGATGCGCACGGCGGGCCGGCTTTCGAGCCGGCTGGACTCGGCGCGACGGGCGACGGTCTTGTTCACCGCGGCGGTGGGGGTGTATTCGCTGTCGCGAACCTCGACGTGTTCGCGCGGCGGAGCGATGTCGATTGGCAGCGTGCGCGACTGCAGGACGCGGTTCGTCTCGGCGTCGGTGACGCGCAGTTGCAGCGGCCCTTTGAGCTCGGGCAGGCCTTCCTTCGGTGGCGCGACATCCGGCAGGGGCGCTTTCAACGTGGCGCCCGCGGCGAGCGCGAGGGACAGCTTGCCGGGAGAAAGGGGCAGATCGTTGACAAGCAGCTCGATGTTGACCTTGCGCGCGACCGCGAGTTGGTTCCTGACGTATACGAAGAAGACCTCGGACGCCTGCGCGGGGAGCACCCGCAGCGCCGGAAGGACCGGGTCCGGCTCTTTTGGGTTGGAGCTGACGAGGATTTCGACGTCGTGCGCGATCGCGGGCAGCGGGACCGCAATGACGCGATGATAGGTTTTGCCGGCGAAGGAGGCGGCGGCGAGCAGACCGGCCGGGCGCGGCGCGGCGGCGGCGAGGGCGCCCGGCTTCAGCTCGATCCGGCAGGGGACGCTGGTGACCAGCGTGCGCGGCGCGTCGGAACGGCGCGCCGCGGGGACTGTGGCGGCGTCCGGGCTGGCCTGGAAGAAGAGATCGTCCGGCCGGCGCAGCGCCACTTCAACCGGCGGGAACGCTCCAGGGGGCAGCTCCCGTGTCACTTCGAGAACGGCGTCGACACTTTCGCGCGTGGGATTCAGTTGTTCCAGCGGCTTCAGCAGGCGCAGCCGGGCATACGCTTCCGGCTCGGGGAGGACGAGCGCGGCATTGACGGTCGCCGCGTGCCGGTAGAACGATTCGCTCTGGCGCAGGCCGGGGCTTTCCAGACCCAGTCCGGCGAAGTCGCGGGCGAAGTAGCGATACTGACCGCCGAGGCGCGACCAGAGAGCGATGGCGCGCTGAAGGCGGATGCGGGCGCCGATGCGCATTTCTCCGTCGTCGATATGGGGAAGCGTGTCGAGAGGAGAGGCGATCCAGGCCAGCGCCCGCTTCGCCTCCAGGCTCTCCTGGCGCCGGTACTCTTCCGGCGTCCCTCGGTTCCAGAGGCGACGGACGAGGGCGCCGAGCTTGCCCCAGTGGCCCCAATCATCGGGTTCGAAGCGTGCCCGCGTCGCCGCGGCCTCGACCGCCTCGAGGCGTTCCGGCGCCATCCCTCCAGCCTCGGCGACGCCGAGGGTCCGTCGATTCCGCTGCAGCGCCTCGATCTGCTGCTGCCGGACGCCACTCTCGGCGTCATAGACCTCTGGAGCCGGGGTTGTTGTCTTCTGCTCGTCCTCCTGATGGTCGAGGCGCAGCGTCTGTTCCAGAAGCCGCTGCGCCAAGGCGCGGCGCGCCTTCCAGAGCCCGAGACGGGTGGCGCCGCTCACGAGAGGCGTCGGGCTCGCGAGCAGGCCTTCCAGCGCGTGCACCTGGATGGGGCCGGCCGTCGGCGCGGCGCTGCGCGCGATGAGGCGGTCGACATTGGCGGCGTCGAAGGGGCGGGTGTACTCGCCCAGCGCGTCGCGCAGGCTTTTGTCGAGCCGCTGGACCTCGGCCAGGCGCGCCGTCAGGCGGCAGCGCGGGTCCGTGTCGGCGTTTTCGGGGGCAGAGACCAGCGCCTGCCCGAGCTGGCGCGTGAGGCGTGCCACGGCGTCGAAGGAGCGGCCCTGGTCGGGCGCTTCCTCGAGATAGGCCGGAGCCAGGGAGAGCAGGGCCAGCGCCTGATCGAGGGCGTCATGGGCCTCGCGGAATTTGCGCTGCGCTTCGGCGACGAAGCGGTATTGCTCGGCCGCCTGCGCCCAGAGCGTCGCGCTCTTCGTCGCCGGCGAACCCGGGCGTCAAAGGCGGACGAGGGCGGCGTGGCGGGCCTGCATCGCGGCATCGAGGAGCGGGCCGGTCCAGGGAGCCGCGACCGGGTCCGCTTCCATTTCCTCCGCCGGCGACCCACTTGAAGGCAAGCCCGATCTTCTCCGCAGGCCAATCCTTGGCAGGCACGCGATCGTTGACGTCGACGACCCTGGCGCAGGAACAGCGTCTCGGCGTAGCGTGGATAACGTGCCCGGGCCGGGCGTGCAGCGCGTCTTCAAGAGACGGAGCGACGAAGCGTCCCCCACGGTTTCCTTGATCAGGTAAGCAAAGGCGGCGGCCTCCAGGTCGAATTCCGGCGTGTCCTTGGTCTTCGCGCGGAAATCAGCCAGCAGCCTGGACCGGGCTCCCAGGGCCGGCTCCGGTTTGCCGGTCGCCTTCGTCGCCTGGCACATCATGTCCTCGACCAGCGCGACGATAGCGGGATCTGCCTTGCGCCCCAGCGCCCTCTCCTGCGCCAGCGACACGGCGTGCGGCTGGACGAGGGCGGCCTGTTGCGCGAAGCTCTTGTTCACCCGTTGCAAAAACGGCCCGTGCGCTTCCAGGACGCGCTCGAATCCGCAGCCCGCGCGCCAGGCGCGCTCCATCTCGAGAAGGCCGGCTTGCTCCTGCTGAAACAGGCGCGGCTCCTGGGCGAATGTGGCGCTTTCCCAGCGGCCGTCGCGCGCCTTCCAGTCTTCCAGCAAGGATGGGGGGTAGACCGGCGCCCGCGCCGCCGCGACGGGACCGCGTGGCCGGGCGTGATCCAGGGCGAGGAGGGGGAAGTCGCCGGCGCCGTACAGGACAGGCGTTTGCCGGGCGCCCCGATTGCGCTGCGCCCAGCGATCGACGCGGGCGCGGAGGAAAGCGGCCAACTCCTGAAGGTTGACCTGTCCGTCGCGTTTGCCGGCGGAGCCGTAGCCCTCGGCGTAGCCGCGCAGGCCTGCCTCGAAGTAGTAGGAGAAAACGGAGCGACCGAGTTCTTCGGAAACGTGGGAGACTTGCCCCGGCGCACAGGCGGCAAGGACGAGGCGCCGCTCATCCGGGACGGCGTCCAGTTCCTTGGGTAGCGCGCCGGCGATGTTCAGGTTAAGGGCGCCCAGGCGGACGCTGGGGACAGGCTTCATGACGTCGACGACGAGGAGTTGACGCCGTGCCGGGCAGTCGCGCAGGTGTTCGAGGACGACACGAAAGGGGACCCAGCTCCTCGGGTTGTCCGGCGCCGCGTCGGCGGGCAGGATCATCACCTTGCCGTCCTCGTCGAAGAGGGCATGGGCGGCGAGGTAGACAACGGCGGTATCGCTCGCGGCGAGGTCCTTGAGCCCGGCCAGCTCGCGCACGATGCAAGCGGCATCCTGGCGTGTCACGGTCCGGGCGTCGACGCGCTGGAAGAGGTCCGCATCGCGCAGCGCTTTGAGGTCGCTTTCCCCCATGGACAGGACGGGAACGGAGGGCGCCTGATACTCGGCGACGACGAGCGGCAAGAAGTAAGGTCGCGGCGCCGGGCTGATCCAGGAGAGCACGCCGCCGATCGCCCCGAGCAAGCCGAGAAGGAGCGTGAGGGCAAAGCAGACGCGCGGCCCGCGCGGCCAGCGGCCGCTTCGCTTCGGGGACAGGATCGTCTTGGGAACCGGCGCATCGTCGCGCCAGCGCTGCGCCAGGGCGCTGCTGTGTTGCGGCATGAGACGGCCCCTGCGGAGAAAAAGGTGTCAGGACCCTTTTACAAGGTCCCGACACCTCTCGTTGACGAACGTCGCGGTCTTACCAGGACACCTTCACGCCCAGCACGGCGCCGTGCATGAAGACGCCGCCGTTGGTCGTGGTGGCGGCGGTCGTCGGCGCGAGCAGGGAGCCGGTCGTCGGCGCCTGATCGCTGGCGAGCGCGACGCCCTCGAGCCAGAGCGCCTCATAGCCGCCGTAGATCGAGAGGTTGCAGGTGAGACGATAGCTGGCGATCACGCCCAGCTCGCCGACAAAGGCGATACGGCCGACGGAGTCGTTCGCGTTGCCGATCAGCGTGCCGATGGGCTGCTGCAAGTCGGCGTCGGAGTGGGCGTCGTTCCAGTAGATGCCGGCCTTGCCGATGCCGTTGACTTCGAAGCGGCAGGTGTGGACGAACGCCCGGTCGAGGCCGAACTGGAGGCCCCAGAGGTTGTTGCGCGTGTTGAAGTTGATTTGGTTGCGGGTCGTGGCGGCGCCGACGGCGGGGAAGGCGCCGGAGATGGCGAGGCGCTCATTGAGCTGCAGCCAGCGGAAGCCGAGGCCGACGCGGGTGCAATCGCTGGCCCGACGCCAGAAGTTGATTTCACCGGAGCGGAGCTCGGAGTTGTAATCGAAGAGGAAGCTCGGGCCGAGGACACTGGTGAACGGCGTCAACGGATTGGTGGGGATGTTGCCGGTGACGCGGTTGCCGGCCAGGCCGAGTCCGGCGCTGGCGTGGAAGTTGTCGACTTGCAGGTAGCGCAGCTCGAGGTCGGTGCAATCATCGAGACGGCCTTCGAGGGCCAGCTCCCAGCCGCTCTCCCAATCGAAGCGGGCGTTGCTGGCATCCGCAACCGGAGTGCGGCCCGGCGAGTTGAGGAGCGTCTGGTGGTCGGGATGGGAGCGGTGCAGGTAAAGCCAACCGGCGCGGATCTCCCAGCTCGGCTCGTCGCAGCCGCTCTGGGCGCATTGTCCGCAGCCGCCGCAACACCCGCCCGCATCCGGGAGAGCGGAGCTGACAGGCCCCGCCGCCGCCGTTCTCCTGGCCGGGGCGGAGCCGGCGGAAAGGTAGTCGGAGCGGGCCGGCGTTGTCTTTGGCAGAGTGGCGCCGACTTCGCCCGACGTGGGAATGATCTCAACAATCTGGGTATCCTGCCCGCGTGCCGACTGGGCCAGAATCAACGCGGCCGTCAAAGCCCACATACGCCATTTCATGCTAACGCCTCCTGCGAGTCCCGCTGGGTTAAACGGGCGCCATTGGAAACGGAAGAGACTGTGAAAAAAGGGGTCCGAACGTGCGGGCGTCGTCAGAATCCTGAAGAAACGCGGAATGCCTGAAAACGCCAGAACGGTCAGACTCCTTTTTCCAGCCGGGAAGAGTTTCACACGGTTTTCAAGATCGGCAAAACGGCCCTGGAGGCGGCGTCTTTGGCAGGCGCGGCGCCAAGGTTGCGCACGAAAGAAGCGTGATATCTGCGCGGACCGTCGCCTTGATTGCAATGGGCGCAAGCCGGAAATCCGTCAGCTCAGGCGCTACCGGCGCAACCGGCACATCTTGACACGGGCCGTCCCCGTTTCGTCGCAAAGCCGCGAAGCTGGGTAGAATGAAGCCCAAGGAGGTCCATCCCCATGGCCAATCTCGTCGAGGAAGTCGAGCTGGAAGGGCACATCATCGACTCGCTCCTCTTGCCCAAGGTGCTCGATGAAATCCTCACGCGCGGCGGCTCCTTTGCCGTCAAGGAGATCCGCATCGGCGAGAAGCAATCGGACCCCAGCTACGCCCGGTTGGAGGTCAAAGCCCCGACCGAGGCCGCCCTCGAAGCGATCCTCGACGCCATTCACGATCATGGCGCCGTGCCCGTCGAATCCAGCGACTGCTCCTTCGTCTCCGCCGACATGGACGGCGCCTTTCCCGACCACTTCTACAGCAGCACGAACTATCGCACCCAGGTGCGGCTCGACGGCGACTGGATCGACGTCGCCGACCAGGAGATGGACTGCGGCGTCCTCATCGACCCCGCCGCCAGGACGGCCCGGTGCATCCCGATGATCCGCGTCAGGAAGGGGGACAGGATCGTCGTCGGCCGGGAGGGACTGCGCGTCTTCCCGGCCGAGGCGAGCGCCCGCCAGCACCTCTTCGAGTTCATGAACAGCTCGGTGTCGAGCGAGAAACCCAAGGGGGTGACGGTCAAGGAAATCGCCGCCGCCATGAAGCGGACGCGGGCGGCGGGGGAGAAGATCCTGGCGGTGCTCGGCCCGGCCATCGTCCACACCGGCAGCGCCGGCCACGTCTGCGACCTGATCCGCCTCGGCTACCTCGACGTCCTCTTCGCCGGCAACGCCCTGGCCACGCACGACATCGAGCAGGCCCTCTACGGCACCAGCCTCGGCGTCAACATGGAGCGCGGCCTGCCCGCCGAGGAGGGGCACGAGCACCATCTCCGCGCCATCAATACCATCCGCCGCGCCGGCGGCATCAAGGCCGCCGTCGACAAGGGCATCCTCAAGAGCGGCATCATGTACGAGTGCGTGGTGCGCGGCTTGCCCTTCGTCCTCGCCGGCAGCATCCGCGACGACGGCCCCTTGCCCGAAGTCATCACCGACGCCCTCGAGGCCCAGGACGCGATGCGCCAGTTCGTCCGCGGCGTCGGCTTCTGCCTGATGATGGCGACGATGCTCCACTCGATCGCGACCGGCAACATCCTGCCCGCCTGGGTCCGCGTCGCCTGCGTCGACATCAACCCGGCGACGGTGACCAAGCTCGCCGATCGCGGCAGCCAGCAAACGGTCGGCGTCGTGACGGACGTGGAGCCGTTCCTACGTTCGTTGGTCCATGAACTCACAGGCTGATTCTGTCGACGACCTGGAGGATTGCGATGCCCGCTCCGCGTCCGTTCGCCGTTGTTTGTCTGTTCGCCGTCACCATGCTCGCGCTGGACTCGCAGCGCTTCCTTCACGCGGACGAGCCGAAGGAGCCGGTGCAGTTGCGGCTGCTCCGGGCCGGCGCCGAGCGCTCGGGAAAGGACGTTTTCTTTTTTTGCGACGCGGTCCTGATCAACAACACCGGCGCCGCGTTCAACGTCCGCTCCAGCTTCTTCTCCGCCTTTGACGGCCTGCGGCTGGTCGTCTTCGCGGAGGACGGCAAGAAGCTGCTGGAGCAATCCTTCACGGCGCACCAGTCCCCCTTCTCCGTCCGGGGCAGTCTGTTTCCCGTGGGCCAGGGGGAGAACAAGAAGACGCTGAGATTCCCGGTGAGCGGGGCGCCTGGCGATACGAAGACGGTCCAAGTCGTGTTGATCGGCACGCTGCCGGGAACCGACCACGGTGTTCTTTGCTCCGACCTGGCGCGCGTGACGATCGCGGAGCGCGCGAAATGACGCCGTGTTCGCCGACGCCACGCTAAGCCCGATTTTTCACCGCGGAGATCGTCAAGAACGCGGTGCAAGGAGTTGGGAGAAGATCAACTTCCCATTCTTGCAAATCGCACGACCGTGTGCATTTTGCCGGAAAAAAACGCCTCCATCCGATTCAAGCCAGATTCGCAAATCGCCCCGGCAGCGAAGGTTGCGCCCTTGCGCCGCAACGGCATGGCCCTTGCCTTAGATGAGATCCACATCCTCTCCCTTCCCGGAATGGGACAGGCGACTCTCCTCTTGGAGCTTTCGAACATGAAGATGATCGTGGCCATCATCCGCGCCGACAGGCTGGACGCCGTCCGGCAGACTCTCGACGACGCGGACGTCTGTGTCATGTCGGTCAGTCAGGTCGTTGGCTACGGCTACGAGCCGGGCCGGCGCCAGATCTATCGCAGTGGCGCGGTCGAGTCCCGGCTGCCCAAGCTGCGCGTCGAGATCGCGGCGAACGATTTCCAGGTTGACGAGATCGTCGACGCCGTGATCCGCTCGGCGCGATCCGGCCAGGTGGGGGACGGCAAAGTCTTCGTCCTGGGGCTCGAGCAGTGCGTCCGCATCCGCGACGGCGAAACCGGCTCGGCGGCCACCGGCACGCCCCAGGAACTCCCGCTGTCGCGCCGGGAGCCCGGCGTCCACAACAAGCCCTGGGTCCCCATCTGGTCCAAAGGCAAAAAGGAGTTGACGGGGACGTCAGCCACGTGACGGACTCGGCCGCGGCTTCCGTACCTTCAACGAAAGGAAACCATGAAACTGATCGTTGCGATCATTCGCCCGTATCACCTCGAGTTCCTCCAAAAAGCGCTCGAGGAGAACGGCATCACCCCGGCGTCGATCGTCGAGGTCGTGACCGGGGAGCATGATCCGGGATACAAGCTGGTCCACCAGGGTCGCGAGATCCAGGTGCGCCGCGCCAAGTACCGGATCGATCTGATGGTCGACGACTGGGTCGTCGAAAAGGTCGTCCGCCTCATCGTCGTCTCCACCGCGGCGGGCTGCCCCGGCGGCATCAGCGACGCCAAGATCATGCTCGTCCCGGTTCAGGACTGCTCGCCGACCGCCGGCGGGCGGCCTGCGACGCCCACCAACCGTATCGGCGCCCTGTGTTCCGCCTGAACGCGGAACGGCACGTAAACCTCGCTCGCTCCATGCTCTTGCCCTCGGCGGACACGGAGTGGGCGAGCCTGTTCTTCAGACTTTGGACGACGGACTCGCATTGCGGAGAAACCAATGAAGCGAATGAGACTCGCGTTTCTAGCGATCTTTTGTGCCTGGGCCGTGCTCGAGGCCTACGATGTCGCGCCTGCGGATGCCGGGAAGGTCGAAGACTTCAAGGGCAAGACGTTCGACCTGAAAGAGAAGGAGGAGGCGGCCTTTCTCCTGGTCTGCCCGGCCGGCAAGGAGATCACCGCCACGACCAAGGGCACGAAAGAAACCGACGTGCACCTCTTCGTCTACGGCGCCGACAAGAAGGAGTTGGGCAAGGACGTTACCCCTGGCCCGAAATGCGAGGTGAAGTTCACGCTCGCAAAGGCAGGCAAGTGCAAGCTGCTCGTTCAGAACCTCGGGCCCGGAGCCAACAAAGTGACGCTCGAAGTGAAAGTCGCCAAGTAGTCCAACGGCGTCTCACGAGCTCCTCGCTCACTCCCTGCTTCCTATCTAACCCATAGGCTGCACAAGGCAGGGAACTGAGCGAGGTTTCTATTGCGCTTTTCAAAACGCAGAGCCGGAAGCGTGAACGACGGTCAACTCCGTCTCTCACGCTTCTGGCTCTGGCGTCAACGTTGGTTCACGCTAGAAGCGAATCGTCAAGTCCATGCCGGCCAGCAGGATGCCTTGCCGCGTGCCGAGGTCGAAGGCGGGCTGGGTCCAGTTGCGGTAGTAGCCGATCTCGGGGCGAATCTGGATCGACTGGGTGAAGTTGTGCGTCCAGCCGATGGAATGGCTGGTGTACGTGCCCGCAAACCCGGAGCGCATGCCGTCCTCGTCGCGCCACCATTCGTTGCGGAAGGTGAGGAAGTCCTTCTTGCCGAGTTGGAACATGGTGTAGTTGACCATGCCGTAGGTCAGGGCCGTGCCGGGGATGTCGGCGCCGATACCGCCACCGCCGCCGTAGCGTTTGGTATTACCGATGCTGACGGTACCGCCCAGGACGGTGTCGGTCTGCCACATGAAATAACCTTCGGTCTTGGTGTGGACCTTGTCGTTGAACTTGTGCTGCCAGGTGATGACGGGGTAATTGAAGTTGTCGTGCCCCGCCGGCTGGCCGTTCAAGAGGAAGCGGCGGAACTGAGCGTCGTTGATCTGATTCAAGACGGCGTAGATCGAGTCGTTGTTGTCCTTGGAGACCCAGCGGACGCCGAACGTGCCGCACGGGGTGGCGCCGCGGTACCAGGGGGCCATGTCGTTGCCGGCGTTGATGCCGGCCTGCACGGTCCACTGCTGGTTCAGCATAAAGGTGAACCAGAGGCCGGTCTGCGTGTAGGTGTCAAAGGTGAAGAGGATCGAGTGCGTGCCCATGTAGTTGTCGGGGGCGAACTGCGTCTCGATGTCCGGGCAGGCGATCCAGCGGCCGACGCGGACGATCATACCCTGGGCGACGCCGGGGAAGTAGACGTCCATGTACTGCTCGGTGAAGTCGACGCCGTAAAGGAAGTTGTGCTTGAGCGATTGCGTATCGGCGGGCCACCAGCCTCCGGCCGTCATGTAACGATAGTCCATGCCGAAGAGCACGGAGGAGCGGAAGCCGATGTCGATGTGGTCTTGCTGGGCCGAATCGACCTGGCGCTCGAGGCGGACCACGAACTGATCCAGCTCCGCCTGGTTGGCGTAAATCCAGTAGGAGTCGGGCGTGTTGGAATTGTGAGCGCTGCTCACGTTGACCGAGCCGTTGATCCAGCCGTAGAGGCGGAGGCGGTGGTCATCCATGAAGTTGCCGAGGCGCGTGCCTTCGAGCGCCTTCATGAGAGGGTACTTGGTGGTGTCCGGGGGGACGCCGACGAGCGGATAGCCTTGCCATTCGCCGCTCGGCATCGGCGGCGAAGGCAAGGGCGCCGGCAGGGCGCGGCGTTTGGATTCGCCGTTGCCGTTTCCATTGCCGGCGCCGTTGCCGTCATCCTTTTTTTCTCCGTTCTCGTCCTTCTTGTCGCCGTTGTCGTCCTTCTTCTCCTCGCTCGGATGGAACTCCTCGATATAGGCGCCGAGGAAGCGGCGGAGGAAGCCGGGGCGTTGACCGCCCGCCGCGCATCCGCCCCCCGGGCAAGACCCGTCCGGGGCGGAGATGCGGTACGAACCGAGCACGGTCGTGGCCGGCGCCACTGGCGCGGCGGGGGTCGTTTTGGGTGGCGCCTCATCGGCGATCGAGACTGGCGGGCCAAGTCTCGCCTTGGCGGTTCCCGGCGGAACCTGTCCAACCGCCAGCGCCGTGCAGAGGAAGAGCGATGTCATCATGACGCGATTCTCCGTGAGACGCCCCGTCTCGTGTGATTGAGGCGAGAGGGACTTCAGCGGGAGCCGCAGCGCTCTGCACAAGGCGCATGTCGGACGCCCAGGTCCTCGTCTTTTCTCTATCGGCGGTCTCTCATTCTGGCCTTAATGCCCATTATCCGGATTGTGCCCAGCCCGCCGAATTCGTGCATTTTGCAAGCGACGAGAAGCAGATTGCACGTTGATGCAGGGGTTCGGCCGCTAGCCGATGAAGACGCGCGGCTGCCGCTCCGGGTTCGGCTCGGCCTGCATGATGGCGCTGCCGATTCCATACGAGTCCGATTGCCGTCCCGGCCGCCGGCGTGTACGCTTTGCTTGTGCAGCCTAATCTCGCCGCGCTCGCGGCGAAGCGGGGGAACCACCGGCCTGGCACTTCCAGGCCCGGGGCGCAGGGCGCCGAAACGATCGCCGTAGCAGGCACACTCGCGTGCCATCGCCTGGCGCATCGTGTTCGGCTCCGGGGCACTTTCACGCCCTAGCCCGTCAGCTAACCTCGTCGGCAAGGCGCGGCATCCCGCCGCGCCGGTGGAAAGGGTACACCGTCTCTGCACGGACGACACCCCTCGGGACGTTTCCCAGGAATGATTCATGTCCGCCTCGGATGGCTCGCCCAGCTCTTCGGGCCGGCGCCTCCTTCGCGCCGCGCAGGTGATCGTCGTCAGCAGCGTGATGTTCACCTTCATCAGCTACTGGCGGACCGCCGCCGTCGTCCTGTGCGACCTCGCCAGCACGGCCTATTACATCGGCGGCATCGTCGAGCAGTCGATCGGCCCCGCCGCCCCCTGGTTCATCCTCGCCGTCATGATCTTCAGCTACGGCGTCCGCTCCGTTTACATCGAGAGCTCCGCCCTCTACGTCCGCGGCGGCGTCTATCGCGTCGTCAAGGAGGCGATGGGGGGCTTCCTCGCCAAGCTCTCGGTGTCCGCTTTGATGTTCGATTACATCCTCACCGGGCCCATCAGCGCCGTCTCCGCCGGACAGTACATCATTGGTCTCACGCAGGCCCTCTTCAGCCACTTCAGCGGCGTGACGATCGACGACGCCACCCGCGACTTCTGGAAGAGCTGGGGCTCCGTCGCCATCGCCGTCGCCATCACCCTTTACTTCTTCCGCCAGAACCTCCTCGGCATCCACGAGTCGAGCGACAAGGCGGTCAAGATCATGATCGCCACGACGATCATGGCCGTCGTCATCGGCATCTGGTGCGGCGTGACGTTGCTGGTGCGCGAGGCGCCCCCCATCAACCCCGTGCCGCTGCAACCCGACCTCAAACCGCATCACGTCGAGGACCCGAACGAACCAGGCAAGATGGAAAGCCCGCTCGGCTTCATCGCCGATACGCCGGTGGCCAAGAGCTTCGAAAGCCTGGAGGGGCCGGACTGGTTCAGCCTCATCGGCCTGGTCGGCATCTTCATCGCCTTCGGCCACTCGATCCTCGCCATGAGCGGCGAGGAGACGCTGGCCCAGGTCTATCGCGAGGTCGAATCACCGAAACTCCCCAACTTCAAGAGGGCGGCGTTCATCGTCTTTCTCTACAGCACGATCCTCACCGGCGGCATCAGCTTCCTCGCCGTCGCGCTGATTCCGAATGACGAACGCATGAGCGTGTACGCGGACAACCTCATCGGCGGTCTCGCCATGAACGTCGTTGGACCGATCGAGGCGCGGCTCATCCTCAACGCCTTCGTCGTCATTGTCGGCTTCCTGATCCTGGCAGGCGCTGTCAACACCGCCATCATCGGCTCCAACGGCGTCCTCAATCGCGTCTCCGAAGACGGCGTCATGCCCGACTGGTTCCTGAAGCCGCATCCCCGCTTCGGCACCACCCACCGCATCCTTTACCTGATCCTCGGCCTACAGCTCTTCACCATCATCGCCAGCCGCGGCGACGTGCTGCTCCTGGGCGAGGCCTACGCCTTCGGCGTCGTCTGGAGCTTCGTCTTCAAGGCGCTGGCCATGCTCGTCTTGCGCTTCAAGGACAAGCGGCCGCGCGAATTCAAGGTGCCTTTGAACGTCAAGCTCGGGAAACTGGAGTTGCCGATCGGCCTGGGCTTACTCTTCGTCATCCTGCTCATCGCCGCGATCATGAACCTGCTCACAAAGGAGACGGCGACAATTTGGGGCCTCAGCTTCACCGCCGCATTCCTGACCATCTTCCTTGTCAGCGAACACGTGCACGAGAGGCGCCGCAAGGGGGCGCATCACGAGCATCGCGAGCAGTTCAATCAGCAGGTGATTCCCGAGGCGGACCCGACGACGCTCCAGCTCAAGAAACCCTATCGCAAGCTGGTCGCCATTCGCTCGACGCAGAACCTGTTCATGCTCGAGAAAGCCATCCTGGAGGCCGACCCGGACACCACCGAGGTCGTCGTGATGACGGCCAAGCTGGTCCCGCCCGATCATCCGCCGGGCGCCCCGCTGACGCTGGACGAATACGACCAGCAGCTCATGACGGCCGTCGTCAACCGGGCGGAGGCGATCGGCAAGAAAGTCCGGCCCCTTGTGGTTCCAACCAACAATCCTCTCCATGCCGTGTTGCAGACGGCCAAGGACATCGGCGCCCAGGAAGTGGTGCTCGGCGCCTCCAACAAGTTCAGCGCCGAGGAGCAGATCGACCAGATCGGCTTTTACTGGATCAACCTGTTCCAGACCACGCCCCCCGGGCTGACGGTGCGCATCCTGAGCCGGGACCGGGACGTGACCTTCGACATCGCGGGGGGCAATCGCATCCCCAAGATCAGCGAGCGGCAGGCGCGCTCGGTCGAAGAGCTGCGCGCCGCCGGCGTCGGCATCGATCGCGTCCTCCTCGCCCACGACGGCTCGCGCGCTTCGAGCGACCTGTTCCGTTCCGTCCTGACCATGCTCGATCCGCAAGTCCTCCTCGATCTCGTCAAGGTCCCCGGCGAAGGCCCGAGCGACGGCAGCGCCGTCGGGCAAGATCAGGAACAGGCGCGCAAGCTGGGGCGCGACCTGAGCATTCACGACGCGAACGGCGATCCGGGGCCGACGCTGGTGCGGCTGGCGCGGGAAGGGCAGTTCGACCTGATCATCCTGCCGGAGAGCGGCGAAAAGACCGGCGCGGAAGACTGGCGCCGCTACGTGGTGAGCCACGCTCATTGTCTGGTGCTGCTCGGAGCGCAGCCGGCGATTCCGCGCGAGGTGGAGGAGAAGTAGCCGGCGCGGCTCGTTCGTTCGGCGCCGGCGCCTTGTGCCGGATCTACCGTCTGCGCCGAAGCCGCGGGATCACAATCGGTCGTCCGCGCTCTTGATCTCGGTTTGGCGTGGGGTGAGAATCGAGTGTGGCATTCTCTCCGCACCCGTTGGGGTCCGCCCATGTCACATCGCGCCTTGCGCCGGCTTGCTCCGGTCGCGCTCCTCCTCGCTTGTGGGCATCTCGCCGCCTTCGTGCCTCTTCCCGCGATCGGATTGCCCAGCGTCCTGCGCTACAAGTTCAAGGAGGGGGAAAAGCTCGCCTACGAATCGGTCTACCGGGCGAAGATACGCGCGAAGGCGGGCGGCCTCGACATCGCCATGGACGTCGAACAGACCATGGACATGTCCTGGACCACCCTCAAGCTCCATCCCGATGGCTCGGCGGAGCTGGCGATCCGCTTCCACCGCATCGTCGTCAACGTCGACGGCCAGCCGACCGGCAAATTGCGGATCGACTCGGCGGCGAAGGACATCAAGGACGGCATTCCGGCCGAGCCCTTCGCCCGCATGGTGCGCAAGCTCGCCGGGCAGGAGATCAAGGCCACCGTGACCGAGCAGGGAGAATTCAAGAACGTCCGCCAGCCCGACGGCGTCGACGGCGACCTGCGCGAGCTCTGGGGCCTGAGCGGCCTCAACGGCAACGGCATGGAGCAGTTCCTGAGCGGCGGCCTCGTCCTGCCCGCGACCGGCCTGCGCAAGGGGGACAGCTGGACCCGCCGTTCCGAGACCAAGGGGCCCGAGCGCAGCGTCGCCCGGATCGACATGAAGTACACCTACGAAGGGGGCGAGCCCCTGGCACGCTTCGCGCTCAAGCCGAAGATCTCTCTCGACGCGGAAAGGGACATGATGACCGTCGCCTGGAATGAAAAGAAGAGCGAGGGGACCGTGCTGTTCGACGTCCAGGCCGGCCGCATCGCCGACATCCAGCTCAGGCAGGCGCTCACGCTCACCCTCAAGATGGGGGACACGACCGTGCCGATGGACATCGAAGTGCAAGCCCATCTCCGCCTGAAGCCGGCTGAAGTGAAACGGGGACGCGACTCTTGAAGGTCGCGTCCCCCTTTTGAAGCAAATGAGCGGCAAGGCGCTACTTCAGCACGAACAACAACACGTCGCTCGCCTCTTCCGCCCGTGCCGTGATTTGTTCCTCTCCGGAGTACACCGCGGCGTCTCCTTGCCTGAGCTGCCGAGCGCCGGCGTGCACCGTGCCGCGCATGACCTGCAGCCAGGCATGACGGCCCGCCGGCAGAACGTGATCGATCGCGGCGCCCGCTTCGAGCCGGCCCTGATAGACCTCCGCGTCCTGATGAATCGTGAACAGGGCCCCGCTGCCGGCCGGACCGGCGGCGAGGCGCATGCCGCGCTCCCCGTCGGCGAACAGCCTTTTCTGTTCGTACGCGGGCGCCACGCCGCGCTGGTCGGGCTGGATCCAGATCTGGAACAGGTGCACCGGCGCCGTCTGCGACGCGTTGTACTCGCTGTGCCAGATGCCCGTCCCCGCGCTCATGCGCTGCACCTCGCCCGGACGCAACGCTTCTTTGTGGCCCAAGCTGTCCCGGTGCTCCAGGGCCCCGTCCAGCACGAAGGTCAGGATCTCCATGTCGCGGTGGGGATGCATGCCGAATCCGCCGCCCGCCGCGATGCGGTCGTCGTTGATGACGCGCAGGGCGCGGAAGCCCATGTGCTCCGGATCGTGGTAGTCGCCGAACGAGAAGCTGTGCCGTGAATCGAGCCAGTCGATGCGCGTCACGCCGCGCTCGCCGGCCTCCCGAATCGTGATCATCGCTCGTCCTCCTTTTTCGCTGGAGGTTAGACGGAAAAGGAAGACGAAGGATTCGGCGCGCCTCTTGGCGAATCGCGACCGGCATTTGCGTTCCGAAGCTGTCGTAGGATACCTGCACAAAGCCCGGCGCATTCCCGAGGTTTCCACCATGTCCCCAACGCTTCAGGGTTTCGTCTACGCCGAAGACCGCGACGGCGTCCGCAGCCTCGGCTTCAAGCTGCTCGCCCCCGGCGCGGCGCCGTGGGCCGCCGAGGTCGAGACGCTGGCGCGAAAACTGCAAGCCTGCCCCTGTCCTGAGGGCTGGCCGTCCGCCGGCCTGTTCTGCTCCGTTCTCCTCGAAGACGGACAGCGCCTCGTCGCGCTGGCCCGGTACGGCGTCCGCGATCATTCCCCGGGCCAGCGCCCCGGTGGCCTGGAGCTGATTGGAGGAGTGGGACCGGCGCGGCTCGACCTCGGTCAGGCCCGGGCCGTCGTCGACTGGCTGCGCGAAAGACGCGATCAGGTCGACGACCCGCGCGAGCTGGCCGGACCCATCGCGCTCGACCATCTACCGGCGCCTCGGCGCGAAACGAAGGAGCCGGCGTCCGGTCCTCCGGCTGACGCCGCCCGCCTCGCCTGCTGGAGCGGCCGGCTTGCCGAAGCGGGGACGCTGCTGTTGAGCGGGGCCGCGGCGGATGAGCCGGACCGGACGTTGGCGTCGCTGACCTCCATGCCCGAGCGCTGGCAGTGGCTGCCTTACTGCGGCGCGGACTTTCCCTTCGAGACCTGGGCGCGGCGCGGACCGTTGCTCGCCTGGCTGCCGCCGCGCGCCGATCTCTCATTGTTGTTGACCCGGCCGCGCGTCGAAGCGGCGCCTGCTGCGGCGCCGTCGAAGCTCCCCTGGATTTTCGCCGGCGGCTTGCTGGTCATCGCGTTGTGCAACATCTGGGCGTGGCTAACGTTGCCGGGCCGCCTGCCGCCTGCGGCGCCGCCCGTCGTCGCGCCCGCTCAAGACGGTCAAGGAGGCGCCGGCGCCGACGGAAACGCGAGCGTTTTGCCCAGGCCCTGGTACCGCCTGGCCGCGAGCCGCAGCGGCGGCAAGCTGCCGGGCGACGAGGCGGCCCGAAGTCTCTACGAGCGCCTGCTCGCCACGGACCCGGACCTGCGTGTCGACGCCAGGGAGGGGCAGGCTTTTGTCGCCGCCTCCAGCCGCCTCGCCGATTACCAACCCGATCGCATCGCGCGCCTGATCGTGGAGGAGTTCGGCGACAAGAAGGGAATCGACCCGGAAATCGTGCGGCTCATCAGCGACCGGGTGCGGCAACGCCTCCTGCGCGACTCGAGCGGCAAGTAATCGAATAGCAAAACCGCCGCCCTTGCGTTAGAATGAGGCGGACTCCAAGCTCACTCCGCTCGCCATGCCCAAGCTCCAGATTCAGCTCTTGGAAGGTCCCCAGGTGCTCGGCCGCTGCCCGCTCGAGGGGGCCGTCGAGCTCGGCCGGCAAGACCAGGGGGAGCCGGCCCCGACCGACGCCAACGGTCTGCCTTGCGTCGAGCGTGCCGGTCAGCCCAGGCGCGTGCTCATCGCTCCGTCCGCGGAGAAGCGCATCTCGCGCAAGCACGTCCAGATCGAGCCGCTCGAGGGAAACCGGGTCCGCATCACCAACCGGAGCGACACGCGCTCGGTCCGCCTCCATTCGGGCGAGGAATTGCCCCACCAGGGGGACGCGCTCGAGGTGGCCCTCCCGGTCGTCCTTCTCTTCGGCGCCCGTTCCATCCGCATTCAGCCGGTCGGCGCCGACACCGCCGATAACCTGATGAGCCTGTCGGGCATCACCGTCGCCCCGGGCTCGGACTTCGACGGCATCCTGACCCTATCGGCCGCGACCCGCGCCACCGGCGACGCGGACATGGAGACGCTCGTTCGCTGGATTCAGGCGACGATGAGCGTGCTGCATTCCGCCGCGTCCTCCGATGACTTCTTCCAGCGCGCAGCCCGCGCCCTCGTCGAGCTGGTCGGGCTCGACACCGGCCGGGTCCTCTTGCGCTCGGCGGGCGAATGGAAGATCGAGGCGCTGCAGCGCTCCGTGCGCATGCAGCGCAGCGATCAATGGGAGCCGAGCCGGCACATCCTGGCGCGCCTGGTCGAAGAGAAGCGCACGTTCTGGCGGCCGCTCCCCGCGGGCTCCGCCATGGAAAGCCTGCTGTTCGTCGAGACGATCGTGGCGGCGCCGATCCTCGATCGCAAGGGGGAGGTGATCGGCGCCCTTTACGGGGACCGCCAGCGCGGCGCCACCGGCATCCCCAAGCCCATCACGCGCATGGAGGCGCTCCTGGTCGAGCTGCTCGCCGGCGGCGTGGCGGCCGGCCTGGCCCGCCTCACCCAGGAGAAAGCCGCCCTCAAGGCCCAGATCCAGCTCGAGAACTCGTTCACGCCGCGCATCGCCAAGGTCCTCGCCGAGCAGCCCGAGCTGCTCGAGGGCCGCGACGCCAACGTCACCGTCCTCGTCTGCGACATCCGCGGCTTCAGCCGCTTCAGCGAGAAGCTCGGTCCGGCCGTGAGCGTCAACTGGATCAACATGGTGATGGGGGAGCTCACGGAGTGCGTCCTCCAGGAAGAAGGGGTCGTCGTCGATTACGTCGGCGACGAGCTGATGGCGATGTGGGGGGCGCCGTTCGACCAGCCCGATCAAGCGCTGCGCGCCTGCCGCGCCGGCCGGGCCATGATGCAGCGGCTGCCCGAGGTCAATCGGCTGTGGGCCGGCCAGCTTCAGGGACCGACCGAGGTGGGCATCGGTATTCACTCGGGACCGGCCCACGTCGGCAACGTCGGTTCGCGCTTCAAGTTCAAGTACGGCCCCTTGGGCAATACGGTGAACATGGCCAGCCGGGTGCAGGGCGTCAACAAGTACCTGACGACGCAGATGCTGCTGACGCGCACGACGTTCGAGAGCATGGAGACGCGTTTTTCAGCCCGCCGCATCGGCAAGGTGCGCGTCCACAATATCCAGGAGCCGGTGGAGCTGTTCGAGCCGCTGCCGGAAAACCAGCTCGCCCTGCAAGGCGCCTACGAGCGGGCGCTCGATATTTTCGAGGAGAAGGCGTTCGCCCAGGCGGCGAGCGTCCTGGGGCGGATGCTCACCGAGTACCCCAAGGACGGGCCGACTTTGCTGCTCCTGTCGCGAACGGTGCAGAGCCTCGTGAACGGCGCGGAAGAGGATCATCCGGTGTGGGTGCTGCAAAATAAGTGACGCGGCGCTGCCAGCCCTACACTGACTTGCAACGAATTGTTCCTGAGCTTCGCCCCGCCCGCGCCGTCTGCCCAGCCCGCTCGTTGCTTTGCAATTCTTACAAGGGCCATGCGCGCCGCGCCGCGCTCCCCGGATTTTTTCCCCCGCCCCGATCTTCCGCACGTCAAGCAGATTAGGACGACCGATTGGCCGAAATCCACGCGCCGCGATTGGCCCGGCGCACGCCTTGCTTTTAGACTTGAGCGGATCAGCTCCGCACCGCCGATCCGGAACCAGAAGACGCTCCACTCCTCCGCTTTTCCCATTTCTTGGTTCCTGATACCTTCTGGCTCCTCGACCCGCTCCGAGTCGTTTCGAACCGCGGAAACCTCCTCTCTCCGCTCGAAACGGCCCAACGAAGAAAGGCCCCCGGGCATGAAGCGCCGCTTTCTCCCGCTCCTCGCGCTCGTCGTCTTCTCCTCCCTCGGCGCCCAGGAACGGACCACCAATTTCGTCATCAACGCCCCCACGCCCGCCATCGCCAAGCAGGTCGCCCAGTACGCCGAATACTACCGCAAGACCAAGGCCATCGAATGGCTCGGCCGCGAGATGCCCAACTGGCCGCAGCCCTGCCCGCTCACGGTGACCGTGACATTGGAGCCCCCGTCGGGCGCCACCTCCTTCAGCTTCGGCGGCGGCCAGGTGCAATGGCAGAAGATGGAGATCCAGGGCCCGCTCGATCGGTTGCTCGCCAGCGTCCTGCCGCACGAGATCACGCATACGGTGTTCGCGCATCACTTCGGCCAGCCGGTGCCGCGCTGGGCCGATGAAGGCGGCAGCGTCTGCTCCGAGGACGACATCGAGCGCAAGCGCCACGACCGCCTCGTCCGCGACATCCTGAACGGCGGCAAGCAAATCCCTCTGCGCCGCCTCATGTCCCTGCGCGAATACCCGCGCGACGTGATGTGCCTCTACGCCCAGGGCTTCTCGATGAGCGACTACCTCGTCCGCCGCAGCAACAAGCAGACCTTCCTCAACTTCGTCGCCTCCGGCATGAGCTACGGCTGGGACAAGGCGGTGCAGACGCACTACGGCCACCGCTCCGTCGAGGAGCTCGAGGAAGCCTGGCTGCAATACCTGCGCGACACCAAGGGAGGCGCGACCGTCGACCTCGCCAAGGGCGCCGCGCCATCGTCCCCCGTCCCCGCGGCGATCGCCGCCCGCAATGTCGTCCGCCTGACGGCCCCGCCGGCCCAACCGCTCGACCCAGAACCGACCTTCCGCGGCGCCATGCCCAGCGCGGCCGACACCGGCCGCTTCGGCTCGCCGCCGCCACCGCCCCCCTATCCCACCCCCGGCCCCGGCTGGCAACCGGTGTACCCGGCGCCGACCGTTGTGCCGGTCCCGACCGATCGCTCGGCGCCGGTGACGCCGGCGGTGCGGCTGGGGGCGCCGGTGTTCGGGTCGTGATCCAATGAGAGCGCTGGCCGATGCCTGCCAAGAAAAACAGTTTGCGCGACTGGCATATGATTGTCATTGGGGCACGGATGTGGTTCGCGTGATCGTCGCGGGGCAACTTCCTCGCGAACCGCATAACGCCCCGCTGCATCTTTTCAGCGCTTCGCCGGATTTGCTGTCGTACGGCCAAGCCAGTTATCGTCGGCGGTCTGAAACGACGAGCTTGCTACTGGAACAGTTGTTCGTCCGATTGCACGCTGAGATGCCGCCATGTCCTACACGATCGAAGATTTCAAACGGGACTACGTCAAAGAGCACTTTGCCAAGTTGTCGCTGGACGAGCAAAAGGAAGCGCTGCGATCTCTGTCCGGCAAGCAGCGCCTGGCGATCCGCGCGTACCTGCGCGAGCTCACCGCAAAGGGTCCGGAGAAGCGACAGCCGCGAAAAAGGAAGCCGGACTGATTTCCCGACTTCACCCACCCTCCGCCATCTTCTTCGTCGGATATGTGTACGCCGTCGTCGCCTCCCGCGTCTTGATCGGCCTCACCTCGATCCTCGCCTTCACGCCGAACGCGAACTCCGGGTTCGCCTTGGCGATGGCGATCGCCTCGTCCAGGTCCTTGGCCAGGATGTGATAGTAGCCGACGATCATCTCGGTTCCCTCGGCGAAGGGACCTTTCTTGAACGCTCCGACGGCGCCCGAGACCATCTTCCCCTCGCGCATGAGGGGCTGGGCGCTCTTCAGCTTTCCGGCTGTCGTCAAGCCTTCGATGTACGACTGGCACGCCTTCAAGAAACGCTGATGCTCGTCGGCGGACATGCCGGCCTTGGCGTCGCCTTCGTTGCGGATGAGCAGCATGAATTCGTTCATCATCCCTCTCCAAGATTGTGATCCAATATGAGAAAATGCGACCTCGCCGGCCGTTGCCCTGAAATAACCAATCGCCGGCCGCGCGACCATCGTCGTCATGATGAGCGATGATAGCAAGGCTTTGCGAGGTGCTGATTCCGTGAAATCGCTTCGCCTCTTGATACTATTGGCGGTTGTCGGCGCGGCGGATGCTCAGGAAAAGGCGCCGGGGCCTAGAGCGATCGATCCCGAAACGATCGACGCCTTTCGCAAGATCGGCGGCCGCTTCGAGTCAGGCGTCAAGCCCGAGGTCCCGATGTTCCGGGCTAGCCGTCCGGTCGCGCCGGATCTGCCGGGCTTGCCGGGGTTTCGCTTCTACGAGCTTCCCGCGGCGACACTGCCCGAGGTCGCCGTTCCGTTCGGCCTCGACCTGAGCGAGTCCGATGTCACGGACGTTGATCTGAAGCGCCTGGCCGGGATCAAGAATCTCGTCGCGCTGAACCTCCACGGGCGGAACATCACCGACGCCGGGCTGAAGGAGCTGGCCCGGCTGAAGGGCCTTCGCTCTCTGTCTATCTATGGCCCGGGCGTGACGGATGCGGGACTGAACGAGCTGACCGGCCTCGAAAACCTCGTCGCCCTGTATGTCGTCGACACCAGGGTCACCGACGCGGGCCTGAAGGCGCTCGCCGGCTTCAAGAAACTTACGAAGCTGCAGCTCGCCGGGACGCCGATGACGGACACCGGCCTGCAGGAGCTGGCGCGATTCAAAGACCTCACATTCCTCGGCCTTTACGGAACCAAAGTGACCGGGACCGGCCTCAAAAGGTTGGCCGGCCTCAGGAAGCTCACCACGCTGAGCCTGAGCCCCGACAAGGTCACGGACGCGACGTTGCGAACCTTGCGCGAGATCGGCCTCTTGCACGCCTTCCACCAGTGCTTCGGCAAGGGGGACGTCCGTCCGACCTCGGCCGCCGAAGTGGTCCGTTTGCACCTCGGCGGCATGCCCGTGACCGACGCGGGACTCGAGGAGCTGGCGCCCCTCGAGCGCCTCGCGGCGCTTCACCTGGGCGGCACACGCGTCACTGACGTGGGCTTGAAGCGACTCGCCCTGTTCGAGGACCTGACCACACTGGACCTGCACGACGCGGCGATTTCCGACGTGGGCATGAAGGAAGTCGCGGGCCGCAAGAAGCTCGCCACGTTGAATCTCTCTCGTACCAAGGTGACCGACGCCGGTCTGAAGGACCTCGCCGCCTGCGTCAACCTCGTCGCGCTCGACCTGGAGAGCACGCGCATCACCGACGCGGGACTGGCGCCGCTCGCCGGGCTCAAGAAGCTCACCTCGCTCAATCTGCTCGGGACGAACCTCACCGACGCCGGGCTCGAGGACCTGGCCGGCTTTTCCAATCTCACCACGCTGACCCTGAATCACGCCCCCATCACTGACGTCGGCCTGCAACAACTTGCCGCCCTGAAGAATCTCGCCACGCTCTCGGTGCGCTACACGAGGGTGACGCCGGCCGGCGTCGCGCGCTTGCAAAAAGCGCTGCCGGGGTGCGCCATTCGTTCGGGTCCCTTCTGACTCTTGGCGGGCCGTCGGTGGGAAGTCTGATTCCCACCTTTGGGGGTCGGACCGTGAAATCCGTTGCCCAGAGACGTACTGGGCCGCCGTTTTCCACGAACCCCGTCGAGAGTTCACTGGGCCGCCGTTTTCCACGAACCCCGTCGAGAGTTCCGCGCTCCCCCTTCGATTGGCACGCCATTTGTTCTCTCCCACACAGCGGATTTTTTGGGAGAGTCCCCATGAGCACCATCGAAGTCAAGCAACCCGTTGTCCAGGAGGGAGCCCCCGCCATCGCGTCGGAACTCACCGTGTTCGGGCATTCCAGCCTGTTCTACTGGTGGCCCGTCTGGACCGTCGGCTACATCCTGGCGATCATCACGTATCTCGGCGGCGAGCACATCGCCTTCAGCTATCACGGCGTCCAGACCGAGGTCATCATCCATCCCAGCAAGAACCTTGGCGTCATCTTCGGCGTGATCATCGTGCTGGTCGTGCTGATGACGAACGTTACCGTGCGCGGCGTCGCTTCCCTCACGGTCATCATCGCCGCGCTGGCGGTGACTTTCTTTCTCGCTTACATGGGCTGGTGGGAAGAGATCTTCACCTGGTTCTCTTTTCTCGCCATGTACATGAACCTCGGCTTCTACCTCTTCTTCTCGACCGCCGCGCTCGTGGTCTGGTCGCTGTCCTTCTTCCTCTTCGACCGCTGCGACTACTACACCTTCCGCCCCGGCCAGGTCGTCCACACCATGGTCTTCGGCGGCGGCCAGAAAACCTACAGCACGGTCGGCATGTCGGTCTACAAACTGCGCGCCGACCTGTTCCGCCACTGGCTGCTCGGCCTCGGCTCGGGCGACCTGCACATCGCCACCGCCGGCGCCTCCGCAGGCGAGATGGTGATCGAGAACGTGCTCTTCATCGGCCGGAAACTGGCGGCCATCGAAAAGCTGGTCGCGACGCAGCCGGATGAGAATACTCCGGGCAATGCCACGGTGATCGCCGGGGCGCCTGAGTAGTGGTGAGTGGTGAGTGGTGAGTGGCCAACTACAGACCATCCCTATTCCACTCCCGAACCTTCACGCACCAACCCAGGAGACGCCGTGACGCGACCGTTCGACGCCGCCCGGCCGTCGATCACGCTCCTTGCCGGACTCCTGGCTCTGGGCGTCATCCTGTCGCTGGCGCGCGCCATCCTGATCCCGATCGCCCTGGCGATCCTGCTCGCCTTCACGCTCTCGCCGGCCGTGGTCGCCTTGCAGCGGCGCGGCGTCTGGCGCACGCCGGCGGTGCTTCTGGTGGCAGGGGCCGCGCTCGTCCTGGTCGGCGGCGCCGTCGTCGCGCTCAGCTTCCAGCTCCACACGCTCGCCGGGAACCTGCCCGAGCACAAGGAAAACATCCTGCGCAAGCTGCGCGAGCTCTTCGGGCACGGCCCCGGCGTCCTCGAGCGCCTCAGCCACCTCTTCGAAGAGATCAGCGCCGGCATCCAGCCGCCGACCGCCGCCGCGATCCCCGTCACCGTCACCGCCTCCCACAAGAGCGCCCTGGAGGCGCTGCGTGAGACAACCGGCTCGCTGGTCGGCTGGGTCGGCAGCGTCAGCCTCGTCATCGGCCTCACGCTCGCCATGCTCTTCAAGCGCGAAGACCTGCGCAACCGGCTCATCCGCCTCGCCGGCCACGGCGAGCTGACCAGCACCACCCGCGCCCTCGACGAGGCCACGCGCCGCATCAGCGGCTACCTCCAGATCCAGCTCGCCGTCAATGCTTCCTTCGGCTTCGTCTTCGGCCTCGGGATGGCGATCCTCGGCGTCCCCTACCCCTTGCTGTGGGGCTTTCTCGCTTTCGTCGTGCGCTTCGTGCCCTTGATCGGCACCTGGCTGGCCGCCCTCTTTCCCCTGGTCATCAGCTTTGCCACCTCCGCAGCCTGGTTCCAGCCGCTCGCCGTTGTCGCTTTCGCGTTGATCCTGGGGCTCCTGGTCAACAACATCGTCGAGCCGCTCCTCATCAGCCGCTCCACCGGCGTCTCGCCGGTCGGCCTCGTCGTCGCGGCGGCCTTCTGGACCTGGCTCTGGGGGATCACCGGCCTGGTGCTGTCGACGCCGATCACCGTCTGCCTCGCCGTGCTGGGCCGGTTCGTGCCGCCGCTCGAGTTCCTCGACGTCCTGTTCGGGACCGACCCCGCGCTGGACCCGCGGGACGGCTATTACCAGCGGCTCCTGGCTCACGACGAGGTTGAGGCGGGCGAGATCCTCGCCGCCTATCTCAAGGAGCACAGCCCGGCCGAGCTGTGCGACCTGGTCCTGCTGCCGGCGCTGGTGCGCGCCAAGGAGGAGGCCAACCTGGGCCGGCTCAGCGCCGAGGAGCTGAACCATATCCTGGCGGCGACGGCCGAGCTGACGGACGATCTCGACGGGCGCCGCGAAGAAGCACGGTCCTCCGGAAATCCGGCCTGTACCGTGATCGGCTATCCCGCCAAGGACGCCGTCGACGAAATGGGGCTGGCGCTTTTCCAGAAAGTGTGGGACGGCGCTCCGTTGCAGGCGCTGAGCATCAAGAACGTCGCGGCCGAGCTGATCGAAGCGGTCCGGCACGAGAACAGCACGGCCGTGCTCATCGCCGCGCTGCACCCGGGCGGCCTGGCCAAGATCCGTTATCTCGCCAAGCGCTTGCGCGCGGCGTTTCCGAGGCTGCGCCTGCACGTCGGCTACTGGGGCTTGCCGCTCACCGACAGCAAGCTTCAGCAGCAGCTTGCCGCCCTCGGTGTCGACGAGGTGGCCACGACCATGAGCGAGGCGCTCCGGCAGCTCGACGCCTTCGTGCGGGTGGCGCCTCACCTGGCGCCGGTTCTCGCCAACGGGGCGCCGGCCGGCGCGCAATAGAAAGGCCCGGCGTCGCGCGCCGGGCCTTTGTGGGTTTGTCTCCTTCGTCTTTTTGCAATCTCAGAATCCCGGAGGCGGCGGGAGCGCTGGACTGAGCGTCGACGGGAGCGTTCCGGGAACCACGCCCACCGGCGCCGTCGGCAGGACCGGCGTCCCCACAAGCGGCGTCCCGACGATCGGGGTCGGCGTCAGCGGCACGAAGGCGACGCCGTTGAAGGCGAAGTAGTAGGGCTGGCCAGGGAAATAGTACAGGTAGAGCCGGCGGTTGACGTCGTAGAAGCGGTAGCAGTCGCGGCTGTACCAGCGGCCCCAGGCCCACGGGGAACCGACGCCGATGCGGAGGCTGATGGCGGGCCGGTGGTGATGATGGTACACCGGGTGCAGATCGACGTGAGCGGCCGAGGCCATGCTGGGGGCGGCGGCCAATCCACCGAAGGCGACGAGGGCGAATAAGGTACGCATGACATCTCCTTGTTTTCTCTGTTCTCGCGAGTCGTGCTCGCTTTCCATGAGAACGCGCCAGCTGACCGGACTTGCGCGCCGCGGCGCGCACTGGGCGAGCCGGGCGGCGTAAGCCCCCGGAGTTTTTCGCCGCGCCAGAAGTTGCCGAAAATGCCGGCGATAATGGGTTTAATGGCGTCCGTTTACTGCGTCACCGCGCGAGGACCCATGCCCCCCTGGATCGAACGACCGGCGCTCGACTTCGATCTCGACGCCGACTGGGACACAATCACATTGCCGGCCGGGGCGATCGCCTCCGCGCGCCGCCTGCTGGACGCCATTCTCGGCGAGATACCATCTTCCGCCCGTTTCCTGGCTTACCTGGTCCGCCTGCGCACCTGGGGCCGATTTCAGAAAGAGCTGGGCGCCATGGCGCGCCGCGCCGGAACCGACTGGCGCGACATCATGCTCGCCAACCTCTCCTACGACCTCGTGCTCGGCCGGCTCGGCTGCTCCACCCTGGCGCTCGCCACGCGCGACGGCCCGGTCCTCGCTCGCAACATGGACTGGTGGCCCGAGGACCTGCTCGCCCGGGCCAGCTATCTCCTCCGCTACCGACAGCAGGGCCGACCCCGCTTCGCCAGCGCCGCCTGGCCCGGCGGCGTCGGCGTTGTCACCGGTATGTCCGAGCGCGGCTTTGCCCTCGCCCTCAACGCCGCCATCAGTCCCGAAGGCGTGGCGCGGACCGGTTATCCCATGCTGCTGTTTCTGCGCACCGTCCTCGAAGACGCACGCGACTTCGACCACGCGCTGAAGATGTGCGTCCACCAGCGCCTCACCGCCCCCGGCCTCATCACCCTGGTGGGCCACGCCAACGACCAGCGCGTCGTCGTCGAGCGGACGCCGAAGCGCAGCGCCCTGCGCGGGCCGGATGCGCCGGGCGCCCCGCTGATCGCCACCAATCATTTTCGCGTTCTTTTCCCACCTTCGGACGGACAGGGACTGGAACTCAACGAGACGACCTGCGGCCGCTTCGACTTCCTGTGCCGGCGCCTGGGAGATGACACGGGCCACCGTGCGTTGGCGGACGAGGAACTGCTCTACACGCTTTCCGAGCCGGACGTCATCCAGTCGATCACCGCCCAGCACGTCCTCATCCGCCCGGCCGAGGCGAAGATGCGTCTCTTCGTGCCGCGACGGTTGCTTTGATCGAGCCGCTATTCCTCCAGCCGGAACACGCGGTGGTTCAGGCTGTCCACGATGTACAACACTTCCCGCTCACCCTCGCGGTGTACCGTCACCCCGTGCGGCTCATCCAGGGGTGTCTTGAGCGCGTCGCCGCCGTCGCCGGAGGGGCCCTTCTTGCCCGTGCCGGCGATCAGCTCGATCTTCCCCTTGCCGGGGATGTAACGCAGGATGCGGTGGTTGGCCGTATCGGCGATGATGACGTTGTCATCCTTGTCGACGCACAGGTGCTTGGGCCCGTTGAGCTGCGCCTTCTTCACTTCGCCGCCGCCCAGGCCGAGCCCGGCTTTGCCCGTGCCGACAACCGTGCGCAGCTTGCCGCTCGGATCGACGGCGCGGAGCACGTGCCCGGAGCGCTCGAGGATATAGAGGTTCCCCTTGCGGTCGACGCAGGCGCCGCGCGGATCGACCAGCGGCGACGTGCGGGCGTCGGCCCATTCCTCCGGCGCTCCTTTTTTCCCGTTGCCGGCCACGGTGTCGACCGTCCCGCTCTTGAGGTCGATGGCGCGGATGCGGCGGTTGCGGATGTCGGTGGCGTAGAGCTTGGTCCCGTCGAAGTTGCGCGTCAGGCAGATGAGCTCGTCGAACTCGGCTTTTGCCGCGGGGCCGCCGTCGCCCGAGAAGCCTTTCTTCCCGGTCCCCGCGAGCGCGTCGATTTGCCCGGTCTTGAGATCGAGCAGGCGGACGCGGTTGTTCCAGGTATCGGCGAGGTAGAGGACTTCGCCTGTTCCATCCGGCCGGGGCGCGACGAGCAGCGTATGCATGCCGTTGAAGGTCGCCATGCGGGCCGGGCCGCCGTCGCCACTGCTGCCCTTCTTGCCCGTGCCGGCGAGGATCGTGAGCATGCCCTTGGGGTCGACGCGCAGGACGCGTTCGCCGGTCATCTCGCAGATGTAGAGGTTGCCGGCCTTGTCGAAGTCGCAACCGAACGGCGAAGTGAGCTTGGCGCTGGTCGCTGCGCAGTTTTCCGTTTCGGTCCCGCCGCCGGCGACGCGGACGAGTCGACCGGCGTGAGCGGTGGTGGCGACGAGAAATACCAGAAGGCAGCCGCGGACGAACATGGTTTTTCCTCTCAAGACGCGGTGACGGCTGCAATCGTTATAGGCTCGGCGCCGAACCCGGCAGCGCGGCTCGACCGCGACCGCGCCGAGTCGTCCATTTTCCGCCGCGGATGAACACGGATGAACGCGGATCAAGACAAGAGAGAAAACCCTCCTGTTCCGATCCGCGTTCATTCGTGTTCATCCGCGGCGAAACGGCTCTTTTCGCTTGCATTTCATCCCGCCCTCGCCCAATCTCTTCTTGTCCCACCCAAGGCGCTTGACGCCGACTCATCCGAACCAGCCGAGGCCGCTCATGCCGCGTTTCCTGACGCTTTCCCTCTTTTTGTTTCTCCCGGCCTTCGCCGCCGCGCAGCTGGAGGACTTCTCCAAAGCGGCCCAGGCATTCCGACGGGAGCGGGCAGTCGTGCCCATCAACGACAAGACCGTCATCGCCGAGGCCGAGGAGTTCAAGGTCCTCTCCCCCGGCTGGCAGGCCAGGCCCTTCGGCACGAACTACTACGCCGCCACCTTCGCCAACGCCTTCCTCAGCCGCCGCGCCTACCTCGGCGCTCCGGAGCAGTGCGAGACGACCGAGGCGACCATCGAGGTCGAGATTCCGAAAGCGGGCAAGTATCTCGCCCTGGTTCGCTATGAGGCCGCTTACCGCTTCGAGACGCAGTTCACGCTCACCGTCGAGCAGGCCGGCGCCAAGAAACTCGAGCGTCTCTACGGCGCCCGCGACAACCTCCGCATCTGGGCCTTTCGCGAGGCGCTGAAGAAGGAAGTCGCCTGGTCCTGGGGCGCCGGCGAAAACGTCGTCTGGGAGGGGCACGACGCTTTCGTCGATCTTCAGCCCGGCGTCGCCCGGCTCACGCTCAAAGCCGGCAAGCAACCCGGCGACGGCGCCCGCCGCAACGTCGACCTCGTCATGCTCACCAGCGACCTCGAGCAGGTGAAGATGCGCATCGACAAGGAGAATTATCTTCCCCTCGACGGCATGCTCACCCAGGCCGGCGACGTCTGGCTCAAGGTCCACAACCACAAGGACTCCGCCGATCTCAAGCTCACCGTCGGCAACGGCACGGAGCACTCGCCATACTGGGTCCACATCCGCGACTGGAAACCCCTCACGCTCGATCTCAGGCCCGGCGCCTCCTCCGACTGGAACGACGTCGGCCGGCTCCTCGACACGCTCAGCGACGGCCAGTGGACGATCCAGGCCGCGGGGAAAGGGAAGCTCCGCTTCGACCTCGAGTTCAACCTGAAAGACGCGAGCGGCAAGATGGTCCCGCTCGCCCGCTTCACCGATCGCTCCGGCCCGGTCACGCTTGCCTACGACGCCGGCACGCGCTACAGCCGCCGGCTCCGCCTCCAGGACGACATCCTCTACGACCTCGTCGACTACTTGAAGAAGCGCCCCGTCAAGGGCAAGCCGCTGGAGCAGACGCTGATCTACGGCGGCACATTCCCGGCCAAGCCCGGCGACCCGAAGTACACCGCCGCCCTCACCGAGTTCCTCCATCTCATGGGGGGCACGGCGATCGGCCCCGACACGCCCGAGGACGCGACCGGCGGCAAGCTGCCGCGCGGCTACATCGATGTCCGCTCAATCCCGACCCCCAAGCTCGAAGAGTACTGCAAGAAGCTCCAGGCCGACAAGAAAGCGGAGGCCATCGCCGTCGTCAGCCTCGGCGACGAGATCGGCCTGGGCCGGCCCGGCCCCAAGGCGAACCCCGCGTTCCGCGACTGGCTCAAGGGCAAAGGCCTCAAGCCGGCCGACGTCGACCCGGCCGCGAAGGACTGGGCCGCAGTCTCCCTCAATCAAGACCCGAAGATCGCCGCCAGGAACCCGACCCTCTTCTACTACTCGCAGATCTTCGCCTACCGCTTCGGCATCGACGAGCTGCGCCAGCGCACCGACATCCTGAAAAAGCACCTCCCCAACGCCGGCATCGGCGCCAACTTCTCGCCCCACCACGGCGCCATGTACCTGGGCCCGACGCACCACTGGATCAGCGTCTTCCGCGAAGGCGGCATGACGATGCCCTGGGGCGAGGACTACGTCTTCCAGGTCCCCGTCGGCAGCCAGCAGATGAACTTCATCATGGTCGACATGTTCCGGGCCGCCATCCGGAACAAGCCGGGCGCCAAGATCCACTACTACGTGATGCCGCACGTGCCCAACAACACCGTCGAGAGCTGGCGCCGTCAGTTCTACGGCGACCTGGCCCACGGCGTGAAGGTCTTCAACCTCTTCGAGTTCCGCCCGGTGCAGTTCGCCTACACCGAGAACCACTGCACCTCGCCGCCGATGTACCAGGAGGTCCGCAAGAGCCTGCACGAGTTGGGGACGTTCGAGGACATCGTTCAATCCGGCGCCGTCCTGGGTGGCGACACCGCCATCTGGGCCAGCGAGACCGGCGACGTCTGGGACAACCACAAGCCCCCCTTCGAGTCCGGCATCCGCACGCTCTACGTCATGCTGCGCCAGCTGGGCCGGCAGGTCGACTTCGCCGTCGAAGGGGACGATCTCACGACGTACAAGCTGCTCGTCCTCTGCGACCAGAACGTGAGCCGGGCCGCGTCGAAGGCGATCGCCGACTACGTCCGCGGCGGCGGGACGGTCCTCGCCACCGCCGGCGCCGGCATGTTCGACGAGTTCAACAGGCCCAACGACATCCTGCGCGGCTTGCTCGGCGTCGCCGACACCAAGCTCGTCGTCGATCCGACCGTGAAGTTCGAGAAGCAGGATTTGCCCTTCGCGAGGCCGCTAACCGATGTCTCCTGGATGGCGGGCGGCGACCTGCGCAAGACGCCACTGTTCGGCGCTCACGACGCCGTCAAGCCGACCGGGACCGCCAAGGTGGACTGGCGCATCGGCGCCGGCGGTCCGGGACTGATCACCCGCGCGGAAGGCAAGGGCAAGACGATCTACTGCGCCTTCCTCCCGGGCCTGAGCTACTTCCACCGCGCGCTGCCGCGCCGCCCCTTCGACCGCGGCGCCACCAACGACTCCTTCACGCACTTCATCCCGACCGAGTTTGACGCCGCACTCTCCGCAGCCCTCGACGCCTTGCTGCCGCGCGTCGCCAACGCCGTGACCCTGTCCGACCCGCTCGTCGAGCACACGATCATCGCCGCCAAGGACGGCACGGCCATTCCCCTCGTCAACTGGAGCAAGGGCCCCATCAAGGGCCTGCGCGTCGTCATCCCCAACGCCCTGAAGCTGCCGACGAAAAATGTCGCCCTCGCGAGCGGGCAGCCGCTGCGCGTCGAGAAGGACGGCCCGGCCCTGGCGCTGATCCTCGATCTTGACGTCGCCGACGCGATCATCCTGCGGGCGAAATGAAGCCTGGCCCATGTGTCACGGGCGAGGCCGCGGACCGACGCGCGTCATGTCGAGCGGCCGGAATCCGAGCTTGAGCGCGGGGCTTTCCGGCGCCAGCGAAAAGTCAGCGCGGTCGGGGACGGTGAAGCGCGGGTCGGCGATCAGCGAGCCACGGTCGTGGCCGCGTTTTTGCCAGGAGGCGAGGTCGCCGCCGGGAAACACGACCGGCTTGCCGGCGGCGTTGAAGTAGAGGTTGTGGTCCATCTGGAAGCCGGGGCCGTCCCAGTTCTTGCCCAGGAGGGCGCCTTCGCGGTAGTAGACGATGTTGCGCTCGAACGTGAAGCTCCTGTGGTCCTCCTTGCGGCTGCGGGCGATCTGCTCGGTGCGAGCGAGGGCGAAAATGTTGTTGCGGATGATGTTGTCCTTGCCGTAGTGCTGGTGGAAGCCGCCGCTCTTGGTGCGGTAGACCAGGTTGTTTTCGATGAGGACGCCGGTGCTCCCCTCGTCGGTGTAGATGCCCCAGCCGCCGTAGCTCCAGGAGTCGACGTCGTGGATGCGGTTGTTGCGAACGACCGTGCCCGGCGCCACGCCGAGCAGGTAGACGCCCCCCATGTCGGACAGGAGCCCCTGGCCGATGTCGTGGATGTCGTTGAACTCGACGCGGTTGTCCCGGCTGACGCTGGGTCCATAGCCCCAGACCCAGCCGACGGAGATGCCGGTGTAGTAGAGGTGGTGAATGTGGTTGTGAGAAATGGTGTTGCTGTCGCTGTGCATGGAGAGGACGCCGACGCCCGAGTGGAAGGTCTCGCCGAGGTGGTGGATATTGTTGTCGGTGATGGTATTCCCGCCCGTGCGCAGCCGCTCCGGCGTCCCCGCGGCGCCCCCCGTGAGACGGATGCCCCCCGCGCCGCAATGGCTGATCTCGGCGCGGACCACGCGGTTGTCCCGGCATCCCTCGCGCAGCTCGATGGCGTAGGAGCCCAGATGCCGCAGCACGCACTCTTCGATAGCGCAGTGGCGGGCTCCGACGGCGCTGATGGCGCCCGGAACCGTTGACGCGGCCTGCCCATCGCCCGCGTCCTTGGCCGGCAGCGTCCACGTCGTGTCGCTGAAGGTCAGCCCCTGAAGGTGAATGTGCTCGACGAAGCGCTCCTTGTCCGGCTCCCCGGCAAAGACGATCAACTTGTCCAGGCGCGGGGCGATGACATCGGCTTCGGTCATCGTCTCCCCGTCGCGCGGCCGATAGCGGAGGACGCCGCTGGGCCGGTCGAGGTAGAACTGCCCCGGCGTGTCGAGGGCCTCGAACACATTGTCGATGTAGTAGCGCGCGCCGGCGCCCCGGTAGTCGTCGCTGAAGCGGCGCCGGCTGAAGCGGTCGAAGGTCACCACCTTGGCCGTCTCGTCGACCGAGGCGATCCGCAAGTGCGTGTCGACCCAGAAGTGGAGGACGACGCACTCGACATCCCCCAGGTTTTTCCAGGCCGCGCGGATGTCGCCGGGACGGAACTCGAAGCGATCCGACGGCGTGTCGTACTTCTTCTGATCGATGCCCGCGTAGCCGGCGACCGTGAAGAAGCCCTCGCGGGGAAGCCGGGGCCGGGAGCAGCGCCGGCCGGCGCCGACGAGATCACGAAAGGTCCAGCCGCCGCTTTTTACGTCGGGAAGCGTTGTCTGCCACAGGCCGCCGCTTCCCTCGCGCTTCCAGCCGGTGATTCTGCGGCCGCCGCTGAGGATCGGCGTCTCACCCGGATACGCGGCGTAAACGATCGGAGTCGCCGCCGTGCCGGAATCCTCCGGCGTGAACTGGATCGGCTCCTTCAGCTCATAGCGCCCGCCGCGCAGCCGCACGACGATCGGAGCGCCTGGTTTCGCGCCGGGCTTGAGCTTGCGGACCGCCTCCCGGGCACGCGCGAGCGTGGCGAAGGGGCCGTCCGTGCCGTCCGCGTTCGGCGCCGCGGCGCGTCCAGTCCAGCGGTCATCCCCCCGCGGCGAGACAAAAAAGTGAGCGTCCTGGGCGCGCGCGAGCGGCAGGGGGGCGAGGACCGGCAGCCCGAGGAGGAACGGGATGAGACGCTTGATCGACATGAGACGCTCCGCGGTACGCCCCGCGAGCCGAGCGGGGCCGGACAGGGTCACGACGGTTTCGCGTGCATTCACATCAGCCGAGCGGGGCCGGACAGGGTCGTGACGGTTTCGCGTGCATTCACATCAGCCGAGCGGGGCCGGACAACCTCACGACGGTTTCGCGCGCGTTCACGTCAGGTCCGGCTCGGCTCGCCGGACCTACGTGGCGCTACGTCTTCGCCAGCTCCTCCAGCAGGATCTTCTGCACCAGCTCCGTGTTCGCCCGCCCCTTCGTCTCCCGCATCACCGCCCCCTTGATCGCGTCGGCCGCCTTCGTCTTCCCCTTCTTGTAATCCGCCACGGCCTTCGCGTTCGCCGCGATCGCCTTGACGATCATCTCCCGCAGCTGGCTTTCGTCCCCCACCGGGCGAAACTCCGCCACCGCCTCCTTCGGCGTCTTGCCTTGCAGCATGAGACCGAAGGCGTCGCGGGCCCGCTGCCGGTTGATGCCGAGCGCCTTCACCTCCTTGATGAGTTCGGCCAGGGCGAACGGCGAGATGGGGAACGCCCCGATGGCGACCTTCTGCTCGTTGAGATACTGGAGCACGTCGTTCGCCGCCCAGTTGCACACCTCCTTCGCGTCGCCGCACAGCCCCGCCGCCTGCTCCACATACGCGACGAACGCCCGCCCCTGCCGCGACACGACGCCGGCGTCATACGCGGACAAACCATACTGCGCTTGCAGCCGCTGAAGCTGCGCCGCCGGCAACTCCCCCAGGCTCTCGCGCATCTCCAGAAGCAGGCTCGCCGACACCGTCAGCGGCGCCAGATCCGGCTCCGGAAAATAGCGATAATCCGACGCCTCCTCCTTGCGCCGCTGCACCTCCGTCACGCCGCGGCGATCGTCCCACCCCGCCGTCGCCTTCGCCAGCGCCGCCAGCTTGTCCCCCTGCCGTTTCTTCACCGGCACGACGCGCCGCCCAAGGAACTCGCGCTCGGCCTCGTGGTCCAGCTCCCACTCCCCGCCGAGTCGCCGCTCCAGCTCCTGCGCCTGCCGGTCCGCCTCGTACTTCATCGCCCGCTCGACGGCCCGGAAGCTGTTGAGGTTCTTCACCTCGATGAGCGGCGTGGCGGCGTAGAGCGGAGCGTCGGTCCGTCCCTTCGGATCGCTGACGGGAACGTGGATGTTGATGTTCGCGTCGCAGCGCAGGCTCCCCTCCTGCATCTCGCAATCGCTGATCTCCAGCTCGCGCAGGAGCAGACGCAGCTCCTCCAGATACGCCTTCGCCTCCTCCGGCGCCGACAGCTCCGGCCGGCTCACGATCTCCAGCAGCGGCGTCCCGGTGCGGTTGAGGTCGACCAGGCTGTCGCGCTTCCCCCCCTGCTCGTCGTGCAGCATCTTGCCCGCGTCCTCCTCCAGATGGGCCCGGATGATGCCGATGCGCTTGCGGCCCCCCTCCGCGTCGATCTCCAGCCAGCCATCGTGGCTCAGCGGCAAATCGTACTGGCTGATCTGGTAGTTCTTGGGCAGGTCGGGGTAGTAGTAGTTCTTGCGGTCCCACTTGGTGAACTCGGCGATCCGGCAGTTGAGCGCCAGCGCCGCCTTGACCGAGAGCTCGAACGCCCGCCGATTCATCACCGGCAACGACCCCGGCAGCCCCGCGCACACCGGACACGTCGCCGAGTTCGGCGCCTGCCCGAACCGCGTGCTGCAGCCGCAGAACAGCTTCGTCCGCGTGAGAAGCTGCACGTGCGTTTCCAGACCGATGACGATGTGGTAGGCGGGGCTGGACATTGGCGCCTTTCCGCGGATGGTCGTTGCCGAAAGCGATCATCTTACCACTTTGCCGCGCCGCGCTTTCACCTCACCCCCCCCTAGCGCTCACGGCGCCGCGTCCGGCGGATCTGCCGCTTCGACGAACATCGACCGTACCGTCGCCATCGGCAGGTACAAGTGGAATATGTCGTCCTGCAACGGGATAAAACCGTACTTCAAGTAAAAACGCTTGGCATCGTCGTCCTTGGAAAACAGGTCCACAGCGAAGACACCAACCCGGTCGGCCACGTCGCAAGCCGTCTTCAGGAAGTGAAAGAGCAGTAGCACACCCAAGCGCTGACCACGGCACGACAGATCGACGGCCAGCCGGCCGAGGTGCGCCGTCGGCAGGGGGTACCGGGGTAAGCCGGTCTGATCATCCGGCGGAAGATGATCGCGAAGGAATGTGCCGGCCGATGCGGTGTAGTAGGCGAGCACCCGCTTCGTACTACGGACCGCGACGTAGACGCGACTCACTCCTCGCTCCTGATTCCAAGCCGCATGCTGACGAAGAAATGAGTTGAGAGGAGACTGGCCGCAGTCGAAGGCGCCTCGCTCGTGGTCCCCAGTGAGAAGCTCGATGCGCGTCTCATCCATGGTTCTGAAGGAACCGTCGTGCCGCTTGCACCGCCGCCTCGTTCGGGGCGGGCGGTTTCTCGGCCGATGACAGGATCTGGGCCTCGTCCTTCTCTGAAAGGCGGATGGAGCAAGTCACCTCCGGGACCGGAGCCTCGCCAGGCGCCCGACTGGGGATCGGAGTGCTTATCTGCGTATTTTCCACACTACACCTCGCTTTTTGTTCATAGTACCGCCTTCAGCGCCGCCGCGGCAACCTCCGTTGCGCGCCGGGCCGAGGCGCCTCTGGCCGACCGTGGAAATGCGTTTGGTGCCGCTTCGATGCGGACGCCGTTTTCCTGAACGACTCCGACGCGGCCAGGGAGATTCGTTTCGTCCATTGCAACCGGCCGGGGTGCGCGCTATTGACGAGAGGGGGCAATAAATGGTTCGCGCTACGTCTCTACGCCAGCCCCGCTCCCCAGTTTCGCCTCGCTCTGCTCACTTTTTCGGAGACTTCTGTTTGTCATTGAACTCCGGTAAGCTCCCGAACCTTTCAACAAACAGGGCAAAGCATTCGTACTCGTGCTTTGCAACTTCTCCCATGATCCGAAGATTCTCTGGATCATTCTTCACATCGCACGCATACGGACAGACCGAAACGAAGAGCTGCGCCGTCAGCAATTGGTAGTCACGATGCTTGAATCGGACTCGCTGGGCGCCACCATGTCCCTCTCGACCTCTGATGGTGTCCTCAAACTGTTTGAGGCGCGCTTTAAGTCCACCCTTGGCATTTGTCATCCCGACATAGACAATCTCTGACGGCCACGAGAAGGGCGTTGCAGACAGATCTGTTGGGGAGGTCGCCAGGGCATAAACACCGGGATACCCGAGATCGGGCATCGCGTTTCGTTCAAGCCATTTCCTCCAGTCAGAAAACGGTCGGTCCATTTCCGCCTCGGTCAGCCGCGCTCAAGTTCTCGTCAAACAGGTCCACCGCGACAGCAGTCACTTCTTCTTTCGCCGGGGCTTGCGGGATGCGGCCGGGAGTTCCTCCACCGGCCACGACTCGAGCAACTCTCGCCGCTTGCCGGGTGGCAACGCACGCAAGGCCTCCCGCTGCTCCTTGGGCGACAACTCCTTGAAGTGCTCCTTGACATACTCACGCTTGAAATCTTCTATGGTATACGACATCGTGAACCCCTCCCCGCGAAGCCTCTCGAATAACTGCCCCAGCAGCTGGCTCGTGTGTGCCGAGCGCCGCTGGTAACGGGTCTGGCCGAAGCCCACTAACTCTGCCGACGCGCTGAACAGGTGAAGCGGCGCGTTTTGCGGCTCGCGCGGCAGCTGACCGGCCACCACAACTTGCACCTTGTCGGTCCCCCACTGGCAATGATACACGCCCGGCTGCCCCTGCTGCCACGGGACTTGGGCAGCCAGGTTTTCCGGAAACGGGCGCTCACACCGTACAATCGGAATTGCTCTTCGGGCAACAACTCCGAGGGTGACGGACTGACGAGTTTGCGATAGGCGACGTAATGGCCGAGCAGTTCCTTGATCGCCCAGGCGTCGAGCGTTTCGTGGTGCGACTTGAAGGTGATCAGGTTGTGCTCGGCCAGATCGTCCAGGCCGTCTGGCAGACGGATGTTCACCCGCCCGCCACCTTTCCGGACGATGACCACGTCGAGGAATTGCTGCTGCTCCGACAGGTCGCGCTCAACCTCGACGGTGAACGGCAGGCCCGTGAAGAAGTCTGTCAGGAGCAAGCCGAACAGCCGGCGCCAGTCGCGCAGCGCGTCGCGTTCCCCAGCCATCGGACCCGTCTCCCTCAATGTGTTGACGCCGCCTTCAAAGCGGCCGCCCACGTCTTGACTTCGACCCTTCTTCCTTCGCTCCCCTGTACCAAGCTCACCTTTCGGCCGCGCTGGAGAGCCATTGAACTCCGAAAAGCCTACAGGCCCCGCCGCTCCGCGGCAGCGTCCTGGTTCGGGTTCTCGATCCCGCCGCTGGCGCGCCCCTCACGAAGCCCACCCCCGAAATGATTCGCCAGCACGGGAACGGCGGCGATCTTGCGGATCGTGGTCTCGACGTCGTACTCGACACGACGGAACCAGATGGTCTCCCCGTCGAACAGCGCGTAACATGCCCGCCAGTCCCCGTCGCGCGGGTAGCCGACGGCGCCGACGTTGCAGATCACCCGACGGCCGGCGACCCGAAACCCGCGCGCACAGTCCTCCGGTCGGATGAACTTCCAGCGCCAGGGCCAGCGCTTGACGAACAGCCCGGGAATGCCGTCCCCCGCCCTGAAGCATATCCGGTCGAAGTAGGTCCCCAGCTCGTTCAACTTCTTCTGGTACCAGACCGCGTCCTCCGGGAAAACGTAGCCGCAGACGGGCATTTGCGGCGAGCCGTGGACGTACAACACGTCTCCCTCGCGCCGGCTCGGCGACAGCCCCGCCAGGAATTTGAGGCGGCGCTCGCGAAGGGCGGGATCCTCGACCGAGGAGGCGAGCACGTTTCTCGTCCAGAAGATGCTCCGCGCGATCCCCGGTCAGCAGTCCGGGTCAATCATGACTCCGCGGTCGAAGAATCCGAGCAGGACAACTTCCATCCCCATCGCGAGGTCGAGGCACTCGATGGGGTTAGGGGCATGGCCCGTCGTGTCCCCGAGGTTGTACACGGAGGTTACGCGTTGTCGAGCCGCCTTCGCGAGCACCGCCTGAAGGGCCTCGAGGTTGCCGTGAACATCGCTGAGGATTGCCCGCATCGCTGCGACTCCCGCCGCCGAACGACTTCGCCAGCAACCGGGCGGCCCCGATGACTTAGCATGGCTACGCACGCTATAGTAGCACCGGCCATGACACCACCTCACCCATTCGCTGTCAAGGCGCCGCTTTGCTCTTCTCCAAGCCACGCGTTCATGGCCTCTAAAAAAGGGGCTCTTCGTGAAGTCGAGTGGGTGAATTTTACAGTTTTGGCAGCATGCAGGTGAGGATTTTTAGGCGCGGGTACTCCTCATCGCGGAAGCCGAGGCGCGTCTTTGCAGGGGCGGATCTTGTTGTTGAGGCCCTCGACGAAGCCCAGGGCGACTTTGTTGTCCGTGTGGCAGTAGGCGACGATGCCGTCCCAATGGGCCTCGATCATGGCGGCGAACTTCTCGTAGGGTTCGAGCCGCTGCCATTTGAGCGCGTCGCGCCAGTTGGCGAAGAAGCGTTGGGCCCAGCCCGGCGTTTCGTAGTCCCAGGATTGCTCGAAGGACTCTTTGAGAAGGTAAGCCGTGTTGAGGCGTTTGTTGACTTTGAACAGCAGTTTCAATGCTTTCTTCCCCTTGAGGGTGAGGTTGCGCCAGCGTGACAGCGTGTACTTCTGGCCCTTGATGAAACGGCGATCCTTCCCGTCAGGCGGGCGTATTCGCTCTTGCACTTCCTGATCAAGGCCGTCTGCAAATGACGCAGCACATGAAATTTGTCAAAGACGATCTCGGCTTGCGGGCGTTCCCCTCCTTGAGGGTGGAGTTGCGAAACGCCTTCCACATGTCCATGACGGCCAGGCGGATTTTGCTGGATTTTTCGCGGCCCAGCCAGGCGTAGAAGGCGTCCAGGCTCTGCTCGGGCGGTCTTGGCCGCCGAACCAGATGGGCCGGCGGCGGATCAAGTCGCTGACGACAATGCGGTAGGAGTGGCCTCTGCCAATGGCGATCTCGTCGATGCCGATGGCCCTCGGTGTCGGGTTGCCGGCGCGGCGGAGTTGCTCGGCCATGTACTGCTTGTCGAGTTCCTTGACCGTATGCCAATCGAGGAGCAACTCGTCGGCCACGGCCTTGATGGAACTGTCCCGGCGACGTCCCACGAAGAAGGCGAAGCGTTTGGTGTAGAAGGGGTTGTTGGCCAACCAATCCAACCGCTCAGTCTTCACGGCGCCGCACCGCCAACAATCGACCCGACGAATGGCGAAGGCGAGATAGACGCGTTTGTCCCCACAGGCCAGGTCTTGCACTTGACGTGGCCTCTGATCGTAGAAGCTTGCGAACGAGTGGCCGCAGAGGCCGCATGCCGTTTTTCGTCGCCGCTTGAGGTGGGGACGACGGCGCGGGAGTCGCCAAAGAGTCCCGCACGCTGGCCAAGGGCTCGAAGCCAGGGAAGCGATAAGCGTCACGGAGTTGTCGTCGAGTTGGCATCGACTCATCGTGACAGGTTTCCAAGGGAAGGAAAGCGCCATTTTGCCAGTAAATCACGGGGCGAAATGGCTACGAGAGGCGAAACCACCCACTCGACTTCACGAAGAACCAAAAAAGGGTCCCGCAACCTTTTCTATCCGACGATCACCCGCGGCCGCTTGGCTGGGTCCGGCTCCGCCTGCATCAACAGCTCGCGGACCTTCCAGGGAACGTTCCCCTCGCCGAACGCCAGGTAGCTCCAGCTCGACGTCAGCAGGTTCATCTCCGACCAGCCGAAGTGCAGCCCCGGCGGCTTGCTGTAGCGCGACATCTCCAGCGCGATGGCCGCCACCGAGTGGGCCACCGAGGCGCAATGCCCCACCTTGATCACGAAGCAGTGATCGTCCTCCTCCACCTCGATGAGCAGCCGCTGGTAGAAGTTGCTCGGGTCCTCGATGGCGATCTCGATGAAGACGATATCGGCGTGCGGATCGAGCTGATGGTCCTGCCGGATCTGCTTCTCCTTGTCGAGCCGCTCCTGCCGGCCGGGGCGATGCGGCACGAGGACGGGGAAATCCGCCATGCGCAGGCTGTCCCAGAGCAGCTTCGAGTGGTCGTCCTTGAAATCGAAGCCGATGGTGCGCAGCTCATCGGCGCGCACCGCCCGCGACACGACCGACAGCACCAGGATGGCGACGATGAATCCCAGCGCGATCGCCAGCCCGCTGAAGCCGCGGATGGCGACGACGACCGTGAGCCCCGCGAAGCCCCAGGCCAGGACGCGGAAATACCAGACGCCCAGGCGCGACGGGCGCCGCGTCTCCGGCTCCGCCTGCCCCGTCAGCTTTTGCTTCTTGCCCAGAGCCGAAACCGCGACCGCGCAAGTGATCAACACGAGGACCGCCACCGCGTACGCGTCCCGCTGCGCCGAAACGCGCGCCTGATAGAAAAACGTGACCGCGGCGTTCACCAGGCCGAACAGGATGATCAACACCCCCCAGCGCTGCGACCACGCCATGTCCATGCCGAAACGCAGCAAGAAACGCGGCAACAGCGACGCCAGCGCCGTCATCACGCTCGTGCCGGCCAGCACGAGCACGAGCACCGTCACCGTGTCGTAGAGCGAGCCGAACCAGCCCTCCCCCCAGGGCAGCAGCGACCCGTCCCCCGTCGTCAACGCGCCGCCATGCGCCAGGTACGCCAGCGCCCGGTCGGCCGCCTTGCCGTGAAACGCCTCCGGCGGAATCAACAGGCAACACACAAACGACGAGGCGAGCAGGAACGCCGACATGACCAGCGCCGCCGTCACCAGCACCTTGCGCGTGTTGCGGATCCGGCCGCGCGGCTCCAGCGGCGTGTCCCCCGCCGCCCCTTTCACCTGCGGCACGACCACCATGCTCATCTCGAAGCCCGAAAGCCCGAGGGCCAGCTTCGGCAACACCAGCAGGCTGACCACCACCACGCCGAACCAGCCGAGCCCCTGCGTCAGCGGCCGCTCCACCTCCCAGTCGCCGCGTCCCATTTGCTCGAGCCACTCCTCGACGACGCGGGGATGATCGTTCAAGTGGAGCAGACCGGCGACGATGACGACGGCGTTGAGGACGAGGAAGAGGAGGACGAGCGGCACGGCCAGGGCGATGGCGTTGCGGTTGAAGCCGCGCCGCAGGAAGAACCAGAAGAAGAAGCCGACGACGCCGAGCAGCAGGGCGGCGACGAGCTGCACGGTGATGTAGCGGCCCCACTCCGGCGTCAGATACGTCAGCGCCAGCTCTTGCAGCCAGTGCGCCAGGCGCGACAGGGCCGCCTGCCAGCCGGGGTCTTCGCTCTGCAGCGTGTGCACCGCGGCGTCGGCCAGCGAGATGCTCTTGAGCATGATGAAGTCGACGGCCGCGAAGCCGAGCATGACCAGGACCAGCGTCTTGCCGCGCCAGCCCTGGACGACGCGCTCGAGCATGCCGATCGCCCCCTGCCCGGAATGGGAGCGCCTGACGAGGTACCAGTAGACGGGCAGGGCGCCGAAGAGGGTGACGAGGACGACGACCAGCGTGGCGATCGGCCCGAGCCGGCCGGCGACGTCGAAGGTGATCGACGGCTGATAGGCGAGTGCTGAAGTAGTCGAGGCCGATGAGACAGACGACCCAGAGCCAGTAATGCTCGGAGGGACGCTCGGGCGCCGAGGCCGGCGGGCGTGTCGGTCTGTTCAGCGGCTTGCGGGGCGGACATACTGGTTCTTCGTAGGACATGCCTGGGCATTGGCGAGCGCTCGAGCCGGCGCGGGCGCCGCTCTTGATTTTGCCCGCCCCGCAATTAAGATTATTGTTGTCGACCGGCGCCGGCGGCATAGCATGGTAAGGGTCGATCCCTGCGGGTGTAGCTCAGTGGTAGAGCGCCACGTTGCCAACGTGGCTGTCGTGGGTTCGAGCCCCATCACCCGCTTACCTTGACCGTATCATCGAACGGGGTCTGACTCGCCAGGGTTGGACCCCTTCGCGTTCCCCATAACCTGGGAACGCCTCGCCTGGAGGCTCCACCTCCCGGCGCCAGCAGCGAGGCAGGGCCTCGCGGCAGTAGGGTCCCAGGCAGAGCTTGGGACCGAGGAGAATACCATGGTCGACGAAAAAGAGCTCGAGGCGAAAGAGATGACGGCCCTCGTCGAGGAGCGCGTGCCCGAGGGCGCCGGCGAAGCCGAGACCGGCGAAGGCGAAGAGGGCGCCGAGGAGAAGAAGAAGCTCAACCAGACCGTCGACATCTCCGACGTCGGCCCCTGCCGCAAGCACATCAAGGTGAGCGTCGACCGTTCCGACATCGACGAGCTTTTCTCCGAGAAATACAAGGAGCTGGTCAGCGACTCCGCCGTCCCCGGCTTCCGCCCCGGCAAGGCCCCGCGCCAGGTCGTCATGCGGAAGTTCAAGAAGGACGTCTCCGAGCAGGTTCGCGCCCAGGTCCTCCTCGCCAGCCTCGAGCAGCTCGCCGACGACTTCGACGTCGCTCCCCTCGCCCCCCCCGACATCAATCCCAACAAGCTCGAAATCCCCGACCAGGGACCCTTCGTCTACGAGTTCGAGGTCGAGGTCCGCCCGCAGTTCGACCTGCCCGACTACAAGGGCCTCAAGCTCAAGCGTCCCGTCCGCGCCTTCAGCGACGCCGACGTCGAGCAGGAGGAGCGCCGCATCCTGTCGCGCTATGGCTCCCTCGTCCCCAAGACCTCCGGCGCCGCCCAGCTCGGCGACTACGTCACCGTCGACATGACGACGCGCTTCGGCGACAAGCCGATCGGCACGATGAAGGAAACCACGCTCCGCGTCGATGACACCGTCACCTTCAAGGACGCCATCGCCCGCGAGTTCGCCAAGGAGGTGGTCGGCATCAAGGCCGGAGAGACGCGGACCGTCAACCTCGTCATGACCGAGGCCGTGGCCCAGCAGGCCCTGCGCGGCCTGACCGTGCAGGCCGACATGAAGGTACACGAGCTCAAGACGCTCCGTCTGCCCGAGCTGACCCCCGACTTCCTCGACGGCGCCTTCGGGGTCCGCACCGCCGAGCAGCTCCGCGAGCAGGTCCGCTTGCTCCTGGAGCGCCGCCTGGAATACCAGCAGCGCCAGTCCGCCCGCGAGCAGGTCCTCTCTCACATCGCCGCCAGCGCCACCTGGGATTTGCCCCGCGACATGCTGATGCGCCAGGCCCGCAAATCGCTCGCCCGCCGCGTCATGGAAATGCAGGAGGCCGGCCTCTCCGAAGAAGAGATCAACGCCCGCTCGCGCCTCCTCCAGCAGGACGTCCTGCGCAGCACCGAGCTCGCCCTCAAGGAGCATTTCGTCCTGCAGAAGATCGCCGAGGTCGAGAAGATCGAGGTCGACGACGAGGAGATCGACGCCGAGGTCGACCGCCTCGCCGACCAGACCAACGATTCGGCCCGCCGCGTCCGCGCCCGCCTGGAAAAGGAAGACCTGCTCGAGACCATGGCCGCTCAGCTCATCGAGCGCAAGGCCCTCGACCTGATCCTCAGCAGCGCCGAATACGAAGAAACCCAGCTCGAGCCCGAAGGCGGCATGGCCGCCGTCGAGCAGCAGACCGTCGAGGGGGAGCTGCACGATCCAACCCAGGCCCCGCCGGAGGAAAAGAAGGCGGACGAGGAAACCAACGCCTGACGCGGCGAGAGAATTCGACTTTCCCTGGGGACAGGCGATTTCGCTTGTCCCTTTTTTTGTTCCCGGCTTCCATTGCGCCGCCGTCACTTTTCTCGGCGCAAGAATCGGACGGTCCGTATTCAACCTGCGATTTCTGCTGTCTTCCTAATATCAAGGTGCGATTTGGCAGGGACTTGAACTCTGCCCGGATGCTCCAACAAGAAAGCGGCTTGGATTCAGCCCGAAGGCCTCCAACAAAAAAGCCGCTTGGATTCAGCCCGAAGGGCTCCAACAAGAAAACAGGCTTGGATTCAGCTCGAAGGGCTCCACAAGAAAGCCCAGGGCAACGCCCTGGGAAGATGCGGTGTGCAACCGAGCCCTGTAAGGGCGAAACAACGGCGTTTGTTTCGCCCTTACAGGGCTATTGTCGCAACCTGCCGCGGGTCCCAGGGCGTTGCCCTGGGCTGAATTGTTTTGCCCCCTTTGGGGCTTCCCTAGCTTGACCACCCGATCTTGCTGCAGAATCGAACGCCGCATTGGATTCAGCCCGAAGGGCTCCAACAAGATTCAGCCGGAAGGCCTCCAACAAGATCCAGCCCGAAGGCCTCCGACAAGATTCAGGCCGAAGGGCTCCAAAGAAAGCCCAGGGCAACGCCGCCAACGCCCTCGGAAGATGCGGTGTTGCAACGGAGCCCTGTAAGGGCGAAACAACGGCGGCGCTTGTTTCGCCCTTACAGGGCTATTGTCGCAGCCTGCCGCGGGCCCCAGGGCGTCGCCCTGGGCTGAATTGTTTTGCCCCCCTTTGGGGCTTCCCTCGCTTGACTATCCGATCTTGCTGCAGAATCGAACAGCGTCATAGTGAGAATCCGTATTGTGTTCGCGGTGGCGCTGTTCTAATATTTTCTCACCCACCGCGCCCGGCCGAGACGACGCGTTTCGACCGTCTTTAATTCTTTGTCCGTCTGGTTACGCTTGCGAAGCGATTCTGAGAATCTTCCTCTTTTCCGCGCGCCTGCGAAACCTTGGCGACTCATTGGTGTTTCATGACGGCGTGCGCGCTTGCAGCCTTGCACGCGCTCCTACCGTGACTGCGCCGCGACAGGTTCTTGCCTACCTACTGTCTCGGCCGTCACTTTTTCCCACCGGCTGGTGAGAGTGCCTAACTCTCTATCTACTCTTTTCTCTTCAGGGGGGTCCTATGCGACCAGTGTCCTCGCGTCGATCGGCGTTCACGCTGATCGAGCTTCTCGTCGTTATCGCCATCATTGCGATCCTCATCGCACTGCTGGTGCCCGCCGTGCAAAAGGTCCGCGACGCCGCGGCGCGCACGCAAACCATCAACAACATCAAGCAGGTCGCCCTGGCGACGCACAGCTACAACGACACCTTCAAACGCTGCCCCGCCGCCTGGATCAACGGCGGCGGCTCGCAGGCGCTCTACCAGTCGTTCCATTTCCAGCTCCTGCCCTTCGTCGAGCAGACGCCGCTTTACCGCAGCGTCCCCGCCGGCCATGAGCCCTGGTGGGGCGGCGACCCGAAGACCACGCCCCCCACGCCGGGCACGACCGCCTACGCGCAGCTCGTCCCCCCTTTCCAGTCCCCGCAAGACGCCAGCAGCAGCGACGGCCATTCGAGCTGGGCCTGGGGCGGCGCCAACGTCCTCTACAACTGGCAGGTGTTCGGCGGCGCCACCTTCACCGGCGCCGGCTGGTGGCAGGGTGACGCCAAGGCCGGCATCCCGCGCTCCTTCTCCGACGGCACGAGCAACACCATCATCCTGGCCACCGGCTACATCAATTGCGGCGCCGGCGTGCGCAACTGGGCCCACCCCGGCTGGGACGGCCCCAGCTCCAGCGGCACGCCTCCCGTCACCACCTATCCCGTCTATGCCGCCTTCTTCGCCAAGTGGTCCGATCAACTGCCGCAAGAGGTTCCCCCTCTCAACGCCTGCGATCCGACCCTCGCCCAGGCCCTCAGCTCCGGCGCCATCCAGGTCGGCCTCGCCGATGGCAGCGTCCGCGGCGTCTCCACCTCCATCTCCTACGGCACCTGGCGCTCCGCGCTGCTCCCGGCCGACGGCGTCCCGCTCGGCTCCGACTGGCAGTGATCCCGGGCCGCGCCCACCGACGTAGCTCCCGATCGACCCGTAGCCGAAGTCGTGAGACTTCGGCTGCGGCGTCGTTTCGCCCTGAACTTGACGCAACGATGAAATCAACCAGAAGGCCGCGGCCTGGCCGCGGCCATTTCTCATGGAGAGAAAGCCAATGTCCCGATGGGCTCCACGATTGTTGTTTCCGCTTGTTTGTCTCGCGCTTGCCGGCTGCGGCAAGGCGGGCGTCTCGGGCAAGGTGTCCTTCAAGGGGACGCCTTTGACCTCGGGCAATGTCACCTTCCGCGCCGGCGACGTGGTCCGCGGCGCCGCCATCGAGAAGGATGGCACGTACCGGCTCACCGACTGCCCGCCCGGCGACTACAAGGTCACCGTCAGCGTTCCCACGCTTCGCTTCGCGACCCGGCCCCCCAGCGGCGCCGTCCCGAAGGCCGCCGACATGCCCGGCAAGGAAGTCTCCACCGCCGCCACCCTGCCCGCCGTACCCATCGATCCCAAGTACGCTGATGTCAAAACTTCCGGTCTCAGCTTCACGGTCGCCGGCGGCGGCCACGAGTTCGACATCGACCTGAAGTGACCCGCTAAGGATGGCGAACCACCACGGGAGGGCGAGCCGCCACGCCCGCCCGGACGTTCGCCTTCTTTGGAACACGGAGGCCCTGCGTAGCGCCGCGTCAGGGCTCCTTCGGCAGCGCCCAGGGTGGCAGCCGCGGCGCTTCCGGCTCGAGCAGCCAGAAAGAGCGGTGAATGGGGACCTTGGCCGGGTCGATGTCGAGGAGGAGGAGGTCGCGCGCTTTCAAAGACTTGCCGACGCTGTCCCAGTACTGACGCAGGTCGGCGACGTAGCGGCGCGCGTCCTGGAGGTTGCGGCGCCGTTCCTTCTCCTCGGCGCGGGCCTCGTCGATGGTCTTGCCGGCGAGGACGGCCTCCACCGTGTCGAGGCGAATCTCGAGGTCGGAGAGGAAGTCGATCTCGCCGCGCGCCCGGCTCTGGACGATGAAGCCCTGCGCGAGCGCCTGGGCCAGGTTGATCTTCTCGGTCTTGTACGAACGGGCGTCGGCGAGGAGCTGGTTTCTCTCGGCGAGCGCGTCCTTGTCTTTTTCGATGGCGCGGCGGCGGGCCTCGTTGATCTTCTGGTCGCGCTTCTCCATGGCCACGATCACCTCGTGATACTGGGCGACCACGTCCGCCGGCGGATGCAGATCGAGGATGGAAATCCCCTCCAGCTCCAGGCCCAGACCGCCGCCGCGGAGCCCGGCGAGGCGCCCTTCGAGGCGGCGCGTCAGGTCCCGCTCGAAGCGGGCCCGTTCGAACGTGAGCAGCGCTTCGAAGGGGCGGCCCGCGGCCAGCTGCCGCATCTCGGCTTCGCAGCTGGCACGCAGCAGCTCGGTCGCGTCCTTGACCTCGAAGAGGAACACGCGCGGATCGGTGACGCGGAAGCGAAGGGACACCTGCACGTCCACGAGGCTCTTGTCCCCCGTCATCAGCAGCGATTCCTCGGTGCGCCGGTTCTCGCCGCCGTGGCCGCTCTTCCAGGTGAAGTCCCCTTCGACTTCGCCCGGGGCGGCGCTATTGCGGAAGCCGATCTCGACCGTCTGCACCCGCTGCGTGACGCGGGCGACGTCGTCGATCGGCCAGGGCCAGCGGAAATGCCACCCCGGCGGCAGGTCCTCGACCGGCCGACCGAAGCGGCGCAGCACGCCGTACTCGTCGGCCGCGACGACCTTGACGCCGGTGACGCCCCAGACGATGAGGAGTACCAGGGCCAGCCCGGCGAGGACTTTGCGGGAGTTGTGTTCGAGCCAGTGCAGGCCGGCGCCGAAGTCGAAGTGTTTTTCGATCCAGAGATCGAAGGCGCGGCCGCCGGCCTTGAGCCTGGTGAGCCACGGGCCCGAAGCGCGCTCGAACCAGAGGAGCCGCATCGCGTTGAGCAGCACGGCCAGGGAGCCGGCCTGATGATAGAGAACGGCGGCGAGGGGAGACTGCTCGTACCAGCCGGCGGGAGCGAAGAGGGGCCAGAGCCAGGCCGTGACGACGATGCCGACCGCGTTGACGACGAAGGCGAACCAGAAGATGTTCTGGCGGATGATGTGTACCGTCTGCCGCGACAGGCGAATGAGGAGCGGCAGGGGCCGCAGCGGCTCGCCCATCAGAATGATGTCGCCGGCCTCGGCGGCGATGTCGGTCCCGGTCCGGCCGATGGCGATGCCGACGTCCGCGTGGGCGAGAGCCGGGGCGTCGTTGATGCCGTCGCCGACCATGGCCACGGTGGCCGGGGCTGCACTTCGGGGGCTTACGCCGCCCGGCTCGCCTGAGGGCGTTACGCCGCCTGGCTCGCCTGTCGTTTGCGGGCCGTTGTGGATCAGACGCTTGAGGCGGTCGATGTGCTCCGACTTCTGGTGCGGCAGGAGGTCGGTGTCGATCGCGTCGAACGGGACGTCGGCGGCGCAGGCGCGGGCGGCGCGGGCCCGGTCGCCGGTGAGCAGAACGATGGGGGCGATGCCGAGGCCGCGCAGCTCCTCGATCATGCCGTGGGCTTCCGGACGGACGCGGTCGCGGGCGCCGATGGCGCCGAGAACGGCGTTGTCGCGCGCGACCAGCAGGATGGTCTGGCCGCCGTGGTCGAGCGTCGCGATCAGACTCTGGACATCCGGCTCGACAGCGACACCCCGCTCCTCGAGGAGGCGCTGCGTGCCGACGATGAGGCGGCCCCCGGCCGTGTGGGCCGAGACACCCGCGCCGGGGTGGGCCTGAAAGTCGACGGCGTTGTCCAGTGCCAGCCCGCGCTTGCGCGCTTCGGCGACGATCAACTGGGCGATGGGATGTTCGCTCTGCTGCTCCGCCGTCGCGGCGACGCGCAGCACGTCATCGGCGCTATGTCCGGAGCGGGGCAACACATCCCCGAGCTCGAGGCGGCCTTCCGTGATGGTGCCGGTCTTGTCGAACGCCATGGCGCGGACCGCGGCGAGGCGCTCCAACGCCGAGCCCCCCTTGATCAGAATGCCGGTGCCGGCGAGGCGGCCGAGGGTGGCGATGACCGCGGCCGGCGTGGCGAGGATCAGGGCGCAGGGGCAGGAGACGACGAGGACGGAGAGCGTGGGATAGACGCTGCGGACAAAGGCCGCACGCATGCCGGGACGCGGCATGTCCCCCGGCTGAAAGAGGCCCGTGAGCTGGAAGAACATCGAGCCCAGGAACGTGACGGCGGCCAGGCCGAGAACGACCGGAAGGAAATAGCGGGCCAGGCGGTCCGCCGTACGCTCCATCGTCCCCTTGTCCTTGAGCGCGCGCGCCGTCAGCTCGATGATCTTGCCGGCGACGGTCTGCTCGGCCACGCGCCGCGCCTCGATCGTCAGAGCGCCGAACTGGTTCACCGAGCCGGCGAGGACCTCTTCGCCGGCGCCACGCTCCTGCGGCTCACTCTCGCCCGTGAGCGCGCTCACGTCGAGAGCGGAGCGCCCTTCGACCACGACCCCGTCGACCGGAACCTTGGCGCCCGGTTTGACGACCACACGGTCGCCGACGCGAAGCTGGCTGGTGAGGACGCGCTCCTCTCGGCCGTCTTCGAGGCGCCAGCAGCGCTGCGGAAAGACCTCGACGATTCGGCCCAGGGCGCGGCGCGTGCGTGCGAAGGTGATCGCCTCGAGGCATTCCCCCACGAGGCCGATGAACACGACCTCGGCGGCGACGAGTTGCTCCTGGATGTAGATGGCGGCGCAGGCGGCGATGGCGATGGCGAGGTCGGCGCCGAGACGGCCCTTGAGGAGACTGTCGAGCGAGCCATAAAGGATGCGGGCGCCGCCCAGGACCGCGCCGATGAGGGCGAAGCGATAGGCGCCGATGCCAGTGGGAAAGGACGCGAAGGCGGCCCAGCCCAGCCAGGTAAGGAAGCGCGGCACGAGATCGAGGGCGATCAGGAGGCCGACGAGGCCGGTGATGACGTAGAGGAAGCGATTATCTTCCTGGGCGAAGGCGGAATCGGTATGAGAGATTTCGCGGTGCATGAAGGAGCGGGGCGCCGGCGAGGGCGTCTCGAAGCGTTCGGAGGACTGGGGCGCCGCGCTTTCGCAGCGAAGCGGGATTGGCTGGGTGGGCTCGATCTATATTAAGGCGGCTTCGCGCCGAGGTCAAATAGTCCAAACGCCCGGCCTCTGGAATTCGCCGAAGAAGACATGCCCGTCACTCTCTCCACTCCGATTCACCGAATCTCCCAAGCCGAGTTCGCCGAGGTGACCGACGAGTTCGAACGGATGATCGGGTTACTCCTCAGACAAAAACATTGGGGGCAAAAAAAGCCCCTGCCCAAAGCTGATGCCTGCCGCTCTTCATTTTTTGCCCCCAATGTTTTTGCCTCTCGAATTCAACGGGAGAAGACATGCCCATCACCCTCCCCACTCCGATTCACCGAATCTCCCAAGCCGAGTTCGCCGAGATCGCTTTCGAAGTCATGCGGCACGCGAAGCGCCATCTGGTGTTCAGCTTGCCGTGGGCGAGGTCGCACAGCATCAGATACTGGAGGAGCTGAGCACGATGCTGACGGGAAAGAGACGCGACGGCCTTGAACTCGAAGACCCGGCGCCGCACAACTTCACGACTTCTTCATCGACGTCCTCGTCGGCACGGGCGCACCTCGAGCGCCCATCGATCTGGCCTTCCATTCCTTCCACAAACGCCTCCGCGACCTCGGCGCCGGCCTCGGCATCGCGCTGTATGAGGAAGCGGTGACGCATGCCTTCGGAGGCGCGGAAAAGGTCGAGGCCGAGGCGCAAGTCGACCTGGACGGACGCCCGCTGGGACAGCAGCGCGTTCGCCTCATCGCCCCAGACATCGCCTTCAAGATCACCGCTCTCGACGGCCCGCTCGACGACTTCGAAGCCCACGCCCGCCGCTTCCTGGCCCACACCCGCCTGCACAGCATCGCCTGGGTCAACATCACGATAAAGAAGGTCTCGTTCACGACACTCCAACGGTGACAGGAGAACCCCAGGCAAAAACATTAGGGGCAAAAAAATCTGATTCCTCGGACTCCTTTTTTTCTGCCCCTAATGTTTTTGCCGGCGATTTGAGAACCATGAGCAGACGTTCGCCCATCGCGGTCAAGACGGCCACGCCGCCGTGCCAAGGAGCCAAGCTTTTGGCATAGGCTCTTGACAACCTCCCCTCCCTCATGTTAAAAACTTGGCATCCCCAAACCGTAAAGGATGTGCGATGGCCGAACTCCCTCGAACCGAGAACCTGAGCCGGCGCGAGCGCCAGATCATGGAAGTGGTCTATCGCCTCGGCGAGGCCAGCGCGGCGCGGGTCCACGCCGAATTGCCCGACGCCCCGTCGCGGACGGCCGTTCGCACCTTCCTCCGCATCCTGGAGGACAAGGGGTTGTTGCAGCACCGCCAGAGCGGGCAGGCGTTTCTTTATGTGCCGGTGCAGCCGCGCGAGCGCGAGGCGCGCCACGCCTTCCGCCGCGTCCTTACCACCTTCTTCGAAGGATCGCTCGAGAAAGCGCTGGCCGCGCACCTCGGCGACGCCGCGGACCTCTCCGCGGAAGAGTTGGCCCGTCTTGCCGACCTCATTCGCCAGGCGCGCAAGAACGAGAGCAAGAAAGGGGACCAGTCATGACCACGTCTCTCGCCTGGTTGCTCGTCCTTCTGGTCCGGGCCACGCTCTGGCTCGCCCTGGTCTGCCTCGCCGCCTGCGCCTTCCATCGCGCGGCCGCGGCGCGCCGTCATCTGGTGTGGACGGCGGGCTTGATCGGCCTTTTGCTCCTGCCTTTCGTCTCCCTGGCGTTGCCCCATTGGGGCGTCGTCTCGCCGGTGACGCTGGCGCCCACGCCCCCGCACGTACCCGCCGTCGCCCTCGCTTCCGACGATCTTCCCGCCTGGCTCTTCCCGACGCCCCTCGAAGTCAAGCAGACCATTCCTCCCGTCCCCCCGCCGCCGGCCGACGCGCCCGTCCAGGCTGCGGCGCCCGCGCTCGACCCCGCGCCCGGCCCCGCCGTCACCCTCCCCGCCCTTTCCACCGTCCTGGTCGCCGTCTGGCTCGCCGGCGTCCTCCTCTTTCTCGCCTGGATCACCCTTGGCGTCCTCATGTTGCACCGCCTCGGCCGCCGCGCCGCTCCTGTCTCCGACGGGCCCCTCGCCGACGCCTGCGAGGACCTGGCGGCCGATCTCGGCCTCGCCCCCGCCCCGCTCCTGCTCCGCTCGCGCGAACGCGCCATCCCGATGACCTGGGGCCTCGTCCGGGCCAAGATCCTCCTGCCCCACGACGCCCTGCAGTGGTCGCAACAGCGCCTGCGCCTCGTGCTCCTCCATGAGCTGGGACATGTGCGGCGTCGCGATTGCTTGACTCAGTTCCTCGGCCTTCTGGCACGCGCCCTCTTCTGGTTCCATCCGCTCGTCTGGTTCGCCGCGCGCCGCCAGCGCGCGGAGCAGGAACACGCCTGCGACGACCTCGTCCTCTCCCGCGGCGCCGACGCCCCCGATTACGCCGCCCATCTGCTCGAGATCAGCGCCCGCCTTCCCGCCTCGCATATCGCCTCCCTGGTGGCCCCGGCGACGGCGCAGGGCAAGACCCTCGAACGCCGCCTCCGCGCCCTCCTCGACACCAAGCAAAAACGCCGGCCCTGGTCCCGCTTCGGCCGCGCCGCCTTCGTCACGCTCTCCCTCGGCGCCCTTGCCCTCGCCGCCACGCTCGAGCTGTTGTCGTCCCCCGCCAGCGCCCGACCCACGGTTCCCTGGCTGCCGCCCCCAGGAGAAAAGGAACCCGCCGCCGACGCCAAGGCCGGGGACAAGAAAGACAAGGCGGACAAGGCCCCCGACATCGATATCGAGGCCGTCTGGCAGGAGGTCCGCAAGAAGCTCAAGGAAAGCTATGTCGGCCCCCTCGACGACAGGAAGCTGGCCGAGGCGATGCTCCGCGGCATGCTCGACGCCCTCAAGGACCCCTACACCGACTACCTGCCTCCCATGGACCTCAAAACCATGGAAGCGACCATGCGCGGCGCCTTCGCCGGCGTCGGCGCCCAGCTCAAGGCCGATGGCGACAGGATCGTCGTCGTCACGCCGATCGAGAACTCCCCCGCCCTCCGCGCCGGCCTCCGCCCCGGCGATATCCTGCACAGCGTCGACGGCGAGACCGTCCGCGGGGCGCCCCTCGCCAAGGTCGTGCACAAGATCCTCGGCCCCAAGGGGAGCACCGTCAAGCTGCGCGTCCAGCGCGCCGACGGCGCCGTCGAGGACCTCAACATCACCCGCGACATCGTCCGCGTCGGCTCCGTCGAGGGCTTCCATCGCGACGCCGCGGGCGCCTGGGTCCACTGGCTCGATCGCGACCGCAAAATCGGCTACGCCCAGATCACCCAGTTCCTCCCCGGGACCGCCAAGCAGCTGCACGGCGTTCTCGACCAGCTCAAGAAGGACGGCCTCAAGGGGCTCGTCCTCGATCTGCGCGGCTGCCCCGGCGGCATGCTCGACCAGGCCGTCGCCTGCGTCAAGCTGTTCCTCGATAAGGGGAAGATCGTCTCCATCAAGGGCTCGGGCAAGGACGAGAAGACCTTCGAGGCGGACGGCGCTCCGTTCGCCGACCTGCCGCTCGTCATCCTGGTCGACGAGCACACCGCGTCGGCGGCCGAGATCCTCGCGGGCGCCCTCCGCGATCACGGCCGGGCCATCCTGGTCGGTGGCCGCACCGTCGGCAAGGGCTCGATCCAGACCATCGTCAGCCTCGAGGCGGGGGGAGCGCTCAAGGTCACGAGCGCGTACTATTTCCTGCCGTCCGGGCGCAACATCCAGAAACGCCCCGGCGTGAAGACCTGGGGCGTCGAGCCGACCGACGGCTTCTACGTCCTCTTGACCCCCGCCCAGCACGAGAAGCAATGGGAGGACCGCCGGCGCCGCAGTCTGCTCGGCTTCAAGAAGGGGGAGGCGCCGAAGTATCCCGAGCGCTTCACGCCCGCTCTCCTCGACAAGGACCACGCCGATCCCTCTCTCGCCGCCGCCCTCAAGACCATGACGGCGAAGCTGACCGGCGGCGAGTTCACCCCGGTCGGCAAGAAAGCCGCCGACGTCGAGGAGCAGATCCTCAAGCTGGACGAGCTGCGCGAGCGGCGTGAAGCCCTGCTCAAGAACTTGAAGAGCGTGGACGAGGAAATCCAGGGCTTGCAGAAGGCGAAGTGATCTGCCTTTTTTCCGAGCCGGAAGCGTGAGCGACGGACAGCCGGCCCCCGTCGCTCACGCTTCGGCTCCGTCTACTTCTGCAAGCGTTTGATCTCTTTCGCCGCCACCATTGCCGCCGGCGACCCCGGCTGACTCTCCGCCAACGTCCGCCAGGCCAGGATCGCCTCCTTGACCCGTCCGAAGCGCTCGAAGGCCCGGGCTTGCGCGACAAGGGACAGTTCTTCGTCCTTGTCTCCCTGGGCGGCGACGCGCTCCAGCACTTTCTCATCCTTGAGGATCTCCCCCAGACGCGTTTTCGCCTTGGCCGCCGCCTCGCTTTTGGGCCAGCGCGCCAGGGCGCCTTGCAGAAGCGCCACGCCGCGCCAGGTGCGCGCCGGGTCGTCGACCTGCTTGAGCGCTTCCTCGACGAACGCCGCCGCGTCGATCTCCTTGTCCCAGGCCATGGCCAGCGCCGGCGTCAGCTTCGCCTCCGCGCGGCGGCGGGCCAGGTCCTCCTTCAAGAACTTGTACGCCTCCCCCATCACGCTCGCGTCCGGGATGGCGTGGCCGAGCTTGGGCGTCACCCACAGCTTCGAGCGGATGCCCACCTCCTCCATCCAGGGCGCCATGAACTTCTCGTTCTCGGCCCGGTTGAAGTCCTTCTCCCCCGTGATGAACGCCAGCGACAGACGGTCCGCCGCGCGATGACGCAGATAGGTCACCTTCGTCAAGGCGTTCGTGCCGCACACCGGAGCGATGCCCCCGAAGCACTCGGGCAGGGCGAAGCCGATGGCGCACGCCATCCGGCCCCCGCCCGAAAAACCCCCGATGTAGGTCTGGTCCGGATCGACCGGAAAACTGCGGCGAACGTCGTCGAGCACATCGAGGACGATGCGCGTCCGCGCTCCGGCGGGGACTGGATTACCCGCCGCATAGGGGGAGCAAAACAGCGCGCCTTCCCTGTCGCACACCGGCTTCCACGCCGTCAGCCCCGCGGGCGTCTCCCCCGGCGAAATGAAAAGAACCAGCGGCCACGCCTTGGGCTTCTTGTCGACCTTCGGCACGTACAGCTGGTGGTGCTGCTGCTTCTGGGAGTCGTACCCCGCGGGCAGCTTGGCGGCGTCCGGTCCGAAACCGTGCACGGCGAACTGCCAGTCGAGCCGCGTCGGGGCGGCCACGGTCACGTCGCGCGTCTGGGCGGCGAGCGGCGCCGCAAGGAGGAAGAGGGTGAAGAGAGGTCTCATGGCGGCATCCAGCGCTGGTTGGGAAGATCCGCACGGCGTGCGGCCTGTATTTCTCCATTTACGGCGCGTGCTGGAAATCGCCAGCCGCCGCTGAAGATTCGACCAAAAGACGACGCCATCTGCTACAATCGTGCGGCAAAACCGTCGTCCGGTGTGGAGGCAATGTCAGCCGCATGTCCACAGCCCCTCTCGCGTGTTCAACCTGCAAGCGCGAATGCGTCTACGACCGCTGCGCTCCGTTCGGCGAAGGCCGGGAAGCCGCCTATGCCGTCGCCTGGCGCTGTCCGGAAGGCCATGGGCAATCGCTCGATGTCTGCCCGCTCGGGCCTCTCGTCCCCGCACGCGAGCTTTGCCTGAACTGCGGCCACCCTTATCCCTCCGCGGAAGCCGAGGCGCGCTGCGACGCCTGCGGCCTGGCCCGGACCGCGTGCCCGGCGGCGCTCGGTCTCGCCGACGCGCCCGCCGACCCGGTCGCGGTGGCGCGCGCCGTCTTCCCTCGGGGCTTGTTCCGGCGCGGCATGGCCATCTTGAATTTCGCCATTCAGGAAGGCACGGATGTTCCTGACGTGTGGCTCTTGAAAGCGCAATTCTTGAACCGGGTCGGCTTCAACCGCTCGGCGGCCCAGATGCTTGCCGGCGCGGTACCACGGTTCGCCGGCGCCGCGGAGCGCATCGCGCTGCTGTTGGAGGAGTCGTTTCTCTGGGCGGAGTGCGAGCGCGGCGTGGAAGCGCTCCGCAGCGCCGACGCCGCCGCGGCCCTGGGCTCCCGCTCCGTGGGGACGCATTATCTGCGCGGCCGAGCCCTCGCCCTCCTGGGCCGGCTCGAGGAGGCGCGCGACGAGATGAACGCGGTCCGCGCGATGGACCCGACGAACGCGGATGCGAACCGGGCCCTGGGAATCATCGAGGCGTCGCTTCGGCAGAAGCCGAAGAAGCGCTGGTGGCAGTTTTGGAAGTAGGCAACATGGCAGGCGGCGCGTCGCCGCGTCTGTCCGGCTTTGGTAGATCCACCCGGCGTTGCCGCCAGATGTTCTCCCTCGAAGGCGGTCATGGTAGGATGATCGTGCCGCCTGGAACTCGATATGCCGCCCGAAACCCTATGCCCGGTTTGCTTGACGCTTGTCCGGGATTGGCGTTTCGAATGGCATACCGTCGAAGATCAGAAGGCGATTTTTGGCGGCCAAACGGCGATGGAATGCCCCGCATGCGGCGCCGCGTTGTCGTTCGACGGATTTGCACTGAAAGAAGCCGCCGGCGTGACAATCGCGAAGCGTGATCTTTCGAAAGCCGCGCGATGGGCGCGGATGCAGAGCAGGGATTTGAAAAGTTATCTGGAGACGGCCGAAGGAGCAACGTTTGCGCCGTTTTGGACGGCCGTGGAAGTGGCCTGGCGGACAAGAATGCCGCCGAGGCGGTGGAGTGAGCGGTATGCCCCTTACCAAAGAAGAACGCGCATTCCTGGACGCCTACGTGTGGGAAGCGACCCATGAGCCGTTCGGCGGTCCGGCAGCCAGCGACTTGCGCGGGCGCGACATCTACTATCCGGATCTTCACGGCCTGCTGACGGCGTATCATCGCGAGATGCAGAACGAACAAGCGGCCCCTTTCGGCAAACGGAATCCTTGCCCGCCTGCCTGTCCCTGGCGTGACCGGGGCGAGGTGGACGAGCGTGGTCGAATGGTGATGGAGGAGACGTCGCGAGAAAAGGGGGCGGGGAACGGGACAGCTACGGCTTCGGCGGACTCGGTTCGTGGTTGATGCAGACACCGTTTTGTCCCGGTTCAAAGCGTTCCGCTATCTTCGAGCCCGATCGCTAAACGTGCACGTCGAGCGGCGCGTCCTTGATCAACGGGGCCGGCTGCCGGTGCGGGCCCGCGCCGCCGAGAATGCGACCATCCGACACCCCAAGGGAGCACGCCGTGTTTCGCCTTCTTCTCAGCTTCGTCGCCGTCGCCGGCGTCGCCCCCGGCGCTTCCGCCGAGCCCGCCAGGAAACCCAACATCGTCTTCATCCTCGCCGACGACCTCGGCTACGGCGACCTCGGCTGCTACGGCCAGAAGAAGATCAAGACCCCCAACCTCGACCGCCTCGCCAAGAACGGCATGCGCTTCACGCAGGCCTACGCCGGCAGCACCGTCTGCGCCCCGTCCCGCTGCTCCCTGATGACCGGCAAGCACACCGGCCACGCCACCGTCCGCGGCAACGCCCTCATCCCCCTCCGCGCCGACGAGGTGACCGTCGCCGCCATCCTCCAACGCGCCGGCTACGCCACCGCGCTGATCGGCAAGTGGGGCCTCGGCGAGCCCGGCTCCAGCGGCGTGCCGACCAGGCAGGGCTTCGATTACTTCTTCGGCTACCTGAACCAGCGCCACGCCCACAACTACTATCCCGACCATCTCTGGCGCAACGAGGAGAAGGTCCCGATCGAGGGGAACGTCGTCGAGAAGGGCGTCGCCGTCAAACGCGCCCAGTACTCCCACGACCTGTTCACCGGCGAAGCCTTGCGCTTCCTCGACAAGAACAAGGAAAAGCCCTTCTTCCTCTATCTCGCCTACACCATCCCGCACGCCAACAACGAAGCGGGCAAGCTCGGCATGGAAGTCCCCAGCGACGAACCCTACTCCAAGGAGCCCTGGCCCCAGCCGCAACGCAACCACGCCGCCATGATCACGCGCCTCGATCGGGACGTCGGCCGCTTGCTGGAGAAGCTGCGCGAGCTGGGCCTGGAGAACGACACCATCGTCTTCTTCACCAGCGACAACGGCCCGCACCGCGAAGGCGGCGGCGATCCGACGTTCTTCAACAGCTCCGGCCCGTTGCGCGGCATCAAGCGCTCGCTGCACGAAGGGGGCGTCCGCGTCCCCATGATCGTCCGCTGGCCCGGCAAGGTCGCCGCCGGCGCGACCAGCGACCATGTCTGGGCGTTCTGGGACTTCCTGCCGACGGCCGCCGAACTCGCCGGCGCCGACACCCCCAAGGACAGCGACGGCGTCTCCGTCGTGCCGACGCTGCTCGGCAAAGGCAAGCAGCGGTTGCACGAGTTCCTCTACTGGGAGTTCCACGAGGGAGGCTTTCAGGAGGCCGTGCGCATGGGAGACTGGAAGGCCGTCCGCCCCAAGCTTGGCGCCGCGCTCGAGCTTTACGACCTGGCCAGGGACCTCGGTGAGGAAAAGAACGTGGCGGCCTCCCATCCGGACGTGATCGCTCGCATCGAGACGCTGCTCCGAACGGCACGCACCGAGTCGGCGGATTGGCCAAAGAAGGCGCCCGAGAAAAAGAAAGGAAAGTAGAACAGGACTTCGTGTGTTTCTCGCAAAGCCGCCAAGGACGCAAAGAGAGCCGCGGGATTGAAGAACCTCCCGAAGCATGCTCCCCTTTTCGGTTCTTCCTTTGCGTTCTTTGCGCCTTTTGCGCGAAAAAAGACCGACGGATTACGCAGCAAAGCGGGCGACACTCTTCTCGTCCCATTCGATCCCGAACCCCGGCCGGTCCGGCACGACGAGGCGCCCGTCCGCGAGCGCGAACGGCTCCGCCAGGACCGGGTAAGCCCAGTCCTGCCACTCCAGCCAATGCGCCGTCTCGGTGACCCGCAGCAGATGCGCGGCCATCTCCGGGTAGAGGTGGCTGGACACCGGAATGCCCGCCGCCCCCGCGATCGCCGCGGCGCGTAACCACCCGCTCACACCCCCGATCCGCATCATGTCCGGCATCACATAGTCCCCGGCGCCGGCACGGATGGCCGCGTCCACAGCGCGCGAACCGTAGAAGTTCTCGCCGAGCTGGACCGGCGTCTTCAGCTCACGCGTCAGTTGTGCGTAGCCCGGAATGTTGTCGTAAACGATCGGCTCCTCGAGCCAGTAGAGCCCCTCGCCGTCGAGCGCGTGGCAGCGCAGCAGCGCTTCGCCCAGCGACAGACCCTGGTTGAAATCGACCATCAACTTCACGTCCGGCCCCGCGGCCGCGCGCACCGCGGCGATGGCGGCGCAGTCGTCCTCCAGTTTCTCCCGGCCCAGCCGCAGCTTCAACGCGCCGAAGCCGCCCTCCGCTACCAGTTCGGCGGCCTCGGCCCCAAGCCCGTCCGGCGCCGTTAGCCACAAGCCGTTGCTGTTGTAGGCGGATACCGGTCCGACCGTGCCGCCGAGGAACACCGCCAGGGGCACGTCCGCCGCTTTCGCCAGCGCGTCCCACATCGCCATGTCCAGCCCGGACAACGCGATCAGGGTCACCCCCTCCCGGCCGACAAGATGCAACGAGCCGAGCCCGCGCTGGTAGGCGTCGAACGGGGCGACCGCTTTCCCCTCTCCCGCCGCCGCAAGGTCCTCGAGCGCCGGCACAATGTAACGCAACGAGTTTTTCAGGTAGGGCTCCAGATAACTCCGTCCCACCACCCCCTCGTTCGTGTACAAGTCGATCAGGATCAACGGCCATTCCCGGAACGACCCCACTTTCGATGTGACCGGCCGCTTGAGGGGCACGATCACGGGCCGCACTCGAACGTGCTTCACGCTCAACGTGTTTCGTCCCATCGCGATTCTCCTCCGCGCTCTGCGTCAGCCCTGGGTGATTCGGCGGCCCGCGCACAGGCGGAAAGCCGCTCCAATTCGCCGACGAGCGCCGCCCACTTCTCCCGCCCGAAGCGCTCGATGATCTCCGTCTGCGTGTGTCCCCAGGCCGGATCGGCAGCGTCCAGGACCCGCAGTCCCTTCTTTGTGAACTCCACGGTTCGTGATCGACCGTCCGGCCCGGCGCCTATCGTCACCCAGCCGTCCCGCCGCATCGGCGCCACGGCCCGGTAAAAGGAGGTGCGGTCCATGCAAAGGTCCTCCGCCATACGGGTGAGCGGCTCGCGCGCGTGCCGCTGGATCGCGCGCAACACCGCCAGCTGGGTCACATTCAGTCCGGCCGGTTCGAGGACCGCGTCGAACGCCCGGGCCAGAATCCGCGAGGCGCGGCGGACGGTGGTGCAGGCGCACGGCCGGGGTACGGGAGTCCTTGCCTCAGCCAATGTCGGCTTCCTCCAAACTGATGTATACACATCATACATGCGCCGATCAAACTCGGCAAGCTTCCACGGGCCCTGAGATTCCAAAATCCCTCGCGCCGCTGTCGATTCCGCCCCTTGTCGTTCGACCACATTGTGCCGTGGGTATTCCCTCAACGGCATGTCTACCCGATCTCTTGAAGGAGTATGAAGATGCTGCGACGATTCCTTTCCGGCGCCCTCCTGCCCGCCCTGCTACCCATCCTTGCGCTCGCAAGCCACGCCGGCGAGAAGCCCGCGGTCAAGCTGCCGACGCCCCCGACGAATGCAGCGTTCGACAAACTGAAGAAGCTGGCGGGGACCTGGCTCGCCGCTGGCGACGACGGTAAGGCCACCGATCAGGTCGTGTCGATCATCAAGGTGACCGCGGGGGGCAGCGCCGTTCACGAGACGCTCTTTCCGGGCCAGCCGCACGAGATGGTCTCGGTCTACACCGTGGACGGGCCGGATCTGATCATGACCCACTACTGCGTGCTGGGCAATCAGCCACGCATGAAGGCCGATCCGAAGTCCGCCTCGAATCAGATCGTGTGGCGCTTCGCCGGCGGAACCAACCTCGATCCCAAGAAGGACAAGCACATGCACGAAGCGACCCTGACCATCGTCAGCGACGACCGGATCGAGCTCAACGGCATCGGCTGGGAGAACGGCGCCCCGCTGAAGGAAATGTGCTGCGGCATGAAGCTCGTGCGCAAAAAGTAACGCAAACGAACACACGGGAGGGCGAGGCGCACGCCGAGCCGAGGAGCACGCATCGAGCCGAGGGCTCCCGCCGAGCCGACTCAAGTCCCCGCCAATACCCGGCTCGGCAGGAGCCTCGCCCTCCCGGCGTCGCTCCTGCGTGCCGCGCCGAGATAGTTCAGAAGGTCCTCGAGCTCCGCGCAGCCTTTGACCGCGTCGAACCACGAAAGGCGCCCGTCGTGGTTGGCCATGCGGAGCCACTGCTTCACCCGCGGCAGGATGTACTTCGAAGGCAATCCCGATACCCGGCACAGGTCGGCATAGCGCAAGAGCAACGCCAGCCACTCCGCTGGCGTTCCCGTGAGTCCGATCCGGACCGCCGCCAATGCCAAGCTCGCCGGCGCCTCAAGCGCAAGGATCGGCCAGCGCCCCGCGGCCCAACATGAAGTGCTGACAGCCGGTCTCGTCCCGGCAGCGGCGCGGTCGTCGATCGTCCAGATCTCGCCGTTCGCCACGACCGGGATGCCCAGCCGCGGCGTACCGCGCCGAGCGGCTTCCAGTAGGCAGGTGGCCGATAGCCCTGCGTCTTGGTGCGCGTGCACGGTGATCCAGTCGAAGCCCCCTTCCGCGGCCCGCTCGGCGTTGACATGGATCGCTTGCATGTCGTCCCAGCCGAGCCGCAATTTCGCGCTCACGGGCACATGCGCCGGTACCGCGGCCCGGACCGCGGCGACGATGGCGCGAATGCGCTCCGGATATTGCAAGAGCGTGGCCCCGCCGTCATGGCGGTTCACCGTCCGCGCCGGGCAGCCGAAGTTGAGGTCCACCGCCCGAGCCCCGGCCCGGACCGCGACCAGCGCGGCCTCGGCCAGGAGAGCGGGGTCGCCTCCCAGGATCTGCACCTGCACCGGGAGTCCCGCGGGCGTCCTGCCACCGTTCATCAGCTCGGGAACGTGCCTCTGAAAGACGCGCAGGCCCGGAACCGCCTGGCTGATCCGCAAGAACTCCGCCACGCAAAACGTGAAACCGCCCAGCTCCGACAAAAGCGCGCGCATGGGCCGGTCGGTGACGCCCTCCATCGGCGCCAGCACGAGCGCCCCGGCGCCGGCCTCGATCCATGGAATCTCTGTCGCGATGGTCACGGCGCCTTTCGCATGGTCAGAGTCGTCGGCTCGGCCGTGATCTTCAGGCGGGGAATGGTCAGGCGCCCTGTCGCATCGGCGCGAACCTCGCCCTTCGCCGCGCCGAAGCTCCAGCGCGCCGTCGCTCCAGGGGCCAGGCGCAGCGCTTGCAAGCGACGCAACGTGACGTCCGCGGTCGCTTCCGCCGGGAGCGCGAACCTCGTCTTGAGCTCCGAAGGCTTGACAAGAGAAAGCGTCATCTCCACCTCGTCCGGCGTGTCGCGCACGGTCCGCCACCGGAAGAAGGCGTTGATCTGCCCCGCCTTCTTGTCGGCCAGACGGCTCGGCCACGGCAACGGATCGTTGGTCGACGCGTCGGTGAATACCGGGTAGGCCTCGTTCTTCTTGACGCTCAACCAGTCGAACGAATCGATCAGGTCGTTCACCTTCATGATACTGGCGTGGTTGTTCGCATGCCCGAACGGGCCCCAGTACAGGATGAGCGCATACTTGCGCTCAGTCATGGCTTTGACGAAGCCGTCGTGCCCGCGCGACCAGCCGTCGTTCTGCGCGGAATAGTCGACGACGACCGGCGGGTCCGGCAACGCGACGCCCTCCGGCGCCTCCTTCACGCCGAAATACATCCGGCTGGAAACATGCTTGACCTCGGCCGGAACATTGGCCTTGATGGCGGCGAACACGTCGCCATGCCGCATGCCGATGCCCAGCGTCCCGCTGCCTCCCATCGAGTTGCCGCACAGGTAAACGCGGTTGGCGTCGATGCCGTAGCGCTCGATCACCCAGCGCACCGTGTCGATCACGCGCTTGTCCGTCGGGCTGACGTCCGGGCCCGGGTATTTGTTGATGCCCCACCACCAGTCCCCCTTGTTGGCCCGACAATCGAGATAGAGGCCGAAGAAATCCGGCGGCGCATGGTAGATGTCGTGGTTCCCCACGGTCGTCGTGCAGGCCAGACACGAGTGAACATCGTGCCCGGCGGAGTGCAGCACCACGTAGAGCGGCGCCTTCGCACGCGCCTTCTTCGGATGGAGCACCAGAAACGTGTCGCGCTGTGGCTCCGCATAGCCCCACGCCTTCCTCGTCCCGTGCCGGTAGGTGTCCAGCTTTCGCCCGCTGAACTCCGACTCCTTCTGCCGTTCCGGCGGCCAGCTCGCCTCCTCAGCGCACGCCACCGTCGCCGCCAAGAAGACCAGCGTCGCCAGGAAGATCGGAACCTTCAGGCTAACCTTCGGACGCAGGTCGGGCCTCAACTCCATCGTCTCATCCCGGGTATTGCCCAACATGCCGCTCTTCCTCCCTATCAGGCCACTGGCGCGGCACGCCAGAGGTCCGGCGCGCCGTCTTGGACGGCGCGTGACAATGGCATCGGCGCCGAGACGGCGCCTACAGTGCCTGGCCGTTGATCCTTCCAGTCCTGAAGGCGCTTCGCAAGGACGAGGCGATCTTGGTATTTGTTCAATGCTGTTAGGCAGTCGGCGTCTTGCTCAAAATCTTGTCCATTTCCGCGGCGTTGAAGGCGCGCAAAGTCGTCGTGTGGACGTTGCCCAACGCCCCCAGGCGCAGGATGGCGCCGGTGGCCGTTTCGTCGTCCGGCGCTTCGAAGACGAGCATGCCGTCGTAAGCGCCGAGCGTCCAGTAGACATCCCGGATCTTGATCCCCAGCTTCTTGGAGACCGCCTTGAACGCGGCGGCCCGCCGAGTCGTTTCGTCGATGCTCTTGACTCCCTGCTGCGTGAATTTGATCGTGGTGATGTAAGTGGCCATGCCCGGATCTCCTTTCAATGGATTGAGTATCCCCGATTGTCTTGAGGATCTCCATCTCGATTCCGAAATCCTTGTTTCCCGGAATGGCGGCGCCTCAGCGCGTGATCGGCAACGTCGACGTCGCCTTGCGCTCGCCGCGGATCACCTTCGAGCCTTCGCCGGTCAGACGCAAATACCAGTCGGACGGCAAACCGTCGAAAGTGGCGAACTTGGCCTGTGTCGGCGGGTTGTTGGTCACCTTGAAGATGGCCGTCCCCTCGTCCACCTCGTCGAACATGGCGACATAGGCCATGTCGACGCCGAGGCCCGTCGCGGTCACGAACTGGCGCCAGAAGAACTCGCCCCCCAGGCGGGGAAGCGTGGCGCCGGCGGCGGCCTTGCCTTTCAGGTTCGTCCAGCCGAAGCCCGGATAGATGACCGGCAGGTAGGCCATGCCCGCCTTTTTCGCTTCCGCCAGGTCGCCTTTCCAGGACCCGGTCGCGGCGTGCTTCTTGCCGTCGACCGTCATCGCGTTGCCGACGTTCCACGGGGAGATCACGTCGAAGCGCCTGAGCGCCCTGGCCCATTCGGCGTTCTTCTCCGAGCGCCAGTACCAGGGACAGCCGCCGATGAGTGTGGCGCCGTACGGAGAATCTGCCTTGAAGAAGTCGATGATGCGATGAGCGAGGTCGGGCCCGAAGCGGTCGCTGAAGAAGCCCCAGACGAACACGACCGGCTTGCCGTTGTGGCGGAGGTAGCGGTCGTCCTTGGTGACCTCGAGCTTGTCGACGAGGCGCTTCCAGTCGGCGATCAACTGGTCCTGGAGCCTGGCCGGGGCCGCGCCGCTCAGGTCGTAGCAGACGGCGTAGACGCGGCCGGTCTTCGTGGCCGAGGCGCGGACGTGTGCGAGGACGCGATCGAGCGACGGGTGGCCAAGCTCGACGACGAAGCGTTGGAGGAACACGCCGTCGATCCCGTACTGCTCCATCCACTTGAAATGCCGCTCGACGGTCGCCGGGTTGGCCGAGCTGAAGAGGGCGGCCGGGGCGCCGTCGGGATAGGTGAAGCCCGGCGCGGCGTACTTCTCGCCGGCGCCCAGCTCGGACATGTCGGGCCACATCTCGAAGGTGAGCGTGTCCGGCCCGATGCGCCGGCCGTTGCGGCTCCAGTGCCGCCAGCCTTCTCCGGCCGGATCGCCCGGGCAGCGGAACCAGCCCTGGTAGCCGCAGAGGACCTTGTGACGCAGGCTGGCGGCGTCGATGACGACGGGCTTGGGGGCGTCGGCCTTGTCGCCCGCGAAGACGTGGCGTGGCGCGATCAGAGCGATCGCTGCCGCGACGGAGAGAATAACGCACAGCCGTGCCTTGAAGCGGTCGCTCAACCCGGCTTGTTTTCCTTCGAGATATGCGCGTGCTTCGTTTATGTCTGTTTCGGCGGCCGTGCGGACGATAACCGGCAGGCTCACGGCTTTGCCTCCTTGATGCCCAGCACATCGCGCCAAGGCCGCCCCTCCCCTGGCTGAGCGTCGGCCTCCGAGCGCCGTCGTGCCAGCTCCATCCGATGCCATTCCGGCACTTCCTCACGCGTCAGCGAGGGTGGGAGCGTGTCCCATATCCTCTCGATAAGCTCCAATCTCTCGGGGACGCTGAGCCGGTCGATGAGTGTCTCGATTGTCACGGACATGGCTGTTTCTCCCGTTTCTCGTAACCTCCACGCGTGGGCGTCATCCACTTTCCTCGTCTCATGATATTCGGAGCGACCCCTTCACGAAGAGCCTGAACCGCGAAGCGCCCCTCTCAGTGGACCAGAAGCACGCCCCCGCCCCGCCCTGCCCCTATAACATCCTTCCCAACACTGTCTTCTTCCACACCCGGAGGCCCGCCGTGCCCGCCAAAGAAGTGCTCGCTCTCATCCGCGACAAGGACATCGAGGCCATCGACCTTCGCTTCATGGATTTCCCCGGCCTGTGGCAACACTTCAGCGTGCCGGCCGACACCTTCTCCGAGGCCACCTTCGAGGAAGGCCTCGGCTTCGACGGCTCCTCCATCCGCGGCTGGCAGGCCATCAACGAATCGGACATGCTCCTCATCCCGCAGCCGGATACCGCCTTCGTCGACCCCTTCATGGTCGACAAGACGCTGGTGATGCTCTGCAACATCCAGGATCCCTTAACCAAGGAGGACTACAGCCGCGATCCGCGCAACGTCGCCCGCAAGGCCGTCAACTACATGAAGTCGACCGGCATCGCCGACGTCGCCTACTTCGGCCCCGAGCTGGAGTTCTTCGTCTTCGACGATGTCCGCTACGACTTCACCACCCACTCCGGCTACTACTTCCTCGACTCGGCCGAAGGCGCCTGGAACACCGGCCGCGAGGAGCACCCCAACCTCGCCTACAAGCTGCGTTACAAGGAAGGCTACTTTCCCGTGCCACCCGCGGATTCGCTGCACGACATCCGCAGCGAGATGATGCTCACCATGAAGCGCTGCGGCCTGCACATCGAGGCCCAGCACCACGAGGTCGCCACCGGCGGCCAGGGCGAGATCGACATGCGCTTCGCCCCCTTGGTCGAGATGGCCGACAACGTGCTCAAGTACAAGTACATAGTCAAGAACGTCGCCAAGAAGCACGGCAAGACCGCCACCTTCATGCCCAAGCCCCTCTTCATGGACAACGGCAGCGGCATGCACGTACACAGCTCGCTCTGGAAAGGCGGCGTCAACCTCTTCGCCGGCTCCGGCTACGCCGGCCTCTCCGACATGGCCCTCTACGCCATCGGCGGCCTACTGCGGCATGCGCCGGCGCTGTGCGCGATCACCAATCCGACGACCAACAGCTACAAACGCCTCGTTCCCGGCTACGAGGCGCCGGTGAACCTCGCGTACAGCCGCCGCAACCGCTCCGCCTCGATCCGCATCCCCGTCTACTCGCCGAGTCCCAAGGCCAAGCGCATCGAGTTCCGTTGCCCCGATGGCTCCTCGAACCCGTACCTGGCGTTCTCCGCGATGCTCATGGCGATGATCGACGGCATCAAGAACCGCATCAAGCCCGGCGAACCGCTGGACAAGGACATCTACGACCTGCCGGCGGAGGAGCTGGCCCGCGTGCCGAAGGCGCCGGGATCGCTGGAGGAATCGCTGAACGCGCTGGAACGCGACCACGAGTTCCTTCTGCAAGGCGAGGTCTTCACGCCCGACGTGATCAGCACCTGGATCTGGTACAAGCGTGAGAAGGAAGTAGACGCCATCCGGCTGCGGCCGCATCCGTATGAGTTCATGCTGTATTTTGATATTTGAGCGAATCCCATCAGGGCAACCCAGCCGGGACCGGAGGAAACAACAATGAACGATCGACGGTCAATCCCGCGTTTGCTCGTCATCATTTGGCTTTTTGGCGCCGCCTCTTCTGCGCACGCGGGCGTCGGCAAGACCCTCGACGAACAACTCAAAGCGCTGAGCGATCCCGATCCCAAGATCAGGAAGCAAGGCGCTCTCGCGCTCAAAAACCGGCCGGAAGATCGGGTCATCGTCGAATTAGAGAAAGCGCTCGATGACAAGGATGCAAGCGTGCGTGACGTTGTGCGCGACACGCTGCGCACTCTACCGGGGGGATCGATCATTTTGGTGCTTCATCATATGAAGCGAACGAGCGAAGGCCTGGTGGCCGTCCGCGTGGAAACGGAAAAAGTCCTCGCGGAGCACCAAAAGAGCGGCCGGCCAATCGAGGCAAATAGTTTGAAGGTAGCGATCGCAAAAATAGTGAAGTTAAAGGAGGAGCCGAGCGCCATCAGAGCGGAGATGACATTCACAGCAGAGCGCGCCGCTAAGCTCGATCCTGTGGAGAAGCAGCGGCTCGCCAAGATGTACCGGGCACGGGTGTCCGAGACGCTGGAGCAATTGGGACAGGCAAGGGGCGCGTTGGCCAAGGTGCTGGAGAATGTCGAGAAGACTGCTCCGGACGCGGCCAAGGTGCTAACCAGCGCCCTTCAAGAATTCGAACGCCTCTTCCAAGAGTTAGCCCGACCGGTCAAAAAGCTCGACAAATAAGCGACTCGCCACAGTTGGTCTGAAAGCCAACCATGCTTGGCCAGACCCTGCAGCGTGGGCCTATGGCAGGATTCAGTGCCAACCTCCGGAGATTCAACTGAAAGAGAGCGCCACGATGACGGTCAATGCCTCAAACCCCTCACGCCGCCTCTTCCTCGGAGGGGGACTTGTCATCATCGTCTTGCTGGCCGGGCTGTTGATCCTGTGGGTGGTCAACAACCGACAGGACCGACCGGGAGGAGATGACGATAAGGGCGAACTCGTGCTTCGACCTTCCACTGTGCCGCAGGCCGATGAGCGGACCAAGCTCGTGCAGCGGGCGGTCGACAAGGGGGTCGTTTTTCTGAAAGGGAAAATGCCCGTTCCGACCCACGAATTGAAGGATTATCATCTACCCCAAAAGACCTGGGTTGCCGGAATAGCAGGGCTCATCGGCCTGACCTTGCTGGAATGCGAGGTGGCCGGGGATGATGTCGCAGTGCTTCGCGCGGCTGAAGTCATTCGTGAGCATGCAGGGGAGATGGACCACATTTACGCCTTGGCTGCGTCATTGTTCTTCCTGAATCGGTGGAATGAAATCCGCCCGCTGCAGGAGCGTGATCGCCAAATGGCTCGAACGTTCGCACTGCGAATCATTGCGGGGCAGAAGAGCAACGGAGCCTGGGGGTACAAGGGGGTGGTGATGTCCCCCGATCAGGAGGCGAAGTTGCTGGCATCATTGCAGGACGGAACCTTCAAGGCGACCGGGACGGGAACCTACACGATCTCCAACACCCAGTTCGCCATGCTCGCTCTGTGGGGCGCCCGCAAGCACGGCGTTCCCGTACGTGACCCTTTGCTGGCGGCTGCCTCCTACTTCCATTCTTCTCAACTTCCCGATGGACACTGGATTTACTGCCCCGAGCAACCCGACCCGCTTTCCGCGAGCAGCACCTGCGCGGGCCTGATCTCCCTGGCGCTGGAGAAGGCCCTGCGCGAGGACAAGGAGTTTTTGTCTCTGCCCCCGAGTGCGCCCGTGGCCGCCAAGAAGGCCGACATCGACAAGGCATTTGCCGTTGTGGGCAAGTCCATCGGTCGAAAGAAAGGTGACCCCGGCGGCGCCACGCCGCAATTCGCCGGCTCGCTCTTCGAGGCGTCCGCCGTGGGGGACCTTTACTTCTTGTGGAGCTTGGAGCGCCTCGCCGTGATCTATGGCAAGAATCAGATTGGGGGCAAGGATTGGTATGATTGGGGCCATAAGGTTGTCGTGAACGCCCAGCTGGAGGACGGCAGCTGGAAAGACTGGAGTGGACCGCTGCCCGATACGTGCTTTGCCCTGCTGTTCCTCAGGCGAGCAAATATCGCTAAGGACCTGACCGACAAGCTGCGGCTTTTGAGCGCCGCCGAACCAAAGGACGCGGCCACCCGCCGCGATTAGTTGGCACGAAGAAGGCTGCTGTTGATTTAGGTTTCGTCGGCAAAGGCTCCGGCTCGATGCGACCTTGTGCCTGCCGCTGGACCTGGAAGAGAGCTATCGCGCGGCCTGCGCGGCTCGGCGCATCGAGAATGAGTGACGGGGAGTCTGCGTTTGACAGCGATCAGGGAATTCGCAAGCCTTTGCACGTGATCGCCGCGCTGGAAAAATCGGAACTCGGCCACATAGAGCGGCGGCAGCCCGGCCGGCGACGGATCGTGCTGGCCCATCATCTTCAAGAGTTCGGCGTAGAGATTGAAGTGACGCGTCGTGACCAGGTCGACGACGGCGACGGACACCTGCTGCTGCAACAAGGAGGCGCACTTGGCGACGAACGCGGCCCGGTGCTCGGGCCGGTCCTTGTTCGCAGGGCTCACGATCTCAATCGCCGCCACCAAACGTCGGCCACGCTTGCTGTCGTATACGCGAACCTCGTACTCGGGCAGATCGGGCAGATCCGTTACCAGGGACAGCGTGGGCTGGGCGGGCGCCCAAACGGCCGTGGCCGTTCCACCTCCTGTTTCCTCGGGTTCCCAGGAGGAGGGGCTTGTCTCCCTTTCAAATGTCGCAACGGTATGGACTCGCGGCGCCGCCACATACCTCGGCGGAAGTTTCTCGTTCAGCGCCAGGACGATCATGGCGGGCCACTGACCATGGAAGCCATCCCAGGAAGTCTCGTCATCGAGGGGCGCCCGAAAGTGATCGCGCAGCGGCATGGATCTCCTCCCTGCGTCTATTATAAAATCAGCGCCTCGCCCCCGCCTTCTCCACCAGATGCCGCGCCAGCCACTGCGTCCCTTCGCTCCACATCCGCTCCGTCACCGAATGGCCCGTCTTCGGCTCCTCCAGCATGTGCAAGCGATCGGGATACGCTTTGTAGCGCGGCTCCAGGTCCTTGACGAACTGCTTGATCGATTCGATGTCGATGGCGTCCTTGGCGCCATTGGCCAGGAACAGCGCCTTGGACGCGATCGCCGCCTTGCGGTTCCAGGGATCGATCGAGTTGACGATCTGGCGCACGCGCAAGCTCAACGCATCGCGCTTGGCATCCTGCTCCTTGCCGGGCGGCGTCTTCGTCACGTCGTACCAGAAATCGACGGCGCCGATCAGGCCAACGACCACCGAGATGCGCGGCTCCTTCCAGGCGAGGACCATGCAGGTGCTGCTCCCCATCGACACGCCGGCGACGCCGATGCGGGAGAGGTCGACGTCGGACCGGGCGGAGAGCGCGTCGATGATCCGGGACACGTCGCGGGCGGTGTGGGAGACGGCGGATTGGTGTACCCAGATGGCGTAATCCGTGCCGAGGCCGCCGAGGCTCTTACCCATCGGGAAGATGCCGGGGACCTTCCGCTCGCCGTGCAGGTGGGCGTCGATCGTGACCACGAACAGGCCCTTGCTCGCCCAGTCGCGCATGCGCTCGGGGTACTGCTCCTTGCTGCCGCCCAGGCCGTGCATGAAGATGACGACCGGCATTCCCTTGGCGCCCTTCTTGTAGTAGAGGTACGCGGGGACCGGCTCATCGGGGTCCCAGCCGCTGAGAAAGAGCTTCTCGCGCTCGATCGTGCCGTCGATGGGGGCTTTCTTGTCGGCCTGCGCATGGACCGACGCCGGCCATGGCCCCATGGCGAGCGCAAGCGACACGATTCCAAATCCGAGCGTCATTCGCATGAACGACTCCGGTTCCGCCATCCCACTATTCTCTTTACCCGTTGCATAGGATAGGAAGGAAGCCGACACCATCTCAGGAGCGACCATGAATCCCCACAAGCGTGCCGTGCCCGACTATCCCGTGTGCGACGCCGTCGCCGAGCGCTGGAGCCCCTACGGCTTCAGCGGCCGCTCCGTTTCTACCGAGGACCTGCGCTCCCTCTTCGAGGCGGCGCGCTGGGCGCCCTCGTCCTACAACGAGCAGCCCTGGAGCTACATCCTCGCCACCAGGGACGAGCCGGCCGAGTTCGAGCGACTCCTCTCCTGCCTGGTCGAAGGCAACCAGGCGTGGGCGAAGAACGCCCCCGTGCTCGCCCTCGGCTGCACCAGTCTGGTCTTCAGCCGCAACGGTAATCCGAACGCCGCCGCCCTGCACGACCTCGGCCTCGCCGCCGGCAACCTCTGCCTGGAGGCCACGAGCCGCGGCCTGTGCGTCCATCAGATGATCGGCATCGTCCCCGAGCGGGCGCGCGAGCTGTACCGGATCCCGGAAAACGTGCGTCCTTTGACCGCGGTGGCCATCGGTTACCCCGCCGACCCGGCGACTGTTGCCGAGGCCTATCGCGAGCGCGATCTGACGCCGCGCAAGCGGAAGGGGCTGGCCGAGTTCGTGTTCGGGGCGACCTGGGGCCAGGCGGCGGCGACGGTGCGCTGAGATGGAGGGAGCAGGGCTGCCGACGCGTCCATGAACAAGGCGCGGCTCTCGTGTAAGATAAAGAGGCGCTATCCCCTGCGCCGGCGGACCATCCTATGTCGTCGACCACGCTCAAGCAGTTCCAGCACCCCGCCGGCGTCTACCGCCTGGAGTACCCCTCGCACTGGGAGGTCGTGCAGCAGGACGAGTCGCGCTCCTGCGGCTTTGGGCCCCACGAGCGCGATGACGTCGGCCTGTGGATCTCCATCCTGCCCATGAGCGTCGACACGGAGCGCATGTTCGACGACCTGCCCAAGCTCATCGAGTCGATGCCCAAGATCGAGGCCGGCGAGTTCAAGCGCGACGAGTCGCTCCGCGGCTTCGCCCTCAAGGCCGACGTTCTGCGCGAAGGGCAGGCCGGCCACTACTGGCTTCTGGCCGGCGGCGACGTTATCCTGTTCGCTTCGAGCCAGGTTCCAGGCGCCGAGCGCGACGTCTGGAACCCGCCGTTCGAGAAGCTTATCGCCAGCCTGCACATCACGCGTGACGAGGAATTGCAACTGCGCCGCCTCTCCATCGAAGTCCTGGAGAAGCTTCGGGCAAAGTACCCCGACGAGGACTTCAAGCTGGACGAGCGCGGCATCCGCGGGAACCATCAGGTCGTGTTCCTCAGCAACCTCTGGCGCGAGATCCAGGGCGCCCCCAAGCGCCGCGACAAGATCGTCGACCATTTCGTCAACAGCATCACACCGGCCGCCGGGCTCAACATGGGGGAGGAAACCTGGGAAGACGCTCAGCGCCGCGTCATCCCCATCCTCAAGCCCGTCGAGTATTTTCGCTCCGGCGGCCCGGCCCAGCACCAGCTGCGCATCGACTGGGTCGGCGACGTCATGATCTGTTACGCCCTGCGCTCCAAGAAACTCTTCCGCTTCGTCACCGATTGGGACGTCCGCCGCTGGGAGACCGACAACGACACCCTGCACAAGATCGCCCTGGAAAACCTGGCGCGATTGCCCTGGCCCGACAAGCTCGAAGGCTCACGCCACCCCGACGGCGGTCGCGTCATCGTCGTCGATAGCGGCGACAGCCTCGCCTCGAGCCGCCTGCTCCACCCCGAACTGCACAAGCTCTTCAGCCAGGCTCTGGGCAGCCCCTTTCTTGCCGGCATCCCCGACCGCGATACCCTCGTCCTCTTCTCCAACCGCAAGATTTTGAAGCAACGCATCGGCCGCCGCCTGCTCAAAGACCATCATTCCTCCGCCTATCCCATCACCGCGCGGCCCTTCCTGGTGACAGCGGACGGCATCGCGCCCGGATAGATCCTCGCCGAATCCGCTCACCGTTGGGGACACAACAGCCCAAACCGTATCGCGCCACCCGGCCGGCGACGCGCCTCGCCCCGGCGCTTGGAGTTTCGCGATGATCGTTGTCCGGATGTAAACTCCGCGCCGAATTGACGTTGGGCCGCGGAGCCTGGGCTTGGCCGGGCGGGCTCGTCCCCTATCGTTGTGCGGCCCGGCCGCTTGGCATGACAAATGCCGTCCTTCAACTTTCCGAACGCACCCTCGCTCTTTTCGCCCATGGAGGCGCCGATGACAAAGCCCAAGAAAATCACCAAGAAGAAGATGCAGGCCTACGCCGAGCAATTGCGCGATATGGCTCGGCGCATGAAGTTGACCGCCTCCGCACTCGAAGACGAGGCCCGCAGCGCCACGAGCGGCGAGGCGGGAGGCAACCTGTCGAATGCGCCCATGCACATCGGTGACGTCGGCAGCGCCGCCTATGAACAGGAGTTGAGCGCGACCCTGCTCGAGAACGAGGAATACCTCCTCGAAGAGATTCAGTCCGCCCTCGACCGCATCGACGCCGGGACCTTCGGCGTCTGCGAGGGCTGCGGCGCCACCCTCCGTGAAGCGCGTCTGGAGATTCTGCCCTACACGCGCTATTGCGTCACGTGCGCCGAGATGATGCAGGCCGGCCTGCCGGTCAATCTGAACGAGGGCCGACCTCACCTGGGCTCGGAAACGGCCAACCCGCACGACGACGCCCAGGAGACCGCCGGTTTCCGCAGGGAGGGCGATCGGCCCACCTTCACCGGCCTGGAATCACGCAACGCGGCCGGAGACATCCATGCCGCGGGCGAGCCGGGCGGCGGCTCGGCCATCGGCGGACTGGCCGGGACGACCGTTGGCGAAGGGGACCCCGCGGACGCGAACCTGCGCGACGCGATGGGCAGCGGCGCCTTCGACGTCACCCTGGGACAGGGCGCCGAGGACGGGGAGGAGGGCTACGGCGGCCCCTCCGGCGGCGCGGTGGGCGGTACGCCCGCCGGGAAGCGAGCGCGGGGCGGGCAGAAGGGGTGACACGGTGACACGGTGACACGGTGACACGGTGAGTGTCACCGGATCACACCGGGTCACCAAGCGATGTCATCATTCCTTCGACAGGTTCTTGAAGTGAATCTGCTCGAAGATGACTTCCATCGGCCCGCCCGAGTGGATTTGCCAGGCGATGATGCCCTCCTCCGGGAGATTGAAGTCGTCATCGACGGTCGTCATGCCGTTGAGCTTGATGGTCACGTGCTTGCCGACGCACTTGATGTAGTAGTCGTTGAACTGCTCTTCGCGCAGGGTTTTCTTGACGACATCGGCCGGGGCGGCCTTCATCATGCCGCCGGCGCCGCCAATCTTGCCGGTCTTGGTGTCGTAGTGCTCGCCGTAGAGGCAGGCCCAGTAGACCTGACCGATGTCACATTGCGGGCCGCCGACGGCGAGCGTCTTGTCGTTGATGATTTTGGAGCGGATCTGCACGCCGCTGTTGCCGTTCTTGGTGAGCTTTACCTTGAAGCTCAGCTCGAAATCCTTGTACGTCTTCTTGCTGCACAGGAACGTGTTGAAGCTGAGCCCCTTGGGCGTGGCGCCGACGATGGCGCCCTTCTCGACACGCCAGTATTCGGTCAGCCCGTGCCAGCCCTCCAGGTCCTTGCCGTTGAAGAACAGGGCGCTTCCCTTGTCGCCGCTGCCCGCGTAACCGCCGCTCAACACCAGGCCGACCAACAAGCTCAGAGCGCCGCTGCGTCGCATGATAACCTCCACGGTTGTGGCATTGGGGCGCGTGGTCGTATTCCGCGCCCCTCATCCGATCAGAACATTGTCTCGGGGATCAGCGTCCGCGCCAGCGCCTCGTCTTCCGCAAGCGTTTCCACGAGCGCGTTCTCTTGCCGTGGCCAGTCTTCGGTGTGGTAGTGGGCGGGAGAACCGCTCTTACCGTCCAGGATGACGCGCAGCGCGGTCCGCACCTTGTCCTCCGCGAAGCCCAGGGTGGCAAGGCGGCGAAACAGACCGCTCAGCTCCTGCCGCACGTAAGGCTCCGCGGCGGGCGGACACAGGGCGTAGCGCACGCCCTGGCGCGGGCCGGTCGGCGGGTGGCGGAAGACGCGGCCCAAGGCGATCTCGTCCTTCAGGGCGGCGTCGCCGAAGATCTTGGCATAGTCAGGAAGGCGACGGCGCAGCTCGGACCAGGTCAACGGGCCCGCCAGCAAGGCGGCGCGGACAAGCTGCCCGAGGTGGACCTGGATGGGCCGGTCCCAGAAGCGGTCGCCTGCGCCTCGGTATTTCGGGTAGAGAAAGAGGACGCCGGCGGCGACCTGCCGCCTCAGGATCGGCTCGAGGCCCTGCACCGTCAGACCACGCAAAGCGAGGCAGCCGCGCAACCGTGCCGCGCTCATCGGCTGAGGGCTACGCCGCAGGGCCGCGACGATCGCCTCGACCGGATCGGCGTCGCGCGCAGGAAGCCTTCCCTCTCGCGCCAGCAACTCGACCATCGTCCTCTCCTCGGGACAACAACGCCAGGCACGCGCCGACCAAGTCTAAGCGGCTGAGCGCGCGTAGTCAAAGGTTCTCTTTGTTGTCCGCGCTTTCGCGCTTTCGGGCTTCGCGCTCCGCGGTCCGCGGTCCGCGGTCCGCGGTCCGCGGTCCGGAAGCGGCGAGAGCCTGCGCCGGGGTCACTTCATCGGCGCGCGTACGCGGATATTGCGAAACGCGACCGGCCCATGGTCGGCTTGCAGCATGATCGGGCCTTCGGCCCTCTCCGGGTCCTGCCAGCGGTCGCCGGTCGGCGTCAGCAGTTCGCGGTTGTCGTGGATCAACTTGCCGTTGAGGCGGGCGCGGACGATCTTCGCGTTCGCCGTCTTCTTGCCGTCCTTGTCGAAGCGCGGCGCCAGGAAGACGACGTCGAGGGTCTGCCACTGGCCAGGCTCCTTGCAGGCGTTGACGAGCGGCGCGACGCCTTCGTCGATGTGATGGTATCTGGGCTTGAGCAGAGCGCGCGGATAGATGCCGCCGCAGTCGCTGCCGTCCAGCTTCTTCGTCTTGCCGAAGCTGTCCATGATCTGGATTTCATAATGGCCGTGGAACTTGATGCCGCTGTTGGAGCCCTTGGGGATATTGAACTCCAGGTGCACTTCGATGTCGCCGAACTTGTCCTTGGTGAAGAGATTGCGGGCGGCGCCCTTGGGCCCGTTGTAGAAGACCCCCGACCCGTCCTTCGCCTCGAGCTTGCGTGGATTGCGCGGGTCGAGAACGACGTCGGCGACCTGCTCCCATCCGGTCGTCGGGCCCTTGAAGGCGGGAAGGTCCTTGCCGAGAAGATCGCGCCAGTCCTTGGCGCCGGCGTGGGCGCTCGTGGCCAACCAGAAGAAGACGCCCCCAAGCAATGACGCACGCATCGGCAAGGCCCCCAAATTGGAAATTGCTAATTGTCAATTGTCATTTGTCAATCTGCCCCGCGCCTCCGGGGGCTTACGCCGCCCGGCTCGCCTCGATCATCGATCGATTCCGAGAATGGAACGCGCCGCCGCCACGCTCACTTCCGCTAGGGAGTGGACGATCCGGTCCGCGCCCGCCGCGTCGAGCTTCTCGGCCGGATGATGGCCGACGAAGGTGACGCCGATCGCCTTCATGCCGCCGGCCTTGGCGGCCTCGACGCCGACCGGGGCGTCCTCGAAGACGAGGCAGCGCTCGGGAGCGATGCCCATCTTCCGCGCCGCGATCAGAAATACGTCCGGGTTCGGCTTGCCCTTGGCCGTGTCCTCCATGGCGACGGCGTAGGGGATGTAGCGGTGGATGCCGGTCATGTCGAGGATGAGATCGACGTTCATGCGCGGGGCGCTCGAGCCGATCGCTTGCTTGAAGCCGGCGGCGTCGAGGGCCGGGAGCAACTCCTTGACGCCTGGCAACAGCGCCAGCCCCTTCTTCGCTTCCGCGCGGTAGAGCGACTCCTTGCGATTGCCGAGGTCGGCGACCTCGGCGTCGCTGTAGTGCTTGCCGAACAGCTTGGGGATGATCTCCGGGTTGCGCCAGCCGAAGGTGCCGGCGAAGTCCGCGCGCGTGAAGGGCTTGCCGATGGCGCGCGCCAGGGCGACCCAGGCCTGGAAGTGCAATTCGGCGGTGTCGACAAGAGTGCCGTCGACGTCCCAGATGATGCCGTAGCCGTTCACGCTGCTTACCCCTCTGCGGTAATGAGCAGCTGTTCTATGAGCGGGCGGACCGCAGGGAACGGGTGGCTGACGGAGAAGCACAAAGAGCTTGCGTCCTTGGAACACTTTCGCGGCCCGATGCAATGCTGTAACATGAAGGCGAGCCTCAGGGCGAATCCCAGGAAATCCGTATTTTCCAAGAGACATGGCGATCGCCCACCAGCCGGGACCGGAAGAGGGGAAGATAACCCTCCGTTTTCATCACGGCACGGATCAGATGAGCGCGAACGATCTCGATCACAACGGCGTTAATCAGCAACACGCTGCCGCATGGAATGGCACGGGCGAGTTCTGGGCCACCCTCGATCATGGCCGAGCCGCCTGGTTTGCGCTGTCGCATCCGAGCAGCCCTCCGGCGGCTTGCTTTGAGTTCGATTTGCCTGAGGAGGTTCTCCAGCTCATGCTGCAGATGAATCCTCCCGCCGCCCTCCGACACGGGACGGATGATGTCGAGTTTCTGCCGCCCAGCCATCTACTCTTAAATCAACACATCGCCAACAAGGCGGTTGTCCGTGTTCCTTAGCTCCTGGGGTCGATTATGCCGCCACCGCCGACCTATACGACCTGGAAAATCACCTGCTCTTCTCAGGATCAGGCTAGGCCACTGCTGGATTGGCTTGCCGGCCGGATAGACCTCGATCGCGTTGTCACGGACACAGTGCGCGCGGCCCCAAACGGCGTCGAGCAGTCAGAGACCGTATCGCATCGATTGGGCGATTACTTCATCGAAATCGCTATCCGTCGAGACCATTCCAACCCCAACCCCTGTTCATTCCATCTTGTCTTCCAACCACTCGCGCAAGCCGGTCGTTTCTGGAAGGATCTCATGGTGAACGTCCTTCAGGAGATCGAAGAGAAAGGAAGCGCACAGGTCAAACTGGAGTCGAAGGGGCCAGTGCTGGCTCCTTCCGTGCCTTGAGGCTGCGAGCGAGCATGGAGGAGAGCCGAGGGCGCCGGCGAAGTCCTCGCGCGTGAACGGTCATTTCCCATTGGCGGGCGCCACGCGAATCGTCACCTGGAAGCCGAAGTCCTTCTTGTCGACGCCGTGAAAAGGCTCAAAGGCGCTGATCCACAAGGGATCGAGGGCCGGATCGGGGGCGAACTCGGCGGAGGCGGCTTTGCACGGCAAGACGCATTTGGGATGGGCCGCCTGGACGCCGAAGACCTGGTGCAGCGTGAACTTGCCCGGCGGAACAATGGCGGTGACCGGCCCGACCCGGTCGTTGATGGAGAGGTTATCGCCGCCCGCGACGGAGCGCGCCGGGAAACCGACCTCGACCAGCGCCGCGCCGCCGACTCCCCAGGGGACGATGACGGCATGGGCGGGGCAAGTGATGCCGGCCGAGCCGCCGCCGCGATGGCTGCGCAACAGGCCGGTGAGGCGGGCGTCGAGGGCGATCTCGACGCGCTTGATCTCCGGTTTGGCGACCTTGACCTCGAAGTCTTGTGTGAGATCGAAGAGGATCGCGGCGACGGAGGCCTTGAGCGGATGCCCGCCCGCGACGGCGACGCCGGTCATCGTGACGGTGACGCTATCCGGCCCGCCCGCCTTGACGTAGATGTTGCCGCCGCCGGTGTGGCTGAAGCCGGCGCGCGACGGTGTCGCTTCGGCCTTGCGCGGGCCGAGGTCGATGGTCACATCGGGATCGGCGGCGGGCGCGGCGAGGGCGACCGTCGTGAGGATCGTGAGGGCAAGGAAGCGGTTCATCGCATTTCTCCTTCGGGTCTCGTGTTCCGCGCGCTTTGCAAGGCGGGCTTGTCGCTCGAAAGCGGCAATGAATTGCCGCACTCCAAAGGGGTCACCAGCGGACGACCATGTCGAGGGCCGCGGTGAAGACGCCGTGCTTGCCTTCGAAGGGGCGCGACGTGCCGTTGTAGTCGTAGCGCACCTCGGGGCGAAACAGGACATAGCGGTTGGGGGTCACTGCCAGGCCGGCGGTCAGCGCCGTGTACAGTCCCTCGAAGCCGGTGCGCTGGCCTTGCTCGTCGTCGAAGAACTCCAGGCGCGCGTTGGCCGTGACGCGCGGCGCCAGCGTCCAGCTCAGGTAGTGGTCCGTCGCCCACCAGTTGGCAAAGCCAGTGTTCGGCACGTTGTGGGTGAAGCCGTACAAGGCGTCCAGCGTGTAGGTCAGCCGCGGGCCAAGCTTGTGAGTGAAGACCAGGTCGAAGATCTGCGGATTGTGAAAGTTCTGGTTCTGATCGAACCGGCCGGAGCAAAGGATCACGGCAAAGAGCGCGGTTGAGCGGCCGTTGGGCGGGGCCCACTTCACGCTGCCCAGGTAGGTCGGCGTGCACGCTGGATCGATGAAAACGTCGCAGCCGGTGGCGACACCGTTCTGCACGCTCCAGGTGTCGGTGAGCTTGAGGGTGGTCAACAGGCCGGTGTGGGTGAACGGGTCGTAGATGAAGCTGTAGGAGCGGGAGACGAAGACCGTCTGCGTGGTGTCGATGCTCTCGGCGCCGAACTGGGCGAAGAAGCGGCCGACCTTCACATCGAGGCCGCGGCAGATGTGCGGAAAGTAGGCCTCGGCATAGAACTGCACGGGATCGAAGCCGTAGAGGTTGGACCGGCCATGATCGGCGGTGAGTTGACTATCGAAGAGGCCGCGGGCGATGGTGAAGCGGTAGTCGATGCCGAAGAAGGTATCGCTGCGGAAGCCGAAGGTCGGAGCGTTGGCGGTCTGATCGACGGGGCGTTCGAAGCGGACCCAGGCCTGCTGAAGCTGGCCCTCGTTGGCCCGGTAGTTGAAACCCATGGGGAGCTGTTCGTGCCGGTCGGAGCTGGCGGTGAAGGTGGAATCGATCCAGCCGTAGAGCTTGAGCTTGGCGCCGTCGAGCAGCCAGCCGGGGTACGTGCCCTGTAGCGCTTGCATGAGCGGCCAGCGGTCGGGCGCCGGCGCGGCGGCCGGCGCGACCGCCTCCTCGGCCTCCGGCGCTGGCGCTTGTCCGAGCAGGCAGAAGGTGGCGAAGAAAAGGTTCATTGCATGATTCAGGCGCGGTCCTTCTCTTTATCGTCCCGGCCGATACGGCGCTTCAACGGACTCGCCCCAAGCGCCCCGTTTCTTCAACTTCATGCAATTTGCACGCGTCACCGGGCGCCCTGCAGGGCGCTCTTCGCCGATTGTGCCGGGAATAACGACCAGTCTCGGGCTGCGGAGAAGCCGAGTGGGCGCCTGGTTCGGGCGGACCGAACAAGGGACGATGTGTGGGCGGGAACTTCGATCGGGCGCCAAGTACGGAATTGACAGAAAGACTCCGGCATTCCAAAATGCACAAAGGACGGACGTGGCGGGCGGGGACCCAAACGCGAGATTGCCCATGCCCCAGGGCAGGCTTTCCGTCCGCGGAGCGACGCATGCCGGCGAGCACTGTCACCTTTCAAGTCCTGGAAGGCATCGATAAGGGCCGCGTTTTCCACGGCCTTGCCACCCCCGTCACCATCGGCCGCGAGGAAGGCAACAGCCTCCGCCTCAACGACGAGCGCGTCAGCCGTTTCCACGCCAAGGTGCAGATCGACAAGGACGACGATATCCTCACGGACCTGGAGAGCACCAACGGCACCCGCGTCAACGGCGCCGTGGTGCAGATCCGCCGCCTCCGCTTCGGCGACCGTATCGCCCTGGGCCGCTCTCTCCTGCTCTTCGGCTCCAACGAGCAGATCGCCGCGCGCATGTCCGAGCTGGAAGGCGCCGGCGTCAGCCCCATGGCCGGCTCGCTCGCCCTCGCCAACCCGGACGGTCCGCAAACCATCCAGGCGACCAGCGGCCAGTTCGACAGCAACATCGAGTTCGACCTCAACATCAGCGAGCCCTCCTCTTCGACGCGCGACGCCTTCTTCATCGGCAAGAGGCCCTTGCCTCCACTGCCGCAGAAGCTCACCCCCAGCCAGGCCGCGCGCATCGCCGAGATCCTCGACTTCCTGCACCACGGCCTGACGACGGCGACCGACAACATCCAGGCCAAGGACGACGGCGCCCAGGTGAATCTCGGCTTTCCCGACTGGCAACGCGTGCTCGCCATCCAGATGCTGCTGGCGCGCTACCTCCGCGCCGTCGCCGAGCCGGATGAACTGGGCGAGTGATTGACTCGTAGCGGAAGTCGCCAAGACTTCCGATTGGGACCGTGAAAGACTCGCGATGATCGGAACTCTTGGCGAGTTCCGCTAGCCGGGCGGCGCATGTCCGACACCCCCCACAGCCTGCTGGAACAACTCCACAAAAAGCCGGACGACTCGCTCGCCTGGACGCGCCTGGTCGGCCTCTACTCCCCCTTCCTCAAGAAATGGGCCCGCCGCTGGACCGGCCTTCCCGACCACGACATCGACGACCTGGTGCAGAACGTCCTCGGCGTCGTCGTTCGCAAGATCGGCGCCTTCGAGCACCATGGCCACAGTGGCGCTTTCCGCGCCTGGCTCAAAGCCGTCCTCGCCAACTGCTGGCGCGAGTTCCGGCGCCGGCCCGTCCCCCTGGCCCTCGGCGCGGGCGAAGGCAAGCAGCCGTGGGACGAACTGGAAGATCCCCATAGCCACCTGAGTCAGGTTTTCGATCAGGAGCACGATCAGATGATCGTGCAGGAGCTGCTGCGCCTGGGTCGGGACAACTTTTCCTCGGAGCACTGGGCGATCTTCGAAGAGGTGGCATTGAAGGACCGCGCGCCGGATGCTGTCGCCGCGGAGTACAAGACGACGCGCAACGCCGTCTACCTCATCAAGTCGCGCGTCCTGCACTGGCTGCGCACCGTCGGTCAGGGCCTGGTCGAGCGCTGGTGAATTGACGGCACTAGTCCACCCCCCGCACCGCGTCCGGCTGCCGGCCGAGACTCAGCGCCGTCCACGCTTCCTTCTCCCATATCAGCTCGCTGATACCGCAGTTCGGCGTCGGCACGCGCCCCCAAGCGCCCGGACCGAAGTCGTTCAGGATCGAGAGCAGAATGACCCGGCAGATGATGCCGTGAACGACGACCACGAGTGTGCGGCCGGCATGTTGCGCGACGACGCGCTCCCAGATTGGCAGGACCCGCTCGCGCAGGTCGTCGAAGGACTCCGCCCCTTCATGGGCGTAAGCGGTATTGCCGCTGGTCCAGTGTTTCAGGGTCACGGGCCAGACATCCTGCTCGCGCACCGAAACCCCACTCAAAATGCCGACGCGCCGCTCATGCAGCAGCGGCTCGATCTGCGGCTCGAAACCAAGCGCCTGAGCCAGCGGCGCTGCCGTGGCACGGGCGCGGCGCATGTTGGAGGTGACGATGACGTCCGGCCGGCGCGGCAGGAGGACGTCGACGAGCGCCGCCGCCTGCCTGCGGCCCCGGTCGCTGAGATCGACATCGGACTCGGCGCCATGGAACACGGTCGGATCGGCGGATTCGGCGTGTCGGAGGAGAAAGACACGGGTCGGATGTGGCATTCGATTGATCTCGACTCAGCCCCTGGTGTTTGCTTGTCTTTCCAGCTTGGACGCCGCCTGGTAAAGGACGAAGCGAGCCCGCAACAGGTCGTGCAGTTCGTCGAACGTAATGCAATTGACCGGATGAGAATCGATGAGGACCTTTTCCGTGCGCCACTTGAGACGGTTCCGTTTCGCCTCGTCCAAGGGTGCGCTCCTTCCGATGAGGAGCAGACCGGTGAACCTGACGTGGCCACCGCCAAAAGTCCTCGCAAATCCCTTCGTACCCTTGAAATCATCGAGATTGTAAAACCAATCTACGAGTTGACTGAAGCCATGCTCAAACCGCGAGCTCCATTCCGGGTTGCCTCTTTTTGGTTGTTTCTTGAAGACGCTGTCGCGACGGCCGTCTTCAAACTCGACAACGCAGAACTCGCCCGCCTTCTTGCTGCCCAGGAGCAGATCGGCGGCGAAGTCGCCAAAGAACGGGTAGCGGAACGCCAATTCGGTGGCCGGTCCGATGTTGGGGGAAAATGTCCCAAGATATGCCGATAGATGGCGACTCTTCTCAAAGAACGGCTGTATGTCTGCGGCCTCGGAGAGGTCCTCGCCCGACCCGAGCAAGGAGCCAAACGCTTTGAGCTCTTTCTCGAATCTTCTTGGCTCAAAAGTGACGGCTTCGAGATTCCTTGACACTAACGCGCCTCCGGAGCAGCCCCGGATGTCATAATGGCCGGCTTCATGGCGAGGTCGAGAATTGTGACGGTATCGCCGTCCATCTTGAAAAAGATCCTCATGTCTGTACTCGTCCTCAAGACAAACGCCCCCGAGACTCCCTCCAACCGATGCGAATGCGACCGGACGAATTCGTCCCGGTCCCAATTGCGGAGGTGATCAAACCACCCCTGGACTTTGCTGACACTATCGGCATCAAGCGTCCTCAGAGCGATTTCGACGGCCGGGGTTGTGACTATTCTTTTCATTGCCTAATCCACCCTCGGAAGGCGGGAGATCTTCCCCCAGATTGTACCACGCTGGCGCCGCGAAACCTACTACGGCCGTCCTATCGACCCTCCACCTCCCCGTTCGCCCCCGCCAGCTCCACCGCGCGCTGCCGGCATTTCTTGATGTCCAGTTTGCCGCTGCCCAGAATCGGCAGCTCGCTCACCTCGTAGAAATCGCGCGCTCCCGGCACGTAGATGTTCGGCAAGCCGCGCTCGCTCAGGCGCTTCCGCAGCTCGCTCACGGACACGCCCTGGAACGGCAGGTGAAGCACGACCAGGCGCTCCCCCTTCTTCTCGTCCGGAATGGCGGTGACCGCGGCCTGTCGCTCCGTGGTTCCGAGCGCCTGGTGCAGCTCTTCTTCCACTTTTTCGAGCGGCACCATCTCGCCGCCGACCTTGGCGAAGCGCTCCTCCCGCCCGGTGATGGTGATGAAGCCGTCCTCGTCCATGACGGCAAGGTCCCCCGTGTTGTACCAACCCTGGGGCGCCTTGGCGGCGGTCAGCTCGGGGCGATTGAGGTAACCTTTCATCACGTTGGCGCCGCGCATGAAGAGCAAGCCCTCCTGCCCCTGGGGGACCGGCTCCCCGGTCTCGCGGTGCACGAGGCGGGCCGCCACACCCGGCAACGGCTGGCCGATCGTGCCCGCCTTGTTGCCGACCTGGCGCTGCCCGCCCTGCTGCCAGTCGGGGACGTTGACGGCCGCGACCGGCGACAGCTCGGTGCAGCCGTAGCCCTCGAGCGGCATGATGCCGAATTTGTCGTGAAACTCCTTGGCGAGGGGCAGAGGCATTTTTTCGGCGCCGACGATGAGGAGGCGCAGTGACTTGAAGTTGTCCGGCTCGCAACGGCGCAGGTAGGACCGGAGAAAAGTCGGCGTCGCGAGAAAGAGGGTCGCCTGATACTTCTTGCACAGCTCGCCGATCTCGCGCGCTTGCAGCGGGTTGGCATGGTAGACCGTCGAGGCGCCGACCTGGAGGCGGCGCCCAGAGCGTCACCGTGTAACCGAAGCTGTGGAAGAAGGGGAGGATGCCGAGCAAGCGGTCCTCGGGGAGGGGTCGATCGCCTGGATCGTCGACTCGGCGTTGGCGGCGATGTTGCCGTGGCTGAGCATGATCCCCTTGGGCTCCCCCGTCGAGCCGCTCGAGAAGATCACGGTGGCCAGGTCGTCGGCGTTGTGCTTGCGCAGACGCAGCAGGAAATACTCGTGGACCCAGCCGGGCAGCAGGTAGACAGCCAGCATTCGGCGGATGCGCTCCAGGGCGCCGATCGTCTTGCGAAATTCCTCCAGGTAACAAAGCTCGACGCCCGGACCGGGGTCGAGCGGCACGCGGTGCGTGAACAGGCGCGGTGAGGACGACGCGGACAGCGCTGCGCGATGGCGGAGCGGTTGATTTCCTGCGAGGCGGAATAGTTGAGGTTGACGGACGTCTTCCCCAGGAATGCCAGGGCGATGTTGGCGACGGCGGCGGCCTGTCCGGGCGGCAGCCACACGCCCACCATCCGGTCGTCCCTCAGCACCGGCTTGAGGCGGCTGCGCAGAATCTTGGCGGCCACGAGCGTGGCGCCGTAGCTCAGCGTCGGCCGCGACGAGTTCTCGTCGATCAGGCAGGGGCGCAGCGGATGACGCACCGCCATGCGAACGAACTGCCGGTGTACCGGCTTGCGGTGATGGCTGCGGCGGATGGCGGAATCGGCCGACAGGTGCTGGATGGCCTGCCGCACCTCGAAGGGCGTGGCGGTGGGCGGCAGCGGCTTGCCGAAGTTGACGTAGACGCGATACGGGACATGGCGCGGCAGCTTCCAGAAGAACTTGCGCCCCTGGTAGCTGAAGATGCTGCCCCAGACATGGTCGAGGCAAACGGGGATAACCGGGGCCGGTGTCTTTTTGAGGATCTGCTCGAAGCCGCGATAGAAGGGGAGCAGGAAGCCGGTCCGCGTGATGCCCCCCTCGGCGAAGATGCAGACCAGCTCCCCGGCGGCCAGCGCCTCGCTCGCCGCCCGCAACGATTGGACGATGGAGCGCGGCCCGGAGGCCGGGTCGATCGGAATGACGCGCACCACGCGCAGAAACCAACCCAGCACCGGCACCTTCAAGAACGGCGTCCAGATCAGAAAGCGAACCCTCCGCGGCGCCCCCGCGAGAATGAAGGCGGCGTCCATGTGGCTGACGTGATTGCTGACGAGCAGCGCCGGGCCGGTCGCCGGAATGTTTTCGGCGCCGTGAACGTGAACGCGATAAAGGGTGTGGCGCAGGATGCGCAGGGGAACGAGGACCAGGAAGAAATAGCGGAACAGGTAAACGACGATGATGCCGGCCAGAATGCTGAGGGAAACGATCAGCCACGGCTGAAGCGGAAAATCGTCCTGTGCCCAGCAGACCTGGGACATGGTCGCCACGTGTTGTCTTCTCCAGCCGCCGAGAAACGCCGGGGATTCCTGAACGCCGGAAGGCGTCAGCCTTCTTTTCCTCGCCACGGCGCCCGAAGCCCCGATGCGTGGAAGCTATCGTTTGCGCAAGTGGCCGTCAAGCGGCTGCGGAATTTGCGGCCTGGGATAGACAGCGATCGCTTGCTTTTGGCGCCTGTCCGGACGGCGTACCGATTCCCGCACGTCAAAGTTCCCGTTGTCATTCCGTGGCGGTCCCGCTATAGAGCCGCCTTACGCGACGTTTACCAACGAGCCGGTAGGGAGCCTCGGTCCATGATTGCGCGTGCGCTTCTCGACCCGATCCTCAGCGACGACAGCCTCAGCCGCGGGCTCGGGGACGCCGAGGCGCGCATGCTCGTCGAATGGCTCGTCGACCGCTCGGAACGCCACGCCGCCCGCCGCGACGCCGGCCTGTTGTCGCAAGCCATTCAGCGCTGGCGCCAGCGCGCCCGCGCCCTGGCTCGTTTCGTCCACCTCTGGTGCTACCAGAACGATCACGGCGCCGCCTGCCAACTCGCCGCCACCGAACGCTTCCCCTGGCCCCTGCCCTGCTGCGATATCGATCCCCTCGACCTCATGGCCGACATCCTGAACTGGGAAGAAGAATGCCGGCCTTAGGCGGACGCCTTACTTCCTAGCGCCGACCCGGCCTCGCAACTCCCTCCGCCTTGCCCAGGCGCCACCTTTCCCCTCTTTTCCTCCGCGCCCGCCTCAATCTTCGCGGATTCCCGTTTGTACCGGCTCTCCCGCACGGTAACATGACACTGTCGGCTGCGCTCGGAGATTGTTCGTTCAAAGCCAGCGCCGCCGGGACCAGGGACGGTCTTGCCTGTCCAAACGCATGCGTCTATAGGGAAAAGTCTTGCGGTTTTTGCCGTTTGTATTGAACAATCGGTTGGATCTTCCACCGTCGAAAGACGCTTTCTTTTTCAGGGTCCTGTCCGACAGCGCGCCCGCCGTCCCGCGTTCAAACGAGGCCATCGTGAACGAGCCCCAATCCCAGCAGATCGACCCTAGCCAGATCGAGCAGGCGCGGCGTCAGATCAACCGCCTCGCCGAGGAAATCGCCCAGCTCTCCGAGGCGGAGCTGTCGCCTCCCGAGTATTACGGCGAGTTCCTGCAGCGCCTGCTCGCCGCCATCGCCGCCCCGGCCGGCGCCGTCTGGCTGAAGACGCCGCAGGGTAACCTCCAGCTCCAGTACCAGATCAACATGCGGCAGGTGGGTCTCGACCGCGGCGAGAACACCCGTCAGGAGCACGACGAATTGCTCCGCCAGGCGACTGCCAAGGGGCAACCCGGCCTTTTCCCCCCGCATAGCAGCCTCGGACAGGCGGAAGGACAGGCCGTCGCCCCCGGTAACCCGACCGACCACTACATCCTGATGGCCCCCATCCTGTACGACAAGCAGGTGGCCGGTCTCGTCGAGGTCTGGCAGGACGCCAACCGGCCACGCGAGGCGCAGCAGGGTTTCCTGCAGTTCATGGTGAAGATGGCCGCCCTCGCCGCCGGCTACACCCGCAACTTCCAGCTCCGCCAGATGGTCGGACAGCAGGCCGTCTGGCAGCAGCTCGAGACGTTCGCCCGGCAGATCCACGGCACCTTGAACCCCACCGAGGTCGCCTACCTCGTCGCCAACGAAGGCCGGCGTCTCGTCGAAGCCGACCGCGTCAGCGTCGCCATCCGTCAAGGCAGCAAGTCGCAAGTCACCGCGATCAGCGGGGCCGACATCGTCGAGAAACGGTCGAACCTCGTCCAGCTCATGCGCGCGCTGTTCGACGCCGTGCTCAACTGGGGCGAAAAGCTCGTCTACACCGGCGTCAAGGACGATACGCTGCCACCGGCGGTCAACAAGGCGCTCGACGCCTTCCTCGCCGAGAGCAACAGCAAGCTGCTCGTGATCATGCCGCTGCCGGACGAGCGCGACAAGGACAAGAAGCGGCCCGCCCGCTCGGCGCTCATGATGGAGTCCTTCGAAAGCTCCGAGAACCACGAGCAAGCGGTGGCCCGTCTCGAAGTCGTGGGCCGGCACGCGACGAGCGCCCTCTACAACGCCGCGGAATACAAGCGCATCCCCATGCGCTTCATCTGGCTGCCGCTCGCCAAGCTGCAAGACGGTCTGGGGGGCAAGGCGCGGGCCATCGGCATCACGATTTGCGTCGGCCTGGGCGCCTTGATCGCCGCGCTGATCTTCATCCCCTATCCGCTCAAGATGGACGCGCATGGGCAGCTCTTGCCGATCAAGCGCGCCTGGGTGTATCCGCCGGTCGAGGGGCTGGTGCGCGAGATCAAGGCGGGATTGACGTCGGGGAGCGTCGTGAACGCGGATGAAGAGCTGATGCGCATGTACGACGAGGGCCTGGCCAAAAGACTTCGCGAGCTGGACAAGGACATCAAAGCCGCAGAGGGTCAGCTCAAACTCGCCCTGACCCTTCCCGAAGGAGACAAGGACAAAGGCATTCGCAGCGAGGAGGCGAGGATCACCCTGGCGGCCAAATGGAGCGAGCGCGAGGCGCTCATCAAGCGGACCCACGCGGATTCCAAGAATCCGGGTGAATTCATGATTCGCGCGCCGCTCGCCGGCGTCGTCCTCAGCTCCGATTTTCGCGAGCAACTGCTCAATCGCCCGGTCAAGCAGAGCGACCCGCTGCTCCGCATCGGCTTCCTCAATCCGGACAAGAAAGCGCGCGAGGACTGGGAGATCGAGCTGAAGATCCCGCAGAAGCACATCGGCCAGGTGCTCACCGCCTTCCGCAACTTGCCGGAAGGGAGCGAACTCGACGTGGACCTGCTCCTGACGAGCGCCCCGACGCGCACCTTCAAGGGCAAGCTCAAGCGCGACAAGGTCGCCGCCCAGGCCAACGTCGACAAGGACAACAACGCCGAGCCCGATCCCATCGTCCTGGCCTGGGTCCGCATCGAGGGCAAGGACATCCCGCCGGAATACCGCATCCCGACCGAGCTGCTCCTCACCGGTACCGAGGTCCACGCCCGCGTCCGCTGCGGCAACCGCGCCATGGGTTACTCCCTCTTTTACGGCGTTTGGGAATTCATTTACGAGAAGATCGTCTTCTTCTTCTAAAGCAACGCCCGGGAGGGCGAGGCTCCTGCCGAGTTTTCGTTGATGTTGCGGCTCGGCAGGAGCCTCGCCCGCCCGGGGCGCCAAGCAAGACAACGTCCCCACGCACGGAGCCCTGCCATGATCCGACTTCTCATCAGCCTCGTCCTCGGCGGCGCCCTCTTCGCCTTCATCGCCTATCAGATGGGGCTTATCGGCGGAGGCGATACGCCGCCGCCGCCCTCTGACGATGGGACCGAGACCAAGACGACGGTTAGCGCCGAGCAGCTCGGGGGCAATCTCTACAAGCCGGCGAACACGGAGATCGCCAAGGCGCCCAAGCCCCTCGATCGCTTGCGTGATCCGATCGTCATTCAGGCCAACATGACGGTCATGGACAAGCTGGAGTTGTCCACCGCCGTGCCCGGCAAGATCCTCTTCGTCGGCGAGGAGATGCCGGAAGGCCTGGCACAGGCGGCCGGCGCCGGTTTCTTCGTCTGCGAACCGTTCGAGAACACGAGCATCCCCGGCGCCAAGGACGAGGTCACCTTCCTGTTCCGCCGCTTCTACGAGAACGAGCTGGTGAGCGGCAAGCACATGGTCGCCAAGATGGATCCGACCAAGATCGGCTCCGAGCTGGCGCTCAAGGTGAGCAAGGTCAAGGTCGCCGAAGCCCAGGCGCGCTCCGCGGAAGCCGGTTATCAGGAAGCGGTCTCCCGTTATCAACGCGCCTATATCCTCTTCCAGCGCAAAGTCATCAACGAGGAGGAATACGGCGCGGCCGTGCTGACCAAGGTCAAGTTTCTCGAGGACTACAACACCAAAGTCAAAGAGACGGATCAGGCCGTCACCGAAATGGAGCAGGCGCAGGTCCTTTACAAGCAGCACGATCTCATTAGCGACCTTGGCGTCGCTCGCGTCCGCATCGCCAAGATCTACAAGAGCCGCGGTGAAACCGTGAAGGAGCAGGAGCCGATCATCCTCTTGCAAAACCCCGATCGCTTGATGGCGGAAGCGCTCCTGGAGCCCCAGTTCCGCGACCGCGTCAAGGTCGGCATGAAGGTGCTCGTCGATCCCACGACCGAGCAAGCGCCGCTGCGCAGCTTCCGCGGGCATCGCGGCGAGATCACCGCCGTCGCCATCACCAAGGACGAGGCGCCGCGCTATCTGTCCGCCAGCGAGGACGGTACGGTCTGCGCCTGGGACCAATATCACAAAGGTCCCGTCTTCGAGCTGCTCCACGGCGACCCGGTCCGTTCCCTCGCCGTCAGCCCGCCCGGCGCTCCGCACAACCTAGCCCTCACCGGCACGACCGAAGGCGGCGTCTTCCTCTGGAACCTGGACGCCGCCGACCATGCCAGCCCCCTCGCCGAGTTCAAGAAGACCCATCGCGACGCCGTGACCAGCGTCGCCTTCAGCCCCGACGGACGCTTCTTCGCCACCGGCAGCGCCGCGGGCCAGATCCGTGTCTGGAGCACGTACAAGGCGAAGAGAGAGGGTGAGCCGGTCGATACGACCACGATCGCTCCCGAAGAGCTTTACACCTTCAAGAACGACACGGTCATCGGCGATTTGCACCGCGGCGGCATCACGTCGCTCACGTTCACGCCGCAAGACCTCCTGATCTCCGCCGCCCGCGACAACACCGTCCGCATCTGGGAGCTGCACGACAAGGGCGCCCGCGCCAAGGTCAAGCCGATCACCGGCCGCTCCGGCTCGATCGCCCAGCTCGGCGTCAGCGCCGACGGCCGGCTCATGTTCCTCGATCGCGGCAAGGAGCTGCAGATCCTCTCCGCCATCGACGGCAGCCGGGTCGCCACCATGGAGAATCCGGGGGGCGCCCCGTTCGAGACGCTGGCGCTCGTCTCGCCGAACAACGAGCTGATCCTCACCGCGGGGGCGGCGGAGGGGCGCTTGCAGCTGTGGCGGGCGCCGAGCTTCGAGCGCCGCGCCCGCGCCGTGCGCGAGTGGGTCACCGTCGATCGCGGCGGCGTCACCTGCGCCGCCTTTTCCCCGCTCGCGCCGCGCGGCGGCCTGCACGCCACCGCCGTCTCCGGCAGCAAGGACGGCTACGTTTATCTCTGGGCCCTCCCCTCCGCCAAGGACGTCGAGGAGCACGGGACCTACGCCACCGTCACCCTCGTCTCGAGCGCCCTCGATCCGGGCAGCCGCCAGGTCCGCGTCGGCGTCGAGGTCCCCAACAACCCCAGCCCCGCTTTCCCCGAAGGCCGCTTCATCCCGGGCCGGCCGGTGACCATCGTGATTGAATGAAGCTCTCAGCTAACAGCTCTCAGCTTTCAGCCAGAGAGCTGAGGCGCCGACGCCGGTGACGCCTGTGCTGAAACGATTTCCAGTCCTGATTCGCTAATAGCTGAAAGCTGATAGCTGACAGCTCGAAAAATATGTCCGCCGCCACCGACACTCCCGCCTCGGATCTGGAACGCCGCAAGCAGGTGAAGCTCCTGCTGCGGCGTGATCTGCAGATCACGCCGCAGCGCTACGAGGGGCGCGCCTACTTCGTCGTCAAGGACCCGGTGAGCCTGCGCTACTACCGCTTCAAGGAGCAGGAGCAGTTCCTCATCGGCCTCATGGACGGGGCCCACACCCTCGACGACGCCCAGAAGGCCTTCGAGAAGCGTTTCCGCCCCGAGCGCCTCACGCTCGAGGACCTCGAGCAGTTCGGCCAGCAGCTCCTCAACGCCGGCCTGGTGCAGAACGAATCGCCCCAGGCGGGCAAGCAGCTCTTCGACCGGCGCGCCAAGCGCCGGCGCAGCGAGCTGCTGCAGATGTTCACGAACGTCCTCTACATCAAGATCCCCGTCTTCGATCCGGACAAGCTGCTCGGCAAGATGGTCCCCTGGATCGGCTGGGTCTTCACCAAGACGTTCCTGGCCCTCAGCGTGACCTTCATGCTGGCGGCCATTTTCCTGGTGCTGTCCCACTTCGAAACCTTCATGTCGCGGCTTCCCTCCTATCACGAGTTCTTCAGCTTCAAGACCGTGATGTATCTCTGGGCGGCACTTGGCATCGTCAAGGTCATCCACGAGTTCGGCCACGGCCTCTCGTGCAAACACTTCGGCGGCGAGGTCCACGAGATGGGCTTCCTCATCTTGTGTTTCTCCCCCGCCATGTATTGCAACGTCTCCGACGCCTGGACCATGCCCAGCAAATGGCGCCGCATCATCATCAGCTTCGCCGGCATCTACGTCGAGTTGATGATCGCCGCCCTCGCGACCTTCATCTGGTGGAACACGCCCCACGTTCCCTTCATCAACAACCTCTCGCTCAGCCTCATGATCGTTTGCAGCGTGAGCACCGTCGTCTTCAACGGCAACCCGCTCATGCGCTACGATGGTTACTACGTCCTCTCCGACTGGCTCGAGATCCCCAACCTGCGCGAGCGCTCCAACCGCTACATCAGCCGCCTCGCCATGGAATACGGCCTGGGCATCGAGGTCCTGCCCGAGCCCTACATGGAGCGCTGGCGCCGCATCCTCTTCGTCTCCTATGCCGTCCTCAGCTACGTCTATCGCTGGGTCGTCACCTTCGTCATCCTGCGCTTCATGGCCACGTTCCTGAAGCCCTACAAGCTCGAAATCATCAGCCAGATGCTCACGGCCGTCGCCCTGGGCTCCATGATCGGCTGGCCGCTGGTGCGGCTCATCAAGAACATCAACAAACGGGGGAGGCTCCCGGACATGAAACCGCGCAACGTCCTCATCTCCAGCAGCATTGTCGCCCTGTTGCTCCTCGGCTTTTTCTTCGTGCCGCTGCCCGTGACCCGCATCCGCCAGCCGGGTCTGGTCCAGATCCAGCCGCTCGAGGTCATGCCCGTGTATGTCGAGACGCCCGGCGCCCTCGTCCGCATCAACGTCAAGGAGGGGGACGAGGTCGTCAAGAACCAGATCATCGCCGAGTTCAGCGACCCCGACCTGGAAACGGCCAAGGAAAAGGCGACCACCACCATCGAGATCAAGCGCAAGCTCGTCGCCCTGTGCGATACGCAGCTGAGCGGTATCAGCGACAAGAAAGAGCGGGCCGCCCTGGAGAAGACGCGCCTCGACGCCGCCAACGATCTCTACGCCGCCCAGACCGATCTCGACACCATCCTCAAGAACATGGCGCCCCTCACCATGCGAGCCGCCCGCTCCGGGACCGTCATGAACGTCCCCAAGATCGACGAGATCGGCAAGCGCTACGAGAAGGACCAGAAGACCCCCTTCTGCAGCATCGGCAATCCGAAGAAGCTGCGCATCCTTGTGCCGGTCACCACCGGCGATTACAACCTCCTGATCGAGGACCTCAAGCGCCGCGCCAAGGCCGGCTCGCACAACCCGCTCGAAGTGACCATCCGCGTTCACGGGCACGGCGGCGAAACCTGGAAAGGCCGCATCGCCGAGAAGGACATGCCCCACGCCGAGGAGAAGCAGGTCCCTCTCGCCCTCTCCACCAAGGGAGGCGGCCCGATCGCCGTCAAGCCGACCGGCGACCCCAACCACCTCCAGCCCCAGGCCCAGATCTTCCTGGTCCCCATCGACTTCATCGACGACCTCGACATCATCGCCCCGGGCAGCATGGGGCAGGTGAAGATCCATTGCGAGTACCGCTCCGCCGCCTGGGGCGTGTGGCGCTGGATCTCGTCGACCTTCGACCTGGGGCTGGCGTTCTGAGTAAACTGTCATCATGGCCCATCTCGTCTCCATCACGGTGAAGCCCGCCAACGCCCCGCGTGACGCCGCCCGCTTCACGCGTATCTCCACGCCGCGCGCGGAGCTCGTCGCGGACCACGGTATCGCCGGGGACGCCAAGGCCTCGCCTGGGCGCCAGCTCAACGTCATGCTCGCCGAGACCGTCGCCCTGCTCGCCGCCGAAGGCTTCCGCGCCGGACCGGGCGAGCTTGGCGAACAGCTCGTCATCGCCGGCGCGCCGGACGCGGCGCCGGGTCAGCGCCTCCGCCTCGGTCCCGCCGCCGTCATCGAACTGGAAGAGCCGCGCGAGCCCTGCGGCCGCTTCGCCCGGGTCCAGGGGCGTGCCAGGGAGACCGCGATCGGCCGCATCGGCTTCATGGCGAGGGTGGTGGTCAGCGGCGCGATCACGGTCGGTTGCGAGGTCTCGTCTGTGCCGGCGCAATCATGAGGCGGCCTGGCCCCATTCTTCTTCTCCTACAGGGCGCCACGGCATGAAACAGCCCGTGTTCGCAGGGCGTCGGCCTGGGAACAATATGCGCTCCTCGCCAATAGCCCGGTAAGGGCGAAAAAAAACGTCTCTCACGCCAGGACCAAGCGGCTGAACGCTCCAATGTTTTCGTGGCGACATGGGCCAGATTCTTGTTGACCGTGACGGCTCCTGGCCCATCTTGTTTTGCCCTTACAGGGCGCCACGGCATGAAACGGCCCCTGGTCCCAGGGCGTCGCCCCTGGGCTGTCTTGTTTGGCCCCTTTGGGGCGTTACAGGGCCTCCCGCGGCTGACCTTCTTCGTCGCACGGCCAGTGTCCTTTGCTCCGCCGTTTCATGACGACATGGGCCAGATTTTTGGTGACGCTCGTGCGCTTGCTGCCTTGTCCTTCTGACGGCTTGCGCCACCGCGCGCTCGCACTTCGTTCGACCGGCGCATCCTTTACAGCTTCCACACGCGGCGGCGTCAGTCTCGGCTATTTGTTCCCTGCCTCCCTAGCCGCCGCAAATTCGACAAACCGTTTTTCGCACATCTGTAGACCCCATTTTCGCGCAACCGAAACAACAGGGGGAACGTTTGCCCGGCAAGGCCGTATGTCGGGCCGGAACGTTCTGCCACACTCTCAAAACCCCGCATCGCCGCTTCGGAGCCACCTGAGGAACACCAAATGACATTGCCGCCTGCCAGAATGCCTTCCTCCTCCTGCCCGGCTGGTCTCTGCTCGCGCCCGCCCGTTGCCGCTCAAGAGCCCTTTGGTCCGCGTCTGGTCACCGAGGGCGCCGTCGTCGAAGGCAGGCGCCCTGCTCGGCGCCGGCGTGCAGAAACGCCCATCGTCAGCGCCATCGAGCGGGCCAGGGGCGCCGTCGTCAACATCCTGCCGAGCACAACCCACGTCGGCGGCGGCGGTCACCACGGCGGCCGCGCCCCTCTCAACCGCGTCAACGGCATGGGGACCGGCATCATCGCCGACCCGCGGCTACATCGTCACCAACCAGCACGTCATCGAGGACGTGAGCGTCCTGCGCATCCGCTGCGCCCGACGGCGCCACCTACATGGCGAGCGTCTTCGCCTGGCCCCGAGATGGACCTCGCCATCATCAAGATCGAGGCCAAGGAAGCCCTTCCACCATGCCCTCGGCACCGCGAGCGACGTGCTCGGCGAGACCGGTCATCGCCATCGGCAACGCCTTCGGCTACGAGCACACCGTCAGCGTCGGCGTCATCAGCGCCCTCAAGCGCGACGTCAGCCTCAACAAGGACATGTCCTACAAGTCGTTGATCCAGACCGACGCCAGCATCAACCCGGGCAACTCCGGCGGCCCGCTCCTGAACGTCCACGGCGAGCTGGTCGGCGTCAACGTCGCCATCCGCGCCGGGGCCCAGAACATCGGCTTCGCCATCCCCGTCGATCACATGGTGCGGACCGTGGCCGATCTGCTCCGCAACAAGCGCAAGTTCCAGAACTACGACGGCATGGTGCTGCGCGACCGCGTCGCCTGCAACCTCGACGGCTGCGCCCGCAGCGTCGCCGTGGACTTCGTCGAAGCCGGCAGTCCGGCGGCCCGCGCCGGCGTCAAGGCGGGCGATGTCATCACCCACCTGGGCGGCGTGAGGGTCTTCTGCACCTACGACATCGAGCGCACCCTCCTCGACCGCCGCGCCACGGACAGCGTTCCGCTCACCATCGCCGGCAAGAAGGATGAGCAAAAAGTCGACCTGGTCCTCGCCTCCCCCGACCGCCTCGTCCGCCCGGCATCCGGCTCCGACCTCGCCTGGAGCCGGCTCGGCGTGCAGCTTGCCCCCATCGCCGCCGACGTCGTGAAGGGCGCCAACAAATCGCTGCACGGCGGCCTCGAGATCACCGCTGTCCAGCCCGAAAGCCCCGCCGCCCGGGCCGGCCTCAGGAAGGGAGACATCCTCGTCGGCCTGCACCTCTGGGAAACGGTCACGCTGGACAACGTCAGCTACGTTCTCACCCACCCGGACCTGCCGACCTTCCAACCCCTCTCCTTCTTCCTGCTGCGCGAGGGCCACGTCCGGCGCGGCGTCTTCGAAGCGCCGTGATTCCTCCAAAGCCGAATCGGCGTCCGTGAATGCCCGTGAGCGATAACGCCCCGCGTCAGCCGCCTGCGCGACAGGCGTCCGGCACGGGGCGGCCTCTTTTTCAGGCGCGGCGCGCGAAGCGGGCGCCCGCCAATTACCTTCAAAACGAGATATAGTATAAGGGTCGACCGCCGAACCCGCCTACGGGGAATGACTCGACCCATGCCCGACCCGTCCGATCCCAACGAGCGCACCTTGCCGAGCGGCGAGCAGTCCAGCCTATCCGCTGCGCGCACGACCCTTCCCGAAACCGCCGCCCGCAACGACGAAGCCGACCGGGTCCGCGCCGAAGGCACGCTCATGCAGGACGATCTGAGCCGGCGCTCCTCCAGCGTCATCAGCCTGCGCAGCGGCGAGAAGCCGACAATCACCGGCTATGAGCTTCACGAGCGGCTCGGGGAAGGGAGCTACGGCGTCGTCTATCGCGCGGTCGAGGAGCAGACGGGCCGCACGGTCGCCATCAAGTTCTACCATTCGAAGATGGGCGGGATGTGGCAGATCGTGTGGGCGGAGGTGCGGCAGCTGGCGCTCCTCGACGCGGTCCACGGCATCGTGCAACTCAAGACCGCCGAGCCGGCCGCCGAGCCTCCTTACTTCGTGATGAACTACGCGGAGGGGGGCTCGCTCGCGAGTCGCATCCGCAAGGGCCCGCTGCCGCTGGCCGAGGCGCTGCCCCTCTTTGAGCAGATGGTCGAGGCCCTGGCTTATGTCCACGCCAAGGGCATCCGCCATTGCGACCTCAAGCCGGCCAACATCCTGCTCGACGCCCTGGGCAAACCGCTCCTCGCCGACTTCGGCCAGGCCCACCTGTCGCTCGGCTCCGAGGCGGTCTCCGGCAACCTCGGCACCTTCTTCTACATGGCGCCCGATCAGGCCGACCTGCAAAAGCAGATTCCCGACACGCGCTGGGACGTCTACTCGCTCGGCGCCATCTTCTACTGCATGCTGACCGGCAAGCCGCCGCGCGCCTCCGCCACCCTCACCGACGAGCTGAGCCGGACGGCCCACGTCAACTCGCGCCTGAGCCGGTACCGCGAGGGGATCGCCGCCGCGCCGGCGCCGGTGGAGCACCGCAAGCTCCCCGGCATGGACCGCCCGCTGGCCGCCATCCTCGAGAAGTGCCTGCGTCTGGATCCGCAGCGCCGCTATCAGAGCGCCAGCGAGATACGCCAGGCATTGGCCCAGCGCGAACGCTATCGCCGGCGCCGGCCCGTTCTCCTCCTCGGCATGGCCGCCACGCTGCTCCTCGTCGTGGGCGTCGGCGGGTTCGCCTGGTCCATGTTGCACGCCTCGGTCGCCGAGGCCAAGGACTCCCTGGTGCGCGAGCTGGTTCCAAGCGATCGCACCGCCGTCAACATGATCGCCAACGTCGTCGCCGACAAGCTCGACGCTCTGATGGACACGGTGCAGAACGTCGCCAAGAAGGAGGAACTGATCGACAAGGCCGGCGCCTTCTTCGACCAGCTCGATCCGAAGACGATCGCCGACAAATCCTATCGGAAAACGGCGGCCGCCATGGCCGCGCAGAAATCGCTTGACAACACCTACCGGCCCGGCTTTCGCCACTGGATCGTCTACGATACGCAAGGACGCATGCTCCTGGCCAGCTACGTCCTGCACCGCAATCCCACGCCGGCCGAGGTGGCGCAGCGCTCCAAAGTGCACGAGCGCTACGAGGGGCTTCTCGGCACGTCGTTCGCGTACCGGGACTACTTCCATGGCCGGGGCGGCGATCGCAAGGGAGAGCCGCTGCCGTACGAGCCGCGCCTGCGCGTCTCGGAGCCGTACGAGTCGACGCTGGTCGTCGATGGCCGCAAGCCGGTGATGATCGGCATCTCGACGCCGCTCTACCAGCTCAAGGACGGCGAGCCGGACAAGAGCGCCGCGCCGTTCGGCGTGCTGATCGGCTTCATCGACGTGGAGAAGGATCTGGCGAGCTGGCTGCGCGGCGTCCAGTTCACGCAGGGGAGCGCCGCCCTGCTCAACCACCATGGGCAGTGCGTGTATCATTCCGGCGAGAAGGACCTTTTCGAGCGCAAGGACGGCCGCTTGAGGACGCGTACGGACCTCCAGGCGCTGGTGGCGGCCAGCGTGGCCGGCGAGCAATTCGATCTTGGGCCGCGGAAGGACCTGTGCCTGCCGAGCCACGCCTACCTGCCGGCGGGAAGCGCGAAGCGCGAGTGGGAGCCGACCGAATGGGTCGCGTTGATCGTCCACGATCAGGATCAGGTTTTCGGCCAGGTGGAGCGGCTGCGCGACCGTCTCTCGCTCATCATCCTTTTCGGCGGCGGCGCCCTGCTCGTCGTCCTCGCCGGCCTCTGGCTGTGGCTGTTGCGCAGCCTGCGCGGGCAGACATGATTCCGCACGCGTTTCCCTTCCCTTCGTAGGCCAGGCTGACATGGCTCACGCCGGCCTTCTGCACGAGCACGAGCGTCTCCAGCACCTGCTCGTACGTCAAGCCACGGTCGCCGCGCGACGAATCGGTTGGGAATCAAGGTCCTCGGTACCCACGCACGACACGCGTCGGCTCCATCGTTTACGCTTCCGGTTCTGACGGCCGCACACTCTCCTCCTCCCAGCGCCCGCTCGTCTGCAAGCGTTCCATCAGCTGATCGTACGACCCGCCCGCCTCGCTCCCCAGCACCTTGCGGCTCGCCAGCCAGATGTAGCTGTTGACGCGCATGAACAGGTCGGTCACCAGCACCATGGTGAAGAGCGACCGGCCGAGCAGCTCGACGATGGTCCAGCGGATCAGGCGCCAGTCCCAGGGGTGGAAGAAGGAGCCGTCGCTCGTGAAACCGATGAGCGTCCGGGCGATGATGCGGCGGCCGGTCGGGTCTTCGGGGTCGGGAAGGCGAAAAGCGACGCCGAAGCCATAGGACACCAGGGCCAGAACGCCGACCCAGAAGACCACGGTCGACACGATCTGCAACACACGCAGGCGGGCGAAGTCGCGCGGCTCCGTGAACGGCATGATCATGCGCTTGAAGGAGAACGCGTACACCATCGGCGAGGCGACCAGGCCAAACACGCCCATGAACAGAAGCGGATTGCTGGCGAGCTGGCTGGTGAGGACGAAGAAAGGCCACAGGACGAGCGAGATGACGGGAGCGGTGACGGCGAGGAACAGCCCCGGCACGCTCGATTGCGGCAGGAGCGTCTTGAGACGCAAGCAAGCGCGCTGCGTGCCATACGCGGCGGTGAGGGCGAAGATCGGGATCTGGAGCAGTATCATGCGGCCGAAGACGAGGGCGCCATGGCCCAAGGCCATGAGTTCGGGGGGATGATCGTGCTGGCTCGAGTAGGGGATAATGTCGAGGAGGAGCGGGCCGACGGTGGCGATGACCCAGCCGGTGAGCAGGAGCCGCCACGACAGCTTGGGGCGGTACCAGACGATCAGCGCCAGCACGCCGGCGAACGGCAGGGAAAACGGAAAGAGGATCGAAGCGACCAGCGTCGTCTTGCCCAGGCCGTTGAGGTCCGAGATATCGCTGGTGAGACGGTCGATCGTGTTCAAGAGAGCGAGCAGGAAGACGGGGAACAGGAGGATCAACAGGATGCTGTGCCGCCAGACAAGATAGCGCTGGAGCGTCGGGTCCGCCACGTTTTGCGTCTGGAGGAAACGCATCTCGTCCGCATCCGGCCGCACGTTTTGCAGGTTCCAGGTGAACAGACGGCGGCAGTGGCGGACGATTTTCTGCCACAATCCGGGCTGGAGGGGCGGTGGGACGGCGCGGACCGCCGGCTCACGCGTGTCGAGACTCCACGAATCCGGGCCCATGGCAGGAGGTGTCGCCGGCGGCGTAGCGGTGACGGCCTCCGGGCGCGGCGGCAGCCGCGGGAACAATTCCTCCACGGTGGAGGCCGGCTTCCATTCCTGGGCGCCGACCGGAACGACGTGGTCGGTCGGCTTGAGTGTCCCGGCTCGAGCCAGCTCCTTCAGCTTTTCCAGCGGCGCCGGGCCGAAGGTCTTGCCGTTCTGGGCATAGTACCACATGCGCGTGCCTCGCCGGCGTTCCTGGAGCGGTTTCGAACGGCGCGGGTTTTCGCCCGTCGCTCGCCCCACCCTCCCTTTCTAACGCCTGGCCTGGCTGCTCGCCATTGCGGTTTTGCTTGACCACCCCCGGCGAACGCGCTTATCCTGAACGATACCCATCCAAGGAATGCGCCGCATGGCTGCCCTCAAGCTCCTCTGTCCCGCGTGCGATAAGGTCCTCAATGTCTCCAAACAGCCTCCCTTCACCGGAAACTGTCCCAAATGCCGGGCCCGCTTCTCGGTAAGCGCCGATGGCCGATCGCGCGTCCTCGCCGCCGGCGCGAACGGCGCCCTGCCGGCCGCCTCGTCGACGACGGCCCTGCGCACGGCGATACCGGCCGGCGCCAGTGAACCCGGCGGCTTGCCCTGGGCGAAGATCGCGCTCTTCGGCGGTCTCGGCGGCGTCGCCCTCGCGCTCGGGCTCGTCATCCTGGTTCTTGCGAATCGCGAGAAGCTGCCGACCACGCCAACGCCCGGCGACCCTCCCTCCGGGCTCACGCTGGCGCCGCCAACCTCGAGCGGTCCCGCTGAGTCCTCCGAGCCACGCGGCGCCGCGAAAGGGGCGGACATCGCTCCGGCTCCGGCCGGCGACTTCAAGCCCGGTCCCGGTTTCGCCGAGCGTCCCGCCAAGACGATCACGCTCAGTGCTCTGGCGGGCGGGCATCCGGGCGTCGATCAACCCGCCGTGGACGCCGCCATCGACAAGGGGGTCGCTTACCTGCGGACCGCCCGTCCCGGCAATGCGGGAGAGATCGGCCTCACCGGTCTCACGCTCCTCTATTGTGGCGTCCCCAAGGAAGATCCGCTGGTGCGCAAGCTGGCCGAGCAGCGCGCCGCGTCATGACGAGCAGCCACCGGACTTACGAGATCGGCGCCTGCGTCTGGTTCCTCGATCGTCTCGCCGCGGCGGAGGACCAGGCCCTCATCCGGACGCTGGCGTACCGTCTCATCGCCGGGCAGCGCTATCGGGGCGGCTGGTACTACAACGTTCCGCTGCTCACGCAGGAGCAGGAGGAGGAGTTGGCCCGCCTGCTGCGCGAGCAGTTCGAGAACCCGGCCGGCTTGCCGATGGCGCCCGGCTCCACGCCCGATCTGCCGGTGGGCAAGGTGGCGATCACGCCGCCCGTATTCAGCCCGCTCAGCATCGGGCCGATCCGCGACTGTCCTGTTTTTCTCTTCAAAGAGGGGACGCGCCTCAGCGACGTGAAGATGGCGGGACACGAGGATAACTCGTTGACACAATTCTCGCTTCTCGCCCTCTGGCGCGCCAAGAACTATGGCGTCCCCATCCACAGGTCCCTCGCCTTTGCCGAGCAGCGCTTCCGCGATAGTCAGCTCGATCAAGGGAGCTGGACTTATACCTGGTTCAAGAGCCCGGGCCCCGGCGTCTTCGTCAAAGGCGGCCGGCAGGATTCGATGACGTGCTCCGGTCTCCTCGGCCTCGCGGTAGGCCGCGGCGGCCGCGTCGATCTCAAGAAGGACGTGGGGGGCAAGGGAGACGACGCCATCGAAAAGGGCTTGATCGCCCTCGGGAGACGGCTCAAGGAACTGGGCAAGAGCGAAAAGTCCCCTTCCCCCATCGGCGTCGATGCCGACGCCTGGGGCGATCTCTACTTCCTCTGGTCGCTCGAGCGCATGGCCGTCCTCTACGATCTGCGCTTCGTGGGTGAGACCGACTGGTACGCCTGGGGCGTGCCCTACATCCTGCGCGGCCAGAAGGAAGACGGGTCCTGGCTCGCGGGCCACTCGACCACTGCGGACACCTGCTTCGCGCTTCTGTTCCTGCGCCGCGCCAACGTCGCCCAGGACCTCACGGTCGTCCTTCAGGGACTGTCCGTCACCAAGAACGCGGGTGAGCGGCAAGGTGGCTTTCAGGCGCCGTTTCAAGGGGCGGCGAAGTAAGCGGAAGTTGCGGGCGAAATTGGGATGAGGACTGGATGAGATTACGATCAAGATTAGGAGCAGGACTTACTCGCACTCCTAATCCTAATCCTAATCGTAATCGTAATCTGGCGGCCCGCTTCAAATCTCTCACTTTGGGCTCGCCTTCGTGTCCTTCTCCGCGCGCTTCCAGAAATCCAGAACCGGCAGCGCTCCCGGCGGGACCGCGCCGCGCTCGCTGACGACGATGCCGTATTCGCGCAGGACGAAGCGGACGGGATAGTTGTCCTCGAACCACTGCAGCACCGCTCCCATCGGCGCGGCCTCCTTGAGGAACAGGCGGGAACCGACGTCGTCCGCGAAAGGATAACGCACGTCGATGTTGACGCCCTTCGTCTTCTCCGCGATCAAGTCCAGGATCGCCTTGGGCGCGATCTCGCGGTAGTCGCCGGCGAACGGCGTGGCCAGGAATTTCCGCACCTTCTCGGCCTGCTCCGCGTCGATCACCTCCTTCACTCCTCTTACCGCTTCATGCAGGACCTTCCATTCCCGGCCGCGGCCGTCGAGGATGCGGTTGAAGGCGGCCGTCAAGTCCCCGGATCCCGCCTTGATCTCTTCCGGCGTGGGCGCCCGTCCGAGCAGATCGAGATAGAGGCGGCGGATCATCTCCGGAGAATCCTTGCCGCGCAGCTCCGCCGGCTGTTCGCCGATGAGCGCCGGCAGGGCCGCCTTGGCCAGATCGAGCTCCGCCTTGTAGCGCTGGACAACGGCCAGGGCGGTGTCGACCTCCTCGGCGGAGACCGCCTTGCTCGTGTGCAGCGCCCGGACACGATCGAGCCGCCGGGTCGCCTCCTGCAGCGCCGCCTCCGCGATGCGGATCTGCTGCTGCGCCGTCACGACCTTCTGCAGCACCTCGAGCCGCGTCTTGTTGAACTGCGCCTCGGCCTCGCGCAGCTTCGCCTCCGCCAGCCGGATATCGGGGTTCAGCTTGAGCGCCTGTTGCAGCAGCTCATCGAGCTCCTTCCGTTTGCCGCTCAGCGCCTTGTCGATCTTGTCCTGAATCTCCGGAGTCTGCGCCACGGCGTTCGACTCCACGGCGCTCGACCCGACGACGAGCGCCAGCGCCACGCAAGAAAACCGCATGTCAATCCTCCTTTTTTCGATCGAGCTTGAGAGCCATGATGAGCCAATCGTCGTCCGGAGAAACCTCGGGCCGGCCGCCGCGGCCCACCGCCCCGGAATAGCAGCGCACGGCGGCGGCGGGATCGTTCTCCTCTTCGAGATACTTGCGGCCTGCGGCGACCAGCAAGCTGGTCTTTTCCGGGCCCGGCTTCTGGTCGAAAGCGCGCCACTCGAGCGCTTGCGGCGCCGGCGGCGCCTCCGCCTTGGGCGAGTCCGCTTTGGCCACGACGGGGGGCGAGGTCACGGGCGGCGGCGGCGCCGGGACCGGACGCAGCCAGGCCAGCGCCGCCATACCGGCGCCGAAGAGGCAGGCGGCGGCGACACCGTGAAGGAGCCGGCGCCGCCAGCGCCGCAGCCGCAAGGGCCGCCTCGTCCGCGCGAACAGCGTCTCCTTGAACGCAGGCGTCGCTTCCGCCCCCGGCTGAAGCGACTCATCGAGTGGATCGAACGCGGTCATTTCCGCTCCTTTGCCGGCGCCGCGTCCGGCGTCGGATAAACACCCCGAAAGGCGACACGGGCCCGGCTCAGGAGCGACTCGATCGCCTTGGCGCTGCGCCCCCACTGCGCCGCGATCTCTTCCACGCTCCGCTGCTCCAGGTACTTCTCGCGCAAGACCGCCTCCTGGTCCTCGGGCAGCGCCGCCAGCGCCCGCGCGATCTCCTCAGCCGTCTCGCGCCGCCCGGTATCGTCGGCGGCCTCCTGGTCCCCGACGGAGAGCCGCAACCGGCGGGGCCGGCGCAAATAGTTGCGAATCAGGTTGGCCGCGATGCCGCGCAACCAGGCGAGGAACGGCCCCTGCTCGGGGTCGAAGGCGCCGATGCGGCGCACGGCCACGAGCCAGGTCTCCTGCGTCAGCTCCTCGGCGGCATGGCGCAGCCCGCCCAGCCGCCATTGCGCATAGGCGTAGAGGCTGTCGAACGAAGCGTCGTAAAGCGCCCGCCAAGCCCGCTCGTCGCCGGCCAGCACGGCGTCGCGCAGACCCCGCTCGCGCCACACCTGGTCGCTCGGCGGCATGTCGTTGGGTCTCGGCGCTTTCCCGGAGAACGTCCTTGAGTACCAACCTATTGTGCCCGGCGCCGGGAATCCTTCGAAAAAAAGCCGGCCCGGCTTGCACGATTGCGTAGTGAGCCACGATTCGTAGGTCAGCCTTTCCAGGCTGACTCGGTTTGGAAGTGGCCGTGTCAGGCTAGAAAGCCTGACCTACGATGGCCGATACTCCAGCAGGCGACAGGCGATCTTGCCGTTCCAGAACGGGGTTTGTTCGACCGGCGCCATGCCGATGTAACCGGCGAGGCGCGGGTTGCCGGTGAAGACGAAGACGCGCCAGCCGGCGAAGCGATCGCGGCAGACGGCGCCGAGCGTGCGGTAGACCTCGCGCAGCTCCTTTTCCTCACCGATGCGCTCGCCGTAAGGCGGGTTGCAGATGACGATGCCGGGATCACCCGCGGGTGGTTGGAGTTGGGCCACGTCCCGGAGTTCGAAACGCAGGAGATGGCCGACGCCTGCCGCTCGCGCATTCTCCTGCGAGTGACGTAGCGAGTCGCGGCGGCTGTCGCTGCCCAGGATGGGGTGATCGAGCGCTTTCTTGACGCCGCGCCGCGCCTCGTCACGGATTCCCGTCCAGACCTTCACATCGTGGTCGAGCCAGCTCTGGAAGGCGAAACGCTTGCGCGTCAGTCCCGGCGGTCGGTTCAAGGCGATCCAGGCGGCCTCGACGCAGATCGTGCCGGAGCCGCACATCGGATCGAACAATGTCGACTCGCCGCGCCAGCCGGTCTTGAGGACGAGAGCGGCGGCGAGGGCTTCATTGAGGGGCGCCTTGACCAGCGCAGCCGTGCGGTAGCCGCGTTTGTGCAGTGATTCGCCGGAGCTATCGAAACTGAGGACCGCCTCGTTGCGGTAGACATGCAGGTTGAGGGCGAGCAGAGGGTTCTCGGTGTCGACGCTGGGCCGCTTGCCGGTCTTGGCGACGAACTGGTCGCAGATGGCGTCCTTGACTTTGAGGGCGGCGTAATGGGAATGGGTGAGGGCGGAGTCCCGGACGTTGCAGTCGACCGCGATGGTGTGCTCGAGGGTGAGGTAACGCGACCAGTCGATCTCCTGCACGCGCTCGTACAGCTCTTCGGGCGACTGGACCGGGAATGTACGGACCGGACGCAGGACGCGCACGGCTGTGCGCAGCCAGAGGTTGGCGCGGTAGAGCGTGGCGAGGTCGCCGCAAAAATGGACGCCGCCGCGGCCTTCGTTGACGTCGGTGGCGGCCAAGGCGCGCAGCTCGTCCGCGAGCAGGGGTTCGAGGCCGCGGGCGCAGGTGGCGAAGAAAGTGGCCATTGTGCTTGGTTTAGCCGCGGTTCGCAGAACCGCGTCGACGTCGTCCGCAAGGCGGCGAGATTTGATCCACCCATGCGTGGATTCAGGGCGTCGAGATGCGCGCATAAGGCAAGCGCTGGCGGTCGCCGTTGTAGGCGTAGTCCTCGAGCATCACGGCCAGGTTCGGCTGGATCATGCGCGGGATGCTCAGCGGCTTGCCGTCCCACTTCACCTGGAGGGGCCGCTTGAAGTCGTGCATGGCCGGGGTGATCCAGAGGGTGAAGTTCTTGACGCCCTTGGTGCGGACGTGGATGCTGGTCCAGACCTTGGCGCCCTTCACCTCCGGCCCCTTCTCGCCGGGCTTCAGCTCCAGTTCGTTGCCCATGGAGATGCTGGCTTGCAGCGTCGCGGGTAGCGTGTGGTGCTTCCAGGCGCGGGCGTCGTTGATGAAGGCGTCCGCGATGGCGGTCGTGCTGAGCCAGTAGAAGCGGTTGTCGGCGCGGCGGCTCGTCTTGAACTCCTCGCCCCGACCGCCCCCCGTGTTGTAGATGCCCATCTGCCGCAGCGGATGAAAGCGTTTCTTGCGGTTCATCCAGTCGAAGACGGTCTCGAGCTCCGTGGCGTACCACTCCGACATGCGCCCCTTGTATTCGACATAGACGGCGGGGTAGTGGTTGCCGACCAGCTCCTTGAACAGCGTGCGGTTGGCCTTGGGCTTGCCGGCGTTGCGCTCCCCCTCGATGACGTAGAGGGGCAGGTACTGGGCGTTGGTGGCGTAGCGGAGCGTGAAGAACTGCGGGTTCGCGTTCATGGGGATGACGCCGGCGAACAGGTCCGGGTGTGACAACCCGACGTCATATGCCATGTCGCCGCCGGCTTCCCAGCCGAACAGGAAGACGCGGTCCGAGTCGATGTTGTAGACCTGCTTGATGTCGCGCAGGCAATCCAGCACGCTGCGCTGCTCCTTCTCGGTGTAGCCGTATTCGCCGGACTTCACGCCCTTGCCGCGCGTCGGGGCGGCGAGGATGTAGCCCTCGCGCGCCGCCTGCGCGCTGAAGCGCTTGACCATGTCGTCGGTCTTGTCGCGGCTGCTGGACAGCAGGAGCAGCAGCGGGTAGGAGCGATGCGGGTGGTACTCGGGGGGCAGCTGGACGAGGTACGAGCCGCCGTCGGAATCCTCCAGCTCGATGCTCCGCTCCTCGATCTCCGTCGTGAACTTCTTCCTGGCCCCCTTCTCGTCCCCGGCGCCGCCCCCCTTGATCCCGGCCTTGGCGCCGGCCTTGTCGCCGCAGGCGCCGGCCGCCTTTTCCGCCCCCTTCTCGCCCACGCGATCGGGTGAGCGAACGGGGGGCAGAAACTGAATCATGCGCGCGACCTGATCGATGTGGACCTCGTCCGCCTTGCTGACGCTCGCCAGGATCTTGGTCTTGTCCGCCCCGTTCGTCGCCTGCAGGTAGCTTTGCACCAGCTCGCGCGCCTGCCAGAGCTGACGCGCCAGCTTCGGCTCCGGCTCCGCGGCGACGTTCCCTTGCAGCCAGCCCGTCAAGGCCAGCGCCAGCACCTGCTCCGCGCTCTGGCTCGGCGTCCGCTTCTCATCGAGATCCCGACGATACTGAGCGGCATAGGTCGCGAACGACTCCAGCCGCGGCAGCGTGTCCTCGTTCAGACCGTCCCGGATCTCCGCGACGGCCTTGCGCCAGAAAACCTTGTCGACCGTCCGCTCCGGCAGCGCCACCAGCGCCTTGGCCGCCTCGTCGACCTTTTCCGCCAGCCCCTCGTACTTGCTCCGGATCTCTTCGGCGAGCAGCTTGCGGCGATCGGCGACGATGGTCGCCATCTCCTCTTTCTGGTAGCGCTCGAGCAGCCGGCGGGCGAAGTCGCTCTGGCCGATCTTGTGCGCCCGCTCCATGTCGTCCACGAGCGCGTTGGCGAGGGCGGCCTTGGCGGCTGTGCGCAGCGGCGTGATCCGCTTCACCTGCTCGAAGAACTTTCGCTCCAGCTTTTCCAGCTCCTCGTCCGCCTCCTTGTGCCAGCCGGCCTCGTTCAGGAAGCGAGCGATGTCGAGACGCTTGTCCAGCTCGTCCTTGTCCTTGTACGCCTTCTGCTCTTTCATGAAGTCCCAGATGAAGGTGCGGACCTTCTCCGCTCCCCATTCGCGCGTGAAGTAGGCGATGTTCCAGTGGTAGTGGCGCGTCTCGATCTGGATCTGATAGTTGCTCATGAGGACGATGCGCTGCTCCATCTCCAGGGGACGCGTGCTGGTGGTGACGCTGAAGCGGAGCGAGCGCTGCCACTTGCTGTTCCACTCGCCGACTTCCTCGAGGCTCCAGCCGGGCAGGAACGGCTTGACCCCCTTCCAGCGCGGCAGGCCGAGGACCATGCGGTCGATCAGCTCCTTGTCCTTGCGCGGCACGACGCGATCGAGCTGGGTCGGCGCGAAGAAAACGCGGCGCACGCCATCATCGAGGTAGAGGCACAGGCCCCCGGCGGGGACCGGGAAGCTGGCGCCGGTGGCCGGGTCGATGATGAGGTCGCGCATCTCGACGACCTTGCCCTGCAGGCTGAAGCCGTCCTTGAAGAGGATGAGCCCTTCCTTCGGCTGAGCGCCGGCCGCGGCAGGAAACAGGGCGACGGAGACGAGACCGACAAGGAGGGACCGGCGCATGGGACAACGTCCTCCGCCAAGATCAAAGGCAGGCGAAAAAAGCAGGCGAGCCGGGCGGCGTAAGCCCCCGGAGGTCGTGTCTGTTGATTGTCGCGGGAAGCGCCGATCCGTTCAAGTAAATGTTGCACGCGGCGCTTTGCTGCTTCACAATAAACGCTGCATCGTCGTCGGCTTGCGCCGGTAAAGAAGGAAAAAAAAGCCGATCCGTTTCCGCTGCGCCTACTGCAACCAGCTGATGGGCATCGCCCGCCGCAAAGCCGGCACGGTCGTCCTCTGCCCCAAGTGCCAGGGGCAGGTCGTCGTCCCCATTCCACCCCCCGAAAACGGCCGGGACCAGCCGCCGACCCCAGAGGACAAGGATAACCTCTTCGAGAAAGACGACTTCGGCAAATTCCTCCATCCCGGCGGCGGCGCCCCACCCTATCCCGCCGCCCCACCGATGCAAACGGCCCCAGCCGCTCCTGCCGCGATGCACCCGCCGATGCATGCCCCCATGCACGCCCCGGCTGCCGCGGCATCCCAAGTCGACTGGCCCGACACGCTGCTGCCGCCGGATCGCACGCAGCGCGGCCTTTTCCTCACCCCCGGTCTGCTCACGCTCCTGGGTGTCCTCGTCCTCCTGCTCCTGGGCCTCGCCTTTTTCGTGGGCCTCTTGCTCGGCAAGGCCAGCGTCGCCGCGTAGCCAATAAAATGCCAGGAGGAGACCGCCATGCCCATTCATGACTGGACGCGGGTCGACGACGGCATCTTCCACGATTTCCACCATGCCTGGATCGAGGAGATCAAGCGCGCCCTCAACGGCGGCCTGCTCCCCGACGACTACTACGCGCTCGCGGAGCAATGGGCCGGCAACCGCGGGCCCGATGTGCTGACATTGCAATCGCCGTCCAGCGACGACGGCCCTACCCCGGCCCCCGCGACCACGGGGCTTGTCCTCGCTCCCCCCAAGGCACGCTTTACCGTGGAAACCGGCCTGGAGTTCTACCGCCGCAAACAGAAGGCGGTCGTCGTTCGACACGTCAGCGGCGATCGCGTTATCGCGGTGATCGAGGTCGTCTCGCGGGGCAACAAGACCGCGCGTCGCGCTCTGCGCGATTTCGCCGAGAAAGCCGTTGAGCTGCTCAATGAAGGAATCCATCTCCTCATCGCCGACCTCTATCCGCCGCGCAAGTTCGACCCGCAAGGCATTCATGCCGCCATCTGGGAAGAAGTATCGGGCGAGGAGTTCGAACTGCCCGCGGACAAGCGCCTGACCGTCGCCTCCTATGCCGCGGGAGAAAGCGTGCGGGCATTCGTCGAGCCGGTTGCGGTGGGCGATTCGCTCCCTGAGATGCCGCTGTTCCTCACCTCCACCGGCCACATGCCGCTGCCCTTGGAGCGGACCTATCAGACGGCGTATGCGGCGGTGCCGCGGCGTTGGCGCGACGTGTTGCAACAGGCATAGGCAGGCCAGTCTCGATTCGTTTCACGCCTTTACAATCAATAAAAGGACGCGCCCCCTTCATCCTTACCGAACGTTAGGGCTGTCCCGGCCGCGTTTGGTTCGGCGTGGCCGCTCCGCGCGTTCCGTTCGTTAGAATGACCGCATGGACCGCCAACCGACACGCCCGGTGAAACGCCGCACGCGCACGTTCCGGCCGAACTACCTTTCGTTCGCCGGCACGTATCAGTGCAACCTCACCTGCGCGCATTGCTGCGTCCCGATCGAGTGGCCCGACCGCCTCGACATCCGTGTCGCCTTACGCTTCCTCGACGACGCCCACAAGCAGGGCATCGAATGGCTTGGCTTCACCGGCGGCGAGCCTTTTCTCTATCCCGAGTTCCTGATCGCCGTCACCCGCCGCGCCGCCCGCCTCGGCTTCCGCTTCGACAAGATCGTCACCAACGGCGTCTGGCACACCTCGGAGCGGGGCCTGCGCCGGACGTTGACGGATCTGAAGAAGGCCGGCTATTCCGGCAAGCTCGGCCTCTCCGTCGATAAATTCCACGGCCCGCACACCGACGACCTGCTCCTCTTCTGCCGCGTTGCGCGGGCGGTCTTCGGCCGCGACAACATCCTGTCGCTGAACTACGCCAGCCGCCGCCCGGACGACGGGCTGCATCTGGTGCGGCGCCTGACCGAGGCTCTGGGGGGCATCCTCGAGTTCTCGCCGCTCCTGGGCCGCTACCTGCTCGTGACGCCGGACCTGACGATCACGCTGAACTGGAACCACCTCGCCCCCGTCGAGCGCGCGGAAGGCCTCGCCGGCTCCTGGGACGGCCACTGGTTCGAGGAGGACTACTGCGAAGGCCCCGGCCAAGCCCTCATCGTCAACCCCAAGGGAGAAGTTAAACCCTGCTGCGGCTTCGCCAGCGACCTCGACCAGCTCACCATCGGCAACATCCACGAGGACGACGTCGCCACCGTCATCAAGAAAGCCCGCAAGCACCCCTACGTCGGCAAACTCTTCCGCAAGGGCCTGACCGCCATCCGCGACGAGATCCTCCAGCGCGATCCCGACGCCCTGCCCGGCGCCACGAGCAACCACTGCTACTTCTGCTGGCACGTGTTGACCCGCGGCCTCGCGGCCGGCATGCCGGGCGGAGGCGGGCAGGTGGGGAACTGGATTGGCGAGCGGCCGAATGAATTGGTGCAGATTGGGGTGATGAGCAGGTGACGGGGGGGACGGAGAAAAACGTCGTTTCCGGCGAACGTGCGGCACGGCGCGCTGCCATGTAGCGCGGGTTTGCTAATAAGGGTCGCGGCGGAGGCTCGTGATGACCGACGTGCCCAAATACAAGCGGCGCACCTTCGATGAGTGCATGACGATTGCGCTAAAGCGCTTCGATGCCGAGGCTCGCGATCATCTTACGTTCGAGGAGTATGAATACTGCCTCACGAAGGCTTGCCTTGGCGGGGGCGCGTTGCACCCCGACTGGGCCGTCAAGTTGGGGTTTGAACCCGATCCGCGCTTGCATTACGAGATCAGGATCTGCGATTGGGCAGAATCGGAGTCGCGCGGTAGTCCGCCCCCAAGATGCTGGGTTCGCATCCTGGCGACGAGAGACCGCGCAAGTGACTTCTCGAGCGTTTGGTGGCTTCCACCTCTGACCGAGTAGCGGCTAATTTAGGGGAACCGGCCGTTGTGAATATCGAATTGCCGGGATGAGATCAAACCGGGCCGGCAAGCGCTTCCGCCCCCTGCGTCGTCTCTACATTGAAGACACCAATCCGTTCACGAAAGGACCGCCGCCATGACACGCGTCTTGCGTTGGGGCATCCCCCTCATCGCTCTCGCCTTCGCCGGGCCGGCCCATGCCGCCTGCTGCTATTTCTCCGCCAAGAACGCGGACATTCTCCAGCCCGCCCAGAAGGTCTTCCTGAGCTACAACCCGACCGAGAAGGTCGAGACCTTCACCGTCCAGCCCAAGTTCGAAGGGAACGCCCTCGACTTCGGCATGGTCATCCCGACGCCGACACAGCCCAAGCTGCACGAGATGCCCAAGGAGTTCTTCAAGCATCTCGCCATCTACACCATCCTCAAGCGGCGCGAGAGCCCCCACAGCAAGCTGCTCATCTATCCGCCGGGGGACCGCCTCAATCTCTACTCCTTCCAGGTCCGCGACGGCAGGTCGGGCGGCGAAGGCAAGAAAGAGAAAAAAGACACGGTCGTCGTCCTCGAAGCCGGCGTCGTCGGCAGCCTCGACTACAAGATCATCGTCGCCGAACGGGCCGACGACCTCTTCGCCTGGCTCAAGGAGCACAAGTACCAGTACTCCGGCGACGAAGCGACGCTCGACCACTACGTCAAGAAAAAGTGGTTCTTCACCGTCATGAAGATCGACACCATGGCGATGAAGAAGAACAAGGACGGCTCCTTCGCCGGCGAAGTCACCCCCACGCGCTTCCAGTTCGCCAGCGACAAGTTCATCTACCCGCTCAAGATCACGCAGATCTCCGTCAAAGATAAGACCGAAGCGCTCATCTACGTGCAGGCGCCCCACAAGGTCGATATGCCCGGCGACTGGACCTACCAGTACACCTGGCTCCCCATGCTCCAGGCCGCGACCGGTTGCACCCCCGGCGGCATCCAGGGGGGCGGCGAAGAATGGGTCAAAGCGCTCGGCGCCCAGGTCCCCGTCCTCCTCAAGCGCGCGAGCGACCTCGGCTTCCGCTTCATGCCGGGACAGCGTCCCGCTCCCAACGCCAAGGGTCACATCCCCACCACCATGGAATGGGCCCGCAAGCTGACCGCCGACGATGTCAAGATCCTCAAAGGCGAAGCGCCCTACAGCGAGAAGGTCCCCAATGTCGACGAAGGCTTCACCGAAGCCGACATGAAAGACCCCAAGCGCGCCGCCGCCGTCAGCAAGGTCATCCAGTCGCGACTCGCCAAGGCGCAAAAGGAGCGCCCCTTCGGCTACGCCGTCCGCGACGTGCCGGAGGACGACGTGAAAGGTTTGACGCAGCTCTCCGGCCACTTGCAGGAGGGCCTGTTCATCACCAAGTTCCGCAAGTTCTTCTGCCGCGATGAGATGAACGAAGACCTCGTCCTCGTTCCCGCCCGCGAAGGGGACCAGGAGGACCGTTCCGAATACCAGGAGATCCTGCCGACGTCGCCTCCGTGATTCTTGGCGCCACGGATTACTACGGATTCAATTGCCATCCGTATGATCCGTGGTTTGGGGTGGAGCTTGTGGGAATGTAGCCAAACGTTGTCAGCCGGCCCCTTACGCGCGTTCGTCGTCCTTTACATAGTCACGTTAGCGTCCGTTTTCTCAGGCGCCGTTTCTCCGGCAGCCGCAACGACTTAGCGGATAACCGCGCTTCCCGCGCCATCCGGCCCGGTAAGTGCGAAAGGCGATCCCATCTTCTTCGAGGGGTCGCCATGCGCTTCGCTCTGCTTCTTTCACCCGCGTTCCTTGCCTGTGTGTCGCCAGTCCATGCCGACGTCTTCCTGCTGAGCAACGTCACCGGGACGGAGACGCCGACCGTCGCCTCGGTGCTTCCCGGCCAGGGCTTCAGCGCTGCTCAGGAAACTACGCTCACGACCCTCAAGCTGCCCGGCCTCGCCAGCCAGACGAGCACCGTGACGTTCACCTATGTGGCCCAGGCGGGCGGCTTCAATTTCAGCTTCGGCTTCTTCAACCGCGCCGCCGCGACCGCGGATCCTGCCGGCAATTCCGCGCTATTCGCTCAGCAAGGCCTTACCGCGGCGACCGCCGTTTTCGATGAGCGGACCGGCCTGACTCCGGGAACGAAAAAGAGCTACACCTTCGCCGGCGGCACGGAGCTGGTTTTCTTCCTGATTCCGGACGAGAGCCTCGCCGGCTTCCTGGCCCATCCCGGGGATTTCTTTCCGCCCCAGACCGCCAACGATTCGCGCCGCGCCCCGCTCTTCAGCCTCAGCGACGCCAATCCCGGCGGCTTCGACCAGATGCTCTCTTTCCAGAATGGCGCCGCGCTGCTCCTCGGCTTCGAGGACCTGAGCCGCCTGGGCAGCTCCGACCGTGACTTCAACGACGGCATCTTCCGGGTCGACTACACCACGCCTGTCACCACTCGGGATGTCGTCCCCGAGCCGACGAGCCTCGCGGCGCTTCTCCTCGGCGCGGCCGCCTGCTGGGCCAAACGCCGCCGGGGCTAAGGATCAGGCGACGCCGCCTGTCCCACTCTCCAAAGGCTAACCGCCTTTTTCTCCGCACAATCGTTTTCTCCGGCGTCTCTTTCCCGGTTTGCCACGGTTGCGCCGCGAGTTTTCCTGTCTTCCCGGCCTGTTCCTGGTACAATCGCCGCATCGCCTCTTTTGCTGGAGACTCGCCCATGCCCGGGGTTTTCGAGACCCACGCCGGGAAGACCGCGCCCGAAGCGCCCTGGATGCGCGCGCTCTTCGACGCCTTCGACGACGCCATCTTCCTCCATGATAGCGACGGCCACATCCTCGAAGCCAATCCCGCCGCCTGTCGCCGCCTCGGCTACACGCGCGACGAGCTGCTCCGCCTCAACACGCGCGACATCGACGATCCGGCCTTCGCCGCCGGCTTCAAGGACCGCCTGGAGGCCCAGCTCGCCACCAAGCGCTTCCGCTGCGAAGGGCGCCACCGCACCAAGGACGGCCGGCTCATTCCCGTCGACATCAACACCTCGGTGATCCAGGTCCAGGGCAAGCCGGTCGTGCTCGCCGTCATGCGCGACATGACCGAGCTGAAGGCCGCCGAGGAGGCGCTGCGCGATTCGGAGTCCCTCTACCACTCGCTCGTCGACTGCCTGCCCCAGAACATCTTTCGCAAGGACCGCCACGGCCGCGTCACGTTCGCCAACAAACGCTATTGCGAGACCCTGTCCCGCTCCTTCGCCGAGGTTCTCGGCAAGACCGACTACGACCTCTTCCCGCCCCACCTCGCCGCCAAGTACGTCGAAGATGATCGCCGCGTCATGGCCAGCGGCCGCTTCTTCGAGGCGGTCGAGGAGCACCGCACGCCGGACGGAGAACGCCTTTTCGTGGAGGTCATGAAGACCCCCACGTACGACGCCCAGGGGGAGGTCACCGGCATCCAGGGCATCTTCTGGGACGTCACGGAGCGGAAGCTGGCCGACGAACGGCTCGCCGAATCCGAGCGCCGTTACCGGCAGCTCGCGGAAGCCACGCTCGACGGCGTCCTGCTCACCGACGACAACGGCACGGTCCGCCTTTTCAATCCCGCCGCCGAGCGCATGTTCGGCTACAAGGCGGAAGAGGTGGTCGGTCAGAACGTCCGCCTGATCATTCCGGAAACCTACCAGATGCTGCACGACCGCGGCCTGCGCCGTTTCGTGGAGACACGGCAAGGACGCTACATCGGCCGCACCATGGAAGTGCAGGGTTTGCGCAAGGACGGCAGCGAGTTTCCCGTCGAGATCGCGCTGAGCGTCGTGAGCGCGGGGGGAGGCGCCCCCCTCCAGTTTCTCGGCGCCCTGCGCGACCTGAGCGAGCGCAACAAGATGCGCTCGGTCGTCATCCAGAACGAGAAGCTGGCCTCGATCGGCCTGTTGTCGGCCGGCGTGGCCCACGAGATCAACAACCCGCTCGCGTTCGTCGGCAACAACCTGGTCGTGCTGCAACGGGACGTGCAGGGGCTTTTGGCCCTGATCGATCTCTTCGAGCGCTGCAAGGAGCGGCTGAAGGAAACCGATCCGCCGCTGCATCAGGCGATCGCCGCCCTCGAGGCCGAGCAGGATATCGCCTACACGCGCGACAATCTGCCGCGCCTGCTCCAGCGCACGCGTGACGGGGTCGACCGCGTGACCCGCATCGTGCAGAGCCTGCGCGGTCTGGCCCGCACCGACGCGCCCAAGCGGCACGAGGTGTCGCTGCCCGACCTGATCGACAACAGCCTGGAAATCCTGCGCGGCCGGTTCAAGCGGAGCGGCATCGAGGTGCGGCAGGACCACGATGCGAACCCGCGGCTGACCTGTGTCAGCACGCAAATCAGCCAGGTGATTCTGAATCTGCTCGTGAACGCCTTTCAGGCGCTGGAGGCGCACGGGAAGGAGGGAGGCCGCATCGAGGTCCGGACGCAACGCGAAGGGGAGCAAATGCTCCTGGAGGTGCGCGACAACGGGCCGGGCATCCTGCCGGAGCACGTACGCCGCCTGTTCGACCCGTTCTTCACGACCAAGGACGTCGGGGAAGGCACGGGCCTGGGTCTTTCGATTTGCCACAACATCGTCACCGCCCATGGCGGCTCGATCGAGGTGGAGAGCCCGCCCGGGCAAGGGGCATGCTTTCGCGTCTACCTGCCCCTCAAGCCGGCCCTGGTGAAGGACCGCGCGCCCGCGCCGGGCCCGCTGGGCGAGACTTTGGGAAAAGAGCCATGAGCGACAAGAAACACACCCTGCTGGTGGTGGATGACGAGCCGGACGTCTGCGATTCGGTGCATGACCTGTTGCGGCGCGAGTTCAAGGTCCTCAAGGCGCGCAACGCGGAGGAGGGCTTCGAGCTTTTGCGCGACCACGAGGTCCACATCATCATGACGGACCAGCGCATGCCGAAGGTCACCGGCGTCGAGCTGCTCTCGCGCGTCCGCGCCGGCCACCCGCACGCCGTCCGCATGCTCTTCACTGGCTACGCCGACCTCGACTCGATCATCGCCGCCATCAACCAGGGCCACATCTTCAAGTTTCTGAAAAAGCCCTGGCGGCCCGAAGACCTGGAGCAGGCCGTGCGCGAGGCGGCGCTCGAATACGACCGCCTCGTCGAGCAAGCGGACCTCATGGAGCGGCTCAGACACGAGCTCGACGCGCTCCGCCAGCGCGTCGCCGCGCTCGAGCAAGAAGTGACGAAACTGCGCGAGAAGTAAGCGCTGACCGGCGCGAACTGCGCCTATTCCTTCGTTCCCTTTTTCGCCGCCGTGATCCGTCCCAGCGATGTCCCGGACTTGGCGACACGCTCCCGGCTGCCGTCCTCGTGCGTGACGACGCGGACCCGCGTCGCCTTGTTGGTCGACGGATCGATCAGCGCCACGTTGGACGCGTGGATCGGCATCTCCTTGGAAAGCCGGCCACCCTGCTGGTTGCGGCGGCTTGGCCGCATGTGCTTGTAGACCCGGTTGATCCCTTCGACGACCAGCTTGTCCTGGCGCGGCATGGTCCGCAGCACGCGACCGCGCTTCCCCTTGTCGTCCCCCGTGATCACTTCCACGATATCGTCTTTGCGAATGTGCATGGCTCTGGCCCGTAGGCATTAACGGCTTGGTTGGAATCTCTTATTTAATCGGAGAACGCCGAAACGGCAACAGCCAGGCGAGGCGAAAGCTTTCCGTCCGCCGAAAACCTGCGCCCTCAAGAAAAAAGTGTATTCGTCCCCACCGTTCCGGGCATGATAAGGTGAGGCCGGCCTCGAAAAACCGGCCCCCTCGAGGCGATCCTTCCATGCCCGGTCCCGTAGACGACGGCATCTTGAGATATCTACGCGGCTTGGCGCCCGCTGCCCGTCCCGACTCCGACCGCGAGCTTCTGGGCCGCTTCGCGACGCGGCGGGACGAGTCCGCCTTCGCCATCCTTGTCGAGCGCCACGGCGCCATGGTCCGTGCCGTCTGCGGTCGCGTGCTGGCCGACGCCCATGCGGCCGACGACGCCTTTCAGGCCACGTTCCTGGTCCTGGCGCGGAAAGCCGGGGCATTGTCCTGGCACGAGTCGATCGCCGGCTGGCTGCACCAGGTGGCGTTTCGCATCGCGCGGAAGGCCCGCGCCGGCCGCTGCGACCTGCCGCTGACCGAGGCGGTCATCATGCCCGACGCCGATCCCGTCGCCCAGGTCGCCCAGCGCGAGCTGCGCGACATGCTCGACGAAGAGCTGGCACGTTTGCCGCCGAAGTATCGCCTGCCTCTGGTCCTCTGCTACTTGGAAGGCCGGACCAACGACGAAGCGGCGCGGCAACTGGGCTGGACCAAGGGCACGGTCTCGGGCCGCCTGAGCCGGGCCCGCGACCTCCTGCGGCCGCGCCTGCTGCGGCGCGGGCTGGCAAGCGCCACAGCAGGCGCCGCGCTACCGGCGGCTCAGGCCGCCCCCGTCGCGGCGCCGCTGCTCCAGGCCACGTTGAAGGCGGTCCCGCTCTATGCCGCCCATTCCCCTGCTGTCGCGGCTGTCGCCTCTTTCCAGGCCCTCGTTCTTTCTCAAGGAGCGCTTCGAGCTATGTCCGCCTATCGACTGAAGATCGCGGCCGCGGTCCTTCTCGCCCTCCTCCTCGGCGCCGGGGCTGTGGTCGGTTTTCATGCCCTGGCTGGCCAAACGGAAAAGCCCGGGACACCCGTGACGTCCGGCGCCGGGGAGCCGGCGAAGCGACCGAAGACCGATCTTGAAAAGCTGCAAGGCGTCTGGCGCCTGGTCGCGCTCGAGAGCGGCGGCAAGGCGCTGACGGGCGAGCCGCTGGAAATGGCCGATTTCCGCAAGCTTGTCGTCGACAAGGACTGGTTCACCGAGGTGGACGGCGATTTCGGTCCGGGCTGGAAGATCAAGCTCGACGCCGCGAAGAGTCCGCGGACCATCGACTGGTTCCGCAACGAGCGCATCGTCGTGGGCGGCGTCGCGACAGAGAAAGACACCCTCGTCGCCGTCGGCATCTACGAGTTCGACGGCGAGCGGCTGAGAATCGCCCAGGCTCGCGGCGTCGAGCCCGCGGATCGCCCCACGGGCTTCAAGACCAGGCCCGGCGCGGCGTTCACGGTGCGGGTCTTCGAGCGCGGCACGTCCCGCGCAGCCGTGGCAAAACGACCGGAGTTCGTCCAGGCGGAAGTCACGCTTTACCTGGGCCGCGACGGCGTGCCGGAACCGCCGCAGATCTTGAAGAAGACCGTGAAAGACAAGGCCGTCATCGCCAGGCTCGCGGACTGTTTTCAAGGCGTGGCGACGGGGAAGAAGAACCGGGTGGCGGGGGGCTGGCTGCCGCGCCTGGAGGTGACGTTCGAGGGGGGCAAAGGGGAGAAGACGCACGTCCTCGCCATCTGGACCAACTGGAACGAGGGGGCCGGCGACTGGAAGGTGACGGGCAACCTGATGAAGCAGGCGGGCGAGCTGTTCGGCGTTCCCCGTCTGACCGACCAGGGCGCCTTGATGGACCCATGGCAAGTCGTGAGCGTCGAGCAAGGGGGCAAGAAGAAGGCGGCGCCCGGGGCGCTGACGGTCACCGATTTCGACTTCAGGGTGATCCTGGAAGGAAAGACGACGTTTGCCGCCGACGATTACAGCCTCGATCCGGCGCAAAAGCCCAAGGCGATTGACTTCACCCTGACCGACGGCGGGACAAGGAAAGAAGTCCCGGGCATCTACGTGTTCAAGGACGACACGCTGATGATCTGCGTCGACCGGAGCGGCCGAGCGCGCCCCGCCGCGTTCGAGACGCGGGCGGAGAATCCGGACCAGGTTCTGTGGGTCTCGAAGAAACGGGAATGAGACGGCGCCAAGGAAAACGGAAAGAAAGGATTTCAGCGGGCTGCTGAAACGAAATAAGAAGAAAGGAGCGAACGGTTTGCGGCGACAAATGGGATTCGTTTCGGTAGTAGGGTGTGTGCGAAATGCAATGAAAAGAAACCAACGTTCGACCCGTCGGGATCGAACGCTGGTTGGTGTCCGAGCCGGAAACAAACGCAGGCGGGCTACTTCTTCTCCACCCGCACCGTCAACGCCGGCGACGCTCCTTGCAGGTTTCCCAGCGCCGTCGCCGTCCCCAGCACGTCGACATCTTTCACTTCCGCGGCCGCGGCGGCGGGGGCGGCGCTCAGGTCGATCTCGATGGCCGTCTGATCGGGGTTCAGGACTGCCTTGCCGCCGGTCACGTTCGCCGGCAGCTTGCGCAGCTCGAGGCTGATCGGCCCCTTGTACCCGCCTTGCCGCACCGCGGTCACCTTGAGCTTCGCCTTGTCGCCCGGCTTGAGGGCGATGGTCCCCGGCTCGGCCTTGAGCGTGAAAGGGGCGCCGACGACCAGGTCGAGCGGCGGCGTGCTCGCCGTGATGTCCTTGCCCTTGAACTTCGCCTTGGCCCCGAACAGCAGCTGATATTCCCCGAGCGGCACCTTGGCGTTCACGTCGAGCGGGATCGTGATCTCCTTCTTGTCCTTGGCGATCGGCGCAAGCTTCGGGGGCGCCATTCCCGGCGCGAGACCGATCGGCGCGGTCAGCTCGATGGCCTCGTCGAAGCCGGGATCGCGCTGGGCGGTAATGGTGACGCTCGCCGGCAGACCGGGAACAGCCACCGCCCCGTCCAGCTTGATCGCCAGGGCGAAGGGCGCCTTCTCCTTGACCGCGAGCGCCACCTGCGTCTGCCACGCCAGCGGCGGATACGCCAGGTTGCCCAGGCTTTGCGACACCGGCGCCCGCACGCTCACCACCTGCGTGACCCGCTTCTTGTCGATCATGCCATGGGCCAGGATCGTGACCTGCATCGGCCCGACCGGCACATCCGGCCGCGCCACCACGGTCAGCAGCGTTCCCACCGATTTCGGGCCGGCCGGGATCACGCCCTTGCCCGTCAGCCCCTTGCCGACGACCTCGAGCTCGATGGCGCCGTTGTACCCCTTGCGGTTGGCGTTCACGGCGATCGGGACGATGGAGCCCGCCGAGATGTCGTAGCGATCGAGCGTCAGCGAAACGTCGAAACTTGCTTCGCTCGGCGCCAGCGTCAGATGATAGCTCTCCGCGGGGCCGCCGACGAAGTTGAGGTGCTGCACGTCGATGATGTAGTCGCCGTCTTCCGTCGGCGTGAACTCGAGCCGCTGGTCCGCCGGCGGCGCCGCGGCCGGGTTCGACTTGGCCAGCTCCGCCCCCTTGGCGTTCTTCACGACGAAATAAACCAGCGTCGGCGAGTGCAGCTCCAGGGTCTCGACGTCGATGACGACCTTCTGCCCCTTCTTGCCGGCGAAGACATAGAGGTCCGAATCGTTGCTCGGCATGAGCCGCCCGCTGACGCCGGACGGGATGGCGAGGCGCTGCGCCTTGGCCGGCTCGTTGTTCGGCTCCTGCTCGACCGCTTCGTTCTGATCGGAGAGCGCGAGCAGGACGGGCCAGCCGCTCGGGCCCGCGCCGCGCTTGGGCGCGACCCAGACCGCGGCGACCGTGGGATCGGCCGGAACGGCGATCTCCACCGGAGTGACGCCATCCACCTGCGTCCCGGCGAAGTCCACTTTCAGTTTGCTGCCGCGCTTGGCGACCATAGGCATCGGCGTGGTCGCGAGCGGGAAGTCGCCGATGCGGAGGCGATAGAAGTAATCCGGGCCGCCGCGATAGAGAACGTCACGCACTTGCAGTAGGTAATCGCCGGCGTCCTTGAACGTGAACGAGAGCCGGCAATCGCTCTGGCAGCCCGGCGAATCGTTGTCATGCGCCAGCTCTTTCCCCTTGGCGTCGAAGAGCGAGATCTCCGGATCGATCGCGGCGCCCAGACGCCGGCCGACCACGTCGAAGCTCAGCCGCTGCCCGGCGGCCACCTTGATCTTGTACCAGCGGCTTTTCTCGGCGTCGATCCGGCCCGCGACGACGCACGCGGCCGGCACATCCTGCGCGGTCGATTTCTCCTGATTCTTCTCGTTATCCATCACCTGCGGCAAGTCGTCGACCGAGAAGACGCGCAAGTTCGACATGCCGCGACTGGTGGCCAGACGCAGGAGGTGCGGGCCGACCGGAGCATCGGCAGGGATGTCGATGACGATCTTGAGCTTGGCGTTGTCCTCGCCATTCTTGTCCCCCTTGGGAATGTCGATCTTCGCGGGGAAATCGAGCAGGATCCCGGTGGGGCCCGCCAGATTGGTCCCCGTCAACTGCATTTCGACCTTCGTGCCCCGCGAGCCGCCGCTGACGGCGAGCGGGGCGAGCACGGGCGCTTGCGGGTTCGGCGGTGTCGGTTTGGGCTGCGCCCAGCCGGAGCGTGGCGAAAGGCCGGCGAGGAGCAAGAGCGCGGCAAGAGAGGCAAGTCGAAGGAGGGATCGCATGGCCGTCCTCGGGAGGGGGGGCGGGAAACGGGAAGCGGTAAATCTGTTCAGCTTTTTATCGTCGGCGGGTCGCAAACAATGGAACCAGTCGGCAGAGTTGATGATACGAAGACGCGGTGAGACTCGGCAAACAAATCACCGCCTCCCTTGCCTGCCCTGAATGCTACGATTCTCTCCCGGAAAGCCCGGGCGCACCGGCATTATTTCACTTTCCTTGCGGTCAGTGTCATCGGTATGACACAATGTCGTGCCGGGCCGATATTTTTGCGGCCTGTCGCGGCGCCTCGGGGGAACGTGACCTATAGTTGCGCAAGCGCACATGTACCCAGACGAAGACGCGCAGGGAGTACGAGCGTGAAGCGACGTATTCGCTTACGAGGCATCAACGGCGAGATCGAAGGAAAGATCTGGGAATCGGACTCCCTGCTGCGCACGGGCCGCCTGGCGACGCTGGAAATCGTCCTCGATGATTCGTCCGTGAGCCGGCGCCACGCCGAGATCCGCGCCACCGCCCAGGGCTGGCGCGTCCGCGACCTCGGCAGCACCAACGGCACCTTCCTGAACGGCCAGCGCCTCGGCGCCGGTGAGTGGCCGGTTCGGGCCCATGATATTCTCCGCTGCGGTAACATCACGCTCGTCGTCGACGTCATCCGCGAACAGGAGAACGACGACAGCGGGACCGGGCCGGCGGAAACGGACGGTCTCCAGGTCGAAGCCACCGCCACCAACACCTGGGAAGACGCCCTCGCCGGCATCGCCTTCGACCGCAACAGCAGCCCCCGCCCCGGCGAGCAGCTCAAGGCCCTGCTCCGCGCCGGCCACCACCTGGTACACATCGAAAGCGAAGACGACCTCCTGCACCAGATCCTCAACGACGCCGTCGGCGCCCTCGACGCGCAGCGCGGCGCCATCGTTCTCGCCGAACCGCCCAACGGGCCCTTGCGCCTGCGCGCCCTGGCCAGCGGCCACAGCCAGATCCCGTCGCGGCCCGGGTTCAGCCACAACCTGGCCCAGCGCAGCTTCACGCGCGGCGAGTCGATTCTCTGCACCAGCGTCGAGGAAGACCCGGAGCTTGCCGCCGCCCGCAGCATCGCCGAAGGGACCATGGCCAGCGTCCTGTGCGTCCTGTTGCGCACGCCGCGCCGCAAGCTCGGCGTCCTGCACCTGGATCGCGGCCCCATGCAGAAACCCTTCAGCAAGGACGATCTGCACCTCGCCGACGCCATGGCCGCCCACGTCTCGGCCGGCATCGAGGCGGCCCTGCTGCTGCGCAAGCAGCGCGACCTCTTCTACGCAACCATCACGGTCCTGGCCCAATCCGTCGAGCTGCGCGACAGCTACACCGGCAACCACACGGCGCGCGTCACCGAGTATTCCTACCTGCTGGGTCAGGAGCTGGAGCTGTCCCAGGAAGACTTGCACTGGGTCCGGCTGGGCACCCCGCTCCACGACATCGGCAAGATCGGCATCCGCGACGACATCCTGCAGAAGCCCGGCAAGCTCACGACCGCCGAGTTCGAGATCATGAAGTCCCACACCACCAAAGGGGCCAAGATCCTCGAGCAGATCCCCGATATGCAGCCGGCCATCCCCATCGTCCGCTCGCACCACGAGCGCTGGGACGGGCTCGGTTATCCGGACGGTCTCAAGGGAGAGCAGATCCCGCGCCTGGCCCGGATCGTCGCCGTCGCCGACGCCTTCGACGCCATGACCAGCGACCGCCCCTACCGCGCCGGCATGCCGCACGAGGTCGCGTTCGAAGAGGTCAGGAAACAGGCCGGCAAGCAGTTCGACCCCGACATGGCCCGCGCCTTCATCGCCATTCAGCAGCGCATCGTCCAGGAAATGCAATCGGATACCAAGAAGCTCGGCGTCATCGCCTCCCAGCCCGCAACCCTGCGCATGGCCCGTTGACACCCCGTCTCCACGTCGAACGCCGTCACGCACGCTCGCTCCCAGGCGCGGCCTCCGGCCCGGCCGCGTCCCCCGTTCCCGAACCTATCTCCCCGCAGGTCTGCTTTCCTCCGCCTTTTCCTTGCCTTCGATCAAACGCCACCGATGTCGAGCCGCGAGGTTCGGGTAGGTTTGGGTGGCGCCGGAAGGATAGCGAACGATGACGCGCTCCGCCTTTTCCGCGGGGCCAAGGCCGATCAGGAGGCGGCGGTCGCCGGCGCTCAAATAGCTGCCGCCGCCGCTGACGAAATGGACCTGCGTTTTGCCGCCGGCTTCGACGGTCACCCTGGCGCCGATGGCGTTGCGATTGCTCTTCTTGCCGTCGCCGATGATTTCCAGGCTGATCCAGGCGTTGTCGGTTCTGGTCGCGTTGCGCAGGAGCAGGAGGGGCTCGCCGACGCCGCTGACCGCGAGGTCCGGGAGGCCATCGTTGTTGAAATCGGCGCAGGCCAGGCCGCGGCCGACGCGTGGCTTGAGGAAGTCGGGTCCGGTCTGTGCCGACACGTCGCGGTAGACGCCCTTCCCTTCGCCGAGGAATAGTTGCGCCTCCTGAGCGTAGGGGACGCCGAACAGGTCCGGCGCCGTGCGATGGACGTGCCCGCTCACCACCGCGAGGTCGGAGATCCCGTCGAGGTTGGCGTCGAGCAGGACGGCGCCGAAGCTGAGCCTGGAGAGGCTGGGGGGGCCGAGCCGGGTTTCCGTCGAGGCTTCTTCAAAACGCAGCTTGCCGCGGTTGAGGAAGACGACATTGGGCTCGTTCTGAAAGTTGGTGATGTAAAGGGAGGCGCGACCGCTGCCGTCGAGGTCGGCGGCGACGATGCCCATGCCGGCGATGCGGCCGCCGTGGGGTCCGAGGGCGCAGCCGCTCAGGAGGGCTTTCTCGACGAACTTGCCGTTCCCCTGGTTATGGAACAGGTAGGCGGGATGCATGTCGTTGGCGACGAAGATGTCGAGGAGGCCGTCGTCGTCGAGGTCGATCATGACGACGCCGAGGCCGGGGGCGAGCGGGGCCTTGCTGACGCCGGAGGCGTCGCTGATGTCCTCGAAGCGGCCATCCCCCTTGTTGCGGAACAGCCGATGGGAGGCGAGGGGATAGGCGGTCGGCGAGCACTGGAAGTAGAGCCCCTTGTTCTTGTCCTTGCAGATGAGCGGCTTCCTGGAATCGATCTCGACGTAGTTGCAGACATAAAGGTCGAGCAGACCATCGCCGTCGATGTCGCCCCAGGCGCAGCTCGTTCCCCAGTGGGGATTCACGAGGCCGGAGCGTTCGGTGATGTCGACGAAGCGCCGCCCTCCCTTCGGGCCCGGCTGGTTATGGAAGAGGCGAATGCCGCCGCCCCCGCCCCGGCCCTCCCCCATCGAGGGGGAGAGGAAGGTGACGACGAGGTCATCGAAGCCGTCGTTGTCGAAGTCGCCGACGGCGCAGCCCATGCCGAAGCCCTGGCAGCGGAGGCCGACCTCGTCGGTGACGTCGCGAAAGGTCCCGTCGCCGTTGTTGCGATAGAGGCGCGCCAGCGGAGGGGCGGTATCGGAGTCGACGGGCGCCGCCTGGACACAGAACAGGTCGGGCCAGCCGTCGCCGTCGTAGTCGATCCAGGCGAGTCCGCTGCCCATGGTCTCCTGGATCAGGTGTAAGGGAGTCGCGGGGTCGACATGACGAAACGTGATGCCGGAAGCGGGCGTGGCGTCCTCGAACCAGACCTGACCCGGCTTGGGGCGCTCGGCTTCTGGGGAGGCACGCTGGAAGGGCCAGACTTCGAGCAGCCACAGGGCGGCAAGAGCGCCGAGCAAGGCGAGGGGGACCCCGATCAAGCCAACACGACGCGACATTGCTTCTCCAAGCGGTCAGGAGCCGGACAGGCGGCGGCGCACCTCGTCGGCGCGGTCTTTCTTCCCTTGGCGATCGAAGCACTCCGCGAGCAGCGTCAACGCGGCGGGCCAGGGGCCCAGACGTGCCGTCGCGTCTTCGAGGACCTTGACGGCGTCCGCCTCGTAGTCGGCATCGAGCAAGGCCCGGGCGGCGCGAACCTGCAAGTCGCGGTCGTCCGGCAGTTGCGACGCGTCGGTGCGAAAGCGGGTCGCGCGCTGATCGCTCGCCAGGCGTTCAAAAGCGACTTGCGCTTCCTTGGTCCGCCCCGCCTGGTTGAGCGACATCGCCAGGTAGTACAGCGCCGCCTGTCGGGTCTCGGGGTTGGAGCGGCGTGCCAGACCGCTGAGGGCCGCGATCGCGTCGTCGAGCTTGCCTTGCTTGAAGCGCAGCACCGCCTGCGCCAGTAGCGCCGGCTCGAAGTCGGGCTGACCGCGCACGACCTCGTCCAGGGTCCGGGCGGCGGCTTCGAAATCTCCCTGGCCGATCCGGCTCTGCGCCAGCAGCTACGTCAACACGTCAGGACGCGGCGAGCCGGCTGAGTCGAGCAATTCGCGACAGGCGCTTGCGCGCTTTTCCTCATAGCGGCCCGCCTCGTGGAGAAGGTTGGCGGCCATCGAGCACTTTTGTCATGAGGGGTCAACTCGAGCACGCGCGCTGCGCGTCGCGCAGGGCCTCGGCGGAACGGCCCAGCGCGACCAGTGCGTCCATGCGCAGGAGGTAGGGCACGGGATCGTCTTTCTTCAGCTCACACAGGCGGGCCAGGTAAGGCAGCACCTCGGTGCGCAACGCTCCCGTCTTGATCAGGCACTCGGTGAGCGTCTCCAGGGTTTCGACGTCCCCCGGGTCGCGGTCCAGCGCTTGCTTCAGGCCGGGCAGCGCTTCCTTGTACTTGCGCTGCTCGGCCAGCCGCAGCGCCTCTTGCCGCTCAGCCGAGCGCGACCAGGCGCGGACGAGCCAGAGCGCGCTGGCGCTCCCGAGGGCCAGGAGGCATGCGACGGCGATGATCTTCCGGTTGCGCATCAGGGCGGCGTTTCACCAAGGAGCCCGGTTTGCTCAGGCGATGGTGATTATGCCGGCCAGGCGCGCTTTGTCAATGTCGTGAGGGTCGAGCCGGCCCGCACCGAGCGCGGCGGCTGGCCAGGCACCCGACAGACGCTTAAAACGTCGAGAGCCATAGAACAGAATAGTGTGTCCGTCGGGACATCTATCTCGGAGTGCACCCATGCGAACGCTTCTCTGTCTCACTCTCTTCGCTCTCTGCGGCCTCGCCTCTCTTCCCGCCGGGGAGAAGAAAGAGGCCAAGGAAGAGGGATTCGTCCCGCTCTTCAACGGCAAAGACCTCGACGGCTGGACGATCTCCGCCAAGAGCGGCCACAGCGCCAAGAGCAAGAACACGACCGGCGGCAAATGGGTGGTCGTGGACGGCGCCATCATCGGCAGCCAGGACGTGCCGGGCAACGGCGGCATCATCGCCACCAAGAAGAAGTACAAGAACTTCGAGGTCGCCCTGGAGATGAACAACGATTTCGGCCCGGACAGCGGACTGTTCCTGCGCAGCACCCTGGACGGCACGGCGTACCAGTGCATGATCGACTACTACAAGGGGGGCAACCTCATGGGCGTCTACGGCGAAGGCCGGGGCCTGGGTGGCGTGCCGCACGTCCGCAACTTCGATTTCCTCGGCGACCCGAGCAAGATCGTCGAGAACAAGAAGGCGGCGACCTTCCCGCTCCCCATCAAGGTCGAGGACTGGCCCAAGCTCTGGAAGCACGGCTCGTGGAACACGCTCAGGGCACGCATCGAGGGCAACCCGCCGCACATCCAGGCCTGGATCAACGGCGTCAAGTTCACGGACTTCAAGGAAGAGGGCAAGGTGCGCCATCCGGACGACGGGCACATCGCCCTGCAGGTCCACGGCGGCGGCGATCACACGAAGGAGTTCGTGCGCTACCGGAACATCCGCGTCAAAGAGCTGCCCTGATGCGTTATCTGATCACCGGCGGCTCGGGCTTCGTCGGCGGGCACGTCGCCGAAACCTGCGCCCGCCGCGGCAAGGACATCACGGCCATCGTCCGCCCCGCCGCCGACGCATCCTTCCTGGAGCAGCTCGGCGCCCGTGTGCTGCGCGGCGAGCTGAGCGACGCCGCCCTCGTCCGCCAGGCGTTCGAGGACGTCGAGGTCGTTATCCACTGCGCCGCGAAGGTCGGCGACTGGGGACCGGTCGACGAATATCGCAAGGTGAACGTCGAATGCCTGCGCGTGCTGCTCGAAGCGGCGAAAGGACAGGCGCTGTCGCGCTTCCTCCACATGAGCAGCCTCGGCGTCTACGCCGCCAAACACCACTACGGCAGCGACGAGACCGTCCCGCTTCCCAGGAAGCACCGCGACGGCTACTCGCAGTCCAAGGTCGAGGCCGAGCAACTCGCCATGAGCTACTACCGCGATTTCGGCGTCCCCGTCGTCATCCTCCGGCCCGGCTTCGTTTACGGCCCGCGCGACAAGGTCGTGTTGCCACGCATCATCCAGCACCTCAAGACGGGCTGGCTCCGCTATCCCGGCGGCGGCGGCCAGGCGCTCAACACCGTTTTCATCGGCAACCTCGTCGACGCCGTCCTTGCCGCCATCGACAGCGAGAACGCCGTCGGCCAGATCTACAACCTCACCGACGGCGAACACGTGAGCAAGCGCCGCTTCATCGAAACCATCGCCGACAGCATGGGCCTGCCGCGGCCCACGCGCACCCCTCCGTACTGGATCGCCTGGCTGGTCACCTGGTGCGCGGAGAAATGGGCCAGGCTGCGCGGCCGCAAAGATCCGCCGCTGTTCAACTTCTCCCGCTTCAAGTTCATGGCCCTCAACCTCGATTTCTCGATCGAGAAGGCCAAGCTCGAGCTGGGCTGGCTGCCGCGCTATTCGTTCCAGGACGCGATGGAGGAGACGCTCGCCTGGTACAAGACCAATCCGGTCGTCGACAAGCAGGGGACGGTGATCGCTTAATCAGTCTCAGGAGGGCGCGACGTCCTCTTCCCAGAACTCGTTCGCGAAGCGGGCGGCGCCACGCTCCGCTTCGCGCCGGCGCAGCTCGACGCGGCGGATCTTCCCGGACAGCGTCTTGGGCAGCTCGCCGAACTCGATCCGCCGCACGCGCTGATACGGCGCCAGCCGCTGCCGGACGAAAGCGAAGAGCGAGCGCGCCGGCGCGAGGCCGGCCGCGACGCCCGGCCGGAGCACGATGAACGCCTTGGGCACGGCGAGCCGCAGCGCGTCCGGGCTGGGAACGACGGCGGCCTCGGCAACCGCCTCATGCTCGAGCAGGGCGCTCTCGATCTCGAACGGGCTGATGCGATAATCCGAGCTCTTGAAGACGTCGTCGGCCCGGCCCACGTACCACAGATAACCGTCCTCGTCGCGGCGGGCGACGTCCGCGGCGCGGTAGTACGCGCCGCCGAGCAGGTCCGCCGAACGCTCGGCGTTATCGAGATAGCACTGCATGAGACCGGCCGGGCGCGGCTGGAGCGCCACGGCGACCTCCCCTTCCGCGCCGGGATTGTCGTCGCTATCGAGCAGTTGCACGTGGTAACCGGGAAGGGGCCGGCCCATGGCGCCGGGTTTGACGGGCTGTCCCGGCGTGTTGCCGACGAGGGCGGTGGTCTCCGTTTGCCCGTAGCCATCGCGGAGCGTCACGCCCCAGGCCTGCCGGACACGTTCGATGATTTCGGGGTTGAGCGGCTCGCCGGCGCTGACGGCCTCACGCAGCCGCACGGGATGGGCCGCCAGGTCTTCGAGGATGAGCATGCGCCAGACTGTGGGCGGGGCGCAGAGCGTTGTCACCGGATAGCGGGCCAGGGCGGCGAGCGCCCGTCCGGCATCGAAGCGTGTCTGGTTGAAGATGAACACGGTCGCCGCGGCGTTCCAGGGAGCGAAGAACGAGCTCCAGGCGTGCTTGGCCCAACCGGGCGAGCTGATGTTCCAGTGGACGTCTCCGGGTCTGAGGCCGATCCAGTACATCGTCGATAAATGCCCGATCGGATAGCTGCGTTGCGTGTGCAGCACCATCTTCGGCTTGGCGGTCGTGCCCGAGGTGAAGTAAAGGAGAAAGGGCTGGTCGGGCGCCGTCGGGCCGTCCGGAACGAAGACACCAGAACAGCCCTGCGCCACGTCATAGGGCTGAGCGTGCGGGCCGGGCGGCGCCCCGGCCACGATGCGCGTCACGGCTGCCGGCAGGCCCGCGCAGCGCTCCAGGCCCGCCGTGTCGGTAACGACGTAACGGATGCCGCCCCGCTCCACGCGCTCGAGCAGATCGGCGGCGGTGAGGAGGGTCGCGGCCGGGCTGACGACGGCGCCCAGCTTGAGACAGGCCAGCGTCACCTCCCACAGGGGGGCCACGTTGGGCAGGAGCGTGAGCAGCCGATCGCCGGCGCGGGCGCCGAGTCCGCGCAGGTAGTTCGCGACCCGATTGGAACGTTCGCTGAGCTGGCCGAAGGAGAGCCGGGTCTCGTCTCCCGCTTCGTCGACGATCCAGAGCGCCGGCCGCTCGTTGCCGCGTGCCATCGGGTCGAAGTAGTCGAGTCCCCAGTTGAAGGGTTGCGCTTCGGGCCAGCGGAAGCCGGCGTAGGCCGCCTGATAGTCGTCGCGGTGGGCGAGCAGAAGATCGCGCGCTTCGAGAAAGCTGGCGGCGGAGGACATCCAGACGCTCCGGGATGGAACCGGGCCTCGCATGCGCGCACATCCCTGCATTCGCGCTGGAGACCGCTCCTGGCGCATCGTACCCACGGGGCGAGGGTTCGGCCAAGCAATCTCCGTCGCTTCCTCCGCCGTGCCGCCATTTGACAAGAAAACCCTCTCCGCTACCATAATCCATACCTACCTTTACCCGGAAGCGGCCGGCGACGGCTCCCACCCATCGCGGCGTCTTTCCCGGTTCGTGGCATGAAAAGCACCCCGCCTTCGCTTTCTCTAGATGGTGGACTTGGCCGGCGCGGATGAAGGACCGTGCTACTTTCCCACAGGTGGGCCGCGAAGAGTTCGGCCCCCCTTCACGGAGTCTCGCCATGGCGGAACACAATCGCCGCTCCTTGCTCAGATGGGCCATCTTCGGCCTGGGCGCCGTCTTCACGGCAATCCTCGGCTTCCCCGCCATCGCCTACCTCATCGATCCGCGCCATCGCGGCGGCGCCAAGGGGGATTTCCGCCTTGTCGACGGCATCAAGATCGCCGACCTCCAGCAGGGGCAGCCCAAGCAGGGCTTCATCCGCGACGTGCGCCGCGACGCCTGGACCCTGCACCCCACCGACGTCATCGGCCGTGTCTGGGTCGTGAAGCTCAAGGACGTCACGCGTCCCGACCCGGCGAAGAAGGACGATCCGGACATGGTGGTGATGACCACGGTCTGCCCGCACCTCGGCTGCTCCGTGAACATGAAGGTCGAGGGGGGCGCTCCCACCGGCTTCTCCTGCCCCTGCCACAACGGGCAATTCGATCTCAACGGCGCCCGCTCGGCCGTCGAGCCCAATCCCCCACCGCGCGGCATGGACACGCTCGACTGGCAGATCGACCCGGCCAACGCGGACAAGCTCCTGGTGCGCTACGTGAACTTCCGTCAGTTGGAGAAGGAAAAGATCGAGAAGACGTAGGCGTGATTGGAGGTTTTTGATTGCAGATTGTTGATTGTGGTTGCGATTCGAGAGCGATTCCGCAAGTGCAATCTCAATCTGGAATCCGAAAGTCCTTCGATAACGGCACTGGCAATCACAAGGGGAATCGCCGTGGGCAAGCTCCTCGACTGGCTCGATCACCGCACCGGCTACCGCAAGCTGCGCGACGCGCTGCTGCTCGAGCATATTCCCGGAGGCGCCAAGTGGCGCTACGTCTGGGGCAGCACCCTCGCCTTCGTCTTCTCGATCCAGCTCGTCACCGGCATCCTCCTCATGACCGCCTACGTCCCCGGCGACACCGACGCCTGGGGCAGCGTCTACTACATCCAGTACGAGATGGACTTCGGCTGGCTCATCCGCGGCCTGCACCACTTCGGCTCGCAGACCATGGTCGTCCTCCTCGGCCTGCACATGCTCCAGGTCGTCATCGCCGGCGCCCATCTGCCGCCGCGCGAGGTCAACTGGTGGCTCGGCCTCGCCCTCTTCGGACTCGTCCTGGCGCTCAGTCTGACGGGCTACCTCCTCCCCTGGGACCAGAAGGGTTACTACGCCACCCAGGTCGCGACCAACATCATCGGCAACCTGCCCCTGATCGGACCTTTCGTCCAGAAGGTCCTCGTGGGCGGTCCGGAATACGGCAACGCGACGCTCACCCACTTCTTCTCGCTGCACGTGGGCATCCTGCCGCCGCTGCTGATCCTCTTCGTCGTCCTGCACCTGGCCGCCTTCCGCCGCCACGGCGTCACCGCTCCGAAAGCCGCGCTCGAGAACCCGGAGCGCGCCCTCGAGCCCAGGAGCACGGCGGCGACCGTCATCCTCATCGTTCGCGACCTCGTGATCGCGCTGGCGGTCGGCGGCGGCGCCTGGTACCTCGGCGTTCCGAAGGTGAGCTGCGTGCTGATGGGTGGCCTGTTTGTCTACTTCGCCGTCACCCGCCTGTTCGACAAGCCGGAGGCCATGGGGCACTTCTGGCCCGATCAGGCGTTTCGCGACCTGGTCGTCTGCCTCTGGATCTTCGCGATCATGCTGTCGCTGGTCGTCTTCTCCGAGCATGGCCACAAGCTGGAAACAGCGGTCCCGGCCGAGGAGCCGGGCCTCTATGAGTACTGGGCCAAGGCGGGCCAGCGCGGTCTCGGCGCCAATCTCGACGCGCCGGCCGATCGCATGACCGAGGAGTATCCGGCCCGCCCCGAATGGTATTTCCTGTCGTTGTTCCAGCTCCTCAAGTACTTCAAGGGGGACCAGGAAATCATCGGCACCGTCATCATTCCGGCGGGTCTGGGATTGGCGCTGTTCCTCTTGCCGCTGCTGGGCTATGGGCGGATGCGCCCGTTCGGGCACATCCTCGGCGTCCTGGTCGTCCTCGGCATGCTCATCGGGGCGGCGGCTCTGACCTTCCTCGCCATCGCCGACGATTCGCCCGACCCGCTCATCGGCGGCCTCGGCGGCTCGGAGAACGCCAAGAAGTTCCGCGAGCGGCTCAAGGGCGCCGAAGAGGAGGCCCGGCTCGCCGTGCAGGCGGCGGCGCACGGAATCCCCGCCGAGGGGGCCCGCTTCCTCGTGCGGAGCAACCCGCTCATCGCCGGCAAGAAGCTGTTCAAGCTGCACTGCGCCGCCTGCCATGCCTACGACTTCAAGGAACCCGGCGAGGCGACGGACAAGAAGGCGGGGAAGAAAAGCGAGGCGAAAGCGTCCGACCTCACGGGTTATGCGACCGAGGCCTGGATCCGCGGGCTGCTCGAGAACCCCAAGGACCCGAAATACTTCGGGCACACGCCCCGTCTCAAGGAGATGGTGGAGTGGCGCGAGGGGGTCGACGAAGGCCGTGAGGCGATGAACGCCGCGCAGAAAAAGGAACAGGACCAGAGCTTCGATGACATCGCCTGGTTTCTCGCGAGCCAGGCGCTCGACCCGGATGCGCGCAAGGAGAAGCTCAAGGCCGACACGGCTTTCGCCGCCCGCTGGGAAAAAGGCATGGCCGCTTACAAGGAAAACTGCAAGACCTGCCACAATATCGACGACGTCGTCGCGGGCGGCCGCAAGGGGCCGGACTTCACCGGCTACGGCTCGCAGGACTGGATCCACACGATGATCCTGGCGCCGACGCATCGCAGCCGCTATCCCGACCGGGGCAAGACCGTTCGCAACACGATGCCGGCGTTCCGTCCAGCCGCCGATACGCCGGCGGGCAAGTTCCGCCTGGACGAGTTCAGCGAGCTTTATCCGGATTTCCCGAAGGACAAGGTGATCGCGCTGACCGATTACGAGCGTGAGCTGATTGTCCGCTTCCTGATGAGGGATGAGCGTGTCGTCTTCGGCGCCCTGCCGGTCGCGGGGCCGCCGCCCGCGAAAAAATGATGGGCGAGACCTTTTTTTTACAGTACGTTTAGGTGATGGATGGATGCCCGGTCCGGGCGCCCGATCATGCCCCGGCCGGGAAAATCGGAGGGAAGAACAACCTCTTGGTTTTCACCGATGAATGGGAGACTCGACATGGGAATGCGTGCGTGGTTGGTGGGTGGGACGTTGGCGGCGCTCGCGGCGCTGGCGTTCTTGGCCGGACCAAGCCGGGCGGGAGACGATGAGAAGGCGCAGCAGAAAAAGATCCTGGAGTTCGCGGCCGCCATCAAGACCGACAAGGACGCGGGCCTCAAGAAGGCGGCCGACATGGGCAAGAAGGTCGACTCGATCGAAGGCATCATGCACGGCTTCAAGCCGCGCAAGCGCGGCGGCTTCGGCGTCGGCGATACCCCGGGCGCCATCACGCCCGACGGCATCGAGCTTTACATCAACGGCCTGGCCCGCGACGGCATCACCGCGACGGCGCTCGGCAAGCAGGCCAAGGCGATCGAGGACCTTTCCTACATCAGCGCCGCTGTCGCCGAGGTGACGCACAGCTTCAACAACAAGGACTTCGGCAAGAAAGGCAAGACGAAGAAGGAATGGCAGGAGCTGGCCGAGCGGATGCGCGATGGGTCGCTGAAGCTCGCCGCCGCCGCCAAGGCCAAGGGCGCCGCCGAGATCAAGACGGCGGCCAAGCTGGTCAACGACGCCTGCAACGCCTGCCACTCGAAGTTCCGCGAGTAGGCGGTCGCCACTTTCACGAACCGCGCCTTGGTCGGCGCGGTTTTTTTTGTCGCCTGAACGGTGAAGATCAAGGGCCGGCCAGTTGCACGAGGCTGGCGCGGGCCCGGGCGCTCTGCTCGGGCGTGAGCGCTTCCGGCCCGTCGGTGTAGCGCGCCTCCTCATAAAGCGCGGCGAGACCTTGCACCGCATCCGCCCCGGCTGCCGTGGCTGTCTTTTCCAAGGCGCGGGCGATGCGGCGGTGGTTCCAAAAGCGGGCCGGCGGCCCGAGGGTGAGCAAGGCGAGGTAATCGAAGGCCAGCCGCAACTCGGCACGCGTGGCGACGGCGGCGGGGTTGACGGGCCAGGGCCCCAGGCCGACCGCGGCGGTTGGCGTCCGCTTCCTCCAGCGCCGCGCGATTTGGTAGGCGACGGCCAGAACGAACGCGGCAAGCGCGGTCCAGAGGGCGGCGGTGAGCAGCTTGGAAAGGTCGGCGGCGCCCGGCGGGCCGAAGCTGGGGGGCGCGAAGCCGCGGAGTTGAATGCGCGGCAAGCGCAGGGTTGGCAGGCTCGGCCGGGGCAAGGAGGAAAGGCCGCTCCAGCCCTTCTCGAGGAAGCTGAAGTCGGGAAGATCGAGGGAGCCGCCCTTGGCGATCTGGCCGTGCAGCTCAGCCAGCGCATCTTGCCAGCCGGGCGATTCCTTGAGCCAGCGCCCGACTTCGGTCTGGTCCAGATCCTCGATCCAGTCCTTGAGTTTTTTCACCAGCCCGTCCTGCGTCAACCAGGAGTCGGGCGCCGCTTCTCCCTCGGGAATAGACAGGGCCGAAGGCTCGCCCGGCGCGGCCCCGACCTTGGCATCGCCGCTATCGGCCCCCGGAACATGGGCGTTCTCGGGCAAAAGCTTCTCCAGCCGCTCTTTGAGGCCTTTGAGCTCGTCGAGGGAAAGGTCTTTGAGGGATTTCTTGACGTCCAGCCCTTTCAAGATAGGCTTGAGGCGTTCGGCGAGGGCGGGATCGTTGATGTCGAGCTTGGCCGGCAGCGCGATCTTGCTGCTCTTGAACTGCTCGAGCAGTTTGCGGGCCAGGTCGAGATCGCGGGCGTGCTCGAGCTGATTCTTGAAAAGGGCTTCGATATCCTTGCCGTCGAACGGGACCGGCTTGTAGCGGAAACGGTCGTCGTCGAACCGCCCGGAACGCGGCTGGGCGCTCAGCGGTAGCGGCGCCGCCAAGGCAAGGCAAACCACGAGGTAGAGGGGCCGCGTTCGAGCCATCGCTGATTCCCACCTGTTAAGCTGATCCTACCCGAGCGCCAAGCGGCAGGCAACCAGAGCACAACGGATGGCAGGCCAACGCCTGCTCCAAGCCCATGATCAAGGTCGACAACCTGTGCAAGTCTTTTCGCGATCTGCGCCGCGGCCAGGTGCTGGCGGTCGATCACGTCACCTTCGAGGCGCGCGCCGGCGAGGTCTTCGGCCTACTCGGCCCCAACGGCGCCGGCAAAACGACCACCATGCGCATCCTCTGCACGGTCCTCAAGCCGACGAGCGGCACGGCGACGATCGCGGGCTACGACGTCGTGGACCAGCCGGCGCAGGTGCGCAACAGCATCGGCTTCCTCTCCAACAACACGGCGATCTACGACCGCATGTCGGCGTGGGAGATGGTGAGCTACTTCGGGGCCCTCTACGCCATGGAACCCGAGCGGCTGCGCCAACGCCTGGAGGAGGTCTTCGCGGCCCTGCAGATGAACGACTTCCGCGACGTCCTCGGCGCCAAGATGTCGACCGGCATGCGCCAAAAGGTCTCGATCGCGCGCGCCATCATCCACGATCCGCCCGTCCTCATCTTCGACGAGCCGACTGCCGGCCTCGACGTGCTGGTGGCCCGCTCCGTGACCGACAACATCAAACGGCTGCGCGACCTGGGCAAGTGCGTCATCTTCTCGACCCACATCATGCGCGAGGTCGAGAAACTGTGCGACCGCGTCGCCGTCATCGGCAAGGGACAGATCCGGGCCCTCGGGACCCTCAAGGAACTGCGAGCACAGCACGGCGAGGAGGATACGGAGGAGCTGTTCTTCCGCCTCGTTTCGTAGCGCGGCGGTTGCTGGTCGTTGTATGATGAGCCATGAAGGTTCGACTGGAGGTGGAAGCATGCGCAGCCCGTTCCCCGGCATGGATCCTTATCTGGAAGACCCCGCCTTCTGGGCCGGCTTCCACCATAAGTTCATCAACTACTGGCAGGAAGCGCTGGACGACGTGCTGCCTCAGGACTACGAGGCGACAGTCGGCGAACGTGTCTATCTCGTCGAGCACGACCCCGATGCGCGCCGGCTGATCTACCCGGATCTTGCCCTGTCGGATATCGAGCGGCAGGCCGCGGCGCCTCAACGGGGCGCCACGGCGACGCTCGAACCGACGAACATTCCATTGTTGCTCTTGGACGGTCCGCGCGAAGCTTACATCGAGATCCTTAAACGGCCCGAGCGCTCGCTCGTTGCGGTTCTGGAACTCCTTTCTCCGGCCAACAAGGAGAACCCCGGTCGAGCAGAGTATTTGAGCAAGAGAAACGCGCTCTTACATCAGAACGTGCACGTCGTCGAACTCGATCTGCTTCTCGGAGGCAAACGCGTACCGTTCGCCCGGCCGCTTCCGGACGCCGATTACTTCTATTTGCTATCCAGGGCGGAGGAACGCCCGAATTGCAAGGTCTATTCCTGGACGCTGAGAGATACGTTGCCGACGTTGCCCGTACCGCTGCGCGATCCAGACAAGGACGTACGGATCAACCTAGCCGAGGTGTTCACAACGACCTACGAACACGGCCGTTACGCCCGGCGACTTGACTATGCCAAGCCTTGCCCGGCGCCCGTGCGCGGCGAATTGCGCGCATGGGTTGAGGAAAAGGCTCGGGGGACCGGCGCATCCTCATAGCTGGCGACACAATGTCCCACGCCGAAAAACCGCCGCCACGCTGCCGGGGAAGGTCATCCCCTCGAACGGGATCCAGCCGCATTTCGTCTTCAGGTCTTCGCGGCGCACGGTCGTCGGCCGCTTCAGGTCCAGGACGGTGAGCGAGCCGACATAGCCCGGAAGCAGTCTGCCGTGTCGCTCCTTCTGGTATGGATTGACGAAGCTCCCCGGATTCGCCGAGCAGATGGCGGCGACGCGCTCGGGCGTGAAGCCTTGCTCGACGATGAGCCAGGTCGCGAACGGGCCGAAAGTGTCGAGGTGCGGCTGTCCGGAGATCCCCTTCTGCTTCTCTGCGATCGTGTGGGGCGCGTGATCGGTGGCGAGGTAGTCGCACGTGCCGTCGCGCAGCGCTTCGAGCATGGCTTCGCGGTCCCCTCGCGAGCGCAGCGGCGGGTTCATCTGCATCCAGGGACGGTTGGCGTCCGTCAGCATCGCGGTGTCGAAGAAGACATGGTGCGGCGTCACCTCCGCGGTCACCGGCAAGCCCTTCGCCTTGGCGGCGCGGATGAGCGGCAGTCCTTCGCCCACCGAGTAATGGCATAGCTTCCCGGTGAGGCCGTATTTCTCGACCAGCGCCAGGGCGAAACGGGTCGCGCTCAGCTCGCACTCGGGCGGTCGGCGCGTCTCGTGCGTGAGCGCCCCCTTGTGCTTTTCGAGCAGGATCGGGTCCTCGCAATGGAAGCTGACGTTGCGGCCGCGATAATGGGCGAGCGTGCGATCGAGATCCTCCAGCGACGAGAAGAACAGCTGGCCGACGCTCGGGCCCATGTACGCCTTGTAGGGGACGTTGCGCCGGAGCGGGCGGGTATCGGGCCCGATGCCGCCGTAGAGGGTGAAGGTGACCGGCAGATGTTGGCCGATCAGGAGATGTTCTTTGCGCTCGTAGGACGCGTCGTCGACGGGAGCGTCGTGATTGTTGGGCATGTCGGCGACGTGGACAACGCCGCCGTGCAGCGCGGCGGCGGCGGCGGTCGCGAACGTCTCCTTGTAGTTCTCCGTGCCGGTGGCGTCCTCGCGGGCGTGGATATGCACGTCCCCCATGCCGGCGAACACGAGGCAGGACTCGCCGAGAACGTGGTCGGCCGGACCCAGCCTCGATCCGACCGCCTGGATGACGCCGTTTTCGATGACGACCTGGCCATGGCGGACGCCGTCTATATCCGCCAGCCGGCCTTCGACGATGACTCGGTTCATGGTGGGATTCTATCCCTGACCCCCGCTCGAGGCAGACGCACGCCGAAAGACGACCTGGCCGGTCGGGTCGCCGAACCAGCTGCGGTAACGGCCCAGCGCGACGAAGCCGGCGGCCTGCATCACGGCGGTCAGCTCCTTCTGACCGAGCGTCGGGCCGACATCCAGCATGGCGGCGCCGTCGTCATGAAGCGTGCGTTTCAATTCGTCGATGAGCGGCCCGATGGTTGGCCCGGTGAGGTGATGGCCGACAACGCCGCTGGCGTTGACCACGTCCACGGCGCGATCCGGCAGCAATTCGCCCGCGATGTCGCGGAACGGCTCCGTCACTCCCTGGGCGCGAAAGTCGACCTGCGCCGGCGCCCCGTCACGCCGGCGATAGGCGCGGCGGCGGGCGAAGGCGAGGAGCGGCTCGGCGATCTCGTAGCCGGTGACATGGGAGCCGGGCGGGGCATAGAAGGCGAGGACGGCGGCGGAGCCGCCGGCGCCGCAGCCGAGGTCCAAAATGCGGAGCGGGCGGTCGGGGACATGGCCAGAGAGGGCGCGCGGGATGGTGCGCCAGTTGGCCCAGTCCTGGCGGGCATTGATCGCTTCGTAGTCGGCCTCGCTCATGGCGGCATAGGCGGCGGCGACCTGGGCCGGGTCGGTGTCGCGGAAATGAACGCCGGCGCGGGCAAGCCGCCGCTCGGCCCGCCATTGTCGCCAGAGTACGCCGAGCGCGGCGCCCTTGCCGAAGCGGCGGATATCGCGGCGCGAGATGATGAGAGGGGACATGGAAAAGGAAACAGTCTCTCGCAAAGACGCAAAGGTCGCAAAGGAGCACAAGAGACGACCGCCCGGTCATCCTGGTGTCCGCTCCTGAACTCTTTGCATCCTTGCGCCTTTGCGAGAGAACCTTTCTGCCGCGAAGCGTGGCGGATCACTTCTCAGACTTCGCCAGGCGGATGCTGACCACATAGGCGCGCGGCGTCAGGGCCGCTCGCACCGCCTCGTCCTTGGCAGGCATTTCCTTCATGCGCTCGTCGTAGAGCTCCTTGCGCCTGGCTTCCAGGTCCTTGCCGGTCGCGCCCTTGAAGTCGGGACTCTTGGAGCCGGCGAGGAGGACACCGCGAAAGATCTTGTCGTGGAAGTAGCGGTTCTTGTCTTCGACCGCTTTGCGCACCCCCTTCACCTGATCGGCGATGGGGCCGGCCTTGAGCGCGCCTTCGGCGAGGTTGACCCCCTTGGCGAGGTCCCCGGATGGGTACGTGCCGATGACCTTGCCGTCGAGCGCCACGTCGTACTTGCCGCTCTTGAGGCCGGTGACCTTGAGATCGAGCTGGTTCATGTCGGTGAGGACGGGGCTGAACTTCAGGATGCCCTTGGCCTCCTCGGGGAAGAAGGGGAGCGCGGCGTCAAGCCGGGTGAACTCGACCCCCTCCGCCGACGCCTTGACGGCGGTGATGACGCAGTTCGTGGCGTCCACGGCCTTGCCATCGGCGATGACGGCGCTGGAGACGAGGGTGGGGAACCCCAGGCCTTTGAGAATCGACGCGGCCATGACGACCTGGCCGGGCGGTCCGGGATGTACCGCGTCGCCGGCGGTGATGCGGCCTTTTTCGCCGTTGTCGCGCGCCTTCTTGATGACGGCCCAGTATGGGTGGAACTGGTCGACGAAGAGGCCGCCGTTCTTGTCCGCGGTCGTCTTGACGCCCTCGGAGAACTTCTCGAGCGTGTTGTTGTATAGTTCGCCCTTGGCTCCGGGATTGTGCTCGACGGGCTGCGGCGTGATCCAGGCGACGCGAACCTTCGCGGCCCTGGCCTGGTCGGCAATGCCCTGCAGGCCCTTCATGTAGACGGCGAACGCTTTTTCATCGAAGGCGCCGAGGTTGTAGCGGCCGTCGTTCATGCCGAAGTCGACGGTGAGCGCGGTGGCGTCGTGGGCGAGGACGTCGCGCTTGAAGCGGCCGTTCCCGCCGCCGGAGGTATCGCCGCCGATGCCGACGTTGCGGAGGGTTAGCTTCCATGTCGGAAAACGGGTGACGGTCCACATTTCCAGGTAATTGCTGTAGAGGTGCTGCTCAGTGATGCTGTCTCCCATGACGACGACGCGGTCGCCGTTCTTGAAGAAGAAGTCCTTCTTGTCGCCGGCAGGGGCGGCGACGCCCCAGAGACAGAACAGCGACAGACCGAGCAGCCAGGCAAGCTTGCGCATGATGCGTTGGACCTCCGTTTGTGAAAACATTCGCCCCGGTTCCGAACCGGGGCGATGCGACACATTGTGTTTACTGGATGCCAGCTCTGATTCACTTCTTCGACAGCTTCTCTTCGACATAAGTCAGCACCGTCTGCGGATGTCCCCCAGCGTCCTTCACCGGGGCGAAGACCTTGGCGATCTTCCCATCCTTGTCGATGACGAAGGTGGCCCGCTGCGCGAACTTCGCGCCGGGGGCGATCACGCCGTAAGCCTTCGCGGCCGTTTGCTCCGGGTCCGCGAAGAGCGGGAAGGTCAGCTTCTCCTTGTCGGTGAACTTCACCTGCTGCGAGAGCGGGTCGGTGCTGATGCCGATCAAAACCGTGTCATGCCGAGCAAACTGCTCGAGGCGGTCGCGAAACGCGCACGCTTCCGCCGTTCAGCCACCGGTCAGCGCTTTGGGGAAGAACCAGAGCACCACGTTCTTCTTCCCCTTGAAGTCACTCAAGCGCAGCGTCTTGGCGTCCTTCTTGTCCGGAAAGACACTGCCGATCTGCGTCGCCGGCAGGTCGATGTCCGGCGCCTTGTCCCCTTCCTTCACTTTCGTTCCTCCCGCCCAGGCTGGCGCCGTCAGGATGGCCCCGGCCAGAAGGCCCAGCCCGATCCCGGCCCGCCACGGGGCTCGATTCCACGTGCGATTCATGAAAGCCCTCCCTTTTGGATGCAAAACCCGTCACTACTTTATTCTCCCCGCCCCATCTCCGCAAGGAAGCCGCCGCTTTCTCCCGCTATCATAAAGGGACACCGTTTCTCTGAGGAAAAGAACATGCTCGGCGTCACGCTCAACGTCCCCTCCTTCTTCAAACGCGTTGGGGAGGAACTCCTCCGCGTCGATCCCCATCAGGTCGAAACCCTCGCCGACGAGATCTTCCGCTGCTACCAGCACGGTCGGACCGTCTTCATCATCGGCAACGGCGGCTCGGGCTCCAACGCCTCCCATTTCTGCGAGGACCTCGGCAAGGGGACGCTGCAGCGCGAGGACTTCGACAACGACGCCAAGAAGCGGCTCCGCGTCATCAGCCTCACCGACAACACCCCCTACATCCTGGCCTGGGGCAACGACGAGGGCTTCGACCGCGTCTTCTCCGAACAACTCAAGAACCTGGCGAATCCCGGCGACCTCCTCATCGCCATCAGCGGCTCCGGCAACAGCCCCAACATCCTCCGCGCCGTCGACTGGGCCAACCGCAAGGACCTGACCACCATCGGCTGCACCGGCTTCTCAGGCGGCAAGCTCAAAACCTTGGCGAAGCACAACCTGCACGTGCCGCTCGACGACATGGGCATCGTCGAATCGATCCACTTGACGGCGTTCCACTGGGTCGTTGATAATCTGCACAAGCGGATCGGCATGGGGATTGTCTAGCCGCGAACCGCGCAACCGGGAATAGGATGGTGAACCCCGAAGCAGCGAGAAACGATGCCGAAGCACCCCAACAAGCACATTCGCCAGGCGTTGAAGTATGCTGAGAAACAGGGCTGGACGATCAAGAAGTCGGGGCCGCGTGCTCACGCTTGGGGTGTGATCTATTGCTCGTTCGGCCATCCTGATTGCTGGATTGCCGTCTATTCGACGCCGAAGAACCCGGAGAACCATGCCAAGTACATCGTCAAGACCGTTGATCGATGTCCAGGTGAAGACAGGGGAGACAGGGATGAGTGATTATCGTTTTGCCGTCATCATTCCGACCGATCGCCTCAGTCATGACCAGATTCTCGACGCAGCCGACGCTCTCGGCGCTGCGGGTTGCACGGACGCCCTGATTCGCGGTCACTCTGAAGGAATGGAACTCTTGTTCGAACGTTCCGCGAACTCGCTTCAAGAGGCGATCGCGTCCGCGATTGCCAACATTGAATCGTGCGGCTATCGCGTGCTTCGCGTGCAAATGGAGCGCGAGGCGATTTCGATCTGAGAATGCGAGGCTGTCATGCGCCCCGTCGTCTTCCTTCTCCTATTGGCGCCTTCCCTCAGCGCCGGCGAAAAGCCTGCGACCATCCGCGGCGCCGTTCGCTTTGTCGGCGACGTGCCGCCCGACCGGAAGATCCTGACGACCGACGGCGCCACGATCCTGCACAACGATCTCGTCGTCGATGCGAAGGCGAAGGGGCTGCGTTACGTCGCCGTCTACCTGGAAAAGGCGCCGGCGCACAAGGTCGCGGCGAAGAAAGCAATGGTCCTGTGCGATCAGCGCGACATGCTGTTCCATCCCCGGATCGTCGCCGTCCAGGAAGGGCAGACGGTGCGCTTCGAGAACAACGATTTGTGCAACCACTGCGTGCGCGGCAGCGCGCTGGAGACGGCGAATACGTTCAATGCCGTCACGCCGCCGGGTCAGCCCTTCGATTTCCGCTTCAAGGCGCACAAGCACCCCACGGTCATCGACTGCCCGATCCACGCCTGGATGAAGGCGTACGTGTTCACGTTCGACCATCCGTTCTTCGCGGTCACGGATGAGAAGGGCGCCTACGCCATCAAGGACGTCCCGCCGGGCAAGCACACGCTCGTCTTCCGGCACATGGATACGGGCACGATGGAAAGACGCCCGCTCGACGTGCGGGCGGGGTCCGTCCACGAAGAGAGCGTCGAGTGGCGCAAGACGGGAACGGCCAAATAGGGCGTCTCAAGCGTCGTCCTTCTTCGTGGGACCCGCCTTCTTCGGATTGTCCCCTTTCTTGGGCGTTTCCGTTGTCGGCGCCTCGGCGGCGGGCAGGGTCAGGCCGTCGATCGTTTGCTCCTTGCCGCGCCGCAGCACCTTGAGCGTCACGGCGGCGCCCGGTTTCATCTCCCCGGCGGTCTTGCGGAACGCGGCCAGGTCCGATGGCATTTCCTTGCCGTCCCAGGCCAGCACGATGTCGTGCGCCTTGAGGCCCGCTTTCTCTGCCGGGCTGCCCGCCGTCACGCGCTCGATCATCATGCCGCGGGTTTTTGGCAGTCCCAGCTGGTCGGCGATGGCGTCGGAGACCCTCGTCAGATGAAGGCCGAGCTTTTCGTCAATGGGCCGGACCACGTGGACCCGCGGTCCAGGCAGGCCCAGCATGCGCACGCGCATGATCTCGAAGCGGACGGCGCGGATATGGCGTAGTTCCTTGTCGGCGGCCTCGAAAGCCTCCTTGGCGGTCTTGGACTTGGCCGGGTCGCGATCGCGCAGCGTCTTGAGCCATTGATCGCGTGCCTTGGCGGCGACCTCGGCGGCCGCCTTCTCCTTGGCGTCGTATTCCTTCGCCAGGCCATCGCGTAGTTTCTGAAGGGCTTCCTCGGCCTCGCGCAGTTTTTTCAACTCCGGGAACTCCTCGCCGCGCGGGGCCTGCGCTCCCGCGAAGGAAAGGGCGCCGAGACAAACGAGACAGCAAGCAAGGTATCGCATGGCGTCGCTCCACAAGGTCGTTTTCCTCTATTGTGCCGCGGCGCGCGGCCCCGGCACAGAAAAAGCCGCCTGGCCCGAAGAAATTCTTGTGCCGCGCCGGATTCCGGCGACACTAAGAGGACGAGGAGACAATCAGCATGCCGGGTATCGCCGAGGCCCTGTTGCGGAACGTGCGCGTTGCAGTCGCTCCCCGCGAAGAGGAGGGCGATGCCGCCCTGCTCGCTCGCTTTCTCGGCGTCGCCGACGAGGCGGCCTTCGAGGCGCTGGTCCGCCGCCATGGCCCGCTGGTGCGCGGTGTCTGCCTCCGCCTGTTGGGAGACACCGGCGACGCCGACGACGCCTTCCAGGCGACCTTCCTCGTGCTGATCAAGCGCGGCGGCGCCATTCGCAAGCGCGACTCTCTCGCCGCCTGGCTGCACGGCGTGGCGCGGCGCATCGCCCTTCGCGCTCGGGCGCGTCGCAGCCGCCTTTGCTCTCTCGGCGAGGTTTCGGCTTCCGCGGTCTCGGCCTCCAGCGCCGCCGGCGACGACATCACGCTCGGCGAACTGAAGGAACGCCTCGACGAGGAGATCGCCGAACTCCCGGAAAAACTGCGGGCGCCCCTCATCCTCTGCTGCCTCCAGGGCATGACGCGCGACGAGGCCGCCGCGCGGCTCGGCTGGTCGATCGGCATGGTCAAGGGCCGGCTCGAACGCGCCCGCGAACGCCTCCGACGCCGCCTGGCGCGGCGCGTCGAACTAGGCGCCGGACTCTTCCCACTGGTCCTTTCCTGCGCCCGACGCCGTCTGCGCCTCCTTGACCGCGGCGACCGTCCATGCCGCCAGCACGGCCCTGGCCGGCAAACCGCTCCCTTGCGCCGCCGCCCTGCTCGCGGCTGGCTTCCTCCGCGGCCTGTTCCTGGCAAAGCTCCGGGCGCTCGTTCTTGCCCTCGGGCTTCTGGTCGGGCTGGCCGGCATTCTCGCCTGCGTCTGCGGCCAAGGGGGTTCCGCCCAAGCCGACCGGCCCGCGCTCAACCCGCGCTTGTGCGCCGCAACTCTCCCTGCGGCGCCCGCGCCATCCGCGCCATCCGCGCACCGGCATCCGCTTCCGCCTCGCCTGACCCGGCGCCGCGCGCCGCCGCGGAGGCGCCGAACGAGCCCAAGCCGTCCCCGCCTTCGCGCATGTCTGTGCGCGTGACGCAACACAGCGTCACGACCGGAGGCCGAACCGTGACGACCTCCACGTTGGAAATCAACGGCGTCAAGCGCACCGAAACGATGGTGCGCGGCGCAAAGTGAGGAGATCGATGATGAAGCCCGCTCTGTGCCTCTCGTTCCTTGTGATGTTCGACGCCCAGGCGGTCGGCGCGGGGGAGGCGCGTCCGACGCTGACGGAGCTCTGGGCCAACCTAGCGTCGACGGACGACGCATGCGTCGCCCGCGCCGTCCTACAACTCGGCGCCGCCAGGGACGAAGCGATAGGCATGCTCAACGAGCGCCTGCGCCCGGTCAAAGCCGAGCCGGCGCGCGTGGCCCGGCTCATCGCCGATCTGGGCAGCGAGAAATTCGCAGTGCGCGAGTCGGCGAGCGCGGAGCTGGAGTATTACGGCAAGTATGTCAAGAGCGACCTGCAGAAAGCGCTGGCCGACAAGGCGGGCGCCGAACCAGCGAAACGGCTCAAGGCGCTTCTCAACAAGATCCCCGATCCGGACGCCAAGCCGAAGGCGCCACCGACGCTGCCCGATCCGCGCAAGGGCATCCGCCTGATGACGTTCAACGGCAAGGTGCTCATCAACGGCATTCCCCTCGAAAGCTACATGACTCCTCCCGCCCTCGTCGTGACGTCGAGCCCCTCCTCCTGGGCCCGCGCCGCTCGCGCCATCGCCGTCCTCGAGCACATCGGCACGCCGCAGGCGCGCGACCTGCTCGGGCGCATGGCCACCGGGGAAACCGACGCCCTGCCGACGATCGAAGCCCGCGCGGCGCTCGAACGGTTGAAGAAGCGTGGAGGCTGATTGCCGGCGCCCACTAGCAAGCCGCTCCGGACCATGCGTTCGGATGGCGATAAAGCCGGCGCGCGATCTCGTCGACGCCGCGCCGCTCCGTGTGCGGGCGCTCACGGTGCCAATGGCGATCCACGGGGTGCAACTCTTGTTCGCGCGGCCAGGGGTGAAACGGCTGCTCCCCCAGCGCCCGGATCAGCTTCTCCGAGCACATCGTCACGTTCCCCGCGCGCGGCGGCATCGGCCCCGCTTCGAGGCGCGGGCAGCCCTTGAGCAGGTCCGGCCCATAATCGCCGACGCGATTGACGACCTGCGCGATCTGGTAAAGCGTGTTGGGCCGCGGTCCGCCGCAGTGAAAGACGCCGGCGTGATCCTCGGCCAGGAATCGCTCGAAGACGTGGTTCAGGTCATCGCAGTACGTGCAGGAGCGCACCTCGTCGAAGTAGAGCGTCGCGGGCCGGCCGGCCCGGAAGCGCGACTGGATCCAGTCGATGGCGCCCGCGTGCCGGTTGAAGCTCGGCCCCATCGGCAGGGAGATGCGCAGGATGGCCGCGGCCGGCAGCCGGTCGCGCAGCAGGGTCTCCGCCTGCACCATGGTCTTGCCATAGACCGTGACCGGGTCGGTCGGCGCCGTCTCGACGTAGTGGCCTTCGCCGGCGCCTGAGAAGACCAGGTCGCTGGAAAGGTGGACGAGGCGGCAGGCGTGGCGCAGCACGTTGTCGACCATGACCAGGGCGCTCGCGACGTTTACGGTGTGGGCCATCGCCGGGTCCAGTTCGCACGATTTGAGAGCGCAGTTGCCCACCGTGTTGAGGACGGAGCGGAAGCCGAACTGGTCGAAGAGGCGGCGCATGCCCGCCGCGTCCTCGGCGTCCTGGGCGATGATGCCCGGGCCGTGGAGGCGCCACGTTTGCCGGGGGCGGACGCCGATCACCTGGCCGGGATAGCGGGCGTGCAGATGGCGGAAGGCGTTGAAGCCGGCGACGCCCGCGACGCCGGTGACGAGCAGGGGCAAGCGCGAGGCGGGCAGGAAGGGAGCGACGGCAGGCGGCATCGCATCAGTATACCGAGGGGCTTTGCAACGAAACGGGGACTGTCCCTCTCCCGCCTCGCAAAAACCTTGGTCCTTCTTGCAACATCTCTAGGGCAAGCACACTTCTTTGGGCTCCGCTAGCCCACCGCCACCGTCTCCGCCGTCCATTCCGGCACGTCTTCGCGGCTATGCAGCGAGAGCGCATCGAGCGCCAGGCGCTGCCGGTATGCCTCCTGCGCGATCGGGCCAAACTGCTCGATGTCGGCGGCGGCGATGTTTTGCGTCTCGCGGTAGAAGACGATTTCGTCGCGGCGCTGGGTCTGCCCGCGCACAGCGGCGGGCAGGTTCTGCCGCACCAAAGAGTCGAGCTTCTGGCCGGCGCTGTCGGGCGGGATCAGGATGAGACCGATCTCGGTCTTTCCCGGGGCCTGAAGCGCGGGAGCGGCACGCTCGTACGCGTTCAGGAGCGCCTCCACGCAGGCGGGCGCATCCGCGTCGCCGGCCTGCTGCAAGAGCATCTCGGCCACGCTTTGCCCCGCGAGACGCGCCGCGAGAAAGTTCTCCGCCCGGCCCACCATCGCCGGCGCCAGCGCGTGCAGCGCCCGGCCATGGCCCATGCAAACCGACAGAAGCGCCCGGTGCTCCTTGCGTATCAACTCCTGCACCTCCTGATCGAGCGTCAACAGATCGTCAGACGACACCTGTCCCAGGCAATCCTTCACCGCGTCGTCCAGGCGCGTGGCCCCGCCCGGCAGCAGCATCTTCTCGGCGCCGGTCAGTGTGCCGGAGCCGTTGTCCGCGGCCTGGTAGAAGAGTCCGCTCAACTCGCCCAACCGCTGGCGGCAGAAGCCCACCTCTCGGATCTGGTCGCTGAGGCGGCCGCGCAAGCTGACGTAGAGCCGGTTCACGTGCGAGAGGATCAGGCTCTGGTACCGGCACTTGGGATACGACTTGAGCAGCTCCAGGACCTCCCCTGCCACGCCCAGCTTGCTCGTGCTCTTGCGGCCCAGGCGCCAAAGAGACGACGAGGGGGAGCGGGTGGTGTCCGCGGCCGGATTGTCGAGCAAAGCATGGATGCGCAGGAAGAGCCGGACCGCTCGCTCTTGCAGCTCCTTGCAAAGTTGCTCCTGGGCCTGAAGGGCGCGTTCGACGATGGCCGAAAGCACGCGCAGCGCTTCCTCGGCCCCCGCCAGGCGGTAGGCCGGCTCCTCGATCAACCGGACGATCAGGGTCGCGATTCTCTGATCGCATTCGTCCGCCAGCTTACCGGAAACTTCCTCCAGCGCATTCTCGATGACGCCGGGCTCGAAGGCGGCGCCTTGGGTCCGGCATTCCTCGGGCATGCCGATGACCCGCTCGAGCGCGTCCATCCCTTGCAGCACCGGTCCAATGTTCAGATCGCCGGCCGACGTCCCCACACTTTTCAACAGGGACTCGATGCCGCCGAGGGCGCCGCGCATCATCTTCTCGGCCGGTTGCTTGAGGTGCTCGTCGCACGCTTCCTGATGGCGTGCGATCAGCCCTTCGGGCCGCATGCCCAGGCCGTCCCATTGCTGCTCGACGCTGGCGGCGAGTCCGTCGGGCAGGTGCGTCGTCCGTTTCTCCATCCAGCGCTCGACGAGACGGCGACATAGGGCGCGGGCGGCGCGGTCGAGCAGGCGCCGGCGCGGCCAGGAGATGCGGGACAGCCCAATGGAATGGAAGCGCGCCGCGCCGAGCGGCTGAGCGGGATCGAGGACGCTGAGACGTTCGGCGTCGACGGCCTTGCCAAGGGAGCCGGCGACCTCGCGATAGAGGAACTGGGCGCCGAGCGTCAAAACGTTCTGCATCGCGTCCGCCTGCCCGCGCTCGGGCAGCGGCAGCAGGTGACAGCGGCGGAACGGAGGCCCGGCTTCCTGGAACACGGGCGCCGGCCTGCCCGGCTCCGGGCCTTCGAACCGCGCCGTGAATACCCCCTGCCCCGAGGCGTAGTGCGTCAACTCCTTGAACGCGGCGTAGGTGTTTGCCAGCTCCACCGAGCGAATGCTCTTCTCGCCCGCCGGCGGGATGAGGAACAGGCCGACGATCTCCGCCTGCGGCACCCCGCGCTTGCGCAGCAGCCGGCGGGCCAGGTAGGCGACGTCCACAAACATGCCCGAGCCCGTGTTGCCCGCGAGGCAGGCGACGATGTAGACGCGCGGCACGGCGTTGCGCAGTCCGAGCGGCGAGCGCTCGATGTGGGCCTGGATCGTCTCCGGATCCGAGCAGGCGGCAATGTCGGCTTCCAGCCGGCGCTGGATCGCTTTGAAGGAATCGACGAAGGCCAGCCGCCCGAGCGGACGGGCGCCCGCGCCATTCTGGTTGCGCGGAATGCGATAGAGGACCTTGGCGTTGAGCCAGACGTCCAGCGCCGGTTTGCCCTCGCGCGGCTTGAGATAGGTGGAAGGACGCTGGAGCCGGGTCAGGAGTGTCTCGGCACGCAGCGACTCGGCCGGCTCTCCCTGCCCGGCCCTCTGGACGGCGTCGGCGTCCGAATCGATGGCGAGAAGACGCACCAGCGGCAGTTGATCAGGCAGGGCCACTTCCTCGCTGAGCACGCGCCGCAGCCGGCGCACCAGTTCCATGCCGAGCGTCCCCAGGCCGATGACGACGGCCGGCTGCAACAGCGCCGCCCCCACGTCCTTGTCGGTAAGGGCAGGGACCGATGGCGCCGTGATGCCGCTCAAGGGATGGGAAGAAGGCGTCTCCCGCGCCGCAGCAGGCAATGCATCCGGCCGCGCCGGCGCCGGCTGCTCGGTTTTCACCTCGGCGACGGCGGGGGCCTCGCCGAGCAGCTTGGAGCGCCGTGTCGCTTGCGTCTGGGCGACGTCGTCATCCGGCGGCGCCTCATGCGCGTCGGGGGCGGGCTTGCGCGGATGCAGGCCGGGGGCGGACTGCGGCTTGGGGAAGCCGAAGGCGGAGGCCGGTTTCTGCATGGCCCGCAGGGAACGCACGAACTCCAGACAGGTTGGAAAGCGCTCGTCCGGGTTCTTGGAAAGCGCCCGTGCCACCGTGGGCCGGTCGCTCGCAGGCAACGAGCTGAGGTCGGGATCCGCTTGCAGGTGTTGCAGCACGAGTTGCCGCAGGCTGCTGCCCGTGAACGGGCGCTGCCCGGTGAGCAGTTCCTGATACACGATGGCGAGGCTGTATTGATCGCTGAAGCGGCTGAGCCAGCCGTCGAACGTCTCGGGCGCGGCGTAAACCGGCGTGACGCCGCCGGTTATCGTGGCCGCGCCGCGCTCGCCGAGGTCCTTGACCAGGCCGAAATCGGCGACCTTGACGTGCTTGTAGACGAGGAAGAGGTTCTGCGGCTTGATGTCCAGGTGCTGAAGCTGATGCTCCTCGAACATGGTGTCGAGGGCCTCGGCGGTCTCGGACATGAAGCCGAGCAACTCCTCGCGCGGAATGCCCGGCAAACCCTGCGAGCGGCATTCGCGGAAGCGGTCCCAGAGGGTGCGATCGGCCAGCTCGGTCGTGATGATGAGCTGGTTGTCGATGATGTCGTAACGTTCGAGGGAGAGGATGTAGGAGTGACGGACGGTCTTGACGCGGCTGAGCGCCTTCAGTTCTTGCTCGGCGCGGCTGCTCTCGTCCTCCCCCATGGCGCTGCTCGTGCCGAGCTCGCCATAGACGAACTTCATCGCCTTCAGCAGTCCGCCGGGGGCCTCGGCCTTCCAGACCTCGCCGAAGCCGCCGCCGCCGAGCCGCTCGATCAATCTATACCCGGGGATCGGTTCCGATCCGGGCTCGATCCTGACCGGCATTTTCCTTCCCCATCCGCCGAGGGGCTCTCTTCAAGATGAATACTTGAACACCACCACCGACTTATCACAATACTACCCTAGCTTTTTTTTCGGGCGGTCCGCAAGTTCGGGCAGGGAGAAATCAGGGGCCCGCCTGCCTCGGGCGCCCATCCGATTCGCAGAAAGCGCGGGATTATGAAGACCTACGCTCTGTCCCTCAAGCAACCCTGGGCCACCCTCCTGGTGCACGGCCTCAAGACCATCGAGGTGCGACGCTGGCCGACCCCACGCCGCGGCCGCATCCTCATCCACGCCGCCCGCATCCCCGACGAGCGGAAGCAAGGATGGGACGCGCTGCCTGCCGAGCTGTGCGAGCAGGCCAAGCTGGTCGGTGGGTTCATCGGCGCCGCTACCCTCGTCGATTGCCGGGTTTACAAGAACGCGGATGATTTCAACCGCGATGGCGCCTGCCACCTGAACGCCCCGGACTGGTGGCAGGGACCCGTCCTCTATGGCTTCACCTTCACCGCCGCTGAATTGTTGCCGTTTCGCAAATATTCCGGTTGGATGCGCTTCTTTCCCGTGCTCGATGCCGTTCCCGAGCGGGCCTCGGCCCAAAGGAGAGACCTTTGAACCGCGCGCTCGTGCTATTCTTCGCGGTTCTGGCCGGCCCCCTCCCCGCCTGGGCCCAGGACAAGAAGAAGGACAAGAAGGTCGAGCCGCATATCGCCCTCCTCGTTCCCCTCGGCGCGCCGCCCGGGAAGACGACAAAGATAACGGTGCGCGGTTGGCGGCTTGACCAGGCCATGGAGGTTCGCGCATCAGACGGCGCAACCGCCAAGATCGTCAGCAAGGGAGGAGCGGCGGTTCCGGACAAGAACCCGGAGAAAGTGGGTGATACGCAGGTCATCGTCGAGGTGACCGTCCCCGCCAAGCTCGTCGCAGACCGGATTGACCTTACCGTCGTCACTCCGGACGGCGTGAGTAAGGGGCGCCCGCTGTTGATCGAGCAACGGCTGCCGGTCGTTCCCGAAAAGGAGCCGAATCCCGGCTTCAAAGAGTCGCAGGCGATCGAAGCGCCCGTGGTTGTCGAGGGCACGGTTAGCGCGGCGCGGGATGTCGACGTCTTTCGACTCGTGGGCAAAAAGGGACGGAAGCTGCGTGCCGAAGCGCTGGCGGCACGCTATGGCTCGCCGCTGGACGCCCTTCTCTCGCTCTATGACGAGCGCGGCGAACTCGTCGCCCATGCCGCGGCGGAAAAAGCCGGCGCCGATCCGCGCCTGGAGATCGAACTGCCCGGCGACGGCGTCTTTTTCCTGGTCCTCAGCGACGCCCACGACTCGGGCAGCCCCCTTCACGTCTATCGCCTGGTCGTCGAGGTGAAATAGCCATGCTTCCCATTCGCATCGGCATCGTGACGGTTTCTGACCGCGCCAGCCAGGGCGTCTACCAGGACCTCGGCGGTCCCGCGATCCGCCAGTGCCTGGAGGAAATCCTGTCCTGCCCATGGGAAGCCGTGCCCCGGCTCGTCCCGGATGAGCGGCCCGTCATCGAGGCGACCCTGAAGGATTTGTGTGATGCCCAGAAATGCTGCCTGGTGGTCACGACCGGCGGCACCGGACCGGCGCGACGCGACGTCACCCCCGAGGCGACCGAAGCGGTGTGCGACAAGCTGCTCGAGGGCTTCGGCGAGTTGATGCGCGCCGTCTCCCTGAAGGTCGTCCCCACCGCCATCCTGTCGCGACAGATCGCCGGCACGCGCGGCCAGGCGCTCATCGTGAACCTGCCGGGCAAGCCGAGCGCCATCCGCGATTGTCTGCTCGCGGTTTTTCCGGCGATTCCGTATTGCGTCGACCTGCTCGAGGGCCCGTATTTGACGACAAACGAGGACGTGGTGAAAGCGTTTCGACCCAAGGCCAAGTGACCCGGTTCTCGCGCGACGAATACTCGTCTCCTTCCGCCTGTGCGAGGAAACGTACTGGTACGGCGAGGAGTGGCTGGCCGGGGCCGATTTCCGTTTTCGGGTTTTCCGGTTCGCGCTTGAACGAAGCGCAAGATTCGGGTAAAGTGGCAATGTCTACCCGACCCTCCGTCCTTTCCCGACGGCAGGAGGTTTGTCGGATGACGGAGCTGCTGAGCAGCTTTCCCGCCGGCTGACGGATCTTTAATCCAGCAACTTACCACATTCCGATCCCGGGCTTACGACAGCCCACGCCCGAAGCGCGGCGCATCGGAGGGACACGTGGAAAAGTGTAGCGTCTACGAAGAAGGCCAGAAAGAGGCCGACCGCTTTAAATGGATTGAAAGCGAAAAAGCCGGTCGCGATCTCGGCGAGACCGCGATCCGCCGCTGGGTCAAGGACCACTGGTGCGGCTATCTGCGAGCCCGCTGGCTCGAGCATCTGCAAGGCATCAAGTTCTGGGTCGAGCTCGACCGCGGCGACTTCGGACTCCTGGAACGCCGTTTCAAAGACCAGGCCCAGGTGCTCGCCTGCATCCTCGATCGACTCAAGGCCGGCCAGGAAAACCTCGACATCATTCTCTGGGGCCTCGACTGGAACATCCCGATGGAGCGCATCATCGAGATCCTCGAAGCTCTCGACATCAACAGCCGCCGACTCGCACATCGCTTCGAATAGCCCCTCGTCTCTCTCCTGCCCTTCGCTCCGCCTTTCTGTTTGTTGCCTTCACGTCCCGGCCCTGCGAAAATCAGGCGGAAGCGCCGCCTCGCCTTACCCGGAGGAGCCATGCCCGTCTGCTGCTTTGCCTTTGCTTGTTTCGTGGCGTCGGCCGACGCAGCGCCGACCGAAAAGGACCTCGTCCGTGCCGTCCTCGACCACCAGGCCGCGGCCTGGAACAAAGGGGATCTCGAAGGCTTCATGGCCGGCTACTGGAAATCGCCGGACCTCAGTTTCTTCTCCGGAAACGACAAGACCTTCGGCTGGGATGCCACGCTCGCTCGCTATCGCAAGAAATACCAGGCGGACAAGAAGGAAATGGGCAAGCTCGCCTTCAAGGATGTCTCCATCGAGATCCTGGGCGCGGGCCACGCCCTGGTGCGCGGCCGGTATCAGCTCACCCTGTCCAAGGAGACGGCGACCGGCATCTTCACTCTGCTCCTTAGAAAAATGCCCGAAGGGTGGCGCATCGTCCACGATCACACCTCGAACTAGCACAAGCCGGAGTTCGCCGTGCCGAGCGTTTGGGTCCCCGCCGCGTTTCGAAACCTTACGGCGGGTCAGGACGTCGTGCCCGCCACCGGAGGCACGGTCGGCGCCGTCGTCGCCGACCTGGAACGGCGCTTTCCCGGCTTGCGCGCCCGCCTCTGCGTGGAGGAGCGGCCGGACGTCTGGAGACTACGACCGGGTTTGGCGGTTGTCGTCGGTTCGAGCGTGGCGCGAAATGGGCTCGGGGAGCCTGTCGGGGAAGAGGCGGAGATCCACTTCGTCCAGGCGATCGGAGGCGGGTGTTCAAAAACGCGGCAGGGCGGCATTTTTGATCGCCGCGATGTTGCGAAACAAAACACATTCGCGGGCGATCGAACTTGATGCCAAGAAACCGCGATTCAAGTCAGGAAGGCCCGACCGCAAAGAACTCGAAAAACACGCCCTTTTGGCGATCTTTCTTTTCTTGCCTTTTTTCCTGTGTCCCTTGGCGCCCTGCTTGCTTTATCACTCGTCGCACGAATCGACGGTAGCGAGTCCCGGCGATTCGGACCGAGAAAGTTAGTCCCGCCAACACATGCCTGTCCAAACTTAGGCACGGAGCGTACGCCGGTAGCGAGTCCCGGCCAGCTCCGTGCCTTCACCTCTTTATAGACCGCAAAAAACCAAACCTTCATCGTTCGGGCTAGCTGCGCAAGCGCGGCAATCCTTACCGTATCTGCCGGATGTGCGGAAAAGTCGAAGTCTGACGAATCTACTGCCGATACCTTTGAGGAGGAGCGCCGTACGGAGGATTTTCCCTTCGTCATAGCAAGGAGCGCGGCATGAAACGCTGGCGGAGCTGGCTGGTGACTTTGGCAATGGCGCTGGGAGTGTCCACCGCGGCGGCACAGCCTCCGGGCTTCACCCCGCCGATGCCGACCCCATCTCCCGGCCCCTTCACGCCGCCGAGCCCGACGCCCTTCGGAGCGCCGAGTCCCTATTTCGGGGCGCCGGGCGAGCCGACGCCGCTTGGCCCCTCCATGATGGGGGCCGGCCCCGCGCCGGTAGCCGGCCCACCCGCCGCCGGCCCGGGCGTCACACCATCGAGCGACATGCTCACACTGCAGAATCGACCCAACGCTTTCGACGACGAGACCCCCGCCAGTCTTCCCGGCTGGGGTCGTTATTGCTCCTTCAGCGTCGATTTCCTCACGCTCCGCACCAACTTCGACCGCAACCCCGCCTACAGCGTCTTCGCGAACGGCCAGGCTTTCTCCAGGGATTTCGACTTCCCCGAAACGCTCGTGCCCAAGCTCACCCTCGACCTCCAGTTCGGCGACTATTTCGGCGTGCGCGGCTCCTGGATGCGGATGGAGAACAGCGCCAGTCCCGTCTTCATCGGCAACAGTGATCCCAACATCTTCGTCTCGACCCCCTCCTTGCTGCCGGGGACCGTCCTCGTTAACCAGGTCGACCAGACCCGCATCGGCGGCGTCTTCCAGAAGGACAACCGCACGGTGCTCGCGCAGAACGTGTCGCAGATCGTCTCGCCGCGGCCCTTCTTCTTCCAGTCTCTTGCCGACCCAGAGCGCCTGCCGCCTCCCGTCACCAAGCTGCCCGCCTCTACCCTCAGCGCCGCTGTTCAAGCCGGCTTCCCCGATTTCTTCGCCATCGGCTCCAGCCTCCGCACCGAGGTGGCCGACCTCGAGCTGACCCACGCCATCGAATTCAATAGCTGGACCGGCACGTTCGGGCTCGGCCTCCGCTACGGCCACATCTCCCAGAACTACAGCGCGCTCCGCGCCAACAACGGCGGCTCCAACACCATTCCCAAGTACGACCCCTTCGTCACCATCGTCATCGACGCCGTCATCTTCACCCGCGCCGACTACGAGCAGGCGATCTACGGCTCGACCTTCGGCGGTGTCGGGCCCAAGCTCAGCTTCGAATGGGGCACCGACATTACCCCCTTCGCCCGCATCTATGGCAAGGTCAACGGCTCCGTGCTCATGGGCAACCGCAAGCAGGTCCTTTACTATGCTTCGGTGCAGAACGTGAACATCACCGACGTGAACCCGCCGCCCCAGGCCGACATCTTCGAAATCCAGACCGCGGCCGGGCAACAGGCGGCGCTCAAGAACAGCTTCACCGTCGTCCCGCTCGCCGAGGCGGAAGCGGGCGTCGAGGTCGGCTTCGGCGGCCGCTTCTTCCCCATCCTGAGGGTCGGCGCCTTCGGCCAGGCCTGGATCAACGGCGGCAACGCCGCCAACCCGAACGCCAACCTGTTCGTCTACGGCGTCAACGCCTCGCTCGGCTTCGGCTTCTGAGCCTGCAACCACGGAACACACGAAAGGCACGAAAAGAGAGTCGGGTTGATCCTTCTTTCTTTTCGTGCCTTTCGTGTGTTCCGTGGTTGCTTTCTAACTCACCAGCGCCTGCCCGCGCTTCGCCAGTTGCAGCGTCACGCCCCACGGGTCGCGCAGGAAGCAAAGGACATCGCCGTTGGGCGCCTCGTTGATTGGCCCATCCGCGGTCGCGCCGGCGCCGATCAACCGGGCGCGCTCGCGGGCGACGTCGTCGGTCATGAAAGCGATGTGAAAGGTGAAGGGATTCATCGAGCGATAATCGGGGACCGGCGCATCCTGCCGGTACGCTTCCATCACCACCCGCTTCGAGCTGTCGGCGAGGAAACGCGTCATCGGTCCCTCGTCGACCTTCCGGACCACGATCATGCCCAGGTGCTTGACGTACCAGTCGGCCAGGGCGACCGGGTCGGCGACGTTGATGGCGAAATGCTCGATGTTCATACCATGAGCTTATGGCCGGCGGCGCGGAATGGTCAGGCGAGCGGGACGCTTTCGCGGCGCAGCTCCGGCGCTTCGGGCCCGAGGCGCGCTATCCCGTTCCCTCCCTTGCCGCGGCCCGCGCCTACTGCCGCCGCCTGACGCTGTCCCACTACGAGAACTTCACCGTCGCCTCGCTCCTCCTGCCACGCCGCCTCCTGCCCCACTTCCACGCCATCTACGCCTATTGCCGCTGGGCCGACGATCTCGGCGACGAAACCGGCGGCGGCGACCGCGCCCTCGGCCTCCTGCGCTGGTGGCGCGGCGAACTGCGCCGCTGCTTCGACGCTCGCCCCGCGCATCCGGTGATGGTCGCTCTCCTGCCCACCATCCGCCGCTTCCGTATCCCCGCGCAACCCTTCCTCGATCTGCTCCACGCCTTCGAGCAGGACCAGGTCGTGAAGCGCTACGACACCTTCGATCAGCTCCTCGACTATTGCCGCCACAGCGCCAACCCGGTCGGCCGGCTCGTGCTCTACCTGTGCGATTGCCACGACGAACGCCGCGGCGCCCTCTCCGACTCGATCTGCACCGCCCTGCAGCTCGCCAACTTCTGGCAAGACGTCGCGCGCGATCTCGACATCGGCCGCGTCTACCTCCCCGCCGCCGACCGCCGCGCCTTCGGCTACAGCGACGACGATCTCGCGGCCCGCCGCTTCACCCCCGCCTTCGCCTCGCTCCTGCGCTTCCAGGTCGATCGCGCCCGGGCGCTCTTTCACGACGGCCTCCCCCTCGTCGGCCTCGTCCCCGCCGACGTCCGTCTCGACATCGAGCTTTTCGCCCGCGGCGGCCTCGCCATTCTCCATAAGATCGAAACGTGCGGCTTCAACGTGTGGGCCCGCCGGCCCCGGCTCAACAAGTGGGACAAGGCCGCCCTGCTCCTCAAGGCCCTGGCCAGACAGTGGACGCGCTGATGCCGCCGCTCGACGCCGTCACCCTGGGCGATTCCTACCGCGCCTGCGAAGCCATCGCCCGCCGCGAGGCCGCCAACTTCTATCCCGCCTTTCGCCTGCTCCCCCGCCCGCAACGCCGCGCCATGTGCGCCCTCTACGCCTTCTGCCGCATCGCCGACGACATCGGCGACGAGCCCGGTCCGGCCGAAACCAAGCCGGACGCCCTCGACCGCTGGCGCCGCGACCTCGACGCCTGCCTCGCCGGCCGCTTCGCCCATCGCATCCACCCCGCCCTCGCCGACGCCGTCGCCCGTTACCGCATCCCGCCACGCTATCTCCACGACGTCCTCGACGGCGTCGCCATGGACCTCGCCCCGCTCACCTTCCCTGACTTCGCCGCACTTCGCCTCTACTGCTACCGCGTCGCCTCCGCCGTCGGCCTCGCCTGCATCCACATCTGGGGCTTCTCCGACGACCGCGCCAGGCCCTATGCCGAAAACGCCGGCCTCGCTTTCCAGCTCACCAACATCCTCCGCGACCTCAAGGAGGACGCCGACCGCGGCCGCATCTACCTCCCACGCGAGGACCTGACACGCTTCGGCTACCGCGAGAATGACCTGCGCCACGCCTGCCGCAACGAGCCGTTCCGCCGCCTCATGGCCTTCCAGATCGAACGCGCCCGCGGCTTCTACGAGGCGTCGCGTCCCCTCGCGCCCCTCCTCCCGCCCCCCGGCCGCGCCGTCTTCCTCATGATGAGCGGCGCCTACCGCGCCCTCCTCGACGAGATCGAACGCCGCGACTACGACGTCTTCACGGCCCGCATCCGCGTCAGCCGCTGGCGAAAAGCCCTCCTCGCCCTCGCCGCTCTCCCCGCTCGCTTCGGCTGGCGCTGACGGCCCCATGCGCGAACCTCAGGAACAATCCGCTAGGGAGCAGGGACGACAACCTCCTCCCCGTCCACGAAGCGCCGGCATTTCGGCAACGCCTCCAGGAAGCTGCGCCCGTACGGCTTCGTCAACACCCGCGGATCGAGAATCACCACCATCCCCCGGTCGCTCGTCGTGCGGATCAGCCGGCCGAAGCCCTGCTTGAGCTTGATGATCGCCTGGGGAAGCGCCAGGTCGGCGAACGGACTGCCGCCGCGCGCCTGGATGTGTTCGCCGCGCGCTTCCATGAGCGGGCGATCCGGCGGCGTGAACGGGAGCTTGGTGATGATGACGTTGGAGAGCGCCTCCCCTTGCACGTCGACGCCTTGCCAGAAGCTGTCGACGCCGAAGAGGACGCCGGCGCGGGCGGCGCGGAACTGCTCGAGCATCTGGGCCGAGGGCATGCCGTCCGACTGGCAGAAGAGCTGCATGCCCTCGTCGCGCAGCCAGTCGCGCAGCCGGGCCGCCGCCTTGCCCATGATGCTCGTGCTGGTGAAGAGAACGAAGGCCCGGCCGCGCGTCTTGCGGACGTATTCCTGAATCTTCTCCAGGCAGGCCTCGTCGAAGGCCGCTCCGTTCGCTGCCGGGTCCGGCATGTCCCGAAACAGGTGCAGCTCGACCTGCTTCTGATAGTCGAATGGGCTCCCGAGAAGCTGCGTCTGCGCTTCGCCCAGTCCGAGGCGATCCTGAAAATGCGTAAAGCCGGCGCGGCCGCCGACGCTCATCGTGGCGCTGGTGAGGATCGCCGTCGGGACGGTGTCCCAAAGGAGCTGTTTGAGGAGCGGGCCGACGTCGATCGGGGCGCTGGCGAGGGAGAAGCGTTTGCCGGGCAGGCCGCTGCCTTCGATCCAGTAGACCTGGCCGTCGCGCTTCTGCTTGAGCCATTCTTCGGTCAGCTCGACGAATTGATGACAGCGAATCGCCGCGGACTCCAGCTCGATCTTCACCTCGTCATCTTTCACCCGTTCGACGGCACGATCGATCGCCGCCACCAGCTTCTTGAGCTCGGGCGAAAGCACGTTCTCGACGATCTCCTTGCGCCGCACGCGGAAGGTGTCGCTCGGCTGCCCCTGCCGTCGCTGCTTGCGCTGCTCCTCCTCACGCCAGGCGCGAATGGCGGTGAAGAACTCCTCGTTGGCGTCGCGGCAGCGGTCGACTTGCAGCCAGGCGTCACTGTCCCCCCAGAGAGACAAAAGACCGTGAAGATGGCCGCGCCGCTGGTGGGCGAGCTTGTTCAGCAGGTACTCGACCTGGCCGCGGGTGACGTCGAGGCCCAGGTGGTCGGCGGCGACGTCCTCCAGGTTGTGGGCTTCGTCGAAAATGACGACGCGGTACTTCGGCAGGATCCCGCCGTCGCCGGTGATGGAGCGGATGAGGAGGTCCGAAAAAAAGAGGGCGTGATTGACGACGAGCAGGTTCGCCTTGTGGACCTGCTTGCGGGCCCGGAAGTAGAAGCACTCCGCGTGATCGCTACACTTGCGGCCCAGGCAGTTGCCCGAGTCGCTCTCGACCACGTCCCAGACCTGCGGCAACGGCCGAAAACGCAGATCAGCCCGGCTGCCGTCCTTGGTTATCTCGACCCAGCGCGCAATGTCCTCGAGTTGGTGGTCGGCGCCGGGGCCGTTGCGATAACCGGGTCGCTCGGCGTCGAGCAGGAGGCCGGAAGCGTTTTTCTGGGCGACGCGGAGGCGGCGCTTGCTGAGATAGTTGGAGCGGCCCTTGACGAGGATGGGCAGGAACTTGTCAGGGAAGATGGTTTGCAGGAACGGGATGTCCTTGCGGATCAGTTGCTCCTGCAAGTTGATCGTGTGCGTGGAGACGACGACGCGGCACTCCGGATCGGCCAGCGCCGCCTGGATGGCGGGGACGAGATACGCGAAGCTCTTGCCGACACCGGTCCCGGCCTCGACCATCAGATGCCGCCGGTTGGCGATGGCGTCGGCGACCGCCTCGGCCATGTCGAGCTGCGGCCGGCGCGGCTCATAGCTGGGCCAGCGCTTGGCGATGGCGCCGTGGGGGCCGAGGATATCGAGGATGGACATGGAGGTATTGTCGGGGACCGCGCGGGGCGAGGGAAGGGCGTGTAGCAATCGACGAGTCAGGCGCCGCTTCCGTCCAGCGGCCTTCGAATGCGAACCGCGCCGGGTGAGATCACGGTAAACGCACCCGCCAACTCGGCTGCATGGTCGCGCAACACGGTTGCGACGATATCGGCTTTCAGGGGAAGCAGCAGGCCGGCAAGACGGATAAGCACAACTCCGGCATGGACTCGGCCGAGACGGTAAACCAATTCACCGAAATCCTTGTCCCCAGTAAGCAAAAGGGCATTCCGGCTATTCGCGTCGCTTAGCACCTCTTCGTCCGTGATACTCGGAGAGAGTTCGGCAACGTATCCGACGTCATGCCCGTCTTGGCGAAGGCGCTCGACGATCGGGCGATCCACACTCTCGTCGGCAAAAAGGATCATGCCGATTGCCTTGCGATGGGATAAACCACGTCGGAGCGCAGGACACGACTGGCAAATTCCAAGGCAGCCAGGACACCCTGCCGGGTCAGGCGCGGATGAGCCTCGAGGATCTGCTCGATGGTCTCGCCGCTGGCCATCTTTTCCAGGACCAGGTCGACGGTGATTCGCGTGCCGGCGATTACGGGCTTGCCCATCATCACGGCAGGATCTAACACAATCAACTGATTCATCGTCTTCCTCCATTGTTCAGCTTAGCCGCTGCGGCCCATTCCAGCGTGGCGAAATCGGCAAAAAGCCAGAGCCGGTATTGGCCATGGTCTCTGGAGGGGCGACGGGCGGGGAAAGGCGTACGTGCGCCAGCCTGCTGGCTCACGACCTCCATTCGCACCATTGCTTCACCACCCTTCCGGCGCGAACGATAGCGACACCGGCCCTGCCCGCGAGCCGGTGCCATCCCCCGGCATCCCATTCCCAGAGTTCGTCGCCTGGCTGCATTTCGGCAGCAATCTCGGCTGACCGTTGCTTGACCTTTTCTGTTACCCGTGACGATTTGTCAATCAGGCCTTCAAACCAGCGCTTGCAGTACTCTTCGTAGGTGGTCTTGCAGCGCATTATTCGACACAGGTCCGCGTTCTCTTCAATCCACTTCGTACGCTCGGTGCAACACCGAGGGCAGATGCGATCGCGAGCGGTTGCGAACGGGAACGAGGCATCGCATGCCCGTTCGTATTCCAGCGTATCGCGCACTTCAGAAAAGGCCTCATCGATCGGGTGGGCCTGCAATTCGCAATCGTGAACGTCGCAGACGCTAAACGCACGGATGATGTCCTCACCGGCGAATGACGGGTTGGCAAGGCTGGCTGCGAAGTCGTTCCATAGCTGCTCCTGCCAGAAGAGCAGGCGGTTCTTATCGCGACAGGTGTGACTGACGGCGCGAACGAACTTGCGGTAGCGGTCAGCGCCAGCGAAGACACGAAACAACGCTCGCAACTCGTGCGTCTCCATTGCTTGCCTCTAGCGCAACCGAAAACTCAGGCTCCCCACCCGCGTCTCGCCGCTCTGATTCGCCTGCCAGTAGACTTCGCGCTCCACGTCCAGGCACGTGAGCCATCCTGCTCCGTAGACCCAGGTGTCGATGCAGACCGCCCCGTCGAGAACGAGTGGCCGGCCCGAACGCTGCGCGGTGTGGCCGCAGACCATCGTCTTGCCCGACTCGTGGGCACGCCAGCTCGAGTCGTCGAGCGGTTCCCAGTAGAGCATATAATCGGGCTGCTCGGCCAGCGGGCGGTCGGCGTAGAGGTTCGCGTGGACAAAGAGATGCGTCTCGGTTTCGTGGTAGGGCACGCAATCGTCTTCGAGAAGGCGCCAGTGCCGCTCCGGGACCGCCTCGGCGAAGGTTTGCCAGTCGTCCGGCGCCCGGTAGGATTCGAGGGCTTGCATGCCGCCGCAGCTGAGCCATCCCTCGAAGGGCGCGCTGCCCCTGCGGGCGTCGAGCATCATGAGGTCATGGTTCCCCTTGAGGCTCACGACACGGCATTGCCGCCGCAGCGCGATGAGCCGATCCAGAACGCCTTTGGAGTCGGGGCCGCGGTCGACGTGATCGCCGAGCGTGACGACGAGATCGTCGCCCGCCGGCTGAACCCGTTCGAGCAGGGCGTCGAGGGCCCGCAGGCAGCCGTGGATGTCACCAATGGCGAGCGTACGCATGTGGACCGGTTGGGAAGATGGACACATGCATTCTATCGCGACACCGCTTCCCGGGCGCTCAGTCGCCGCCGACCGCTCCTTCCAGGTACATCAGCACCACCGCCAGATCGGCCGGGCTGATACCGCTGATGCGGCTCGCCTGGCCGAGGCTCGCCGGCCGGACCTTGCCGAGCTTTTCGCGCGCTTCGAAGCGTAGCTGCGGCATGGCCTGATAGTCCAGCGTTGCCGGAATCGTCTTGTTTTCCAGGCGCTGGAACTTCTCCACCTGCGCCGCCTGCCTGTCGATGTAGCCTGCGTATTTCGCTTCGAGGACCACCTGCTCGATCACGTCCGCGGGATACGTCGCGATCGATCCGTCCATCGTGACGACCTGCTCCCATGGAACCTCGGTCCGCCGCAGCCAGCGTTCCAGCGTGTCTCCCTGGTAGCGCGTCGCGCGCAGCCGCGCCTGGAGCCGGGCGATGCCGTCCTCCTTCGACTGATAGCGCGACCAGGCCGCCTCCTTCACGAGGCCGACGCGGCGCCCCAGCCGCGTCAACCGGCGGTCGGCGTTGTCGTGCCGCAAGAGGAGCCGGTACTCGGCGCGCGACGTGAACATGCGGTACGGCTCGTCGACCCCCTTCGTCACCAGGTCGTCGACGAGGACGCCGATGTACGCCTGGCTCCGATCCAGCGCCAGCGGCGCCTCCTTCTTGATCTTGAGCGCGGCGTTGATCCCCGCCATCAGCCCCTGGGCGGCGGCTTCCTCGTAACCGGTCGTGCCGTTGATCTGCCCGGCGAAGTACAGTCCCGCCACCCGCTTCGTCTCCAGCGTCGGCTGAAGCTGTGTCGGCGGCGCGTAGTCGTACTCCACGGCGTAGCCCCAGCGCAGGACCTCCGCCCGCTCCAGCCCGGGAATGTGGGCCAAGAGCGCCTGCTGCACGTCGTTGGGCAGGCTGGTGCTGATGCCGTTGCAATAGTACTCCCACGTGTTGCGGCCCTCCGGCTCCAGGAAGATCTGGTGCCGGTCCTTGTCGGCGAGCTGCACCACCTTGTCCTCGATCGAGGGACAGTAACGCGGCCCCCGGCCCTGGATCTGCCCGCAGTACATCGGCGCCCGGTGCAGGTTGGCCCGGATCAACTCATGGACCTTCTCGTTCGTGTACGTGATGTGGCAGTCGAGCTGTGGCTGGGCGATGCGCTCCGTCCCGAAGCTGAACGGCCGCGGTTCGGCGTCCCCCGGCTGGACCTCGAGCGCCGCGAAATCGATGGTCCGGCCGTTGAGGCGGCACGGCGTGCCGGTCTTGAAGCGCGCCAGCTCGAAACCGCAGACGGTCAAGCTGTCGCTGAGCGTCTCCGCCGCCGGATCGCCTGCCCGCCCGCCGCGTGTCTTCGCTTCCCCCATGTGCATGAGCGCCTTGAGGAAAGTGCCCGTCGTCAGAATGAGCGCGGCAGCGCGATAGAGCGTGTCGCCGCGAACGCGAACGCCCTCGACCCGGAATGCGGCAGCGGCATTGCCGAGGCCAGGCCGACCCCTGCATTCACCAATTTCGATCCTCTCGACGATCTCTTGCCGGATGGTCAGGTTTTCCTGGGCCTCGACCACGTGCTTCATGCGGAACTGGTACGCCTTCTTGTCCGCCTGGGCGCGCGGCGAATGCATCGCCGGGCCCTTCGTCCGGTTGAGCATGCGGAACTGGATGCCGGCGGCGTCGATGGCCCGGCCCATCTCGCCGCCGAGAGCGTCGATCTCGCGCACGATCTGCCCCTTGGCCACGCCGCCGATCGCCGGATTGCAGCTCATCTGACCGACGGTATCGGCGTTCATCGTCAAGAGAACGGTACGCAACCCCATCCGCGCCGGCGCCAGAGCGGCCTCGATGCCCGCGTGGCCGGCCCCGACGACGATGACGTCGTAGTCGTAAATGAGGTGCGCCATCAGAAAGAGAAGGTCTCGGCCCGGTGAACCACGTCGAATCGTGTGCCATGCCCATGGCTTTGCGTGGGCATGGTGTCGGCCCCATTGGTTCATTTTTCGCGGCGCGGCACGTGAAAAACCATGGGCCGCCCCGCGCCGGCAGATGCGCCTCGCCTCTACACAGCGATTTTAGTCCGCGGCTCTGTTTCTCGCTACGTCCGAGCGGCGCTCTTGGACAAGGCCGCCGGACTTTGCCGATTTCTCCGCCCCGGCCGGGCAGGCTTCGGCGCCGTCCCCGAAAACACTTTTTGCGTTCCGTCCAACCCCCTGTTACCATGAAAACGTCCTACATACAGACAGTTCGTCTCCCCGCCTCCGTCCTCCACCCGGGTTTGCCAACATGATCCGTCCCTGCCGCTGGTCGCCTCTTCTTGTCCTGGTCGCTGCGCCGCTCCTGGCCGCGTCCGTCTCTGCCGCCGAGCCCATCCGCTTCGCTCGTTCCCCGGACATCTCGCCGGACGGCCGCCTCGTCGCCTTCAGCTATCTGGGGGACATCTGGCTCGTCGATGCCGGCGGCGGCGTCGCCCGCCACCTGACCATGCACGAGAAGCATGACTTCGGGCCCCTCTTCAGTCCCGACGGCAAGTGGATCGCCTTTTCCTCCAACCGCCACGGCGCCTACGACGTCTTCGTCGTCCCTGTGAGCGGCGGCCGGCCCACCCGCCTCACCTTCGACGCCGCCGACGACTTCGCCACCGGCTGGTCCTCCGATAGCAAGACCGTCCTCTTCACTTCCGGCCGCGTCGCCGAATTCCCGTATCGCCAGGAGATGTTCGCCGTCTCCGTCAGCGGCGGCCAACCCGTCCGCGTCTCCGCCCACGAAGGCCGCGACGGCGTCTACTCTCCCAAGAACGACATGATCGCTTACGTCCGCGGCCCCGGCTCGTGGTATCGCAAGGGCTATCGCGGCTCCTCCAACGACGACATCTGGATCTCGAACGCCGACGGCTCCAACAACCGCCGCATCACCACCTTCAACGGCCAGGACAGCTACCCGATGTGGTCCGCCGACGGCAAGGCCCTCTACTACGTCAGCGAAGTCTTCGGCGGCCCGGCCAACGTCGCCCGTACCGAGCTGGCGCCCGGCGCCGCCGGCCCCGGCAAATCGCCGCCGCAACAGATCACCTTCCACAAGGAGGACTCCGTCCGCCGCGCCCGCATCAACGCCTCGGGCGAATGGATCGTCTACGAATGCGGCGCCGACCTCTGGCTCTACAACACCGCCTCCAAGGCCAACCGCAAGCTCAACATCGAAGTCTACGCCGACGACAAGACCAACCCCGACCGCGTGACCACCTTCACCTCCGGCGCCACCGAATACTCGATCTCGCCCGACGAGAAATGGGTGACGGTCGTCGTGCAGGGGGAGATCTTCCTGCTCAGCCGCGGCGGCGGCAAGGCCAAGCGCCTCACCGATAGCCCCGCCTTCGATCACAGCGTCGCCTGGTCCCCCGACTCCAAGAAGATCCTCTTCCTCTCCGACCGCAACGGCTACGAAGACATCTATCTCCTCGAATCGGACGATGCCGAGCATCCCGAGCTGACCAAGGCGCATCGCTTCAAGGCCAAACAGCTCACCAACACGCCGGAAGCCGAGGGGGGCCTGATGTTCACGCCGGACGGGAAGCGCGTCTCCTTCCTGCGCGGCGGCGTCCTCTTCACCATGAACCCCGACGGCGCCGACCAGAAGCCCCTCGTCAAGGACGGCCAGGTCATCGACTACGAATGGTCCCCGGACGGCAAATGGCTCTGCTACGCCCGCATGGACGACTCCTTCGCCAGCGAGCTGTTCATCGTCCCCGGGACCGGTCCCACGCCAAAGGACCCCGCCCGCAACGTCACCCGTTTCGCCAACTACAACGCCGGCGTCACCTGGAGCAAGAGCGGGAACAAGCTCGCCTTCATCAGCCAGCGCAAGGGCAATCAGCCGAGCGCCTATGTCCTCTCCCTCAACAAGCCGGCGGCCCCCGGCGTCCCGCCGCCCAAGGACGGCGAAATTGACTTCGACGACGTCCACCTCCGCGTCAAACAGCCCAGCGCCATGAACGTCACCGAGTGCGCCATCTCCTCCGACGGCTCGCGCATCGCTTTCCGCGGCGCCCAGGACGGCGACGACCTCTGGGTCGCCACCGCCGACGGCAGCTCCGTCACCCGCCTCACCACCGGCAATCAGCGGCCCACGCAGATCCAGTGGTCGCGCTTCTTCGGCAACATGATTTACTTCCGCGACGGCGCCGGCAACGTGCGCGTCGCCAGCATCGGCGGCGGCCCCGGCTCAGCCCCGGCCGCGCTCAGCTCCATCGGCTTCACCGCCAAGATGACGGTCCGTGACGAGGACCTCTTCGCCGAGATGTTCGAGCAGAGCTGGCGTCTCCTCAACGAGAACTTCTACGATCCGCGCTTCCACGGCGTCGATTGGCTCCGCGTCCGCGAACGCTACCGCCCGCTCGTCAAGCACGTCGTCCACAAGGAAGACTTCTACGCCCTCGTCAGCCTCATGTTCGGCGAGCTCAACGCCTCCCACCTCGGCATCGGCGGCAAGACCGGCACGCCCGACCAGCCCACCGCCGAGCTCGGCCTCCTCTACGACGCCGCCTACAAGGGCCCCGGCCTCAAGGTCGCCGAGATCCTGCGCGGCGGCCCCGCCGATCGCCGCGGCCTCAACATCAAGCCCGGCGACATCCTCCTCGCCATCGAAGGGACCGAGCTGAACGATAAGACGAGCGTCTCACGCCTCCTCAACGACAAGGTCGGCGAGATGGTCGCGCTCACCGTCACCTCCAACCCGGCCGATCCCAAGAGCAAGCGAACCATCGAGATCCAGGGGGCCCCGCGCCAGGCCATCGCCGGCCTCTCCTACGAGCGCTGGATCAAGAAAAACTTCGACCGCGTCACCGAGCTCTCCAAGGGCAAGCTCGGCTACATCCACATCCCGAGCATGGATGACGCCGGCCTGGAGCGCTTCCAGCGCGCCCTGTTTTCCGACTGTTTCGACAAGGATGGCATCGTCCTCGACGTCCGCTACAACGGTGGCGGCTTCACCCACGAGCAGGTGCTCAACTACATCGGCGGCAAGGAGCACACCTTCTTCCATCACCGCCACGGCGGGGCCGGGCTCGTGCTCAACCGCGGCGACCGTCGCTGGACCAAGCCCCTCTCCCTCCTCATCAACAACCGCTCCTACTCCGACGCCGAGATCTTCCCCAGCGCCTTCCGCGCCCTTGGCCTGGGCAAGCTCGTCGGCCAGTCCACCGGCGGCTTCGTCATCGGCACCCGCAACACCACCCTCATCGACGGCTCCTTCTTCCGCACCCCGCGCATCGGCGTCACCACCGCCAAGGGGATCAACATGGAAAAGGAGGGCGTGATGCCGGACGTCGTCGTGGAAGTCAACCCCGACGACCTGGCGCGAGGACACGACGCCCAGCTCGACCGGGCGGTCGAGGTGCTCCTCGTCGACGTCGCCGCCTGGAAGAAGACGCGGCCCCCGGTCGCCAGTCTGCCGACGCCGACGGGGGGCGCCGGCCCCGGTTCCACGGTGGCGCCTGGCGCCGAAGACGCCGTGAGACACATGGTGGGCACGGGCTACCTCAAAGCGGCCAAGCTACTTCTTCTCTCCCGCTCGCACCGGGCGATGATCGTCGCCGGAAACAACCGGTAGCCCGCCGGCACGCGCGATCAGGCCCACCAGCACTCCGGCTTCCTTCTCGCCGAGGCTGGTCTTTTCGAGCAAGGTCAGTCCTTGCTTGGTCCCGTCCCGCTTCTCCACCTCGAAATCGAGCAGGCCCCCCTTCTTGCCGGCGGGCGCCATGTGGGTCATCTTCGCGACGTCCGGCCAGTCGATGACCACCGTCTTCTGGAAGAAGAGCGACGGGACCAGCCGGTAGCCGCCGCCGACGCGGTATAGGGGGACGAGGCCGTGGACGGTGTGCGACACCTTTTCCTTGCCGCGCACGACAACGGTCGCTTCCGCTCCCGCCACGGCCGCCGCCGCGGTCGGCTCCGGGAACTTCAGCTTCTTGAAGCCGAACCGCGCCGCCCCTTCCGTCAGCCGCACGGCGCCGCCGATCTCGAACGTCGTCGGCGCGACCGCGCCATCGATGGTGAACTGGTTGATCGCCTTGAACTTCGTCGGCCCGCGCAGCGTCACGTCCTTCCCTTCCGCGTTCACCAGGGTGACCGCGACCTCCTTCGCCTTGTGGTCATACTCGATCTCCTTGAGCGCGCTGAGCGGGATGTACGTCGTCACATCCTCCTGATACATCTCCGCCTTGGTGACGCGGAACTCGAGGTATTCCGGCCCCGCGTCCTTTTTCCCCCGCTCCTCCTTCGGCGCCAGCCACGTCAGATGTTTCGTCCCGGTCGCGAACGACCAGTCCTTGAGAGGGATGTTCTTGTCGGCGCCGTCGATGAGGATGAGCGGCTTGCGCGCGTCCTGGCCGTGAACGGCGCAGGGGGCGCAAAGGAGCAAAACAAATGCGACGCGGCTTGGCATGGAATCTCCAAAACGTGAGGCGAAGGCGGGAGCGCCGGACCGCTTGATCCTAGCCGCCCGGAGCGATCTTGCCCACGGAAATCACAACTTCCCGACCTTGACCCCCGCCCCGAGGTTCGCCATGCCGGGACCGTGATAACCACGCGGGTTGTTGAACGGCAGGATCATCGGCTCCTCGAAGGGGCGGAACGGAACCATGGCGGCGATGGCGTCGAGCCGATGCAGAATGTCCGGAGGCAGCGGCCCTTTTGCCGCCGCGGCGACGGACGCCTCCACCTGCTCCGCGGTCTTGGGCCCGATGAGGACCGTGCTCACGTCCGGATTGGAAAGAGCGAAACGCAAGCACAGCTCCACGATCGACATGCCGGCGTCGTCGAGGAAACGATAGAAGGCGAGAAACTGCTCTTGCCGCGCCCTGGAGAGCCACGCCGGCTTGGAACGCACCACGTCGTCGTAGCGCCGCCCGAGTCCACCTTGCTGCAGCGCCGAGCCGAGCACGATCCCCATGCCGCGCTCCTGCGCCGCCGGCAGCACCTCGAGCGTCGCCTCGCGGAAAAGGGCGCTGTAGTTGAAGGCGGTCAGGAGGACATCGAAGCGGCGGGCGCGAATGAGGTGCGCCATCTCCGTCGTCGTCGTCCCGCCCAAACCCGTGAAACGGATCAGCCCGCGCCTCTTGAGATCGTCCATCACGTCGACGACCGGCCCAGCCGCCCGCTCCGGATCGTTCCACCAGTCGTATTGCAGGGGCCGATCCGGCTCATGGATGAAGAGAATGTCGATCACCTCGCGGTGCAACAGCCGCAGACTCTCCTCGACCGAGCGGCGCAGGTGTTCGGGGTTTTGCGGCTCGAACGGCGTCGGCCGGCCGCCGAGCTTGGTGGAGAGGATGAGCGGAGCGCGGATGTCCTTGAGGATGGCGCCGAGGACTTCTTCGCTGTTCGCGTAGGCGGGCGCCGTATCGAAGTAGTTGACGCCGAGCGCGACGGCCCGGTGGACGGCGCGGCGGCTCTCCTCGAAGCCGGCGCCGAGGATGGATGTGAACAGGGCGCCGAACGAAAGCTCGCTCACCGCGATGCCCGTGCTTCCCAACAGCCGCTGCCGCATGGCGTTCTCCTTCGTTTCCGTATCAGCCTATGCGGCTGCGGAGCGATGTGGCAATCTCGCCGGAATCTACAGCGTCAACCGCTATAATGCGACTACCGAACCCAATGAGGAGCTTGTGCAATGTGGACCGCCGTCGCGCTCCTGGCTCTCGCCGCCGGAGACAAGGATGACTGGACCAAGCAGGAAGCCAAATACCTGAGCGACATCAAGCAGGTCACCTTCGGCTTCGTCCGCGCCGGCGAAGGCTATTTCTCCCCCGACGGCAAACGCATCATCTTCCAGGCCGAGGAGAAGGGGCAAAATCCCTTCTATCAACAGTTCGTGCAGGAGCTGGACAGCGGCCGTTTTCGCCGTGTCAGCCCCGGCATGGGCAAGACGACCTGCGGCTTCTTCCACCCGAACGGCAAGAAAATCATCTTCGCCTCGAGCCATCTCGATCCCAAGGCCAAGGAGCATTACGCCGCCGAGCGCGCCCTGCGCGAGGAGGAAATGAAGGCCAAGAAGCGGCGCCGCTATGTCTGGGACTTCGATCCCTACATGGAGATCTTCGAGTCCAACCTCGACGGCACGGACCTCAAGCAGCTCACCAAGAGCGACGGCTACGACGCCGAGGGCTCCTATTCCGCCGACGGTAAGCACATCGTCTTCTGCTCCAACCGCTCCGGCCCGAAAAACCTGGAGCTCTACATCATGGACGCGGACGGCTCGAACGTCCGCAAGCTGACCGACGCCCCCGGCTGCTACAACGGCGGCCCCTTCTTCTCCCCCGATGGCAAGAAAGTCATCTTCCGCAGCGATCGCAAGAAGAAGGACCACCTCCAGCTCTATGTGATCAACGTCGACGGCACGGGGGAGAAGGCGCTTACCGACGACCTCAACTGGGTCTACTGGGCCCCCTTCTGGTACAAGGACAATCGGCACATCATCTACACCGCCGCCGACCACGCCGTCGCCGGCCGGCCCAACTACGACGTCTACTGGATGGACACCGAGACCGGCAAGACGACGCGCCTCACCTTCGCTCCCGGGGCCGACGTGCTGCCCGTCTTCAGCCCGGACTACGCGAAGATCATGTGGACCTCGACCCGGGACGGCCGGCAGCCGGCGCAGCTCTGGATCGCGGATTTCACGCGTCCCGACAAATGAGCGCCGTCCAAGAAGAATCGTCGGCATTCGTAGGTCAGCCTTTCCAGGCTGACAACGTGGCTGCGTCAGGCTGGAAAGCCTGACCTACGATCAAAGCCAAGGAGTATGACGTGAGAGGCTTTTTTCATCTGCTCGGCCTGGCCACCCTGTTGATCGTGCTTGGAACGGAAGGCCGGGCGGGCGACAAAGCAGAGAAGCCGGTCATCCGTCACCTCAAGTTCTCCCCCGCGGACCCGACCATTACCTTCCGCATCGGCGGCATGAGCAAGGCGACGACGCTGGCCAATGCCGCGGCTGTCGTGGAATTGCTCGGCAAGGAAGCGAAGGGACTGGCGGCCCAGGTCGATTTCGCCAAGGAGAAAATCGTCCTCATCAGCTGGACGACCAGCGGGCCGCCGGACGGCTCGCTCAAGCACGAGGCAAAAGGAGCGAAGATCGTCTTCTTTGTTCAAGCGCCCGCCGGCGCCAAGGTGCGGGGCGAGCGGGCGCGGATCGGGGCGGACTTCTTTGCCGTGCTCAAGGATGCCGTCGTGACTTTCGAGCCCAGGGAGCGGCCGTGAGGCGATTCCCTCTGTCTGTGTCCTCCGGGGGCTTACGCCACCCGGCTCGCCGGCTCTCTTATGCGTGCGGTCATCGTTGATGGCGATGTCTCCTATCCGCCGACCTCGGGCAAACGCCTCAGGACGCTCAACCTGATGCTGCGCCTTGCGCCCCGGCATCACATCACCTACATCGCCCGGCCCGCGACCGCCGGGCAGAACCTGGAGCAGGCCGCCTCCTACTTGCGTGGCGCCGGCATCGAGCCGCTCCTCGTCGACGCGCCCCTCGCAAGAAAAGGCGGGCCATTGTTCTATGGCCGACTGCTCAAGAACCTCTTCTCGTCCCTCCCCTACTCGGTCGCCTCCCACAGGAGCGGCGCCATGCGGCAGGCGCTGGCGCAGTTCGCGGCCCAGCATCCCGTGGACGTCTGGCAATTCGAATGGTCGGCGTATCTCGACCTGCTCGACCCCGCCGTGCCCGGGGCCCGTCTGCTCATCGCGCACAACGTCGACTCGCTCATCTGGCAGCGCTACTGGGAGAACGCGCGCGGCCTCAAGAAGAAATACATCGGCATCCAGTGGCGCCGCTTCGAGCGCTTCGAGGGGGAAGCGTTTCGCAAGGCGGACCGTGTCGTCGCCGTCAGCAACGAGGATGCCAGGCTCATCCGCGAGCGCTTCGGGCAGCCGAATGTCGATGTTGTCGACAACGGCGTCGACCTCGCCCATTTCGACTCGGTACACGGCGCCCGCGATCCGTTTCACATCCTTTTCCTCGGCGCCCTTGACTGGCGGCCGAACATCGACAGCGTCGAATTGCTGCTCGACAAGATCTTTCCCGCCGTCCACGCCAGGGAGCCGCGGGCCCGGCTGGAGATCGTCGGCCGGCATCCGCCGCAGGGTCTGGTCGATCGGGCGCACGGCCAGCCGGGCGTAAAACTGTATGCCGACGTGCCGGACGTGCGGCCATTCCTGGGGCAGTGCGGCGCGATGGTGGTGCCACTGCGGATCGGGGGCGGTTCGCGACTGAAAATCCTGGAGGCGCTGGCGTGCGGGTTGCCCGTGATTTCGACGGCGGTGGGAGCAGAGGGGCTGGATTTGCAGGCGGGCGAGCATTATGTGCAAGCCTCCGAGGACGGGATGGCGGCGGCGCTGCTCGATTTCATGAAGGAACCCGGACCGGCGCGGGCGATGGCGGAGAAGGGGCGGGCGCACATCGAGGGGCTTTACGACTGGGAGGTGCTGGCGCGGAAGCTGGAAGCCGTTTGGGAGAAATGCGCGGCGGCCCGGCCGGATCGCGCCGCCACCGGCGCCCGATCCGGTTGACCTGCTGGCCTGCAATCCACCACGGAAAAGAACGGAACACACGGTTTTCCGTCACTTCCGCGGTGGAAACCGGGTCTGCCGGGTCGTGGGCAGTCCGGCTCTCGATTACGAGATCGCAAGCCTCGGGGCTGTGGGTCAAGGGCGCGGCGCCCCCCTGACGCCCGGACCGGGTCGGCGCGAAAGCGCTTTGCCAGTACGCACGAGCAGGAGAACGTACCACGCCGCCAGGATGACACACGCGACCATCTCAAAGAGGGCCACGTTTTCCAAGGCCGTTGGCGATTGGTCCGGCCCCTCCTTGATGAGCAACCGCACCGCGAGGACCGCAGCGCCGAGAACGCCGCACGCGAGCACAAAGAAGACGCCGTGCGCCTCGAGGCGGGAATCGCCAACCTCACGAGCGAGGCGGCACAACGCGAGCACGAACAGCAACAACGACGCGGCACTGCAGACCGCGCCGCCAATCCGAAAGACGACGGCCTCCGGTGGGAGCGGCGCCCATCGGAAACACGCCACGGTGGCGAGAACGCCCAGCTGAGCGAGACCGACCAGGAGCGTGAAGCCGGCCACCAAGCAAAAGCGTCGTGTCAGGGAGTGCCTTTGCCTGGCGCCCCAACCGAAGCGGGCGATCAACAAGAGCGCGGCGGCGATGCCCCCGCTGGCCCAAAGGCCCAGGCGCAACGAATCAATCGTGGCGGACCTTTGCTTGAAAAGCCTCTCGTACATCACCGCCTTTTGCATCAGGAACCACATGACTTCCAAGGCGAACAGGAAAAACACGGCGCCAGTCTCTGACGCCAGGGCGTGTTGAGCATCGGAGACCTCCCGCGCGGCGCCATCAGAGGGAGGCTCCTCTGTCTTCCTTTCCGTGCGCCGCCTTGGGACAGCGTCGATTTCTGAAATCTTGCCGGACCTGCCGGGATCGAGTTCAGAGCCAACTGCTGTTTGCCTGAGCTCCTGCCAGCTTGCTTCGAGATGTCTCAGAGGCGGGACAGGTGTCGACGCGCCGCATTCGGAACACGTGATTTCCGCTCGCGCGGGGATCGCGTCAAGCGTCACAGCTCGGCCGCAATTCAGACAATGGAAGCGAATCATGTTGTCGCGCCAAACTTGCGCCGGTGGCGTCCGTGTACGGATGTATCAATCCGGTTGACCTCTCCCCTTGCCCGCGCTAGAGTGAAATAATGGCGTCCTTCCTGGAAAAAGGATAGTCGCCGCGCCCGGCTTTTCAGGACCCCCTCATGCAGAAAAAAAGCAAAGACAAGCGGTTCCTCCTCAATTCCACGCCCGTCGTCTTCATCCTCTGTCTCCTCGCGATGACCGCCCTCTGGTACTTCAACCGCGAGGCCCCTCCCAAGAGCCTCGGCTACGGCGAGCTCATGCAGATCCTTCAGGCCGATGACCCGGCTGTCCGCTTCGAGGAGGTCCGCGTCAGCCGCAATGAAGTCCGCGGCAAGATGGTCATCCAGGACAAGGTGACGGACGCCAAGGGAGAGACCGCGAGCACGCCGGAGGTCCGACCCTTCCGCACCCGCATCGGCCTCGTCGGCGATACCGATTTGCCCAAGCTGCTGCGCCAGCGCGTCGGCGCCGAGCTGGTCATCGAGGAAGAGGACACGGCCCTGCGCGGCCTCGGCTCCATGCTCATCTCCTTCGTCATGATCGTCGGTGTCCTCGTCGCCGGCTTCTTCCTCGTCCGCTGGATGTCCGGCGGCAATTCCCCCCTCACCTTCGGCCGCTCCAAGCACAAGCTCTATGCCCAGAAGGACCTCAAGATCAGCTTCCAGGACGTGGCGGGGATCGAGGAGGCGGTCGCCGAGCTGCGCGAAATCGTCGACTTCCTCAAGAATCCGGAGAAATACCAGTCGCTTGGCGGCCGCATTCCCAAGGGTGTGCTGCTCGTCGGCACCCCCGGCACCGGCAAGACGTTGCTCGCCAAGGCCGTCGCCGGTGAGGCGGACGTCCCCTTCTTCTCCATGTCCGGCTCGGACTTCGTCGAGATGTTCGTCGGCGTCGGCGCCAGCCGGGTCCGCGACCTCTTCGGCCAGGCCGAGAACCGGGCCCCCTGCATCATCTTCATCGATGAGCTGGACGCGCTCGGCAAGACGCGCGGCGGCAGCGTCATCGGCGGCCACGACGAGCGCGAGCAGACCCTCAACCAGCTCCTCGTCGAGATGGACGGCTTCGACTCCAACCGCGGCGTCATCATCATGGCCGCCAGCAACCGGCCCGAGACGCTCGACCCCGCCCTGTTGCGGCCTGGCCGCTTCGACCGCACGGTGGTCGTCGATCGCCCCGACGTCAACGGCCGCGAGGCGATCCTCAAGGTACACACGCGCAACGTGAAGATGGGGGACAACGTCGACCTCAGGCACGTCGCGAGCCTGACGCCCGGCTCCGTCGGCGCCGACCTGGCCAACCTCGTCAACGAGGCGGCGTTGATCGCCGCCCGCCGCAACAAGACCGCGGTGACCATGGAGGAATTCAACGAGGCGATTGAACGCGGCGCCATCGGCCTGGAGCGCAAGAGCCGGATCATGCAGCCGGAGGAGAAGCAGCGCGTGGCGTTCCACGAAGCGGGGCACGCCCTGGTCGCCTGCTCGCTGCCCAACACCGATCCGGTCCACAAGGTGACGATCATCCCGCGCGGCGTCGGCGCCCTGGGCTACGTCTGGCAGCGGCCCGAGGACGACTTCGCCACATGCACACATGCTGACAGCTGGAGAGTCAGATCAAGGTCGCGGCTGGGCGGCACGATCGCGGGCTTGGTCTACAAGGAGATCGCCACCGGGCGCCCACGAGCGACCTCAATCAGGCCAACCGCATTGCCCGCCGCATGGTCCGCGAGTTCGGCATGAGCCGGCTGGGCCGCGTCTTCTATCAGGAGAGCGCCGAGAACCCGTTCCTGGCCGGCTCGATGAGCGACGGGGACCGCAGCTTCAGCGAGGAGACGGCGCGCGAGATCGACCTGGAAGTGCGCCGCATCATCGACGAGGCGCTCGAGGCAGTGCGCGTGCTGATCGCGGAGCGGCGGCCCGCCCTCGAGGCGCTGGCGAAGAAGCTCTTCGAGAAGGAAGTGATCGAGGGCAGCGAGGTGCACCAGATCATCGAATCGCAGTGCCCCGGGCCAAAACTGGTGCCGGGCTCCGCGGCGATCATCGGCGCGGAGAAGGAAGAGGGGACGCTGCCGGAGACGGGGGCGAGCGTGTCGGGAAGTTGACCGGCGTGCCTGGCTCAGGCGGCCTGCTGAAGCTCGATCGCAGTCGCATGAAGCAGCGACAGGATCACAAGCCGGTCTGACTCCGGATAGTACACGACCAGCCGCGCGCCAGCCAAGAACGCCACTTCCGGATGGCGGATCACGTGTTTCTCACCGTTCGTCATGCGGATTTCGAACGGAACGAACGGTGCTCGGCGCAGAAGCTCTCGTATCGTCTCCACATTCATTGGCGTCTCCTGAGCGCGGAAAATCATGATAACAGAATCGCGTACGCTTGCCAACCCGGCGGCAAGGCGGTGTCACACCACGAACTGCTCCAAGAACCGCTTGCTCTGCCGCAGCGACCGCTTGCGGTCCTCCAGCGATCCCTCGTAGGCCCGGTCTTCCACCTCGATGCAGACCGGCCCATCGTAGCCCGCGTCGGTGAGGGCGGAGAAGAGCGGCCCCCATTGCACGTCTCCCAGCCCCGGAATCTTCGGCGTGTGCCAGCCGAGACCCATGATGCCGTCGGCGTAGATACGGTCGCCGTCGACGCGCGTATCCTTGGCATGGAAGTGGACGATCTTCTTGCCGAAGTCGCGCACCGCGCGCACGTGGTCGATGTGCTGCCAGACCAGGTGCGACGGATCGAAGTTCAGGCCGAAGTGCGGGCTGGGGATGGCGTCGAACATCGCCTGCCAGATCGCCGGCGTCGTCGCCAGGTTGGCGCCGCCCGGCCATTCGTCGTGGCTGAAGAGCATGGGGCAGTTCTCGATGCCCAGCGAGACGCCTTCGCGCTCCGCGTGCTCGACGATGCCGGGCCAGGTCTCCAGGAAGAGGGGCCAGTTCTCGGGGACCGATTTCTTCGGGTCTCGCCCGACGAAGGTGTTGACGGTCCGGACACCGAGCCGTGGCGCGGCGCTGACGACGCGCTTCAGATGTTCGATCACGCGGCTGCGATGCTCCGGATCCGGATGCAGCGGGTTCGGATAATAACCGAGACCGGAGATCACGACACCGGTCTTCTTCACCAGCTCCTGGACGGCGGCAATACGCTTGTCGTCGAGGGTCGTGACATCGAGGTGGGTGACGCCGGCGTAGCGCCGATCCGCCTTCCCCGGCGGCCAGCACATGACCTCGACGCAGCCGAAGCCCTCGTCGGCGGCGAAGTGGAAGACCTCTTCGAGGGAGAAGTCGGGGAGGATGGCGCTGACGAAACCGAGACGCATGGTTGGGGAAAAAGGTATGAGGTTTGGTTGAACGGTCTCTAGCCATCACAGGCCGAAGTCGTCCAACCGTGCTTGCCAAACTGCAGGATTGCGGCGGTCGTCATAGACGGCCAAAACAGCGATTTGGTCGACATCCACCACATAGAGGAGCAGGTACGGAAATCGTGGGACGAGGACACGTCGCACTCCTGGGCGAATCTCTCTCCCGCTAAGCGGGATGGTCCGGACCTGCTTGACCGCTTCGTCGACGCAAAGCTCGAATTCTTGTCCCAGTCCTTTTCGCTTGCGCTCGTACCATCTCCTCGCCTCCGCGATGTCGGCTTCTGCATCGGGGGTGATGATGAGGGGCAAGCTCATTGTTGTCCCTGCAAACGTGCTTTGACTTCCTCCCAGGAGGAACCGGCCTTGGGATCAGCCTTGTAGGCGGCAAGCCGGCGTTCCAGGTCCCTTTCTTGAGCTTCGGTCAGCTTGAGCTGGCCGGTGTCCTCCGCCGCGATGCTGTCCCAGATCTCCCCCATCAGACGAATCCGTTCCGCGACGCTCATTTGATCAATACCAAGCGATTTCATCGTGGCTGACATATGTCACTCCCCATGTTCCGAGCATGCTTCTTTCTGGTTGGAACCAGCCATGGGTCAATCGAGCCAGGAAAATGGATACTTCGGATCATCCATCGTCAACGCCGCGCGCGTCAGATGCAAGGGTTTTTCGGTGTCGACCATGACGGCCAGCTCATCGGTGGCGGTCATGTCGCGGCTGGCGACGATGGTGCCGGGGTGGGGGCCGTGCGGGATGCCGCGCGGGTGGAGCGTGAACGAGGATTCCTCGACGCCGCGGCGGCTGCCGAAGCGGCCGCGGACGTAGTAGAGCACCTCGTCCGCCTGCACGTTGGAGTGGGCGTACGGCACCTTGATCGCCTGCGGGTGGTAGTCGAGCATGCGCGGGGCGAAGGTGCAGACCACGAAGCCGGGCGCCTCGAACGTCTGCTGCACCGGCGGCGGCTGGTGCACCTTGCCGGTCACCGGCTCGAAATCGTCGGCGTTGAACGTGAAGGGATAGACGAAGCCGTCCCAGCCGACGACGTCGAACGGATGGGACGCCATGATATAGCGCGTCAGCTTGGAGCCGTGCTTGACCAGGACCGGGATGTCGCGCTCTTCGTCGAGGGCCAGGACATCGCTGGGGCCATGGAAGTCGCGCTCGTAGTACGGGGCGCCGAGACGGAGCTGACCTTCGGGGTTCAGATAGCGTGGCGGGACGGTGAGGTAGCCGGTCGACTCGATGACGAGCAGGTCCGGCTGAATCTCGGGATCGAAGTCGAGGCGATAGGTCGTGCAGCGCGGAATGACGACGTAGTCGTAGGGATCGAACTCGAGCGGGCCGTACTGTGTGTGCAGCGTGCCCTTGCCGCGGTGCACGAAGATCACCTCGTCGCACTCGGCGTTGCGATAGGTTCCGCCTGCGGCTTGGTCGGCCGGCAGCGCATCATCACGACGTCGGCGTTGCCCATGATCGCGACGCGGCCTGTGATCGGTTCGCCGGCGGCGAACGCTCTTTGGTCTTGATGTGATGGTGCCGCGAATGGCTCGCCGACGATGTCGAGAATGCTCTCGCCGGCCGGCTCGATGTTCCTGACGCCGTCGGCGGCAGGGTGATAGACGATGCTATAGGCCCGGCCGAAGCCGGCGAGGGTGACGACCTCTTCGTAGTAGATGCCCTCGTTCTTGTAGCCGGGGGCGTTGGGGAACGCGATATGGCGGCTTGGGGGGAGGACGCGCCGCGTTGGAGGTAGTGTGGCATGGGAGACCCTCATTTGGTCCAGTCTTCCGCCCTGAGAGACTTGAAAAGTCGAAAGTCGCGCAGGTTCCGGGTTACGAGCAAGGCATGCTGCGACACGACGCTGGCGGCGATGAGCAGGTCGGCCCGGCCAATCTTCTTCGCGCCTTTCTCCTTCTTCAATTGAAAGAAGATATCGATCGCTCGCGCATCCAGGTAGGCGATGTCAAAGAGAGCGAGATCCTGCTCCGCATCGACAAGGCGTGCCTGGGCGTGAAGGAATCTGTCTTGCGTATCCGCCTTCAGGACCCTGTCGAAATGTCCTTGCAAGACCTCGATCTTCGTAACAATGGTAATCGCGACCCGTTCTCCGCAATCGAGAATGCGACGCGTCAGCACGTCGTCGCCGCGCAGAAAGTGATTCAAAACGTTCGTGTCGAGAACGATCATAGCGCGTCCCGAAGGCGCCGTTCCTTTGCCGCGCGGTCGATCTCGTCCAGTAGTTCGTCCCCCTTGTACTTGCCGGCTAACCGGCGAAGCTTCGCCTTCTGATCATCTCCAACGCGCAACCAATCCAGCAGCGCGGAGCGAGAGAACCGGAATTCACCTGCGATCAAGCGGCAAGGGATACGGTCGGTCTTCGCGAGTTGCTCCAGGGCGGCGTCTCCAACACGCAAAAGACGAGCCGCCTCCGACAACGTGAGAACTTCGCCGACAATCGCGCCGTTCCTTGTCGCAGCCTGTTTTCCCTGCTTTGCCTTCATCGTCCGGGCCTCCCTCGACTTACGCATTGTATCCGCTCACAGCGTCCCGCGCCGCGCCTGCTCGCGCTCGATCGCCTCGAACAGCGCCTTGAAGTTCCCCTTGCCGAAGCTGCGGCTGCCGCGGCGCTGGATGATCTCGAAGAACAGCGTCGGCCGGTCGGCGACGGGCTTCGTGAAAATCTGCAGCATGTAACCTTCGTCGTCCTTGTCGACCAGGATACCCAGCTCGGCCAGCTCCTCCAGCGGCTCCTTGATGGGGCCGACGCGCTCGGGCAATGCGTCGTAATACGACTTGGGCACGCGCAGGAAGGAGACGTCGTTGGCCCGCATCGCCCGCACCGAATCGATGATGTCGTCCGTTATCATCGCGATGTGCTGCACGCCGGGGCCGCCGTAGAACTGCAGGTACTCCTCGATCTGGCTGCGGCGTTTCCCCTGAGCCGGCTCGTTGATCGGGAACTTGATCCGGCCCGTGCCGTTTTGCACGACCTTGGACATGAGGGCGGAGTATTCGGTGCTGATGTCCTTGTCGTCGAAGTGAACGAGCTGATGGAAGCCGAGCACGTTCTGGTAGAACTGCACCCATTCGTTCATCTTGCCTTCCTCGACGTTGCCGACGATGTGGTCGATCGCCTTGAGGCCGACGTGGTGGAACGTGGTCGGGCTATACCGGTCCGGGTCGATGGGCAGAAAGCCGGGGGCAAAAACGCCGCGGTAGCGATCGCGGTTGACGAAGGTGTGCGTCGTGTCGCCGTAGGCGTGGATCGTCGCGCACTCGTAGACGCCGAAGTCGTCTTCCAACGCACAAGGCTCGCTCACCGGCTTGGCCCCGCGCTGGACCGCCGTCTCGAAGCTGCCGCGCACGTCGGCGACTTCCAAGGCGATGTCCTGCACGCCGTCCCCGTGCTGCAGGAGGCGCCGGCTCTCGGGATGCTGTCCGGAAAGGGGCGAGATGAGGACGAAAGTAATGTGCCCTTGCCGCAGCACGTAACCCGCCTCATGCTTCTGCCGGGTCTCCAACCCGGCATAGGCGATAACGTCGAAGCCGAAAGCGTTGCGGTAAAAATACGCCGACTGCCGGGCGTTGCCGACGAAGAAGCGAACATGATCGATGCGGCGTAGAGGGAGGATATCCTGCGGCATATTCTGCGGCTCCGTTTCTGCCAGATGTCTGAGGGCGCGGAAGGCGAATCTTGATTACGATTTGGATTAGGAGTAAGATTATGATTAAGATTAGGATTAAGATTAGGATCCAGGGGCCTTTCGATCATAATATTAATCCTCATCTTAATCGTAATCTTAATCCTAATCTTAATGCTAATCGTTTCCAGCCTAATCGATTCTCTGTAGCACAGGTATCCCAAATCGTCGCACCAGCGCCTCCAACTCCCGTCTCAGGAATTGATACGACGGCGCGATGAACAGGTGGTCCTGCATCCGCGAGGGATCGTAGTCCGTCTTGATGACCAGGTCCGTCACGAATGGCTCGCGCTTCACTTCGGGCGACTCGATCGAATACGGGATTTCCCCCGTCGAGGAGAGGATGCCCGCGCCGAATACCTTCGTCTTCCCCTCCTCCTCGATCAGGCCGAACTCGATGCTGAACCAGCTGAAGCGTTTGAGGGCCAGAACCTGGTCGCCTTTCGTCGTCGTGGCCACGGCCTTGCCGATGAGGGTCAATAGCTCGGCGCCAGTCCTGGTTCATCAAGGGAGCGGCACGTGGCCGAGGCGATCGTGGATCATGTCCGGCTCGGGGTGAACTCGGGGTGCGAGCCGTGGCGGATGAACTGCGTGACCGGAAAGCCGCGGCTGGGCAATGTACTCGTAAAAAGTGCGGTAGGGCAGAGCGCGCCGGCCGGGACCAGGTGCATGTTGGTTTCCCGGCGGACGCGGCTCGCTCAAATGTCGAGGCCAGGATGTGGTCGCGGGTGATGGCCAGGCGGCGTTTGGCGTCGGTGGATGCGGCAGGCGTGCTCGATGTGCAGTCGTCCAGCTTGAAGTCACCTCGCGCCCGGATGCCGTCTCCTCAGGGGTGTACTCGATGAGCGGCGGTCCGAGCGATTCCAGGCGATGCTTGCGGCAAAGCGCGAACAACTCCTTGCGCCGCCGGATATACCCCTCGTCCCCCAGGCCGGGATGCCCCGGCTCAAGCTCCAGGTCCGTCACGTCCGGGGGCGTCACCATGATCTCGGGATCAATCGGCGCCCCATATTCGACCAGCGTCTCACGCATGCACGCCTCCCCTGTCCGTTATGTCCTTATTTCGACGGGAGATTAGCTCCTCTAATAGTTTACCGGACGAAAGCAACGGGGCCAAGCCAAGTGTCGCCGAGGGGTGCTGCACGCGAAATCACAAGCGCACGGATCGGAGATCTTGGCGCCTGGGCGCTCGCTTGTTGCAGCTGTTATCCGAACCAGGGAGGCATTTCGCCTGCCGGGGGCAGCTTGACGACATGCAGGGAATGGATTTTCTCGTGCGCTCGCACTTCGCGCAGCGCCTCTTCCGGCGGCGGGCTGTCGAGGTTCAGTACCGCGATCGCTTCGCCGCCGGCTTGCTGCCGGCCGACGTTCATCTGGGCGATGTTCACCTGGTTCTTGCCGAAGATCGTGCCGATGAAGCCGATGAGGCCGGGGACATCGCGGTGGGTGAAGATGAGGAGGACGCCGTCGAGATAGGCTTCGAGGTGATAGGGGCCGAGCTGGGTGATACGCAGGAACTGGTTGCCGAAGAGCGTGCCGGAGGCGACGTAGCTCCCCTTGTCGGTGAAGACCTCGGTCTTGACGAGCGAGGCGAAATCTCCCTTCTTGGGCTGGAGGTGCTCGGCGATCTCGATGCCGCGCTCCCGCGCCAGTAGCTCGGCGTTGACGATGTTGACGTTCTGATCGAGCGCCGCCTCCAAGAGGCCGGCGGCGAACGCGGCGCTGATGAGCTTGGTGCTGCGGCGGGCGACCTCGCCCCGATAGCTCAACTCGGCCTTGCGAATCGCGCCCTGCGCCATCTGGGCGTGTAAGAGGCCGAGGCGGCGGGCCAGGTCGATGTACAACTTCAGTTCCTGCAACTCGGTGCGATCGACCGGGGCGACGTTGACCGCGAAGCCGATGGCGCCCTTCGTCAGGTAATCGATGAGGAGCTGCGCCGCTTCGAGCGCGACCGACTCCTGCGCCTCGACGGTGGACGCTCCCAGGTGCGGCGTCACGACGACGTTCGGCATCTTCAAGAGCGGGTGATCGGCGGGCGGCGGCTCCTGCACGAAGACGTCGAGCGCCGCGCCGGCGATGTGGCCGGACTTCAAAGCGTCGGCGAGGGCGGCTTCGTCGATGATGCCGCCGCGGGCGCAGTTGATGACGCGAGCGCCCTTCTTCATCGCCGCCAGCTCCCTGGCGCCGATCAGGCCCGTGGTTTCAGGAGTCAGCGGCGTGTGGACCGTAAGGAAGTCGACGCGCGGCAGGAGGGATTTCAGATCGGCGGTCGCCTCGATGCCGAGCTGGGCGGCACGATCGGGGGAGAGGAACGGGTCGAAGCCGAGCACCTTCATGTCCAGCCCGGCGGCGCGGCGCGCGACCTCGCGGCCGATGCGGCCCAGGCCGATGACGCCGAGCGTCTTGCCGGCGAGCTGGGTGCCGACGAACTTGTTGCGTTCCCATTTGCCCGCGTGCAGGCTGGCGTCGGCAAACGGAGTATGCCGGGCAAGGGCCATGAGGAGGGTGACGGTCTGCTCCGCGGTGCTGACGGTGTTGCCCCCCGGCGTGTTCATGACGATGATGCCGCGGCGGGTGGCGGCGGCGACGTCGATGTTGTCGACGCCGACGCCGGCGCGGACGATGGCGCGGAGCTTGCCGGGGTTTTCGAGAAGGTCCGCGCTGACCTTGGTGCCAGGAGCGAACGACCATACCGTCCGCCGCCTGGATGGCGGCTTGCAGGTCGGCGCCCTTGAGGCCGGGGCGGTTATCGAGTTCGAGCCCGGCGGCCTGGAGCATGTCGAGGCCGCCCTGTTCGAGCTTGTCGCTGATGAAAACGCGTGGCATGGGTCCTTCCTTGAAAAGGCTAGCCGACGAAACGAACGTTCAAAACCTCAACGTATCGGTCATCGACTTTGACGATGAAATCGACTTCGAGTGGCTCGATGCCGAGCGTCCGAAACGAGCCGAAATCAACGCCTACCGCATCCGGCGATACGCGAAGAAGGCGGTCGATGTAGTTGGAGGCGTCGGCCACGGCCTGCGCGTCAGGCGCTACAAGCCAGATTTGAGCCAATTCGTCCAGAGCCGTTGGGCGGTAGGCGACGGTGAAGTGGGGCACGTTCTTACGCCATTTCGGCGAGCTTTTTCCGCAGGATTTCCTTGCGTGGCTCGTCAGGAGTAATGGAGAGAAGATGTTCGTAGACTTCCTTGAGGGAATAGAGCTTTTTCGGATCCCCCATCGGCAGAGACACGCTCTCCGTCTTGTTCCCTCGAGCGGGAGCGAAATGGCCAAGAAGTCTCCCCTGAGGGTCGCGGATCTCGGCAGTAGACTTCACCTGACTGAGAAAAGTTACGATTTCCGGGCTAGCGACGACTGGGGCCATATCTCACCTCGTTTCCCATATTCATTTCGCGGCAAACACGCGCTGGGCGGCCGCCACTCCTTTACCAATATCCACCTTCTGCCCCAGCTCCTGCAAGGCCAGCTCGACGCCGCTGATGGCGGCGAGGATGTCGAACATGTCGATGTAACCCATGTGAGCCAGGCGAATGATCTTCCCCTTCAGCGTGTCCTGGCCGTTGGCGAGCTTGAGGCCGTACTTCTTTTCCAGGACGTTGAGGATGTTGGTGCTGTCGACGCCGTCCGGGCTTTTGACGACGGTGAGGGCCGTGTTGGGGCGGACGGGGAACAGCTCCAGGCCGATCGCCTGGAAGCCGGCGCGAGCGGCTTCCGCGTAACGCTGCTGGCGAACGAAGATGTTCTCCATCCCCTCGGCCAGGATCTTTTTGAGGCTGACGCGCATGGCGCGGATGAGCGTGTGGGCGGGGGTGTAGGGGGTATCGTTCGTCTCCAGGTTCTTGCGCGCCTTCTTGAGATCGAAGTAAAAGGTGCGCGGCGTGGCGTTGGCGTCGATCGCTTTCCAACCCTTGTCGTTGACGGAGAGGAACGCCAGGCCGGGGGGCATCATCAACGCCTTCTGCGAGCCGGTGCAGCAGATGTCAATGTTCCAGGCGTCGGTGCGGCATTCCATCGCGCCCAATCCGCTGACGGCGTCGACGATGAGGATCTGCGGCGTCGGAGCGACGATCTTACCAAAGGCGGCGATGTCGTGGCCGATGCCGGTCGATGTCTCGCTCAACGTCGTGCAGACGGCGACCGCGTCCGGATGGTCCGCCAGCGCTTTCTGCAACTGCTCCGGCTGCACCACCTGCCCGTACGGCACGGTAACGCTTACCGCCTCGATGCCGTATGCCTTGGCGATGCTCTTCCAGCGCTCGCCGAACCGCCCGGCGATGAGGCAGATGATCTTCTTCCCCTGCGGCACGGCGTTGACGAGCGCCGCTTCGAGCGCCCCGGTGCCCGAGCTGGTGAGCGGCAGGATCGGGTTCTTGGTGAGGAAGACCTGCTGCAAATCCTTGAGGACTTCCCCCAGAATCTGGCGGAACTCGGCGCTGCGATGGAAAAAGACCGGCTTCGCCATCTCCAGCAGCGTTTCTTCGGGAACGGGCGTGGGGCCGGGGGTGAGCAAGCGGAACTTCATGACCTGTCCTTTCTGGGAACGTCCGTGAGGAACGAGGTCATTATAGATGCGTTGGTTCGCTTGGAAGCCCTGGCGTTATGGGACAGGCGACGCCCTGCCGGTGGAGACTCGTCGCGGCGCCCTTTTTGCTTGATCGGGTTCACGCACCCGGAGCAAGAGGCGCCGCATGGTTACCCACGCGCCGCGGCACAGCACTGTGCCCAGGCCCCCTGTCCCCATTTCCCAGCCTCCCGTCACGCCCCAGGCGTCGGCGCGGCGGGCTGGGTTGCGGTATGTCTCCGATGACACTCCCGGCATTCGCCGCGTCGCTGCCGGAAAACGCTTCCGCTACGTCGACGCCGCCGGCAAATCCGTGCGCGACGCTCTTACGCTCGCCCGTATCCGCTCCCTCGTCATCCCCCCGGCCTGGACTGACGTCTGGATCTGTCCCGTGGAAAATGGGCACATTCAGGCGACCGGGCGGGATGCGCGCGGCCGCAAGCAATACCGTTATCATCCGCGCTGGCAAGAGGTCCGCGACGAGACCAAATACGGCAAGCTGGTTCTCTTCGGGCATGCGCTGCCCCGGATCCGGAAACGGCTGCAGAAGGACTTGTCGCTCCCTGGCCTTCCGCGCGACAAGGTGCTCGCCACGGTCGTCCGCCTGCTGGAGACGACGCTGATCCGCGTCGGCAACGAGGAGTATGTCCGCGCCAACGGGTCCTACGGCTTGACGACATTCCGGGACGAGCACGCTCGCATCAACGGCTCGACCCTGACCTTCAGCTTCCATGGTAAGAGCGGCGTACGCCATAGCGTCGACATCCGCGATCCGCGCCTGGCCCGCATCGTCAAGCGCTCGCAGGAGTTGCCGGGGGAGGAGTTGTTCCAGTACGTGGACGAGAACGGCGATCAGCACACCATCGAATCGGCCGACGTGAACGAATATCTGCGCCGCATCGCCGGCGCGGACTTCACGGCAAAGGACCTCCGCACCTGGGCGGGCACGGTGCTGGCGGCCCGCGCGCTCCAGGAGTTCGAGGCGTTCGACTCCAAGACGCAAGCGAAGAGAAACATCGTCAAGGCGATCGAGGAAGTCGCGAAGCGGCTGGGCAACACCAAGGCGGTGTGCAAGAAGTGCTACGTCCATCCCGCGGTGCTCGACGGCTATCTCGACGGCCATCTTCTCGAGACGCTTCGCCGCCGCGTCGAGACGGAGATCCGCGACAGCCTGCACAAGCTCCCGCCCGAGGAAGCGGCGGTGCTGGCGTTCTTGCAGGAGGAGTTGAAGAACGAGAAGAAGCGCGTCCAGCGCGAGCCGAAGTTAATCGAGCAGCTGCGGCGCTCCGTGCGGGCGGTAAAGGCCAAAGTATCATCCGAAGATTGACACAAATCGGCGCAGATCAATCACGGAGAAAGTCGCCTTGCTTTCGGCGTTACTTGTCCCGGATGCGCCGCAGCGCCTGCTCCGCTGCCGCGCGCACCTGGTGATGCTCGTCGCGCGTGGCTCGTTCCAGGGCGGGGATGGCGTCTTGGGCGGCGGGGCCGACGGCGCCGAGAACGCGCGCGGCAAAGGCGCGGTAGTTCTCGGACTTTGCGACGGCGAGATCAGGGGGAGTTTGAAGGAGCGCGAGGTAGTCCGGGAGGTGCTGCACGATCTTCGTTCGTGCCAACTCATGCCCAGGATGCGCCAGTAGCGCCATGCCGGCCAGGACCGCGCCGCCCGAGTGCGCGGGATCGTTCATTGCTTCCAAAAGAGACGGCTCGCTGTCTTTCAGGCGCGGGGCCAGGGGCGCGATGCCGAGCACAATGACGGCGAGCATGTCATGATCGCGCTCGGTATCGAGAATACGCGCCAACGCACGCCCCCACTTGGCGCCTTCCTCCTCGATTTGCGGGCAATCCGGGTCGAGGCGCAAGAGCGCGATCGCCAGCGCGAGCTTCTCCTTCGGGTCGCGAGAGTCTTGATAAAGGGCTTGAAGCGCCGGTGTCGCCTTCTTGTTTCCGATGAGCCCAAGCGATTCGGCGGCGGCCAGACGGGTCCGCGCGTCCTCTTCGCCACATAGACGCCGCAATTCCGGAACGGCCGCCGCCGCCTCCGGTCCCATCGGGCCGAGCGCCTCGGCCGCAAGTCGGCGCGTTTCGGCATCACCGTCCCTGAGCGCTGTGGTCAATTCCGGGACGGCGCTCTTCGCGAAGACGCCGAGGCGGCCAAGCCGATACGCAGCCTCCGCTCGATGATCGGCCAAAGGATCCTTGAGGGTCGCTCGAAGGGTTGCAAAGGCGGCAGCGTTCTCCGGGTCGATGCTGGCAATTGTGGAAGCCGCGTCAATGCGACGTCGCCGCGAAGTCGCCTTCAAGAGCGGTTCGAGCGAAGGGATCGCGTCCCGCGCCGCCGGCCCCATGTCCGCCAGGTCGGCCAGGGCTGCGTCGACTACCTTCGCCTCGTCGGAATCCAACTCCTTGCTGAGCCGCGCGACATGCTTTGCCAACGTTCGCGCCAACGCCTTCGCCGACGACGAATCGATGACTTGCAAGGCGCGAGCGACATCATGCAGAACGGGCGAAGGACGCGTGCCACCGAAGAAATCCTTGCGGCCCGCCGGCTTCGCCCGTTTCTCCCACTCGGCGTCGAGGGCCGCGATCAAGTCGGGCGCCGCCTCACGCGCCGCCGGTCCAATGGCCTCTAGCGCTCTCGCGGCGTCGGCCCGAGAATCGGGATCGGCGAGCATTCTGCGCAGCGCCGGGACAGCGCTTTCGGCGCTCGGACCGACACGGGCCAGCAGGCGCGCGGCCGCCAGACGCGTCGACGCGTCCGCGCTCTTCTGGAGAATACGGACCACCTCAGGCACGAGACCCGCCGCCTCGGTACGGCCATGGGCGAGGGACTCGAGCGCTTTCGTCTGCCAGCGTTTGTCGCCTAGAATCTTGCGCAGCGCTGGCAGGGCGACGGGGCCGAGATGAGCGAGGGTATCGGCGATTACGCCGCGCAGCTCGTCGTCTTTTGTCTCGCGAAAGAGTTTCCATAACGGAGCGACTGCCACGGCGCCGGCGTCGGGTCCAAGCCGGCCAAGCAGATGGATCCTGGTCGTGGCTTTGCCCTCAATCGCGGCCAGGAGAAGCGGCGCGACTTTTTTCGCATCGTAATAGCAATGGCTGAGGGCTATGAGGGCATCGTCGTAGAGTTCGTCCTCTGGATGTTTGGCGGTCTCCATTAGTCCGGGAAGCGCGGTCTTGATCGCGGCGCGCGACCTGAGGATCTTTTTGAGAGCCGCCCGCCGCTCCTGCGCATCGCCTTTCTCAAAGGACTTGGCCAAGCGAGCCGCTTCTTCCGCGCTCGGTTGACCAAAGGCGTCGGGACCAGGCAACAGGCCGGCGGAGCAAACGAGCCCACAGCAGATAACCCAGGACCTGGTTCGCCGCACTGGAGTCTTCCTCTGAACCGGAGCGCGCCGCAGGCGGTCCAACGCCGCCCGGATTCTAACAGGCGAAGGATCAAGTTGCCAGCCGCCGCAGCTCTCAAAAAAAGCCGTTACCTCGACCCTGCGTCTACGGTTAACGCCGCAGATCGACCGGACGCTCTAACGGATCCGAGCGCGGCGTTCCGGCCGCGCGGCCGCCTACCTCAGTGAGGCTGACCATGGATCGCCTGCTCACCGGGCGCTGGCACACGCTCTTGATGCTCAACTTCGAGGTTGACCCGGATGTCCTCTTGCCGCTGGTCCCGGCCGGGACGACGCTCGATTTCCACGACGGCAAGACGTACCTCAGCATGGTCGGCTTCCGTTTCGAGAACGCGCGGGTGCGCGGCTGGGCGCTGCCGTTCCATCGGCATTTCGACGAGGTCAACCTGCGTTTCTACGTTGTTCGCGAGGTGAACGGTGCATGCCGGCGCGGCGTCGTCTTCGTCAAGGAAATCGTGCCGCGGCGGCTCGTGGCCTGGGTGGCGCGGAGGTTTCATGGCGAGAACTTTGTCGCGCTGCCGATGCGCAGCCGACGGCCCGCGGACCCAGGAGGGGGCGGCATTGTCTCCTATGAGTGGTGGCATGAAAGGCGCTGGCAGGGACTGGTAGCATGGAGCGGCGGCCCCGCGCGGCCGCCGCGGCCCGGCTCGCTCGACGAGTTAATCGCGGAACACTACTGGGCCTACGGCTCCCGGGAAGACGGGACGCGCGAATACCGCGTCGAGCATCCGCCCTGGCTGATCCGTCCCGCCTACCACGCCTGCTGCGACTGCGATCTGGATTCTCTCTATGGCGCGGCGTTCACGCCGTACCTGAGCGCGGCCCCGGCGTCCGCGTTTGTAGCGATAGGGTCTGATGTGGTGGTCTGCAAGGGGCGGAGCTTGCCTCTCCTACGCGACACTGCGGCGGCTTTTTGCGCTGTTCCAAGCACGACGCTGGCGAGCCGCCACGTAGCCTCGGCAACGCCTGCTGTCACTTCGTCGACCTGCGGCGTGGCCGATTCTTTGCGGCAGCCGATTTGATGATGAGACTGCCCTTCCCTTCGGATGGCAACGGAATCCTTGACTGCGCAATCGTAGCGGTGATCAGCGCTTCCACGTCTGGATCTGCCAGCTGACTGGCCGTGTCCACCTGGATGAAGCGTGTCTGCTTTCCCGACCCGCGCAAGATCCGCTTCGGGTCGGGCAACTTCGGTCCCTGATTGAAGTACAGAGATGCACCGGCGGCGCCTGCGCGGATCGCCACGATGGAATCGATGCCGTTGTCCGTCGGCGAATAGCCGATAACGACGAAGCTTTTGTAGTCGTACGCCAACTCGTTGGCGGTCGGAAATCGCTTACGCAAAGCAGCCCGGACCGATCGAATGAGCTTCTGATTCTTCGGATCAAGCCTGTCGATGTAGGACCGGAGCTGAGCCTCCGGCGTCGGTTTCCCATCGCGTTTCACTGTCATCGCATCCTCCCGGTCGTGCTCAGCGCTTCCGGCTCGGATTCGCTCTTCGTTGCGGCGCCGCCTCAGCCCACCAGGGCCATGTCTCGCTTCTCCCCGCCGCGTTCGCTCCACCATTCGCGCGCCCGCTCGCCGTCCCAATCGTCGCTGCTGACGCAGTCGGCGAGAGCTCGGTCCACCTCTTCGATCCGGGCGTAGCGGTCTTCCGGCTTCTTCGCCAGGCAGCGGAGGATGATCTCCTCGAGATCGGGCGGCAGCTCCGGCCGGAGCTCGCGCGGCGGCGTGACGGCGTCGTGGATGTGGGCCATCAGGTATTCCATCGCCGTCTCGCGCTGGAACGGAGTCTGGCCGGTGACGAGGAAGTAGGCGAGCCCGCCGAGGCTGTAGATGTCGGTGCGGGCGTCGATGGCGGCCTTGCCAAGAGCCTGCTCGGGGGACATGAACGGCGGGGAGCCAAGGATCGTGCCCTGTATGGTCAGCCGGTCCGAGCCACCCTGGAGGCCGAAGCCCTGGACGAGGCCGAAATCGAGCAGTTTGGCGACGTCGGCGACGCCGCCGCGCTGGCACAGGATGACGTTGCTGGGCTTGATGTCGCGGTGCATGAGGCCAATGGAGTGGGCTTCGCGCGGCCGCGGCGGCAGGTTGCCGGAGGATATAGATGGCGCGGGCGGGCGAGGGCGGGCCATGGCGGTCGACCAACTCCCTGGAGGCTCAGGCCGGGGAGGTCCTCCATCACGTAATAGAAGGTCCCGTCCTCGGCGAGACCGTAGTCGTAGACCTCGACGGTGTTCCAGTGGGTGAGCGTCGCCATCGCTTGCACCTCGCGTTCGAAGCGGGAAAGCGTGGTCGGATCGCCGGCCTGGTCGGGGCGGATGAGCTTGATGGCGCAGGAGCGGCGGAGCATCGTGTGCTCACCGAGGTAGACCTCGCCCATGCCGCCGGAGCCGAGGCGGCGGTGCAGGAGGTACTGGCCGAGGCGGCGCGCCTGGAAGGCCTGCTCGCTCAATTCGCTGATCTTGTAGGAGCCGAAGATGGCGATGGCGGCTGCGATGCTGAGGGTGGCGACCATCTCGAACATGCCGTGCCAGACGAAGCCGCCGAGCACCGGGCACTGCACGCAGCCGAGGAAGACGGAGAGGAGGATCGGCGTGAGCGCCATGCCGCCGACGACGAGGGCGCAGCGCTTCCAGCTATTGGGGATGAAGGCGCCGTAGAGCACGATCAGGATGAACCAGCGCAGGCAGTTGGCGGCGTTCAGCGCCGAGAAAAGCGTCAACTTCGCCTCGTCGCTCGCCACCATATCGAGCACGCGCTCGTCGTAGAAGCGCACAAAGTGGAGGTAAACGAAGAAAGCGGCCATCATGCCGAACATGGCGAACTCGACCCAGCGCAGCGCGCGCATGCTCAGCTCGACCTTGCTCCACAGCAGCATGGCGCTGCCGATCAGCACCGCGAGCAACACGCAGTGCAGTGCCAGGCCAACGGGCGGCACGGCGTGTCCGCTCGAAATCAGGACGAAGGCGCGGACGAGGAACGCGGCCGAGGCGACCAGGCTGATGAGGCCGGCGATGCGCAGGCGGCGGCGCAGGAGGCAGCTAACCTCGCGGGTGTAGTGAGGCGTCGTGCCGCCGCCGGGGACGAAGACGACGTGCTGACGTTCCGCGGCGACTGGCCGGTTCGAGAAGGCGGTGGTCGAATCGCGCGGGTCCTTCCGAAGCGAATCGAGTGCGGTGACCTGACTCATAGCTTCCTCGAACAACGAGCGAACCTTGGCTCTTCCCGGTCCAAGATGCCTGGCGGCGACAATCGGACTCTCATTCTATCGCCGGGCCGATGAAAAGGTTTGGAGAAAAGCCCATGGACGACCGTTCATGCCCCGCCCCGACGCTTCTTTTCCGATTGGATGCTTGCGGCGGTCAAAGGATTCGGCTGATGTGGGATGTGCCGTCACTTGAGCGTTCGACAGCCAAACGCCGGACGTGGCTTGGCCCGGGCCGGTTTCTTCGCTAACATGCCTGCATCCCGCCTCCGCCCGCTTCCTGCCCTCCCGCCGAGGAACCTCCATGCGCCGTTTGTTCGCCATCTTGCTTGCCCTGTTCTTCCTTCCGCAAATCCAGGCCGCTCCTTTCGACGAGATGGACTACGGCCCATTCATCTCCGCCACCTTCCAATTGCCCGGCGGAAACACGGTCTACCGCGGCGTCGCCGTCAAGTTCCATGTCCCGATCGACGGCGAGAAGCTGCCCGAACCGCCGCCTCCGCCCAAGAAGGGCAAGCCCGCACCGGCGCCAAAGCCCGCTCAATGCGGCGTCCTCTTCGATTGCGAAATGATGCGCGTCGCCGGCTACTGGAGCGGCGGCTTCATCACCTGGAACGGCGTCGCCTTTAACGGCGCCCACGGCGGCAACCCCGGCCCCGCCGGAACGCTGCACGTCGCCACTCGTCCCACCCCCGGCTGGGCCAAAGACGGCAAGTTCGACGACCCCCGCGCCATCCCGCACGGTCCTCTGCCGCGCGACTACCTGAAATACAAGGGCCTCTACCGCCATGAGGACGGCATCGTCTTCAGCTACACCGTCAACGGCGTCGACGTCCTGGAGTTGCCGAGCGTCGTCGCCATCGACGGCAAACGTATCCTGTGCCGGACGCTGAACGTGGCGCCGTCCAAGCAACCGCTGACGATGCTCGTCGCCGATGTCGCGAAGGTGAAGGACGCCACGAACGTCGGCTCCGCCCACATGGTCAAGGGGGGCGGCGGCGCGACCATCGCCACGATCAAGGGCGGCCCGAAGGGAACGAAGCTGCCGTTCGGCGTCGACCGCGTCACCGTTGAGATTCCCGCGAGCGACACGCCGAGCCAGATCAAGGTCTGCGTCTGGAGCGGCCCCGAAGCCGAGTGGGAAGCCGCCGTCAAGGCGCTCGACAAGGTCGGCGACCCCGTCGACCTCGCCCCGCTCACCAAGGGGGGCAAGGCCCGCTTCACCGAGACCGTCGTGACCAAGGGCAGGCGCGGCGACGACAAGAACGCCTACACCATCGACTCGATCGAGCCGCCGTTCAAGAACCCGTACAAGTCGTGGCTGCGCTTCGGCGGCTTCGACCTCTTCAGCGACGGCCGCGCCGCCGTCTGCACCTGGTCCGGCGACGTCTGGATCGTCTCCGGCATCAACGACGGCCTCGAGAAACTCACCTGGAAGCGTTACGCCGCGGGACTGTTCCAGCCCCTCGGCCTCAAGATCGTCGACGACGTCGTCTACACCCTCGGCCGCGACGGCATCATGAAGCTCGTCGACCTCAACAAGGACGGCGAAGCCGACCTCTACGAATGCTTCAACAACGACTTCATGGTCACGGCCGCGTTCCACGAGTTCATCTTCGACCTGCACACCGACCCCGACGGCAACTTCTACTTCATCAAGGGGGGCCCCGTCCGGCCCGGCGGCAGCGGCTGGGAGAAGATCGTCCCGCAC
>JAXMAR010000009.1:0-187796 GCA_046350295.1 Gemmataceae bacterium
CCTCCGCTTCGGCACACGCGACCGCAAGACCTTCCTGACCGGCGGCCTCGACGAGGTCGCCATCTACCCCTACGTCCTCACCCCCGACCAGATCCGGCAGCACTGGCAAACCGGCGTCGGCCGCGGGAAGTGACGTCCCCCCCAGCCGCAGCCCACCGCTGGGTCCGCCCCCGAATGACGTTGGGGATCAATGGCGTGTCGCATTCTTTTCTTGCATTTCGTCACGCGACGGTTAGTGAAATGCACAGCGACATTGACAATCGCGATCGTGCCACAACACATAAAGCGACGAATGCATTACGTCCAAAACCCCGTTTCGTCGCGTTTCGTCGCACACACACCCACTACACCCACTCATCGCGACGTATCGGCCACTAACATCACGACGAAGCCACAACTTTCTCTCCGTCAACGGCTTCCGACCTTGCCTCAATCGAGCCGCCGGGCACCCCTTCTTCCCGCCCACGCGACGAAACGCGCTCTGGCCGCACCCCCAAACCCGCTGCCTGTACCGCTTTTCTGTTGTGATCCCCAAACCCACTCCTTTAAAATCCACCGAACGAGAGACACTAAGGGCCCCCTTCCAGCCATGGCTAAGCGCAAAATCGAGCAATACGAGCACACCGACAAGAAGCGCGTTAACAACCCGCCTGTCGGCCTCGTCACCCCAGCCACCGATCGCGACTCCGGCAAGAAGGCCTACGCTTACGACCCGCATCTCGATCCCGCCCTCGTCTGGGCCGGTAAGGCGGAGCACACGAGCTTCGAAGTCCCCACCGTCTCTCTCCACGTCCACGAGCGCATCGAGCCGCGCACCATTCTCGACGCCGTCCGCCGCCCCAACGGCTCGGGCGCCTTTATCCAGGGCAGCCTCTTCGCCCAGGCGACGGAGAACCCGCCGCTGCGCCAGGCCCTCGACTTCTACAAATGGCCCCACGGCTGGTCCAATCGCCTTGTCGCCGGCGACTCCCTGCTGGTCATGAACTCGCTCCTGGAAAAGGAAGGCCTCGCCGGCAAGGTGCAGATGGTTTACATCGACCCGCCCTATGGCATCAGGTATGGCTCCAACTTCCAGCCCTTCGTCAACAAGCGCGACGTCAAGGACCGCAAGGACGAAGACCTCACCCAGGAACCGGAGATGATCCGGGCCTTCCGCGATACCTGGGAGTTGGGGATTCATTCGTACCTGAGCTATCTGCGTGACCGGCTATTGTTGTCGAGGGAACTACTGCACGAGAGCGGGTCGTGCTTTGTGCAGATTTCGGATGAGAACTTGCACATCGTAAGAGCGCTGATGGACGAGGTATTTGGTAGGGACAACTTTCTTACCCTGATCACTTTCAAGACCAAGATTCCGTTAGGAACGTCCTTCCTCGCCGGAGTGTCCGATTATTTGATCTGGTACTCCAAGGACAAAACCAAGGCGAAGTTCCGCAAGCTCTATGAAGAGAGGGTGATTGATGGGACTTCGGAGTTTGTGCACGTCGAATTATCGGGTGGCAAACGCCGAAAACTGACTACCGAAGAGCGCGCCGACGCCGATCAATTGCCGGAAGGGGCACGCGTGTTTCGGCGACTTGATTTGGTCTCAACAGGGTGCACCGCGTCTTGTGTTTTCCCCTTCGAGTACGAAGGCGTCACCTACAGGCCGACCCCGGGCAAAAGCTGGAAGACGAACCCCGAGGGCATGAAGCGTCTTGCTGAACAACGCCGATTGATCGTACTTGGCAGCAAGCTTTATTACGTCCTCTTCTTGGAAGATTACCCCGTTGTCGAAATGACCAACTTGTGGCCTGCCACAGCGGGAGGCTTTGTCGACACGAAGAAGTATGTCGTGGAAACCAACCCGGTCGTGGTTCAGCGATGCGTCCTCATGGCGACCGAACCCGGTGATCTCGTGCTAGATCCTACCTGCGGTTCTGGAACCACCGCCTACGTCGCCGAGCAATGGGGCCGGCGCTGGATCACTTGTGACACTTCGCGCATCGCCGTGACCCTCGCCAAGCAGCGGCTCATGACCGCCGTCTTCGACTACTACGAGCTGGCCCACCCGGACGAAGGCGTCGGCTCCGGCTTCAAATACAAGACCGTCCCGCACGTCACCCTCGGCTCCATCGCCCAAGACGAACCCCCCGGCCAGGAAACGCTCTATGACCAACCCCTCGTCGACTCCAGCCGCATGCGCGTCACCGGCCCGTTCACCGTCGAAGCGGTCCCGGCGCAAACCGTCCGCCCCATAGCCGACGAGTCCGCCTCTCCCGTCGCCGACGCCTCCATCGTTCGCTCCGGCCCGACGCTGCGCCACGCCGAATGGCGCGCGGAGCTGCTCCAGTCCGGCATCCGCGGCAAGAAAAAGCAGAACGTCGAGTTCACCCGCATCGAGCCCCTCGGCGGCACGCGCTATTTGCACGCGGATGGAGAGACGAAAGGCGAGCGCCCCGAGCGCGTCGTCATTTCTTTCGGTCCCGAACACGCTCCGCTCGAGCAACGCCAGGTCGAATTGGCCTGGGACGAGGCGCGCACCCTCAACCCCAAGCCCACCCTCCTCGTCTTCGCCGCGTTCCAGTTCGACCCGGAAGCCGCGAAGGATATCGACGAGCTGACCATCGAGAAGACCGGCATGACCTTCCTCAAGGTCCAGATGAACCCCGACCTCTTCACCGCCGACCTCAAGAAAAAACGCGCCTCCAACGAGAGCTTCTGGCTCATCGGCCAGCCGGATGTGCAGCTCAAGCAAATCAAGAAGGGGGAGGACAAGGGCAAATGGCAGGTCGAGGTCTTCGGCTTCGACTACTTCAACCCGCGCAAAGGCACGATTGACTCCGGCGACACCGGCAACATCGCCATGTGGCTCCTCGACCCCGACTACGACGGACGCAGCCTCTTCCCGCGCCAGGTCTTCTTCCCGATGGCCGGCGACAAGGAAGGCTGGGCCAAGCTGGCCCGCAACCTCAAGGCCGAGATCGACGAAGAAAAGATGGAAGCGTACCGCGGCACGACGTCCCTCCCCTTCGAGGCGGGCAAGAACGGGCGCATCGCGGTGAAGATCATCGACGACCGAGGGATCGAATCGCTGCGCGTGCTGGCGCTGGAGGGATGATTGGACCGACGGATGCTCCAACCAAGAAGGTTCGCCCTCCGCCGTTCTTGATCCCGAAGGGATCGCAGAAATTAGCCTGCGCGTGCTGGCGCTGGAGGGATGATTGGACCGACGGATGGTCCAACCAAGAAGATTCGCCCTCCGCCGTTCTGATCCCGAAGGGATCGCAGAAATTAGCCGGTGGTTGAGCGTAGCGATACCACCGGAAACGTCGCGATATGACGGTTTTCGATCCCGGAGGGATCGCAGAGGCGCCGGCCCGCATGCGTGCGACGCGTCTTCTGCGACCCCTCCGGGGTCGAATGCGTCGTCGGGCGCCGTGTCCCGGCGGTGTCGCTACGCTCAACCGCCGGCTAATCTCTATGACCCCTCCGGGGTCGAAAACGAGACGGGAACGAAACCGGAACGAGACGGGACGAGACCGGATCGAGACCGGACGACACGGACCGAGATCGACCTTAACGCGAAACGACCCATGCCCCGCTCCTCCATCTCGCACCTGATCCTCAACTCCCCTTACAAGGAGCCCGCTCTCCACTGGCAATACAAGCGCGAGACCCGCGCCTTCTTCACCGCCGAGGGCCGCCGCCCCGCCGGCTACGTCCGCGCCACCGCCAACGCCGAAACCTTTGACGATCCCGGTGTCTTCATCCCCCTCCCGCTCGTCAACCAGGTCCGCCCACGCGTGAAAGCCTGGCGCGAGCAGGGCTATCCCGGCGTCTCCGGTATCAGCAAGCGCCTGCTCGAGCACTGGAACGACCCCGAGCAGCGCGAAGGCCGCCGCTTCTTCTTCTGCCAGCTCGAAGCCGTCGAAACGCTGATTTGGCTTACCGAGGCCCCGGCCGCCGAGCGCCAGGGAGTCGAAGTCGCCGGCGACGGCGGCCCGTTTCCGCGCCTCTGCTGCAAGATGGCGACCGGCTCGGGCAAAACCATCGTCATGGCCATGCTCATCACCTGGCACATCCTCAACAAAACCGCCTACCCGCAAGACCGCCGCTTCTCCAGGAACGTCCTCGTCATCGCCCCCGGGCTCACGGTCAAGAACCGCCTTCAGGTGCTCATCCCCGACCACGAAGGCAACTACTACGATCAGTTCAACATCGTCCCTCCCGGCCTGCGCGAGAAGCTGCGCCAGGGCCGGGTGCTCGTTCGCAACTGGCACGTTCTCAACTGGGAGACCGACGAGCAAATCGCCAGGCGCAAGACGGTCGACAAGCGCGGCGCCAAGAGCGACGAGGCCTACGTCCGTGAAGTGCTCGGCGAGATGGCGTCCGCCCGCAATCTTCTCGTTCTCAACGACGAGGCCCACCACGCCTGGCGCGTCCCGCCCGGCGCCAAGGGGTTGGCAAAAACCGATGTCGACGAAGCCACCAAGTGGATCGGCGGTCTCGACCGCATCCACAACGCGCGCGGCCTCCTCGCCGCCTACGACCTCTCCGCCACCCCCTTCATTCCCGGCGGCAAGCAATCGTCCGAGGAATCGCTGTTTCACTGGATCGTCAGCGATTTCGGCCTCAACGACGCCATCGAATCCGGGCTCGTCAAGACGCCGCGCGTCGTCGTCCGCGACGATAGCCCCCTCGGCGCGGACTTCAAGTCCCGCCTCTATCACCTTTACAACGATCGGACCGTCAAGGACGACCTCAACCAGAAGGCCGAGGAATTCAAGCCGCTGCCCGATCTCGTCAGCAACGCGTACTATCTCCTCGGCAAGGATTGGCTGGAGACGGCCAAGCGCTGGCGCGACGCGGGCGCGCCAACGCCGCCGGTCATGATCACCGTCGCCAATCGCGTCGAGACGGCCGCCCGCATCAAGTTCGCTTTCGACCGGGGCAAGATCAAGATCGAGGAGCTGTCCGATCCGGAGCGCACCCTGCACATAGACTCCGCCGTCCTGGGCAAGGCGGAGGAGCAGGACGAGCCGGTTTCCCTCTTCGAGATGGCCGAGGTCGCCGAGGACGAAAGCGAGCCAAGCGAGCCGAAGCTGACCAAGCAACAGCAGGCGGAGTTACTGCGTCAGAAAGTAGATACGGTCGGGCAAGTGGGCAAGCCGGGCGAGCAGATCCAGTCCGTCATCAGCGTCGGCATGCTGTCCGAGGGATGGGACGCCAAGACCGTCACCCATATTCTGGGCCTGCGCGCCTTCTCCAGTCAGCTCCTGTGCGAGCAGGTCGTCGGCCGCGGCCTGCGACGCACCTCTTACGAGGTGAATCCCGAAACCGGCTTGTTCCAGGCCGAGTACGTCAACATTTTCGGCATCCCCTTCACGTTCCTGCCTCACGAAGGAGGCGACGGCCCCGTGCCGCCGCCCCCCACGCCCAAGACCCGCGTCGAGCCGCTCCTCGACCGGAAAGACTTCGAGATCACCTGGCCCAACATCCTGCGCATCGACCACGTTTACCGCCCGGAGCTGGAGCTGGACCTCGAAAAGGTCAAGACCCTCGTCCTCGACGCCTACCAGACCGCGACGCTCGCGGAGCTGGCGCCGATTGTCGAAGGGAAGCCGGATATCGGCCGGCTCACCGAGATCGACCTCGCCGACCTCGCCCGCAAGTTCCGCATGCAGCGGATCGTCTTCGAGACCGCCCGCGACATCTTCGATCAGATGAAGCCATCCTGGCCCGGCAACCGCGAAGACCTCCTCGGCCAGGTCATCCGCCTCGTTGAGAGTTTCCTCACCTCGAAGCGCGTCGCCATCCACCCGCCGGGCTATGCCAACGAGGACCTGCGCCGCCGCCTCATCATCACCCTCAACATGAATCAAGTCGTCCAGCACATCTGGGAGAACATCCGCTGCCAGAACAGTCAGAGCCTCGCGCCGGTCTTCGACAACGAACGCCCGATCCGCTCGACCGGCGACATGCCCATCTGGTACACGGGCCGCCCCTGCGAACGCACCAAGCGCTCCCACATCAACGTCTGCGTCTTCGACAGCCGCTGGGAAGCGAGCGAGGCCTTCGAGCTGGACCGCAACAAGCGCGTGGCAGCGTGGGCGAAAAACGACCATCTCGGCTTCGAGATTCTCTACACGTACAAGGGCGTCGTGATGAAGTACCGTCCCGACTTCCTCGTTCGGCTCGTCAACGGCCTGATGCTGATCCTCGAGGTGAAAGGCCAGGACTCGCCCCAGGACAAAGCCAAACGCGCCTTCGCCGACGAATGGGTCCTGGCCGTCAATCAAGACGGACGGTTCGGCCGCTGGGCCGCGGCGGTTTCGTGGACCCCTGCGGACATAAAGGACATTCTCGCGAAAACAGCAACATGAACGCGGCGCCGCCATACGCGCGCGGGACGTGTCGACCTACCTGGCAAGATGAGGGAGAATACTACGGCCCCTTCCCCTCGAACAGCTTTCGGAAGTCCTCGCGAAACTGGCGCGGCTGGTAGTCGTTCAGTTTCTTCAGAGAGGTTTCGAGGTAGAACTTGACGTCCCCCCGCTCCTTCTCCGTGATCCACATGCTCTTGCCGGGTAGCTTGAGGCTGAGATTCTCGGTCAGCGATTTCCAGCCCTCGGCTCCTAGGCCCTTAGGCGACCAGCCTGCGGCCCCATCGCTTTCGAGGATCCCGAACGCCCACGCCATCTGCCGGGCCGAATCGAAGTCCGGAATGCCGGCCTCGGCGAGGGGCTCGAGACGTCGAACGAGACGCTTCGCGAGATCGGCCGGATAGCGCTCTCCCTTGCCGTTTAGCAAACTGTCGATCCATTTGGAGACGTCGCTCGTGCTCGCCGTTACCCGTTCCGGAGCGCCGAACGGCCGGGCGTCGAACGTCTTCGCCAGTTCCCCCATCTTCTTGTCCAGCTCGGCCTGCAAACCCTTGGCCCGCTCCTTGTCGCCGCGCGCGGCGTGCAGGAGTCCCAGGTCGACGAGGGCCGCGGACCAGGCGCGGAGTTGCGGCCGGCCCGGCTTGCCCTTGTAGCCGCGCTCCTGGCGCCAGCTCGGGTTCTGCAGGTCGTGGTGGCAGGCGAAGCAATCGAAGACGGCCAGCTCGGGCCAGCTATCCCCCTTCTTGGCCTGCTCGCCGATGAGGTCGACGCCCATGCGGAAGGTCATGAGGGCGCCGACGCCGACCTGGTGGGTCAGCTCCAGGTCGATCTCCTCTTTTGAGATGCGGTAGAATCTCTTGAGGTCCTCCATCTTGTCCTTGGCTCTTTCGCGCAAGGACTCCCAGTGGCGCGGCATTTGTTCGGAGAACGTGGCGACTTCGAAACCCGGAAGGGGCGGGTGTCCTGCCGCGTACATTTCGTGGGTCACTACCTTGCCATCCTTCGCGCTCCCGATGTGGCAGGAACCGCAAAGCTTGGTGCGTTTCGCCGGGTCCCAGAGGTCGTACATGCCCCATTTGCTCTCCTTCTCCACACGCGACAAAGAACGCCACGCGTTTCGCGTGTCCATCGTCGCTCCCGGGTGAGCACTGATCCAATCTTCGGAGGGGCCGTGGCAGATGGTGCAGTTCACGCCGTAGTCTTCAAGCGTTTTCATCTGATCCTTGTCGCCCACGTTCACGGCTGTCCCATGACAGCTGATGCAGCGCTTGTCCTTCTCTACCGCGTAACCGAGTATCTTGGCCATCTGCTGAGCGCGTGCTTTCGTGAGGACAATCCAGGCTTCCTTGTGCTTGTCCTTGTCAACCCAATCTTTCCACTCGACACCGCGCACCATGTCGGTCGGGTCTTTTCTCCCGCCGGAGTGGCAATTGTCGCATCGAGCGAGTGTTGTCAGATTCTGAACGAGCGGTTTGGGCGTTTTCGGGGGATCGACCTTGACACCCTTCTCCTTGTCCCCGAACGAGGCGGCGAAACCCTGGCCGAGCAGGAGCGCGCCGAATAGAACCAGGATTCGCAAGATTGTTGCGGGGTGAGGGTTCTTCATTGAAGCGTCTTCTCGGGAAAATGCCGAAAAAGATGCACAGTGGCCGTTTTCAATTCCGCAAGCGTTCCAGCTTCTTCAGCACCGAAAGGCCATCGAACGCCGGCGGGCTCCAGTAGCCCTTGGGCCAGCGCAGCTCGCGGCGCACGGCGTCGAGCGTCGATGGTAGGTTCCCATGAGTCGCCGTCACTTGCAAGTCGTTCCAGGCGTTTTCCAGCGCGGCGACGGCAAGATACGTCTGCGCGGCCGTGTCCCAGTTCTCCCTGGCGCGTGGCACGTCCTCCTTGCGGATACGCTGATAGAGCGAGTCGAGATCGATGGCGCGGTCGCATTTGTCGAGCCAGGGACCCAGCTTGCTCGACAGGCTCTTCGCCTGACGGGAGACCGCGCCGCGATCGGGGACCGTTTTCTCCATTCGCTTCCTGAGCGACTCCAGCTCCTCGTGGACGCTCTTCGCCTCGCCTTTGTCGAGCGTCTCCAGGCTGCGCTCGAGCATCGCGACATACCAGGGGCGAAACGGCATCACTCCCGCTTTGCGCGGCGGGCTGTCCGCGTCCCGCTTCTGCCGCCAGGACTTCCCCTTGAGGTCGTGGTGACAGGCGAAGCAATCCATCTCTGCGAACTCGGGCCACGGCCGGGCTGCATCCGCCGCGCGCTGTCCCAGAAGGTACAGCGCCGCCTGCGCCGAGACGATCTGCCCTGCCACCCAGGCGCGGGCCTCGAAGTCCGGCGTCCCGCCCTGGCGCGGGTCCTTGTCGCGAGCGTCCTGCCAGTGATGCAGCGTCGTCGCGTGATAGGCGGCGAACTCGAAGACCAGCGGCGGATGGCCCGCGGCGTAGAGATCGTGGTAAGCGTCCTGCCCCACCCCGCCTTTCTCGGCCGGGAGTGAGCCGACGTGGCACGCCGCGCACACCTTCGCCCGCGCCGGCAGCGAGCGCATGTCCTTCATGCCGTAGGCCGCCTTCTCTTCGCGCTTGAGGGCCTTCCATTCGGGGCGGTAATGCTCCGCGAGCCAGCGCTCCGCCGGGCCGTGGCAGCTTTCGCAGCTGACGCCGTCCGTGGTGAAGAAGGAGGGCAGACGCTCCTTCACCAGATCATGATCGGTCACGACATGGCAGTTGAGGCAAAGCGAATCCTGATGGGCCGGCTTGCCGCGCTTGAGGTTGGCGGCGATGAAGCGGGAGCGATCGTTGGTCAGGACGTCGTAGGCTTGAGCATGCTTGTCGCCGGGCCGATCGCCGCGCGGCGCCGCGGCCCAGGTCGCGTACTCGCTGCCGGGAGCGCCCGGGGCGCCGGGCGCGTTGTGGCACGCGGCCATGGCGCAGGAGCTTGCCCCCTGAAAACGAAACGCCGTGAAGCCCTTGACGCGCGGCGGCGGCAGAGGCTCGGGCGCCCCACTCGAAACCACTGCCGGCCCCGAGCCAATAAACGCGGCCAAGCCTACGACGAACACTGCCCCAGGAATGAAGGGTTTCTTGGTCACGGGTGGTTCCCAAGCTGCCGGTTGGCTCGGAATCTTGAACAAGCTGGCAGCTTGCCGTACGTGGGGTGGCCTTGTCAAGACCCGGCGCCCGCCGCCTGCTCGCGTTGCTTGCGATCGCGCTGTCCCAGGGCGTCAAAGGTCGCATATTTGTAAAGCTCGGACAGCGTCGGATAGTTGAAGCAGGTCTCGATGAACAGGTCCGCCCCCGCGTTCTGGATCAGCGCCATCAGCCCGATGTGCACCAGTTCGGTCGCCTGCTCGCCGATGACGTGGGCCCCCAGCAGCTTCATGTCACTGGTCCGGAACAGCAGCTTCAGGAAGCCCTCGGCGTCCCCCACGATCTGACCGCGAGCGTTGTTCTTGTAGTGGGCCCGGCCCGCGACGTAATCCGTCTTCGCGGCCTGAAGCGACTCCTCGGTTTCGCCCGCCGTGGAGCATTCGGGGATCGTGTAGATGCCGTAGGGCAGGATCGGAGCCAACGCCTCGATGCGGCGGCCGTCCAGGTACTGGAACTGGAAGGCGTGCGTCATGGCGATGCGCCCCTGCTCCATGGCCGTGGACGCCAGGGCGGGATTGCCGATCACGTCCCCCGCCGCGTAGACGTGCGCCACGTTCGTCTGGAAGAACGGGTTCACCTTGACCCGGCCGCGCTCGTCGACGGCGACGCCGATGCGGTCCAGGTGGAGCGCGGCGACGTTGCCGGAGCGTCCCGAGGAGACCATGGCGCTATCGACCTGGAAGGCTCCCCCCGATTCGAGATGAACGTGGAGGTTTTCGCCGGAGGCGTCGAGGCTCTTGACACCGTCCCCCAAGTAGAGATGGATGCCGAGCTTCTGCATCTCCGTCTGCAGGGCGAGAGAGATTTCGCCGTCGAGGAAGGTCAGGAGACGATCCCGTTTCTCGACCAGATAGACCTGGATGCCGAGGATGGCGAACATGCAGGCGTATTCGCAGCCGACGACACCGCCGCCGAGCACGAGCAGGCTGTGCGGCATGCGCGGCAGGTTGAGGATGGTGTCGGAGTCGAAGATGCGCGGGTCGTGGAAGTCGAACTGGCGCGGGCGGAACGGCGCCGACCCCGTGGCGATCAGGAAATGCTCGCCGTGGACCTGAAAGGCGGGGCCGTCGGCGGGCTGCACGGCGAGGCTCTTGGCGTCGGCGAACGAGGCGGTCCCGTGATACACGTCGATGTTGTGGCGCCGCAGGTTTTCCTGGATGCGGCAGCGCTCGCGGTCGACGATGTAGCGTTCGCGCGTCATGAAATCGCGAACCGTAACGGCCCGCTTGAGGCCGCGCACGTCGAGCCCCTCGAGCTGGCGGTTGCGGAAGCCCGAGAGAAAGACCGCCGTCTCGCGCAGCGTCTTGGAGGGAAGCGTGCCGGTGTTGGCCGCCGCCCCGCCCAGCACCGGCTCCTTCTCGACGAGGGCGACCTTCTTGCCGAAGTAGGCGGCCCGCGCCGCTCCCTTTTCGCCGGCCGGGCCGGAGCCGATGACGATCAGGTCGTAGCTGGCGATGGACATGGCTCATTCCCAAAGAAGATCCGTGGCGTGATGCGCCGTCAAGCCTACCCGATGCCTGAACGCGGCCCAATAGAAAAACGGTTGGGCGCCGAAAAGCGTGCCCCCTTCTGGACAGCGCCGCCCCGGCTCAGGTATGATCCGGGGAACCTCCGGAGGCGTCCATGATTCGCATTACGTGTCCCTGTGGCCAGGAATTGCAGGCAAGCGACGAGCACGCCGGCGGCCGGGTTCGCTGTCCGAAATGCCAGACGATCTTGAACCTGCCGGATAGCCGCGCCGAGGGATTCATGCCCTCCGCCCGCGTGGAAGGCATGCGTTCCGGCTCTGCTCCCGAACCGGCGCCCCCCGCTGAGTCGTGGGACGAGCGCCCGCGCCGCCGTGAAGAATACGGTAGCGACCGAAACGAGCGCGATCGCAACGACCGTGAGCGCTACGACCGCGATCGCTATGAGCAGGAGCCGCGCCGGCGCCGGGAAGAGGCGCCTGCGGAGGCGACCAGCGGTAAGGCGGTCTTCGCTTTCGTCTTGGGCATCGTCGCCCTTCTGGCCGCGGGCGTCCTCGGATTCGTGGCGCCGCTCTGGACGGCGGCGATTCCAGCGGTTCTGGGCCTGGGCAATCTGGTCCTGGCCATCGGCGCCATCAGCCAGGTGAATCGCAGCCAGGGCCGCCTCGCGGGCTTCGGCCTGGCCCTCACCGGCCTCATCCTCGGCGTCGTCGCCATACCCGTGTTCCTTCCGGGCTTTCTCATCCAGCTCGGCGTCCAGCGCGTGCGCGAGGCGGCGGCGCGCACGCAGGAATCGAACAACCTCAAGATGATCGGCCTGGGCCTGCACGCCCATCACGATGTCTACCGGGCGTTGCCCCTGCCCGGTAACCCCGATCCGGCGACCGGCAAACCGCTCCTCAGCTGGCGCGTCCACATCCTGCCCTATATCGAGCACGCCGATCTCTATCGCCAGTTCAACCTCAAGGAGCCCTGGGACAGCCCCCAGAACCTGCCCCTCGCCGCCAAGATGCCCGACATCTACCGACCGATCGGCAAGCCCGCCCCCGCGAACCACACTACCTACCAACTCTTCGTGGGTCCGAGCACCCCGTTTCCGGTCTGGCCTCCCAAGGGACCGATGCCCGGCCTGCGTGGGCCGACACTCATGTCTTTCATGGACGGCACCTCGAACACCTTCCTGGTCGCCGAGTCTAGCAACCCGGTGCTCTGGACCAAGCCGGAGGACATCGACTACGATCCCGCCCGGCCCCCCGCTCTGGGCTGGTCTATCCCCGATCGCTTCCACGTCCTCCTCGCCGACGGCTCGACGCGCACCGTGCGCCGCGACCTGCGCCCCGACGTCCTCCGCCTTTTGATCGATCCCAGGGACGGCAACGTCATTCCCTGGGGCGAAGTGGACCGCTAGTCATGGTGTAGAGCGGGCGAGCGGCCGAACCTTCATGCGGCTGCGGCGCTCCTGTAGAATAGGCCAAACGCCCCCGTAGCTCAGCTGGACAGAGCAGCGGATTTCTAATCCGCCGGTCGCAGGTTCGAATCCTGCCGGGGGTATTCAAAAGCCTCCATCCGGTAGCGCCGAAGCGGGAGAGCGACGGCGTCAAACGCGCACTCCTTGCCAGCGCCCCTGCACGAAGCGGCCCAGGAAGAAGATGCCGCGCGCCAGCAGATCGGCGAACATCGCGAGCCAGGCGCCGATGAGGCCCAGGTTCAAGCCAGGGACGTGGCCGAGCGGGCCCAGGTCGATGCCGGGCAGGGCGAGGTAGTAGGTCAAGGGGATGCGGATCAGGAAGAAACCGATCCAGGTGAAGAGGACGGGCACGCGCGTGTCACCGGCGCCGCGCAGGGAAGACGTGAAGATGATGGTGCATGCCAGCGCCGGCATGGCGAACGCGACCAGACGCAGGAGCGGAATCCCGGCGTCGATGATCGGCGCCTGCGCCTCCGCCGGGCAGAATAACCGGAACATCGCTGGCGCCAGCACATAGAACGTCATTCCCATGAACGACATCACGCCGGCGCCGAGCCCGAAAGCCATCCACGCGCCCTTACTCGCCTGATCGGGCCGGCCGGCGCCGAGGTTCTGGCCGACCAGCGTCATCGCCGCGGTGCCGAAAGCGGCGCCGGAGAGGTAGCCGAGCCCCTCCCACATGATCGCGATGCCATGGGCGCTCGAGGCCACGTTGCCGAGTTGATTCACCAGCGCCAAAAACCAGAACTGCCCGGCCACGACCGAGAGACTGTCGAGCCCTGCAGGCACGCTGATGCGCAGCAGGCGGCGGAGAAGATCGAAGCGCGGCTTCATCAACCGCCAGGAGAGCTTCAGCCCGTGTCGCCCCCGGGCGAGCAGGAAGAGGACCACGCTGCCCCCCAGCGTGTGCGCGAGGGCGGTGCCGAGGGCGATGCCGACGAAGCCCAGTCGCGGCGCCGGGCCAAGGCCCCAGCAGAACGTCCACGCCAGCGGTACGTTCACCGCCGCGACGCCGATCATCACCCACAGGCCGGTCCGCGTGTCGCCGGCGCCGACCAGACAGGCGATCCCCGCCAGCTCCACCATCTGAAACACGACCAGCACGAACAACGGCCGCAAGTACGCCAGGGCGAAGGCGGCCGCGTCGCCGCGGAGTTGCATCAGGTGGACGAGCCATTCCAGCCCGCCGCACAAGCCGAGAAGGCTGGCCGCCCCGCCGAGGAACAGGGCGAGCAGTATCGATTGATGCGTGACCAGCGTTGCCATTTCCGGCTGTCCGGCGCCGATGAAGCGGGCGACCAGGGCGGTGCTGCCGACGGTCACGAGGACGGTGTAGCAGGAGATGAACCAGGCGAGGTAATGGGCCGTCGTCTGCGCCGCCTGGTACGCCGCTTGCCTTGCTTCGATCGCCTCGACCGCGCGCCAGTGCCACTCGGCAGTCAAAAGGCCAGGCAGGACACCCGCGGCATTTCCCGGTGTCCAGGATCCGCTCAAGAGGAGAACGCGGCCAAGCGTCTCGACCTGCTCCTCGCGCGGGACCGCCTGCAAGTGTCCGGCGAGATAGCGGTCCGACATGTTGACGACGAACACCAGCCCTTGCTGAGCCAGAACGGGCAAGGCCAGCCAGAGGACCAGGCCCCAGCGCGGGGCCGGGAGAGCCCGCGCCCCGGCTACCTCCGGCCCGGTAGGCGGGCCCTCTTCGTCCTCCCGAGTAGTGGCCGTCTCCTGCATGTCAGCAGTATATGCCCGCCTTCCTGTTTCGCGCTTGCGCATGTCTCTTCGGCGGCCGGCGACAACGTCCGAAGCCCGACGAAAAGACCCGGTCTCCCGACCGGGTCGACGTCTCATTCCCTGAAAGTAGTGGTTGCGATTGGCGCCGTCAAAAGCAGCCGCCTCGCAGGCAACAGCGCTTGAAACGTTTGCCGGAGCCGCAGGGGCACAAGTCGTTGCGGCCGAGTTTCTCGAGCAGTTCCTTGTTCCCGTGAACGATCCGGCGCCCGCGCTTCACGTTCGTCTCGGAGGGGAAACCCTTTCGCCGCTTGCTCATCGTCTCGAAAAAAAACGGCAAGTCGTCGATCTTGAAGGTATTCATGGGCCACCGCCTTTCCTGAAAGTGTCCCGAAGGGACACCGCCAATTCAAGAAGGGTTCGCAGCCTTCGGAAGCTGTTTTGCCCACTCGGCGTCGGCTACGTCCAGGGGCGGGAGGAGCGGCGCGGCGTAGTTCAGGTCGTCATACCGGCCGTTGCGATAGCACTTCTCGATCAACGGCTGCAGTTCCAGCAGGACATCGGCCAGATCGGGGCGCAGGGGGATTTTGACGGTTGGCAACGGCTCGCGCAGCGGCGCGCGATATACCTCGATCTCGCTCGACCGCCAACCCCGGCGGACCGCCACCTGATAGTGCGTCCGATAGGCCGCCGGCAGCCGCCAGAAGGCGACGGGATGATGGCCTTCGCGCAGCAGGTCGATCTCCACCAGGCTGACACGGGCCTGACGCAGTTCCTTCCGCTTCTGCACGTACTTGTCGTGCGCCTCGCCCGGCAGCTTGTTGGAGAGGCTCAAGACTTCGATGACCGTGATGACTCGGTTCCCGGTCCCCACGTCGATGATCTCGAGGAACGTTTCGGTCTGATCTTCATCGGCCGCATGGACGACGAGCGGCTCCGCGACCGCGACGCCGGACTCGACAGCCACCGCTTGGCCTCCGCCATTCGCGTGCGGTCGCTCGATGACGCGGACATCAGGAAACATGCTCCGCTCGGGAGTGTCGCCATCACGTTCGAGGACGACCCGTTCCTCCACACGGCAGCGAAGCCCGCCCGGGAGCTGTTCCTGAATGCGGTCGCGCGAGTAGATGATCAGGCTGGCGTGTACGTCGCGCCAGTGCTGTTCGAGATAAGGGTCCATGCCGGGGAACGGGCTTTTCATCGCGTGTCTCCTTGGCCGAAGCGGCTTTATTCTACCGTTCACGCCCTTGGCTTGTCGATGTACACGTCTTCTTCTTGCACTGCATCCAGGACGTACTACAATCCTGCTATCCAAACCTTTCGGGCCTGAGCCACCCGAAAGGAGTAACGCGTTCATCTCAATGCTGCCGCTCTTCGGTCCTTCCCTTCGCGCGCGTGCCACGCCGCTTGCGTTTCGTGCGTCGAGCGTTTCATGCCCTTCCACTATCAGCGTTCCCTCCATGGCCCTTGGGACCGTGGTTTTTCCAGGTAAGTCCCCGCGCGGGACGTACAAACCTCTCGGGACATGAGCCACCCCGAAGAGATTCCTTTCGGCTCGCCGCATGTTTCGTTGTCAACGGTGTCACTGCGTTGTCCCGCCCGGCACGCCTTGTCAGCGCATCGTCCTGAGACGGCGCTCGAAGGCGTACCCGCAGCGGGCACGCGCCAACGTCGTCGTCGTCCAGGGCAAGAACGGAAAGCCCAAGAAGGAGTACCGGGATGACCCCGGAGGCCGCGGACAGGAGATCGTCGAGGAAGCGGCGGTCTGTGCCGCTTGCGCCGCGTCCTGAAAGGGACGGTTTCCTGTTGCGTTGAGTCCCGCGCCGCCGGACGACGGTGGCGCGGCCCTTCATGCCCCGCCGCCAATGGTCATCCCGCCCGCAATCTGTTATCCTGCCTCCAAACACCAGGAGGCGCCGGAATGAAGCTCTCGCATGACGTTTACTTCACGTTGAACGACAATTCCCCCGCGGCGCGTCAGAAGCTGATCGACGCCTGCGCCAAATATCTCTCGGGCCATCCGGGGACGGTCTTCTTCGCCGTCGGCGCTCTCGCCGGGGATCTCAAGCGCGACGTGAACGACCGCGATTTCGACGTCGCGCTGCATATCGTCTTCGATAGTGTCGCGTCCCATGACGTTTATCAGACGGCGCCGCGGCACAACGCCTTCATCGACGAGTGCAAGACGAACTGGAAAAAGGTGCGCGTTTTCGATTCGCTGGTGGAAACGCGTTGAACGTGGGGCAGGCCGCCCGGCCTGCCTGGCTCGGCAGGCCAGGCGGCCTGCCCCACGGGGAAGAGCGATGCGCTATCGAATCATGCTCCTGATCGCTTTGGGACTGGTGAGCCGCGCCGGTGGGGCCGGGCTCGTGCTTGGGCAGGACGCCAAGATCGGCGGTCCCGGGGAGCCGCGCTCCCCCAAGGAGGCGCAGAAGCTCTTCAAGCTGCCCGATGGCCTGCGCATCGAGCTGATCGCCTGCGAGCCGCAGATCGAGAGCCCGGTCGCCATGACGTTCGACGAGAAGGGCCGGCTCTGGGTCGTCGAGATGCGCGACTATCCGAACGGCCCGGAGAAGGGCAAGCCACCCGAAGGCCGCATCCGCATCCTCGAAGACAAGGACGGCGACGGGTTCTACGAGACCAGCACCGTCTTCGCCGACAAGCTCCTGTTCGCCAACGGCATCCTGCGCTGGAAAGACGGCGTGGTCGTCACCATGGCGCCCAAGATCGTCTTCATGCGCGAGAAAGACGGCAAGCTCGCCGACACCGAAGTCCTCTACGAAGGCTTCACCCCCGGCAACCCGCAGCTCCGCGTCAGCCACCCCATCCTCGGCCTCGACGGCTTCGTCTATGTCGCCAACGGCCTGCGCGGCGGCAAAGTGAAAGCGGCGGGCAAGAAAGACGCGAAGGAGATCAGCCTCTCCGGCATGGACTTTCGCTTCAACCTCTTGACCGGCGAACACGAAGCGATCACCGGCATGGGGCAGTACGGCAACGCGTTCGACGACTGGAGCAATCGCTTCGTCTGCGACAACCGGCATCATCTGCGGCACATTGTGCTGGAGAATCGCTATCTGGCGAGCAATCCGGCCGTGTCGGCTGCCGCCCTCGTCGAAGACATTTCCATCCTTGACGAAGGCCCGCTCAGCTCCGGCGGCAAGATCTATCCGATCAGCAAGAACTGGACGACCTCGAACCTGCACGAGGGGCGCTTCACCGCGGCATGCGGCGTGTTCATCTACCGCGGCGGACTGCTGCCGAAGGAATACAACGGCGCCGCGTTCACCTGCGACCCGACGGGCAACCTCGTGCACATGGAGACATTGACGCCGTCCGGACCGACGTTCACTTCGCGCCCCTCTTTCAAGGAGAAGGAGTTCCTGGCGACGCCGGACGATTGGTGCCGGCCGGTGTTTCTCACGCACGGGCCGGACGACGCGATGTATGTCGTCGACATGTACCGCGCTGTCATCGAGCATCCGGAGTTTATGCCGCCGGAATTGAAGACACGGCCGGATCTGACGCTGGGCAAGGAGAAGGGGCGCATCTGGCGCATCGTGGCGGAGGGGAAGCGAGCGGCGCGGAAGACTCTGGAAGGAAAGACTGCCGCCGAGCTTGGCGCCGCCCTCGGATCGGCGAACGCCTGGGAGCGGGGCATGGCGTTCCGCCTGCTGCTCGAACGGCAGGACAAGGCCAACATTTCCCGGCTTCGCGAACTGGTCGCGAAGGGCAATCTTATTGGCCGCGTCGGCGCCGCGTGGCTGCTCAACTCGCTATCCGCTTTGAAGGATGACGAGGTCGCACATCTTCTCGCGGACAAGGATAGCCGTGTCGCGGCGCAGGCGATCCTGCTCGCGGAAACGCGTAAGGATCCATCGCCTGCCATTCGCGAGCAAATTCGCAAGCTGGCCCGGACCGGCTCCGGACGTCTCGCCTATCAGGCGATCCTGACGCTCGGCGCCTGGAACGACGCCGCTGTCGACGACCTTGTCCCCGCGCTGACAAGCGCCGATCGCTGGCTGCGCCTCGCCGCCACCCTCGGTCTCAAGGACAAGGCGGGAGAAATGGTCGCGGCCCTCCTCCGCGACGCGGCGTTTCACAAGCTGCCGGCCGAGCGGAGAAAAGACGCGCTGCTGGACGTGTCCCGTCTAGTCGGCGCCCGCGCCGATGCCGGAGAGACGCGCCGCCTCTTGAGCGATCTGCGTGAACGGGAGGCGGACGCCGCGGCCGTGCTCACCGGCGTCGCGGAAGGGCTGTCGCGCCGCGGCCTGTCGCTGCGCGGCTTCCTCGTCAAGATCCAGCCCGATGCGAGCGATCCGGTCTATCCCTGGCTCGACGGCGTGATCGAGCGCTCCGTCAAGCGCGCAAACGACGAGAAGGCGCCGCGCGCCGAGCGCCTGGAAGCGGTCGCCCTCATCCGCGAGGCGAAGCGCGACCAGGCCGAGAAACGCCTTTTCGATCTGCTGCAAGGGGAGCACGCGCCGGAGATCAAGCTCGCCGCCGCCCGCGCCCTGGGGCGCTTCGCGGACAAGGCGGTCGCCGAGCGGCTGATCGGCGAGTGGAAATCACTGTCGCCGTCATTGCGGCGCGAGGTTGTCGAAGTCCTCCTCCGCCAACCGGAGACGCTCGACAGCTTCTTCAGCGCCGTCGAAACCAAGAAAATCAAGCCCTCCGAGATCGACCCGCTCCGCTCGCGCCAGCTCCTCGCGCATCCGCAACCCGCCGTGCGCGAACGCGCAAAGAAGCTCCTCGCCGCCGCGCTCCCCGCCGACCGCAAGGAGGTGCTCGACCGCTATCAAGCCGTGTTGAAGCTCACGGGCGATCCGAAGAAGGGAAAAATGCTCTTCACCAAGCACTGCGTCACCTGCCACAAGGTCGCGGGCATCGGCCTCGACGTCGGCCCTGATATCTCCGACACGCGCACGCGCACCCCGGCCGCCCTCCTCACCGACATCCTCAATCCCAACCAGGCCATCGACGCCAACTACATCCAGTACGTCGTGACGACCAAGGACGGCCGCATCCTCACCGGTATGGTGGCGACGGAGACGGCGACGAGCGTGACCCTGAAGCGGGCCGAGGGGCAGACGGACACCGTGCCGCGTGCGAACATCGAAAGCATCGAGTCGACCGGCATGTCGCTGATGCCGGAAGGCTTCGAGCGGCAGATCACCGTCGAGGAGATGGCGGACCTGATCGCGTTTCTGAAGAATTGGCGGTATCTTGACGGCAGCGTGCCGCTCGGAAAAGAGTGAAGGGCTCACTTCGATCCCATGGCGATCACGCCGTCCCATCCTTCCGGAGGCCGCGGGCGGCGGGCGATGTAGTCCTTGAGCAGCTGGCTCGGTCCATCGTAGGGGAGACGCTCGAGCAGTTCGCGCGCGTCGCTCCAGGCGCCGGACAGGAACTGTTCCAGGGCCGCGTCGTAGTCGCGCATGTCCACCTCCGAGAGCACGCCGGGCTCGACGCGCGCCGGCAACAGCTGGTGAACCAGGATCGTGCGCTCCATGCCGTAAGGCTTCACCTTGGCCAGGCGCCGGGTGCGGAAGTTCTCGGCGTTGATGCGGAGGGAGGAGCTGTCGCTCATCTTCTGCAGCGTCTCGGCCGTCTCCTCGTCCACCAGGATGGGGACCTGGAAGTGCTTGGTCATCGATTCGAGGCGGGCGGCGCGGTTGACCACGGGGCCGAAGACGCCGACCTTGATCTGGTCCATGGTGCCGAGGCGGCCGGCGAAGGCTTTGCCGTGGGCGATGCCCAGGCCGCAGGCGAAGTTGGAGAGCGGGTGGTTGGTCTTGAGGCTTGCCTGCCAGAACTCCTTGCGGATGGCGAGGGCGGCGCGGGCGGCCATCTCGACCTGATCGTCGCGGCGCTGCGGCCAGCCCCAGAAGCCCATGGCGGCGTCCCCCTGGAAGTCGCCGATGACGCCGTCCTTGTCGAGGATGTTGCGCGTCATGATGCCGAGCGCTTCGCTGACGCGGTCCCAGACGTCTTGTAGCCGTTGCTCCCCTTCCTCGGTGATGCGGCTGAAGCCGCGCAGGTCGCAGAAGAGGACGGTGATGTCGGTCTCGCGCGGCTTGAGGACGTCGTTGATGTCCTGCTTGGCCAGCGCGGCCAGGACCTTGGGGGAGAGGATGCTCTGGAGGATGCTGAGGCGTTTCTGCAGGTCGCGCACCTGGCGCAGGGCGCCGAAGATGTCCGCGACGAGGGCGGCGAACTTGAGGTCGTCCTTGGGCACGTCCATCTGCGTGCCGCTGAGCAGAAGGTCCTGCTTGTTCTGGCCGACGACGTAGACGCCGAAGCCCGGCTCGGGATCGTCGGGCAGGGGGGCGCAGATGGCCCAGTCCAGGTCGGGACTGACCGTGAAGTCGGCGCCCCCGCTCGCCCAGCTGTGCATCGTCGCCTGGCGGCGCCGCCGCACCGCGTCCGACACCAGCCGCCGCGACGGCTTGAAACGCGGCGCCCGGCCGTCGCGCTGCAGCGCCGCCCGCACCTGCACCTGCGGCTCCGCGCTCGAGCGGCTGCCGCTCAGATGCACGATCGCGACTCCCAGCGCGCGCGGGATGCCGCCGAGCAGCACCTCCAGAACGCGCTGCTCGAACTCCTGCTCGCTCGGCGAATAGCGAATCATCGCCGGCAGCTTCGCCAGCACGCCGATGCGGTCGGCCGCGTCGACATAGCGGTGCTCTTGCAGCTCCTGGGCGCTGCACGTCAGCTCTTCGAGCGGCAGCGGCATGTCGCCGCTCGGAGTGGGCTCGTCTTGTTCGAGTTGGAAGGTCGTCTTGCCGATGACGAATTGCTCACCGGGGCCGATGGCGAAGTCGTCGGCCGGAGCGCCCTGGTAGAAGATCTGATTGGTCGCTTCAGGATTGCGGCGGACCCAGAGCTTGCCCTGCTTCCATTCCAGCGTGGCATGCCAGCGCGAAATCTGCGGGTCCCAGTCGGCCACCCATTCGCTCAGGCCGGGTTTGCGGCCGAGCGTCACCGGCCGGCCCGCGGGCGCCGACTTGCGCCAGGTGTTCTTCGGATCTTCGCCAAGTGCGACCAGGTCCGGCATCGTGCTCCAGCCAACGAGGATGGGGAAGCGCTTCGAGAGAGCGCCATGGTTGAATTGTGCAACGGAATCGGCCGGACCGCAAGTGTCTCGCTATTTCTTGATCTCGAAGATCGCCTCGATCTCCACCGGGATCCCGCCCGGCAGCGCGACCATGCCGACCGCGCTGCGCGCTCCCTTCCCCTTGTCCGGCCCGAACACCTCGACCATCAGATCGCTGAAACCGTTGATGACCTTCGGCTGGTCCTTGAAATCGGCGCTCGAGTTGACCATGCCGAGCGTCTTGACGAGACGCTCCACCTTGTCCAGCGAGCCCAGCTCTTCCTTGACGACGGCGAGCATTTGCAGGCCGACACGCCGGGCCGCGGCGTTTCCGGCTTTCAGGTCCATGTCCTGTCCGAGCCGGCCCGTGATTGCTTTGCCGTCGACGTTGCCTGGGCCCGTCCCGGAGACGAACAGCAGGCTGCCGACGCGCACGGCGTTGACGAAGGTGTTCTTGGGTTTCTCGACCGGCGGCAGGGTGATCTTCAAGGCGCGGAGGCGAGCCTCGGGGGACGCCGGCTCCTTGCCGGGCGGCCCGGCAAAGTTTGGCGCGAGGATGCTGACCAGAAGCATGGCGGCAAGGACGGCGCGGCGCTGTGTCATGGCGGCCCTTTCATGTTGGGAATTGGTGTTGCGGATAGCGTATGGATCGCGGCGCCGAACGCGCCGACAAGAAAAGCCGGCGGCGTGTCCTTGGTGCACGCCACCGGCTTGGCCTTTTCGATACGCTGTGCCGTAACGCGATCACGGCTGGGCCGCGAACACGTCATTCAGAGCGGCGTCTCCCAGGGCGGCGACGCCGAGAGAGGTGGCGATGCCGATGTTGATGCCGCGCAGGAACGTATCCCCCTTCGTTATCGTGAGGGTCTGCGTTCGCGTCGTCTGCGTCTGACCGCTTTTGAGGACCGCCCGGACCTGGTAGGTCCCCAGGCCCAAGCCGTCCTGGAGGGTGAACGAGTACCTGCCGAACACATCCGTCTTCGTCGTGGCGACGACTACGCCGTCGGCGTCGAGCAGTTCGACCGTCTCGCCGGCCAGCAGCCGATCGGGGCGGTCCAAGCGGCCGTTCGCGTTGGCATCCTTGAAGACGACGCCGCTGATCGAGACATGGAAGAAGAATACATCCGCCTGCAGGTTAGTGAGCTGCGTGTTGCGGCGGATGATGTCGGTCAGCGTCGTGCTCTGAATCGCCGCCAGCGTGGCGCCCGAGAAGACACGCTGGTACCAGAAGCGGTCGCCGTCGCGCAGGCGCTCGAATTGATCGACGAGGACCTTGCGGATCAAGGGGCCGGTGCTCGTGCCCTTGACGTGGTCTTCGGCCAGGGCGCCGACCCAGGCGTCGATGTTGTCGACCGTGACGTAGAGCTGCTGAAGCTTGTTTTGCAGGTCGGTGTTGTCGGTGATCTCGGCGAAGCTGGTGACGCGGGGAAGGCCGTACGCGGCGCGCATGCTGTTGTAATCGGCGATGCCATGGTCGCGGCCGCGCTGGATGTTGAGGCTGGCGAGATCGAGCCCGCCGGAACCCGGAGGGCCGAAAAGGAAATTGCGGACGCTGTTGACGACGGTCGAATCGAGCTCGGACGCCGGGTCGGAGGAGAGGTACTTCAGGATCGGATCGATGCCGGTCGCGGTGAGCAGGGGCGGGTTGAAGAAAGCCTCGCTCAGGGCGACCTCGTCGCGCACCGGATTGCCGTTGTTGTCGAGAAACTGCACGTCGTCTCCCAGAAGGCTGTGGCCCAGGCGGAAGGCGACGGTCGAGAACTCGTTGGCGATGCCGGGGTTCACGCTCGGATTGTAGCCGCGATAGGTCTTCAGGGCGCCCGAGCCCAGCAGGGCGGGCAGCCATTCGTTGTAGGTGATCGCTTGCAGCTCGCCGATGACCTGGGCGCGGGCCATCTGGAAGATGGTCTCGTCGTCGAGCCTCGGGTTCGCCTTGTGGATCGCGTCGGCGATGCGGTTGTGCTCGCGGACGAAGAGCGTTTGCAGGCTGGTCAGCTCGATGTTCTCGTTGGCGCGCACGTCCCCCGCCGCGAACAGCTGATCGTTCGGGACCAGGTGCGAGTCGTTCGCCATCGGCAAGACGCCGGTGGGGAAATACGTGCTGTTGTTGTACGGCAGGAGATCGTCGGCGGTACCCAGCTTGCCGTCCGCCCCGGGACTGGTCTTGAGCAGGCCGCCTTGATGCGTGCGCAGCTTGTTCGAGGTGGTGAGGTCGGAGCCGTAGATCTGCGAGCCGTCCAGCCAGGCGGTGACGGTGTTGACTTGCTGCAGGGGATTGCTCGCGCTCGTGCCGGTGAGCGGATCGGTGAGGGAGCGATTGAGGCCGATCGTTTGCGTGCCCGTGCCCTTCGGATCGAAGTAGGGATCGCCGGCCGGCACGGCGACGTCGAAGGGCTGGGCGGGCGTCGCGCCGGGCGTGAGGTCGAGGTCGTGGTCGAGGAACTGGCCCCAGGCGTACAGCATCGCGGCCAGGTCGCGGTCGCTGATGATGTCCGCGCTCCCCTGGTCCGCCACCGTGTTGCTCACGACGCGGGCGCTGGGGCGGTCGGCCCCCGCGGGAGTGCTGCCGTCGCTGTAGGCCGCCGGAGCCAGGCGCAGGAGGTCGACGCCGGCGCTGCCCCAGGTCGGGTGGAGGAGGTTGTTGCCCGTGCCGTCAATGGCGCTGAAGCTTGCGGCCATGAGGCAGCGTTCCTCGAGAACGTCGAAGTAGGGCCGATGGGAGCGAGGGGGGCGCGGCGTCGAGCGTGGGCGACGGGAGAGAGCGAACGGATTCATTTGCGTCTCCGAGAAAGGAAGTGAAGGGAACGGTCCAGACGGGAGGCGAGCGCGCATTCGAGTCAGGAGCGAGCGGTGCGCACTCGGCTCCCTCAAGGTTCATCGAAGAGACGGACCTTTCGCGAGCGCAAGAAAAGACAAATCGGCAATTTTTTTTCGATTTGTTGGAAGACGAGGGACATTTCCTGCCTCTGGCGTGCAGCATGCGCGCCAGTCACGCGATGGTGGCATGCACGTAGAGGGACGCTCACCTGGGCAGGACGCGAGCCTGCTCGAGCATCTGGTGCGCTGCCGCGTTCTCGGGATCGACCAGGAGAACGGAGTCGAGATGCGTGCAGGCGCCGGTGGGATCGTTGTCCGCGAGACAGACGGCGGCCCATTGCAGGTGAATGCGCGTTGGGGCGCCGCCACCCGCGAGCGCCTGTTGCAAGTCTCTTTTGGCCGCGGCGAAGTCTTTCGCGGCGGCACTGAGCAGGCTGCGCTGGAACGCGGCCTCGGCGCAGTCCTCCTCCAGCTCCAGGGTCCGGTCAAAATCGGCCCGCGCTTTCTCGGCGCGACGCAGCGCGGCAAAGGCCAGGCCGCGATTGAGAAAGGCCGCCGCGCTTTTCGGCTCGAGCGTCACGCAGACCGTGAACGCCAAGGCCGCCTCCTCGCACCGGCCCTGGCGCTGGCAGGCGACGCCGTAATAGTAGTTGGTCCAGAGCCCGCCCGGATCGAGCGTCAATGCTCCGTCGAAACAGGCGGCCGCGTCCTCGACCATCCCGTCCTGGAGCAACAGACGGCCCAGCGCACATTTCTCCCAGGCCGTCCGCGCCGCCGTCATCAAATCGCGTATGGGTGTGGTGGGCGCCGGTTCCCCCAACGCCGCGGCATAGCGCGCCCGCTGATAGCGGAGTGCGGCGTTACCACCCAGAAGCGTCTCCGCTTCATCCAGGATTTTCAGTCCGGCGCGGGTCGCCGGCTCCTTGTCCCCGGCCCCGGCCGCGCGAACTTTGAAATCAGCCCCGAGCAGCGCCAGGTCGCGCAGATCTTGATCGACGAGCCCATCCGCCGTCCCCGCGGGGGCCAGATGTTCGCGGAGGCAGAGACGCTTGTCCCACAAGGAGTGGCACAGCCGTTCCAACTCGCTGCCGGCATTGGTCGAGGTCTCGGTCCCGTAGAGAAAGCGCAACCGGTCGGCGCTCTCGTGCAGCCGGCTCGCCAATTCGGCGCAGTTCGCCCTGTGGAGGGCGGTCGTCAGCTCGGCGCGCAAACCGTCTTGTCCCGGCGTTCCATTCAGATCGGCCAGGCCGCGTCGTAGCGCCGCTATGGCGGCGTCATACCGTTTCGCCTCCAGATACGCCCGTGCTTCGAGCAGCGCGTGCTGGGCGCTGGCGGCGCGTCGCGCCAGGTAGCGTGGGACCAGATTCAGGCCGGCGCCGAGCAGGGCGAAAATGATAAACGCCAGGGCCAGAGACGACCCGAAACTGGGTTTGCGCCGGCGCCAACAGTGCCAGCGCTCGCGCCAACTCCGATTGGGCGCTTCGACGAGGGGCTGGTCGAGCAGCCGTCGCTGCAGGTCGCCCGCGAGCGCCGCCCCGTCGCGGTAGCGCCGCGCCGGATTCTCGCACAGGCACTTCGCGATGATGTCCGTCATGGCGAGCGTGACGGTCGGCCTGCACGGCGGCAGCATGCGCTTGCCGGGGTCCGGCAATCTCCCGGCGAACGCCTCGAAGAGCACCAGGCCGAGCGAATAGATGTCGGAGCGTCCGTCGATCGCTTCCGGGATCGGCTCGCCGCGCCGCACCGCTTCCATGCCGCGCTTTTGCTCGGGGGACATGTAGGGCGGCGTGCCCCCGAATCGAGCCCCGGCATCCCCTTCTCGGAGCGGCTCCCGCGCCAGGTGAAAATCGAGCAGCATCGGTTGCAGGTCCGCCGCGATCAGGATGTTGGACGGCTTGAGATCGAGGTGGACCAGGCCGCGCTCGTGCGCATAGTGCAGCGCCTCGGCCAGGCAGGAGCCGATCCAGCACAGAGCTTGCTCGAACGTCGCGCGTTGTAGAAAGGCGGCGGCGGGGCTGCGCAGGCGCGGAGCCGGAAGGGGCGCCGTTTGCCGGGCCGCTTCGATGTGCCGGAGAATCGAGGCGCCGCTCGCAGGCGTCGCGTCCTCACGCAGCAGGCGCAAAAGCGTCGCCAGAGTGAGCCCGCCGAGATAAGGCAGACACAACGCTCGCAGGCCCCCGTGTGGCTCCTCGCTCACGGACAGGAGTGGCACGATGTGGGTGTGTTGCAGCCGCGCCAGCGCCAGGTGCTCGTCCCCGCCCCGGCCGCTGACCTTCAAGACCACCGGCCGATCCGCGAGCGAGGATTGGGTCGCGACAAAAACCCGTCCGTGGCGGCCGCGCCCCAGCTCGGCGATAAGGTGGAAATCCGCGAACCTTTCCCCGGCTTGCGGCAGGCACTCGGGGCGCTCCAGCGCCAGGGCGCAGCGATAGAGGACGGCGATCTCCTTGCGCAGGTCGGGGGCTCGAGTGGCGAACGCCTCGAGATTGAGCGGCGCCCGGTGTTGGCGCCGCAGACACATCTCCTCGTAAAGCAGGTCCAGAAGCGCATGACGCCGCTCCGCCGTGGACCAGCCCTCCGGCACGATGGCCTCGGCCTGCAGTTGCTCGCCGCGCTCCCATGCGGCCGACAGGCGCTCCAGCAACTGCGTGATGCGCTCCTCTTGCTCGGCGTTGTCCCGGAAGGGCGCTGGGCGCGTCGGCGTCGTGCTCCGTTCAGCCATCGTGGGCCTCGCCGTTCTGTTCGAGAGCCAACTTGCGGGCGAGATTGCGGAGGATGCGGCGAATGCTGCCGGGATGAAAGCCGGTGCGGGCCGTCAACTCCTCCATCGACAGGAATTGACGCTTTAGCCTGAGCAGTTCCTGATGCTCCGGCGCACACACTTGCAGCATGCGCTCGAACAGCTCATCGGCTTCCAGTTCCTCGAGTGCGGGGGGAAGCGGGCAACCGGGCGCCTCGCTGGTCGGAACCTGCTCCAGGCCACGCTCGCGCTCCAGGGCGTCCTGGTGCTTGCGGCACTTGTCGGTGAGCCGGCAGCGGGCCACGTGCGCGAGAAAGGCCTCGAACCGCCCGAGGTCCTCGAAACGCCACGTCCCGCCGCGTTGCCCGCGGAGCACGTCGGCCCACACGGACTGCACAATGTCCATCGAGTCGAAGCGCGGCCGCAGCCAGTGCGGGAGCCGGCGCCGCACGACTTCGCGCAGATAGGGCTCACAGGCCGCGAACAAGCGTTTGGCGGCGCCGCTGTCGCCGGACGCGAACTGGTCGAGCAAGCTCTCGAGCGACTCTTCCGTCACGCCTCACGCCTCCCCGCCCGCCCATAGTTCATCGTCCGACCGGAGGAAGGTTGGCGCGGAGGGCCACGCCCTGCGATCCGGTGTAAACGCCGTTGGACGCGTGCTCGCAAGGCGCGGCGCAGGGCCATCGCCGCGTCGCTCCGGCCGCATCACAGACACGCCGGCGCCCATCGACGCCGGCACAGGGCTTTGCAACGCAAAAGGGGACAGTCCCTTTCGACCTGGCAAAAGAGGCGGTTTTTCGCTCGAGCGAAAGGGACAGTCCCCTTTTGCGTTGCAAAGCCCCGGCACAGGGGAAAAACAGAAACCGGAAACGCTGGGCCGGCGGCGCGTCTCCAACTCCTCGACGCGGAGGAGAGTGCGTGATCGGAGCACAGGTCGTCCTTCCTGACGGGATACGTTCGTTTGACCGAAAGGGGGAGGCGGTCGCGAGAAATGGGCGCTACGCGAGAACCGCACATCAAGAACTGACGACCCTCAGTCTAGCCGCGCCCCTTCCCCGGATCAAGGGGCCGCGTCCAGTTCAACAACGGCGGCACGATTTCGTTGGCGACGAGGGCGGAAAAGAACGGCAGCGCCCGGAAACGGACAGTTGCGCCGATCACGGCCGCGCCGATCACGGCCGCGTCGTTTGCCCTGCCCATCCTTCCATGAACGCCACCTTCACCAACTCAAACGGGGCCACGGCCTCGTCCCAGTTTGACACCGTCCATGATCATGACCGCTCGCGGGGCGGCACGCGGCCCTGGGGAGAAGCGCCGCCCGACGAAACATGAGCTAGGCTTGAACGGTCGCGGTTGCGGACCAAAAGGCGGCCGTGCGCCCGCGGCCTGGAACGATCTCATGCGATTCGCGTTCGTCGATTTTGCGCACTGGGGGACGTGGATCTCCCTGGTCCTGGGCCTGGGCGTCGGCTGGGGCGTCTTCATGCTCAGCGGGTTCGTCGCGTCGCGGCGGCGCCCGAACCTATTCGGTCTCGATGAAGACTTGCCCTGGGAGGATTTGTTCGAGCTTCTCAAGGCCGCCGAGGAGTCCGGCCCCGACACGCTGCCGGAAGGTTGGGACAAGTTCAATCCAGCGGAATTACTGCGGGTGCTTCAGGCTCGTCTGCCTGAAAAAGCGGCTGAACTCAGGAACCGTGCCGTACCTACCGATCCGGGCCCCATGCCCGGTCGTCACGATCGTCGCAGGAGCCAGCGCCGCTACTCCACCCCCACGGAAGTGCGTATCACCTCGCCGTTTCACGAACGACAACTGACCGGACTTGTCATCAACCGTTCCACCGGCGGACTTGGCATCCTCACCGATGTGGAGTTCGCTCCCAAGACCACCTTCTACGTGCGCGCCGTCGACGCCCCGTCGACCGTACCCGTCGTCGATCTTCTCGTCTGCCATTGCCGCTCAGCGGGCAAGCTCTGGCTCATCGGTTGTCAGTACAAGAAGGAGATTCCCTGGAGCGCTAAGGTCTGGTTCGGCTAGGGATCCAGTTTGATGTCGTAGAGGTTGGCGCCGCGGACCACCTCGAACGTCAGCAGCGGCTTGGTCTGATCGCTGTACTTGCTGGGAACGAGGTTGGCCTTCGCCAGCGTCTTCGCGTCGTCGGCCGTGACGAGCGCCGCGCGTCCGCCGGTTTTCCCGCCGGCATCTTTCTTCCCGGCGAGGTCCTTGACCAGGTCGACCATCTTGGGGTTTTCGACGTAGACAAAGAACTTGACCGTCCCCGTCCCCACGCCGCGCAGCGCATATTGTCCATCCGGATCGATTGCGGCCTGGAACGTGCCGTTGCTGGCGGACGCGGTGACGGTGCCGGACTTCAGCTTCTCCCCCTTGAAACGGACCGTGCCCTTCACGTCGCCGACGCCGCCGCAGCCCGACGTGAACAGAAGAAGGGGCACGATCACCCACGAACGCTTCATCGCTTGGATACCTCGCCGCTTACTGGTTCAGGTCGACGGACTCGCCGCCGGCGCGGGTCGCGGCCGGAATGGTCAGCGGCTGCGACGCATAGGTCAAAAAGCGGACCGACCCATCCGCCATCAGCCAGTTGGAGCCGCCCATGTGCAGGCTCCAGAAATGGTTCGACTCCCCCCCGCAGGCCGGACTGTTGAGGTCGGCTTGCCGGAACACGCCCGGGAAGGAACAGCCGTTGTAAAAGGCGTACAGCTGATTCGTGGACAGGAGGCAATCGAAATCGCTCACCGCCCACCAACCCCAGAAGAGATCGGCCGACGGCGGACGCTCGCCGACCATGAGCGTGTTGCTCGTGCCGTCGGTGATGGCCACGGTGCGCACGCCCGTGGAGCTGACGTCGAAGACGCCGTTGGTCGGCCCGAACACCTGGTTGTTGACGCTGTTGTCCGACCCGGTCACCCCGAGGTAGTCGGTGAAGGCCCCGGTGACGACGCCCGCGGCCGAGCGTGGATCCGACGGGCACAGGAAGGCCGCGACCGGCTTGTTGTAGTTGGCGAAGAACGGGCCATTCCAGCTGGCGCCGGAATAGCTCATCGCTTTGAACAGGCTCTGTTGCTCGACATGCGGTAGGATGCTGACCATCCAGCCGCCGTAGGTCGTGTAAGCGAGCGCCGGATAGAGGCCGCCGTAGCCCGGCGGGCCGAAGCCCTGCGCTATGGCGGCGGGCAGGAAATACTCGCCGCGGGCCGCGGGCAAGCGTTTTTTCTTGTCGTTGAATGCGTGAATGGCGAGGCCGACCTGGCGAAGGTTGTTGGCGCACGCCGACCGCGCCGCCGCCTCCCGGATCTTCTGCACCGCGGGAATCAAGAGGGCGACGAGGATACCGATGATCGCAATCACGACCAACAGTTCAATGAGCGTGAAGCCCTTCCGGCGCTCGAAGAAAGTAGCCATGGCGGAATCCCGACGAATGGGGCGTTGAAGAGACGCTCTCGACTGGCCCTGTTCACGATTGGCAAGCAGAGGAAGTGGAGCTAAGAAAAACGCCTGAACTGACTGGAGAGACTAAGTCCGCGCGAATGAGATGTCAACGGAAAAACGTGATTTCCTCAAGGGGTATTCACTTCTCTCGGCGCGGCGCCTCCGCTCCAACTCGATGCCGCTGCCGTTCCGTCCTCCCCTATCTAGAATGGCGAGGAAACCAACAAGGAAACTGCCATGAATGGACTCTTCACAGGTCTGTGAAAGGAGCTGCGCGATGAAACGGTGGACGGTGCTCGGCCTGACGCTGATGCTGACGGTGGCGCTTGTGCCCTTGGGGCCCGCCAAGCCCCCGGAGAAGGAAAAACATGAGCCCATGAAGGTCACGGCCGCCATCGCGGTCCTGCACCCGACCGCCAAGAGCGAAACCAAGGGAGTGATCCGCTTCGTGCAGAAGGACGGCTACATCGAGATCACCGGCGAGATCACCGGCCTGACTCCCGGCTTGCACGGCTTCCACATTCATGAATTCGGTGATTGCCACTCACCCGAAGGCCTCTCCGCCGGCGGCCACTTCAACCCCGACGGCGACAAGCACGGCGGGCCGGAAGACAAGATGCGGCACGTCGGCGACCTCGGCAACATCGAGGCCAACAAGTCGGGCAAGGCCGTCATCAACATGAAGGACAAGCTGGTCCAGCTGCACGGCCCCCACTCGATCATCGGCCGCAGCGTCATCGTCCATGCCAAGGCCGACGATCTCAAGACGCAGCCGACGGGAGACGCGGGTGGCCGCGTCGCCTGCGGCGTGGTCGGCATCGCCAAGGGTCCGGAAAAGGCGAAGGCGACCGCAGCAGGACACTAATAGATTCGGCTGAAAAACGGGGGGGGGGCGTCGGCCTCCCCTTTTTTTTTGCTCGCGTGCACAAGATTCACGGCGTTCGTGCGCGTCTTTTGAGCCATTGCGCCACCGCGTCCGGAGCCAGCGGTCCTCCGTGCCCCGGCCAGATCCGCTTCGGCTGCAGCGCCAGCACTTTCCGCAAGCTTTCGTAGACCTGCGTCACATCGTCCGCAAAGTAATGCAATCCCGGCCGCGTGCGAAACACCTTCCCGCCCCACCAGCCTCCCATGATCAGGTCGCCCACAATGGCTTCGCCGGCGCCCGTCAAGACTGTGATCGAGCCCGGCGTATGCCCCGGCGTGGAAACGATGCGGGCGTCAACGCCGAACTCCGCGAGATTCCGCTCGCTGTCGATCAGGACCGTCGGCTCCGCCGCCGGATAGTAGCCATTGAGAAACCAGTGCAACAACCAGGCCGTGAGGTTGGTCGGTCGCAGCGGACCATTGCTGCCCCGCCGCATCTGCTCCGCCTCGGCCCGGTGGACGGCCAGGGGCGCCGTCGTGAGACGCGCCAGCGTGGCGCTGGAGCCGCAGTGGTCCCAGTGCGCGTGCGTGTGCAGGATGAGGGCCAGATCGGCGATGCGGATGTCATGCCGCGCCAGCGCGGCCTCGATGCGCGGCAAGTCCTTGGGCCGGCCGGTGTCGATGAGGATGGGGCGGTCGCCGCGCAGCAGATAGGCGTTGCAGATCGGCAGGCGGATAGGAATGAGCATGCCGTGAGTTCGCCCGTGAGCCTGAGGAAAAAAGCGGATAGATCCATCCTACACCGTCGCTCGGCTTCCTTTTTTCTTCGCGCGAACTTCATAAGACATCTTTGACACTCAAGCGAAGCGATCACTCCCGGAGCCTGCCGCGCATGGCCTTTGGATTCAGCCTCATCCCGCGCGAGCTCAAGTTCTTCGACATGTTCGACGCGGTCGCGGCTACGATCACACGCGCCGCGGGCAAGTTTCATGAGCTGGTCACCGTCTTCGACGATCTGCCGCGCCGCTGCCGCGAAATCAAGAGCGAGGAAGAGAAAGGCGACGAGCAGGTCTCGCGAATCCTGAAAGCGCTCGACCGCAGCTTCATCACTCCCTTCGATCGTGAAGACATTCATGAGCTCGCCGCCAAGATGGACGACGTGCTCGACAACATGGAGGAGACCGCCTACCGCTTCCAGGAGTTTCGCCTCGAGCAACCCAACGCCGCCGCCGTCGAGCTGGCCCGCATTGTCAAGGAATCCTGCGAGCACCTGGAGATGGCGGTGCGCGGCATCCGCAATTTGAATCGCCCCGAGGAGATCCAGAAGCGGTTGCAGGAGATCAGCCGCCTAGAGAACGAAGCCGATCGCATCTACCGTGACGCGGACGGGGCCATCTTTGCCGAGCCCCCGGATATCCTCACGCTTATCAAGTGGCGCGAGCTCTACGAATGGCTGGAGGCGACCGTCGACGCCTGCAAGGAAGCGTCGCAGGTGATCTCCGGTATCGTCATCAAGGGAACCTGAGAGGACCTGGAGCGAGGTCGCGCCGCAGAGGGCCCGAATGTTCGATTTCTTCCGGTCCGCCGCCGATAACCTGGGGACCAGTCATTTCTGGCAGCTCTCCTACGTTGTCTGGGGGCTGATCCTCCTCGCTTTGACCTTCGACTTCCTCAACGGCCTGCACGACGCCGCCAACTCGATCGCCACCGTCGTCTCCACGCGCGTGCTGTCGCCATTCCAGGCCGTCATCTGGGCCGCCTTCTTCAACTTCGCCGCCTTCATCGTCTTCCCGCTCCACGTCGCCGCCACCATCACGAAGGAAGTGGTCGATCAAAGCCTGATCACTGATCCCTATATCGCGAACCGTCTCATCGCCGCCACCCTCATCGCCGCCTGCGGCTGGAACGTCTTCACCTGGCTCCTCGGCCTGCCCACCAGCTCCTCCCATGCCCTCATCGGCGGCATGGTCGGCGCCGCCATCGCCATCCGCGGCAACTTCGACAGCATTCACGGGGAAGGTCTCTCCCTCATCGTCGGCTTCATCTTCCTCGCGCCTCTTTTCGGCATGATCCTGGGCTCGGCCATCGGTATCGCGGTCATGTGGCTGTTCCGCCGCTCCTCGCCGCTCGGCGTCGACAACCTGTTCCGGCGCGGCCAGCTCCTCTCCGCCGCCCTGTTCAGCCTGGGCCACGGCGGCAATGACGCGCAGAAGACCATGGGCGTCATCCTCGTCCTCCTGATCGGCGCCTCGGCCGGCGGAGCCAACTTCCCCACTCCCAAACAGGTCCCCACCGAGGTCGTCCTCGCCTGCCACGTGGCCATGGGTGTCGGTACCATGTTCGGCGGCTGGCGCATCGTCAAGACCATGGGCCAGCGCATCATTCGCCTCCGCCCCGTCGACGGCTTCTGCGCCGAGACCGGCGCCGCCATCACCCTCGGCTTCACCACCATCGTCGGCGGCATCCCCATCAGCACCACCCACACGATCACCGGCGCCATCGTCGGCGTCGGCTCCTTGAAACGCAAGCGCGCCGTCCGCTGGGCCGTCGCCGGTCAGGTGATCTGGGCCTGGATCCTCACCATCCCCGGCGCCGCCTTGCTCGCGGCGATCAGCGCCGAGATCCTGTACCTCCTCGGCGGCTGAGACGGCCGCGCCCCTCAATCCGGAGCGATAGCATGACCGCGGCTGTTTGTCTCGCTCTGCTCTCGTGTGCCTTCGGCGGCGAGCCATCCCCCCGCATCGTCGCCCTGGGCGACTCGATCACCAAGGGGGTTCGCCCCGGCGTGAAAACCGAGGAATCGTATCCACCCCAGCTGCAGGAGGCGCTGCGAAAAGACGGCGTCAGCGCGACCGTCCTCAACCTCGGCGTCGGCGGGCAGCGGACCGATCAGGCGCTCCCACGCCTTGCGGAAGTGCTCAAGCACAAGCCGAAGGTCGTCGCCATCATGTACGGCACAAACGACAGCTACATCGACAAAGGCGCGAAGAAGCCGCGCATCAGCGTCGATGAGTATCGCAAGAACCTGATCAAGCTGGTGACCGAGTTGCGCGGCGCGGGCGCGAAGCCGATCCTGATGACGCCGCCGCGCTGGGGGGACAAGGCGGCGAAAAACGGTATCGGCGCGAATCCGAATGTCAGCCTGGAAAGATACGTGGAAGCGTGTCGTGAAGTCGCGAAGGAGACAAAGACGCCGCTGGTGGACCATTTCGCGCACTGGACGAAAGCCAGCGCGGCCGGGACCGACGTGGGAACCTGGACGACGGATCAATGCCATCCCAACGCCCAGGGGCATGCGGAGATCGTTCGGCTGACGCTTCCGGTCGTACGTGAGGCGTTGAAGTGATCAAACGCCGCTGACAAGACCGGCCGTTTACGCGGTTTGGCGCCCACTCAACCGACGCGCTTCCTCTTCAATTCGCCCTCCTGCGTATACGCCGTCGGCGTATAGAAACTCATCGTCACGAGCGGCTTGCGTCCCGTGTTCTCGATTTGATGTTTCTCTCCCTTCGCGATCAGCAACAGCGACCCCTCCTCCAGGGGGACGCGGCGCTTCTCCACACGCGCCCGCCCGCTCCCCGACACCACGTAAAGCCACTGCTCCGCCCACGGATGCTCGTCTCCGAACTCGCCACTCACTTCCCCGGACCGCAACGTCATCGACGCCGCCTGCGCGGAACGCGTGCTGAAGAGCACCTGAAACCCGGAACGCTTGCCGGCCGTCTTGATGTGTCTCATGCGCGCCCCTTGGAATTAAGCCGTTTGGCGTCCGTGGCTCGAAGCGACATCGGACGCGTCCGTACGCTCCCATCAATTCAATTGTCCCATCCGTCCGACGACTTCGGAAGGTCGGTTGCGAGTTGCCGCGACTGCCACGCTTACTCGCGGCCCTCGGCGCCGGGTCGACAACTCTGACTCCCGGACACGGTCCCGGCAAAGGTTGGTTCCGGTTCTTCGGCGCCTCGGAAAAAGGACGGGATGCGAACGCCTACCTCGTTTATAATGGCGTCATGAGTGTCTCCACGCAAAACCCTCGGCCTGTTGTGCTTTCTTTATCACTCGACGCTTGCGCGTCGACTCTGGTTTAGCCCACCCAACCCCGCCTTTGACCTTTAGAGACCCACCACCATGATCCACATCCCGATCTCCCGCTGGGGCGAGCCTTACAAGAGCCTCGAGCTGGACAAGATCGTCCATTTCGCGACCGGCGAGGTCCTCGCCGAGGTCAGCCGGGCCAATGCCGCCCTCGTCGAGCGCGACATGCGCCACGCCGCCCGCGCCCGCAAGGTGCTGTGCGAGATCCCGATCAAGCAACTCCTCGAAATGGTCAAGAAGGCGGCCGACCTTTACACCAAGGCCGAGTTGCCGCTGGGGGACGGCACGCAGACCCCGGACCAGTTCGTCCGCATGCAGTCCGCCACCACCGGCCTGCCCGAGCACATGTGCCGCTTCAACATGGAGAAGAACCACTTCGTCCTCTCCAACCTCGAGAAGGTACTCGACTCCCTCACCCGCGGCCTCGATCTCTCCGTCCTCACCCGCGGCTACGGCATGGAGGAACGCGGCGTCCCCATCAGCTATCAGGCCCAATCGCCGGTCCTCGGCCTCGTCCTGCCCAGCAACAGCCCCGGCGTCCACACCCTCTGGCTGCCGATCATCCCAATGCAGATCGGCCTAGTCCTCAAGCCCGGCCCGCAAGAGCCCTGGACGCCGTACCGCATGATGGCGGCATTCGTCCAGGCGGGCGTGCCGAAGCAGGCCATCGCCATCTACCCGGGCCTCGGCGACGTCGGCGCCGCGGTCCTCCAGCATTGCCCCAAGAGCCTCATCTTCGGCGGCACGGCGACCGTCGAGCAGTACAAGGGGAACCCGCGCGTCCAGGCGCACGGCCCCGGCTTCTCCAAGATCATCCTCGGCGACGACCAGGTCGACAACTGGGAGAAGTACGTCGACATCATGGCCGACAGCGTCTTCATCAACTCCGGCCGCGGCTGCATCAACTGCTCCGGCGTCTGGGTCAGCCGCAACGGCAAGAAGATTGCCGAGGCCATCGCCGCCAAGATCGGCCCCGTGCAACCCCTGCCCCCCGAGGACCCTAAGAGCGCCCTCGCCGCCTTCACCGTCCCCGGTCAGGCCGACGCCATCAACGGCCAGATCGACAATGACCTCAAGGAGCCGGGCGTCCACGACATGACCGCGAAGTACGGCGCCCGCCTGGTGAAGAAGGAACGCTGCGACTACCTGCGGCCGACGGTGATCTACTGTGAAAGTCCGGAGAAGTCGGCCGCCAAGAAGGAATACATGTTCCCGTTCGTGACGGTGGTCGAATGCCCGCAGGAGCAGATGCTCGAGAAGATCGGCCCGACGCTGGTCTGCTCGGCGATCACGGAGGACGCGAAGTTCCAGCGAGCGCTAACGGACGCCATCCACATCGACCGCCTGAACATCGGCCCCTTGAAGACGATCCAGCTCAACTGGCTCCAGCCGCACGAGGGGAGTATCGTCGACTTCCTGTTCCGGGCGCGGGCGTTCCAGTTCGAGAAGGCGATGATCAAGATTTGAGCGAAGCGACGTCTGATTTCACCAGGCCGCGGGCGCCAGCCCGCGGCCGGCGCGGTATTGGCGGGGAAATATGCCCGGGTTCTTTCTCAAGACGATTGGCCTGACTGACAGCCCGTGCCCGGAGGGCGAAGTCGCAGGCCGAGGAGGCATCTGTGCGGTAGTGAGCCATGATTGATCTGATCCAGCAAAGGAAACGTGAGGTGGAGTCGCTCTGCAGGCGCTACGGCGTCAGGAGCCTTGAAGTTTTCGGCTCAGCGGCGGTTGAGAGCTTCGATCCGCTCCGGAGCGACCTTGATTTCCTCGTTGACTTCCTGCCCCTAGCGCCAGGGCAGCCCTTCGCGTTTTACTTCGGTCTACTCGAAGATCTGCGAAGCCTTTTCCGGCGAAGGGTTGATCTCGTCGTCAAAGGGGCAATCAAGGATCGAGCGTTCCAGGAGTCCGTCGACCGCAGTCGCCAGGTGATCTATGCCGCATGATCCGAAGGTGTGCCTTCGAGAGATCGAAGAGGCGGGCGTCTTCATTCAGCGAGTCACGCAAGGCTTCGACTTGGCCCGTTACGCCGGTGATGAAGTGATCCGCGCCGCTGTCGCGCAAGTTCACGATCATCGGCGAGGCGCTGAATCGGCTTCTCCTCGCCGACGCGGCGTTGGCAGCTCAGATCACGGACTACCGCCGCATCATCGATTTTCGACACGTCCTTATTCACGGCTATAACAAGGTGGACGATCAGATCGTTTGGGACGTCGTCACTCAGTATTTGCCAGTTCTCTTGGCAGAGGTCCGAAAGCTGCTCGCCCGCTGACCGTTCGGGGTGTTGTTGCTTTTCCTGCGCCGCGCCGTTACTGTGACCCCATGCGACCCAGCCTTTTCCTCGCGTCCCTCGTCCTGCTCTCCCTCGCCTCCGGCCCGGCCCGCGCCTTCGAGATTACCTTGCCACGCCCCGGCGAACGCGAGTTCGTCCGCGACCTCGCCGGCTTGATCACGCCCGAAGACCAGAAGAAGATCCGCGATCTCTGCGACAAGCTCCTCCGCGACAAGGCGACGCCCATCATCGTCGTCACCATCGACTCCATGGCGAAGTACGGTGGCGCCGGCATGCGCATCGAAACCTTCGCCACGCTCCTCTTCAATCAGTGGGGCATCGGCCACGAAAAAATCAACAGCCACGACTGGAACACCGGCATCCTCCTCCTCGTCTCGAAGGACGACCGCAAGGCGCGGATCGAGCTCGGCGCCGGCTGGCGCCGCGACAAGGACGAGCAGTCCCGGCAGATCATGGAGTACCAGATCATCCCGCGCTTCAAGGAGGGGGACTACTCCGGCGGCATCCTGGCGGGTGTCGAAGCCCTCGACCACATGGCGCGCGGCCTCCAGCTGCCGAGCCGGCCGCGCCCGTGGTGGCAGTACGCCCTCGTCGTCGCCGCCATCGGCCTGTTCATCTTCACGATCGTCTCGCTGATCCGCCGCGGCGCTGGCGGCTGGGCCTGGCTCTTTTGGGGCCTCATCTTCGCCGGCATCGGCGCCTTGCTCTACCAGATGTTCAACAACCGCGGCAGCTCCGGCGGCGGCGGTTTCTCCGGTGGCTCGTTCGGCGGCGGCTTCTCCGGCGGCGGCGGCGCTACCGGCTCATGGTAATCTGTGTCTACGCATTCTGCTTTTTCATTCCTCATTCTGCATTTCCAAAAAATGATCCGCCCCAGCCAGATGTTCTCGGCCCAGCAGCGCGAACAGGTCGCGCAGGCCGTGCGCGACGCCGAGGCGAAGACCGCCGCCGAGATCGTGCCGGTCGTGGCGCGCGACTCCGGGCGCTACGACCGGGCCGAAGACGTCGCCGGCCTCTGGCTGGGCCTCGTCTTCCTCACGGTCGTCTGGCTCCTCTGGCCGGCGCCGGTCTTGGAGCAGGGCAGCTGGGAAGGGGCGCCCGCCGTCTATCAGTTGCTCGCCCTGATCGCGGCCACCGCCCTGGGCTTCTTCATCGGCGCGGCGGCCGTGGCGCGGCTCGACAGCCTGCGCCATCTCTTCGCCGCGCCGGCTCACATGCGCGACGAGGTCAAGGCCCGCGCCCACGCGCTTGCGTCCACGGCTGGCCGATGGTGAGGGTGGCCGGGCTCAGCCATGCGGCCAAGGATGTTGGTGTCAACGAGGACGTTCATTCGCCGCGCCCGGCGTAGATAGTGTCCCGGCTCCAGTCCGCGGCGTTGTCCAGTCGCTCGTGGCCTTCCGCCCACTCGCGCAGAGCCTTGCACCACTCCTCCGGCGAGCCATACACGCCGGGATCGTTTTTCTGCTCCCGAAAAGCGGCCACGACGGATTCAACGGAGCGAATGGCCTCCTCGGACAGGCCTGCCACGTCAACGGACCGTGTTTCTTTTTGTCCTGATTCCATGCATTCAGAATAACAGATGGTTTGCAGACCAGGCAAGCGTTCCGTCAAGGCGTCGCTCCGTCATGGGTCCCCCGTCGCCCTGCTGGCGCCCCGTCACCTGCGTTCCCGCGCCAGCTGCACGATAAGAAGAGCTGCAAGACGCATTGGTGACAATCGACTGACAGTCCGTCACTTCCCGCTCAATTCCGTGCAAAGTTCCTCCAGATACGCCGACACCCGGTCCCACGGGTTTGCTGCCTTCGGGTCGCCGGCGCGGAACGGCGCCTCCGTGGCGTAGACCCAGCGTGCGTGCTGCCGCGCCAGCCGCAGCGCCGCCTTGTCGAGCTTCGCCCGTGAATGGACCAGGATACCGCGCGTGAACGGCGGGAAGTCCGCGTAAGTGTCCCGTTTCAGCCGCTCTTCCTTGGGCCAGTCCCCTCCCTCGTGAACGACGATCACATCGGCCGCCGGCGCCGCGAAGTAGCGGGCCGGTGTGTCGGTCCCGGGATTGGCGACTGTCGGCCAGCAGCCGGTGTCATGGGCGTAGCGGTTCAGCGCCGTCTGGTAGGCGACGGCGGCGTCCGTGTCCTCGTTCCTCATCTCGTCGAAAAAAATGCCCTGCACACCCGGATACAGCTTCAGCCAGCGGTCGATGTCCTTCTTGACGTCCGCCGCGGGTCGTTTGCCGAAGCTTGTCGACACGTAGCCGACCACGACGCAACCCGCGCCGCGCAGCCGGGCGATCGCCTTGGTGTAGTTCGGATCGACGGCCTCTCCCGGACCGGACGCGGGGTTGACGATGACCCACATGGGGACCGTTTCATACCGGCGCCGCAGCGTCATCAGCCGCGTGTACTCCGGGTTCTTGTCGACATTGCCCGGATAGACGTACATCGGCACGAGCACGCCGGTCCGTTCCATCGCGCGCTGGTGAAACTCGAGAGCTTGCCGCAGGCGTTCTTTGCCGGCGGCGTCCCCGCCGGTTCGGGCGCCTCCGGCGAAAAGCAAAATGGTCAACGGCACGAGAGTCGCGGCAAAAGGAGACATGGAAACAATCCCGTCAGCTATGTCAACCAGCGCGCCGCATCCAGCGCGAAGTACGTCAGGATCATGTCCGCCCCCGCACGCCGGATGCTCGTCAGGATCTCCAGGGCCACGCGCCGCTCATCGATCCACCCCTTCGCGGCCGCGGCCTTCACCATGGCGAACTCGCCGGAGACGTTGTACGCCGCCACCGGAACGCCGAAGCGATCCTTGACGCGGCGGATGATGTCGAGGTACGACAGGGCCGGCTTGACCATGATGATGTCCGCCCCCTCCTCCAGGTCGAGGGCGACTTCACGGAGGGCTTCGTCGCCGTTGGCCGGGTCCATCTGGTAGGTGGTGCGGTCGCCGAACTGCGGCGGCGATTCGGCGGCGTCGCGGAACGGGCCGTAGAACGCCGAGGCGTACTTGGCCGCGTAGCTCATGATCGGCGTGCGCTGAAAGCCGGCGCCGTCCAGGTCATGGCGGATCGCGGCGACCATCCCATCCATCATGCCGCTCGGCGCCACCATGTCCGCCCCGGCGCGGACATGGCTGATGCACTGTCGAGCAAGGTTGGGCAGCGTCAAATCGTTGTCGACGTCGAGCTTTCCCTCGTGCTCGGTGAGGACGCCGCAATGCCCGTGGTCGGTGTACTCGCAGAAGCACTCGTCGGTGATGAGCAGCGCTTCCGGGTGGGACTTCTTGAGCGAGCGCAACGCCTGCTGCACGATCCCCTCGTCATCCCAGGATGACGCGCCGACGGCATCCTTGCTCGCCGGGATACCGAAGAGGATGAAGGCCCGAACACCCAGATCCATGGCGGGACCGACGACATCGCTCAGCCGGTCGACGCTGAGCTGAAAGTTGCCGGGCATCGACTGAATTTCGTTCTTGACGCCTTTACCGGGGCGTACGAAGAGGGGCAGGATGAAGTGTTGGGGCGAGAGGGACGTCTCGCGCACGAGGTCGCGGAGGACGGGATGCTGGCGGTTGCGACGGAGGCGGGTGGCGGGGAACATTTCGTATTGCCGGATTTCATCAAGGTTCGATAAGCCACATTTACTTGTTCAAGCAAGTCTACTTTCAACCCATTCACCTAAGCCTACTCGGACAACAAGCTCGGCGACTCGCTCGCCTGTCCACACTTGCACTTCAGGCAGTTCGCTGGGCGGTTCCAGCCTACCGCTCGGCGAATGCACAGCGAATATCATCCGCGCATACAGCTCGCGCCGTTGTTGGAATCGCTCCACGTAGTCATCGAGCACGGTTTGAGTGGCAGAACTCTTCACCTGCACAAACGCAATTTCTCCCACCGCAAGGTTCTCTGCTTCCACATCGATACCTTCGCGCTGTTTACCCAACGTCGAAATGCGTGACCACCCAGTCCGAGTCAGGATGTGGTCGATAAGTTGCTCAAAGTCCTTTGGAGAGAGTCGCTGAACGATTGCAAGGATGGCGTGTTCGTAGGCCGCACGCGCCTGGGCGGCTTTGGCGGCGTCTGGATTCTGTTGACCTTGAATGATCCTCAATATCGCCTGCCACGCCGGCGGCGTACAGACGGTGGCTCTGAACGCCGCTGTGGTTGTTACGGTCCCTGGTAGATCCAAAATCGCGAGCAGGTCTCCTTTGACTGACCGATTTGACCAAGGGCGGTTGCAGGCTAACCAAAAATTGCCTTTTTCAGAGCTTTCTCCGTCGGGGTTAATGATCGCGCCGTCGAGAACAGTACACCACCACATGTAACTGTCCTGGAATGTCATCCAAATGTGTCGACTTGGAGCGTCCAGTAGATCGCGCAAAGCGTTGAAATCCTGTGTGGCGCCTTGCCGAGACCCGAATTCCGCTCTTATCGTTTCCTTGATCCGAGTGAAATCAGGAGCTAACAACAGATCGTGAGGGACACTCTTCCACCCGAGATGCACCTGGGAATCTGCTAGGGCCGTTTTCCACCATTGGCCCCCTTTTCCGTTTTTCACGTAACGGACCGAGTTTGGAAGCGTGCTTTCCATCAGTTGCTTTCTACGATTGTCAGTCTCTCAGGCTTCTTACCCTGGCTTGCGTCGATAACCCATAGCCTCGGCGATAGCTCGGCTCGTAATGCTCCCATGGCATTGCCGAATGATAGTTCCCCAGCAAGCGCCCTGCGCGACCAGATCCAGCACGTCCGCCACCAGAATCCGAGTCCCCTTGAAAGTCAGCTTCCCATGACACACCTTGGGATTGGCCACCACGTATTTGCCGGTGGTTTTCTGGTTCATCGCTGTCACCCCTTCGCATAAACCCCATTCGCCGCCGCCACGCCCGCCCCTGGCGTCACTTTCGCCCCCTGCGCCAACAGGCACTGTTCCAGCGCCCCCAGGCAGACGAACACGTTGTTCGCCCGGCTGTTGTGCCCCATCAAACCGATGCGCCACACCTTGCCCTTGAAGGCGCCCAGGCCGCCGCCGATTTCGATGCCGAAGTCGGTCAGTAACTTCTTGCGGACGGTCAGGTCATCGACGCCGGCCGGAATCTTCACCGCGTTGAGCTGCGGCAATTGATGGCCTTCCACTGCCGAGTACTCCAGGCCCATCGCGTTCAGGCCGGCCTTCAACGCCCGATGATTCTTCACATGCCGTTGCCAGCGTGCTTCCAGGCCCTCCTCGTGCAGCAGGCGCAGGCCTTCGCGGATGGCGTAGATCATCGTGATCGGGCCGGTGTGATGGTAAAAGCGGTCCGAGTCCCAGTAATGCTGCACCAGGTTCATGTCGAAGTACCAGCTCTGCACCGGCTTCTTCCGCTTTGCCAGCGCCTCCACCGCGCGCGGGCTGAACGACACCGGCGACAATCCCGGCGGACAGCTCAGCCCCTTCTGCGAGCAGCTATAGACGGCATCGACGCCCCAGTCGTCCAGCTTCAAGGGGATGCAGCCCAGCGAAGTCACCGCGTCCACCAGAAGGAGCGTGTCGAACTCATGACACAGCTTCCCCAACTCCTCGATCGGTTGGAGCGCCCCGGTCGACGTCTCGGCGTGGACGATCGTCAGGACCTTCGGCCGAACCTTGCTCAGCGTGTCGCGGATCGCGTTCAGGTCGAAGACGCCGCCCCACGGCGCCTCCATCTTCGTGATCTGCGCGCCGGCCCGCTCCGCCACCTCGACGATGCGGCCGCCGAAGAAGCCGGCGACGCACGCGACCAGCTTGTCCCCCGGCTCGATCAGGTTGACGACGCACGTCTCCATCCCCGCCATGCCCGTCGCGCTTACGGGGAAGGTCAGGTTGTTCTTGGTCAGGAAAGCGCCGCGCAGCATCTCCTGCACCTCGTTCATCATGACGAGGAACTGCGGATCGAGATGCCCGATGAGCGGCGTCGCCATCGCGGTGAGGACGCGCGGATGCGCGTCGCTCGGGCCGGGACCAAGGAGCAAACGGGGCGACGGATTGAGCTGGCCGGGGATATTCACGAGACCTCCGAGAATTCCAACCACGGCTTTCGCGGATAACACGGATCGGTCTTATCCGTGCGATCCGCGTGATCCGCGGCAAAAGTGCCTAACCGTGCTTCATTCGTTCCTGAACGAGGGCGCTGTATTGCTTGAACTTCGGATGCCCGCTGCCGCCGATCCATTCGAAGCCGGCGGTCTCCACCGTCAACGGGATGGCCCCCGCGGCTTCGAGGCGACGCAAGGCGGTTTCATGATCGATGGCGTAGCGACTGCCCAGCGCGTCGACGGCGAGATAGACCCGCATCCCTTCGGCGAGCAAGTCGAGCGCGGTATTGAGCACGCATACGTGGCTCTCGATGCCGACCAGGATCACCTGAATGCGCCCTTGTTCCTTGAGGCCGGTTACCAGGTTGGGAACGGCGCAGCAACTGAACGCGAGCTTGTCCGGCCGCTCCGGCAGGCGCTTGGCCAATTCGGCGACCGTCGGCCCCAACCCCTTGGGATATTGCTCGGTGGCAAGAACCTTGACTTCGGCGAGCGTGGCGGCGTCAATCAGGAAAGCGATGTTGGCGATAAGCCGCTCCGCGCCGGGGATCTTCACCATCAGCTTCTCTTGCACGTCCACGACGAGGACGGCGGAGCGGCTCGGCTGGAGTTGGGTCGCATGCGGCATGGACAAGCCCGATCGTTGATTGCCTCCCTGTTTTGTATCGCGGCCAAGGCCGGCGGACAAACCGTTTGAAAAGAAGAGCCCGCCGCCTGCGCACGGCGACCGTCCCGCGCAGGGCGGCCGGGCGATCGGAGTGTGCAAGCGGCGCTGTGGCGAGGAGGCGAAACCTCGCTTCAGCGTTTTGCGACGGGCAAGGTGGACAGCTTCTCGCGCAGGATGTTCTGCCAGACGATCGGGTAGATGGCATCCATCTTGGCGAGCGGTTGGGTGGCGAGCAGCCATTCGGTCTGGGCCTGCTGCGCAACCCCGGCGGGCAGGCCGGCGGGCAGCATGCGGGGAACGCCGCCGGCCACGGCGCCGGGCATGGCGCGCAGACGGGCGGCGCCGACGGCGGGCGCGCCGCCGCGGACGCCGGTGATCTCGTCGAAATAGCGGTCGGTGTGGGCCTTGCGGACGAAAGCCTTCTGCTTCATCAGGTTGACCTTGCCGCTCGCCAGATCGGTGGCGTTGGTGAGGGCCGACTTGTGCAGATCGAGGGCGTAGCGTGCTTCACGGATCAGGGTAGCGGCGTCGACCTTGCCGGCGATGGCGTGGATCACCGTGCCGTCCGGCTCGCAAAAGTAGCTGGCGACGTTGCCGCCGACCTTGGCGCCGCCGACGATCTTGAACGTTCCCACCTTGAGATAGGTGGCGGTGAAGCTGTCGTTGATGATCTCGGCGACCTTGTCATCGGCCAGGGCGTTCACACGGAACGCCTCGGCGTTGTTTCAGGTGAAGCCCGCGTCTTCGAAGTTGCCTGAGAGGTGGATGAAGAAGACGAGGCGATGATCGTCGCGTGCCTTCTTGAAGGCGTCGGGCGGATCCTTGAAGAAGACGATGCGCGTGCCGAGCTTGGTGCAATCGACGACCGGGGCGACCTTGGGGGGCGGAGCGAGACGCGGCAACGGGTCCTTGAACAGGTCGGCCGGGAGCGCCGGCGCCTTGCCGGGCAGGACTGTCTTCGGCTCATCGATGCGCGCGGAGGCCGGCGTCTCGACGGGGCCGGCGTCGGGCGCCGCGGCTGGAGGGCTTTCCGTCTTGGCTGGCTCGGTCTTGGCATCTTCCACCTTGGCATCGTCGAACTTCACAACGGACGCTTTCACGGAAGCGTCTGACCCAGGCGCCGGACCGGACGACGTGGGAGGAGCGACGGTTTCCGCCGGAGCGGGCTCGGTAGCGGCGTCCGCGGCCGCGATCGGTTCCGGCGTTTTCCGGCCGTCGAATTGCAGCGCCCAGACCATGATGCCGACGAGAAGAGCGCCGACGCCGCCGCAGGCGACGACCAGGCCGCGCGTGACAACTCGGGAAGGAAGAGGCGCCGGAGGGAGGACGGGGATGGCAGCACGATGCGTCAAGGCGGGCCGCGAAATGGCAGTCGACATGACCAAGCCCTCGAGGTGAAGCCCCGGCCTCAAGCGGACGGGCCGGAACACCCGCCATACTAACGCAGTCTCGCGGGGGGAGTCGACAAAAATCCGTCGGGTTTCTGGAGGCCGTGAGCCGCGGGCAAGTGCTCGTCGCGCTTGACCGAAGCACGCGGAAACTGCGGCGAGGAGATCCGACCTGAGCTTGGACGCGTACAGGCCGGATCTCTCTACGATCACCGGACGGCGACGGGAAGCGTGGACAGGGTCTCTCCCAGGACGCGCTCCCACACGATGGGATAAAGCGTCTCCAACTTGGGAAGCGGCTGCACGGCGAGCAGCCAATCGGCTTGCGCCTGGGTCGAGGCGCCGGTTGGCAGGCTCGTCGGCAGCGTGAACGCAGGCCGCGGCGCCGAAGCGCGTGGCGGGATGATCGAGGTCGACCACGCCGGGGGGCCGCCCGCGTCCTTGTAGCGGTCGGCGTGCGCCTTGCGGATGAAGAGCTTCGCCTTGCCGAGGTCGCTCTTGCCGCTCGCCAGGTCGGTGGCGGCGGTGAGGGTGGCTTTGCGGAGCTCGACGGCGTAGCGCGCTTCCTTGATCAGCGTGTCGGCGTCCACCTTGCCGGGGACGGCGTGGAGCACCGTGCCGTCGGCGAGGCAGAAGTAGCTGGCGACGTTGCCTCCCTGCTTGACGCCGCCGACGATCTTGAACGTGCCGACCTTCAAGTAGGTCGCGGTGAAGTTGGCGTTGATCACCTCGGCGACGCGGTCATCGGCCAGGGCGTTCTCACGGAACGCTTCGGCGTTGTTTCAGGTGAAGGCGGCGTCCTCGAAGTTGCCCGAGAGATGAATGAAGAACACCATGCGGCGTTCCTCACGCGCCTTGCGGAAGGCGTCGGGAGGATCCTTGTAGAAGACGATGCGCGTGCCGAGTTTGGAGCAGTTGACCAGACGCGGATCGGGAGTGGGCTCGCCCGGCATGGTTGCCGGAAGAGCGATGGCCGGGCTCGACACCGGTGTCGTGGCCGCGGCTGCCGAAGGCGACTCGGTCTTCGCGGCGAGCTCCCTGGCTACGACGGGCGCCGGAGCGGCCGCCGGAGCGGCCGCCGGCGGGGTCGCGTCGCGGGACGGGACGGACTTCGTCATCCGCGTGAGAGGCGGCGCAACGGGACGCGTGTCGAGCTGGCAGCACCAGGCGATGACGCCGATGAGCAACAGTGTGGTGGCGGCGCAAGCGGCGATCAGGCGATACGCCAAGCGAGACGGAGGAGGTGGTTTCGGACGAACGGGTTTTCTCACGTCATCGGGTACGGGACGGTTCGGCGACGGAGCGCGCGGCATGGAATGGGCCCTCGAGAGGTGAAACGGGGAGCGCGAATGGTCTCGCGGCAGCGCTTATCGGGAAGACAGGTCTGTGCCGACGACAGGAGCGAACTGGAACCGGGTCGCGCGTCGGCATGGCGCACGGCACGCGAAACCGCAAGCGGATGACGCGCATCGATGGCGCACGGGATTCCAGGCAGAAACGCGGCGTGCCGAGAAACTTGCGCGGCTGGAGGGAGTTTTTTGGGGCCGCGGAAACCGCCTGGGGAAAACCCCGCAGTTTTTCTATTTTCCTGTTGGTTTTTTGCCGAGCATCGATTAATATCGCGAGCGCCGCGACAGGCGGTTGTCGCGGCAATTGGTCTGTTGGAGCAGGAGACTCGTGGCCCGGTCAGGTTTCCCTTCCACCTCTGCTTTTTTCGCGGCGCGACACTTCCTAGCGGAATTGGCCTGTTCGAAGAAACCGAGATGGCGGGCGAAACCGGCCTCAGTCCTGGCCGGCGGCGGGGATTCTCCATGGGCCGCTTTGGCGGAGGCCGGAGAAAAGGGGGCGTCTTCCGGGTGAGGCGCGGCTTGTGCCCGCGGTTCCGTTGTTGTGTCTTTGAAGGTCCGCTGAAGTTACAGGGGCTCAGGCGGATCTGGATATCCCGCTGTCATGTGCCCCGTTCGCCGGAGCCACGCGGCACTTCTGCTTCCGCGTGCGGCTGCCCTTGCTCTGTCGCGAACGGCTGTTGCGGCACGGAAAGGTTCAGAAATCGAGAATGGCCAAGAACATCTATGTCGGCAACCTGGCCTGGGCGGCCACCGCCGACGATCTGCTCGAACTGTTCGGCAAATATGGCAAGGTGACGCGCGCGCAAGTGATCACCGACCGCGAAACCGGCCGCTCGCGCGGCTTCGGCTTCGTCGAAATGGATAGCGATGAGGAGGCGCAACGTGCCATCGACGCCCTCAACGGCGCCCAGCACGACAGTCGTCCTCTCACCGTCAACGAGGCGCGGCCGCGCGAGGAGCGCGGGCCGGGCGGCGGCGGCGGTGGTGGGGGGGGCGGCGGCTTCCGCGGCGGGTACGGCGGCGGCGGACACGGCGGCCGGTCACCGCGCGGCAATTTCGGCGGCACCGATCGCGGTCGCCGCTATTAGACGCCGCGACCGCATGGTTTGTGACGTCCCAGCTCGAATGGACTTCGACCGAGCCGGCTCCTGCCGGCTCGGTTTTTTCACATCGCATCATCCTACAATATGCGGCCCGAGCGCCCGCTTCACCTCGGCGAGCACCTCAATGTGGCCGCGCTCGAGGATGGTGACGGTGAAGTCGTACCACTCGTCCATGCCGTTTCGCAGACGGCACGGGACCGAGCCATACTGCGAGGAGACGCGGCCATAGATGTCCCGGATGGGTGGCCGCGCTCTCTGCCAAACAAACGAATCCGTCGCTCCTCGGTAAACGGAAGGCCGGCGCCGGCGAGCAACTTGAAACATTGGTCGTAGCCGAGCTTGGTGATGCGGAAAGGGAAATGCGGGGACCTGGCGGCGCCTCGTGGCCGACGCCATTGTTCTACGAATCTGTCGATCGCTCGTTACCGGCGCGACCCGCGTAGCGACGACCGGGCTGGTACAATGGTTTGCAGCAAGGTAAGTCGTAGAGGCCCATCATGAATGTCCCAATCCGATTTCCGAGCGATGCGGATGTTGTTGCCGAGGAAGTCGCGCGCTTTCGGGCCCTTTCGCCGGAGGAACGGCTGTGCTTGATACGCGGGTTGCTCGACGCCGGAGAACTCATGATGCAGCGATCGCCGAAGGCGGAGTTTCTGCGGGCATGGACCTTGGAGCAGGAGGAGTCGGCACGGCAAGCGATCAAGGAGTTCGTGGCACGTCATGGCGGATGAAAAACGAGTTCTGGCCGGCGAGTTGATCCGGGCCGTGGAGGCGCTTGCCGATGTGTTCGCGGCAAGATCCGTCCGCTATGCGCTTGTGGGAGGACTTGCGGCCCTGCTGCGCGGCCGGCCCCGTTTTACTCAAGACGTGGACGTGCTCCTCGATGTGCCGCAACTCGCTCTGCCGGGGCTTTTGGACGAACTGGCGCAACGCGGCTTTACGTTGGACCCGGCAACAGTGATTCAACAGTATGTGCGCGAGAATATCACGTCGTTCCGTTACGGGGGGATACGGATCGACTGGCTCAAGCCGGTGTTGCCGTTGTACGCTCGAGCGCTCGCCGACGCTTCAGCTCTTACGTGGACCGAAGGTCATCTGCTCCGCGTCGCCACGCCTGAGGGGTTGATATTGACGAAGATGGTGGCGTTTCGACCCCAGGACCAGGCGGATATCGAGACGCTGTTGATCGCCAACCGGGACACGCTTGACATGGATTTGATCCGCCGCGAATGGTCGGCGGTGGCGGGCGGGGAGCAAGCGCGGACGGCTTGGCTGGAAGACGCGCTTACACGTCTGGTTCCAGCGCGGCAGAAGTGAGGTGACGCTCGACCCAAAGGCGCCTGGCCGAATACGGATTCTCAGGCCTCGGAACCCGCCCCTGAATGCCGTCTTACGACCATTCTCCCGCGGGCTGGATGGCCCGGCCGTTTTCGTCGTAGAAAGCGTCGTGCAGCAGGAAAATCTCGGCGGGATCGAGGCCCAGGCCGCTGAGCTGGCGGCGGAGTTGCTCGAAAGCGTGCGGGCCAAGGCGGCGCGAGACGATGGCACGGAGGTGCTCGGCGCACAGATCGGTTTCGATCGGCCGCCGCGAGTGGAGCGGAAACGTGAGAAAGCGGACGGTCCCCAGATAATGGCACACGGCGCAGCGGCGGCGGTCGGTCCGCTCGACGATCGGGTCCGCCGCCCCCAGGGCCAGGGCTTCCAGGCAGTTGGGACAGTACGTCTTGCCGGCGATCCGGTCCCAGGGCCGGCTCTGGTCACCGCAGCGGCAGCATGGATTGCGCGGGAAGACGCTGTCTGCCGGGGCGAGTCGCATGCTCTCCATGGTGGTCCCTTTGTCTCCGGTTCCGTCCCTGCCGCCACACCTAAAATCGGCAAACCGGGCAATCTTCCTTGCCTGCTTTGCCTGCCGGCCTTCCCAGGGCCCCCTCCTACCCCCGGCACAATGCGAACGCCGGGAGCAAGCGCTACCCTCGGGCGCCTGGGGAAGCCAAATGGATGGAATCAGAGGAGCCTTTTGGATGGAAAGCATGCCCCGTCACGCGGCGCCAGGGCCGCGGGAAGAAAGGCGGCGCGTGTTTTTCCAAGGCCCATTGACAGGGGCATTCTCCCTGCTATTCTCCCCGCCCGGATCAAATTGGGGGACTCTTATCGGGGGAGATAGGCGATGCGTCCGGCCACTGTCCTTTCCAGCGCTTTGCTGATCGCGTTCCTGACCATGCGCGGAGCGGCGCAGACGACCACCGCGACGAGCGGGACCACCACCACCGCCACGTCCGGTACCACGAGCGCCACCATTCCGGGCTCCTGGTCCGGGACGACGCCGCGAAACATCAGCTTCGTGCCCGTCGACACCTCGAAAGCCATGAAGCCGTCCGCGAACATCGCCAAGGCGTTTCACGCCGCGCCGACGCCGAGCGGTCCCAACCTCAGCAACTTCTTCCACAAGATGACCTTCGGCGCCTGGCCGCCCACACGGGCGAACGTCACTGTCCTGGACCAGAAGCAGAACGTCTTCCAGCCCAAACCGGTCGGCGTGAATGTTCGATCTCGGCAAGAAGAAGTGAACGGGGTGAGTGGTGGCCAGGACGCGCCAGGAGCGGCGGCTGGTGAGTGGTGAGTGGTGAGTGGCAGCCTACAGGTGGCCGGTCTCCACCAGCCACCGATCACCAACCACGACCTCACCAAATACCAGCCACCAGCCACCAGCCACCAGCCACCGCTACTGTCCACCGGGTGTCCAGAGCACGTCGTTGCGCCCTTTGTCGTTCCAGACCCGGGCCAAGACGAACAGCAAATCGGAAAGACGGCTGAGATAGACGACGACCTGCGGATTGACCGTTTGCGTCCGGGCCAAAGTCACCACGTTCATGCGCTCGCAGCTGCGGCGGCAGACCGCGCTTGATGCGCCCACGCCGAGAGCGCTGTCCCGCTCGGAAGAACGAACTGCCGCAGCGACTCCAGGTCCTGGTTGTGCTCATCGATCCACCCCTCCAGCCGCGCCGCCTGTTCGGCCCGCACGCGCAGCCTTTCTCCCGGCTTCTCCCCGTCCGCTTGCGGCACGCAAAGATCGGCGCCGATGTCGAAAAGGTCAGCCCTGGATCCGCCGCAGCATGGTCTGCCAGGTGGCCGGCGTGTCCATCAGGTGCGCCGCCAGCAGGCCGAGCACGGCGTTCAACTCGTCGACGCCGCCGTAGGCCGTCACGCGCGGGTCGTCCTTGGCGACGCGTGCGCCATCGCCCAGCGAGGTCTCTCCTTGATCGCCGGTTTTTGTGTAGATGCGCGACAGGAAGACCATGGGAGCGGTGGCTGGTGAATGGTGGCTGGTTGCTGGTGGCTGGTGAGCGGTGGCTGGTGGCTGGTTGCCGGCGACAGTGGGGACGTCCAATACTCAGATTGTACAGCGACGAAAGATGTCTGCCTTCCTACGCCCAGCAACTGGTCACGAGCAACTGGTCGCCAGCCACCAGCCACCGGTCACCAGCCACCGGCGACCAGCCACCAGCCACCGCTCACATCCGATTGACGCGCTCGCGATTGGCGTGTTCCTGAATCGCGATCAGGTGCTCGCTGAGGTCGGCGTTCATGGTGTGCACCTTGGGCGTTGGTTCCGATCAGCGGCGCAGGGCGTTGTGTACGGCGATTTTCGTGGGGTAGTGGCTGCGGCGGCGGACGGGGCGCGACAGGTCACGATAATCGGCCAGGCGAGCCAGCAAGCCCGTGTGGATCAGGTCGATCAGGTCGCGCGTCAGCTTCTCGGCATGCGTCAACAGCTGACGCAATGTCATGCGGCGAATGGGTTTGTCGGAGGCCATGAACGCTCCGGGGCGCTGGGCGCCTCGCTGGAGAAAGGCGCCGCGGGGATGCGGATCGGAAGCCGGACGAGTCAAAGCCTCTTCTCAGGATCCCGGTTTCCTTTCCGGTCACGCCGGATGGAAATAAGCTATGATGTCATCAGCAGTTATCCTCTCTGGAAATTCAGGGAAGGTCAATAGGGTTTGGCGCCTCTCCCATGCGGATCCTCCTCCTCGCCGACATCCACGCCAACTGGCCCGCCCTGCAAGCCATCAGCGAGCCCTTCGATCAATGCCTCGTCCTGGGGGATCTCGTCGATTATGGCCTGGAGCCTGGTCCGTGCATCGACTGGGTCCGCCAGCGGCCGCCCACGTCATCCGCGGCAACCACGATCACGGCGTCGCCCAGCAGGTCCGCGTCAGCGGTAAGACCGGCTTCAAGTATCTGACCGCCGTCACCCGGCCTCTCACGCAAGAGCTTGTGTCGCCGGCCGATCGCCGCTACCCGCCAGCTTGCCCGTCACCAAGCGGGCTGACGCTCGACAACACGCAGTTCCTCCTCGTCCATGTTATCGCCGCGCGACCTGTTCGACGAGTACGCCATCGGCGACGTCGAGTTCTGGTCGCGCCGCCTCGAGAACGTCGACGCCAACGTCATCTGCGTCGGCCACACCCACCACCCCTTCGTCCTGGAAGTCGGCGACAAGCTGGTGATCAACCCGGGCAGCGTCGGCCAGCCGCGCGATGGCGACCCGCGCGTCTCCTATGCCGTCATCGAGAACCAGCGCGTCGAACTCAAGCGGCTGGAGTATCCCGTCGAGGATACGGTGAAGAACGTTCTCGAAAGCAATCTCGCCGAGCCCGCCAAGGCCCTCCTCGCCGAAGTTTTCCGCACCGGCGGCTTGGCGAAGCCGGATAGCGGCAAGCAGAAGGGCGAAACCCCGAATGGATTCTGAACGCCGTCGCTCAACGCGGCGGCGGCCTCGCGGCCGGCCCGCCGACGAGGGGGAGAAGAAGGACGCTTATCTGACGATCCCTTCGCTCGGCGTGTACGCTCTCGTCGAGCAGAGCATGGCGCGGGTCATCGTCCATCGCCGCACCGAGCAGGGGTTTGTGAGCGAGGTTTACGAGGGGCTGGAGGCGGTGGCGCCGCTGCCGGAGATCGAGACGGAGCTGCCGTTGAGTGAGATATATGATGGGGTGGAGTTTTCGGCGGAGCGGATGGAGGAGGGGTGAGCCATGTCTCAGGCGGCCTCGCAGGCTACGGCGTTCTACAAGGAAGTGGCGAGGACGGGCCGGCTGTGGACCATCCGTGATGCCGACGGCTTTCCGGCGCCGATGACGGCGAGCGGGCATAGGGCGCAGCCTTTTTGGTCGTCTCGATCACGTGCCGAGCGAGTTATCAAGAACGTTTCCGCTTACGCAGGATTCAACGCGGTCGAGGTTTTGTGGGATGAGTTTTGCGCGAAGTGGGTAACGGATTTGTGGGCCGAAGGAATCAAGGTTGGCATCAACTGGAGCGGCAAGCACGCTGTCGGCTACGATCTTGAGCCGAGCGACCTGCAGCGCCGTGTCGAGGCCGAACTGGAGTGGCAATCGCAGGCCCCAGAAACCGATGACTTGTCCGATGAAACCGATTGCTTGGGGTGCGGATCGACGATTCCGGCTGGGGATGTCAAGTGTGCGGCCTGCGGTTGGTCTTACCGCTAGATGCAAGGGGTTCGTCATTGGGCCGCCATCTTTCCGAGGACGCGCAATGCCCGCGCCCGCATGAGCGACACCCTTTCGCTCCATTCGACGAGCCCTTCCAGCTCTCTCCTTTCGCGCGCGCTCAACTTCCCTTCCGTGTTGCGATCCATGAGTTCCTGCAATTTTTCGTCCGCTTCGGACGGTAGGCGCAGTTCGGCGATCGCTTCGATCAGGTCCAGGGGGGGCCTCGACGGCGGCGCTCATGGTCTTTCCTTCCTTTGCAGTGGCCTTGTTTTTTCAATTCTAGCCGAACACAAGGACACGAAACGAGCGCGGCGCTCCAGACGATTTTTCGCCGCCTTGCCGTCCCGTTCCTTGTTCGAGGAACGCGCCCCATCGCAAATTCAAGGTGGTTCGCAAGTCGGGGGCCGGGCCGTTCGTGACCACAAGGGCGGGGTCTGCGCTCGGAACACCTTGGCGAGGCGCGGTTTAGGACGCGCGGCCGTACTGGCCAACCGTTTTTGAGTTGGCCACTACGTGACAAGCCGCCCGCGCCGCACGCGTTGCGAGATCGATTCGCTTCCTCTATAATCACACACTCGCAGCATTCTCTGTAACTTCAGGACGCTCCTATGTTTGACGGCATTCGCCGCGGTCTGTCCGAGGCCATCAAGAAGCTCACGGGTGGGGGCCGGCTCACCGAGGCCAATATCGAGGAAGGGCTGCGCCTCGTTCGCACCGCCCTGCTCGAGGCGGACGTCAACTTCAACGTCGCCAAGGAGTTCATCGACCGCGTCAAGCAAAAGGCGGTCGGCCAGGACATCATGCGCTCGCTCAAGGCGAGCGAGCAGATCGTCGAGATCATCTACCAGGAGCTGGTCGAGCTGATGGGGCCGGTCGACCAGAAGTTCCACTTCGCCAAGGACCGGCCGACCGTCATCATGCTCTGCGGCCTGCAGGGTAGCGGCAAGACGACGACCGCCGGAAAGCTCGCCCTTTATCTGCGCGACAGGCTCGGCCGCAAGCCGGTGCTGGTCGCGGCGGACTTGCAGCGGCCCGCGGCCGTCGACCAGATCAAGGTGCTTGGCGAGCAGCTGGGCGTGCCGGTCTACAGCGAAGGCGCCGCCGTGCCCGGGCAGCAGGGGCCAAGCCCGATCGAGGTCTGCCGCAACGCCGTCAGCCACGCGAAGAAGACGCTCCTCGACACGGTGATCCTCGACACCGCCGGCCGCTTGCACGTGGCCGAGATGCCGATGGACGAGTTGAAGCAGATCGACCGGCTGGTGAAGCCGGACGACGTCTTGTTCGTGTGCGACGCGATGACGGGCCAGGACGCGGTCAACAGCGCCAAGGCGTTCAACGACGCGCTCGATCTGAATGGCGTCATCCTCACCAAGCTCGACGGCGACGCGCGCGGCGGCGCCGCGCTGTCCATCAAGGAGATCACGAAGGTCCCGATCAAGTTCGTCGGCGTCGGCGAGAAGATGCAGGCGCTGGATGACTTCGTCCCCGAGCGCATGGCCCAGCGGATCATGGGCCAGGGCGACGTCATGGGGATCCTGCAGAAAGTGCAGCAGGTCCAGCAGGAGTTGAGCGCGGAGGAGATCCAGAAGCAACAGGAGAAGATGAAGAAGGGGAACTTCACCCTGGACGACTTCCGCAAGCAGTTCGAGATGATGGCGAAGATGGGTGGCGTGAAGGACCTGATGAGCCAGATGCCGGGAATGGGAGACATGATCCCCGAAGGCGAGGATCCCGAAGTGGCGATGAAGCGCATCCGCGGCATGATCGACTCGATGACCAAGGACGAGCGCTCGGACCCGGACCTGATCGACCTGTCGCGGCGCCGCCGCATCGCCCAGGGGAGCGGCACCGAGGCCCACGAGGTCAAGCAGTTCCTCAATCAATTCGACCAGGTGCGGACCATCATGCGGCAGATGGCGGAGATGAGCATCTGGCAGCGCATGAAGATGGTCATGGGCATGGGTAAGGCCGGCATGTTCCAGCCCGGCGCCATGATGCCCAAGACCAAGATCGGCACCGGCCATCGTAAAACCGCCAAGGAGCGAGCCGACGAACGCAAGAAAAAGCGGAAGCAGGACAAGAAGAAACGCTAGCAGTGCGGCATTGGAAGGTGAATCGAAAAGGAGGACGCCGATGAAAGGCGTGCAGTACTTCTACGACAAGCGTGGCGAGCCCCAGGCGGTCATGATCGACCTGAAAAAGAACCGCAGGCTATGGGAGGACTTTCAGGATCTGATGATCGCTGAAAAGCGACGACATGAGCCCAGAGAGAGTCTTGACGATGTGAAGGGTATCCTGCAAAAGGGCCGAAAGGATAATGGCCACCGTTGAAAACTTACACCGTCGAGTTCGCCCGCCCGGCCCGTAAGGATCTTGAATCGTTGCCGGCCACCCTGCAGGACCGGCTCCTCCGCGCTATTGAGAAGCTCGGGACGAATCCGCATCCGCCAGGAAGCTTGAAACTCAAAGGAAGCGAAAGCTCCTATCGGATCCGGGTAGGCAGTTACCGCGTCATTTACGAGATCGAAGACGACATTGTCGTTGTTCTGATCGTCCGAGTCCGGCATCGCAGGGAGGCCTATGACTAGACCTTTCAGTCACCCGGACTACTGATCGATGAGTCTCATGCGGCGTTCTTCCGTTCTTCCGGTGATTTCGTTTCCCCATCGCCGCAGTCCGCCAAATTGCATATCATAGTTGTTTCCAGAACCCGATTGATTTCGCGGGGCAAACGCCTCGCGGCTTGGCTTTTTGGGGCGCCGGATCACCTTCGAGGAAAGTACCGTGGCCGTTCGCATTCGCATGAAAATGATGGGCCGCAAGCATCGGCCGTTTTTCCGGATCGTCGCCATTGACGGCCGGCAGCCGCGCGACGGGCGGGTGCTGGAAGAGCTCGGCACATACGACCCGATGATGAAGAACAAGGAGAACCGGGTGACGCTGATCCCGGACCGGATCAAGCACTGGCAGAGCGTCGGGGCACAAGTCTCCGAGAAGGTGACGGTGCTGCTGAAGAAATACATGGCCAAGTTCGAGGCGAAGGCCGCCGAGGCGGCGGCCGCGCCGCCTCCCGCGGCGCCGTAGCGAGAAGGGCAATCCCCGCCCCCGGACGGGTTGGGCGCGCCTGCGAAGTCATGCGTTTCGACGTCCTGACGCTGTTCCCCGATATCTTTCAGGGTTACCTGACGCAGAGCATCCTGAAGCTGGCCCTCGACCGCGGCCTCGTCCAGATTCACCTCTGGAACATCCGCGACTGGGCCAGGGGGAAACACAAGAGCGTCGACGATCGGCCCTTCGGCGGCGGACCGGGCATGGTGCTGGCCCCCGAACCGGTGTTCGATTGCGTCGAAGAAGTGCGAACCAAGGCGGAGCCGCCGGGCGAACTGATCCTGTTGACCCCGGCCGGTGAGCGGCTGACGCAACCGCTGGTGAAGGAGTTGGCCGGCCTGAAACGCCTGGTTCTCCTGTGCGGGCGCTACGAGGGGTTCGACGAACGGATACGGTTGGGCCTCAAGCCGCGCGAGATATCGATCGGTGACTTCATCTGCAACGGCGGCGAAGTCCCGGCGATGGTAGTAATCGACACGGTGGTCCGCTACGTGCCCGGCGTGTTAGGGGACGAAGAAAGCGTCGCGGAAGAATCGCACAGCGAGCCGGGCCGCCTGGAATACCCGCAATACACGAGGCCGCGCGTTTTCCGCGGTATGGAGGCGCCGGAGATACTTTTGAGCGGCAATCACGCGGCCATCGCGAAGTGGCGTCAGGAGGAATCGGAGCGCCGGAGCCGGAAAAACACTCTCTCCCCCTCGACAGGGGAGAGCCGAACCGAAGACAACACAAGCCAAGAACGCCCTGGAGGAAACCATGAAGGATAGGCGCATCGCGCTGGTGGAGGAGAACCAGCTCAAACCCGACGGCGTGGAATTTCGCATCGGCGACACGGTCGACGTGCATTTGCGTATTCTCGAAGGCGAGAAGGAGCGCGTGCAGGTCTACGCGGGCGTCGTCATCTCGCGCCGCGGCGAAGGAATGCGGGCCATGTTCACCGTCCGCCGCCTTGTGCAGAGCGAGGGCGTCGAGCGTACCTTCCCGCTGCACTCGCCGAAGATCGCCAAGATCGAGGTGAAAAAGACGGGCGCCGTCCGCCGCGCCAAGCTCTACTACCTGCGCGACCGCGTCGGCAAGGCGACGCGTCTGCGCGAGCGCAAGCCCAAGCCGGCCCCCGCCGCCAAGGTAACCGCAGCCACCGAATGAAGGCGCCGAACTGGCGAAACCAAGAGCCCGAGTCTTTGCGGACATCGGGCTCTTTTTTTTCGGCGCTCGCCAACCGGGCAGCGTGGCTTATCGATCATAAATGCGCCCGTAGGGCGTTCGCGGCGAGGCGTCCCGCATTACCCGGCTGAGAGCGCCGTAGGCGTCGCGGATGTCTTGCCAGACGCGGCCGACCGGCGGGGGAGGCGCGTCTCCGTAAACCGTGGCGACGTCGTCCTGCAGGAATTCATAGTCGATGCGGGCACGCTCGAAGGCGCGGGCGAGGTCGGTGTCGGAGGCCCCGCGCAGCGCCTGGCGCCGCACATGCTCGACCGATTCCGCCAACCGCCGGGCGTTGATTTGCAGGTCGGCGCCCCCCGGCATCGAAGGGAGCATGTCCCGGAACGCCTGGGCGCGAACCGATAGCGTACCCGACGTGTCCGCGACGGCCCGACGCCAACCGGCCGGCTGCGCCTGGACCACGGTGGCCGATAGAGCGCAAAGCCCAACGGCAAACAACCCACGGATGCTGCTTCTCATGGCTCTTCTCCGGTATTGAGGACGGCGCTCCAATAATGGAACGCCTTGGCGCTGGCGCCTTGCGCCTTTCAAATAAAGCAAACCGCGTACCAGTCCCTCGTGAGGCCGGCCATGCCCGTCGTTGCAACGACAATCGAAGAGACACGCCACGGCGTCGCCGCCGCGCGCCAAGCGGGCAAACGCATCGGCCTCGTCCCGACGATGGGCGCCTTGCACGCCGGCCACGCCAGTCTCCTGAAAGCCGCCCGCGCCGAGACCGGCTTTGTCGTCGCCTCGATCTTCGTCAACCCGACACAGTTCGGCCCACACGAGGACCTGAGCCGTTACCCGCGTCCGTTCGAAGCCGACGTCGCGTTGTGTGAGCGTGAGGGAGTGGATCTGATCTTCCACCCGGCGCCGCCCATCCTCTATCCCGCGGAGTTCAAGACCTTCGTCGAAGTGAGCGACTTGCAGGACCGCTGGGAAGGCGCTAGCCGGCCAGGACATTTTCGCGGCGTGGCGACGATCGTGCTCAAGCTGTTCAATATCGTCCAGCCGGACGTCGCCTACTTCGGCCAGAAGGACTTCCAGCAGGCGCGGCTCATCGAGCGAATGGCGTGCGATCTCGATGTGCCGCTCGCGCTGAAGATTTGCCCCACGGTGCGCGAGCCGGACGGATTGGCCCTCAGCTCGCGCAATCAATATCTGAACGCGGAGGAGCGGCGCCGGGCCGGCGTTCTCTTCCAGGCCCTCGATGCGGTCCAGCGTCGCGTGGCCCAGGGAGAACGCGAGACGGCGCCGCTCGCCGCGCTCGCCGAGGAGCTGGTCTGGCAGACGCCCGGCGCCCGGCTCGACTATGCCGCCATCGTCGACCCGGTCTCTCTCCGTCCGGTCGAACGCATCGCCGGACCCGTGCAGATGCTCCTTGCCGTCTACATCGGCTCGACGCGACTCATCGATAACATGACGCTTAAGCCCTGAGTCTCCGCATGCTCAAGTGAGCCGCCATGCTCAACACCCTGTTCGGCCCCGAAGTCCGCCTGATGCTCGAGGAGAACGACACCGCCGAGATGACGGCGTTCCTCGAGTCGCTCCACCCTGCCAGTGTCGCCGAGACCCTCGCCGACGTCGGCTTCAGCGTCGAGCAGGTCTGGCGTTTCCTGGAGAACACCAGCATCCGCCAGCAGGCCCTCATCTTTCAGTACTTCCCGATCGATTCGCAGATCAAGCTGGTCGAGGGCGCCGGCAAGGAGCGCATGGCCCATCTGATCGAGAAGATGTCCCACGACGACCGCGTCGATCTCCTGCGCCGCTTGATGCCGCGCGTCGCCGAGAACCTGCTTCGCCTGGTCGACGAGGCCGACCGCCGCGACATCGCAACCCTCGTCCGCCAGGACCCGAACACGGCCGGCGGCCTGATGACGACGGATTACTCGTGGCTGCCGCCCAACCTGACCGCGACCGAGGCCCTGGAGCGCCTCCGCTTGCAAGCGCCCGAGAAAGAAACCATCTACTACGTCTACATCCTCGATGACGAGCACCGCCTGATGGGGGTCGTCACCTTGCGGCAGCTCATCCTGGCGCCACGCCATGTGCTGATCAAGGACATCATGGAGGCGCAGACCGTATCGGTGAAGGCGACCGACGATCGCGAGGTCGTCGTCCGCGAGCTGTCCCGCTACGACTTGATTGCCGTTCCGGTTGTCGATGAGCACAACCGCATGGTCGGCATCATCACGCACGACGACGTGATCGATGTCGTCGTCCAGGAGGCGACGGAGGACGTGCACCGCATGGGAGCCGTCGGCCCCATGGCGGAGAACTACCTCGAGGCGAATTTCTTCCGCCTCTGGCGCAACCGCGCCTTCTGGCTCGCCTGCCTTTTCATCGCCGAGTTGTTCACCTTCACCGCGCTCAGCCACTTCGAGGACCAGATTCAGCAGGTTGTCGTCCTCGGCCTGTTCATTCCGCTCGTCATTTCGACCGGCGGCAACTCCGGCTCCCAGGCGGCGACCCTCATCACCCGCGCCATGGCTCTCGGCGAAGTCACGCTCAAGAACTGGCTTCGCGTGCTGCGCCACGAGTTGTTCATGGGCCTGGCGCTCGGCGTCACCCTCGGGTCCATCGGCTTCATTCGCGCTGCGCTCACCCCGGACGATGTTCGCAGGCAGGCCATCGATTGGATCACGCTCGCGCTCGTCGTCAGCCAGGCGGTCGCCCTGATCTGCGTCTGGGGGACACTGGTCGGCTCGATGCTTCCCATCATGTTTCGCCGCATCGGTGTCGATCCCGGCATCGCATCGAGCCCCTTCGTCGCCACCTTCGTCGACGTCACCGGCATCATGATCTATTTCACCGTCGCCAATCTCTATGTTGTCGCTGCGCCGACCGGGGACGTCGCGGGTTCGGTGTACTTCGAAGGCAAGCTCCTCGCCGAAGGAGAAATCATTTTCCACGGCGACGCGGGCAAGAGAAGCAACGGCACGATCAGCGCCGATGGGACGTTCGCCGTCAAGGACCTTCCGACGGGCAAGTACACCATCACCATCGCCGGCGCCAAGGGCGTTCCGGCCGCTTACGGCGATCCCAAGACCTCGGTGCTGACGATCCAGATCGCGCCCGGCGCACAATCCGTGATCCTCGTTCTTTGCCAAACCCAGGACAGGATGGCCGGCACGGTTGACCGTGCCGTGAAATACGTCACGGCCTCATCGGAACCTCCACACACGCATCCCTGGATCGAAGCAATATGCCAAACCTCTGCGTCTTCTGCGGTTCCAGCCCCGGCCACGATCCCGTCTTCGCAGACGCCGCGCGCACGATCGGCCGCCTCCTCGTCGAACGCGGCTGGGGTCTGGTCTATGGCGGCGGCCACGTTGGCATGATGGGAACCCTCGCCGACGCCGTGCAAGCGCAGGGCGGCGCCGTGACCGGGGTCATCCCGCGGACGTTGCTGCAACGCGAGCTGGCGCATCCGGGAATCGAGGATCTGCGCGTGGTCGATTCCATGCACGAGCGCAAGGCCCTCATGGCCGAACTCGCCGACGCCTTTCTTGCCCTCCCCGGCGGCTACGGCACGCTCGACGAGCTGTTCGAGATCGTCACCTGGGCCCAGCTCGGCCTGCACGCCAAGTCCATCGGCCTCTTGAACACCGCCGGCTTCTTCACGCCGCTCTTGAACTGGATCGACGCCGCCATCGCCCACGGCTTCATTCCCAGCAGACAAGGCCGGCTCCTGCAAGTCGGCGCTGATCCAGCCGAGTTGCTGAAGCGCCTGATGCAATCAGGGCCGGAAGCGTAAGCGACGGATCCCAACCGTCGCTTACGCTTCCGGCTCCGACGCCGGCTCGTCTTCCATCTTGGCTCACTTCCGCTTCATGAGCACCAGGTCCAACACCTGCATCCCGGGGGACACGCGGAAGACCAAGGCCGATGTCATCGGGTCGGCGTAGACGGCCGGCAAGCTCCCCCCTTTCCCAGCGCTCACCGTGAGCGAATACTTGCCCGCCGGCACGTCCTTCAGAGAGTACGTCCCATCCGCGTTGATCGCGCTGCTGAACTTCTTGTCGCCTTCCGCCGAATGAAAGACAATATTCCCGCCCGGCAGCGGCTTGCCCTCGAACACGATCCTGCCCGCCACGTCCCCCTTTCCGACCGGCGCCGGCACGACGCCTTTCTCTTTCTTGTCGATCAACTTGTCCTTCACGTCAATGACCTTCTTGTCGGACCCCTTGTCCTTGACTCCGATCCCCTTGTCTTTGACCTCGATGACCTTATCCTTCTTGTCGACGACCTTGTCGGCGATCTTGTCCTTGATTTCAACGACCTTTTCTTTCTTGTCGATCACCTTGTCCTTGATGTCGACGATCTTGTCCTTGACGGCGACCTTGTCTTTCTTCTCCTTCTCCGGCTCGCTCCCCTTGCCCACGATCTCCTTGTGCGTGGCCTCCATCGCCGAAACGATGACGTCGATGTCCTTCGGCTGGGCCCCATGCTTCTTGAGCGTGTCGCGCATGTGGCCGACGGCGCCGCGGAACTCGTCCTCCGTGATCTTCATCCCCTTGTGCGCCTCCTTCATCGACTTGCCGCTGTAGCGATACGGCCCGCCCGTCAGCTCGCTGATGAGGGTCACCAGGTCGGCCTTGAGCTTCTCCGGGTCGACCTTGACCTTGCCGCCCCGGTCGAAATCGATCTTCGGATCGTTCTTGACGGCGGTCATGAAATCCTCGACGAGCTTCAGCACCTTCTCTTCGCCGCCGAGCCGTGCCCAGATCGGCTGGCACTCGGCCCGGATCAGGTCCAGTACGCGCCGCAGCTCGAAGGCCTTGTCCGTGAACGACGGCATCTTGGCCGCCTTGACCAGACCGGCCGTCACTTCTTCCTGAAGCTTCTTGCTGAGATACGGCCGCACGGTCAGCAGGGCGCCCTCGAAGACGCGATAGCATCCGGCGTGGTCGCTCCCCTCGTTGAAGAGCTTGGCGCCGCGATTGATGACGTCCTTGAGCGAGTAATACAGCTCGTTTTCCTTGAGCGTCCTGTCGGATGTGGTCTTCTCCGGCTCCTTCGCTTCAAACGCGCCTCCCATGAGCCAGAACATGCCGCCCAGCACCAACACCGGCCAACCCCATTTCGCGATGCGTCTCATGGCGCCTCAGCTCCTTTCCCCGATATTGCCTCGCTTGCGTTGTCTCTCATCACTTGCACAGTAGGCGTCCGCCGCTCGCCCGCCAACGCCTTTCCTGGCCTTGTCGCGATTTTCCGACTGGGCATAATAGGGCGACGCGGTTGACCCGTATTCGCCTTTCTGTTCGAGGGGAACTTGCCCGAACCGTCCAACGAGCTTCTGACGGAAGGCCTGACGCGGCTTAAGACAAGCCTCGACGGTTTGCCTCTCCTCGTCGCGAAGAACGCGCCGGGCGCCTTCCCCGCCAGCGCCGCCGGCAAGCAGGCGGCACGCCACTGCCAGGAGCGGGGCCTCGTTCGGGTTCTGCGCCGCGCACCCCTCGGCCGGCGCTCGGTTGAGCTGCACACGATCTCCCCCGCCGGCGACGATTGGCTGCTGAAGCATGCCACGCCGCGCCTCGCCCTCGAAGCGCTGGCGACTGCCCTGTCCCGTTCCTGCGACGACATCGCCACGTCGCTCCGCCGCGCTCAAGAGCGACAGGATCAGTTGACAGCCCTGCGCGATTGGATCGAGACCCTCCTCACACACGAGCAGAACGCCCCGGCGCCCGACGCCCCGCTCCCCGGCGAGATCGACGTCCTCATCGCCCTCGAAGACTGGCATCGCGCCAACCCCCTCGAAGACTGTCCCTTGCCCGAACTGCACCGCCAGATCGCCCTGCGCCTCCCCGGCCTCAGCATCGGCGCCTTCCACGACGCCTGCCGCCGCCTCCTCGAGCGCGGCCGCATCTATGTCCACCCGTGGACCGGCCCACTCTACGAGTTGCCCGAGCCCGGCCTGGCGTTCCTGGCGGGCCACGAGATCGCCTACTACGCGAGCCTGCGCCCAGAGGAACACCCTTTAGACCCTTTGAAAAGCGTCCCCTTCTTGTCCATTTCGACGTCCAGTGAACAAGAAGGGAAACCAGTCGCAACCTATTGAGAGGTCGCGTGTTACACAAAGACATCGCGCCCTTCTCGTTCAGTTTGCCCCAGGCCGCCCCCACAACCAACCTTGAAATGCCGGCCGCCTTTGATCCATGTGAGAATTGACGCCTCAAGAAAAGGATTTCGACTATGACCGCGACCATGGACGCCTTGATGACCCCCGCGGCGCTCGAAACGCTGCGCCAGGCCGGCAATCCGTTCCGCAACTACTTCGCGCGTCATCCGGACGATGAGGTCTGCGCCCGTTACCACGTGCCGGAGCTCTACGCCCGCGAACGCAGCCAGCTCCTCGGCGTCGTCGAGCTTTACCGCGCGACGCCTGCCACGCATTCCGAGATGGTCCCCATCCTCGGCGCCAAGGGCGCCGGCAAGACCCACCTGCTCCACTCCATCAAGCACGGCGGCGACGCCGGCTGGCAGATGCTCGTCACTCCCGGCGCCTACCAGAAAGACACCGACTTTCTCGAATACCTCCTGTTCCAGGTCATCGATACCCTCCTGTCCGGCGCCAAGCAGAAGGGCCGCCGTCCGCTCGAATACCTCGGCGAAGAGCTGGGTCGCCGCCTCCTGCACCGCGCTCTCACCGAATCGACCAGGGAAGAGCAGCAAGAGCTCTTCTGCGGCGGCCTGGCCCGCTGGACCCGCTTCTTCGGCCTGGGCAGCGCACAAGCCCAGGAAAAGACGCAATGGCTCATCGATCGTCTTGCCCGGCCCTTCACCGGCCATTCCGGCTTCGCCCAGCTTCGCCGCCTCTGCGCCGAGACCACCCTCGCCTGCGACAAGGCCTGCGACTTCGTCTGCCGTCACGTCGAGCGCACGGAGAGCCGCAGCTCCACCGGGCTGATGCGCCGCCACATCTGCCAGGGCTTCGCCCGCGCCGCCCTCCTCGGCGACGAAAGCGACCTCGCCAACTTCCTCACCTACGGCTTCGCGGAGCTGGACCTCAAGGTTCGCCCGAGCCGGCAAGACCTCGTCCTCTCCCTCTTCAAGGCGCTGATGGAGGTCTTCCAGAGCCTCAAGACGCCGGTCGTCGTCGCCTTCGATCAGCTTGAAGACCTGCTCCTGGCCCGCCGCGCCGACGACGGCCACCGCGCCGCCGAAGCCTTTTTCGCCGGCATCGTCCAGGCCATGCACCAGATCGACGGCCTCTGCTTTCTCGTCTTCGCCGAACGCGGCCTGTGGAACCGCTTCGTCCCCACCCTCGACGGCTACATCCAGGACCGCCTCAACAACCCCGTCCACGTCCCCGGCCACGGCACCGTCAAGGCGCTGCGTCTCGAGGCGCCCGCGCCCGAGCTGGTCGAGAAGGTCGTCAAGGCGCGTCTCCAATCGGCCGTCAATGGCCTCGACGTCCCCGATTTCTTCCCGTTCACCCCCGAGCAGGTGACGCAGATCGCCCGCACCGAGCCGACGCTGCGCGACATGCTCCAGCAGTTCCGTCAGCTCTTCGATCACATGGTCTACGGTGAGGCGCAGAAGGCCGCCTATGACGTGGGCACGTCGACCGACCGCATCGGCGCTGTGCCGCAGGTGAAGGCAGTCACGGTCGTCGAGACCTCGGAACAGCAGACGCCCGGCGACGCGACCGTCCGTACCCTTGTGCAGCAGACCAACACGGTCTGGACCGGCAACCCGCTCGGCGCCTGGCAGCAAGAGATGCAGGCCGCCCGCCTCGCCATCGAGAGCGAAGGCAGCCTCACCGGCGCCACGCGCGAGCTGCAAGCCGGCCTCGGCGCCTTCCTCCAGGCCTGCTTCGAGCACGGCGTCAAGGTCGGCCCCTGGCGCCTCCAGCACGTCGTCCCCGAATGGACCTTCGGCGACCACCCCACCTACGGCGTCATCTCTATCGCCCACTGGGTCTGCAAGGACGGCCAACCCTGGAAAGTCGGCATCGGCCTCTACCTCGGCCGCGGCACGGGCAAACCCCGCGACCTCGAAATCAAACTCTCCTCCCTCGACGTGACTCCGCAAGTCATCGACCACCTGATCCTCTTGCGTCCGGAAGATGACATCGCCCTCAGCGGCAAGAGCAAGACCGTCTGGCAAGACGGCCAGAAACAAGGCAAGCATTGCCGCCTCGAACCCGCCGGCCTGGAGCACTTCGCCATCCTCTACGGCTTCCCGCGCTGGCTGACCGTGCTCTCCGAGTCACTCCCCGCCGGCCAAACGCTGCCCAACCTCGCCGACCTGCTGCAAGAGCGCTGCGAGAAGCTGTTGGAGCAGGTCTGCATGCCGGTGAGCCCGTGAGGAGTTCACGTGATACAATAACGAAGTTGGCAGAGGGGAAAACATCGAGGATCAACCATGCAAATGGTAAAAATCCACATTCCCGAGCGCAGCGATCGGGCGAAAGCCCTGGAGACGCTGACGCTTCGGGGTCGGGTCATCTGCCTACCGGATAATCTTTTCGTGGTGCCGGAACCGGCGCTGGAGGTGCTGCAGTCGCTGTCCGTTGTTTACCAGGAGCTGGAACGCGGAGGCTTCGACTATGCGGAAAAGACGTTACGAGATTCTCTTGCCGGTGAAGTTCAACGACGGGCGACCGGTTAGCGGCGAACTTCTGGAGCAGACCGCGAGGCGCTCGTAGCTCAATTCCGCGGCTTGCAGATTCAGCCGCACACCGTCCTCGGCTTATGGGTCTACGAAGGCATGCGGTTCGAAGACGAATTGAGACGCTTCACGATCGACGTTGAAGATACGCCGGAGAACCAGCAGTTCTTCGTCGAGTTCAAGCAGAAGCTGCTTGAACTGTTCGAGCAGCTTGAAATCTACATCGCGTCTTACCCAGTGGATATCTTGTAAGGCGCCAATGCCCCCAAGAACGAGCCGCGACAATCGAGCGTGATCTATCCGCGCGGCATCATCGACAGCCGCCGCCACCACCTGAACCCCGTCTGGCACGCCGTCAGTCCATGACCCCTTCGTTTGCCAAACGCACGTGCCGAAACCACCGACATTGAAAATCGCGAGCCGCTTGCTCCTCCTGCCTTGACACCCAGTGGTCTCGATGTTGTCATGGCCGTAATGGGGCGCGCTCAACGTTCGGTGGCGGAGGGCATATGCCTATTCCCATCCCGATTCCCATACCAATCGGCGGCAAGCATGTCGCCGCCGTCCAGGGTGCCGTCTGGAAGTTCGTTTCTTGCGCGCGCTGCCAGGAACGCTACGCCTACCTGCTAGAGCTGGAAGCGACCGGGGAAGACCACGATCTGCTCTTCCTGGATGGGGAAGGGTCTGCGGAGCGGGCGCGAGCGAAAGCCGAGGAAAACCTCTTACAGAAAAGCCGCAACGTCGTGCTCCCCGTTCCTTGTCCCAATTGTGGGTCTTACCAGGAGGACATGGCGCGGAAGCTGAAGGACGCAGTGTCGATCAACTCGCTGCAGATCGCGGGGGCGTTGCTCGCGGTGCTGTCCCTCGTCCTGTTGCTGTTCGATATTCCATACATCTGGGTGCTCACGATTATCTTGGCCGGCTCAGGGGTAGCCCTGTTGACCTACGGTTATGTGGTAGCCTTCCGCTTCGATCCGAACGCGGGCGATCCCGAGCCAAGGAAGGCGCTTGGCCGCAGGCACGCTGTGTGGGGCGCCCAATTGAGCGAATTGCTCGCGACAAATCCGACTGCCGAACCCGCGCCTGCCGCAGACCTCCCCGATGCTGGTTCCCGAGGGACGGCTTGATGGAGACTTTCCTCATGCCCGAGTCGCTCTTTTCATAGAGGACCTTGCCCTTGGTCATGATCTCCGTGTGGAAGGACTCCCTCTCGGCGAGCCGCCACGCCAGGCTCTTCGGGGTGCGAACAATCAGGTCCATGGGAAATGGCGCGTCGACAGCCCCCCGGATACGAGCGGCCTGGTCATGCTGGTTGCTCGCCGCCATGATGACCAGAATATCGACGTCGCTGTCCGCGTGCGGCGTGCCTTAGGCATGCGAGCCGAAAAGAACGATCCGGTCCGGCTTGAATCGCTCGGCGACCTGCCGAGCGAACCGGCGGATCACGCGCATCGGCACATTGGCGCCCCAATACATCGAAGCCGGCGGTTCTGCCGGGCCCTTGTGTTTCTTGTCCCTCATAGTCACATTGTACATTGTCGCCCGAGTCGAGTCCCCGCCATGCCCCCTTCGAAACCACCTCCATCACCGTCCCCTACCAGCAGCGCTGCCAGGACCGTGTCAATGTCATCGAACTCGAGGCCGGCGTCGTGATCGTCGTCGCCGACGGGGCCGGCGGGACGGGCGACGCGCGGCGGCGGCTGAGACGGTCATCCGTGAGGTCGCGGTCGCTGCGTCGCTGGAGCGCTACGAGGCCGTCGGGGACAGCAGAGCGGGGCCCGCCCGCCTTCACGACGCCGCTCGTTGAGCCCGTACGGCCTGCCCTGTAGAATCAGGTTCGACTCAGCCGATTCGTCCGCAGCGCCGGCAAGGGACAAAGAATCCGATGCCTCTGCTCGACCATTTCCACCCGCCTCTGAGCGAACGCCGTCATTGGCAGGCGTTCCACTCCCGCTGGGCCAGCGCGCTCGCGGACGACCTGAACGGGATGGGTTTGCCGGAGAACCTCTTCGCCGAGCCGGCGGTCGAGATCGGCGGCCAGGTGCAAGTGGACGTGGCGACCCTCGACGAAGGGGCTGGCAACGGCGGCGCCGTGGGCGGAATCACCCAGGCCGAGAAGATCGCGGCGCCCACCTGGACCATTCCCGCGCTCTTCCTCGACTCCTTTGAAGTGAAAGTCTTCGACACCGAGGGGGGGCCTCGGCTCGTCGCCGCCATCGAACTCGTGAGCCCGAGCAACAAGGATCGGCCACAGGCGCGGCGGGCGTTCGCGATCAAGTGCGCGAGCTACCTGTGCCAGGGCGTTGCCGCGATCGTCGTCGACGTCGTCACCAGCCGTTCAGCGAACTTGCACAACGAGATCATGGAGTTGTTGCAGACGGCCGATTATCGCATGTCCCCGCGGACCAAGCTCTACGCCACGGCCTATCGCCCCGTCCGCCGCGACGGCCGCGAGGAGATCGACGCGTGGTCCAGCGTCCTTCGGCTCGGAACGCCCTTGCCCGCGCTGCCCCTTTTTCTCGGCGCGGACCTGTCCGTGTCGATTGACCTGGAAGCGAGCTATCAGGAAACGTGCCAGCGCTTGCGTTTCGCCCCTTCAAACTCGGCGCGGCAGCGCTGAGATCCTGCCCGAGGGTTTCGCGACCAGCGCCCAATCCCGGTTGCTTCTCGATGACCGTGTGATAGTAATTCCTTGAAGGCCGTGAAATAGACCTCGGAGGGTCTGAGCGGAAGCAGCACATCGGACTTCACCTTCAGCAAGGAGACCACCATGAAACGTTCGCTCGGCGCCTTGTTCGCCCTCTGCTGCGCCGCCGGCCCTTGTTTCGGGCAAGAGGCCCTCGTCGAGCTCAAAGTCGCCCCGGAGAAGAGCGTCTTCAAGGGCTCCGTCTGGAGCAAACCGATCGTCATCAAGTCCCAGGACGACGCCGCCAAGCATTTCGGCAAGGACGCGCTCCAGACCATCGCCAAGAGCGTCGATTTCAAGAAGCAGATCGTGCTCCTCTTCGCCTGGCAAGGCTCCGGCGGCGACAAGCTCGAGTACAAGATCCTCGAATCGTTCCCCGAGCAGATCCCTTTCTCCTTGCGTCCCGGCTTGACCGACGACATCCGCTTCCACAGCCGCGTCTTCGCCCTGCGCTCCAACGTGCGCTGGAGCGTGAGACCGAAGTAGCGTCGTAACCGCTTTCCTCCGGGGGCTTACGCCACCCGGCTCGCCTTCTCGATCATGACTGGCCTCCCGCCTTCGCCAGCAACATTTCCAGATAAGAGCGCCGCTCGCTCTTCTGGAGTCCCAGCGCCGCCGCGACCTCCTGAAGCACTTTCTGCGCCGCGTCGCGCTTCTCCGGCTTGGCGACGATCTCGACCTCCACGAAGCGGCCGACGCCCGTCACCTCGTCCAGCGTGACCTCCATCGGAAAGCCCCCGCGCCTGAAGCGGTATGCCGTCCGCTTCTTCCGCACCCGCGCCACCGAGCGATAGCGCAGCGCCTCGAGGAAGCGCTCGAACTGCTCCGCCGACGCCACCCCTTCCGCCAGGTCCACCTCAATCTCCGTCCGCGTCTTCGTCGGCCCGGCTTCCTTGGGGCCCTTGTAGGTCGCCACGTTCCGCTTGCCGATCCGCCGGAGGCGCAGCGCCTCGTCGGTCTTTGCGAAATCCCGGTCCGGAGGCGCGAAGTAGTGGTCCTCCTCCTGCCGCGGCGCCACCCGCTCGGCATCCCATTCCCGGACCTTCTTCACGACGCCGCGAAAATCGTCGACCGGAAACTTCATCTCGATCTCGAGCATGGCTTCCTCGCAACCGCTTGGATTTCGAGCGCAAGTATCTGCCCAAGGTACAATACAATTTGTGGAACGCGTCGCGGAGGAAGAGGCTCATGCCCGAGTTTCAGACGGTGTGCAAGGTCAGCGAGGTAAAGGAAGGGGAAGGCAAGACGGTCATCGTCCGCGGCAAGCTCGTCGCCCTGTTCCGCATCGGCGCCGAGCACTTCGCCATCGATGACGTCTGCCCGCACATGGGCGCCTCCCTGAGCGGCGGTTGCGTCGAGGAGGGCATCGTCACCTGTCCCTGGCACGCCTGGCGCTTCCGCCTCGCCGACGGCGTCTGGGCCGACAATCCGCGCATCAAGATCGGCTCCTACCCCGTCCGCGTCGAAGGGGACGACATCCAGATCCAGGTTCCCGAGCTTGGAAAGAAACCATGATTCCATCCATCTTGTTTTCGTTTAGCCGCGGTTCGCAGAACCGGGGCGGACCCCGCCCCGCTCGCCTCCTCTTCGTCCTGTCGGCGCTAGCCGTTGTGGTCCTCTGTTTCCTCGCCCCCACCGCCACGACGCAAGACAAGGCCGTCCCCAAGGTCAGCCCCAAGCTCGAACCGGTCGCCGAGACCAAGCTCCTGATGGAAGGCCTCGCCCTCGCCAACTTCCGCGGCCTGGAACGCCAGCTTGCCACCCGTCCCACCGACGAGCAGAACTGGGTTTTCGCCCGCGGCCAGGCGCTGCTCATCGCCGAAACCGCGAATCTCCTGATGCTGCGTCCCCCCAAGAAGGAAGGGCAAGCGACCTGGTTCGCGCGCGCGCCGATCTGCGGAAGAAAGCCGCCGAGCTGGCCCGAACCATCAAGACCAAGGACTGGGAACGCAGCCGGCGCCAGCTCATCGACCTTGGCGCCACCTGCGCAATGCCACAAGAGCTTCCGCGTCCCCGTAGTCGTCGAACCCTTCACCGAACCGGCGCCCAAAGTGGAATAGTCGAAATTAAGTTTGATTACGCGCCGAGAGCTGCAACACCTTCCCCCTCCGAACCGCGCGGACGCCCGGGAGGTCGATCGCCCCGTCTTTCTCCGCCGCCAACGCCAGCAAGCGTTTCCATTCCTCCAGGCCCATCTCCCCGAGCGGCCAGTCCTCTCGTTGCCACACTTGGCGAAACATCTCGCGGGCCACGATGGGCGCCGTGCTCGCGACCGCCGCCGCATCCAGCACAACCATCGCCCCCGCCCGCGGCTTCTCCGCCCGACCCAACAACCCCGTCGCCAGCGCATCCAAAAGCGCCTGCGTCTCCCGACATTGCTCGCCGAGCCGGCCCAGGAGAGAAACGAGCGCCGGCTGGTAGTCCTTCTCCAGCAGCGGCAGCAGATCGCGGCGGATGCGATTGCGCAGGAAACTCGGATCCTGGTTGGAGGCGTCCTGCCGCACTTCTAGCCGATGACAAGCGCCATAGTTCTCGACCTGCGCCCGCGTGATCGTCAACCACGGCCGGGCGAGCCAAACGCCGACCTCCAGCGGGCGCAGCGGGGGAATCCCGGCCAGCCCCGCGATCCCCGTCCCGCGCAAGAGACGCAGCAACAACGTTTCCGCCTGATCGTTCGCGGTGTGAGCCGTCGCAACCCAGGCCCCCGTCTCTCGCGCGACTTGTGCGAAAAAAGCGTAGCGCACGCGCCGCCCGGCGTCCTCGAGGTTCCATCCTTCGCTCTTCGCCAGCGCCGCGACATCCACCTGCTGCGTGCGGACGATCACCCCCGCCTTTCCCCACGAACCAGGCAGGCCAGATACCAAGGCTTCATCCGCATCGCTCGCCGCGCCGCGCAAGCGGTGGTTGACGTGAGCAAACGTGACCGCCGGCAGACGCCCCACGTCCATGAGTCGGACCAAGATATGGGCTAGCGCGACACTATCCGCCCCCCCCGAGACGCCGACAACCGCCGGCCGCCCAAGTAGATCATGGCCGCGAAGGAACGACAGCGTCCGCTGCAAGAGAGGCATGGTTCACGACAGGCGAGCCGGGTGACGTAAGCCCCCGGAGGTCCAGACAGTAACCGAAGTCGTGAGACTTCGCACGAAGACGCTGTTCCCGGCCTGAAGTCTCATGACTTCAGCTACGAGATCCGCGCAGCTCCCGAAACGCGGCGCCGATATCCGGCGACCGCATGAAAGTCTCGCCGATCAGCACCCCCTTCACGCCCGCCTCGGCCAGCCGGCGCATGTCGTCCTTCGTCCGGATGCCGCTCTCGCTGACCAGGCACACGTCCTTCGGCACGCGCGGCGCCAGCTCAAGCGTGTGTTCCAGCCGGATCTCGAAGGTGTGCAGATTACGGTTGTTGACGCCGACCACCGTGGCGCCGCTGTCCAGCACGCGCGCCAAGTTCGCCGGCTCGTACAACTCGACCAGCGCCTCCATGCCGAGCGCGCGGATAAGCTCGAAAAGCTCTCGCAGCTGCGGCGCGTCGAGGATCTCCGCGATCAGCAGGACCGCGTCCGCCCCCGCGGCCCGCGCCTCGACCACCTGGTACGGATCGAGGATGAAATCCTTGCGCAAGAGCGGCGGCGCCACCGTAGCCCGGATCGCGCTCAGGTACGCCAGGTCTCCTTGAAAAAACGGCCGATCTGTCAGGACGCTGATCGCGTTCGCGCCGCATGACGCGTACGTCCGCGCCAGCCCCACCGCGTCGAAATCCGCCCGCAACACGCCCGCCGAAGGAGACGCCTTCTTTACCTCCGCGATGATCCCGAGTCCCGGGCCGCGCTCGAGCGCCGCCCGGAAGTCACGCGCCGGCGGCGCCTCCGCCAGCCGGCGTTCGAGGATGGCGAGCGGCGTTCGCTCCTTCGCCACACGGACTTCTTCCTTTTTGGCGGCGACAATGCGGTCCAGTACGGTCGACATTCGCGATCTTCGCTTCGATGGCGGTTTTCCGGTCTTATAATATGCGAAAAAAGGTCCCACTGTGCTTGTAATTGATTGGCCCGAAACGCTGCGCAACCTGATCGGGTATGGGATGGCCTTGGGCGCCGTTCTCCTCGTCGGGCTTTTGCTTTTCCTATTTCGGCGCCGCCTGTTCGATCGCTTCTGGCCCCTGCAGCGTCTCCGCCCCGGGGCCTGGACCGGCTTCGATGTCTTCGTCTGTTTCGTTATCGTCATCTACACGACCGACGCCGTCCGCCGCTTCCTCGAAGCCATCGGCCTGTTCGACGTCATCTTCGATCAGACCCCCTCCTTCTGGCGGGCGTCGCGCGAGACACGATGGACGCGCGAACTCTTGTGGGCCTATCCCCTCTACTTCTTTCTGGCGATCGCCCTCGTGCTGCTCTTCCTTTATCTGCGGACACGCACGAAAACGCGGCACATCGGCCTCACGACGGCGCGCTGGCCCCAGTGCGTGCTCCAGGGTCTCCTCGGCTTCGCCATCGCGACGCCGCTGGTCCTCGCCGTGAACCTCCTCGCGGTCATGTTCCTTCCCGAGCGGCCGCACAGCCTCCAGAATCTGCCGGTGCAGGAATTGTGGCCCATCGAGTGGGCCTTGGTTTTCTTTCAGGCCTGCGTGGTCGCGCCTGTGCTCGAAGAACTGCTCTTCCGCGGCCTGCTGCAAGGATGGCTACGGCGGGCGTCGCTGACGGGGCACGCGATGATCGGCGCCCTCACGCTCTTCATCGCCGCCCAGCCGCTGCTTTTGAGCCTGAGTGCCGAGGAGGACCAGAACATTCCCTCGGTCGAGGAAGCGGTGCAACCGTTGATCTTCGCCGTGTTGCTCGTCGGCGTCTATGGCTGGCAATTCTACCGCGTCTGGGGCGCCCTGCTGCGCGAAGGGGTGTTTCACCTTGTCGAGGCGAGGCCGACAAGCCCCGCAGCCGCCGACGAGGACTCCGAAACCGAGCCCATGCCGGAGAGCGGCCTGCACCCTCTCTTGCGCATCGACCCGGAGCGCTTCGCCGTCTTCAACGCGGGCAATTGCCGCCTCTCCGTCCTCGGCTCCGCCATGTTCTTCGCCATCTTCCACAGCTCGGTCTGGCCCACGCCGATCGCGCTCTTCGGTCTGGGCCTCGTCCTGGGCTGGCTCGCCTACCGTACGCAGAGCCTCGTCGGCGCCATCGTCTTGCACGCCTTCTTCAACGTCGTCGCCTTCCTCGTCCTCCTGCAGACTCCATCCACGTGATGCGCGCCTTGGGTCAAAAAAAAAATGTCTGACCCCTGCGGGCAGGCGGACCTGCCGGGAGGGCTCAGACATTCACCTGTTTCACCGGATTTCAGCTGTGCAGGACGATCGGCACGGCGTCGTGCACGTCCACCTTGTTGACCAGCTGCAGGTCGCCACGGACCGGCATGATGGTTTCCTGGGCGAGTTGCTTGAGGTAGTAGCTGGTGACCTTGCCCGAGATGACGAGGGCGCCGTCGTTGCCTTCCACCCGCAAGCGCCGCAGGGCGGGGTGGGAACTGCGTCTCAGGGCGTGCGCCGCCTGAGTCACGACGAGAGAGTGGATCATGGCTGGGTTCCATCAGTGGAGCAGCGCTCCCGGCCGCCGCGGCGCCGCGCCGCGAATCCGTACACCGGGGTACGAGTTCCAAAAATTGGACAAAGCAATCTTAATCGGCAAGGCAGGGAATATCAATTAACTTTCCTAATATTTCCGAAGAAGAAAAGAAGTGCGGTTAGGAAAAGATTGTGTAGCGCGAGTTTGTCGAATGAACCAGCACGGCGGCTGTCAGGGCGTGGCGGCCGGTTTTCAGCACATCACTTCCCCTCGGGCTTGGAAACATCGATGTCGATGGCCGCCCCCTCGGCGATGTCGCGGACGATCTTTGTGTTCTTCTCGCTGAACATGTCCTTGAGCTTGTCGACCGGACGCGGATCGTATTGATGGACGACGATCTTGTACTTGCCGGGCGCGACCCCCGCGCCATCGGTTCCGTCCAGGACGAAGGAGCCATCGTCCTTGACCACGGCGTACTTGGGGTCGACGGGACCCTTGCCGTCGCCGATCGCGTAGAACTTGAGTTCGATGGCGCCGGCCATCTTGTTTTCGAGGGTAAGGGGGACGCCCTTGTTGTGCAGTCGGCCGTTGGTCTTGACCTTTTTCTCACCACTGCCGCCGCCGCAGCCGGCGAGGAGCGGGGCGCAGAGCAGCGGGAGGCACAGCAGGAAACGAACGACCGTCTTCATGAGGGAGGCCTTGAGAAAAGAAAAGCGAGGGAACGCCAACAGTTCCCTCGCATGATGGAGCCAGGTCTACGGATTCAGGCTGATGGTCTGACCATCGTTCACGTTGCCCAGGTTGCTGAACGTCGTCAGGTCGATGTTGTAGGTGATAAGGCGCACGGAGCCATCGCACAGGCAAGCCATGAAGCCGCCGTCGTGGGAGCCCCCGAACCGCTGCTGACCGTCGCCACCGCCGTTGTAGTCCGGCGCCGGAAGCTGGTTCGTGTAGCGCTCGGCGTCGTGATCCCAGCCGGAGGAATAACCCTCGTTGTCATCTCCCTGGTACTGGCCGATGTAGGCCAGGTTGAGGCGTTTCTCGGCCACCATCAGGGTGTTGGAGGTGCCGTCGGTGATCGTCACCAGCGGGCGACCGATGAAGCCATACTTGACGGCGCCGGTGTTTTCGAGGTTGCTCGCGGCGTAGTCCATGGTACCGTGCGCGAAGGTGCCGCCGGGGCCATACCAGGAGCCGGTGGGGGGGAGGGCGGCCGGAAGGCGACGCGACGGACAGTAGTAGATGGGGATGACGGCGCTGATCGCGTTGATCTGGCATTGGGCGACGGACCCGCCGCCGCCCCCGCGGTAGACCGCTCCCTGCTCGATATAGGGCAGGATCTGGAAGCCCCAGCCCGCGAGTTGCTGCTTGCCCGCCGCCGGCATGCCCGCCGTGACGTACGTCGGCGGATCGGCCCACGTCTGGCCGGCATGCGGCAGTTCCTTCTGAACGTCGTGATACGCGTGGAAGGCGAGACCGATCTGCTTCATGTTGTTGGCGCATTGCGTCCGTGCCGCGGCCGCTCGCACTTTCTGCACGGCCGGAACCAGCAGAGCGATCAGGATCGCGATGATCGCAATGACCACGAGCAATTCGATCAGCGTGAAGCCTTGGCGCCGAGATCGGAACATGGCGGCCTCCGAGAGAAGAATAAGGAGAAAAAGAGAGGGCGAAACTAATCAAACTTTAACGAAGTGACGCCGGCATGTCCAGCGAATCCGGCCTGCGGTGGATCGCCCAGCCACGCGCAGTTCGTTGCGACCTCATTCCTTCGCCGGAAGCAGCCAGATATTGCGATACTGCACGGGATTACCGTGATCCTGCAGCAGGATCGGTCCCGGTCCGCACGGATCGCCTCCCAGTCCGGCGGTCGTGTTGTCGGAGGTGATCTTTACGTTGTCGTGAATCTTCACCCCGTTGTGATAGACCGTGATGACGGCCGGCGTCTCCTTTTTGCCTCCCTCACACGCCGGCGCCTTGAACTCGATGTCGTAGCTCTGCCAGACGGTCGGCGCCTTGCAGGCGTTGACCAGCGGCGCGGCGACACCGTAGATGCCGCCGCAGTCGTTGCTGGCCAGCTTGTTCAGCTTGCCCTCCTTGGGCAGATAGCTGTCGAGCACTTGCACTTCGTAGCGGCCCTGCACGTAAACGCCGCTGTTGCCGCGCCCCTGTCCCGACGCCTTCGGCATGTAGGGCACGCGGAACTCGACGTGCAGCTTGAAAGCCCCTTCGAACTTTCGCTTGGTGACGATGTCGCCGCCGCTGACCTGCATGACACCACTCGGCAGGAGCTTGAAGCCCGCAGGGCTCTTGCCGTCGCGCTTCACCCAGCGGTCGAGGCCCTTGCCGTCGAAGAGAACAACCGCGCCTTCCGGCGGCTGGACCGCACGCGCGTCGATCTTGTCTTCGGGGCGGACGAGTTTGACATCGTCGATCGGGCCGAAAGGGTCGCCGCCGCCGACGGCCGCGCTGACAAACAGGGTCAAGGAAAAGCAGAGCATAAGTGGGCTCCATTGGAGTTGAACAAGCCGCCAACTTGACAGGCGCTACGCCATCAACTCATCCCGGTACGCGAAGACCGCCGGCGTGCCCCCCGTGTGGAGGAACACGATCGTGTCGTCCTTCGTCCAGCGTCCGTCGCGCACATCGTGGATGAGCGCCGCCATCGCCTTGGCAGTATAGACCGGATCGAGCAGGATGCCTTCCGTGTGGGCCAACAGGGCGAGCGCCTCTTTCCCCTCCTTGGTGACCGCGCCATAGCGCTCGCCGATGAAATCGGTCCGGATGTCGACCTCGGCCGCCGTCAGACGCTGTGGCAAGCCGAGCAATTCGGCCGTCGCGTTGGCGACCTCCGCCATGTCCTGCGGAATGTCCCAGGGCCAAACGATCGGAGACGACAGCTTCACCGCTCCCGGCCAGGCCAGCGCCTTCTTGCCGAGGACGAGCCCCGCTCCCGTGGCCCCGGCCGCCGCCGCGTAGACGGCGCGCGCGGGCCGTCCTTTCAACTGCTCCACGATCTCCGCCAGGCACAGAGCATAGCTCACCGCGGCGCGCGGCCGACCGGTGATGCGATCCCAGACGTATGGCCGGCGCCCTTCCCGGCGCAGCTTTTCCGCTTCGCCGAGCAACAGGTCGTCCAGGGCCGGACCCATCGGCACGTCGACGATCTGGACCTTGGCCCCCATCAGGTAGTCGAGCAGGAGATTCCCCTGCACGTCGGCGTCGTGTACCGCCTTGGTCAGGACCAGCCGGCATTCCAGTCCTAGCTTGGCGCACGCGGCCGCCGTCTGCCGGCAGTTGTTCGATTGGACTCCCGCGCCCCAGACGACGACATCCGCCTTTTTCTCCAGCGCGTCCGCCATCAGGAACTCGTTGTGCCGCGTCTTGTTTCCGCCGAACAAGAGACCGGTGCAGTCGTCGCGCTTGATAAGGATGCGCGGCCCTCCGAGCGCCTTCGAAAAACGGGGCGCTTCCTCGAGCGGCGTCGGCAGGTGCGCCAGCGCCAGCCGCGGCAAACGCGCAATCTTGGCACGCAGTTCATCGGTGGACATGAAAGTTCCCTGCTCGTTGATACTCGTGGTGGGGCGCCAAGAGCATTCAAGCAAGCAGGGACTTGGCCGGCAACGATCAAAGCAAGAATCTCAACACAGCGTAGTTAACGGCTCCGCGGTCAATGGCGCCGCTACCGCGTCAACGCCTGATGCCGCATCTCGAACCCGTCGATGCCAAGGTAGCGCAGCACGGACTCGTGGTTCACATCCGGATCGATCAGGTAGGGCCGCAGATGGTTGGCGACCATTTGCGTGGCCGCCTCGCCATAGGCCGTCCCGGTCGCGAGCAGCGGTCCCGGAACAATGTCGCTGACGGCGTGGATGCAATTGGTCCAGTCCCCCCCGCGACCCCTTCGGTCGAGCATGCGGTAGCTGACCGCGCCGCTGTCGAGGATCCGCTTTTTCTTCGCGGCCAGGTCAAAAAGCTCCTTCTTGATCTCGACCGGCCCCCATGCCGTCACCGGAGCGCCGAGACGCTTGCACCAGTCGAGCGTCTCCTTGAGGCCGAAGTTTCGGCCAGGCTCGCCGCCGCCCAGCAACCGGGGCACGACGACGCCGCTCGCCGGCAACCAGCTGATCGTGAGCGATTCCGCCGGGCCGGAGGCGGCGCCTCCCGCGCCGTCCGCCGCGGCGGCGACCACATCCGCCTTCAGCCGGACAAACGTTGCGAAGGTATGGGCGCCGGACGGCCGACCGTTGTTGGCGGCAAAAAAGACGGCATAGTAGCGATCCTGGGCGAAGGCGATGGGTCCGCTACCGAGGACTACCAGAACGGTGAGCGTCAGGGTGCGAAGCATTGTTGCTCTCCTCTCCGGGCGAGACCTAACCTGGAATCGCAAACGCTTTGCCGCTCGCGACGACTCGTTGGCGGCCTGTTCGTGTGCGCATGGAGTTTCGTTATCGTAAGACCATTTATAGATACATCTTATATCTTATCATCGACATGAAGATGGTCCCGAGAAACAACGGTGTGCCCACGAACAAGGCATAACCTGCTCTTGAAGAAGGCTTAAACACGTCCTAGAAATGATAAGGTTGTCTCTCGGATCGGAGCTATCGAATGCCTCCCGCGAAAGAAGCTCTCGACGCTCCTCTCCCAGGAATCATCGGCGGCAGCGCCGCCATGAAGGCCGTCTATCGCCTCACCCGCCTTGTCGCCACCTCCAACGCCAGCGTCCTCCTGGTCGGCGAAACGGGTACCGGCAAGGAAGTGATCGCCCGCAGCATCCACCGGCTCAGCTCTCGCGGCGATGGCCCCTACGTGCGCGTGAACTGCGGGGCCCTCACCGAGAGCCTCCTCGAAAGCGAGCTGTTCGGCCATATCAAGGGCGCCTTTACCGGCGCCGTCGACAACAAGGCCGGCCGCTTCGAAGCGGCTCACGGCGGCACCATCTTCCTGGACGAAATCTCCTCGATGAGTCCCAAGCTCCAGGTGAAGCTCCTGCGCGTGCTTCAGGAGCACGAGTTCGAGCGTGTCGGCGAGAGCCGGACGATCCGAGTCGATTCGCGCGTCATCGGGGCGACCAACCAGTTTCTCGAGGATGAGATCGCGGCCGGACGCTTTCGCGAAGACCTCTATTACCGCCTCAACGTCGTGCCGATCTATCTACCCCCGCTCCGCGAACGGCGCGACGACATCCCGGCCCTGGTCCGCTATTTCCTCGAACGTTACTGCGAAGAGAACCGCCGCGATGCCCCGGACGTGCCCGCGAGCATCCTCGACCGGTTGCAAGGGCACGACTGGCCCGGCAACGTCCGCGAGCTTGAGAACTATGTCGAACGCGCCGTCGTCCTGTCCCATGGCCAGCCCTTCAACTTCGAGGCGATGGTCCCCGGCGAGGAGCGGCGCATGCGCGCCATCCGCGGCAAACCCGCCGATCTCGACGGCATGATCCAGAACCTCGTCGCGTCCGCCTTGCAGAAGCTCCCGCCCGATGAGGGCCGCCTGCACGACCGCCTCGTGCGCGGCGTGGAGCGTGAACTCCTCGAACAGGTGATGCCCCTGTGCGACAACGTCCTGATCAAGGCCGCCGCCCGCCTGGGCATCAACCGCAACACCCTGCACAAGAAACTCTCCGAGTTGAAGCAGCCGGAGCGGCAGGGGGCGGAAGCGGAAGAGGTCGCGTGACCGAACGCCTGTCTTGACCGCCCTTTCCAAAGCCGGGTATAGTCCCCGACCATGAACGCCCTGCGCTGGCTTTCGGCGCCGCGTCCTCCGGCGGCGACTTTGACTGGGAAGAGGCCGACTGCCCGCTCTGCGGCGGCGACCGCTGGTCCCCCATTCTCGAAGCCCCCGACCATGGCGGCAGCGGCCTGCGCTTCCTCGTCGTCCGCTGCCAGGATTGCGGTCTCGCCTTCACCAACCCCCGTCCCAGCCCCGCCTCCATCGGCCGCTTCTACGACGATGATTACAAGCCCCACCACAAGAAGGTCGAGGCCGATAGCGGCCCCGCCCCCTGGTGGCGCCGCTTCCTCCCCTTCCGCGCCAGCCCGCGCAAGGTTTTGCCGCTCGAAGGCCAGGGCCGCCTCCTCGATTTCGGCTGCGGCGGCGGCTCCTTCCTCATCCGCATGCGCCGCCTCGGCTGGAACGTCACAGGCCTCGATTTCTCCAGCGCCGTCGTCGACCGCCTCCGCGCCACGCACGGCCTGACCGTCCACCAGGGATCGCTGCCGCACGCCGACTTGCCTGACGAATCGTTCGACGTCATTACGATGTGGGAGTCGCTCGAGCACGTCCACCAGCCGCTCGACGTCCTCCGCGCCGCCCAGCGCCTGCTCGCCAAGGGGGGCAAGATCCTCGTCTCCCTGCACAACATCGAGAGCGTCGCCTTCCGCTGGTTCGGCCCCGCCTGGTTCCCCCTCGACCTGCCGCGCCACCTCACCCATTTCTCCCCGTCCACCCTCCGCCTCGCTCTCCACGAAGCCGGCTTCCAGCCCGGCCGCGTCCGCATGCTCCGCAGCAGCTCCTGGCTGCGCAAGTCCGCCGACATCGCCAAAGCGTACCCGACCCTCTCCGGCGCCTGGATGCGGATGCTGCGCTCGCGCCTCGGCTCCAATCTCGCCAGCTGGTATTGCTACCTGACGCGCGCCGCGGACAGCATGCTGGTCATCGGGCAGAAGGCGGCGTAGACAAAAAAGATACGGGCGATGGAGAACTCCTCCGGCGCGATCCTCCGGGGGCTGACGCCGCCCGGCTCGCCTTTGTCACTGCCGGAATCCAGCCATGCGCATTCGCGTCTTCGCTTCGTTGCTGCCCCTCCTTCTGACCGCCGTCGCTTGCGCCGACGATTGGCCGCGCTTCCTCGGCCCCCTTGGCACGAGCGTCTCCCCAGAAAAAGGGATCAAGGCCTGGCCCAAGGGGGGGCCCAAGGTCCTCTGGCATCGCAAGGCCGGCATCGGCTACGCGCCACCCGCGATCAGCAAGGGGAAACTCTACCTCTTCGACCGCGTCGAGGACATGGCTCGCCTATCCTGCCTCGACGCCAAAACCGGCGAGTTCCAGTGGAAGTTCGAATACGAGACCACCTACAGCGACCGCTACTCCTACAACGGCGGCCCGCGCTGCTCCCCCATCGTCGACGGCGACCGCGTCTACCTCTACGGCGTCGAAGGCATGATCCATTGCCTCAGCGTCAAGGACGGCTCCGTTGTCTGGAAGGTCGACACCAAGAAAGACTTCGGCTTCGTCCAGAACTTCTTCGGCGTCGGCAGCGCCCCCGTCATCGAGGACGACCTCTTGATCGCCATGGTCGGCGGCAGCCCCCCCGGCAGCGATATGAAGGACTTCGGCGACGTCAAACCCAACGGCTCCGCCATCGTCGCCTTCGACAAGAACAGCGGCAAAGTCAAATACAAGATCGGCGACGACCTCGCCAGCTACTCCAGCCCGGCCCTCGCCACCATCGACGGCCGCCGCTGGTGCTTCGCCTTCTGCCGCGCCGGCCTGCTCGCCTTCGAGCCCAAGAGCGGCAAGGTCGACTTTCACTTCCCCTGGCGCGCCCCCGATTACGAGAGCGTCAACGCCGCCAATCCCGTCGTCGTCGGCAATGAGGTCCTGATCACCGAAACCTACGGCCCCGGCGCCGCCCTCCTGAAAGTGAAGCCCGGCGGCTACGACGTCGTCTGGACCGACGCCAAGAAGACGCCGACCAAGAAAAGCCTGCAATGCCACTGGATGACACCCATCCACAAGGACGGCTTCGTCTACGGCTCGAGCGGCCGCCACGACCGCAACGCCCAACTACGCTGCGTCGAGCTGGCCACCGGCAAGGTAATGTGGACCGTCCCGGACCTCAACCGCACCAGCCTCCTCATGATCGATGGCCACTTCGTCTGCCTGAGCGAAGATGGAACGCTGCGCCTTTTGAAGGTCGATCCCAAGGAGTTCACGCAGATCTCGGCCGTGGAACTCGAGGACAGAAAAACGGGCCAACCGCTCCTGGAATATCCCTGCTGGGCGGCGCCGGTCGTGGCCAATGGCTTGATGTATATTCGCAGCGAGAAGCGGTTGGTGTGCGTGGAGCTGATCGGGAAGTAGTAGTCGGCCACCGTACTGGCCAACTCAAGAATGGCTGGCCAGTACGGCGGAACGAAAAAAGCCCATCCCTTTTTTCAGGCGTCTTGACGTCACGTGGCTTCTCGTCGGTCCTTACTATTAACGGAAGCTCTCTGCCGGATTTGAGCCCAAGCTGTCGATTAGAACGCGCGGGGAAGAGCTGGAATTCCTTGTCCAGGGCCTCGTACCGCGGTCCCAATCGATGTCGCCGTGAATATCCGGAAAGAAAAACGCCAGAAAATAGTCAAGATAAAGATGGAGCGCGTCCTTCCACGGACTGTCGAAATCGTCGGAAGTCGCCGGGTCTTTGGCCATGCGGCCTGACTATAACGGGGCGTTCGTCCGTGTGCAAGGAAGCGGACGCTGCGGAAGGCGGACGCCGCGGAAGCAGGGGACAGGAGACTGTGTTTTCTCTGGAAAGCCCGGACGCCCTCGGATAGCTTGGGCTTCGACGGATGAAAAAAGGCGGCCCGCGCGCTCAGGAACGGCTCCGATGGCGCCTGGGGAATAGGTGGATCATGGCTGAACCGGCGGGATCCTGGGTGGAAGACATCCCGGATTTCCGGGACTACCTGAAGGTCCTGGCCCGCGCTCAGCTCGATCCACGCCTGCAAGCGAAGCTGGATGCGTCCGACCTCGTGCAGCAGACGCTCCTGGAGGCGCATCGCGACATGGAGCAGTTCCGGGGCCAAACCCGGGCCGAGCTGGCGGCTTGGTTGCGCCGCATCCTGGCGCGGAACCTGGCGGGCGTCCTGCGCGATCTCAATCGCCAGAAGCGTGAGGTCGAACGCGAGCGGTCCCTGGAGCGTGGGTTGGAGGAATCGGCCCTCAGGCTCGAGGGCTGCCTCGCGGACACCGGCCTGACGCCGGATGATCAGGCTGCCCGCAATGAGCTGTTGTTGCGGCTGTCGCAGGCGCTGGTCGGGTTGCCCGAGCCGCAGCGCGAGGTGGTCGAGCTGCGCCACCTTCATGGCTGGTCATTGCAGGACATCGCCGAGCGCCTGGGTCGCACCCCGGCGGCGGTGGCTGGCCTGTTGCACCGCGGTCTGGCCGGTTTACGCCTGCTCCTGTCGGAAACGGAGTGACAAGAATGTCCAAGGATTGGACCGCTCCCTTCGTGCCGGAATGCGAAGCGACGCTCAGCGCCGTCCTGGCCGAGTATCTCGAAGCGGTCGACCGCGGCGAGAAACCCGATCGCGAGGCGCTGCTGGCGCGCCATCCCCTTCTTGCCGAGCGGCTTCGCGCTTACTTCACCGATCAGGACCGCATCGACGCGTTCGCAGAGCCGCTGCGTAGCCATGGCGCGGCGGAGGCGGCGGGCCTGGCTTACGAGCTGCTCGATGAGATTAGCCGCGGCGGCATGGGCGTCGTCATTCGCTGCCGCGACCGGACGCTCGATCGCAATCTCGCCATCAAGGTGCTGCTCGACCGCTTCCGCGACCGCCCCGACATGGTGCGCCGCTTCGTCGAGGAGGCACGCATCACGGGCCGGCTCCAGCATCCCTTCATCGTGCCGGTCCACAAGCTCGGCGCCCTGCCGGACGGACGCCCGTATTTCGCCATGAAACTGGTCGAGGGGCGCACGCTGGCCGAGTTGCTACGCGATCGACCGGGGCCCGAGCAGGAGCGCACGCGTTTTCTCAAGGTCTTCGAGCAAGTCTGCCAGACCATCGCCTACGCGCACAGCAACGGCGTGATCCACCGCGATCTGAAGCCGGCCAACATCATGGTCGGCGCGTTCGGCGAGGTGCAGGTGATGGACTGGGGCTTGGCGAAAGTCCTCGCTGACGTGGCGGAGGACGGCGAAGACCGTCCTGCCGAAGCGGCGACCCACGATACGCAAGCAGGCGCGGTACTCGGAACGTACGCCTACATGCCGCCGGAACAGGCCGGCGGCATGGTCGAGCGGGTGAGCCGCCCAAGCGACGTATTCGGCCTTGGCGCCATCCTGTGCGAGATCCTGACAGGATCGCCCCCCTACCGAGGCGAAAGGACCGAGGTCGCCGCGCAGGCGCGGGCCGGCGCGACGGAGGAAGCGCTGGCATGGCTGGACGGCTCGGGCGCGGACACCGAGCTGATCCAGCTGGCGCGGCGTTGCTTGCGCGCCGATCCGGCGGAGCGTCCTGCCGACGCCGCCGCGGTTGCCGACGCGATGGCGCGTTATTTCGCGCTGGCCCAGGAGCGGATGCGGGCCGCGGAGATCGCCCGCGCCAAGGCCGAGACGGAAGCGACCGAGGAGCGTAAGCGGCTGATCCTCGCGGAAGCGAAGGTCGAGGCGGAGGAGAAGCGACACCGGGCGGAGCGGCGCCGGCGCCGTTCCACGGCGCTCTTGGCCGCCGCGCTGCTCCTGTTGCTCGTCTTCGGCGCCGCCTTCGGCTTCTGGTATCAGCGCGAGCAGTCGACGCGGGTTGCCGAGGCGGCGACGCGGCAGCGCGTCACCGAGCGCGACGTCGCGGCCGCGCTCGCGGAAGTCGCGCTGCGCCACGAAGAAGGTCTGAAACACGTGGACAACCCCGAGCGCTGGAAGCGGGACCTGACCAGCGCCTGGGACGCCTGGAAGCGCGCCGACAACGCGCTCGGCCTGGGAAACGCCGACGACGACCTGCGCGCCAGGGTCGCCGACGCCCGAGTCATCCTCGAGCAGGACGAGCGCGACCGCAACCTTTTCGCCACGCTCGAGCGCCTCTGGCTCGAACGCGCGGGCCTGTCGCCCGAAGACGTCCGCGCCCCGCGCGACGCCGGCGCCTTCTTCCTCGCCTTCAAGGAGTACGGCCTCGACCTCGAAGCGCTCGACCCTGAGGAGGTCGCGGCACGCCTCGCCAAGCATCCCCACCGCGTCCGCCTCGGTGATGAAATCAACATCGTCGCCCAGGTCCAAGCCGATCTCGGCGGCAAGCGGACCAAGCTTGCCCAGGCGACGTTCAAGGGCGTCCTCATCCAGCCGCCCGACTGGGGCAAGGCGCAGCGTCTGACGCGCGTGCTCGACCGTCTCGATCCGGACCCGGACAGCTTCGGCTCCCGCTGGCGCGCCGCACGCGTCAAGGGGGACACGAAGACGCTGATCGAACTGGCCCGCTCGCCCGAAGCGCACGGACGCTCGCCGCGCGGCTGCACCGCGCTGGCTCACGATCTCATGGCCGTCAAGGCGCTCCCTGAAGCCGGCGACCTGCTCCGCGCCGCCCACGATCGCCACCCCACCGACTTCTGGCTCAACCAGGTCCTTGGCGTCGTCTCCCTTACCGACGTCGCCGCGGGCGACGTCGAAGCCGCCAAGGAATCCCTGCGCTATCTCACTGCCGCCCTCGCGGCGCGCGGCAACAACGCCGCCACGCAGATCGTCCTCAGCAACGTCTACAAGTTCCTCGGCAAGAACAAGGAAGCGTTCCGCGCCGCCAACGCCGCCATCGAAGCCGATTCCAGATCCGCCCCCGCCTATCACAACCTCGGCGCCCTGCATTTCTCCCTCGCCGAGTGGGACAAGGCGCTCGCCGCCTTCACCAAAGCCGCCGACCTCGACGACCGCAGCCCCCTGCCCCACGACTCCCTCGGCCAGACCTACGCCGCCAAGCTCGATTTCGACGCCGCGATCCGTCATTATAAGATCGCCCTGAAGCGCGATCCCGCATTCGCCGGTTGCTATGTGAATCTGGGCAACGCCCTGGTCGCCAAAAACGACATCGACGGCGCCATCGAGAAATACCACAAGGCCCTCGAAATCTTCCCCAGCTACGCCCTGGCCCACTTCAACCTCGCCAACGCCCTCGCCAAGAACAATGTAAAAGGCGCCCTGAAAAGCCTGGAGGACACGCTTGTATGTGACCCCGACTACGCCCCCGCCCTTTACGCCAAAGGCAAGCTGCTGCTTCTCTATGCCCGCGACATTCCGGGCGCGATCGCGTGCTATCAAAAGGTCGTCGACCTCCACCCCAAGGCTCCGAACGCCCACTTTCGGATGGCCGACCTCCTCCAGGGCCTGGGCCGCCATGCGCAAGCCGAGGCGTCGCTGCGCACCCTCATCTCCCTCGACCAGCGCTACCCGGAAGCGCATGCCCGGCTCGGCATCGCGCTGGCGGCACGCGGGGCGTGGGACGAGGCCAGCGCCGCCTACGAGACCGCCCTCGAGCAGGACAAGCTGCCGCTCGAACAGAAGGCCGTCGTCCTCGATAGCCTCGGTACGGTGTTGCTCAACAAGGGAGATTTCGAAGGCGCCGTCAAGAAGCACCGTGCCGCCCTCGCTCTCGACACGCGGCGCGGCCTGGTCGCGTACAACCTCGGCACGGCGCAGATGGCGCTGGGCGCCCTGGAGGATGCGGCCGAGTCCTTTGCCGATGCGGTCAAGCAAGACGCTCGCAATCCTATGTTTCATCTCCGCCTGGCGATGGTTCGCTTGCATCTCAAGGACCTGGACCAGGCCATCGCCAGCGCCAAGGAAGCCGTCGCGCTCGCGCCGGGTATGGCTGAGGCGCACAACGTGCTCGCCCAGGCGTATTTCGACAACCTCCAGTTTGCCGAGGGTCTGAAGGCCCTCCAACAGGCGAAAGGGCAGGTTCGGCCCGCGGACCCCGGCCAGAACTTGCTTCAGGCCGCGTATCAGGCCGGCGAGGGGCTGATGAAGGTGGACCAGGTCCTGCCGGCGTTCCTGCGCGGCGATGCCAGGGCAGCGGAAAGTCTGCCGAAAACCACGCTCGCCCTCATCACCGCCGCAAAGCACAAGCGCTATCTGGCGGCCTACCGCCTCTACGTCGACGCCTTCGCGGCCCAGCCGGCCCTGGCGGAGAACCTCATCGCCGGTTGCCGCGCCCATGCCGCGGGCGCCGCCATTCGCGCCGCCACGGGGGACGCCGAAAAGGACGCCAAGCTCGACGACGCCGAACGCGCCCGGTTGCGGGCGCAGGCCCTCGCCTGGCTCAGCGCCGAGCTGGACGCCTGGAAACGCGCCAGCCCCCTCGTCCCGGCGCCCGAAAAAGGAATGGCCCGCTTTCGCGTCCGCCGCTGGCTCGTCGAAGCGGACCTCGCCAAGGTGCGCGATCCGGAGGCGCTCAAGTCGCTACCCGCCCTGGAACGCGACGCCTGGACCAAGTTGTGGAAAGACGTCGCCGCCTTCGGGTCCGGAGCCAAAGGCCCCGTTGGCCCCGATCTCGCCCGCCTCAGAAAACTGGCGGAGTTTCCGTCCGAATCCCTGCTCTTCAACGTCGGCTACGACGGCGGCAGCGCGACGGCCACGGCGTTCGCCACGATCCCGTGGCGAAGATCGCCGAGCTGCGCGCCAAGCTCAAAGGCGGCGTCGCCGATGGGCCCCTTTACCTCCAGCTCGCCTACTGCTATGGCGACCTGAAGGACAAGGAAAAGTCCCGCGCGATGGCCGGGCACGCGGAACGCCTGCTGCGACCTTCCCTCGAGACGAACGATCCCAAAGAGGTCCCGTTACTGCTCGACTACGTCCGCGCCCACATCATTCTGAATCCCACCGACTGGAAGCGGCAGGAGGATTGGGTCCGCCGCGCGGCCGACGTCGCTCCCCGGGATTGGCGGGCGTGGGAGGCGAAGGCGACCGCCTGCCTTTACCGGGCTGAGCAGACCATCATCGACGATCTTCATCTGGACGCCGACGACAGGAAGGCCGCTCTCAAAGCCCTGCTCGACGGCAAAGCGAAGCCGAACGTCCTCGCTGAAGTCGAAAAACTCCTCGAAGAGACACGCCGCTGCTTCGACCGCGCCAAGCAGCTGGCCCCCGATTCCGAGGAACAATGGCAGCGCCGCATCGGCTATCTTCTCCAGGACATCGACTGGATCAATGCCCTCCGCGTCGCCCGCGGCAAACGCCCCTTGCCGCGCGAGACCACCCCGATCATGGACGGCCTCAAGGAGCGCGGCTTCAAAGGCGGCGGCTTCTCGCTCGAAGCCCTCCCCGACCTCCTCGCGGAATTCGGCGAGGCGGCCGAGCGCTGTCCCGACCACATAGGCGCGCAGTTCTTCGGCATCGCCTTCCTGCTGCCGCGAATCAAGGACCGCCTCGAGGAAGACGCGCCGAAGGACGGCAAGCGCCCGGGGTTTACTCCGGACGAGAACAAATTCATCGACGATACCCTGGCCCGCATCGAGAAGATCGCCGCCAAGGCCAACCCGGAGGGCGCCGCGTACTGCCGTCGTGTCCTCGCTTATCTCCACCTTCAGCTCGCCATGCTCGACGACCTGACGACGCGTCTTCCCAGGGCCGAGCCCTACTTCCGCAAGCTCGTCGACGCGGACCCGACCGACCTCGACGCCGCCGACGTCCTCGAATTCATCCTCTGGGAGCAAGGCAGGGTCGAGGCGGCCCTGGAGATCGCCCAGAAGCGAGCCGCGACCGCGCCCAGCGCGCGGCATCGCTACCTCCTGGCCCGCGCCTTCAGCCATTGCGACCGCGACGACGAAGCCGACAAGGCCATCGACTCCCTGCTCGCCGACGATCCCGCCAATCCTTACGCCCTCGCCGCCAAGGCCGTCCTTCTCATCCGCCGCGACGGCAAGGACGACACGGCCGAGGCCGGGCGACTGCTGGACAAGGCGCGCGCGGCCATCAAGCCGGGCGAGCGCAAGCGGCTGACCGAGGATCTCGATTACCTCGCCGCCATCCACCACGCCGTTTCCGGCCGGACCGTCCTCGCCCGCCTCTGCCTGGAAAGTCTGCGCTCTGAGCATAAGAAAGACGCGCGGCTGGCCGAGGCGCTCGACGCGCTGGGCCGCTGAGATCATGGGGCAATGACTCACCCCACGGAACCTGTTGTCAAGGAGAAGACCCATGTGCCACCGCCTCGTCGTTCTTCTTAGCGCGGCCTTCTGTGCCGTGGTAATTAGTCCCTCGGCCGGTCAGGAAGCGGCGCCGCCGACGCGAATCGCGGCGGTCAACATGGGAGAGCTGCTCCGGAACTACGCCAAGGCCAAGGCGATGAAGGAGGCGATCGAGGCGGAGATCACCCCCTACAAAGTGCTCGCCGAGAAGCTCAAAACCGAGATGGCCAAGTTTCAGGCCACGGTGGTGGACCCCTTGGCCGACATGGAAGCGAAGAACGCCGCCTCCAAGAACGTCCTCGCCCACCGCCGCAAGATGGAGGACCTCGATACCGAGGTGCGCCGCGCCCTCGGCGCCAAGCAGGAGCAATTCATCATCGATCTTTACACGGACATTCAAGCCGCGGTGCGGCGCCATGCCGACGCCAACAAAATCGACCTCGTCGTCGCCCACAGCGAGCCGGCCAAGGACGACATCTTCAAATTCGCCAACGTGACGCGCAAGATCACCGCCACGGACCAGGGAGGCACACTGCTCTTGTTCGTGCGCGACCGCATCGACATCACCGATCCGGTGCTGAAGAGCTTGAACGATTCGTACGCCGCCAAGAAGTGAAAAACCGTTGGAGGCCGGCTTGCGGAGGCGAACCGCCTCGAGCGATCCGTCAACCCAACTGACGCCAAGGAAGGTGTCTCATGCTCGCCCGTTCCTGGATACCTCTGTCGCTCGCGCTTTATGTTTGCGCTTCCGGCGCCGCGCTCGGGCAAGAAGCGCCGCCACCGAGCGCCACCCCGTTCCGCACGTTGGGCGCCCTCGGTCCGACGAGAGACGGCGAGCGCAACGTGGACGCCACCCCGGTGTCGCGAACCGCGCCCCCCTTGATCGCCGACACCGACAGCTATCCCGCCACCGCTCCGCCGGCCGCGCCTCCCTGGCGCCTCTTCAAGGAGACACGCTTCGACGTCTCCTGGTTGCCGCGCTTCGGGACGGACGGCCTCGGCGCCACGGACCTCGAACTGTCCACCACGCTCGAGGTCCCCATCATGGAATGGGCCTCGCCACTCCTCGTCACGCCCTACGCGGCCGCCCACTACTGGACCGCCCCGCGCTTCCCGCGCCCCCTTCCATCCGAGCTTTACGACCTCAGCGTGGAGTTCGCCTGGCGCCCCCGGCCCGCCGAATGGCTCTTCCTCGACCTCGCCCTCACCCCCGGTCTCTACACCGATTGGAGCGACGTCAGCGACGGCGCCTTCCGCCTCCGCGGCCGCGCCATGTCCATCTTCGCCTTCTCCCCCAAGCTGCAGGTCGCGGCCGGCGCCATGTGCGTCAACCGCAACAGCGTCAAACTCCTGCCGGCGGGCGGCGTCATCTGGAACCCTTCGGACGACACCCGCTTTTTCCTCGTCTTCCCGCAGCCCAAGATCTCCCACCGCATCGCCACCTTCGGCGCCACCCAGCTGTGGGCCTACCTCGCCGGCGAGTTCGGCGGCGGCCGCTGGGAAATCGAACGGCCCGGGGGCGGCCACGACTCCCTGGACTACACCGACGCCCGTGTCATCCTCGGCCTCGAATCCGCGCATGGCGACCGCCTCAAAGGACGCCTCGACATCGGGTACGTCTTCGCCCGCCGCATCAATATCGCCGGGGACCCGCGCGATTACCACCCTGAGCCGACATTGCTGGTGCGGGCGGGATTGCGCTTTTGAACGCCGAAGACCATTCGCATAAGACGAAACGCACGGGGAAGGAGGCTTCCGGCTTCCACCCTGCGCGCTTCTCTTTTCGAAACGCTTCGTAGGCTACTGGATCAAGACATTGTCTCCCGGGCCGCCGTCGAGGATGTCCTGGCCGGCCGCGCCGATCAGGATGTCAGCGCCGTCGCCGCCGAAGAGATTGGCGGCAGGGAGGGCGCCGTTGGCTTCGTCGAGCGTGACGGTGTCGGCGCCGGCTTGGCCGAAGACCTGGATGAGAGCCGTGTTGGCGATGGTCGGCACGGCGCCGTTGATGGCGATGGCGCCGCCATTGACGAGGATGCGGCCGGCGGCGTCGCGGCTGACGACGATCGTGTTGTCCTGGCTGTCGCCCAATACGGACAGGACGCCGGCGTTGGGAAGAAACGATGCCGTCACCGCCGGAAGGATGCGTTCCGAGAGCGCCTACATATCCGGGACAAAGCGGCGGCGCTGGGATGAGGAACCCGCCCGACGGACGGTACGGAAGATTCGTTTCAGCCACGACATGGACATGAGAGAACCTCTTTGAAGAAGACATGGTTCGGCGTCCCCAACGCGAGGAGATACGGGCTGCGGTCGAGCGCCGTTCGACTTGGCAAAACGGAGAACCAGGAATTGCCCTAGGTAGACCTTTGCAGTCGAGAGCTTGGGGCCTAGAATGCCGCATGCCACGATGTCGCGTCCGTTGCTGTCCCCGCAGAGCATTTCCCCAGAGCAACCGGTGTTGCGTCCCTCCTGGCAGCGTCCGACCCCTACCGAGAAGAAATCCGCGCCGTCTCTCGAATCGGCAAAAAAAACGCGCCTTCGCGCCGGTGGCCGGTGAAGCGGAGCACGATGGAAAAAAGCATGTCGAACTCCTTCGTTGAGTTCCTGGCCCGGCTGCACCGCCGGGACGACGCCGCGGCCCGGGAACTCTTCAGCCGCTTCACGCGCCAACTCATCGCCATGGCCCACCGCCACATGGGAGTGGGACTTCGCCACAAGGTAGACCCGGAAGACCTGGTGCAGTCCGCGTACAAGAGCTTCTTTTTCCGCTTCGGCGCCGGAAAGCTGGACATCGTCAACTGGAACAGCCTGTGGGGGTTGTTGACGTTGATCACTTTGCGCAAGGTAGCGGACCGGGCGGCGTACTTTCGTGCCGAGTGCCGCGACACCGCGCGTGAGGCGCCCCTGCCGCGGGCGGACAAGGCGGCCCGCTGGCGCGAGCCCCTGGGCCGCGAGCCAACGCCCGACGAGGCGGCCCTCCTCAGTGAAACGGTCGAGCAACTCCTTGCCGGCCTGGACGAAGAGGAGCGTCCGATCCTGGAGCTGAGCCTCGAAGGCCACACGACCCGGGAGATCAGCGAGCGCCTGGGCCGGGCCGAACGCACGGTACGCCTTCTACGCGAGGGCGTCCGGCATCGGCTCGAGCGCCTGCAGCGCGATAGCCGTTGAACCGGAAACGCGTGGCGCCGATTAGAGAGCGAGGTCGCCGATCATGCGGTCTGGATCCGAGCCCGTGCCCGCGCCACCCACGGCGGACTGGTTAACGCTGAAGGACGCTGTGCGGCGCTTCGAGAGCGCCTGGCGTCAGGCGCCCTCCCGGCCGGCGATCGACGACTATCTGCCCATCGACCCTGCGCTGCGCCCCGGGGTGTTGATCGAGCTTGTGCACATCGATCTGGAGCTGCGGCTCAAAGCCGGGGAGAGCGCGCGCGTCGAAGAATACCTGGCGCGCTACCCGGAAATCGGCGGCGATCGCGATGCCACCCTGGCGTTGATCGCCGCCGAGCGCGAGCTGCGCCGGCGCCGTGAGCCCGACCTGCGCTCCGAGGAATATCCGTTGCGGTTTCCGCAATACCATGTCGACCTGCCCGCGGGGGACCAGCGACCCACACTCGCGGCGGGAAACGCGCCCGCGGCATGCGACGAAGCGCCCCCTCAGGTGGACGGCTACGAGATACTGGGACCGCTCGGCCGCGGCGGCATGGGGGTGGTGTACCGGGCGCGGCAGGAAAGCCTCGACCGGCCGGTCGCCTTGAAGTTCCTGCCCGCGGCGTGCACCAAGGACCCCGTCTGGCTGGCGCGTTTCCGGCGCGAGGCCCGCACCGCCAGCGCCTTGAATCACCCGCATATCTGCACCATCTATGACACGGGCGACTCCGCCGGCCGGCCTTTCCTCAGCATGGAGCTGGTGGAAGGACGGACCCTGGAGGCGCTGCTCGATCAGCGACCCGCCGTGGAAGAGCTGGCGCGCCTCGTCGCACAGGCGGCCCGGGCGCTGGCGGCCGCGCACGCCGCCGGGGTGGTGCATCGGGACATCAAGCCGGCGAACCTCATGGTCCGCGCGGACGGCATTCTGAAAGTGCTCGACTTCGGCCTGGCGCGCCGTCTTCCCGAGAGCGAAGGGCCGCACACCAAGCCGAGCGGCATCGCCACCGATCCAGGCACGCGGGTGGGCACGCTGTTGTACATGTCGCCGGAACAGGCGCGGGCGGAGCCGGTCGACGCCGCCACCGACATTTTTTCGCTGGGGCTCGTGCTGTACGAGCTGGCCACGGGGCGCCATCCCTTTTGCGCCGACTCCGAGCTTGGCGTTCTGAATGCCATCGTCGCTCAGACGCCGACGCCCCCTTCCCGTCTGAACCCGGAGATCCCCGCTGCGCTCGATGCGCTCATGCAGCGAATGCTGGCGAAAGATCCGCGCTTGCGGCCCACCGCGCCGGAGGTGGAAACGGCGCTGACCCAGTTGGCGGCGCGAGCCGGCGGAGCGGCGCGGCGTCCGGGGGGAAGAAGTCGACCGACGGTCGGCCGGAGGGGAGAGCGGGCGGCATTGCACGCGGGCCTCGAAGAGGCGGCGGCAGGGCGTGGGCTCTTGTTGTGCGTCACCGGCGAGGCGGGCCTGGGCAAGACGACGCTGGTCGAAAGTTTCGTGGAGGAGTTGGCGGCGAGCGGCGGCGCCGCCCTGGCGCGTGGACGCTGCTCCGAGCGGCTGGCGGGCGCGGAGGCGTATCTGCCGTTTCTGGAAGCGCTGGACAACTTGCTTCAGGGTGAAGGCGGCGCGACGGCGGCGCGGGTGATGAAGCTGCTGGCGCCCACCTGGTACGTGCAGCTTGCGCCGCTCGCCGCGGACGATCCGTCCCTGACGCGCGTGCTCACGGAGGCGAAGACGGCCTCGCAAGAGCGGCGCAAGCGGGAGCTCGGCGTCTTCCTGCACGAGCTGTCGCGGCAGCGTCCGCTGGTCATCTTCCTGGACGACGTTCACTGGGCCGATCCATCGAGCGTCGACCTTCTCGCCTACCTGGGAGCCCGCTGCACGGAATGGCGCGTCCTGCTCGTCGTCGCCTACCGGCCGTCGGACCTCGTTCGCAGCCACCACGCTTTTGGTCCGGTGAAGCTGGAGCTGCAAGGGCGCGGCGTGTGCCGCGAGATCGCCTTGCCGTTCCTGAGCCGGGACGACGTGGGACAATACCTGGCGCTGGCGTTCGCGGGACACCGGTTTCCGGAGGAGCTGGCGGTCGCGCTCCATGCCCGGACCGAGGGCAATCCGCTGTTCATGGTCGACTTGCTCCGCTATCTGCGCGACCGCGGCGCCATCGTCGAGGCCGTGACGCCGTCTCCCTCCGGCACAAGCGCCGGGGCCGGCGGCAGGTGGGCGCTGGTCGGGGCGGTCCCGGACCTGCAGCGCGAATTGCCCGAATCGGTGCGCGGGATGATCCAGCGCAAGGTGGATCAGCTGAGCGCGGCCGATCGCCACCTGCTGATGGCGGCCAGCGTGCAGGGACCGGAGTTCGATTCAGCGCTCGTGGCCCGGGTGCTGGGTCGCGAGGCCGCGGAGGTGGAGGAGCGGCTCGATCTGCTGGAGCGCAGCCATGGTTTGGTTCGTCCGGTCGTGGAACGGGCGTTTCCGGACGGCGCCGTGACGGTGCGTTACGGCTTCGTGCACGTGCTCTATCAGAACGCCCTGTACGCCATGCTGCAGCCGACGCGCAAGGCGGCCTGGAGCGCGGCGACGGCACAGGCCCTCCTGGGCCACTATGGCGAGAGCAGTACGGTCCTGGCCGCCGAGCTGGGCATGCTCTTCGAGGCGGCGCGCGAGCATGCGCGTGCGGCCGACTATTTCCGGGTAGCGGCGGAGAACGCGGCGCGCGTCTTCGCGCATCGCGAGGCGGCGGCGCTGGCGCGGCGGGGGCTGGCGCAGCTCCAGACGCTGCCGGACACGCCAGAGCGGGCGCGGCGCGAATTGCCACTGCAGGTGATCCTGGGCGTGCAGCTTCAGGTCGTGCAGGGCTACGCGGCGCCGGAAGCGGAGCACATCTACGCGCGGGCCCAGACGTTGTGCGAGCGCGTGCGCGAGGGAGCCCCGCTTTTCCTGGTTCTGCGCGGCTTGTGGGCGTTCCACGAGGTGCGCTCCGAGCTTGCCACATCGCGCGACCTGGCGGAACGGCTCCTGACCCTGGCCCAGAGCAATCGCGACGTGGTGCAAATACTCCAGGCGCGGCAGGCGCTGGCGGTCACCTCGTTCTGCCTCGGCGACGTTGTGGCCACGCGCGAGCAAATGGTGCACGGGATGGCCCTGTATGACCCGAAGCGCCACAGCGGCCAGACGCACGCTTACGGGCAGGACCCCGGAGTGAGCTGTCTCGCCTTCGGCGCCGTCGCCCTGTGGCTGCTCGGCTATCCGGATCAGGCGCTGGCGCGCAGCCTCGAGGCTGTCGCCTTGAGCGAGGAGCTGGGGCAACCGTGCTCGCTGGCGCTGGCGCTGCATTTCGCGGCCGTGGTGCGGCAGTATCGGCAGCGAGGCGGCGGCGGTTCAGCAGGCCGCGGTGGCCGGCACGGCGGTCACGACCGAGCACGGGTTGTCGTTCTGGCACGCGGGCAGCCTGGTGATGCGCGGCCAGCGCTGGCCAAGCAGGGCGCCGGCGCCGGCATCCCCTCCTGCGCGAAGGTCTGAGCGCCTGGATGGCCACGGGGGCGGCTCGAACCGCACGTTCTTCCTCGCCCTGCTGGCCGAGCGCTGGCCGCGGAAGACCGGATCGAGGAGGGCCTGACGCGCTGGCCGAGTCACCGCCCCGATCGAGAAGAGGGGCGAAGGATTCTACGAGGCGGAGCTGCACCGCCTGCGCGGGGAGTTCCCGCTACGGCGGAGTCGAGACGCGGATACCGAGGCGGAAGCCTGTTTTCGCCGCAGCCGCGATCGCCCGCGCCGCCGGCAGGCCAGATCGCTGGGCTGCGCGCGACGATGAGCTTCACGCGGCTGCTCCAGAGACAGGGCCGTCAGGCTGAAGCCAGGCCGATGCTCGCGGCGTGCTACGAATGGTTCTCCGAAGGGCTCGACACGCCTGATCTGAAAGAGGCGCGGGAGCTTCTCGATCAGCTCTGACCGTGGAACGTCGCCTCGCTGCGGTTCGCGGACACCACCGCCGCCGCCGCCTGGAACAGCCTCTAAGGTCGCGCCTCCGTCGCGCCGGCCGCAATGGAGGAGGACAAGCGAACGAGAAGGCAGAGGGATAGCGTCGACAAGCGCAACGAACGCGGCGGCGGTCCCCAGGAGCCAGTTGGCCATTGGTTCGACGATCTCCAGTTGCGTTGTGGACATGCGCCGCCATTTATCGGCGGGGACACCCTCCGGGCCGGCGGCGAATGGGACCCCCTCGGTTCGGTAGACGATCTCCATTTTTTCCGCCTGTAGCAGAAACAGCGCGTGGGAGCCGACAAGAACGCCCCCGCCGATCGCTCCAACGTGACAAGAGGCGCCAGACGCTGTGAGGCGATCGAAGCCAGTTAGCCGTCATCGCACACTCCTTCACATAAGGATTGTTTCCGGCGTCCCCGGCCGCCCGCGCCAGGAAACGCGGGTCGGTTTCAAGCCGCTCGGGGGCATTCTAGGCGACAAAACGTCTGGAACCGCCGCATCGTCTTGAAATCGGAGGTCAATGATGCGCATCCTCTTCCTGATTGTCGCGATTCCATTTGCCGCCGCCGCGGAGGCCCCCGAGAAAACCCGCCCCGCCTCGCCGTCCGCCTGATCGCCAAGCGAACCGCTTACCCCTGGGAGCGCGCGTGACGCGAAGCGCGGGCGGCCGGAGCCGGTGGCCCCCGTCTTTGAGTTCACCAATCAAACCAAGGGGACGCTGCAAATCGTCGGGCCGCCGGAGCCGGGCGCTTCTCCTGAAGGCCCCGACGGCAAGGACATCAAGCCGCGACTACGACCGCTTCTTCGTCGCCCCGCCGCAGCTGGCGGCTCAAGCCCGGCGAAACCGCACGACTGCCGCTGCACACCCTCGCGTTCCACGATAAGACGCCGTCTCGGCTTTGTCTGGCCCGGTCCGGGAACGATGCGGCTCCCGCGCCGAGTTTTCGGTCCTGGTCCATCCCGCCCCGCCGGGGAGCGCCGAAGAAGCCGCTGCCGGGAGCGGCCGCCGGCGAGCCGAAGTTCGGCCGCATCACGCTAGCCGGCGCCGGTCACTTTGAGGTGACCAAGGAAGCGTCGTCGGCTTCTGGAGCGGCTTGCTCAAGGACAAGGATGCGGACGTCCGTGCCGCGCGGTCGCCGCCATCAAGGAGCTGGGGAAAGTGGACGCGGGCGGTCTCGAAGCGATTGGCCCTGCCCGGACCGACGCCGATCCCGCCACGCGCAAAGCCGCGCTCGAGGCCTCGCCGCCCTCGGCAAGGCGAGCCGGCTCTCCTCAAGGAGGCCGTGCGCCGCCTTCAAGACGAGGAAATCGAGGTATCTGGCCGCGGTCGCGGCTGGGTTCCATCGACTCGAAGGACGCCGCGGCCCGCGCGCGCTCATCCCCGTCTTGCGTGATCCGATCGCCAACGTCCGCCGCCGCGCCGCCGAGGAAATGCGGCTCTTGATCTATGACAACCCGGTCGTCGAGCCGAAGCTTCCGGGAAGCCCTCATCGACGCCCTGCAAAACGATCCGGACGAGCCTATCAGACCTACCTCATCCGCGCTCGGCTACGTGCCTCATCCGGACGCGTCGCCGCCATCCTCCCCTTCGTCAGGTCGAAAACCTCGCCGTCTCTTGGCCATCACCACGGCCGGCGACATCATCGCCGGCTTGCCGAAGGGAGCGGATCGCACGCGTGCCGGACGCCGTCAAGGAGCTGACCGAGCGCTCAAGGACAAGGAGCGCGACTTCGCGGCTTTCGCTGCAGCACATGCGGCCGGAGGGGCGAGCGGCGATCCCGACGCTCATCTGCTGGATGACCCCGGACAGCTTCCGAAAACGCCGAACACGATCCGCGTGAACCTGCTGCGCACCCTCGGCGCCTTCGGCCCGGACGCGAGCGGCCGGGCCGGCGCTGGTCCGGCGCCTGCACGAAGACGAGAACTGGCAGGTCCGCGCTTTTGCCGCCGACGCGATCGGCAAGCTAGGCAAGGCCGGCCGCCGCTACCTGCCCGACCTGCGCCGCGCTCGCGAAGACAAGATGGACCAAGTCCGCAGCGCGGCTGCCGAGGCGATCAAGACCCTGGGGCGTTGAAAGCGGGGGAGCGGCGTTGCTCACACTCCGCGCGCCTTCGGGTCCCAGATGAACTTGTGCATCTGCAACTGCATGCGCGCTTGCAGGCCGGAGGCGAGGAGCCAGTCGGCGAGCTGGCGCGGCGCGACGCTGTCGAAGGCCGCCGAGACGAGGACGTTGAAGCGGCGGTCGAGCTCATGGCGGCGGATCGCCTCCACCGTCCAATCGAAATCGCGGCGCGAGGCGAGGACGAACTTGATCTCGTCCGTCGGCTTCAAGTGGTCGAGGTTGCTCCACTGGTTGTTCTCGCACTCGCCGCTATCCGGGCACTTGAGGTCCATGATGACGTGGACGCGGCGATCGACCCGACTGACGTCGCGCAGGCCGCTCGTCTCCAGGAGGACCGTGTGGCCAAGATCGGCAAGGCGCGTCATCAGCGGGAACACTTCTTCCTGCAAAAGCGGCTCGCCACCGGTGATCTCGACCAGCGCGGTGCGATAGTCCTCCACCTGTGCTACGATCTCCTCGAGCGGAATCGGCTCGCCTTGCGTGAAGGCGTGTGGCGTGTCGCACCAGACGCAGCGCGCGTCGCACACGGCAAGGCGGACGAAGACGCACGGCAACCCGGCGAAGGTCGATTCCCCCTGGATGCTGCGGTAGATCTCGTGAATCAGAAGCCGCCCCGCCGGCTTTCCGGCGAGAGGCAGCAGGCGCTGCGAGAGGCTGTCCATGCCGTCATTATGATTGCCTTAACGGGAGATGTCTGCCCCAGCCGCCAACAGACGCGAGGTCGGCGTCCAGGAGATTGGTCGCTCTTTCACGAGCTCACCCCGACTCGCGCGCCACCAGGTAGCTGAAACGCTCGCGGAATTGATCGACCGACATATCGACGGTGGCCGCGAACTTGGCGAGGGTCGCGGGGTTCTCGAAGTCGCGCTTCTCCAGGCGGAGCATGTAGCGGCGGGCGCATTCGTAGCCTTCGCCGTTGACGTCCACGACGCGCGTCCGCATCCGCTTCGTCTCAGGGTTCAGCATCAGGTCAAAGGGCAAGGGCTCCATGTGTCCCTCGACGAAGCTGATGATGGCCCCGAACTTGGCCGACTCCTCCGAGCGCAGGAACTTGACGGCGCCGTAGCCCAGGTCGCGCGTGTATTCGGCGTCGAACGGGATCGGGTCGGCGCGCAGCCAGGTCCTTGTCGATGAAGGTGGTCTTGATGTTGAGGGCTCAGGGCCGCTGCATGCCAGGCTATCGCGCATCTGCGGCCGAACTCGATCTCGCCGAGGCGCAGGTGGCCGATGCGGATCGCGGACCACCGTGCCGTAGCGGCCCAGGACGCCGCTCGACTCTACGGCGGCGGGGGCCTTCTCGCCGGGGGAAACAGGGCACCACCGGCGAGGACGACGACGCCGTATTCCTGCCCCTTGGCCTTGCGGCGCTGATGATCGAGCCGATGATGATGTCGCACAGTTCGTTGAGGGTGACTTCGCGGCCGCGGAACTCCTCGGGGATGATGGTGAGGGTGGCGGCGGAGGCCTTGCCGATGCCGAGGGCGAGGTGGCCGGCGGCGGCGACCCATGCTGACGGGGAATTGCCAGCGGCTGGTGGTGCAGGGCGTCCAGCGAGATGGACGATGGCCGTGCCGATCTGGCGGGCGGTCTCGAAGCCGAAGGTGGGTGTAGACCGGAAGGGCGAGGCAGGTCGTTGTCGATGGTCATGGCGGGGACATGGGCGACGCGGATGCGGCCTTGCCGATGCGGTAGACCTGGCCGAGTAAGCCGTGTCGTCACCGCCGATGGTGACGAGCAGATCGAGCTCCATGGCGGAACGTGTCGAGCACGTTCTTCATGTCGGCCGGGGTCTTTGGTGGGGTTGGTGCGGGCGGTGCCGAGGATGGAGCCGCCGCGGAAATGCAACCGCGGACGTCCTCCATGCCAAGGGGCTTGAAGGCGTCGCCTTTGCACTTGACGAGGTTGCGGAAGCCGTCGCGGTCCAGCCTGGATGCCGTTGTTGAGGGCTTCGATGTCGGTGACGGAGCTGATGACGCCGTTGATGCCTGGGGCCGGGCCGCCGCGGCGAAGAGCCAACGAGGTGATCGGGCTCGCCATGTTGCTGTCCTCCCCGAATCCGATGCAGAACAAGAAATCATTGTAGCGGATAGAGGCGAAGCGTGGCCAGGGCGCTGGCCCCCGGGCGATCGGACGGCATAGGGTCGACAGCGCGACTCGAGCATCTCGCGCGGCGAATTCTTGGATGGCGCCGGGGTGGAGGGGCGACGCGCGCGTGGCGAAGACGTGGGGCGCTGTCGAGGGCTGGCGTGTATCCGCCGGCGTGGCTTGGATCAAGCAGCCCTTGACCTTGGCGGAGCGACGGTGGTGTCATGGGCGTGGTCGAGCAGCCGTTTCGCGGCGAATCGAGTTCTTGAGGCCGGCTCTCCAGCAGCGGCCGTGGATGCTGATCGTCGCGGTGGCGATCGGGGCAATTGGGTTGTGGGTTACCAGCGGCGGGAGTCTACGACCGGCGATCAGGCGCGGCGCCTGCGGGCTGCGCATCACCGAATCCAATGACGGCGCCGACCTGCCAACCGTTTTAGGCAGGAGCGCGTCCCCCGGCGGTCGGTCTACGTCCTGCCCAATGGTGGGGACCCTGCGTTTGCCGCGGCCGCGAGGAGTTCCAGCCGAAGCGAGAATAATTCAGTCTCGTTTCCTGTTCGGCGTGGAGAACAAGCTGAAGGTCTCGAGAACGGCTGGCCGGCAAGGCGGTCAAGTGTCCCAAGTGCGGCAAGCCGGTGCGTGTGCCGGCTAAGGCGGAAGAGGCGCCGTGGCCGCCGCCGTCAAGGCGCGGAAGGGTTAAGCAAACGCCTGCGGCCACGACGTGGCGGCGACACCATCCATCACCTGCGGCGACTGTCGGAAGAAGCTCTTTGATCCGTGCAAGGAAACGCAGGGAAGGCGGTCAAATGTTCCGGCTGCGGCAAACCGGTCAAGGTCCCGGCGGCCAGCCGGCGCCGGCTGAGAAATCGAGAAGAGGCGATCAGGCCGGGAGAGCGCACGCGCTGGCCCGGGGCGGCCACGCCGGGAGCGTTCAAGGCCTCGGCGCCCCTGTTTCCAGAAGAAGGCCGGCGCGGAGGCGAGGCGAGAAAGCAGCGCCGCGAAGACGATCCCAAGCGCGGCAAGCGGCCGGCCTCGAAGGAGAGGTGGGAGAAGTTGCGATTGGAGCGACCCGCGCCTGCTCAAGCGCTCAGGGGCCGACTGAAGTATTTAAGCAATGAGCCGCCAGAAACGGTACGAGATCCACCCAGCGGGAGGATCGAGGGGGCGAAAGCCGCCAGGGGTCGAGAAGCGCGGCTGGTTGTAGGTCTTCCTCCGCAGCCTGGCCGCCGTTCTGGGCCGAGTTCAGTGACAGAGGCGGCCAGCCGTTCCTCAAGGTCCCTTTTTTGGCCCCCTGCCCCCCCCCAGCTTCCAGCCGGGGGGGGGGGGGGGGGGGGGGGGGGGGGGGGTTGTGTGGTTGAAGGCCTACATGCGGATTCCAGCGGTGAAAATGGGCGGCTACTGGGTTTACGGCCCTGGGCGACGAACAGATCAGCGGCTCAAGGCCATGTGTCGGGACTGAACCCATGGTCGCACTGGGCCCTGGTGAACAATGCCGGCGCCGAATTGATCAAGATCATCGCCGAGGTCGCGGACGCGCCAATCGCAAGGGGGCTCGTCCGGCTGGGTCGAATCCCGGCGGCGTGGTGCGCTTTCCGAAACGGCCGGCCGACGCTTACCTGGTGATCGGCCTGGCGGCGGCTGACGCTGGAAGTGGACGGCATGGCGGCACGGCTCCGGAGACGAAGCTCGGCAAATGGCCCTTGCTGATGCTGTCGGGGTTCTGCCCAGGCGATATCGGCGGAGCAGTTGACGCCGGTGGCGCAGCGTGATATGCAGTGTCGGAGTGGAAGATACGACACCTTGCCGTGCCGCGCCTTCTCCGCGCGCCGCCCTCATGCTCGTCGCCTGCCGCCGTCGCCGACGACCCCCAGGAGCTGCGTCTCCCTCTTCAACGGCAAAAGACCTGACCGGCTGGAAATCGACCGGCAAGATGGCTGTCTGGTCGGCCTGCATTGCAATCATCCTGCGGGGGGGCGGCGGCTGGCTGCTGGCGACGCGCGAAGTTCGGCGATTTCGACCTTCAGCTCGAATACAAGATGCCCAGGAAACCCAACTCCGGCGTCGCTCTCCGCGCTACAACGACAGCAGGACCCCGCCACCACGGCATGGAATCCAGCTCATCGACGACGAAGGCTGGCCCGGCAAGCTGGAATCCTGGCAGCACACCGGCTCCATCTGCAACGTCGTTCCCGCCAAGAAGATCAACAACTGGCCCATCGGCGAGTGGAACAAAATCATCGTCTGCTCCGGCCGCCGCGTCAGGTTGAACAGAACGGTGACCAATGCGGTCGACGCGAACTCGACGAGCTGGACGACTTCAAACGCACCCCGGCCTGACGCGCGGGGTTACGTGGGCTTCCCGGAGGCACCCGCAATAAGCGCGTCGAGTTCCGCAACATCTTCCTCAGGAACTCAACAAGCGACCAGGCCTTTCAGGCCGGAAGCGTGAGCGACGAGACGCGCATCCGTCGTTCACGCTTCCGGCTCTGATGTTCTGGCGCCGGCCGCGAACAGGCGGGTCGAGGCGATACAGCTCGCTCATGGCCAGGCGGGGGTCGAGGTGGGCCGCGCGCAGCCAGGCGGATCGTCGAAAAACGCCGGTGAGGACCGCGAAGAACTCGGCCTCGTTCGTGGCGTAGCCGTAGGGGTCGAGGAGACACGCCGGCGGCGCCTCGACCGCCCGTACGAGACCGCGTACGCCGTCATCGCCGTGCGCCCAGCGCGCTTGGCGAGTGACGCCGGCATCGGCGAAGCCCCGTCGGCTTCGCCGGACAGCATGTCGATCTTGTGCGCGACTCGTAGGCGGGTTGTCCCCATATCCCGGCAGCGCGTCCGCCTGCGCGCAGTCCCAGGAGGCGTGATCGGACCGTGCGGATCGGCCTTCGCCTTCGAGGGCCTCCGTGCCTTCGAGATATGCTCCGCCCGCTCCGAGCACCGTCGCCGCGCCCCGGTAGCCGCTCGGACCGAGGACCGTCATCACGTTGTCGAAGTAAAATCCGTCCTGGCCGAGGACGAGCACCCCGGCGAGCGCGGACACGGCCATCTCCGCGGTGATCTCCAGACCGCGGCCGCTTCCAGTCCTTCTCCGCGACCAGAGTGCGCTGATGTCGCCGCTTTTAGTTGAAGTTCGGCGGGCAACAACGCGTAGTGAGCAGCGTTGTTCTTGAGGATGTCGAGCCATTCGGCCGAGCAGCTCGGCGAGGAAGCTACTAGCGCCGGCAGCTTTCAGCCAGGAGAAGAGCATGGGCGGAGAGATTTCGTCCGGTTGGGGAAGTGGCTGAAGTTGTCCTTCTACGTCGTTCAGTTCACGCTTGGCTGCGGGATTGTCGGCGGGGCTACCTTTTTCCACAGGTCCTCCGGCAGCACATCAGGTACCCTTCTTCACGATGGACCACGCCCCCTGTCCCAGCTCGTTCTCCAGCTGGTTGGCGCCCCAGCCGGAGTAGCCGGCGAACATGCGGAAACGCAGCTCCGCGCTGAGCAAGGGTCGGTGATTCGCTCCTACGGGCGTCCCCCATGTACACGCCGGGGATGATCTCCCTTCGGATGCTCCGATCGCCCAGGCCAATCGCGCTGTGACCATGGAGGAGGAGGCCGTCGAAGCGGCACGGGCCGCCACGTGAGCAGGGAGGGGCGTCTTTCACCTTGGCGGGGCGGTTGAGGACGAGGCCGAGGCGCCCTCGCCGCCAACAGGACGACGGCGCGGCCGAAGAAACCGTCGTTCAAGCTGGGCCGCGCACAGAAGGGGAACCCGCCAACGATGCACCATGTCGCCTCCCGCCAAATGCTTGGACCGGACGCCGTTCCTTGTTATTCTACGGGAACGCCTCGAGCGGCGAGGATGGAAATTCTTCTGACCTACCTACATGAACGCCGAGCAACTTCGCGCCCCTCCAGGCCCCGTTCAAGACAAATACCGCGGCCAGCCAGCGCCCGTGCTGCTCACTCTGAAGGCCCAGGGGCGCCCTCGACCCGGAGGACATCGTCTACCGCGGCATAGCAGGGCTACAAACCGCGGGCCTCCACCCCGGCGCCGGCGGCGCGCCACCCAGGTTCTCTGCGCTGGCGACATGCTGCTCGAAGCCCTCGTCGGCTGCACCGGCGTCAGCAAAGGCGGTCGCCACCGCTGCTCAGCATCCCCATTCGCGGCGGGGCCATCCGCGTCGGGGTGACATGGACTTCCGCGGCGCCTGGCGTCAACAAGTACGCCGGTCGGCTTCGCATCCGCCTCACCGTCGAACTGGAGAGCGAGCGCGACCCCGGAGCAGCTCGACAAGCTCCTCCAACTCACGAAACGCCTGCGTCGTCTATCAGACCCTCGCCAGCCCTACAGATGACCGCGGAAGCAAGACGGCGAGAAGGTTCGGTCATCGCTTCCGACGCTAAAATGCTCCTCGACTTCTGACCTCTAACTTCTGCATTCTGGCTTTCCCCATGCCCGCCCGTCCCGACGACCGCCTGAGCTCCTGATCATCGACGACGAGCCGGCGCATGCCAAGGTCGTCGCCGAGAGCCTGGAACGCGTCGGCTACGACTGCGCCATCGCCACCTCCTCCGCCGCGGGGGCCCGGTCGATCGAGACCGAGGAGCCGGACCTCATCCTCACGGACCTGAAGATGGACGCATGTCCGGCCTGGACATTCTCCGCAAGGCCAAGCTGGAACTGCCCAACGCCGAAGTGGTCGTCATCACCGGACACGGCGACGTGCAGACCGTCGGGCGATGAAGGCCGGGGCGGCCAACTTCCTGCAAAAACCGCTCAATCTCCATGCGGACCATGGTCGACCGGGCGGCCGAAACGCTGCCGCGTCGCCGCGGCAAGAACGGCTCGAGCAGCTCGGCGCGAAGTTCAACTTCGAAGAGTCGTCGGCAACGAGATCGAAGATGCACGACATCATCGCCAAGCTCCGCTCCATCGCCCGACGGCCGCCACCGTCCTCATCCAGGGGGAAACCGGGACGGGAAAGCCGGGGTCGCCAGGCGATCCACAACAACTCGCCGCGCAAGAACAAGAACTTCGTGGCCATGAGTGCACGGCCCTCGGCGAGCCTGCTTGAAGGACATTCGGCCACGAGCCGGGGAAGCTCGCGCCGACCGCATGCAGGGCCGCTTCGAGCACGCCAGCGGCGGCGCTCTTCCTCGACGAGGTTGGTGACATGCCGCTGTCAACCAGGCCAAGCTGCTGCGCGTGCTGGAAAACCAGGAGGTGTACATCGGCTCCAACGAGGCGATCAAGGTGAACGTCGGCTTCTGTCGGCGACGCACCCGCGGCCTGGAGGCCGCCGTCGCCGAGGGGAAGTTTCGCCAGGACCTTTATTTCCGCCTCAAGGTGGTGACGTCAAGCTGCCCGCCCTGCGCGACGCAAGAGGACATCCCTCTGCTCTCCGCCCACTTCATCAAGGAGCTAAGCCAGCGCTGGCAAGAAGGTCACCGGTATCGCCGAGCCGCTGCGCCGGGCCATGGCCCAGCACGACTGGTCCGGCACCGTCCGCGAGCTGCGCAATGTCCTCGAAAGCATGATCGTGCAGGACACGGACGGCGTCCTGAACCTCGATGATTTGCAGGAAGGGGACTCGCTCAAAGGCTTGCGGGGCGCCGAGTCGCGGCCTGCCGTGCCCGCCGCACTCGTCGGCCGGCCCCTGAGCGAGGTCGAGCGCTACTACATCGAGCAGACCTTGGCATTGACAGAGGGCAACCGCGAAGAAGCGGCGCGCCGCCTCGGCATCGGCGAGCGCACCCTCTATCGCGTCATCCAGGATTGGAAGAACCAGGACAAGATCAAGGCGGCGCTCGCGGATGCGAACGGCGAGATCGAGACCGCGGCGAAGGCGCTCGGCATGAAACCGCCGGCGCTCGAGCGGAAGCTGAAGAAGTGGGGCCTGCCTGTCGACGAGACGTGAAGTATTAAAACATCATTAACAAGAAGTAACGCTTCTTGCATTGAAAGCATGCTCGGCGCGTTGTAACTTCTTGTGATCCCGAGTCACACGAAGCAGGCCCCTTTCAGCCTCCTTCGCATTTCAGGTCTCGATCAGAGGCTGTTCAAAACGGGGACGCGACTCTTTTGAACAGCCTCTCAGCGCCGAGAGGACCCGCATGAGCTCCAGAAACCAGCGCCACCGCTCCACCGTTCGCCCCAGCGTCGAACAACTCGAACAACGCGAAACGCCCACGGTCAACTTTTACGGCGGCAACCTGCTGCCTCACGTCGAAGCCCAGGCCGTCTTCTATGGCGCCGACTGGAACAACGTCTCCACGCAGGTCGCCCAGAAGGCGACGATCGACGCCTCCCTCGTCGACGTCACCGGCGGCGCCTACATGGATACCCTGACGAATGCCGGCTACAACGTGTACCGCGGCACGGCCTCCCCCGGCTTCGTCGATCCCGTCACGAACATCTCCGGCACGACGATCACCGACGCCGCCATCCGCGCCCGTATCCAGACCGACATCATGAACCCCTTGAGCGGCGCCCAGCAACCGGACGCCAACCGGCTCTATATCGTCTACGTCGAGCCCAACGTCGCCATCACCCTCGGGGGCAATCAGACCACGCAGAACGGCATCCTCGGCTGGCACGGCGCCTTCGGCGGAACCGACATCAACAACAACCCCGTCACCATCCGCTATGCGGTCATCGCCTACCCGGGCGGCACTACCATTCACAACAGCCGTCTCGTCTCGGCCGACGTCGATCAGCTCACGGCCGTGGCGTCGCATGAATTGGCCGAGGCGGTCACCGATCCGGACGTGAACTATAGCCGGCTCGGCTGGTACGATCCGCGCCGCGGCGAAATCGCGGACATAACCGAGAACAACCCGAGCGCCCTCGTCCGCCTCGACGGCTACCTCGTCCAGGAAGTCGCGGGCAAGAATGATCAACTCCTGACGATTTCGAACCCGAACCCCAATCCGCCACCGTCATCGCAGGTCTCGACGACGACGACCATGACGGCCGGGCCGGTCAACTATCCGCGCCGCGGCAACCCGACCGTGACTCTCACCATCACCGTAACGCCGGCGTCCGGCACGACCATCCCGGACGGCACGATCGAGCTGATCTACAACGGCACGATCCTGGGCACCGGCCAGCTCCGGGTCGTCAACGGCGTCGCCACGGTCACGTTCAACCTGGTCTTCTACGCCCGCGGCACGTACACGGTCTCGGCCGCGTATCTGGGATCGTCGGCGTTCCTGGGGAGCGCCAGCAACTCGGTAACGGTGACGGTGTAAGACAGAACTCTGGACGCAGCCGATCAAGACAAAGACGCCAGGACGCTAACACTCTTTGCGCCCTGGCGTCTTTGCATCGGCCTAACCCGCCGTAGGAAAATCGAGCCGGCGCACGAACTTCGCCGCTTCCTCGGCGCCGTAGTCGCGGTCCATTCCGGTATCCTTGAACTCGACCGCCAGCGGGCCATCGTAGCGGATGTCGTTGAGGGCGCGGATGACCGCCTCCCAGTCGACGCCGCCGTGCCCCGGCGCGCGGAAGTGCCAGCCGCGCCGCGGGTCCCCCTGCTGCAGATGGGAGTTCAACAGGCCGCTCTTGCCGCCGAGCGTGAGCGCCGTGTCCTTGACGTGGACGTGAAAGATGCGATCGGGGAAGCGGCGCAGGAACTCGACCGGATCGACCCCTTGCCAGTGCAGGTGACTCGGGTCGAACGTGAAGCCCAGCTCCGGCCGGCCCTCGAGCGCATCGAGCGCCATCTCCGCGCTGTAAAGATCGAACGCGACCTGTCCCGGATGGATCTCCAGCGCGAAACGCACCCCGGCCTCGGCGCAGGCGTCGAGGATCGGGTTGACCCGCTCGGCAAAGAGACGCAGCCCTTCGTTCACTTCCTCCTCGTTGTGCGGCGGATAACCCATGACCCCGGCCCAGAGGGGCGAGCCGGTGAAGGCGCCCACGACGCCGACCCCCAGCCGCTGCGCCGCCTGGATGGTGGCGATCATCTCGGCCGCGGCGCGCTCCTGGATGCCGGCCGGGTCGCCGTCCCCCCAGACATAGTCGGGCAGGATCTTGCGGTGGCGTGGCTCGATGGCGTCGCAGAGCGCCTGACCGACGCGGTGGTTGGCGAGCACGAGGAGCTGCAGGTCGTGCCGGCCCAGGAGGTCGAGCTTGGCCTGGCAATAGTCCTCCTCGGCCAGGGCGCGCTGCACCTCGAAGTGGTCCCCCCAGCAGCAAAGCTCGAAGCCCTGGTAGCCCCACTCGGAGGCCTTCTGCGCCAGCTCGGCGAGGGGCAGGTCCGTCCATTGACCGGTGTAAAGGAGGATGGGTCGTGGCATGGCTTGGTTCGGTTGAAGGAAAAGGAAAACCGCGACAATGGTCAGGCCCGATTCGCAACCCGCCGAGGAGCAGGTCCGCCCCCGGCTCGCCGATCACGAGGTCGCTTCCGGCCCCGCCGATCAGCATATCGTCCGGCCCGCTCGCCGTCGCTTCCCAACCGAATGACCTCGCGTCCGGCGGCGCCGGCTCACTCGACGGCGCAACCTAGATCAAGGCCGCGTTGTTCGGCCAATTCTCCATGCAGGACAAGCTCCCAGCTTGTCCTACGGCGTCTTCTTGCCGCATCCAACCATCCGTGCGAAATGGGGCGCCGCTCCCGAAGAAGCTCCTTTCCTCAGGGCCGAGCAAAGCGCTAAAACTCAAAGACGGCCGCGCCAGCGCCCCGATGTCGTTCCCGTGGTGATTGTCGCCGCATCAATCCACCGCCCGCCAGATTGGGATCGATTCGAAGCCGAGGATGTGCGAAGGCGAGTAAAGGGGACATTCTACTTTTTGAGAAAAGTAGAATGTCCCCTTTTGCCTTCGCCATGGTGCGGCTCCTCAGAGTTGTGGCTAGATTAGTCGGCCGAGCATTCGAACGAGCCCCCAGGCGCGACCATCATCGCATTGAAGCCCCGGCGCTCTAGTCTAGTTCCCGGTGACAGTCACACGTCGCATAACCGATACACGACCCACGTCCGCGTCGTAGAGTTCCAGGTGGTAGGAGTTGCTTGGCAGTCTTCCAACCCGAATCCAATAGTAATGCAGCAACCCAGGGTTGAGCGCGTTGTTGGTCCTGCGATATGAAAAACGGATCGCATCCGGTCGGACGGTCACAGATTCAACTGCCCAATATCCCTGCGGACGTTGCCCCAAGCTAACGAAGAGCCATGAATCCTCTCCACTCTGCGCAGTATCATCCATGCTCTTTCCTCGAGCCGTGAGATCGGCGGATTGTTCGATAACTGACGATAGATCCTTCCCTTCGAGCAGGAGGAGATTTGAAGGGCCAAGGGGCGCACGATATCGAGTCATTTCATCCAGAGACGCGATCGGCCCCTTCTCGCGGCAAAAACGCCCGGCAGCGCTCACTTTTGGGTCGCCCGTACCGTAAATGTTCGATCGCGCCACCCTCGAACCCTTCTCGGGTGTTCCCGTATCGCCGTGCATCGCAGCGCCTGTTCCGAGGTCGACATACCGTGAAAAAATGATCTGGTTTTGATCGAGGTCTAATAGGTTTATCGTGAGCGACCCTTGACCAAGCTTTCCAAGGGGCACCCAATAGACGAAATGTCGCACCGGGTAGCAATCCCGGCTGGGCTTCTTCCGATATGCGAACGTTACGGTGTTTTCCAAAAGCTCTACATATCCGACATCCCACCCAGGCTCGATTCGGTTATTGCCGAGGAAGACAACGAGCCAGAAGGCTTTGCTGTCAATCTTGTCTGCGGCAATTGGCGTCTCGGCTGAAATGCCCTGGTGAAAGGCGCGATCTGTCTCCCAAACGGCTCGATCAATCGTATCCGCCCCGACCAAGAAAGCGGTCGCCGTGCCCAGACCAGAACGGCCAAGAAACGCACTGACGGCTTTCTCCGGAAGTAGGCTGGACAACTCGCCCTGCCGGCTGGTTGAACGGATGGTCCACAGGTGAATGTTGCCCTTGGATGCGGGCCGCAACCCAGCGCGCCCAGATAGGCCGTACCGAGGGTACCCGGCTAGGTACCGTGCTGCCAGGACAAGGACGGCGATACAGAGGAACGGCCGCATAAGGGTCCTCCAAGCAGCTTATTCACTCCCGCATCAACCGATTTTGCAGATTGGCAACCCTAGCTCCCCCCGGACCGTCGACGGAGCAACAGGGATTCGGCTCGGTATTGTAGCTCCGTCGCGGAGCGACAAAAGGACTGAACGCAAGCAAAGGCAAACAATGGCAGCGAAGCGGAAGAAGTTGCAAACGACGCTTTCTTAGAACACGTTCATTACGTCCTGTCAACCATTTTCGCATCTTCTTTTTCCAAGCCCTCCCAAAGAAATCCCCATCCCCGGAGAAAAAGGCCCGAACTTGCGAAGGCCTTTGTCGAGATTTGTTCGAATTTGCCTGGGCTTCCCTATCCTGGGGCCGTGGAGGCATGGGTCCTCTTGCGTTCAAAGGCAATGGGCCACAAACGCACGGTTTTGTGGCCCATTCTATTAGCGGAGACCAAGACTTGAGCGCTACGGCGCCGCCGGCGGCGGCGTCTCCGGGGGCGGCCCCTCGGAGTGACCGTCCGGGTTCGGCGACTCGCCCGGCGGCGGCGCGAGTTGAGTCACCTTCGCGGATGAAGTCGGTGGCGGCGCCAGCGGGCTTACCGTGGCTGCTGGAGTCGAGGGCGGCGGCACGCCGGTGTCGGCGCGCAGGGTGGGCGCGTCGACCATCGTCAAGCCGGTGGTCGCCGGGGCGGGCGCGGGGGGCGTGGGGGCCGGCGTCGTCATGTCCTGGGTGAACGCCTCCGGGCCTTCTTCCTCTTCGAGATAGACCTCGTCCAGGTCGGTATCGTCGACGTGGCGTCTCATCAAGAGGTATATCAGAGAGCTGGCTGTCCAGAAGTAGCTGTAGCCGAAGCCAAGGATCAGGAGGAAGAACAGGTAGACCCAGATCGAGACGAAGAAGGCGCCGATGTAGTTGGGGATCGACATGTTCTTCATGTAGTCGTCGCTCATCTTGTATTCCACGAAGGGAACGCCGCCGGGGGAGACGGCTTCCGTGGCGACGGCGTGCGGGCTGTCGCCGATGAGCAGGTTGCGCCAGCCGAACGAGGTCGGCGACCAGACAAAGAGGTATTGGGGCTCGCGGTCTCGGGCGGGATCGGAACTGGCCAGCCAGGGCGCCTGCGCCAGGCCCCACTTGCCGAGGTAGACCATCAAGGAACCCATGAAGCCGACGAAGAAGACGAGCACGGCGCCATAGAGGATCGCCAGGAACGAGTACCAGATGTATTGCCAGGGGGCCTGGTAGACGTAGCTGTACGACCGGCTCAGTGCGTCGAAGCTGTCCGTCCCTTCCGTGCTGATCGTCGGGTTCATCAGGGGATAGCCGACCAGGCCGACGACGACGACCGCCATGATCAGGCCGAAGACGATGACCAGCGGCCAGAACAGCGGCACCAGGAAGATGTCGCCGAAGAAGTAGGTGTGGCCGATCAGGATGCCAAAGATGATGAGGAAGAATGTGAGCAGGCCGATGAACAAGAGGGGCAGGATGGGGGCGAAGAAATAGGAGCGGCAGCGCTGGCGGGCGAAGGCGAGGGCCTCGCGCAGGCCGACCTTTTCGTTGCGCGCCAGCTGCACGGCGGCCATGCGGCAGATGGCGGCGCCGAAGAAGGACCAGGTGAAGATGGTCCAGACGATGATGAGGAAGAGGTAGAGACGGTTCCAGAAGCCGGCGTTGGGGGCGAAAAGATAGGCGACGGGACTGAGGAACTTGTAGAGCGGTTCGAGGAGCACCGGGGCTTGATCGGAAACGAGCCAGCCGACGAGGGCGCCGCGCTTGGCTTCGGCTTCGGGGTGCTTGAGGCTGCCGGTGACGAGCAGGTAGGGATTGGGGCCGCGGTTCTCGAACCAGGGCAGGACGCGCAGGCGGCCATGGGGCTTGTAGGCGAGCTTGCCGGCCTCGGAGGTTTTGAGGTAGACGTCGAGGGCGCGGCGCCAGACCTTCTGCGTCTCGGGTGTTTTCGAGCCGATCTCCGCCTCGATCTGGGCCAGGGTCTTGGCGTCGGCGAGCAATGCCACGAACTGGGGTACGGCGTCCGCCTTTTCAAGCTTGAGGACGGCGCCGCCGACGCTGATGGTCTGGAGCTTCTCGTCGACGACGCGAAGGTCGCGAACCAGATACGGACGTCCGGTCAGGGTGTCGAGCTTGTCTTCCGCCTTGAGCGGGCCGATCGCGAACTTGCTCGAATCGATGACGAGGAAGGCGACGCCCCCCTCCGACTTGATGGAGACCGGGGCGCTATCGAAGCTCATATGGCTGCGGATGTACTCATACGCCTCGAACTCTTCCAGGGAACTGTCCAGGAGAAAGTCCAGCGCGTCGACCCGGTGGTTGTCAGCAGGGCCGGCGAGTTGATAGCGCAGATTCCAGCGCACGCGGGCGGACTTGAAGGCCTGCCAGCCCTCCTCCTTGGCTTTCGCATCGGCGCCCTTCTGCGGCTCGTAGTCTTTCCACTGGGGAGGCGTCGTCCCGCCCAGGCTGAAGAAGATCCACGACAGGACATACCAGCCGAAGGCCATGACCACGATACCGGCTGCCGCCAGCAAGAGCTTTTTGATGTCCAGGGCCACCTTGAACGTGGAAAAGATCTTCGTCCAGGGAGTGCGGGCGGTGTCTTTCCGTTGCCCCAGTTGGTCCTCAGCCATGCATCAGCTCCTTCGTGCCAGGCGCCCGCGGGGCGCCGTTCGGCCGGGTAAATGCTCAATGACGAGGGGATTATAGAGGGACGAGAAGCGAGGGGCGAGGGACGAAGGGGGAAAGGGGCAAGCGGCGAAAGCCGACAAAAGCATTGGCCCCGGTTCGCAAAGAACCGGGGCCAACGCCTCTGTCGCGGTGGGGCGTCGTGCGGCGACGCCTGTGGGACCATCATCAGAACACGAAGGCGATGCCGAACTGCAAGCCGTGCAGCCAGCGGAACGTGCCGGAGTTGTACTGAGGATCGATGGCGCCCATGTTGAAGTCGACGGGCTGCGGCGAGGACCAGGTGTTGAAGAAGGCCATGAAGTCATAGCCGACGGACATCTGCACGCCTTCCCAGGGGAACCACCAGAGCTTGAGGTTCACCTCGGCCCCGGGGACGAACGACCAGACGTTGCGAGCCCGGGAAGCGGCGATGGCGCGATCGCCGCGCTCGTACTTGGCCCGGAGCTTCGCGAAGTCGATGTAGAGGCCGCCCTCGCAATCCATCGTCCACGAAAAGGCGCCGACAGGCGTGTCGCCCAGGAACCAGTCGTGGCCGACGCCGAAGTGAACGCCGTAGAGCCGGTTGGAGACGACGTTGGTGTAGTCGGCGGTCGTGTTCGGCCCGGAATTGCCGGTAAGGTCCGCGTCGACCGTGCGCCACAGGAATCGCTCCCAGAACCAGACGATGCGCGGCCCGGCCAGGCCGTAATAACGATGATTGTCGGTTTGCGCCAGCGGGAACCGTCCGCTGATCTCGTAGATGTCGAAGCGTTGCAGGAACTGCTCCTGCATGAGCGTGGCGGCATTCCAGATGCCGAAGGTCGCGCCCGTGTTTCCGGCGTTCACGTTTTGCGGATTACCGGCAAACTCGATGGGGAAGTTGTAGACGCCGGCGGTGAGGAAGGTGTCAATGAGGCCGACGTTGTTGAGAGCGCCGCGCGGGGCCAGGGTGGCCGTGGCGGCGTAACGCCCCTCGAGTAGGTGCTTCCAGTTGGCCTGAATCGCCACTTCGTTTTCGAAGAGCCAGCCCACCGTGAGGTCCCAGCCGGGTTGATAGGTTCCGGGGCCGCGCAGCTGCGAGGTCGACAGCGCCAGCTGCCCCGAGCCGGCGAATGTGCCGGGGGCCTGCCCGGTGATCGAGCCATCCCCGTCGACGATGCCGCGAAACGCGATCGGCTCGTTCTGGAGCGGACGGTTTTGCCGCAGGAACAAACCCTCGATGGCGACAAAGAAGCCGCCGGTCTCGTAGCGTGGATGGCTCAACGGTCCGGTAAAATCGACGGGCGGAACGGGGAAATTATTCTGGGCCCGCGCCGACGTCGGAATCCCCCCGAGCAATGCCGCCACGATAGCCAAGCAGACGAGCTTGCGCATAAGCCGCTACTCCTTCGCGCCGAAGGGGGAGCGGTTCCCCGCCGCCGCCGCAACGCGGGTCTGCCCCGCGCCGGCCTGCGCACGCGAACCACTTTCGAGGCCCCCGAACCCCATGGGACGCCGCCGGCTCGTGTTCCCCCATGAGCCGGGCGCGCCTGTGGTGTTGCGATTCAACGATGCATGAAAAGGGTGGCGGACAATACAACGAGGCGGTTTTGTGTCAAGGCCAGGTTCGCAAGAAAGTGGAAGGAAAACAGGACGCATTCCCACCGCCTGAAAAAAATGTGAGGGTTTCTTCTTGACGGCGGGTGGCGCAAGCGTTCACAATACACCGTCGACCTCTGTCGTCCTGGTGCAACGACAGCAGATCGCTTCAAAAGCCATGTCGATTCCCCCTTTGGGAAACCTCGGGGGAGCATTCTTGTCGATATCCGAGGGAAGGGTTGGCGGCTTGGCCAAAGTCGCGATAGATCCGCTTTGTCCAGGCCCTAACACCGCGAGGGAACTCATGAAGAAGACATCGCTCAAGGTTTCTTTGGCGCTCGGCGCTCTTGTTCTTTGTCAGGCTCAACTGGACGCTCAACCCAAACTTCTCCGCACCTATCCGAAGGCTGTTCCCGCTATTCCACCGCTCTCCAACGGTGGCAGCAATTCCGGAAACACGGGAAACACCGGGAACGTCGGGAATGTAGGAAACGTTGGGAACACGGGGAATACGGGAAATACGGGCAACACGGGGAACCTCGGGAATCTCGGAAACCTTGGTAATCTCGGAAATATCGGGAACTCCGGGAACGTGGGTGGCTTCAACGTCGGTGGCGGCGGTTTCAACATCGGCGGTGGCGGCTTCAACATCGGCGGCGGTGGCTTCAACGTCGGTGGTGGCGGCTTCAACATCGGCGGCGGTGGCTTCAACGTCGGTGGTGGCGGCTTCAACGTCGGTGGCGGTGGCTTCAATATCGGTGGTGGGTTCAACGTCGGTGGCGGCGGTAGCTTTGGTAACATTCCAGGATTGCAGGGTTACCTTGGCGGTGGCGGCGCACTCGGTGGCGGTGGCTTCAACATCGGCGGTGGCGGCACTCGGGGTGGCGGCTTCAACATCGGTGGTGGTGGTGGCTTCAACATCGGCGGCGGTGGCTTCAACCTCGGTGGCGGCGGCGGCAACATCGGCGGCGGTGGCTTCAACATCGGTGGTGGCGGTGGCTTCAACATCGGTGGTGGCGGTGGGGCGGCTTCAACATCGGTGGCGGCGGCTTCAACATCGGTGGCGGTGGCTTCAACATCGGTGGTGGTGGCTTCAACATCGGTGGCGGCGGCGGTTTCAACATCGGTGGCGGCCTCAACATTGGCGGCGGTGGCAAGTTCGGCTTCTGTGGCGGCGCCATTGGCATGGTCCCCGAGACCCGATACGGCCTCTGATCGCTGCGCTCCGTACGCTTCGGTCGCGCCAGCGCGACCCGTTTCGATCTCGAAAAGGCTGGGTCTTCGCCGCAAGACCCGGCCTTTTTTTCTGCTCCGGACCAACCCATGCGCGCCTCTATCCTGCTCCTCGCGCTCGGCTCTCTCGTCGCCTTGCCAGGTTCGCTGCACGCCCAGTCCGCCAGGGACATCGATGACCTCGTTCGCCAGACCATGAAGTCTTGGCGCATTCCCGGCCTCGCGCTTGTCGTGGTGCAAGGAGACAAGATCGTCTACCTGAACGGCTTCGGTGTCCGTGAGGCGGGCAAGCCGGAAACCGTGACGCCGGACACCGTTTTCCCCATTGCCAGCTGCACCAAGTCGTTCACCACTCTCGCCATGGGGATGCTGGTCGACGAAGGCAAGCTGCGCTGGGACGATCTCGTCCGCAAGCACGTCCCTTATTTCCGTCTCACCGACCCGCTCGCCGACGCGGCCGTCACGCTGCGCGATGTTGTTTGCCACCGCACCGGCGTCGCCGCGCACGACCTCCTCTGGTACGGCAGCGGCTGGGGCCTCGAGGAGCGCATCCGCCACGCCTGCAAGCTCGACCTCGATCAGCCGTTCCGCGCCTCGTTCCGCTACCAGGTCGTTTTCTTCGACGCCGCGGGCGCCGCGGTGGGCACGGCGTCGGGGGCTTCCTGGGAGGATTTCGTGCAGAAGCGCATCCTCGAACCGCTCGAGATGAAGTCGTCAAGCTGCCTCTTCCCGGCAAAGGCGGCCAACCTGGCGAGCCCGCACCGCAAGGACGCCGCCGGCAAGCCGTCCGTCATTACGCGCTTCCCTATGGCCAGCGCCTATCCCGCCGGCTCCGTGCACGCGACCGCCAAGGATCTCGCCAACTATCTGCGCTTTCAACTCGGGGACGGGACCTGGAAAGGAAAACGGTTGATCTCGAGGGAGAATCTCGCCGAGCCGCACACGCCGCAGGTAACGCTGCGGCGCACGGGCGCCCTGAAGGCGCTCAACCCGGAGACGCTCTTTTTGCACTACGGCATGGGCTGGATCGTGCAGGACTACCGCGGCAAGCTGCTCCTGATGCACGGCGGCTCGATCGACGGCTTCCGCGCTCATCTGACCCTCGTCCCCGCGGAACGGCTCGGCATCGCCATCCTGAACAACCTCGACGGCGGGTTGGCGAACGTCGCGCTGAGCAATAGCATCATCGATCTGTTTCTGAAAGCGCCTGCGAAAGACTGGGATTCCCATTACCTCGAGCTGTTCGAGCAAGGCGAGCGTGCGGAAGCGGCGCGTGCCAAGGCGCTGCGCGAGAAGAGCGATCCCAAGCTGCCGCGGCCGGCGACCGCGTACGCGGGGACCTATGAAGACGCGGCGTACGGGACGTGCAAAGTGGAAGTGGAGAAGGGCCGCTTGATGTGGCTCTGGAGCAAGGTTCGCTGTCCGCTCGAGCATTTTCAAGAAGAGACCTTCCTTGCCAACGAGGGGCCGCTGGTGGAAGCGCCGTTCACGTTCGTGGTGGGACGAGACGGCGCCATCGAAGCGTTTCACGCCATCGGGCGTTTGTTTCGCCGCGTGAAGGAGGCGAGCCCGTGAGGTGGGGCCTGTCATGAGCCCCCGTAATCCCCGCCTCCTACGGGAGTGGGGCTCGCGTCGCTACAATTCCAGCATGAACCGCTTCATGCTGAAATCGAAGATTCATCGGGCCACGGTCACCGAAGCCAACGTCGACTACGAGGGGAGTCTGACGCTCGATCAGCGTCTCCTGCACGCGGCCGACATCATCCCCTACGAAGAAGTTCACGTCTGGAACGTGACGCGCGGCACGCGCTTCCGCACCTACGCCATGCTCGGCGAAGCCGGCTCGGGCGTCGTCTGCGCCAACGGGGCGGCGGCGTTACTCGTCGCGCCCGGCGACCTGGTCATCATCGCCAGCTTCACTCTCCTGGAGGACGCCGAGGCGCAGCAGTTCCATCCGAAGATCGTCTTCGTCGACGAGGCGAATCGCATCAGCGCGGTGCGGGCGGAGCAGGTGGTGTAGAGGACGGGGCGTTCTTTGCCGACGCCTTGAGCCAAAAGCAATCGGCGTTTCCACCGTATTCGAGGAGTCGCACGAGCGCGAGGCCCGCGAGACCGGCAAAGTCGGGACTGCTTGCCTGAGTTGATGAAACCACGGTGTCGCTCGCGTATCCGATGATTTCGCTGTCGATGCCGAGTTCAGGCATCTGAACGTGAACCCAACCGCCCTGTAGCTCGCCGAAGTTCGTGTTCACGTCCGGGGCGCTTCGAAGCTTTAGCCCGCATTTCTCACCACCCCTCTTCTTAAGACTGGCGACTGGGGTTTTTGTACCGATTCCGTGTTTGCGATGGCCTTGGAAAGCTGGCGGACGGATCGGAACGCCGGTTGTGCAGGATAGCTGGCTGCTCGACCACGCCTCAGCCACGACGCAGGCGCACCACGGACGCAGAGACGAACGGACGAACTGATTTCACGAGGCGGACAAGGTTCAACTGCTGTCGCTCGCGGCCGAGGCTGGCAACGAAGACGCCGCGAAGGCGACAGCGGGCAGTTCACGCAGCCGTTGCCAGACGTGATGGAACAGAGCGCGGAAGGGATACGCTTCCGACAACGCCAAGACCACGCGTCGCACCGTGGTCGTAATGACGCCGCCGATCTTGAGCAACTTGGTCCGGATGGTGTCGCATTGCGCTTGGGCCAGTTCGCTGCCCTGCAGACCGTACTCACGCAGTGCACGCATCAGGATGTATGCCACCGTCGACAGGCAGACGCGAATCTGATTGGCTCGCATCGTCGAGCAACTGACGCGGTTGGCGAACAGATACAGCTTCTTCTCCTTGATGCGGTTCTCCATGTTGCCGCGCGCACAGTACTTCTCCTCGTAGAGCGGCGCCGCCGCCAGCGCTTCGCTCGTCAGCGACGTGACCACGAAACGCGGATTGGCGCCTTTGTCCAAATGCTCGGCCTTGCCCACGACGCGACGCTCGCGGCTCCAGCTCTTGTGCGTGCGATACGGGAAGTCCTTGAAGACCCGCGCCGCCTCTTTCGTTGCCACGAACTGCTGCTGAGCCGCGTGCATCTCTGCGCCCAGAATGCGTTGCAAACGCTTGTTTTTCGCCATGCCGAACAGGAAGTCGACGCGGTTGTCTTCGCACCAACGCATGAGATGCTCGCGGCAAAAACCGCTGTCGCCACGCACCAGGATACGTACCTCCGGCCAACACTCGCGCAGCCGCGCCACGATCCGCTCCAGGTGCTTGCGCAGGCCGACGCAGCCATCGATGTCGACCGGCCGCAGCAACGCCAGCAGCGGATGATCGCCGCAGAAGATGTACAGCGGCAGATAACAATACTCGTCGTAGTAACCGTGGAAGAAGCGGCCCAGTTGATGACCGTGCAGTGGCGTGTTCGTGGCGTCGGCGTCGAGGACGATCTCCTTGGGCGGCACGACGTATTGTTGCAGGAAGGCCTCGACGAAGAAGCCTTGCATGGCGTCGAGGCTGGCGCTGATCTTCTTGTAACGGCTCCCGGCGCTGGCGCGGACCGGCGTCAGTTCCAAGCGGTTGAGCGTGCTCTTGCCGGCCAAGGCCTTGCCTTGGTCGCGCTTGCGCAGCCGATCGTTGCCCTGCGGATCTTTCTTGCCGACGAGGACGGCCAGCAGGGGGTCGAGCCGCAGTCGGTCGTGGTCGTTGAGATCTTCGTAGCCCAGGCACAGGCCGAAGACGCGCTGCTTGAGCAGATCGACCACGGAGTGCTCGATCGCCTCCGGGTCGCGGTGGTCGGTGAAGCAGCGTGCGAACTGCTCGACGAACCGGAACTTGTCTTCGACCTCCCGCAGCAACAAGGCGCCACCGTCTGAGGTGACTTTGCCGCCATTGAAACCAGCGACAACTTCGCGCTGGCCGAGGTCCTGGAAAGAGAAAAAGGCCGGGATACACTCTGTCATAACAAGACCGCTCCTTCCGTGGGCCGTAACGATTTGACGTCACAATTCTTTACGTCCCGAGGAGCGGTCTTGTTTCGTTGGTGCAGTGAGAAATGCGGGTTAGCTTGGCCATCGCCGCTTCGCTGATGATGACGGCAAACGGATTGCCTGTGTCGGCGATGACCTGCACATCATGAGGGGCGCCGTCCTTCTCAACCAGGCGCAGACGCACCCACGGGCGCAGAGGCGACCCCTTGTAGGCATTCCGTTGTTCGGAAAGTGCGGGCGTCACGAGCGGCTCGCGTCAGATGTAGATGACGGCCCTCTCCGGGTAGTCGACTCCGGCTTGCACCACAAGGACGTCGGTCGAGCCATGTCCGAGTTCTTGTAGACGAGCGTCCAAGTGAGGGAAATCGGCGGCATCCGCGAGGATCGCGCCTCCCCCGATGGCGACGAAGCGGCCGGCCGGATACGTCTGCCGGATGAAGTCCCTCAGGCGCCGAAAGGCGACCTGGTTTTGTTGGCGTTCGGTGTCGCTGTTCATGGGATGCCCTCACGACGGTCAGGCTGTGTAATCATACCAAAGCCATGGTCGAGCCTTCTTACCTGGAGGAGTTCGACCCGAACAAGCACACCTTTGGCCTCGCCTCGAAATCGCCCGGGATGGACTTGTCCCGGTGGAACGCGTCGAAAACGGACAGTGCGTCCGCGGCGGTCAGGATCTCGGCGCTCGCAACGGTGACCACCTCCGCCGGCTCGGCGCCGTAACACACTTTGACCGGACGATTGCCGCCGGAGCTGCGCCGGAGCACGAAATGGCGGATCCTCGGCCCATCGATTAGTCGGCCCTCAACGATACGCCGGTCTGGCTCACCGACGCACCAAAGGCAGCTGTCATCGGAAGTGTCGCAAAGGCAGCAGTAGAACCTGGCCGACCCATCGAACGAACCGATGACACGGTCAATCGTGGCACGGTCCACCGAGGGTAGCGTGTAGATCTCGCCCTCGTTGTCCTGCTCGAGGAGCCAACGATTCTTCACAGAAGCGCCCTCCTGTTGTCCGTGTGCCGTAGCTGTGGCAAAGCTCTCACCGCGGCGCCGTCAACTTCGGGAAGCAGACCACGTTCAGCTGTGGATAGATGCACATGACGTAGAGCGAGCCGTCCTCGCCGACCGTCATGCCCTGGGTGTAGTACATCTCGTACTTGGCGCCTTCGCGGACGTAGGCGTGCTTCACCTTGCTCTCGTCCAGCGATGAGAGATCGGGGATGCCGACCGTTTCCACCTTCTTCGTCGCCGGGTCGAAGCGCATGATGCGGAGCTGCTTCTCCACCTTGCCGGAGAGGCCGAGCGCCATCGTGTTGAGCGGATAGTAGAAGCGGCCGTCCTTGCCGAAGATGCCGGCGTGGATGTCGTGGATGGGGATGCCCTTCGGAGCGGCCGGCGCCACGTTGCGCGCCGTCACCTCGGGAAACATCCCGCTCTTCAGCTTGTCGACGTCGTATTCGATGATCCACGGGTGATTGGTCCCGGCGCCGTAGAGCTTGCCGTTAGGCCCCATCTGAATGACGTATGGGGCGGCGTAGTGCCCCGGCCCTTCGAGCTTCACCTTCAGCTCTTCCAGGTAACCCGTCTCCGGATCGTAGCGGCTCAGGTAGGCGCCGCGGCCGGGGGAGTAGACTGCGCCGTCCTTGTCGATGGCCATGTAGCGGCAGTTGGCGCCCTGGTGGCCGCGGTCCTCGACCTTACCGGTCTCCACGTCGTAGACGAGGAAGTAGTTGCGCGGCTCGGAGCGGTAATAGAGCTTGTTGCGTTTCTTGTCCATCGCTCCGCCCATCAGACCCTCATGCCGCTTCAGGATGCCGACGCTTTTGGAAAAGCCGGTCTTGGGGTCGAAGTAGCAGAGGTGGCCGCCGGGGTAGCTCTCTTCGCCTTCGCCGTATTCGGGGCGCGTACCGAAGACCTCATGCGCCTGCTTGGTGGCGAACCAGATGCGGCCGTCGGGCCCGATGATGATGATGGCGTGGATTTTCCCCTGCGTGCAGATGCCGCTCAGGTTCTCGCCGGTGATCTGCCGCATGTTGACGACCTTTTCCATGAAGTAGCTCTTGGTCTCCGGGTTGAAGCGGAGGAGCCAGGCGTAGCCGCCGTAGCGTGCGGCGCCGACGTAGACCTTGCCGTCCTTGCCGATGTTGATCGCGGTGTAGCCGGAGCCGTCGGTGGTGGTCCCCGGTGGGGCGAACACGACCCAACCGGGCAGCGGCGTGAGTTTCTCGGGCTCGGGCGCCTCTTTCTTCTCCTCGCGTGGTGGGGCGGGCTTGGGCTTTTTGGGGGAGATGAGCGACGCGGGCCGGTAGCGGATCAGGCGGCCGATGCGGTCGCTCTCGCCGGCGTAGAGGGAGCCGTCGCTCGCGTTGCACATGGCGCCGAAGGTGGACATGCTGTTGACGCCGTCCACTAGCGGCACGGGGCCGGGAATCACCGACGACGTCTTCGCGCCGCGGCTCAGCGCGACCCAGCGCGGCACGGCGCTCGCGGGCCCGGCGATGCCCATGATCGTCTGGCCACGCTTGTCCTTGTCCCGGCTGGGCCCGAAGGCGAGGGCGGCGAGGCGCGGCTGGGAGAAGGCGCGGCCGCGGTTGCGCAGCTCGATCTTGTCCTTGCCGTAGAAGCGCAGCTCGAACAGGTAACCGTCGCTCGTGCCCCCCAGGACGTGGGTCGGGTCATCCTCGCCGCGCGACGGGAAGACGATGGCGGCGTCGATGCTGCACCAGCTTTCGCGTCCGGGCATGGCGGGGAGCTGGGTCTTGAGCTTTGTCACCTTGCCCGCGACAAAGTCGAACTGGTGCAGGAAACCGTCCGCTCCGGCGGTGATCGCGCCCAGCCCGGGAACGATCAGGATCGCCTTCGAGACCTGCCGCGGATAGCGAATCTCGTCCTTCGTGTGCCGGTTCAGGTCCTTGGCATGCGCCGGAGTCTCGAAGGTGCGATAGCCGGCGAGCGGGCCGTGGTCCTGCATCTTCTTCGTCTTGAGCGAGTAGGAGAAGAAGTGACCGTCGGGCCAGGTATTGCCGACGAGCGTCTGCGAGGTTTCATCGAATGCGAGCGTGTAAATGCCCTGGCCGGGGACCGGGAGACCCAGCTCGCGCACGACGGCCGGCTTTCCCGGCGCCACGATGACTTGCAGCAGCTTGCCGACTTCCTTCGGGTCCGTCTTCACGGCCGTGCCGGTCGGATCGGCTTGCGTACCCGTGAGGAACGAGCCATCCGGCAGGGCGACGAGCTGATACGCCAGGCCGATACCCCCCGGCAACCGCACCAGGCTCTCGACCTTCGCCTTCATCGGATCATACGCGAAGAGATGCGCCGCCCGGCCGGTGGTTCCGCCATAGATGCGGCCGTCTTTGCCTTCGGCGAGGGAGAGGATGCCGCGCTCGTTGGCGGGGATGGCCTCATCGAGATCGATGCCTTCGCCGGGAGGGAAGAGGTCATCGGCGGGGGCCAGGACCGCGAAGAGGGCAAAGGCAGCGAGGGTTGACGTCCAGCGCGGCATGCTGTGGTTTCCTGAAGAATTCGTGTGGATCAGCGTGATGCGTCGTCGATAACGGACCGGGCCCAGGCGCTATCCGCTTCGGACAGCGGCGGGTTCGGCGTTCCCTGGTAGATGTAGTCCTTGTAGTAGGCGCGGTCGTAGACGGCGTGAAGCGTCTCTTGAAGAGGAAGGAGCACATCGGGGCTGGACCCGCGCAATGGAACGGGGACGTTGGGTAGGGGGTCGCGGATCTTCAGAGGCCAGAACCCGGCTTCCGGCCGCTCGTCGACACGGCTGACGAGCACATAGTAATCGCAATCGGCCCTCTTCTCCAGGGGCATCCGCGGCCAGCCGCGCAAGAGATCGATCTCGACAAGGTGGGCGGCGCTGCGGAGCAGGTTGGCGCGTTTGGCGAGGTATTGCTCGCGGTCGGAGCCGGGCCGCTTGTTGGTTGGACTGAGAAGCTCGATGACGGTCACGAGCTCGCGGCTAATGCGGTCGCGAATCTCAAGGTAGCTTTCGGACTCGATCTCGACCGATGGAAGCAAGACGCGCGTGGGAGGCGCGGCGATCGCCACTCTCGCGGAGGCGCCCGGCTCACTGTGCGGATTGCTCGCCACGCTGACATCGGCATGGCCCACCAAGAATCGCTTATTTGCGGGCGGTTCATGGATGTAGAGATGTTCTTCGATCTTGACGATGTAATGCGGACTCACCTGAGGGCTGAGCGCATCGCGGAGCGCTGGGATGATGGCCTCGTGGAAGTCTTGCCAGACATCTTCTTGCTCCAAGTACGGATTCATTCCCGGAAACGGCGATGGCATGGCGGCTCCTCGGGGGAAAGACGCTAGCATTCTAGCCGAAGAAGCGACCCGCGCCGTCGATATTCACGAGCTTCGTGCTCTGGCCGCCGCGCTGAACCGCCGCGCCTCGTTCCTATAATGCCCGGCATGCCTCTCGCGATCCAGTGCACCGGACTGCGCAAGACCTACCCCGCCAAGCCACCCGTCGAGGCCGTGCGCGGACTCGACCTGCGCGTCGAGACCGGCGAATGCTTCGGCCTCCTGGGCCCTAACGGCGCCGGCAAGACCACCACCCTCGAGATCCTCGAAGGCCTGCTCGACCCGACGGCCGGCGATGTCGAGCTGCTCGGCATGAACTGGCGCGACCACGAGAGGGCCTTGCGCGAGCGCATCGGCATCTCGCTCCAGGAAACGCGCCTTTCCGACAAGCTGACTGTCCGCGAGATCCTCACGCTCTTCCGCAGCTTCTATCAAAACGGCATTACACCCGATGAGGCGATCGCCCGCGTCAGCCTCGAGGAGAAGGAACGCAGCTATTACGAGAAGCTCTCCGGTGGGCAGAAGCAGCGCCTCGCAGTAGCCTGCGCTCTCGTCGGCGATCCCGAGCTGCTCTTCCTGGATGAGCCGACGACCGGCCTCGACCCGCAATCGCGGCGGCAGCTCTGGGACGTGATCCGCGAGTTCCGCAATCGCGGCCGTACCGTCCTCCTCACGACGCACGCCATGGACGAGGCGGAGCGGCTGTGTGACCGCGTCGCCATCGTCGACCACGGCCAGGTGATCGCCCTCGGCACGCCGCGCGAGCTGATCGCCCGCATCGGCGGTGACCACGTTGTCGATTTCCGCGTCAGCGGCAATCCGCCGCTGGACGAGGCGGCCCTGCAAACGCTCCCCTCGGCCACCGGATTGCGCCATGACGGCGAGCTGATCAGCCTGACGGTGAGCGAGCCGCGCCTGGTCGTCCCCGGCTTGCTCGACTACCTCCGCGCCGGCAGCCTCGAATTGGCGGACCTGACCATCCGCTCCGCCACGCTCGAAGACGTCTTCGTCGCCCTTACCGGCCGCCACCTGCGCGACGAGAACGGCGCAAAGTAGTCGACGCGCGGAGCGAGTCGACTACGAGGCGGTCACGCCGAGGAAAACGACATGGCCCAATCCCGCTGGTCTCCTCTCTGGCAGCTGACGCAGGCCCGGCTCAAGGAGTTCTTCCGCATCCCCGAAGCCGTCTTCTGGGTCTACGGCTTCCCGCTCCTCATGACGGTCGCGCTCGGCATCGCCTTCCGCACCAAGCCGGTCGAGAAGTTCACGATCGACGTGATCGAAGGCTCGGCTCCTGATCTCGTCAGCGTCCTGGGCGCCGACAAACGTTTCGACGTGGAAGAGAAACCGGAAGCCGAGGCCCGACAACGACTCAAGCGTGCCCGAACCGAGCTGCTCATCGAGATGTCCCGCGACAAGGACGGTCCGCGCCTCCTCTACTGGTACGACCCCAACCGGACCGAGAGCGTCGCGGCCCGCAACCTGGTCGACGACGTGCTGGTGCGGTCCAAGACGCCGGGCGACGTGCTGCCGACGAGCGACCGCGCCTTCGAGCAGCCCGGCTCGCGCTACATCGACTTCCTCGTTCCCGGCCTTCTCGGCATGAATCTGATGGGGGGCGGGCTCTGGGGCGTCGGGTTCGTCGTCGTCGACCTGCGCGTCCGCAAGCTGCTCAAGCGCTTCCTCGCGACACCAATGCGGCGCAGCGACTTCCTCCTCGCCTTGATGCTGTCCCGTCTCCTCTTCATGATCCCCGAGGTGCTCACGCTCCTCCTCTTCGCCTGGTTCGCCTTCGCCGTCGGCGTGCAAGGCTCCGTCTTCACGCTCCTCGTCGTCATTTTCCTCGGCGCCGCGTCGTTCGCCGGCCTTGGCCTGTTGGTCGCAAGTCGGGCCAGGACGAACGAAGCCGTCTCCGGCCTGATGAACCTGGTGATGCTGCCGATGTGGATCCTCTCCGGCGTCTTCTTCTCGAGCGAACGTTTCCCCGCCGAGATCCAGCCGCTGATCCAGGCCTTGCCGCTGACGGCGCTCAACGATTCGCTGCGCGCCGTGATGCTCGACGGCGCCGGCTTCGCCGACATCGCCGGCAAGCTGGCGATCCTGGCCGCGTGGGGTGGGATCAGCTTTGCCATCGCGCTGCGATTCTTCCGCTGGCGGTGACGGGCGCTGGCGAAGGGATTCCTGGCGAAGGGATTCCTGGCTCAGGTTGTTCTCTTCCGGTCAGATGGATGGGAGATCGCGCGGTCTGAGCGGCGGTTGGCCATGACCACGAACGCGCAGAATGATGACGTGCTTTTCCGTTACCTCAAAGAGAATGCGATACCTTCTGCCGCGCGGAGTCTTGAAAAACGCCTGTCGGATTGTCCGATTCCAACGGGATAGGACCTCCGCCGCGAGCGAATAGCGGTCTGGGTCCGCGGCGATGCCTGCGACTGCCTCGAAGAAGGCGTCGTACCAGGTTTGCGCGCCTTGCGGCGAACGCCGGGCCAACCAGACGAAGATGGCGTCCACGTCGGCGCGGGCCCTTGCGGTGATTCGGACGAGCCGCTTCATGATTTGGGCGGAAATCCGTGTCGTCTGCGAAAGTCCTTGTCAAACTGGTCAAAAGGTACACCCGTGTCGCCCTTTTCAATGTCATCGATGGCCTCTTGGAGCGCCGCAACATCGTCTTCTTCCATTGCGGCGTTCGGGTGGAGCGATCGCCATTCGTCGAGAACTTGTTCCGGCGACAGGGCGGCTTCCCCCTTCTGTACTTTTTCGCCCACGAATCGGTAGAAATCAGGCAATTCACCGAGCGATTGGTTCATGATCGCCTCCTTCCAAACCATATTATCTCGTATCGCGTCATGGCGTCATCGCGAAGAACCGGCCACGTTGGTCGGACAACGGCTGCGTGCGGACCTTGAAACCGTGGCGGCCGAGCAGAGCGCAAAGCTCCGCGAGGTCGCGCGCGCGGTCCGTTTCATCACGTAGCTCATAATCGCCGATGATGTTCCGGCAGAACGAGAGATCGCGCGCGTCCGTCAGAAGCCGCCACAGACGCCGCCCGCAGCTCAGCTTGAGCAGATGGACGGGGCGAGTCGAATCGGGCAACCGCTCGCCGGCGACGACCGCCACGCGCTCGCCCCAGTAGCGCAGGTTGCGGCGCGGTATTTCCGGATCGTCTTCGAAAAGCAAAACCTCGGCAGCCCCATGGCGGCACGCGGCGTGGGCGAAGGCGCCGATCTCGTCGCCGACGGCGACGACAAGGGCACCGGCCGGCAGCGTATCCGGCAAGCGATAGATGTTTTGATAGACGACTTCTTCCCAGAGCCAGGCGTCGTCGCGGCCGGGGCGAAAGCGGGCGGGCTCGTGGTCGAACCAGCGTCGCTTGAACTCGCGGAAGTAGGAGAAGGCGAGGTCTTCGCCAGGGAGGCCTGGCTGGTAGGTGGTTTCGGCGGTGCGGACCTGGCCAAGATAAAGCTTGTCGGCCCCGGGGACGTGGCATTTCAGCGCCGCGAGGGGAAGGCGAAACTTGTCATCGCAGCGGTGTACCAGAAGGGGCGTGCGGCCGTCCGGGCCGCAGAAGAGGAAGGCGACCCGGTCCCAGCGCGGCTGTCTCTCATAGAAGGTGATCGGCGTGTGGCGCTGCTCCAGCACGCCGCGCAGGACGTCCTGATCGCCGAAGCCGTGCCTGTAGGAGTAGTCGGCCCGCTCGTTCCACCACTGGGCGAGCTGCAGCTCGGACCAACGGCGTCGCTTGTCGATGAGGAACTGACCGCCGCTGAGGGGGGGACTGCCGGTGGGGGTTGCGTTGTAGACGTGCCGGCGGAGATGGCCGTCGGCGCTCCAGAAGTCGGGCCAAAGGACCGTGCCGCTGTGGTCGTCGTCGAAGAGCGTCGTCAGGTCTCCCACGGGATAGCAATCGCTATCCATGTAGAAAACCTCTTCGAAGGAGGAATGGAGGACCGCATAAAACTTGCTCGTCCAACCGCCCTTGAGCCGGCTGGGGGCGACGCGCTCCATGTGCTCGTCGAGATCGCGGCAGCGGACGTTGAACGGGCGCAGCCAGGTTTCGACGACCGGTTCGGTCGGCGCGTGATGCCAAACCTCGATGGGCAGGCGGCAGCCGAAGTGGCGGATCATGCGGACGGCGACGTAGACGCCGGCGAAAAAGGCGCCGCCGCCGAGGATGACGATACCGCGGCCGGCATACTTTTCCTCCGGGTAAGGCGGCAGCGCCCGGGCGAACTCGGCGGCAAGTTGACGATGGGCTTCGAGGGCCGTGCCCCAGTAGGGCCAGTCGGGAGGCCAATCGCGGCGCGGACCGCGCAGCAGACGCGTCATCGTCGCGACGGAGTTCTCGGCGGCGCCCGGGGCGCCGGAGCGCGGCTTGTAATCCGGGCACGTCGCGCAGCAGCGCGTTCCGGGCGCCGGCGTGAGGGGAGTGCAGAGGCCATGCTTGCCGCAGGAATGCGCCTCAAGCGCGTGCCGCTCTTCGTGGCGTGGCGCCCCGTTGGCGCCGGCGTCAGCCGGGTTGCCACGATAGAGGCAGGGCAAGCGCGGCCCGGGCACGACCTCCCCATGGGCGCGGTCCGGCGCGGGGCAGGCGCCGCACAGATCAGCGGGGAAAGGACCGTTGATCTTGAGCAACGGCGACGAGCAGAGCTGCAGGCCGGATTCGGCCGGCATGCGAAACTGGCAGAGCGGCAGTTCCATGATCAGGCGGGCAGGAGAAGGACTTTCGCGGGCAGCTCGCACAGTCCGGCCGAGCTGGCGACTAGGTGCATCTCGTTGGCGCCGGCGCTGTCCCAGGCGCTTTCGTGGCGGCGGTAGGCGATCCAGGCGCCCGGCGCCTGATCGATGTTGCTCAGCACGTCAAGATACCAGTAGCCGTCGGCCGGATGGTGGCTGAGGCGCCAGACACTGGCGCCCTTGGTGCTGAAGAGGTTGACCGGGAGCGAACAAATCCAGCGACACTTGTCCGGGTGCTCGCGGTCGAAGCGGATGACCCAGGCGCCGTTGAGAGCGGTGCACTTCTGGCACTTGAGGTTCGCGGCCCCGGCGACACTGAAGCGGAGCGCTTCGGGCATTCCCGCCCAGCGGCTCAGCTCTCCCTTGAGGGGCAAGGCGCGCAGGGCGAGCGGCCCGGACCAGCTCGAACCCGAGCCCGATCCCCCGTAGCCCATGCACTCGGTGCCGTCCGCGGCGTAGGGCGTGAAGCGGACGCAGCGCGCCAGGTAACCGTCGTTGCCCCAGTCGTTCCAAACGGTCAACACGTTTTCTTGCTCGAGGGCGACGACGGGCAGCTCGAGGTCATTTGAATGGTCGAAAGCCCAGGCGCCGGACGTCGTCGCGTAGGTCCACGGGCAGTGCAGGGGCGGGTCCAGAGTTTCGAGCGGCGCAGTGTCCACCTTGGCGAAGACGTGCCGCGTCCCGGTCGAGTTGTCCCCGGTGACGCAAATGACATACTGACCCGCCGTGTTGAGACGGGCCGGCGTCCGCGCATTCAATACCGGTCGGCTCACGCTGGGGGAGACGAGGGCGGTCAGGCGCTGGAGCCTGCTGTCCGCCGATTCGGTGATGTTCAGGTCCAGGCGGAGACGGAGGGGCATTTCTCGTTCGCGAGTCATCTACTTCTCCTCGGGTGGGTTCAAGCGCGCTGAGGTGACAAAAGTGGCGCCCGAGTCGGCGTAAACGCCAAACGGGCCGGTCAACTCCGCGCCGACCGGGGCGTCGGGCGGCAAGCGGTCGGTGAAATCCTGGTGATCGAAGAGCAGACGCGTCAGCTTGCCGGCCTCGACGCGGACACGGACACGGTGCTCGGGACGGTATGGAGGTCTGGCCGGTATGTCGACGTTGAAGACGGTGCGATCGCCGCCGCGGGGCTCATCGGTCAGCCAGTGCCGGTCGAGGCGGATGTCAACGATATCGACGCCGCCGCGGTTGACGAAGCGGTAAGTGAACAGGACACTCGTCGCTCGTTTGATCCCCTTCTTGTCCCGCGCCGACTGGTAGCCCAGGAAGGCGCCGGCGGTTCCCATGGGCAGATTGCGATGCAAGACGATTTCGAGGTCGAGGGCGCCCGCAGCCTCGCCGAGTCTGATGAAACAGGGCCGATCAGTATCGAAGTGCAGCTCTCTCTGGTCGGGCTTGGTCACAAGGCTGAACTTCTTGCCGGATTCCAGTACTGTGGGCGCGAGTGCGAGCAGGTCGTTCGGATCGTTCTTTCCCTTCGGCGCGTCCGGCTCGCCACCGGGGCGATTGAACCAGAAGAACGCGGCGATCGCGATGGCGGCGAGGAAGACGCCGAGGAGGAGCGGCGCGAGACGGCGGCGGCGCGGCGGCGCCTGCGCCTGCGGAAGCGTCCCTCCCAGTGTCGTCTGCCCGTTCGAGGTTTGCTGTTCGGTGCTGGAAGCGAAGGGAAGGGACACCTCTCCGGGTCGAACTTGTTCCGGCGTCTTGTCGCGGTAGGAGGCGATCAAAGCGACGAGATCGGCCCCCACCGCGAACCCTGCCAGTGCGTCGGACAACTCACGCGGCGTCGCGAAGCGCTGTTCGGGGCGTTTCGCCAGAAGCTTGAGAACGATGTCCGAAAGCGGCCCCGGAGTCTCCGGGCGCAGCTCGTGGAGGGGTGGCGGCGGCGTCTGGGCATGGGCCAGGACTTTCTGCGCCACATTAAGATGGTTCGCTTGAAACGGAGGCCGGCCGATGAGCAGGAAATGGATCGTGCAGCCCAGGCTGTAAAGATCGGCGCGGCCGTCCACTTCATGCGAGTTACTGGCCTGCTCGGGGGCCATGTAATCGAAAGTGCCCAGCAGCTCACCCGGACGGGTCAGCTCGTCGGCGCTGAGGGGCCGGCCGAGGCGAACGAGTCCAAGGTCGAGTAGTTTGACGACGCCGCTGTCGCAAAGATAAAGGTTGGAGGGCTTGATGTCGCGATGGATCAGGCCCTGGGCATGAGCGTATTCGAGGCCGAGGCAGGCCTGGCGGATAAGGGCGCAGGCATCGGGGACGGAGAGAGGCCCGAGGCTGCGGACCAGGTGAAACAGGTCGGCGCCGCTGAGCTCTTCCATGACGAGGAACGGGTGGCCGTGCCAATCGCCGGCGTCGGTGGCGCGGACGACGTTGACATGGTCGAGCCGGCCAAGCGCCTCCATTTCGTGCAGGAAGCGCTGGCGCAGGCGCTCGGAGTCGGTTTCGTTCTGGCGGAGGAACTTGATGGCGACGTTGCGCTTGAGGCGGACGTGCCTGGCGCGGTAGACCTCCCCCATCCCCCCCTGGCCGAGTCGGGCAAGGAGGCGATACTGTCCGATCTGGGGGGCGGCGGCATCCTCGTTGGGCGTCGTAGGGTGCGGACCGAGATCGGCGGAATCATAACCTCGTGTGGACGACGCGGACATGGGACGCCCGTTGCGGTGCTGGGAGTGAGGGCATTCTAAACGGGCCGGGAAGGGATGTCGATTGTTTTCCGGACCGGACCCGTGTAAAACCGAAGCATCTCCTTCGTCGTCTTAACGATGAAGTCCAACGAAAAGGAGCGAAACCATGTCGCTGCGAAGAATCCTCTTGAGCGTCTCTCTAACGCTCGGGCTCCTCTGCCTCGCTGAGCCCGCCCGGGCCGGTGCTCCCAAGACCACCGACAAGGACGCCCCCAAGGCGGCCGAGAAGCCACGCGTCGAGGTCGTCTTTTGTCTCGATACCACCGGAAGCATGGGTGGGTTGATTGACGCCGCCAAGAAGAAGATCTGGTCCATCTCGAACCAGATCACGACCGGTAAGCCGACGCCGCAGGTCAAGGTCGGCCTGGTCGCCTTCCGCGACCGCGGCGACGAGTACATCACCAAGGTCTTCGATCTCACCGAGGATCTCGACACCGTCTACACGAATCTGATGGGCTTCCGGGCCGACGGCGGCGGTGACGAGCCGGAGAGCGTGAACCAGGCCCTGTTCGACGCCGTGCACAAGATCACCTGGAGCAAGGACAAGAAAGTGCTCAAGATGATCTTCCTCGTCGGCGACGCTCCGCCGCACATGGACTATCCGGACGACGTGAAGTACCCCGAGACCTGCAAGGAAGCCGTCAAGCGCGACATCATCATCAACACCGTGCTGTGCGGCGCCAGCGAATCGGCCAAGGACCACTGGCTGAAGATCTGCCGCGCCGCCGAAGGCTCGTTCGTGCAGATCGACGCCGGGGGCGGCCCGGTGGTCGCCTTCGCCACTCCTTTCGACGACGAGCTGGCGAAGATCAACGGGGAAATCTCGCGCTCGACGCTGGTGTTCGGCCGGGCAGACACGCGCGCGAAAGGGAAGAGCCTGGCGAAGAAGGGGGCCGAGCTTCCCGCCGCCGAGGCCGCCGATCGCGCCGCGTTCTATGCCCGCGGGGCGGGTGGCGGCGTCGCCTATGACCTCCTGCGGAACATCGAGACGGGCGCGGTCAAGCTCGAGTCACTCAAGGACGACGAGCTGCCCGACGAGCTGAAGGGCAAGACGCTCGACCAGAAGCGCGCCTTTCTCGACAAGCTCGGCAAGGACCGCAAGGCGCTGAGCGAGAAGGCGCTCGACCTGGACAAGAAACGCAACGCCTTCATCGCGAAGAAGCTGGCGGAGAGCGAAAAGACCCGCGCCCGCGACAGCTTCGACGCCAACGTCCTGCGCATCCTCGCCGATCAGGCGCGGCGTGCCCGAATCGAGTACGCGGTGGAGGAAGAGAAGAAGAAGTGACGATCCCCGGCGCAGCTTCCGGGGCAGCGCTGTCCGCACCTACCGGCCTGTAGAGGCCGGTTTTTTTTTGGGGGCCATTCGGGAGAAACGCGTTAAGAGAGCCCTTAACGCCCCGCAGGGGCCAATCAAGAAAGCCCAGGGCAACGCCCTGGGAAGATGCGGTGTTGCAACGGAGCCCTGTAAGGGCGAAACAACGGCGGCGGCCTGTTTCGCCCTTACAGGCCTTTACAGGGCTATTGTCGCAACCTGCTGCGGGCCCCAGGGCGTTGCCCTGGGCTTTCTTGTTTGGCCCTTTCAGGGCCGTGCGTTTCAGGGCTGGTAACAACAGAGCTGGTAATCACGAAAAAGAACGCGCTGCGACTTTGGCCTCTTCTAGCCGAAATAAGCGGTCTCAGTGCCACGCTTGGGCGGCTCCGCCCCTGGGCCCTTAAGGATGGCCACGATCTCGCGCAGCGAATGAGAGACATAGACTGCGATGCCCAGGCCGATCATGCCCGCGATGATCAGGGCGACGACCAGCACGCGAAACGCGATCGTCAGATAGCCCGAGGCGAGGCTGAGCAGAAGGACGGCGCCCGTGAGCGGCACCAGTGCGGCGAGGACCTGGAACAGGCCGACGAGTCCGAGCAGGTTGTCGAGTTCGCGGCGGACTTCGTGCGGCTGCTGCTCGGCATGGACAAGACGGAGGTAAATGCCGCGCAAGACGACGTACTGCGCGCCGAAGTAGGAGTAGATCATGGCGATGAAGCCGGAAAGCGTGAAAGAAGTGAGGAAGTGGGCGTAGAGGATCCAGCCGGGAGGGCCGGTCAAGACGTGAAGGACGATCGGGAAGATAAAGCCGCCGGGGATCCAGCCGAGGAACGCCAGGCCGATGGCATAGGAGCCGAGGCGGAGGGAATGGCGCCGTAAGCGGTCGAGCTCGGCGATCGGCATGGCGGCGAGGACTTCCGGCTTGTTGAGGTTGCCGACGAGCGGGCGGAGCACGAACCAGCCGAGCAGGACGCAGATCGGATAGGCGATAGAGTTGTAGCCCAGGACGAGGTTGGGGAAGACGGCCAGTTGCTCGGGCGTCAGGTTCAGCTGACTCTCGTTGTAAGAGATGTTGACAATGGTGCCGATGATCTGGGGCAACAAGACGAGGGACAAGAGAGTGACGATGGGGCGGCGCCGCGCCGCGGCGGCGAGGCGGGAATCGGGAGGCAGGTTGGCGACAGCGTCGGCGCGGATGGCGGCATGGTGCAGGGTCTTTGCCAGGTCGGCGCAGCTGGCGTAGCGCTGGTCCGGGTCGGGGTCGAGGCAGCGGCGCAGGATGCGCCAGATGACAATCGGAATGTTGAGGTGCTCGGGCAGCCACTCCTCGGGCTGTTTCTGTTTCCAGGTCAAGACCTGGTCCGCGGAATGGCTGACATGCGTGGTGGAGCGGCGCTGCGGCAGCCGGCCCAGGAGCATCTCGAGCAGCACCAGGCCGAGCGCGTACAGATCGGAGCGCTGATCCACCTTGCGGGCGTCGCCGCCGGGGAGGCGGGCGAAGGCCGCAAGTTGCTCGGGCGCCATGTACAACATCGTTCCGCCCAGTGGCTTCTCCCCCTTCTCATCGCGGATCGGCACGGAGACGTTGAAATCGACGAGCAGCGGCCGGCCATAGCGGTTGAGGAGGATGTTGCCCGGCTTGATGTCACAGTGGAGGATGCCGCGGGCGTGGGCGAAGGCGAGCCCCTCGGCCAGGCGGGCGCCGAGCCGACAGACGCCGGCGACGTAATCGCTCCGGGCCAGGATGTCGCGGTCGCGCAGAGCGATGGGGTCGAACTCCACCTCGTCGCGCGCCAGCATGTCAATCGCTTGCAGGATCTCGGCGCCCTGCGTGGGGCGGCGGCCATCCTTGTAGAGCTGACCCAAGACCTCCGCCAGGCTGGCGCCCGGGATGTATTGCAGGACGAGGCCGTGCTGGCCCGATTCGGCGTCGGCGAACTCGGCGTAGACCTTGACGATATGGTCGTGTTCGAGGGAGCCGAGGGTTTGCCCTTCGCCGCGGCTGGGGATGCGCGACACCTTGAGGGCGACGCGGCGTTCGAGGGAGACCTGATGCGCCAGGTAGACGCGCGCGAAGCCCCCACGGCCCAGCTCGCGCAACAGGATGAAGTCGCCGATGCGCTGCCCGAGGCCGCCGGAGAACGCGGGGCGCGGCGGCTCGGCCCGCACCAGCGTCGGCGCCCGCTCGGTTCGCACCGATTCGTCCGGGGGATCGGAGGGTGTCTCCGGAAACGGATCCATGCTCTTGATTTTACAGCGGGAGCAAGGGTCTAAGCCGAGCGGCGCTTGATTTTTCCCCCGGGTCGACGAACGGAGCGCGGTTTACGCCTCTACGCTGCGATACCCAATGAAAATCGCCGTCCGCCGCCCAGCCTGTTTTGTTGCCAAGGGGGGACCGCGTCTTTTTTCCCGCCTCCGTCCCGTTTCCCGATTGTGACCTATACTCGATTGCCGGTCGAAAAAGGCCGGTATGTATCGAAGGATTTACAGTCCGCAGCGCGGCTTTGGCAGGATGCCGGAGCGTAACGCGAAGGGCGTCCATGGACGGCGCCAAGCCACGGCGCGGGCGGTCCCCGTGCCGTTGATGTGTTTCTCTCCCCATGAACTTTCTGTCCGGCGCTCCCGCTGCCTCCTCGCCCGGCGTTTCCCCCGCCGCCGCTGAGCCGCGCCCCGGCGAGACATGCCGCGCCTGGATAACGGCGGGCGTTATCGGGACCGCGCTGCTCTGGAGCTACTGGACCACGGCCCTGGCCATGGTCGAGCGCTGGGCCACCGAGCCGCAGTACTCGCACGGGTTCCTTGTTCCGCTTTTTGCCGCCGCCGTGCTCTGGTTTCGTCGGGCGCAATGGGAAAAGGCGCACTGGGCGCCGGAGCTGGTCGGCCTGCCGATCCTTGTCGCGGGCCTGGCGATGCACGTGATCGCCGGCCGCATCGATTTCCAACCGCTGGACGCTCTCTCGTTGTTGCCGACACTGGCCGGCGCCGTGCTCTTCGTGGGCGGGCGCCAGGTGTTTCGCTGGAGCTGGCCGGCGCTGGCCTTCCTCGTCTTCATGCTTCCGCTGCCGTTCGCGATCGAGAGCTTGATGGCGCAGCCGCTTCGGCGCGTGGCGACCGTGTGCAGCACCTACCTGCTCCAGACGCTGGGTTACCCGGCTCTGTCGGAGGGGAACATCATCGTCATCGATCAGATGCAGATGGGCGTCGCCGAGGCGTGCAGCGGTCTGGGGATGCTGATGACGTTCTTCGCTCTGGCGACGGCGCTAGTGCTGGTGATCGAGGCGCCCCTCGTCGATCGCATCATCCTCTTGCTCAGCGCCGTGCCGATCGCGGTGATCGCCAACGTCATCCGCATCACGGTGACGGGCATGGCGTACTACGCGACCGGCAGCGACGCCGTCAAGAACACGATGCATGACCTGGCCGGCTGGTTCATGATGCCGCTGGCGCTCGCGCTGTTCTGGGCGGAGCTGTGGTTTCTGGGCCGCTTGTTGAAGCCGGGCACGAAAACGGAAGCGCGGCCGCTGCCATTCTGGAGCGCGGCGGCCCGGAAGGAAGCCGCGTCGCTGAAGTAGGCCGCGCGAGCGCGTCGGTTTGGGCAGGAAAGCCTTTTTTTGGAGTCCCCGTCATGGCGCAAGAGAACAGGCCGATGGTGGTGGCGCAGCAAAACGGCGCCGTGTCGACGGTCGCCGACAGCGTCTACGCGCGCAGCGGCTATTATCCGCCCGTCGGCATGGTGTCGCCGGACACGGCGCGGAGCCAGGCCGGAGGCGTGACGTTCGCGGCGCTGACGCGCGCGTTCAAGCGGCGCTGGCCGCTGGCCGTCGGAGCGGCGGCGGCGGGGGCGCTCCTGGTCGTTGGCGCCGTGCTGTTCTTAATGCCGCCGCGCTACAACGCTTCGGTTCGCTTCCTGATGCCGTCCGGCGTCGCCGGCTCGGTGGTGGACGGCGCCCGCGACCACGTGGATTTCAACGTCCTCAAATCCAACCAGGCGGCGCTGGTGAAGGGGCCTTCGGTCCTGCGGCTGGCCCTGGAGCAAAAGACGGCGACCGGCAAGGAGGTGCGCGAGCTGGCGATCGTGCGCGAGCGCAGCGATCCGATCGCCTGGCTGGAGGCCGCCCTCAAGATCGACTATCCCTCCCCCGAGATCATGCGCGTCGCGCTGGCCGCCGACGACGCGGAAGAAACGGCGGAGCTGCTCAATGCCGTCGCCGCCGGTCTCGTGAAAGTGAACCGGAACCAGGACGAGGTGGCCCGGCAGAATCTGATCGAAGAGCTTGGCAAGAAGAAGCGGGAGATCGAGAGCGACCTGAGCGCGAAGCGAGCCCAGTTCGACGCCCGCTCCAAGGCGCACGACGAGAAGGCGCGCGACGAGGCGTACAAGATGGCGCAGGAAGTCGTCAAGGACGCCAAGAAGACGTTCCGCGCGAAGGAAATCGAGCTGGAGATCGCCCGGGAAGAGTTGAAAGGGATCAAGACGCGCATCGCGAACATCGACAGTTTACCCGTGCCAACCTCCAAGCTGGATGAATACCTGCGCACGGACACCGAAGGCGGGGGCCACTTCCTGCAGCTTCAGAAGATTCAATCGGACATCATCGAGACGAAGCGCGTCTCTCGCTTCGCCAACACCAAGCCGCTCGAAGACCAGCGCGACAGCATTCTCAAGGCGATCGCCGACCTGCGTGAGCGGCGCCGTCCGGAGCTGCAAGCGCGTTATCGCGAGGCGGAGCTGTCGCGCCTGACGGTGCAACTGTTCGATCAGGAGCAGAAAATCGCGCTGGATGAGCGTCTGTGCGACGCGTTCGATAAGGAAGTCAGCAAGGCGGAGAAAGCGGCGCTCAAGCTCGCCCCCTCGAGCATGCCGATGCCGCCCGAGCTGAAAAACCTCCAGGACAACATCGAAAGCCTCAAGGGCGTGCGCGACACCGTCGCCAAGACCATCGCCCTGATGGAGGCGGAGCCTTATCGCCCGCGCGTGCAACTCCAATCCTCCGCCGCGACGCCGACGGGCAAGGACTTCAGCCGGCAGGTCAAGTTCGCCGGCGCCGGCGCCTTCGGCTTCTTCATCCTCCTTCTCTTCGGCGTGACCTGGCTGGAATTCCGGGCGCAGAAGATCGGCGAGGCGGAGGACCTGGCCCAGTGCGGCATCAACCTGGTCGGCGCCATCCCGAACCTGCCGCTGAGCGCGCGCCAGGCCGTGGCGGGTGGAGCAAGCCCGCAAGACGCCCTGTTGCAGGGGCAGTTGAGCGAATCGGTCGACAGCATCCGTACCCTGCTGCTCCACGTATCCCGCACCGATTCGCTGCGCGTCCTCATGGTGACGAGCGCCAACAGCGGGGAAGGCAAGACCTCTCTGGCCAGCCAGCTCGCCGCCAGCCTGGCCCGCGCCTGGCGCAAGACGCTCCTCATCGACGGCGACCTGCGCCATCCCGCAGGGCACGATCTGTTCGGTTTGCCTCTCGAACCGGGCCTCAGCGAGGTGCTCCGCAACGAGGTGAAACCGGCGGACGCGATCAAGCCGACCCCGCTGAGCCGTCTCTGGATGCTGCCCGCCGGTCACGTCGATACGCACGCCCTGCAGGCGCTGGCCCAGGACAACGTCCGCACGCTCCTGGAACAGCTCAAGCAGGAATACGACTTCATCGTCATCGACTCCTGCCCCGTGCTGCCGGTGGCCGATTCGTTGATCCTCGGTCAGCACGTCGACGGCGTCGTCTTCTCGGTGCTCCGCGACGTCAGCCGCTTGCCCGCGCTGCACGCGGCCTACCAGAAGATCACCAACCTCGGCATCCGCGCGCTGGGAGCCGTCGTCATCGGCGCCAAGAGCGAAGGCGCCGCGGCGAGCTACAAGTATGCCGCGGCGACTGTGTAGGTAGCCCCGGTTGGCAGAACCGGGCCGATGCCACGCCAAACAACGGAACGATCAGCCGTTCGGACCCATGACACGCTTTTTTTGCAACAAATCGATCTGCATCGGCGTCGCGCTGGCGCTCATCCTTGGCGCCGGACTGGTGCATGGGCTCTGGGCCGAGCGCTGGTACGAGTCGCAGGACCTGGAAGACGCTTCGGCCCGCGTCGCGCTGGTCCCGCGCGAGTTCGGCGACTGGGTCGGCAAAGATGCCGAAGCGGACGCGGGCTCCTTCGCGCAGGCGGGCGCCCGGAGCTACCTCGTCCGCAACTACACCAACAAGCGGACCCATGCCTCCTTTCTGGTGATCCTGATGTGCGGCCGGCCCGGCAAGATGGCAGTGCATCGGCCCGAGGTTTGTTATCAGGGAGCGGGCTACGAAATGATGGAGCGGCCCCGGCCCTACGCGGTGAAGACCGAACTGGGGGATGACCTCGGCTCATTCTGGACGGCGCGGTTCGACAAGGGAGGGGTGAGCGACCTGCGGCTCTACTGGGGCTGGGCCGCGAACGGCCCGTGGCAGGCGACGGCGGAGCCGCGCTGGCAGTTTCGAGGGGAATCCTACCTTTACAAGCTCTACGTGTCGCACGACGCGGCGGGGGCCGGGCCTCTCCTGCCCGACGGCCCCGCCCAGGACTTTTTGCGACGCCTGACGCCGGAGCTGCGCAAGGTTCTCTTCGCCGCGGGTTGAGCCCGCGCCGGGTTCACGCGGTCCGGCACGGCACGCCGGACTATCGCCTTACGCGTCGACAGGAAGAAAAGAGGCATTGCCGACACGAGTCCCTGCCATTTGGCGTTGCCCGCGCGAAACGCGACCTATGTTTGGTTAGAGCTGTTTCCGTCCGTTGAAGGTCGCCCACGGCTGCGCCCGGCTCGGGCCCTGGAAAAGGCGTTGCGATGGTCAATGCGAGCTCACGCTTGAACGTCCCCGCATCCGCGGCCGAGGTCCCGGCCGGCGCGGAGCCGGAGGCGCCTGCGCGACTTTTCCTGGCTGCGAAGCGGATCACCGACATCTCGCTCGCCTTACTCCTCTTCGTGCTCACGCTGCCGCTCGTCCTCCTTGCCATGGGCCTTGTACGACTCACGTCGCGCGGTCCCGCCATCTATCGGCAGACGAGGTTGGGAAAGAGTGGCCGGCCCTTCACGATGTACAAGATCCGCACCATGACCTGCGACGCCGAGAAGGACGGAGCCCGCTGGTCGCTGCCCGGCGACGCCCGCGTCACCGCGGTCGGACGCTGGTTGCGCAGGAGCCACGTCGACGAGCTGCCGCAGCTATGGAACGTTCTCAAGGGAGATATGAGCCTGGTCGGTCCGCGGCCGGAGCGCCCCGAGTTTGTCCCTCAACTGGAAGCGGCGATCTTCCACTATCGCAAGCGCCTGCTGGTTCGGCCGGGGGTCACCGGACTGGCACAGGTACAGTTGCCACCCGACAGCGATCTGGACTCGGTCCGCCTCAAGCTGGCCTACGACCTGCACTATGTCCGGCACGCGGGCCCCTGGCTCGATCTGCGCATCTGCTGGGCGACCGGCCTGCGCATGCTCGGGTTCTCGTTCCGCGTCTTGCACGCGCTGTTCCGCTTTCCGCAGCGCGGCCTTATTGAAGCGCAGTACCGGGCGAGCTGTGTTTGTGCCGCGGCGCCGAAACCGGGCCTCAACGGCAAGGCCCAGAAGACCGACGCGCCGATGCCGGCGCTTGGCTAGGGTCGCGGCGCACACCCAAGTGAGTATTTCTCGGCATGGGCTTCTTTTTCTTCCTCCTGGTCAACGCGACGCTCTTCGTCCGGCCGATGGAGATCATCCCGGACCTGGAGGGGGTGAAGCTCTATGAGATGTTCATCCTGGCGAGCCTGGTCCTGTCGCTGCCGGAGATCTTCAGCTATTTCTCAACCCGGCCCTTGCGCGACCAGCCTATCACGATTTGCGTCATCGGCCTCCTCGTCCTCACCGTCGTCGCCCAGATCAGCGACCCCGGCGAGATGGTGCGGCACGGCGAGTATTTCGCCAAGATCTTCGTCTATTACCTGCTCGCCGTAAGCCTGCTCAATACCGCAACGCGGATGCGTGTCTTCATCGCCTGGCTGTTGTGCTGTTTCGTCCTGCTCACCAGCCTGACGATCCTGCAGTATCACGAAGTCATCCAGCTGACCCCCGGTGGGGACGAGCGCGGCGCTCCAAACAAGCTGCTCGAACTGGAAAAGGACAAGCTCACCGGCGAGGTCGTCACCTTCGGCCGCCTGCAGGGCACGGGCATCTTTTCCGACCCCAACGAGTTTTGCGGCATCCTGGCGACCGCGCTCCCGCTTTGCTTCTGGGCCCTGGGCAGCCGCTCGTGGGCGCTGCGTCCTCTCTGGCTCTTGCTGATCGGGCTCTGCCTCTACGGCATCGCGCTGACGCGGTCACGCGGCGGCTTCCTCGGTCTGGTCGCCGGGTTGGGGGTGATGGCGGCGGCCCGCGTCGGCTGGAAAAACACGCTGCTCCTGGGAGCGCTCGGCCTGCCGGTGCTTTTCTTCGCCTTCGGCGGCAGGCAGACCGAGCTATCGGCGACCGAGGGAACCGCGCGCACGCGCGTGCAGCTCTGGAGCGAATGGCTGATGCGCTTTCGCGAGAACCCGCTCACCGGCGGCGGACTCAACCTCGCCCGCGAGGAAGACCTCCAGCTCGGCAAGACCGCCGACGAACTGGGCCACCTGGCCCACAACTCTTACCTGCAGGCCTTCGCCGATTGGGGTTTTCTCGGCGGGACCCTCTTCCTCGGCGCCTTTGTTTTCGCCTTCTGGGGTGTCGGCCGCTTCCAGCGCGGGCGCGTCCTGATCCTGGACGCCAGGCTGCGCCGACTCCAGCCCTATTTGCTCGGCTCGCTCGCCGCCTACGCTGCCAGCATCTTTTCGCTGTCGATGACGGACCGTGTCCCGAGCTACTTCATGCTCGCCCTCGGCTGCATGTTCCCGCTGATCGCCCGCAGCGTCCCGCCCATTGGCCCGGTGCGCGTCACGCCGCGCGTCGTCCTGGGCATCTTCGGCCTCAGCCTGGCAATGGTGGCGTTCTTGTACGTCTTTGTAAGGCTCTTCGTGACTTGGTGATCCAACTGGCCTGCGTGGCTGTTTTGCTGCCGAGGTAAGGTCGACCCGATTGGGCGGATCCGTTAGACTGGGGAAAAGGATTTGCGACATGGAACAGGGGATCATGGGATTGGCGCCGGAGACCGTGGAAAAAACGCTGGTCGCCGCCGAGAAATCCGCCGAAACGTCCGCGGAGGAGCCGGGCGTGACCGTGCTGGGCCCGCCGCGCGGCTGGCAGCTCATCAACTTCCGAGAGTTGTGGCAGTTTCGCGATCTCCTTTATTTTCTCACCTGGCGTGACGTCAAGATCCGTTACAAGCAGACCGTCCTCGGCGCCGCCTGGGCCGTGCTCCAGCCCGCGCTGATGATGGTCGTCTTCACGATCTTCTTCGGCCGCCTCGCCGCCGTCGACACCGGGGACGTCCCGTATCCCCTCTTCGTCTACGCCGGCCTCCTGCCCTGGACCTTCTTTGCCACCGCGATCGGCAACGGCGGCAACAGCGTCGTCGGCTCCGAGCGTCTGATCACGAAGATCTACTTTCCGCGCCTCGCCATCCCGTTCGCCGCCGTCGGCGCCGCGATGGTCGACTTCGCGGTCGCCTTCGCCCTCATGGTTCTCTTGATGCTGGCCTACGGCGTCATGCCGACGGCGGCGCTGCTGCTCGTGCCCGTGATCTTCTTCTTGATCCTGCTTGCCGCGACGGGCGTCGGGACCCTGCTGGCGGCGCTCAACGTCGCCTACCGCGATTTTCGCTACGTGATCCCGTTCCTGGTGCAGCTGTGGATGTTCGCGACGCCGAGCATCTATCTCGACCTGGACAGCATGCCGGCGGAGAAGTTCAGTTCTCCTTTCGTGCAGACGCTCCTGTTCGCCAACCCCATGACCGATTTGATCGCCGCCTTCCGCGCAGCGCTCCTGGGCGGCCCGATCCCCTGGGAGATGCTGCTTTACGCCGCCCCTCTTTGCCTGGTCGTCTTCCTCCTCGGCTGCCTCTACTTCCGCAAGGTCGAAGACACCTTCGCGGACGTGATTTGACCTATGAGCATTGCTGTCTCGACCCATCACCTGAGCAAGAAATTCCTCGTTCCCCACGCGGACGGCCCGCGCAGCGCCTATCGCTATCGCACCTTCCGCGATGAACTCATGCGTCTGGCAACCTGGCCGGTGCGTCTCTTCAAGGGCGCCGGGACGCGGCAGCCCGCCTGCGACGACTTCTGGGCCCTCGACGACGTCAACTTCGAGATCGGCCGCGGCGAGGTCGTCGGCATCATCGGCCGCAACGGCGCCGGCAAATCCACCCTGCTCAAGATCCTCTCGCGCATCACCAAGCCGACCGCCGGCGAAGTCCGCCTGCGCGGCCGGGTCGGCAGCCTGCTCGAAGTCGGCACCGGCTTCCATCCCGAATTGACGGGCCGCGAGAACATCTTTCTCAACGGCGCCATCCTCGGCATGCGCCGCGAGGAGATCCAGCGGAAGTTCGAGCAGATCGTCGAGTTCGCGGAGATCGGCCCGTTCCTCGATACGCCGGTGAAGCGCTATTCGAGCGGCATGTATGTCCGCCTTGCCTTCGCGGTCGCCGCTCATCTGGAGCCGGAGATCCTCATCGTCGATGAAGTGCTGGCGGTCGGCGACATGGCGTTTCAGCGCAAGTGCCTGGGCCGCATGCGCGAGGTCGGCCGGTCCGGGTCGACGATCCTGTTCGTCAGCCACAACATGCCGGCGGTCGAATCGTTGTGCACGCGCGCCATCTTGCTGGACAAGGGGAAGGTGGCCCACGACGGCGGCGTGCGCGAGCTGGTCGCCGAGTACCACCGCCGCATCCTCGAGACACAGGGGGAGGCGGGGGCGAACCTCGAGACGGTCGACGGCCCGGGGCGGACGCGCAAGATCCTGCGCTCTTGCTCCCTCTTGGACGCCCATGGTGAGCCGGCCAACTTCGTGCCCCTGGGCGGTCGCTTTCACCTGCGCATCGGTGTCGATTCGGCCCTCAGCGTGGATTATCCGTCGCTCGCCATCAACATCGACGATCAGATGGGACAGCGCGTGCTGACCTTGCAGACGCCGCTGTCTCATCCCGTGATCGAGAACATGCTGGGCCAGGGAGTGATCGATTGTGTCGTCGATCCGTTCCCGCTCGCGCCCGGAGACTACTGGATACGGCTGGCCGTCTGGCAGGTGCCGGACGCGCTGGACGAGGTGGATCGCGTGTTGCGGTTCACGGTGACGCCGGGGGAAGCCTTCGGCTCGGGCCGCGGCTTCCAGTCCGGCGTCTGCATCGCCCCTTCGCACTGGACCTTCGAGAGAAGGAGCGAGTGACGCTTGGCCGAGCGCAGACGCTTGGCGGAGCGCGGACGCTTCGCTGCGGCAAGCGGCACATGGACAATCAATGGATGAGCTTCAAGAGAACGGCTGGATGAAGAACAGCGATCACGCGCGCACACTTCTGCTGCTGACCTATCACTTCCCGCCGTCCGCCGCGGTGGCAGTTTACCGCATGCTGGGCCTCGCGTGTCATCTGCCGCGCTTCGGCTGGAACGTCGTCGTCGTCGCGCCGCCGGGAATGCCGGGGGAGCCGGTGGACCCGGCGCTTCTGGAGCGCCTGCCCGCCGAGACGCTGGTCCAGCGTGTCCCTTTCCGCCGCGGCTTCCTGGGGAAGGTCGCGCGGCGCATCGCCGGCAACCTCGCCTGGGCCCCGGCCGCGCTTGCCGCGTGCCGCGACATCATTGCCAGAAGAAGCCCGGACGCCGTGCTCACCTCGGGCCCGCCCCATTGCGTCCACCTCCTGGGCATGCGCCTGCGCCGGCGCTATGGTATCCCCTGGGCAGCGGACCTGCGCGATCCCTGGTTCACGAACAAGACGCCGCTCCCCTGGAACCATCCGCTCGAACGGCTCATGGAGCGGCGCATGGTGCGGCAAGCCGACGCCGTCATCGCCAACACGCCGCTCAGCGTGCGCAGCTTCGTCGCGGCCTATCCGGATTACGCCGAGAAGTTCGAGAGCATCCCCAACGGCTTCGAGCCGGACTGGCTGCCCCCCGCGCCGCCCCGTCCGGCAAAGCCCGATCGCCTCACGCTGCTCCACGCCGGCGAACTCTACAGTGGCCGCGACCCGCGCCCCCTCCTGGACGCGCTCGCCGGTCTGAATCCGTCGGCGGGAGCGCTTCCCTGGCACGTCACGTTCCTCGGCCGCTCGACCGAGGGGATTTTCGATTTGCGCTCCGAGATCAGCCGGCGTCATCTGGACGCACAGGTCATGATCGAGGATCAGGTTCCGTACGCCGAAGCCACGCGACGGATGATGACAAGCGACGCGCTGTTGCTGGTGCACACGCCGGGGATCAAGATCGGCGTTCCGGCCAAGCTGTACGAATACCTGGGGACGGGCCGGCCGGTGCTGGCGCTCGCCGATCCGGACGGCGACATCGCCTGGGTGCTGCGGCAGAGCGGTCCGGGGCATCACATCGTGGCGCCCGGCGATGTTGCCGGCATCGCGCAGGCGCTGGCACGACTGCGGGACGATTGGACGCCGGAGACCCAGGCGATCTCCCCCTGGGCAAGTCCCTTCACGCGCGAGAAGATGGCCCAGCGGATTGCGCGGCGCCTGGACGAGATCGTCACCGGCGCGACCGTCGAAATGAGCGAGGGACGGATCGAGGAGACCGCCAAGGAACCTATGACGATCCGGTAGTCGATTTTTCGTGCAACCGAGCTTGCAAAGTCCCGTCCTGGGGATGTAAAACCCCGGACATTTACTCCAGCTGCAAAAGGGTGGCGGGGCGAAGAAAAAAGCCCTCCCATCCAAGCCGCCGACGAATGTCCCCTTCATCTTCTTCTCTTGCAAAGACTTAGACCGCTCCTTTTTTTCCGGTCTTTCTTCTCCGCTTTTCCCTTCAGACTGCCGTTCCTTCCTGCCGAAGACAGACTGTTTAAGATATGTATACATTAGTTCACTTTGCCGCGGTTTGTAACACCGAGGCGACCTCTTCGGCGAACCCATGGCGACCGACATCCAAGCCCTGGCGCAACAGATCCGCAACCTGGAAACCGGCTTCGGCGCCGCAGACCGGCGCCTGTTTCTGCGCCTGCCGTTTCTGGAGCCACTCCTGCCCGAGCCCGAGATCCGACCCGGCGCCCTCATCGAGTTGGTGGGCGAGGAGGGGGCGGGTCTCTGGACCATCGGCCTCTTGATCGGTCGCGAGGGTTGCGGCCGGCGGGCCCTGATCGTCCTCGATTCGCAAGAGTCCTTCTATCCTCCCGGCCTCGTGCGCTGGGGCATCGACCTCAACCTCACTTTCGTCATTCGTCCGCGTTCACCGCGCTGGATGTATTCGACGATGAACCGCGTGCTCCGTTGTCCGGCCGTCGGCGCCGTGCTCGGCTGGTGCGAAACGATCAAGCCCGCCGATTATCAGCGCCTGCGTCTCGCGGCGGAGGAGGGGCAAAGTCTGGGCGTGGTATTGCGGCCCAGTGGGGCGCTGGTGGAGCGCTGCTTCGCCAACTTCCGTTTTCAGTTGACGCCGCTGCCATCGCGGGAGCGGTCGCGGCGGATTCAGATCGAGCTCTTGCGCGGGCCCGGAGGACTGCGCGGAAGGTCGTTCGTGCTGGAGGTGGACGATGAAAAGGGGGATGTGCGCCTACCTGCCCGGCTGGCCGCTGCAGAGACTGTGGCGCGACCAGCCACGCTTGCGCAGTGAAGCCGTCGCCGTTGTTTCGCCGCGCGGAGCGCGAGGGCCGCGCGTCTTGCTCGCTTCGCGCCTTGCGGTGCAAGCCGGCGTGCGCCCCGGCATGCCGGTGGCGGAAGCGAACGCCGTCGCCCCCCATGTTCTGCTGGAAGAGGAAGACGCCGAGCGTGATCTCTTCGTCCTGAAGGAAGTCGCCGCCTGGGCGGAGCGCTTCACGCCGCTGGTCGGTGTTGAGGATGTTGAACAACCGGGCAAGCCGGGCGGCGTAAGCCCCCGGAGGTCCCTAGCCTCGACTGCCCCCAGCAGCCTCTTCCTCGACATCACCGGCTGCGCCGATTGCTTCGGCGGCGAGGACGCTCTCCTCAACCGCGCCGCCGTCGACTTCACCGAGGAGGGCTGGAACGTCCGCCTCGCCATTGCCGACACCCTCGGCGCCGCCTGGGCCCTCGCCCACTTCGCTCCCGGCCTCGCTCCCCCCGGCGAAACCGAGAAGACGCTTGCGCCGCTCCCTGTCGCCGGCCTGCGCCTCGATCCCGAAACGCTGGGCATGCTCAGCCAGCTCGGCATCGAGACCATCAGGCAATTGCTTGAATTGCCGCGTGCCAGTCTTGCCTTGCGCTTCCCCGATCTCCTGCTGACACGCCTAGATCAAGCGCTGGGCCGGCTGCCCGAAGTCCTTCGCTTGCACCGTTTCGACCCGGAAGTCGAGGCGATCATCGACTTCGAATACCCGGTCGACCGTTTGCCGCTGCTCCGCCCGGTGCTCGAGCAGTTGACGCGCGACGTGGAAGCCTGTCTCAAGCAGCGCAACCTTGGCGCCCGCCAGGTCGAATGCGCGCTCTACTTCACGGACGCTCCGCCGCGCTATCAGGAAATCGGCCTGTTCCGCCCCGCCCAATCCGCCGAGCACCTGTGCCGCATGCTGATGACGCATCTCGATCAGGTCCGCCTCGATGGTCCCGTCTGCGGCATGGGCTTGCGCGTGGCCTGGGCCGAACCAGTGCTGGGCAATCAGCAGGAGCTGTTCGAACCGGCGCCGGACTGGGGCGTCCTCTCCAACCTGCTCGATCAACTGAGCAACCGTCTCGGCCGGGACGCGGTAACGCGCGCCGAGCTAATCGCCGATCCCCAGCCCGAATACGCCTGCCGCCTCGAGCCCGCGGTGGAGACGCGCAAGACGCCGTTTAGTCGCCGCTCTTGGAGCGGCATCCCTCAGACAAAAACGCGTGCAAACGGTCCCCCCTCTCCACCCGCTTCGGGGGGAGAGGGGCCGGGGGTGAGGGGGGCTGTTGTCCCAAAGACGGCAACCGTAAAGGCGTCCGGAAAGCGAACAGGCGTCACGCCGAACCCGACCGCCAAACCGTGGCCCCTTCGTCCCGTCAAACTCTGGCCCCAACCCGTCGCCGTGCAAGCGCTCGCGCTCGCTCCCGAAGGCGCCCCCGCCTGTTTCCGCTGGCACGACGAGGACTACCCGATCCTCCGCGTCTGGGGGCCCGAGCGCATCCGCGCCGGCTGGTGGCGCGACGCCCCAATCGAACGCGATTACTACATCGTCGCGACGGAACGCGGCAGCCGCTTCTGGCTCTTCCGCCGCCTCCAGGACGGGGCGTGGTTCCTGCACGGAGCGTTCGATTGATGGTTTGAGCCCCGAAGGGGCGACAGTTAATAGCCAGGGGCGTGAGCCCCTGGAGGCGGAAGCGACATCGACCCAAGCCCCGAAGGGGCGACAGAGCCGTTTGTTTCCGTGCGGTTCTTTCGCCCTTTCAGGGCTAGAATTGGCGCGACGCCATTGTCCAGGGGCTCACGCCCCTGGCTATTAGCTGCCGCCCCTTCGGGGCTATGATGTCCCGAAAGCGGCGGCATGCCGAAAAGATACGCCGAGCTCCAGTGCAAGACGAACTTCTCGTTCCTGCACGGCGCCTCGCATCCCGATGAATTGATCAACCGCGCCGCCGAGCTCGGCTACCAGGCGCTCGCGATCACCGACCGCGCCACGCTTGCCGGCATCGTCCGCGCCCACGTCGCCGCCAAACACACCGGCCTCAAGCTGATCATCGGCGCCGAGATCGAGCCGGTGGACGCCCCGCCTGTCATCCTCTACGCGCCGGACTTCGCCGCCTATCGCCGGCTGGCCCGGCTCATCACGACCGGCCGCCGCGCCGCGCCGAAGGGGGAGTGCCGCCTGACGCTGGACGATGTGGCGGCGCAGGCGCAGGGTCTTGTTGCGGCGGTCAAAATGGTCGACACACTGCGCGAGTCGGCAGAAGAGGCGGCGTCTGAAAAAAAGGATTACCAGATGCGACGCGCAAGCGTCGCAAGCGTCGTTTCCGACCAGAATGCTTCCCTTGCGACGCTTGCGCGTCGCCCCTGGTATCCCTCTCGCTCGCCTTCGCCGTTGTCCGTCTATCGCGACATCTTTTCGCGGCGCTGCTATCTCGCCGCGGCGCTGCATCGCGGGCCCGACGACGACGCCCTCCTCGAGCGCCTCATCGCGCTTTCCAGCCAGACACGGTTACCGCTGCTCGCCGTCAACGATGTCCACTATCACCATCCGAGCCGGCAGCCGTTGCACGAGGTGCTGACCGCGGTGCGCGAAGGAGTCGCCGTCAAAGACCTCGGTTTTCTGCGTTTCCCCAACGCCGAGCGCTATCTCAAGTCCCCCGCCCAGATGTGGGAGGTCTTCCGTGACTATCCACGCGCCATCACAAACATTCTCGAGCTGATCGAGCAGTTCAACTTCTCGCTCGAGGAGCTGCGCTACGAGTACCCCGAAGAGCTGAGCCTGCCGGGACAGACGCCGCTGGACTACCTCACCGAGCTGACCTGGCAGGGGGCCGGCCGCATGTACCTGGCCGGGATTCCCCGACAAGGTCCGCAACCTCTCAACAAGGAGCTCGACCTTCATCGGCGAGCGCGCTACGAGGCCTTCCTCACCGCCTGGGACCTCGTCGTTTTCGCCTCGCCCGCGGCATCCTGTGCCAGTGCGGCTCGGCGGCGAACTCGGCGGTCTGTTTCTGCTCGGCGTCACCTCCGTCGACCCCGACCGTCACGACGTCCTCGAACGCTTCATCAGCCGCGAGCGCAACGAGAAGCCGGACATCGATGTCGATTTCGAGCACGAGCGCGAGGAGGTGATGCAGTACATCTACCAGAAGCGCGCCGGGACTGGCCGGCATCGCCGCCGAGGTCATCACCTATCGCCTGCGTTCGGCCATCCGCGACGTCGGCAGCGCTCGGCCTCTCGCTCGATTGCGTCGACCGCCTCGCCAAGACGATGAGCCACTACCACGACGAGGCGAACTTCGCCGACGCCTGCGCGACTCCGGCCTGACCCCAGGCGGCGACGACGCGCCAATTCTCCGCCTCGTCCGCGAACTGCTCGGCTTCCCGCGCCACCTGTCGCAGCACGTCGGCGGCTTCGTCATCACGCGCGGCCCCCTGTGCGAGCTGGTCCCCATCGAGAACGCCGCCATGGCCGACCGCACCGTCATCGAATGGGACAAGGACGACCTCGACGCCCTCGGCATCCTCAAGGTCGATTGCCTCAGCCTCGGCATGCTGACCGCCATCCGCAAATCGTTCGAGTTCCTCCAGCGCGACTACGGCCGGGACATCGACCTGGCGACCGTCCCCGCCGAAGACCCGGCCGTCTACGACATGATCTGCAAGGTGATCACGGTCGGCGTCTTCCAGATCGAGAGCCGGGCCCAGATGAGCATGCTGCCGCGCTTGAGGTCGCGCCAGTTCTACGACCTGGTGATCGAGGTCGCGATCGTTCGCCCGGGGCCGATCCAGGGAGGCATGGTGCACCCATTTCGAAACGCGCAACGGCGAGGAGCCGATCGACTATCCGGACGAGCGGGTGAAAGCGGTGCTGTCGAACACGCCGGGCGTGCCGCTGTTTCAGGAGCAGGTGATGCGACCGGCGATGGTGACGGCGGGCTTTACGGCCGGCGAGGCGGACTAGCTCCGGCGGGCGATGGCGAGCTGGGGCAAGGCGGGACACATCGATCCTTTCCGCGAAAAGCTGCGCGCCGGCATGCTGGCTCATGGTTTGCCGGCGGCGTTCGCCGAGCAGATCTTCGAGATGATCCGCGGCTTCGGTCAGTATGGCTTCCCGGAATCGCACGCCGCGAGCTTTGCCTTGCTGGCCTATGTCTCCGCCTGGTTGAAGTGCCACTATCCCGCCGCCTTCGCCGCCGCCCTCCTCAACAGCCAGCCGATGGGCTTTTACGCCCCGGCCCAGATCGTGCGCGACGCTCAGCACCACGGCGTGACGGTGCTGCCGGTCGACGTGAACTACAGCGACTGGGATTGCACGCTGGAGGAGGTCGGCGCTCACGCGATTGATTCACCAGATGCGACGCGCAAGCGTCGCATCGGTATGCGCCTTGGTCTCCGCATGGTCCACGGCCTTCAAGAAACCGTCGCCCGCGCCATCGTCGCCGAACGCCGGGCCGCCCCCTTTCGCTCCGTCTTCCAGCTCAGCCGCCGCGCTCAGGTCTCGCGCCCCATCCTCGCCCGCCTCGCCGCCGCGGACGCCTTCTCCTCCCTCGGCCTGAGCCGCCGCGAAGCCCTCTGGCAGGTGCTCTCGATCAGCGAGGCGTTGCCGCTCTTCGCTGCCGTCGAAGAACAAGAAGAAACGTTGCCGGCCTTGAGCGAGATCCCGCTCCCCAAGCACGTCGAGATGGACTACGACACCGTCGGCCTCTCCCTCAAGGCGCACCCGATCGGCCTCTTGCGCGACGAGCTGAACGCGCTCAAGGTCATCACCGCCAAGGAGCTGCTCAAGGCTGAAGACAAGCAGATCGTCCGCATTGCCGGCCTCGTGCTGGTCCGGCAACAGCCGGGAACGGCGAAAGGAACCGTCTTCTTCACCCTCGAAGACGAGACGGGGACGATGAACCTCGTCCTCTGGCCCGCCATTTGGAAACGCTTCCGGCCGGTCGCGTTCGGCGCGGTGGCGATCCTGGTGGAGGGACGCGTCGAGCATGCGTCCAACGTGACGCACGTGTTTCCGCTGAAGATGGAGGACTTGACGGCGACGCTGGGCGGGATGCGGGCGGTGTCACGGGATTTTCATTGATTCCAACCCGTCCGGGCGCCGTGGTCATGTGCCTCCAAGAATGAGGTATCGTGCGGCGAGCGACGGCTTTCGTCTGCGCCTGGCGCTATGCCAAGAACAGATCCGCGACTCTGATTAGCGCCTTGGGCTTGACCAGCGGCGCCACGCGCTCGTCGAGCTGGAAAACAGTCGCCGCGGCGTAGCCGAAGCCGTAAGGCTGCGTCTCGTCGGCCCGCGGCTCCCGGTACACCTCGAGTTGGCGCTCGACCAGGTTGATGATCCAGTAATCGAGAAGTCTGGCGCGCGCATACAGGCTCGCCTTGCGCGTCTGGTCATACACCAGCGTCGTATCGCTCACTTCCACCACCAGCGCCGCGGTCTTGGGATGCTTCTTGCGGTAATCCTCGCGCCTACCGGCCACGACGGCGACGTCCGGCTCCGGCTCGGCGTGCGGTCCAAGGTCGATCGGCCCTTGCACGCGAACGTGGAAGCGCCGGCCGAAGGCGTCGCGCAGCACTTCGGCGGCTTGCTCCGTCGTCGAATAGTGCTCCGGCTTCTGCGGGCTCATCACCATGATCTCTCCTTCGATCAGCTCGGCTCGCTGTCCGCGGAAATAACCCAGGTCGGCAAGACGGTAGAACTCCTCCTTGCTCCACGTTCGGGTCCGCGGTTCGACGCCGTTCAGGAGAGCCGGCGCATCGAGCGTCAGGGTGCGCGACATGAAACCTCCTATTCACCTATGCGCCCTCCGCAGGCGCCGGAGAATCTTGCTTCCTGCTATTCTGGCGTCCCGACAGCACTCTTGACAAGACCGCCGCTGATTCCCCAGGAAAAAGTCGCGGAGGATGGGTATATTAGAAGTCGACCCTACCGGCTCTCGCTCTCCGAAAGCCGATCCGTAACCCGCCTTTTTCGCTTTTTCGGACTCTCACCAATGCGCACGCTGCTCCTCGCCACCCTCCTCCTCGCCTTCCCTGTCCTCTCCGCCCGCGCCGGCGACAACGATTGGCCGCAATGGCGCGGCCCGCACCGCGACGCCATCTGCAAGGAAACCGGCCTTTTGAAGGCCTGGCCCAAAGGCGGTCCCAAGCTCCTCTGGGACGCCAAGAAGGTCAATGACGGCAAGAACGTCGGCACGGGCATTGCCAGCGTCGCCATCGTCGCCGGCAAGCTTTACACGATGGGGGATTACATCGAGGAGATGACCGTCGAGGTCAAGAAGAACGACAAGGTCGAGAAGAAGGTCAATCGCAAGGGGGACGGCTTCGTCTTCTGCCTCGACGCCGAGACCGGCAAGATGATCTGGAAGACGCGCATCGGGCCCTTCTATTACAACTCCTACGGCTCCGGCGGCCGCTGCACGCCGACCATCGACGGCGACAAGCTCTACGCCCTCTCGCCGCACGGCCTGCTCGTCTGCCTGAAGACCGCGGACGGGTCCCTCGTCTGGGAGAAAAGCCTCGTCAAGGAGTTCGGCGGACGCATGATGTCCGGCTGGGGCTACAGCGAGTCCCCCACGATCGACGGCGACCGCGTCGTCTGCACGCCGGGCGGCAAGAAGGCGACGATGGTCGCCCTCGACAAGAACACCGGCTCGACCATCTGGACGTGCCAGGGACCGGACAGCGGCGCCGGTTATTCCTCGATCATGATCACGCACGGCGGCGGCGTGAAGCAGTACCTCACGCTCCTGGGCAAGGATTCGGGCCTCATCGGCGTCGACGCCTCCACCGGCAAGTTCCTGTGGAGCTACAACAAGATCGCCAACGGCACCGCCAATATCCCCACCGCCCTCGTCAAAGATGACTACGTCTTCACCGCGACGGGCTACGGGGCCGGCGCCGTCTTGCTCAAGCTGGTTCCAGATGGGAAGGGAAGCGTCAAGGCCGAGGAGCAATACTTCCTCAAGGGCGCCCAGCTCCAGAACCACCATGGCGGCATGGTCATGCTCGGCGACTACATCTACGGCGGTCACGGCAACAACGACGGCAAGCCCTTCTGCCTCGAATGGAAAACCGGCAAGTTCGCCTGGGGCCCGGAGCGCGGCCTCGGCTCCGGCTCCGCCGCCTTCCTTTACGCCGACGGCGAACTTTACGTCCGCTGGCAAAACGGCACGGTCGGCCTGCTCGACGCTAGTCCCAAGGGCCTGGCGGTGAAAGGCTCGTTCGAGGACCACATCGCCCGCACCGATTGGCCGCACCCCGTCATCTGGCACGGCCGGCTCTACCTGCGCGGCGAGGACCAGATCCACTGCTTCGACATCAAGGCGCCGTGACCGGCGTCATTGCTTCTCGGCCGCCTCCTTGAGCGCGCGGATGTCGAGTTTCTTCATTCCGAGCATGGCCTTCATGACGCGTTGCGCCTTGGCCCGGTCGGGATCGCTCAATAGCTGGCCGAGGAGGGTAGGAACGATTTGCCAGGACAGGCCGAACTTGTCCTTGACCCAGCCACATTGGACCTCGCCACCGTCGGCGGAGAGCTTTTCCCAGTAGTGGTCGATCTCCTCCTGCGTCTGGCAGTTGACGACGAAGGAGACTGCCTCCGTGAACTTGAAGATCGGGCCGCCGTTGAGGGCGACGAAGGTCTGGCCGTCGAGCTGGAACTCGATGGTCATCACCGACCCGGCGGGGCCGGGCCCGGCGTCGCCGTAGCGTGCGACCTTGACAATCTTCGAGTTCGGGAAAACCGACGTGTAGAACGTCGCCGCTTCCTCGGCCTGATGATCGTACCAGAGAAATGGAGTGATCTTCTGCACAGCCATGCTTGCCTCCTTCAGTTTGAGGGATGGTCACTCAGTAGTCGACGGAGCAAACGGCGAATCGACATCGCGCCGCGAAAACGCTCCGGATGCCGGCTTTCGCAGAACAACCGGCCTTGTCGGACCCGCAAAAGCCGCCGACCCACCGAGAAAAACGGCTCTAGAGGGGCCGGTCCTCTGGAACTCCACCCGTCAAAATGGGTAAGATAACAGAACCAGCGGCCCCCCTCAGACGATCCTCCTCATGGCTACCGCAGTCCAAGAAGCCTCGGCCGTCCTTTCCCTCAGCGATCCGCGCGTCAAGGAGAAGCTCCAGGAACTGCGGCAGACCGATAACTTCACCAACCTCTGGTACTTCTTCCGCACGTACCTTTTCTTCTTCCTCGCCATCGGAGGGACGATCTGGTTCTATCAGGTCCAGGCGACCGAGGAATGGAGCTGGTGGTGGAACGTGCCGGTGACGCTCGTCGCGATCATCCTGGTGGGCGCCGGGCAGCACCAGTTGACGGGCCTGGCCCACGAGGCGTCGCACCACATCCTCTTCAAGAACCGCACCTGGAATGACCTGGCCAGCGACTGGCTCTGCATGTTCCCAATGTACAGCATGACGCAGCATTACCGGCTACAGCACCTGGCCCATCACCAGTTCGTCAACGATCCCGACCGCGACCCGGACATCTCGCAGCTCCAGACCAGCGGCCACTGGCTGCCGTTTCCGCTCGGCCCCGGCGTCTTCGTCAAGACGCTCCTCAAGCAGCTCTGGATCCCGAACCTGATCCGTTTCATCTTCATCCGCGCCAAGTACAACTCGATGCCCACCGACAAGAACCCCTACCTCAAGAAGGGTTGGCGGCCGAACCGGACGACCGTACGCGTGGGCATCCTTTACATGCTCGGCCTGATCGCCGCCCTCGTCACGTTCGTCCGATTGGAGGAGCCGTTCTGGCTGGCGGTGGTTCCAGCGGCGCTCTACGTCGCGGCCTTCGCCTTCTATGCGCTGATCCCGGCGAACATGTACCATCAAAGTCGGGTGCATCCGGTGATCTCGATGCGGGCCCTGAGTCTGATGCGGATCACGTTCATCACTCTGCTTTTCAACGGCCTGGCCTGGCTGAGCCTGTACGTCACACCTTACGCGGCGTTCTACTATTTCCTGCTCTGGATCGTGCCGATCCTGACCAGCTTTTCGTTCTTCATGATCCTGCGCCAGATCGTGCAGCACGGCAACGGCGATCGGGGCTGGCTGACCAACACCCGTGTCTTCTTCGCCCACCCGTTCATCAACTTCGCCGTCTTCCCGCTCGGGCAGGACTACCATTTGCCGCACCATGTCTTCGCCAGCGTGCCGCACTACCGGCTGCGCAGGCTGCACGAGTTCCTGCTCGGCTGCCAGGAGTACCGCGAGCAGTGCGTGGTCGTGAAGGGTTATTTTCTCCCCTACGAGAAGCCAAAGCGGAATCCGACCGTCGTGGACGTCCTCGGGCCGGAATACTTCCATCGGGCGGCCGAGGTCTATATCGACAACGACGTCCTTGCGGATGACGAGGTGGAAGAGAAGGACGACATCCTGCGACAGGGGGAGGAGGAGAAGCAAAAGCGGCGCGCGGAGATGGAACAGGCCGCGCCATGAGGGCGTGAACGAGCTTCGGAGATGAACCAGCGGCGACGCGCGAGCGTCGCCGCGTTCGTTGGCGCGCTAGAGCGACGCCCGCCCGGATGGTATCCTGATGGTGGACGTCAGTTCGTCCGCGGAGGCGCAGCCATGATCAGCCATCTCGATCGCCGGGCGGAAGTCATCGAGCGGACCCAGCGGCACTGGTCGGAGCAGCAGGCGCAGCGCGGCGCGCCGCAAAGTCCCGCCCACACGATCACCCTGAGTCGGGAGGCGGGATGCCCGGGCACGTCCGTGGCGCAACGGATCGGCGCACTTCTCGGTTGGCAGGTTTACGATCACGAACTGCTGGAGACGATGGCGAAGCAGACGGGCCTCCCCGTGCAAGCCCTCGAACGCGTCGACGAAAGACGTGAGAGCGGTTTCTTGGAGTTCCTCCAGTCGCTCGACCTGAGGGACTCGGTGACCGAGAGCGGCTACGTCTATCACCTGGTCGCCACGATCCTGGAGATCGGCCGGAAGGGCAGGGCGGTGGTCGTCGGGCGAGGCGCGACGTATCTCTTGCCCCCCGCGTCGACGCTGCGCGTGCGCCTCACCGCTCCCAAGGAGGCGCGCGTTGTCGCCGCGGCCCGCCGCCGTCAGGTCAGCGCCGATCAGGCGCGGCGCTGGGTCGAGGAGACCGACCAGCAGCGGCGCAGCTTCGTGCAACGGCACTTCATGCGCGATCCCGACGAGCCCGCGGCCTATGACCTCATCCTCAACACGGCACGGTGGTCGGTCGAGGACTGCGCCGACCTCGTGGTCGCGGCGCTGCGCCGGCTTGGAGCTGTCCCTTAGACTCAGCTTTTTGGAGGCACGGGAGATGCAAGGCAGCCTTGAGGGGAAATGAGTTAATTCACCGCTCGCCAGCGTTTCGCGATCGCCGACCGCTTTCCTGCCTGCGGCGAGCTGGTGATCATCGGCAGTTCGGCGGCCACGCTGGTCCCCGACGACTGCCGGCCTCATTGCGACGTACGCCAACTTCTTCGCCGTGTTCGTCGGTATCGAGTCGCCGCGCAAGGCGAATCTGGCGGAGACGCGCAAGACGTAGACCTGGCGCTGAAGGGAGTGTGGACCGCCAGGTTCTTGTCGGGTAGATTGGAGTGGTTGCACTTTGGTTGGGCCAAGCATGAACGCGCCGCTTCTTCTCGATCCGTCCGACCTCCTCTACCCCGACAGCGACGGTCTGCCCATGGCGGAGAACACCTGGCAATACCGCTACATCGTGACGATCAAGGAAAACCTGGACGACATGTTCGCGAACGTCGCGGACGTTTTCGTCGCCGCCGATCTCTTTTGGTATCCCGTCGAGGGGCAGCCCACCATCCGTCAAGCGCCCGATGTCATGGTTTCCTTTGGCCGGCCCAAGGGCGATCGCCATTCCTACATGCAGTGGAAGGAGAAGGGGATTGCCCCGCGGGTTGTCTTTGAAATCTGGTCGGAGAGCAACCGGCCGGGCGACATGATGCGCAAGCTTCAATTCTACGACCGTTACGGCGTCCAGGAGTACTATTGGTACGATCCGGACAACGGCGATCTCTTCGGCTACCTTCGCAAAGATCGTGGCTTGTCTCCCATCGCGGACATGAACGATTGGCCCAGCCCAAGCCTCGGCATCCGCTTCACGCTCAAGGACACCGATCTGGTATTGTATCGGCCCAGCGGCGAGCGGTTTCTCACGATTGCGGAAATGATGGGCGGGCAGAAACCAGTAGTCGAGGAAAAGCCCGGCGCAATTGCGGTCCCCCTTAAATCCGAGGAACCGCAAGCGGCGTTTCTCATTTCCAATTCGAATGATGGCCACTAGGAAACTTCGCGTTTGCCACCGCAAGAAACGCGATTGCCAATCGCTATCCTAGTGCATCCCTTTGCCGGTTTTCCATAAATCAGACACGGCACAATCCCTCTCCGCCCGTCGCCGAGGTCCGTGTCATGATAGCGCAGTGTCGTCTTCTTTTTCTTGGCCTTCTATTCTTCCTCCTCTCCATTCCCGCCGCTCCCGCCCAGGAAGGCAAGGAGCCCAAACCGCACAAGGAAGACGGTGTCTTCAAGCATCTGCGCTTCCGCCTCGTCGGGCCCGCGGCCGGCGGCCGCGTCAGCCGCGCCACCGGTGTCCTCGACGATCCCAACACCTACTATCTCGGCGCCGCTTCCGGCGGGGTGTGGAAGAGCACCGATGCCGGCGTCTCCTGGAAGCCGATCTTCGACGATCAGGCCACCGCCTCCATCGGCGCCATCGCCGTCGCCCCGTCCGATTCCAACGTCATCTATGTCGGCTCCGGCGAGGGCAACATCCGCGGCAACGTCCAGCCCGGCGACGGCATCTACAAGTCGACCGACGCCGGCAAGACCTGGAAGCATGTCTGGAAGCAAAAAGGCCAGATCAGCCACATCGTCGTCCATCCCAAGGAGGCCGACACCGCTTTCGCCGCCGTCTTCGGCAACGCCTTCGCCGCCAACTCCGAGCGAGGCATCTATCGCACCACAGACGGCGGCAAGACCTGGCAATCGGTCTTGAGCTACAAGAAGTTCGTCAAGACCGAGGTCACGAAGGTCCCGTTCGTGCCGGAGGTCTACGACGACAAGGGTATGCGCGTGTCCGGTCCGCCGACGCCCAAGCTGCCGACCAAGGATGTGGTCACCGAGTTCTGGAACTATCCCGCCGGCGGTATCGACGTCTGCTTCGACCCCGGCAACCCGCGCGTCCTCTACGCCGCCCTCTGGCAGGCCCAACGCACCCCGTGGAGCCTCACCAGCGGCGGGCCCGGCAGCGGCCTCTACAAATCCGAGGACGGCGGCGATACCTGGAAGCTCCTCGGCCCCAAGAAGTTTGTCCCCCTCGGCTCGGCCGACAAGAAGGACGACAAGAAAGACAAGGAGGAGCCGAAGAAGAAAACCAAGGGCAAGAAGAAGGGGGAAGCCGAGGACGAGGACAACGGATTGCCTCCCGGCATTTACGGCCGCATCGGCGTCGCCGTCGCCCCCAGCAACAGCTCGCGCGTCTTCGCTCTGATCGAGGCGGAGAAGGGCGGCCTCTATCGCTCCGACGACGGCGGCGAAAGCTGGGAGCTGGTGAACAGCGGCCGCTATCTCCAGCAGCGCGCCTGGTATTTCTCGGTCGTCCGCGTCGATCCCAAGAACTCCGAAGTCGTCTACGTCTCCAACGTCCGTTTGCTCAAGAGCGTCGACGGCGGCAAGACGTTCAAGAACGTCAAGGGCCCGCACCATCCGGACCATCACGACCTCTGGATCGACCCCAACAACCCGAGCCGCATGATCGACTCCAACGACGGCGGCGTCGACATCACCACGAGCGGCGGCGATAGCTGGCTCGCGCCGATGCTCCCCATCTCCCAGTTCTATCACGTCCATGCCGACAACAGCGTCCCTTACCGCGTCATGGGGGACATGCAGGACATCGGCAGCGCCTCCGGCCCGAGCAACAGCCTCAAGTCAGGCGGCATCCCTCTCTCCGACTGGTACTCCGTCGGTGGCGGCGAGGCGGGTTACGCCGTCCCCGATCCCAAGGACCCGAACGTCGTCTACTCCGGCGAGTACATGGGCATCATCACCCGCTTCGACGCTCGCACCAAGCAGGCCCGCAACATCACCATCTACCCGATCACGTCGTCCGGCAAAGGCGGCGAGGAGCTGAAGTATCGCTTCCAGTGGACGGCGCCGATCTTCGTCTCGCCGTTCGATCGCAGCGTCTATCACTGCGCCAATGTCGTCCTCCGCAGCAAGAACCAGGGGAAGACCTGGGAAAAGATCAGCCCCGACCTGACGCGCGACGACAAGAGCAAGCAGAAATGGTCCGGCGGCCCGATCACCGGCGACAACACCGGCGCCGAGATGTACTGCACGATCTTCGCCTTCGCCGAGTCCCCCCTGAAGCAGGGCCTGTTCTGGGCCGGCAGCGACGACGGCCTCGTCCATGTCTCGCGCGACAACGGCGACAAGTGGGACAACGTCACCAAGAACATCCCCGGCCTGCCCGAATGGGGAACCGTCTGCTGCATCGAGCCGGGCCCGCGCGACCCAGGCGTCGCCTACGTCGTCGTCGACGCCCATCGCCTCCACAACGATCGGCCTTACCTCTGGAAGACGACGGACTACGGCAAGACCTGGAAGAGCCTGAGCGACGGTCTGCCGAAGGATGATTACCTCCGCGTCGTCCGCGCCGACCCGACGACGCCCGGCATGCTCTACGCCGGCTCCGAGCACGGCCTCTACGTCTCCTGGGACGACGGCGCCACCTGGAAGCGCCTCCGCATGGGCTTGCCCACCGCGGCGGTCAGCGACCTCGTCGTCAAGGACAACGACCTCGTCGCCAGCACGAACGGCCGGTCGATCTGGGTCTTCGACGACCTGACGCCGCTCCGCAAATGGTCGCCGAAGCTGGAGAAGGAGCCGGTCCTCTTTCCGGCGCTGACGACGACGCGCTGGCGCTACGCCGACTCCGGCTACGGCGGCGAGGACAAGCACCCGGGCGCCAACCCGCCCGAAGGCGCCGTCATCGACTACTACCTGCCGACGGCGCCCAAGGACGATATCGTCCTGGAAGTCCTCGACGCCAAGGGAAAGCTCGTCCGCAAGGTGACGAGCAAGAAGGTGAAGCCGGCGGAGTCCGAGGACGATCCGGACACGCCGTGGTCGGTCTACAAGCCGCCGGCGCTCCCCAAGGAGACAGGCATCCAGCGCTTCGTCTGGGACCTGCGCGCCACGGGACCGACCGTCATTCCGAAGGCCAAAGCGGACTCCGGCACGCCGCACCAGGGCTTTCTCGTCCCGCCCGGCAAGTACGCGCTCAAGCTGACGGTCGACGGCAAGACGCTGGAGGGCTCGGTCGAGGTGAGGCTCGATCCGCGCGTGGCGCCGCCGAAAGCCGCCTTGAAGGAGATCGTGGAGGATAACTTCGAGTTCGCGACGAAGGTGCGCGACGACCTGAGCGCCGTTTCGCGCACGGTGATCGGCCTGCAAGCCGTCCGCAAGCAGATCAAGGACGCTCTTCCTTTGTGGGAGAAGCAGGAAGCGGCCAAAGGGATCAAGGCGGACGCCGACAAGCTCATCGCTCGCCTCGACGCCCTGGAGCGCAAGCTGCACAACCCGGACGCCGAGGTCGCCTACGACATCCTCGCCAAGAAGGGGGGCGCCAAGCTCTACTCGCAGCTCGCCACGCTCTTCGGCTTCCTGATCGACAGCGACGGCCCGGTGACGCAGGGCATGCGCGAGACCTACGAGGAATGGTCGCGCGAGCTGAAGACGCTGGAGGCGGAGTGGCACGGCTGCGTCGAAGCGGTCGGCGCCCTGGACGCGGAGCTGCGCCGCCGCGGCGTCCGCCACGTCTTCGTCCCGCCGGCGGAGAAAGAATAGAACCACGGAACACCCGGAAGACACGAAAAAAAAAGGGCCGGCATTTCTGCTCCCTTCTTTTTCGTGCCTTTCGTGCCTTTCGTGTTTTCCGTGGTTCAGAATTGCAATGGCGCTCGGCCGACCGGCCCGTAGACCTCGATCTTCCGCATCAGCCACTTGCCGTTCTGCAGCACGAACTCCGCCTCGCACTGAGTCGGCGCCACGTAGTCGAACAGCCCGCTCTGGATCGCCGCGTTGAAGAAAACCTTCGCCTTACCCTCCGCGCGCGACACGTCCTCGAAGCTCAGGTGACTCAGACTGATGTCCTGAATCTTGTACTGCTCCGCCTTGCTCGGCCCCAGTGTCGCCGCCGCCTCCCGGTCGTACGTGCGGAAGCTGAAATCGGGCGCCAGGAGCTTCTTCAAATCTTCCGGTTTCTTCTTGAGGACCGCGTCCGCCAGCGCATGGAGATTGCGCTCGATCTGCTGCCGATCGCTCACCACAACTAGGGTCAACACCCAGAGCAGGGCAGCCAAGGCGACACAGGCGAGAAGGCCGATGACGCTGGCCCGGTCGCGCCGGTTGCGGTACGCCAGGCCGAAGCCGAGGGCGACCAGGCCGAGGAGGACGTAGATGACGAACGCGCGGTCGACGAGCCAGTAGAGCATGGCGACTTGGGTCCTGCGTCAATCCTCTTTCAGATACTGCCGGTCCCGCCGCTCGGCTTCACGGAGCATGAGCAGGCATTGGAGGGCCATGACGCCGAAAAGAATGGCCGTGAAGAGCGGCGAAACGGAGAGGGGTTGGCTGAGGACATAGCCCTCGTCAAAGCTCGGCCAGTAGAGCCACGCTCCTTCGGGCGTCTCCGGCTTGTTGCGAATCTCCACGAACACAGAATAGATCGCGACCAATCCCCCGATCACGAACGAGAGGCCAAACGCCCAGCGCTCACCGCGGCGCGGCGAAACGGCGTCGGTCACCTCGCGCAGCACCTGCCCGCCGTCCATCGGAAAGACGGGGATCAAGTTCATGATGCTCCAGAAGAGGTTCATGTACTTGAGGAAACGAATGCTCCAGGCGAAGCGCGGATCGAAGCGGGCGTTGTAGAACGCCTCGCGGAACCAGAAGACGTCGAGCGCCGTCACGAGCCCGTAAAGAGCGAACCCCGCCGCCGGCCCCGCCAGCATGATGATGATCCGCTGCCAGCGCCGCGCGTCGTGCCAGCTTCCGACCGCCAGCCCGCCGAACGAATAGAGGACGATGTTGCCGTGCTGCCCGAAGATGCGTCCCGCGATGACGTGTCCCAACTCATGCACGAGGATCGACAGGAATGACGCCGCCACCCAGAGGAACACGAAGATGACGCCCTTCTGGATGAAGCCATACCCCATCATCAACGAGAACAGCCAGAACGTCGGATGCACGCGCACGCCGATCCCGAACATGCGCCAGCGCAGATCCAGCGGCGAGGGCTTCGGCTCGAGAAACACACGCATCTCCTGTGGAACTCACCCGCATTGTCGGTCCACCCGCGAGCGCGGGCAAGAGTAAAGTCTCCCCGTTTAGCGCTCGCGCCACCCTCGCGGATCCCCAACGCCACACGCAACACAAAATCCCGGCCCCAAGGCGACGTTTCCCCAACCCGCTGTCCCGTAAAATAGAGCAGACATCCAATACCATCCAAGATAGGGGCGTCGTCATGCTCAATCGCCTCAAGGACTTCTTCTCCCTCAAGCCGCCTCCCGAACTCCACGAGCGGCTCAAGGAGATGATCGAGAACAGCCCGGTCCCCTTCTTCTGGCTCTTCGGCAAGACCCAGAGCGGCAAGACCAGCGTCGTCCGCTTCCTCACCGGCGCCGAGAACGCCGAGATCGGCCAGGGCTTCAAGCCGACCACCCGCTTCTCGCGCGAATACGATTTCCCCTCCGAGAAAGCCCCCCTCCTAAAGTTCCTCGACACCCGCGGCCTCGACGAGCCCGGCTACGACCCCGAGGAGGACATCGCCAAGTTTCACGACCAGGCCCACGTCATCGTGGTCGTCGTCCGCGTCCTCGATCAGGCCCTCGACAAGATCGTGACGCATCTCAAGAAGATCCGGGCCGACGCGCCACAACGCCCGGTCCTCCTCGTCCTGACGACGACGCACGAAGCCTACCCGCAGAAGCAGCACCCCAAGCCTTATCCGTTCCACTACGTCAAGGCCGGCGCCGAAACCTTCTGGACGGCCGAGAATGAAGTGATCGTCCCCGAGCCCCTCCGCGCCGCCCTCCAGCGGCAGCTCGAACGGTTCGCCGGCCTCTACGATTACGCCGTCCCCATCGACTTCACGCTCGCCGAGGAAGGCTTCGCCGACCCCTATTATGGCGGCCTTGTCCTCAAGCAGGCGCTGCTCGACGCCCTCCCCGCCGCCTACCGCCAAACCTTGATGTTCGTCGAGGGCAAGACGGGCGAGTTGAGCGATCTCTTCGCCCGCCACGCCATGCCCCACATCCTGACCTACAGCGGCATCGCCGCCGCCGCCGGCGCGCTGCCTGTCGTGGACATGGTCGCCGTCCCCGCCGTGCAGACGCGCATGGTTACCCAACTCGCCAAGCTCTACGACCAGCCCGCCAACGTCCACCGCTTCATGGAAGTCGCCGCCGCCCTCGGCCTGGGCGTCAGCGCCAAGACCGTCGCCTCCAAGGGGCTGGCACGCTACCTTCCCTTCCTTGGCGCCCGCGCCGGCGCCGCCATCGCCTGGGCCGCGTCGACGTTCGCGCTGGGCAAGGCCTGCTGCTTCTACTTCTCCGCGGTGCGGCAGGGGCAGGTGCCGCAAGCGGAGGATTTGAAGGCGCTGTATCAGGAGCAGGTGAAATCAGCGGAGGCGTCGTGGCACGCGAAACCAGAGACAGCATGAGCCGCGGAAGGGGAGGGTCGTCATGAGTCAGATCATCGCCATCGTGGACCACGGCCGTGGCCCTCAGTTGTCGACGAGCCGTATCACCGTGTTGGATCTCGTGCCGTATTTCCAGGCGGAAGATCCGATTGAGAGAATCCTACGATGGCTGCCGACATTGAGCGAAACGGAGATCGCAATCGCTCACGCGTATTACCTTCAAAATCAGGAAGAGATGGACAGGCAAGACGCCGCGGCAACCGCCTATCGCAAGGAGCAGATTCGTAGGCAGCGACTTCGCTTCCCGGAGGAGGATCCTGAAGAGAGGCGCAGGCGCCTTCACGAATGGCTACGGCAGCGTAAGCAGGAGACAAGCGATGTGCAGCATCCTGGTTGACGCGAACCCGGCTTGTAAGGTCAGGTGCAATCAGGACTGCGCCGCTCATCGTTCTCCTTCTCGTGCTCACGCTCATAGTCATCTTCCTAATCTTAATCTTGATCCTAATCGTAACCTCGCTCACGCCCCTCTCTTTTTCCTTCGCCTCTCGCCCTCATCCCTCTCCTCTCCTAAAACCCCCGCATGCAAAACTGGCGCTGGTGGCTCCTGGCCCTCCTCTCCGCCTTCCCCTTTCTCTTCTTGATGGCTTACGGCGCCGTCGCGCTCTGGCACTCCGGCTATTTCGCCTACGTCTGGTGGCCTCTCACCGGCTGCTTTGCCCTCGCCCTCTTCCTCGCCTGGCGCTGGCAACGCAAACGCCGCCTCCTCAATGTCGATTTCTCCCCCTCCCTCCACTGGACCGATCAGGACCGTCAGGCCTGGGAGCTGGTCGAGAAGCGGGCGCAGAACGCCGCCGCCATCTCCATGGACCAGCTCACCAACCTCAACTTCTATGTCGACACCGCCCGCGACCTCGCCTCCGACCTCGCCCACTTCTACCACCCCGGCGCCCAGGACCCCATCGCCAACCTCACCCTTCTCGAAATCCTCGGCGCCGTCGAGCTCGCCGCCCACGACCTCGCCCTCCTCATGGAAAAATACGTCCCCGGCAGCCACTTCCTCTCCATCAAGAACTGGAAAACCGCCAACCAGGCCCTCGGCTGGTATCAAACCCTCTCCAACGTCGGCTGGATCATCGCCGGCGTCTTCAACCCCATCGGCGCCGGCGCCCGCTACCTCGGTACGCAGCTCGGCGTCAACCGCCCCTGGGCCAAGCTCCAGGAAAACCTCCAGGCCTGGTTCTACGCCGCCTTCATCCAGCGGCTCGGCTCCTACTTCATCGAGCTCTACGGCGGCCGCCTCCGCGCCGGCGCCACCCGCTATCGCCAGCTCTTCGGTACCCCCACCATCGGCCCCCCCGAGGAGCAGCCCGACCGCCCCCTCGCCATCGTCGTCCTCGGCCAGGCCAAGACCGGCAAGTCCAGCCTCGTCAACGCCCTCCTCGGCGAACGCAAGGCCGATACCGACGTCGTCCAGGCCACCGACGAGCAAACCCGCTACGACGTCCACCCCCCCGGCCTCGACACCCGCCTGACCATCCTCGACACCGTCGGCTACGGCGCCCAGGGCCCGCGCGCCGACCAGCTCCGCGCTACCGAAACCGCCGCCCGCGAAGCCGACGCCATCCTCCTGGTCCTGCACGCCCGCAACCCCGCCCGCCAGGCCGACCTCGAACTGCTGCAAAAACTCGCCAACTTCTTCCAGGAAAACCCCACCCTCAAAAAGCCCCCGATCCTCGGCGTCCTCACCCACATCGACCTCCTCTCCCCCAGCCTCGAATGGCAGCCCCCCTACGACTGGACCAAGGCCGCCCGCCCCAAAGAAAAAAACATCGCCGCCGCCATCCAGGCCGCCGAAGAACAGCTCGGCGACTACCTGATGGGCATCGCCCCCGTCTGCACCGCGGAAGACAAGATCTTCGGCATCCAGGAAGCCCTCATCCCCACCCTCGCCAGCGTCCTCGAAGAAGCCCGCGCCGTCGCCCTCGTCCGCTGCCTCAAAGCCGAATCCGACACAGGCACAGCCAAAAAGATGTTCGGCCAACTCCTCGCCGCCGGCAGCGAACTCCTCGGCGCCTGGTGGAAGACAAGAAAGTAGCAGGCGCCCTCCGTGTGCCGTAGCAAACGCGTCGCCCGCGAGCGGCATGGCACACCGGAGAATAGGCGGGGGTGGCCCATCTGTGCAGCGGCGAGCTTCAGGCGGCGTGGGACCAGGCAGGGTGGTGGTCGTCGTCCTCCCTGGGCGGGGTCGGCGGCGGGGGCGGGGGGAGTGGCGGGAGGGTGATTTGCCGGTTTTTGTCGAGGCGGGCGATGGTGTAGCGGAGGGCGGCGAGGGCGTGGTTGTGGGCGTCGATGGGGTTTTCGGAGTTGACGGTCTCGTCGTCTTCGGTGGGCTCGCCGGATTGGGTCTTCTTGGAGGCGGAGGGGTAGCGGTAGAGGTCGGCTTCGCGGAGGAGGTTGGGGCAGCGGCCGTGGAGGATCTTGAGGCGGTCGGTGTTGATGCGGTGGGTGACGGCGGCGATGCCTTCGCGGATGGCGTTGACGCCGTGCTTGACGCAGAAGCCGGCGCGGATGAGCTCGGCGATGTCGGAAGCGCCGGAGGGGTCGGCGTACCAGACGAAGCCCTTGGGGAGGCGGGCGGCGTGGAAGGCGATGGGCTGCTCGGCGGCGTAGTGCTCGCCGGTGAGCCAGAGGATATCGTCGCGATCGATGGCGCCCCAGACGGCGGCGAAGGGGTTGCGGAAGCCGAAGTCGAGCCCGCCGACAAAGCGGTAGGGTGGCGGGTCGTCGCGGTAGTCGTAGTAATCGGGCTCGCCGGGGAACCGTTGTTTGGGCTGGGAGTGGGCGGCGAGCTCGGGGAAGTGTTCGAGGTGGGGCGGCAGCTTGTCGACGAGGCATCGGCGCAGGCCAGGGAAGACGAGACCTTCCTGGGCCTCGAAGGAGCAGAGGTACTCCTGGCGGAACCAGGAGTCGCCGAGGGAGCGGCGTTCGGCTTCGAGGAATTTTTGGGGGATGCGCGGGCACTTCGTGGCGGGGATTTCAATGCGATGCCAGTCCCCCTCCCCGGCCCTCCCCACCGAGGGGGAGGGAGTGTGGCCCCGGCCCTCCCCCACCGAGGGGGAGGGAGTGTGGCCGCCGTGGGCCCATTCGCGGTAGAAGAAGCCGCGCTTGCCGAAGGGAGTGGAGAGGCAGATGATGCGGCCCTGCGAGACGGCGAGCATGGGGCGGACGGCGCGGTAGAGGTTATCGGGCACGCGGGCGGCCTCGTCGATGACGAGCAGGCTTATGGCGGAGAAGCCGCGGATGGTGTCCTCGCGGCAGGGGAGACAGAGGACGCGCGAGTCGTTGGCGAGGACGAGCTCGCTCCTGGTTTGCTTGACGAGATGGCGTTTGCCGAGGCGCTCGTAGAAGCGGACGAGCGTGCGGAAGAGCTCGGTCGCCTGGCGCTCCGAGCGGGAGAGGAGGAGCACCTTCGAGAGGGGCTCGATCATCATGTGGAGGAGAGCGGCAAGGGCGACGATGGTGGACTTGCCGGCCTGGCGGGAGCAGTTGAGGAGGAGCCGTGGGCGGGGGTTTTCGAGGACGTCGAGCTGCCAGGGGTCGAGCTCGAGGCCGAGATGGCGGGCGATTTGCGGGAGGTTCAGTTCGGGGCGGGTCATCGGAGGAGGAGGAGTGACGGAAGGGATGTGGGGAGAAGAAGCTGGGCGCGGAGAACGGAGTGAGAGGTGGACCTGCGGGTTCTCCCTCTTCATGTATTGTGACATGGCGTGGGAGGACTTTGGTAGGTCAGTTGTTCTTCGTCGGGGCCTTGATGACCATCCTTGAAGCGCGATAATAGGCTCAACGCTTACCCTCTCCGAACACCACAACCGCATGAGCCAGCCCAACGGCAAGTCGCTGGAATCCTGGATCTGGGACGCCGCCTGCTCCATCCGCGGCGCGCAGGAGGGCGCCGAAGTTCAAGGACTTCATCCTTCCCCTCATCTTTACCAAGCGCCTCTGCGACGTCTTCGACGACGAGCTGAACCGCATCGCCCAGGAGGTGGGGACACGGGCGAAGGCGTTCAAGCTGGTCGACAAGGACCGCAAGCTGGTCCGCTTCTACCTCCCGCTCAAGCCCCAGGACCCCAACGACGCCGTCTGGTCCGTCATCCGCAAGCTCACCGGCAAGATCGGCGAGACCCTCACCGGGTACCTGCACGACATCGCCAAGGCCAATCCCGCGCTCGAAGGCATCATCGACCGGATGGACTTCAACGCCACGACCCACGGCCAGCGCGACATCGACGACGACCGCCTCTCCAACCTCATCGAGCGCATCAGCGAGAAACGCCTCGGCCTCAAGGACGTCGAGGCGGACATCATCGGCCGCAGCTACGAGTACCTGATCCGCAAGTTCGCCGAAGGGAGCGGCCAGTCGGCCGGGGAGTTCTTCACGCCGCCTGAGGTCGCCCGCGTGATGGCGCTGATCATGGACCCCGATCCGGGCATGAGCGTCTACGACCCGTGCTGCGGCTCGGCGGGTCTCCTGATCGCGTGCGAGCACGTGCTGGATGAGAAGATGAAGCTGCGGTCCAAGACCAAGTACGCGCCGCTCAAGATGCACGGCCAGGAATACGTGGCGACGACCTGGGCGATGGCGAACATGAACATGATCATCCACGACATGGAAGGGACGATCGAGATCGGCGACACGTTCAAGAACCCGAAGTTCCGCTCCTCTCCCCCCTCTCCCCCTGTACTCAGGGGGAGAGGGGTTGGGGGTGAGGGGGGCCGCCTCCAGACGTTCGACCGCGTCGTCTCCAATCCGATGTGGAACCAGGACTGGTTCAAGGAGGAGGACTACGACGCCGACGAGTTGGGCCGCTTTCCGCAAGGGGCCGGGTTCCCCGGCGCTCAGTCGGCCGACTGGGGCTGGGCGCAGCACATCCTCGCCTCGCTGAGCAAGGACGGCCGGGCCGCGATCGTGCTCGACACCGGCGCCGCGTCGCGCGGCAGCGGCAACGCGAACAAGAACAAGGAGAAGAGCGTCCGGCAGTGGTTCGTCGAGCAGGACGTGATCGAGGGGGTGGTCTACCTGCCGGAGAACCTGTTCTACAACACGAGCGCCCCCGGCATCCTTCTGTACTTGAACAAGAACAAGCCGAAGGAGCGGCGCGGCACGCTGTTCCTCGTCAACGCCAGCCAGGTGGTGGAGAAGGGGGACCCGAAGAACTTCATCCCGGCGGCGGGCATCGAGCGGATCGCGGCGGCGTTCAAGGCGTGGAAGGAGGAGGAGAAGTTCGCGACGATCGTGACGCGCGAGCAGGTGTTGAAGGAGGACTACAACGTCTCGCCGTCGCGCTATGTTCATGTCGCCGAGGCGGAGACGCATCGGCCGATCGCGGAGATTCTGGAGGAGCTTGAGGCGCTGGATAAGGAGGCGGCGGCGGCGAATGTGGCGTTGCGGAAGTCGCTGCGCAAAGTCGGTGCCACCAAATGGCTGAGCACCTACCGCCACGTTGGCGTCAGACGAAGCTGGGCCTTGTTAGCACGATCCGGTACGGCCTGGGTGTACCTCCGAAGGCGTGCGAGGACGGGATTCCGATGATACGGGCCACAAACATAAAGCGTGGCCGCATTGTTACAGATGGATTGATGAGGATACAAGCTGATGCGGTACCGGCTGGCCGTAGCGCAATGCTCACGCCCGGCGAGATCATCGTTGTCCGAAGCGGGGCGTACACAGGCGACTCGGCGCTTGTTACGCCTGAATGGATTGGCTCTGTGGTCGGCTACGATCTTGTCGTTTCGCCCGATTCCAGTGTTGACCCAAAATACCTCGCAACCTGGATGCTGAGCGAAACTGCCCACGTCTACTTTAGAGGTCAACGTGATCGCTCGGCGCAGCCGCACCTAAACCGTCAGCAATTAGGGGACACGGTAGTCACTCTTCCGCCGCTCGACGAGCAGCGGCAAATCGCGGCGGTGTTGTCGGCGGTGCAGCGGGCGATCGAGCGGCAGGAGCGGCTGATCGCGCTGAGCGCCGAACTCAAGAAGGCCCTCATGCACAAGCTCTTCACCGAGGGCACGCGCGGGGAGCGGCTGAAACAGACCGAGATCGGACCCGCGCCGAGGAGTTGGCAAATCGTACGTCTCGGCGACCTGCTCCGAGAGCCACTTCGAAATGGACATTCTGCAAAGGAATCACCTGACCCTTGTGGTATTAGGACGTTGACGCTCACGGCGGTGACGAGAGCCAGTTTCTCTTTGGCAAATACCAAGACCACCGTCGCCGTTAGGCACTGCGCTTAAATAAATGCTCGAAAACGGCCTTGACCGCAGCTGACGGGATCTTAGAGAATCACGCGCACCATGGATGCGCGCATTGTTCAATGGATTGAAAGTAAGTATCGTGGGCTTCACGACGAATTGTCGGAGTTCATGCGACGCCGTTGGGCCGCGGTCGAAGCGGTGTCTCTGGGTCGCGGCGGCATTAGCGTGGTCAGTGCGGCGACCGGCCTGGCGCACAGCACGATTCGACGCGGCATCCGTGAACTGAACGGTGGCTCGGCGCCACCCGGCGGTCGCGAGCGTCGCCCAGGAGCAGGACGCAAGCGGATCGATCGGATCGACCCGTACATGATGGAGAGCTTGGAACGCCTGGTCGAACCGGAGAGCCGAGGCGATCCGCAATCGCCCTGCGCTGGACCTGCAAGAGCACGCGCCGTTTGGCGAAAAAGCTGACGCGCAGGGACACGCGGTCGGACCAACCACCGTGCGACGCCTGCTGAAAGAGGCAGGCTACAGCTTGCAGGCCAACCGCAAGACGCGTGAAGGGAAGTCGCATCCGGACCGCGACGCACAGTTTCGCCACATTAATCGCCGGGTAGAGACGCAGCAACGACAAGGGCAACCGGCGATCTCGGTTGATACGAAGAAGAAGGAAACCTTGGGAAATCTCAAGAATCCAGGGACGGAGTGGCGACCCAAGGGCCGGCCGCGCGAAGTCGATGTTCACGACTTTCCAGACCCGCGCAAAGGTAAAGCGGTTCCGTACGGCGTCTACGATCTGGCCCATAACGAAGCTTGGGTCAGTGTCGGCGTGAGCAGCGACACGGCCGAGTTCGCCGTGGCAGCGATTCGCACTTGGTGGAAGCGCTGGGCCGCAGGCGACATCCGCAAGCCAAGCCGCTTGCTGATCACAGCGGACAGCGGTGGCAGCAACAGTTGCCGCAATCGACTTTGGAAAGTCGAACTGCAACGCCTCAGCAACGAAACGGGATTGGAGATCGAAGTATGCCATTTTCCGCCTGGGACCAGCAAGTGGAACAAAATCGAGCATCGCTTGTTTTGCCATGTGACCCGCAATTGGCGCGGCCAGCCACTGGAGACCTACGAGATCGTGGTAAACCTCATCGGCTCAACCACGACCGACGCGGGACTCATTGTTCATGCGCAACTCGACGCAAAAGGGCCGAAAAGTCAGCAACGAGGAGTTCGCGGATGTCAACCTGACTCCCTCACGTTTCCATGGTGAATGGAACTATGTGATTCGGCCAAATGACTAAGCAGTGTTTTTCGAGCAGTTATTTCCACGCGGTTCCTTAAAGACAAGGTGCGGGATCTGTGGCTGCGCGACGGAGATATTTTCATTCAGCGAGCGAATACGCTTGATTACGTGGGTCTCGCGGCGCTCTACGAAGGGCCAGACAATTTCGCCATTTTCCCCGATCTGCTCGTGCGCGTACGGCCTCACGAGAAGCAGATGAGGCCCAAGTTCCTTTGCGAGTACCTCATCTCCGCTCGTTGTCGCGCATACTTCCAGATGAACGCCAAAGCCACGGCGGGCAACTTTCCCAAGATCGATCAGGGAATCATCGAGAATCTGAAAGTGCCCGTTCCAGCGCCGGAAGAGCAAGCCGAGTTTGAGCAGGCCGCTCGAGCGCTAGACAAGAAACGCGCGACGCACAGCAAACTGCGGGCACGTCTCGAAGGCCTCTTCCGGGCTCTCCTCCACCAGCTCATGACCGCCCAAATCCGCGTTCACGACCTGGACCTGGCCGAGCTGGACTTGCCTGGGCAGCGGCCGGAGCCGGGGTAAGCCAGCGCCGCGGCGCTCTGCTTAGGGTTGCGGCGTGCTCGGGATTTCGCGAAACGGGTTCTCGACGCGCACGCCATCGTAATCTTGCCCGTCGTTGAGGTCCTCGGAGTGCACTTTGGTGCAGCCAAGCTGCCGGGCGGCGGCAAGGATGGCGGCGTCGTAGTAGCCGATCTGATAGCGACGACAGACTTCGAGCGCCGCCTCGAACAGCCCTAGCGTCGGCTCCAAGAGGGCGAAAGCCCGCCACTGGCCGCAGAACTTCAAGGCTTCTTCGTGGACGAGGCCCAGCTTCCGCGGCGCTCGGGCGGCCACGTAGAATTCTTGGAGAACTTGCAGCGAGATCGCGAAGTCGCTGGGACCGCGCCGCAGCAGCTCGCGGGCGACGGCGGCCTTCGCCTGGTCCGCCACCTTGTCGCTTGCGGCATAGACCAGAACGTTAGTGTCCAGGAACTCCACGCTGGTGTAGCTCCTCGCGATTGAGTGGGCCGACGGATGGACCGGCCTTGAGCGGGCGCGCCGCCAATTCGTCAAGGAACTTCAAGAAGTCCGCCCGGCGCTGACTATCCGTGGCAGCGGCGGCGCCTGCGTCGTCCCGCGTCCACTCGAGGAGGAGGTTCTGCACGACCTGGGGAAGCGAAGTGTCCGTGGCGGCCGCTTTCTGGCTCGCCCGCCGATAGACGTCGTCAGCGACAGGGACCGTGAGCGTTTTCATACGCTCACCGTAGCTGGGCCGTTGATGTCCGTCAACCGCGATTGCCCGAGGCCACGTTTCTGGGGCGCCAATCCGCGTCGATGACATCGACCTGGCCGAGCCGGACTTGCCTGGAAAAGCCGCCGCTACCGACAATGGCGCGGCGCCGGCTCAGGGATAGAATGGAATCGCCCGGCATCCTCCCGATCCGCCCAACCGCTCATGCTCGAAACCGTCGACGTCAAACCTGAACTGATCCGCTGGGCGATTGAGCGCTCGGGGCTGCCCTTCGATGAACTGGCGGAGCGGTTCGCCAAGCTCGCGGAGTGGCGCACGGGGGAGCGCAAGCCGACATTCAAGCAACTCGAAGACTTCGCCAAGAGGACCATGACGCCCTTCGGCTACCTCTTTCTCGACGAGCCGCCCGCCGAGAAGCTGGAGATCCCCGATTTCCGCACCAAGGACGACCGGGCGCCCACGCGGCCCAGCCCCAACCTGATCGACACGCTCCACGACATGCAGCGGCGCCAGCAATGGATGCGCGAGTACTTGATCGAGCAGGGCCAGGAGCCGTTGCCGTTTATCGGCCAAATCAAGGGACCAACTCCCGTCAAATCAGCGGCCGAGAGGATGCGCGAAACGCTCGGTCTGGATGAGGACTGGGCGGAGCATTGCGACAACTGGGAAATAGCCGTGGGGCGCTTGCGCGAAGCGATCGAGCGCATCGGTATCCTCGTTTCGATTACTGCCGTGGTCGGACTGAACAATACGCGAAAGCTGGACCCGGACGAGTTCCGCGGCTTCGTCCTGATCGACGACTACGCGCCTCTGATATTCGTGAACGGCGCCGATTCCAAGTCGGCCCAGATGTTCACGCTGGCGCACGAACTGGCCCACGTCTGGATCGGCAAGGCCGGCTTGTTCAATCTCGTGAAGACGCTCCCGGCCAACGACCGCGGCGAGAGGTTCTGCAACGAGGTCGCGGCTGAGTTCCTGGTCCCCGCCAAGAAGTTCGCCGCGCGCTGGGCGGAAGCGCGCGCCGCGGGCGATCCGTTTCGCTTCCTGTCTCGCGTCTTCAAGGTCAGCCCCGTCGTCGCGGCGCGACGGGCGCTCGATCTCCATCTGATCAGCGAAGACCAGTTTTTCGCGTTCTACCGCAAGGACCAGGCAGTATGGCAGGAGCGGAAGGCCGAGGAGAAAGAGCGAAAACGAGGCCCGAGCTTCTACGTGGTCCAGGACGTTCGGCTGGGCCGCAGGTTCGCATTCGCCGTATATCAAGCCGTGCGCGAGGGCCGCCTGCTCTACGGCGATGCCTATCGCTTGACGGATTTGAAAGGGGACACATTCAACCGATACGCCGACTTTCTTCTTCAGAGGGTGAAGGATGAGTGGCTCTCAGGATCGGCAAGGTGAAAGAGGCGCCGGCGGGTCAACTCGGAAAGCCGAACGTTCCCTGTCCCGTCAGCGATGAAGGCGTCGCTATCCGCAGCCCTTCGACCGCCGGATTCCCGTTCAGTCGCAAGATGTCCGGGTCGGTCGAGTGGAGCACGTCCGCCTTGTAAATGATCGCGGTGGCGATGAACGTAGCGTCGGGCGTCTTGAGCTTGCGTTTTGGCGACTGACTCAGGCAGAGGCTGCGAATCTGGCCGACCTTCTCGGCGATCACGAGGGTGTTCTCGGCAATGGTGACGTTCGAGCGCTTGAGGAAACCGCGGAAACGCGCCATCTGTTCTTCCGAGTGACGCGCCGAGAGGACTTCGCTGTAGGCGACGACGGACGTGATGAGATTGGCGGCGCCCGAATCGATCTCGTCGGCCACGGCGTCAATGCCACCGAGGGGCGCCGTCTCTTCGCCGATGAGCCAGGCGATGAAGACGCTGGAGTCCCATGAGTACAGGCGTTTCTTACTCATGTCGGATGGAACGCAGGAACTCGGCCGCGGTCAGGCCGCCCGTGGCCCCGGCCCACGTCCCCTTGAGGTCCCTCAGCCGCGGGAGTTCATCGTCCGGCGGATGAATCTCCAGGCTCTTCACGTCAACTCGGTCGGGGTGAACGCTATCCTCGCGATAATGGAGTCGACCGAAGACCGTAACCGTAGCCTTGAGCGCTCGTTGCACCTCGGGGAACAACTCCTCCTCGAACGTGCACTTCACGTCGTAGCCGAGCGGCGAGTAGACGACGAACTCGTTCAGATTGTGTAGGTTGACGCGCTCGAGACGCCCCTTGACGTAGCCTTCGGTCGTGATCTTCGGGACGACGATCCGGTCGATGTTGGCAATAAAGCTGGTGGTGAGCGGAACCCCGTCGACGCGGACGGCCTTCAAACGCTTGTTGAGCGGCTCGGCGAGGCGGCGAAATGCCAGAAGGGCGTCGCTCGGCCAGACGTCCGGTAACGGCCGTCCATTCTCCAGCTTGTCGACGACGTCGTTAAATGTCTTGACCACCACCTGGCGCGTGTCGGGCCCCTGTTTGGGCTTCTTGGCGACCAGGGTGAGCCCCGCGCTCCCCTTGCGCAGGTCGTCCACGAGATAGGTCAGGCGCGCTCCGGGGGACACGAGGTCCTCAACGCGGTGCAGACAGGTTTCGAGGTGCTCGCAAAAGAGTCGAAGGTCGTTGAGCTGAACGGCGCCCTGATCCTCGTCAGGTCCCACCAACTCGACGTTGATTTTGGGGATGCCCGCCATCGCTTCTCCTCCCAGCTGGACGCATTCTATCCTGGCATCCAGGCGAAAAAAAGCGGAGAATCAAGGTCACGGCGCATTCCCGGAGGTTCCCTCTTGCCCCTCACCGCTACCGAGTACAAAACCGTCCAGGCCCGCGTCCTCGCCTACGCCAAGCAAATCGGCTGGACCTACGTCCCCCGCGCCGAAGCGGAAAGACGCCGCGGCTTCGATCACTTCAAATCAACGGCCGCCGAGCAGGCTGCAGGCGCTTCCCCCTACTTCGAGGAGCTGCTCGACGCCCAGGTGCGCAAGCTCAACCCGAAATACGCCGAAGGCCCCGGCGCCCTGATCGGCGACCTGCGCCGCCTCCATGCCGACATCGCCGGCAACCGTGACTTCCTCGCCTACCTCCGCAACACCAGGACCTTCTACGACAAGACCGCCGGCCGCGAGCTGAATCTCGTCCTCATCGACTACGACAATCCCGGAAACAACGTCTTCGAAGTCACCGAGGAGTTCTACTCGCACAACGGCAAGTATGGCACGCGCGAGGACGTCGTCTTCCTCATCAACGGCATCCCTGTTCTCGTCATCGAATGCAAGAACGCGACCAAGGACGAGGCCATCGCCCTGGGGCGTCGATCAGATCCGCCGCTACCACGCCGAGACACCCGAATTGTTCGTGCCCGAGATGGTCTTCACCGCCACCGAGGCCATCGGGTTTTCTTACGGAGTCACCTGGAACCTCATCCGCCGCAACATCTTCAACTGGAAAAACGAGCAGAAAGGCAACCTGGAGGCAAAAGTCAAGACCTTCTGCGACCGCGGCCACGTGCTCGCGCTCTTGAAGGATCACATCCTCTTCGCCGAGAAGGACGAGGAACTCCAGAAGTACATCCTCCGCCAGCACCAGACGACGGCTATCGAGCGCGTGATGGAACGCTGTCTCACCGCGCCTGCCAAGAGCGAAGCGCGGCGCGGCCTCGTCTGGCACACCCAGGGGAGCGGCAAAACCTTCACGATGATCAAGGCCGCCGAGCTTCTCTTCAAAGCGGCCGGCGCCGACAAGCCTACCGTCCTCATTCTCATCGACCGCAACGAGCTCGAAGACCAGATGCTGCGCAACCTCGCCGCGCTCGGGCTCAACAACGTCCAGCACGCCGACCGCATCGCCGCGCTCAACAAGCTCCTCAAGGACGATTACCGCGGCATCATCGTCTCCACCATCCACAAGTTCCAGGGCATGCCCGCCGACCTCAACACCCGGCCCAACATTTTCGTCCTGATCGACGAGGCCCACCGCACCACCGGCGGCGACCTCGGCAACTACCTCATGGCCGGCATTCCCCACGCCGTCTTCATCGGCTTCACCGGCACGCCGGTAGACCTCACCAAGTACGGCAAGGGCACGTTCAAGACCTTCGGTACCGCGGACAAGGGGGGCTACACCCACAAATACTCGATCAAGGAGAGCATCGAGGACGGCACGACGCTGCCCCTCTACTACAACCTCGCTCCCAACGAGATGCTCGCCAGCCCGGAGCTCATGGAGAAAGAGTTCTGGTCGGTCGCCGAGACTGAGGGCATCACCGACATCGAGGAGCTGAACAAGATTCTCGACCGCGCCGTGAACCTCAAGAACTTCCTCAAGGGGGATGAGCGCGTCGACAAGATCGCCCGCTACGTCGCCGAGCACTACCTCAAGAACGTCGAGCCGCTCGGGTACAAGGCGTTTCTCGTCGGCGTCGACCGTCCCGCCTGCGCCAAGTACAAGGCGGCGCTCGACAAGTACCTGCCTCCCGAATACTCCGCGGTCGTCTACACGGGCAACAACAACGATTCCGCCGAGCTGAAGGCCCACCACATCGACGACAAGACGGAAAAGCAGGTCCGCAAGGAATTCACCAAGGCCGGCAAGCTTCCCAAGGTCCTCATCGTCACCGAGAAACTCCTCACGGGCTACGACGCGCCCGTCCTCTACGCGATGTACCTCGACAAGCCGATGCGCGACCACACGCTGCTCCAGGCCATCGCGCGCGTCAACCGACCTTACGAGGTCGACGAAGGGAATGGCCGCGAGACCCGCAAGCCGCACGGCTTCGTCCTCGACTTCGTCGGCATCTTCGACAAGCTCGAGAAAGCGCTCGCCTTCGACTCCGACGAAATCAACGCCATCGTCAAAGACCTCGGACTGCTCAAGGTGCTGTTCAAGAACAAGATGGAGCAGAAGGCGCCCCTCTTCTTGAAGCTCGTCACCCACGGCTTCAACGACAAGGACGTGGACGATCTGATCGAGCACTTCCGCGACAAGGACCGCCGCAAGGAGTTCTTCAAGGAGTTCAAGGAGCTGGAGATGCTCTACGCGATCATCTCCCCCGACCTGTTCATGCGGCCCTTCATGGACGATTACACCGCCTTGGCCGCAATGTTCGCCGTGGTGCAGAAGGCGTACACCAAGCAGGTGTATATCGATCGAGCCTTTCAGCGGAAGACCAACGAGCTGGTGCAGAAGCACGTCCAGTCCAGCCCGATCGCTGCCGTCAGCGACTTCGTCGCCATCGACGCCCAGACCATCGACCTGATCAAGCAAAAGCACGGCGGCGACGACACAAAGGTCATCAACCTCATCAAAAGCATCGAGAAGCAGGCCGAAGAGGAATCCGGCGACCCGTTCCTGATCGCCATGGCCGAGCGGGCCAAGCAGGTCCAGGAGAACTACGAAGACCGGCAGACGACGACGCAAGAGGCTCTCAATGACCTCTTCGCCGAGATCAAGCGCAACGAGCAGCGTAAGAAGGAGCAGGCCGAGAAGGGGTACGATTCGCTGCGCTACTTCGTCTTCACGATGTTGCAGGAGAGCGGCGTGAACGACGCGGAAGCCGTCAGCGCCAAGGTCGCCAAGGCTTTCGTGGAGCACTCGAGCTGGCGCCAGAGCGAGGCCGCCCTGCGCGAGCTGCGTAAGGCGGTGACCTTCGCCGTCTATTCGCAAGTGGACGACCTCGACGACGTGACCCGGATCGTCGATAAGATGTTCACCAGCTTGCAAAAGGCCCAGCCGACCCAATGAGCGCGGTAATCACGGACAAAGCGGAGTTTAAAGAACGGGTGCATGCCTGGGCGCGGAAGCTCGGCGCCCGGGTCGCGTCCATTTCCGTCCGTCCCATGACCACGAAGTGGGCGTCGTACTCAACGTCCGGCCGGGTGACCTTCGATGCGTCCCTCTTGGAGCTTCGGGAGGAGCTTCAGGACTACGTCATCGCTCACGAGCTTCTTCATTTCCACGTCCCCAATCACGGCAAGTTGTGGAAAAGCCTGATGCTGGCCCATCTGGGGGATTACGAGCCGCTCGAGGAAGAGCTACGTCGGGTGGCGGGTGAGCGGATGAGCGGGCACGGGCGATAACAGATCTTTCGCACTTCAGACGATGGGTCGGCCGGGGCGCAGTCGCCGCCAGCATTCTTCGCGCGCCTTCAGGAACGCTCGCGTGGGGGCGTCCAGGTCGTCGAGGAGGTCGCCGGCGTCGGGGTTGGATTCGTGCCAGGTGGGTTGGACGTAGGGGAGCCAGTAGCGGAAGGGGTTGTTGCGGCGGCCGGAGCCTTCGAGGGCGATGAGGCCGAGCTTGGTGGCGCGGTCGAGCCAGCGGGCGAGGGTTTTGTCGTGGGGTTTTTCGAAGTCGTCGGGCCAGCTTTCGAGGATCTGGCGGCGGTTGAGTTTGTCGGTGGCGTCTTCGAGGGTGAGCTGGAGCGGGAGCCAGTTGGCGTGGAAGTCGTCCATGGCGGGGGGCTCGTGCTGGAGGTAGTCGGTGGCGTCGGGGTTGAGCTCGAGGAGGAGGTGAGGGGGCGTCGGGTCGAAGCGGGAGAAGGCGAGGAGGCGGCGGCGGCGGTCGTCGGGGTTTCCGCCGGGGCAGCGGGACATTTCGAGGGTGATGTCGGCGAAACCGGGGACGGCGCCGGAGCCGCGCGGGGCGGCGCCGAGGTTGGCGGGGGCCTTGCGGGGGTGGTGGGTGATGAGGATGGCCATGCCGGCGTCGGTCAGTTTCTGGAGGGGAAGGAGGGCTTTGAGGGCGGCGTCGGCGGAGGACTCAGCGGTGGGGAGGAAGGAGGCGAGGGGGTCGATGGCGAGGCAGTCGAAGCCCTGGTCGTGGCGGAGGCGGTCGACGTCGTCGATCAGGGAGGTCCATTGATCGAAGGTGGGCTTGGCGCGGAAGGGGCGGCAGACGAAGAAGGCGTGGGAGAGGCCCAAGCGGTCGTGGCGCGGGCGCCAGTGGAGGGCGGATTCCTCGGAGAGGACGATGGGGCGGGCGGGGGCGACATCGAGGCCGGCGAGTTGGCCGCCGGCTTTGAAGCGGGAGAGGAGGAGGGCGAGGAGGGTGGTCTTGCCGGTCTTCCACTGGCTGGTGAGGAGGGTGAGGTTGCCCTTGGCGAGGAAGCCGTGCCAGAGCCAGGAGAGGGAGGCGGAGGCGGCGGGGAGCTGGTGGCCGAAGACGCCTTGCAACATGGTGAGTGGGGGGAGGTGAGTGGTGAGTGGTGGGAGGGGAATTGACAATTAGCAATTGACGATTAGCAATTTCAAATTTGGGGTTTGTTGAAGGGGTGGCGTTTGGGGTGGGGTGGGTTTCGTCGCGCGGGTCGGTGGAGGGGTGGGAGTGGTTTTGGTTTTGGCGGTGGACGGAAGGGGTTTTGGGGATTTGGGTTGGGGAGGTGGGTGGATGTTAGTGGTCGATATGGAGCGGTGAGTGGGTGTGTGCGCGACGAGATGCGACGAAACAGCTGGGGGGAGGGGCGTGTCCCTCAAGTGTTATTAGAGCAGAGATGGGGATGGGCGCGTAGGTTGGTTGTGGCACTTCTCGCGCACGAAGGACATCACACCTCCACCCTCTCCACCATCCCCTTCCGCTCCAAGACCGCCGCCCGCACGCGCCCCAGCAGGTCCGCCGCCTTCCCCTTCGCCGCCACGTTCACGCGCGGCGCCAGCGCCTTGAGGTCCTTCAGCGCCGGCCCCAGCGCCTCCAGCTCCGCGAACGCCGCCACGATGCCGTCGCGCGTCACGCTCTCCTGGGCCGCCCGGTTGTAGAGATCGGCCACCCGCTCCAGCGCCGCCGCCAGCGCCGCCGGGTCCTTCTTCGCTCTCGCCGGCTTCGCCGCCTGCGCCTTCGCCAGCGCCGCCTCCAGCTTGCCGATCATGCCGGCGAAGTCCTTGAGCCGCAGCTCCCGATACGGCTGCAGCGAAGCGCACGCTTCCTCCAGCTCGTCCGCGACCGCCTTCGCCTTGGCCCCGCGAAAGAGACTGGCGAGGTTCGTGAGGTGTAGCTGTAGGTCTTCGATCTTCATGGGTTCCCCCGTCTTGATTGCTTCGTTGTTTGGGGACGCTGCCCCTGACCCCCCTCCCCAACCCTCCCCCACAAGGGGGAGGGGGTGGTTTTCGGGCGGAGGGTGTTCTGGTTGCGCGGCGCGACGTTAGGTCGCTGCCGCGTTGGCGTTGCCCATTGCCGCGTTGGCGTTGTGCGGCCTGTCCACGTTGCCTCTTGCAAAACCTCAACCCGCCGCCAAAGACTACCCCCGACGGCGCTTAGCCGTTCGATTTCCTTGGCAGGTTGCACTTGCAAAACCTCAACCCCCCGCCAAAGACAACTCCCTCCCCCCTTGTGGGGAAGGGTTGGGATGGGGGGTCGGCGACTCGACCTCCTGCAACGCCGCCACCTTTCGCAAATAGCTCCAGATTACTTCAAGGATCGCGTCCAGCGATTCAAACACATCGTGGTTCCAGAATCGCATTACATGAAAGCCCTGCGACGATAACCACGTCGTCCGCTTTTCATCCTTCGCCTTGTTCTCCTCGAGGTTGTGCTGCCCGCCGTCGAGCTCAACAATCAGTCGCGCGGGGACGCAAACGAAATCGACGACATAGGCGCCAATCGGCGCCTGCCGGCGAAACTTGAAGTTCAGCAACTGCCGCCGCCGCAGCTCGGCCCACAAGCGACGCTCGGCGTCGGTCATGTTTTTTCGCAGGCTCCGGGCGAAGTCGCGGGACATTGGTTGCTTTCTCTGACTTTCGGGGTCCACCCCCACCTAACCCTCCCCCACAAGGGGAGGTGCTCTCTGTCCGAGGGATACTGCTTTGACGCCGCTGGTTGGCCCGCGTCACGCTGCGCCCCAGCTGCTGCGTTGCTGCCACCTTGCCGCCCCGCGATCGGCCGCCGTCGCGCCACGCAGAAACCCCATCCCCTCCATCAAAGATCATCTCCCCTCCCCCTTTGTGGGGAGGGTTGCTTTCTCTTGACTTCGGGGTCCACCCCCCACCCCAACCCTCCCCCACAAGGGGAGGGGGTGGTTTCCCGTCCGAGGGATACTGTTACGCGACGCCGCTGGCTGGCCCGCGCGTCACGCCGTGCCCCAGCTGCTGCGTTGCCGCCACCTTGCCGCCCCGCGATCGGCCGCCGTCGCGCCACGCAGAAACCCCATCCCTCCATCGTGATCACCCCCTCCCCCTTGTGGGGGAGGGTTGCTTTCTGACTTTCGGGGTCCACCCCCACTAACCCTCCCCCACAAGGGAGGGTCGCTCGTCCGAGGGACAGCCACGCCCGGCGCCGCGCTGCTGTATCTGCGTCGCCGTTGTCGTCACGTTGTCGCGTCGCCACGCTTGGCGCGTCGCCACGCTCGCCGCGCTGCCGCCACGCTTGCCGCGTTGCCGCCACGCTTGCCGCGTTGCCGCCACGCTTTCTGCCGCGTTGCCGCTACGTTGCCGCGTTGCCGCCACGCTTGCCGCGTTGCCGCCACGCGATCCCGCCGCCTTTCGCGCCACGCAGATACCCAACCCTCCATCAATGACGCCCGGGTGTGGGGAGGGTTGGGGGGTGAGGGACGACTTACTGTAATGTAATCGACGCGACCTCGTGCAGCCGCCTTGCGCTGCGGCTGCACGACACAGGTTCTTCTCTCTGACTTCCGAGTCCACCCCCTTCCCCAACCCTCCCCCACAAGGAGGAGCTGTTTGGCGGCCGCCGAATATCAGTCGGTCTCTCGTCGGAACCTCTTTCGCACCTCATTCTCCTTTCCGTACCTTCCGTGGTTCATACCTACCGCGCCGCCTCCACCTGCCGGCATTCCCGCGGCACCGCCCAGCCTCGCCGCCAGTCGGCCGAACGCCTTGTGGCTTCGCCCCCTCCGGCGGCTGGAACGTCTCCGCTTGCTCACGCGGATCTCTTCGTCTGCGGAATGTTCGCCTTGAACCCGTGCAGGGGGATGCCGAGCTGATCCTGGCCTTGTACCAAGCAGCTGGCCCTACATTCTCCTTCTTGAACCGTCAGCTTGTTCCGCGGAGTGCGTCCGGTTCATCACGACGCCGGCCACTTGCAACGCGGGTTGATGTGTTCCCCCAGCTTCTTGACGCCGCAGCAATTGCGGCACACGCTCCGTCACCTTCTGCTTGATCTTCACCGGGATCAGCACGTCGTTTCTGCTGCCAGGGCGTTGACGCAGCAGGTGTTGATGAGCGGCGGGCAGTCCATGAGGACGAGGTCGTAGCGGTTCGTGATCCGCTTCTGGTGCAGCGCCCGCCGCAGCAGGAAGCGCGTGTCCTTCTTCCCGAGCTTGAGCAGCCACGACATCGTCAGGTTCATCTCGGCATACGCCAGCTTGTCCGAAGTCGGCACGATGCCGCACTCCGCGTCATCCAGGATCGGCTCGGACATGGCCTCGTGCTGTCTATCTGGTACGCCGATGCGTCGTCGCCTCCAGGAAAGCTGTTGCCAGCTTCTCGTCCCGGTACTTGGCGACGATATCCGAATGCGGAATGAAGAACGACGACAGCGTCCCCTGCAAATCGAGGGCCGACCAGGAGGACGCGACGAGCCCGCCGCAAGCCGCCGCAAACGCCGCCCCGAGGTGTGCCGTGACCGTCGTCTTGCCGACGCCCCCTTCAGATTCAGGACGGAGACGACCGCCGTTTGTCGATCCGTGAGAGGCCGGAGCGCGGCGCCCGCATTCGCCCGCCGCTCCCAGAGTTGCTCCTCCAGCTTCATCATCTTGCTGACAAGACTTCTGCTGCTGCCGGATCGTTCGGGTGTCGCGCGTCTCGATGTCGTCCTGGAGCGTTCCTTGATCTTCTCATTGAGCTGAACGCGGACGGTCTCCTGCTCAGCGCGGAAATCGGCGAGCTTCGCTCAACGCTGCTGTCGTGCGTTTTTCCCGAACCGCATCCTGTTGCCGCTCAGCCGCCCCGTTCTTCTCCGCCAGCGTCGCCGCCTCGATCGCCTTGCCGTCCAGCCGCTTGTGCAAATCGTCGATCAAAGTCTCGAAGACAAACGCCTTGCGCCGCATCCGGATCACGTAGCCAATCACCGTTACGACGATGGCGACAAGGGCCCTGGATCGCCGTGAACAGCCGCGGCATGCTTCAAGGTAGTCATCAGCTTCTGCATGGACGAGCCGACGAAGGGTGAATCGAGGAAGGTCGCGTAGGTAGATTAAGGGCGCCCGCCGCGTCGACGCAATCAAAAAACGGAGAACGTCGTCGCGGCACGTGCCGGCATGCCGCCGCGGTCAATACCGGAGCTGCCAGCCGCCGGTCGATGATCGGCGTGCTCGAACGGCGAAGTGGTCTTGTCCCGGGCGGCGCGCAAATGACGCCGAGCGATCTCGCTGTTTCCGGCCTTGCGCTGGAGTTCCCCCAGCGTGGCGTCCAAGAGGTGGTAGTGGCGGAGCGTCGCATCCGCGACCATGCCTCGAGGGAACGGATCCCCGCCTCGGGCCATGAATCTGCGCCAGGACGATGGCTCGATTGGCGTGAACACCGGCGAGCCGCTGGATGGCGAGCAGTTGCAGCGTCGTAGAGCCGCAGGATCGCCGGCCAGTCGGTTGCCGCGTAACTCGGGCGACGCACGATGGGACGCGATGGCCGCCTCGACATGAAAGCGGGAAACGGCGGGGTTTTGTGCTGCGGCGGCGAGGAACTCGGCTGCCTTCCGGATGGCTCTCGGTCCCACTTGTCGCGATCCTGCTCTTCCATCAGCAGGAGAGGCCGCGTTGATCGAGGCGGGCGTCCAGGCGGGCGGCATGGAACAGCATCAAGGCCATCGCCGCCCGGCCGGCGGGCGTGCCGCGCAGGGCGGCTGCGTACACAGCAGATGGCAGAGCCGGGCCGCCCTCGCACAAATCGCCGCGGATGGCGGACTCGCCGTCGGAGCTGCAATAGCCCTCGCTGAAGAGAAGGTAAAGGGCGTGGTGGACGCTGTCGAGCCGGGCGGCCATCTTCGCGCGGGCGCGCGGGGGGCTCGAGCGTGATCCGCCTGTCGATCAGGTCACGCGTGGCCTGCTGGAGTCGCTTGATCGTTTCCTCGCTGACGAGGAAGCGCGCGGGCGATCTCGAGTTGCCGAAGCCGCACAGCGATTTCAGTGTCAGTGCGAGTTGGCTTTCGCGCGGCAAAAGCGGGTGGCAGCACGCGAACATCATCCGCAGCTGGCTGTCGGCGATCTCGGTGTCGAGAAAGAGGTCGTCGAGCGCCTGGTCGCGCGGCCGGGTCTGGGCCCAGTGCTCCAGGGCGCGCTGGCCGATGTCGTCGCGGCGCAGGGCGTCCAAGATCTTGTTCTTGGCGACGCGGTGGACCCAGCCCGACGGGTTCTCCGGTGTCCGCAGGCGCCAGGCCTCGAGGGCGTCGAGCAGTGTCGCCTGCACCATGTCCTCGACGAGACCGAAGTTGCGAAAGCCGAACAGCCGCGTCAGCACGGACACGAGCCGGCCCGCTTCATGGCGGAAGAAATGCTCGACGAGCGGAGCGGCCGGCGGCGGTTGCGTGGCGGTCATCTGCGTCTTTTCGCAAGGACCGCGGCACGCGACGAAGGGCGCCTGACCCCGCGGTCAGGCGCCTTTCCTGGTTGCCCCGGCCGTCACATTTTCAGGGCGAAGCCGGCGAGGCGGCGAACCTCCACCGAGCCACCGCGCAAAGCGGGACAACCGCGGGCGAGTTTCGCGGCGGCATCGATACTCTCGGCCTCGACGACGGAATAGCCGCCGAGAACCTCCTTGGACTCGACGAAGGGCCCGTCGAGCACGACATTGGCTCCGCGCAGCACCTTGCCCTCCGGGGTGAGCGCGTCCCCCGAATCGACCATCCAGCCATCTTTCATCGCGGCGGCGATCCAGTCGCCCCACTGCTTCAGCATTTCTTGCATCTGCGCCGGCGTCATCTGCGCCCCGGCGTCCTTGTCCCCGCGATAGACGAACAGAAACCTGGCCATGTGCGTCTCCCCTTATTTGATGTACGGAACCCGCCTCGCCTGCGGGGCCGGACCCGCTCCGGCCTCGCGCTGCGAGGCTTACCGGGTATGACGAACGGCCGGGCGGCGCGGGGACAGGAATCGGATTCTTTTTTGTTGCGCGCCGCCCGTCCCTGGAACTGAAACCGGATCGGCGCCTCCTGTCGTCTACCGCGCTGGTCTTCGGGAACCGTCTTCGTCCAGCAACAGCATGATCAGCGACTGCTCCATTTCGCCGGGTCTGAAACCCATCGGCCCCCGGCCCCCCTGGTAGGCCACTTTGCCGGCGCGATCGATAATGTAAAGGCGATCGGGCATGCCGCTGTAAGCGTGGCCGACGCGGTCGTCGATCGTGTCGATCAGTAGCGGCAGGGACATGTGCAGCGCGGCGCAGCAGGCCTGGGCGGCCTCCACGCGTTCCGCGGCGGTGCGGTGCTGACGAATCTTGATGCCGACCTTGTCGTTGCCGACGCTACTGGCGCCATCAACCGGATGCGCCTCCCGAACGTAGATAGCGAGAAACTGAACGCGATCGCCATAACGGCTCTTGAGTTCCTCGAGGGCGCCAAACTGGGCCCGATAAGGTCCTCAGGTGAAGCTGCCGAAAACCAGCACGACCGGTTTCTTGCCGCGGAAGTCGGAGAGCGTGATCTGCTTCTTGCCGTCCTGCGTCGGCAGCGTGAAATCAGGCGCCTCCACGTCGACGCGCGGGCCTTCGAACGGGGAGCCCAGGTCACCCAGCAGTAGACATCGCTGCCACACATCTTTCGACGCTTTGCCGGCCTTCCCCTTCTCGTCTTTGCCGGCGGCCTTCTCCTCCTTGCCCTTGCCCTTCTCCTTGGACGGACTGGGTCGCGACCAATCGAGGTCGTCCGGCGTGATGACGCCGTCGCCGTCGCGATCGAGTCGAGCGAACCACGCCGGTGGGCCGGCGAAATCCTTGGCGGCGATGCGGCCCGTGCGGCCGGGGTCGAATCGGTCGGCGAGCCAGCGCCAGTCATGGCGGCGCCGGCTCGGGTCGAACCAGCCCGCGCCGGGTCCGAGCCGGTCTCCCCTCTGGAGGGCGACAAACATGCGCACCGCTTCGGAGCGCGGGAAGCTGTTGTCGCAGTAGTCGAGCAGCGGCGCCTGGAACATCGCCTCCAGCCAGCGCCGCGCCTGCTCCGGGCCGGGCGAGGGCGCCTCCTTGCTCGTCACCGGAGGATCGGACCACGCCGGCACGGCACACAACCAAAGAAGGGCAAGCGGAAGGATGAACAGTCTTCGCAT
>JAXMAR010000010.1:0-187356 GCA_046350295.1 Gemmataceae bacterium
TTTGAGTCGGGCCGACGGGCGCCGTCATTCGACAACCTGAAGCGGCTCGCCGACGCGCTGGCAGTGACCATCGATTACCTTCTCGGGCGCGTAACCGACCCGAAAAGCGCCGGGCCGGTCGCCGAGCAACTGTTCCGCGACTTCGAGGATATGTCGTCCGACGACCAGGAAAGCCTTGCCAAGATCGCCAAGATGCTCGCCGAGAAAAACAAGCAACGACGTGAAGGGACATGACGCTATGAGCGACATGATCGACTTGCTGGAAGCTGAAGCCGAGGCCGGGCGCGTGGTCAAGCAACACGGCTTTACGATGTTGCCGATTTGCCCCTTTGCCATTGCCAGGAACGCCGACATCCATGTCGAGCCCAAGGATTCCAGCGAGCCGGGTGTTTCAGGCTTCCTGATTCGCGTCGGCAATGTCTTTGGCATCCAGTACGCTCGCCACATCGCCAATGAGGGCTTCATCCGCTTCACGGTGGCCCATGAACTCGGGCACTATTATCTGCCAGGCCATCCTGAGTCCCTGTTTCCCAACGGCGATGGGTGTCACCGCTCTCACAGTGGCTTCATCTCCCACGACCGTTATGAACGGCAGGCAGACCAATTCGCCTCCGCCCTGCTCATGCCCGAAAGCCTGTTTACCGACGCCCTTGACCACGCCGGCCAGGGGTTTTCCGCCATCCAAACGCTGGCTACTCTTTGCAAGACTTCGATCACCGCCACCGCCATCCGCTTTGCGAAATACACGGACGATCCCGTGGCAGTCATCGTCACCGGCGGAACCCACGTTGAATACTGCTTTCTGTCAGAGCGGTTGAAAGATATGAAAGACCTCGAATGGTTGAAGAAGGGAGACTTGATCGCGCCCAAATCGGCAACCGCAGCCTTCAACAAGGCCATCACCAACATCCGTGAAGCCAGGCAGGATGACGGCTGCTGCTGGCTGGACGATTGGTTCGACGGTGCCCCGCACGTCGAGATGAACGAAGATGTCGTGGGCCTCGGCAGCTACGGCAAGACGCTCACCATCCTCTTCACCGATGAGGCCATCGACGACGACGAGGACGACGAAGACGACGACTAAACCCTGATCGCCCACCGTCCCAGGACGAAGCACTAAAGTGCGGCAAGGCTATTACCTGCGATCTTTCGCTCAAGCTGCACGTTGTAAACCGAATCCGCACGCTGGATGATTGGCTTGTAACATACGGATAGCATGGTGTACTAACGGAGCCTTCTGATTTCCTTAAGGAGATGGCCGTGGCAGATTTACCCAGCCTGACGCCGGATCAGGTGGCTATTCTCGTACCGCAAGCATCGGCTATTGAACAGCTTGGGAGCGGCGGGCAAAAGCTCGTGTTCCGTGGCACCATCGAAGGGACCCTCTACGCTCTCAAATTTGCGAAACTCCCCGCATCACCGGTTGATGACCTCGATGAATTCGCCTCCAGTGATATTGCGATCCGCGCCAAGCGGGAAGTAGAGACAATGCGCGAATGCACATCGCCATACGTGGTCAAGCTCGGGCCGGTCGGCCTGTCGTTTGGCAATGCCAGCGGGCAGCAACTTGTGTTCTTCTCCGAAGAGTACATCGCCGGCCACGACCTGAAGGCACAGCTGCGAAGCACTGGTAAGTTTACGGCTCAGGAAGTGGCCCGATTAGGGCTGCAAATGGGATCGGCGATCAAGGCCCTTTGGGAATTCGGCAAGATCCACCGAGACATCAAGCCGGCCAATATCATGCGCCGCGACAGCGGTGGCGACTATGTCCTGCTCGATGCGGGCCTGGCCTTCGATGTCGATGGCGAATCCATCAGCGTCGGCCCCGTAGGCACGCCGGCCTACTTTTCGCCCGAGCAGTTCGAGTTCACGAACCGGCGGACGGTCCTCGATTTTCGCTCGGACATGTTTTCCCTGGGCGTCACCATGTATTTCGTGGCGACAGCCACGCATCCATTTTGGAGCCCAGGCGACACGACGCAATCACTCTATTCCAAAATCACCGGATTCAATCCTCTCCCGCCGAGTTCGATTGTCGATGGATTTCCGCAACCTCTGGATGAAGTCATCATGCGGTTGCTCGGCAAATCCCCTCACTTGCGCTTCAGGACGTGCGACCAGCTTATTGCGGCGCTACAAGGAGTATGACCACTATGACCATCCTTGTTCAGCATGGGCATGGAAAGTCCGACAAGATCGACGACGCCCTGGCTGCGGGCACAGTGGGGGGAGTAATCCTTGCTCCGCGCAATGAGAAGCCCGACAATCTCGCCGCTTGCATGCGAACGCTCGCCAACGGGCATGACTGCGAATTGCTCATCGATCCACAAATCTACGTCTCCGCCTTCGCACCGGCAAACACACGGTTCCTTACCGAGTACAACTACTTTCACGGCGGGCTTTCGGCGAGCGACTTCACGCTGCGCCGCATCCGCACCCTCGTTGCCGAAGCCATCGACTTTCAAGTGAGTAGCGGCGTCACGTCGATTCTATCGCCTACTGTGCTCTTTGACTCATTCACCGACCGATGGTTCCAGATCGCCCTCAACCTCGCCGACGCCTCTTTGGAATACCATGCCGGGCTGTACGGCGAGACGCCGTTGCTGCTCGGTTTTGTGCTGGCGGAAGAAGCGCTGGCGGCGGAACTCGAAGTAAACCGGTTCTTGGACACCGTCACGCAAGATGGTTGGGGAATGCAGGGATTCTACCTTGTCGTCTCCCGCCATGAGGGCACCTACAACCAGGATTGCGACAGCAGCCGCCTAGCCAATCTCCTCTACGCGGTGCATGTCCTGGGGCATGTCAACTCTTTGCGGGTCGTGCTCGGCTACACCGACTTTCTTGGTATTCCGCTTAGGGCAGTTGGGGCATCGGCTTTCGCATGCGGGTGGTCCCAGGGGCTGCGCCAATTCGTCCGGAAGAATTTTCTACAACGGCCACCGGGCGGGCAGCCGGCACGCGATCGTTATTCAAGCGGTCCCCTGCTCAACTCCATTTTCTTGCAGGAGCTGCAAGATATTTTTGAAGTCGGACGGTTGGACGATGTCCTTTCCGGCGTCGATCTGGACGAGGTCATTACCAGCGCCACCAGTCCGCAAGCTGCGTCCTGGAACCTCGCCGTGTCCCAGCAGCATCACTGGCAGACGCTGCATGCTCTTGATACGGCATTGCCCGGTGCCGTTCGCCAAAGGGTGACCCATGTCATGGGACTGATCCGCGCCGCCCAGGGACTCTATGCGCTTCTGGAGCGCGCGGGCGTCACGTTTGAACGCTATACGGGCAAGGACCATCTTGCCAACTGGTCGCGGGCTCTCTCGGACTTTGCCCGCCGGGTCGGCTACGCAACTGCCTGACGCATGAGAAGGCCGATGGCCTGGATGAGATTGGACGGGCAAGACGGCTGGCGCTTTCGCGACAAGGACAATCGTCTGGACGTGCCATCGGCATCATGGCTGATGAGGCCGATATTGAACCGGTGAAAGGATTCGATCTCTTGTAACGCCCGGCTTGCCGCACCGGAAGGCATGACGACATACACCCGGTGCGAGAAGCTGCGGTATCGGCGAGCTTGCTGGAAAGCGCGGCGCCAATTCTCAAGCTTGAACTCAAAGGAACAGATTTCAATCCGGGGTGTCGGAAAGGCTGGGCCGATCGAAAACTGGTCCAGTCCGTGGTCGCGCACCAGCTCAACATCAAGAAGATGATCGAGATGCCGAACGAACGTGCCTCGCGTTACCCCCGATTTGGCGCGTAGCACGTCAGCCGGCAAGGGAGAGTCAAATCGCAACGCAGCCAAGATGCGGCTGCAAGCCGGCTGCTCCAGAAGCGCCGCCGCGGTTCCAGGCAGGGAGACTGGCAGGCGGCTACGAAGGTTTGCCCACACCCAATCGGCACGGCCGTCAGAACAAGTGCTCTCGTTCACGCTCAGAATGTGCTGTGGTTCTTTCGCCCGGCACCACAGGCTGGGCTCGGCGTGCCTTTGAAAACTCCGTCGAAGCTGTTCTTCCCAGCGAAATACTCTCATCGCAAACCCTCTTCAACGACGTCTCCCGAATCGACGGCGACCTCTCACGCGCCTCATCCTGCCCGAACAAGAATTATCGACCAATTGACTATCTCAGCATCAGTACTCCCATTCGCTTCGCGCGGTGTTTATTATACATTAGTACATTATCAGGGGGCGCACTCTGGAGATTTCGTCGCAACCGCATGCCATTTGCCAAGATCGGCGAGTACGCCACGACTATGTTATTGGTTTTTGGCGTGTTTCGTTTACGAGAACTGAACACCCCCAAGAACCGACCACGGAAGCCTGACACCTAGCTCGACGAGACGTTGTCGTCCATACCAAGCTCCTTCAGACCGGAACGTGTTTCATCCACCTTGGACTGAGCCTGGTCGCTGTCAACGGGCACCTCGAAGGAAACCTCTAACTTCAGGTCGGGTGAAGATGCAAAGCGGGTCAGCACCTTCATGTAGAAGTTGGTCCATTTTTGGGCGGCAACGGCGCCACGCCACCGAATCAGACGTTTCCCAGGCTTGACCTCCTTTTTCCCGCCGCCGTCGTCGGGGCGATCTCCCTCAGTCGTGACTCGAACTTCAGCGATGGCCTCATGGTCACCAGAAGTCGCCCGAACGGTGTGCAAGCCCCCGGTTTTTCCGGCCGTGTAGACGCCAGCGGACGTTATAGTACCCGCGCTGACAGACCAACTAACCGCAGGTGCCGTCATCGGCTTGCCGTACTGATCTACGGCTGTGCATGTGAACGACGCTTCCTCTCCCGGCTTGAGGACCACGTGTTCAGGTCGAACAGCCAAGCTTGCCAACCGTGGCGGCTCCAGTAGCTTCTGGGCTTCTTCCGCCTTCAGAATGAACATGTCGTCGGAGAGTTCAACTTCGGCGTCGGACAGGCTACCTTTGAACTTTTCCAGCTTCAGCCGACCGCGTGAGTCCTTCGTCGCATATCCGAGCAATCCTTGCGTAACGCCGTCGCTGATGGTTCGTTTGATGGAATCAGGATTGAGGAGCCGCGACAGCTGCGGCGACGAATAGAAAGCGTCACGCACGGCCTTCGTTGACCACTCAACTAACGCCGGCGGCCAGTACTTGATCAGCTTCCCGGGGCTGATGCCGTCGGTTACTTCCTCGCACCGTTGCAACTCGCGCAGGATCAGCTCCACGATGCTCCCGGCCGAGCTGGATGTAATCTGGCCCAAATCGACCGGGCGCAGTTTGTTGTCCTTGCCGAGCAGATACACATGGCGGTAAGTGCGAAAGATCGCCTCATCCAAATCCCGCTGAGCGTTCTTCAGGTTGCGCGCCAAATGGCTCTTCTGCCCTTCGTCGATGCGTTTCTTGGTGTCCTCGTCGTCGTCGATATCCTCCCACGCCAGCGCATTGCGTGCCGCATCACGAATGGCCTGGCCAGAGTCAGGCACCGCGAACATAAGCGCAGATTTGTACGTGCGTCCGCTCGATCCACAGTCCCTGACAATCGATTCCATCAACTCCGTGGTCTTCTTTTCACCGACCAGCGTGTCCAGGCCCAGGACCACCATCGTCAACATTGGCCGATTGGGAACATCGTTACTGCGGTTCGGCCAATACTTGCGGTCGATTTGCCGCGATGCGTCCACGGTGTGCTTGTCGAACAGCTTCTGCGTCTGCTGGCGGATGCGCTCTTCGATGACCTTCGGCTGCACTGCCCCTCGCCGGCTGACGAGAATCTGGTTGAGATTGGGCGACAGACCGAAGCGATACCGATTGCGATCCCAGTTCAGGTAATAGCAAGTGGTTGCCAGTCCTTCGAGCACGTTGTCGAGGTCGGCCAGGTTCATGTCGGGGCCAAACACGTCCGTCTTGATTTCCGGCACCGTCGCATCGGCCTTCGCCTGACTCATGCCGCCATTGGACTCGAAGAAAATCGAAGTCGCGACTTTACGGTGCAAGCTCGCCTTTTTCACCGCGTCATCAGCTTCTTTGTCGAGCCGCATGGAATGAGCATCGGCTTTGCCGATGATGTCCGTCGTCACCGGGATTTCCAGCCCGTCGCTGCCCAGCTGCTCGAAGAGCGCCGCACGGAACGTGGGGTCTTGTAGGGGGGCCAGCCCCAACGTGATGAGCGGTTCCCGCGTGGCCTTGCGGTGTTCTTCCTGGTGGTTCCTCGCCACCCAAAGGGCCAGCAAGCGAAGAACGCCACGTGTGCGCTGGAAGCGCGGCAGACTCTGCCACTTCCGCTCAAACACCGACAGGACGGATGGATGGAACGGGTAGGCGGCCAAGAATTTGTCCCGCGCCATGTCCGCATCGATGCCGCTCAACTCTTGAGCATGTTCGACTGCCCATTCTGCGTATGCGGTCGCGGTCTTCTTCACTTCCTCGGTGGCGCCGTGCCAGTCGAACAGGCGCCGGCGGATGATCTCGGCCATTTCCGTGTCGGCCGACATGAGGATGGCCTTGCCCAGGCGGTCAAGCATCTTCTTGAAGCGGGCCTCGTCCGCGATGTCCTCAGCGGTGTATTCCAATTCTGACGCCGGGATCGACGCAATCACTGCGACGTTCTTTTCGCCGCGGGCTGTCTCCGCCAGGCAATCGAGGAAGTTGTAGAACCGGTCGCCGTAGCCCTTCTTGCGATACGTGCTGACGTAGCTAATGATCTCGTCCATGAGGATCAGCACGGGGCGGTCCTTGGGAAGCATGGCACGAATCGCATCGCCCTTCGGTTCGATGAATTCCTTTTCGTGCTGTTCGAAGACCGCAAGGGCCTCCTTCTTGCCGAGTTGCCACGCGATCTCGCCCCACGGCGTTTTGCGGACTGGCTCATCGCCGCCGCCCCGACCCTGGAGCGAATCGAACTCTTTGCCCATGAACACCGCGACCGCCGCCTCCGGCACGGTCTTGATCTCGGCCTTGCGGAGAATCCGATCAACGCCGTTCCAGGATTTTGCCTTTTCGCCATTCCTGGCCAGGTGATAAAGCGCCGTGAGCGAGTGCGATTTGCCTCCGCCGAACTGCGTGGCCATATTGAAGACGGCCGAGGTTTCGACCTGTATGCCCGAAAGCCGGCGCAACACCTGCGATGCCAGGTCCAGCAGGCTGCCGGTCACATAGGTGCGGTCGAAGAACCGCTGCGGGTCCGTGTAATCCTTGTGCGCACGGCCGTCCCGAATTTGGTCGAGGTGGATGGCGAACTCCGACGCATCCAGCGGGCGATTCTCCCGCAGGTCCTCGCGCAATTCCACCACGTCATACCAGGGCTTGAGCTTGGCCATCACATCCCCCGACAATCTTGCACCGTCGCGCCGCCTAGACTTTCTCGAAACGGCCGAGGTTAGTATTCAGCATCCAAAACTTGAAGTAGCCCCATGGAAAGGTCTCGCCTTCACCGCGATTACCGACCACGACCACTGTTTGCCCTGTAATTCCCGCACGCTCGTCGAATGACAAACCGCCGATCACGTCCTGACCGAGCCGCTCCACGAGCGCTCGACTCTGTTCCCAATCGGGTCGGTATGCAAATACGATTCGCAGTGCCGCGCGAACGCAAATCACCTTCCAAAGCGAATAGGCCACGCGGCGATCCGACTGCGAGTTTTCCAGCTCGAAGACGGCAATTGGCAATGGCCAGATTGGCTTCTCGGCCGCCGGCAACGCAACCACATCGAGACCCAGATACTCCTTGCCGGCCTTGGGCAGACGGCGAGTGGGATTCCAACGGGCGGAGGCTACCCATCCTTGCCACTCACACGAACGAACTACCGCGGTCGTCAGGTCGCTGGTCCAAGATCGTAAGTCGGCGGCCAGCGAGTGCGTTTTCAAGCTGGCGGCAACCCCTGGCTCCTGAACCCACTTCCCGAACGACGCCCGCCACATGCCAAACAAAGTGGACTCAACATCCCCAGCTATCATAGCCCTAGCCCTTTCTTTCTAGCCAACACGCCCTCGACCCATCGGCGTTCGTCGGTGCCTTGTGGGTAGAGCGCCGCCAGAGATTGGGCCAATTTCCAGAACCGTGCATCTTTGCCAACACCCTCCTCGACCAGGAATCGTTTCAGAAGTTCACCGCGCTGGGCGCCGAAGAGGATCATCGCCTGGTGCAAACGGTCGAGGATCGTCGCGCCGGGCGGTAGCCCATTTAGTTCCTGCGAACCGGCTTCAGTTTCCTCAGCTACCTCAAGGTCGTCGAACAAGGATGCCTGCCTCACTGTTTTCTTCGACTTCTTTCTCGCTGCTGGCCCCGCTTCCGAATCCTTGCCGAATAAGTGCTTCACACGCTCCGCGACAGCCAACAAGCGAGCCTTCGCGCCCGTCACTTCGACGATGGCTTCGCTGCGTTCGAGGTCGATCCCCAGTCCCTGAGCAATCTTTCGTGCTGCGTCATACTCCAACGTGAAACCACTCGTGGTTGCACCCCTGCCCTCTTCCTGATCCTCGGTATCTTCTTCGCCTACGTTGGCATCATCGACTGGCTTGCCATTGGTAGTCGGCGCCCCGCCGCCTAAGGTCCAAAGCCACATTGCTGTGAGACGCGCTTCTGGTTCAAGTCCAGAGGCATCCGCGTCGCGGAAAATGGTGGAAAGGGCTTCCTTCGAAACAGCCGCCCAGACGTGTTCCAAGTACTCCTTCAGCGCAACTGGAGCACCGTTGGCCTTCTCCACGCGAGAGTAGCGGGAGAAAATCTCGAGTGCAGGTCCGAGGCAGGCGAAGATCGCATCTGCGCCAACAACCCCTTCGCTCGCAAGGCGCGGCATCCATTCGTGCATACGCGCTGGAAGTTCCGAGAGAACGTCCCGCCAGTCACCCACTTCGTTACAAGTGCGCGGGCGGCATACAAGGTGAACAGATGATGCAAGCGCCGCGGAACCCATCGCACGAAGCCGTCCCCCTCTTTCAGTGTCGATGGGCCATGATCCAGTGACCACCCATTTCGACTCTATAAGGGCAGAAAGCAACGTCTCCCAGCCAACGGTACTTTTGTGGGCGAATACGACAACACCGATGCCATTATGGGAACAGATCCGATGTCCCTCCGCGAAAGCAGCTCGCATCTCCCTCTCGTAAAATGCGGCATCCTTGTGAGGGTATCGGACGGGATCCCAACCACTCATTTCACAGATCTCATCCTCTTTCGGAGCGAGAGGGGTTGAGAAGAGACTTGGATGGCTTTCGGCGAGGGACGCTTTGAACCAGGGGTAGAAAAAATCCGACAAATCCGCATATGGGACAGCGTTATAATACGGTGGGTCAGTGCAGTAAAGTTGAGCAACATCATCCGGCATTAGATGGCGCTGCGCTGGGCTGCGCTCAACCGTGCCTGCACGACACGCGCTTACGGCCTCATGTTCTATGAACTCGGCGATGTACTCATAACTCCGCTCCCAAGAGCCGCTCATATCACCAAACGGAGTGCCTTCCACCCAATCAAAAATCATTCCTAACGCTTGCCTGCCAAACGTGTGACCAATCTTTTCCCCGACCGTAATCCACGCGCAGAGAGTGCTTCGAAAATCGAGGTATTTGCCAAGTGCGAGGTGCAAGACCACCACCACGGCGGTCCTAAGGCCCTTGTCAGGTCCCGCTTGAAGGGTATCGTTCAGTGATTTCACCGTCTTCTGCAACGCGCGAGCCGTCAGAAGTTGCCGAAGCGAAAAAAGGAGATCCCATCTTGTGATTCCATAGATCGGTGCATTAAAGACACCGCTCATCAATGGAAGAGGCAAAGGGTCGATCAGGTCCTCTCGCCGATGTTGTTCCCGAAGGCTCCTCACCACCTCCTCGTCAGCATTTGTGGGCAATCGATAGGTTTTCTCTGTGCTATCACGAAGGACGACGGCCAAAAGACGACTTGTATCTGCGCCACCGTGTGCGGCAACCAACTGCGATCGTACAGATTTCACTGGCGTCGTGTAGCCGCAACAAGGACAGGTTGCGGAACCACGTTTCACCGTGCCCTCGCCGATATCCTTAGCCTTGGCGTCGTTGATGATTTCGAAGTGTAAACGCTTATCACTCGTGTTCGGAATGAGCTTCAAGCCAACTGACTTGTTCCCTTTCTTCGCCAGCCAAAGCGAGCGGATGAGTGGCACTTCCGCACCGCATCCTGCGCCTTCGCAGCGAATGGTCCTCGCCCACAAATACGCAATAGGCGGAGCAGGGTGCTGGCCCTTAGGGTAAAATTCAGCCAATTCCCGTTCCGTTTGGCCCTTGACCCACTGCCCCCATTTCCGCACCTCATTAGCTAGTTGCTTGCCGTACTTTGGAATGTACTCCAGTACTACTTTGTTTAGCAGAACGGCAATGGGGTTCAGATCGCTAGCAAAGGCATCGGCCCCCACCCGGAGTGCTTCCAGGGGAATGCTGCCACCGCCGGCAAATGGGTCCACAACCAGTGGCCGGGTATTGGGCGCGCCGCCAAGCGATTCGTGAGCTGCTTGCGTGAGCGCGCGACTTGTCTCCAAGTAGGCCGGAATGGTCGAATTGTCCCAGTTGGCGAAGTCGGCGATGAAATCGAGCAGGGCAAATCGCAGGATATTCTGGTGGGACGGATCTTTAGGGTCGAATGGGGGATTGTTTTTGGCAAAGACTTCCCACCGCGCGCGGCTCTCTACTGACAGGGAGTCTTGCAGTTGCCGTTTCTCCTCGGAGATACGTTCGGGGTTTACACGTTTGGCAAACCCTATCAACAGCTTGGCCGCAGTATCACGGAATGCTTGCGGACAATGTTGATCAGCTGGATCAGGCCAGAGAGCTGCACAGATGACTGCGCGACAGGCCGCAAGTGGGCGCCGCGCCCACCAGATGTGCAGCGTGGAAATGTGACCATGTCGGATCGACTTCTCGCGCGCAGCTTGTGTAGATATCCGCCTAATCGGCAAGTCAACTTCGATTAGCCGCGTCACTCTCAGCTGTGAAGACAAAGCATGCGTCATTTGCGTAAATAGCTCCAAGCTAGCAAGTTACTCGCCATCCGGACGGTATCCTTTGGATCTGACCGGTCGATTGTAGCTGACACGGATCTTGGAATAGCTCGATGCGCGGACGGTTGGCCCGAACCTGAAAAACACGATAAATGAAGTAGCATGCCCCGAATTGCAATGCCGTCTGCCATTCCTTGTCACTCATCTCGAACGTCCGACCCAACCCCACGGTCGCCTTTACTTCAATCAAGCGATCCGCACCTGTATTCTCGAATGACTTGATGTCATATCCTTCTCCTACCGACTGCTGGCTTATCCACTGAATGTTGCTTGCCAGATTCGGCCACGAACTGAGTCGTGTCTTCTCGAAGTCCAACACGAATTGCTCCCCGAGTAGACCGTTTTCTTCACATTGCCTCTTTATCGCGGCAAATTCCTCAGCGGTTACTCGCCTGCGACTTGGCGGTGGCTGCTCGCCGCTCTCGAATTCGGCGATCAACTGGTTTCCCGGCCTGCGGCGAGCTGGAGCATTATTTGCAAAGTCGAGGATCAAAACGTCCCCGTCCGCTGCATCATCGGGGACTGATAAAGGCACTGTAGGTCCGGCCCCGGAAGGGCGCGAAAACGGTCCCATGCCCGTGTAGGCGCCAGCATGAATTTCGTCGAGGTTGAACAGATACTCAACGAAACGGTTTGCTTCGAAGAAGGCATGATATTCTGTACCCCCAAACAACTGAGAGGAGTACGGTAAGACGAGTAGACGATCCGGTGTAGTCCAAACAAGCCCGCTCGCACTGAAGAACGTTGATGCGTTGGATGTCGGTCCGCCATGCCAAAGGCGCCGAGGATCGACGCCAACATATGTGCCACGAGTTCGCTCGTAACCGATGACAACATCTCGAAAGACTGGGTCCGGCTGTAAACCGCGCGCGTAAGTGGTGGTTATCTCGATTCGGCGCTCATGTGGACGTCCTCTCGCCGAGTCGGTTACGGAAAAAAACGACAGCCGCACCGCCAGCTCTCTTCTGCCCAGCCGCAATATCATCTTCTGTCTGTTCTGAGCGAGACGACCGTTCCGGGGCGCTCGCCGGAGTACCCAGCCGTGGTTACAAAGTTCTTGTGCCAGCTGAAGGAGGCGGCTTGTCCCAGGAGCGGTAACGTCAACTGGCATATTCATAACTCCGAAATCCGACAGGGGCGGAGTCCCGTTGTTTAGTTTCAAGCACGACCCGCTGCTACCAGAGTCCCAGGATCAATCTTGTAATGCTCCACGGTCATTACAGGCTTCCATCCAAGTTTCGTGGGATCTTGGACCGCGTGTAGCTCCGGTGTCCCAGCGCAATTGAAAACGGTATAGAGCCAATAATCGCCCTTGAGTCGCTGAGCAGTCCGGTACTCGTTTTCGCTCAGGGCGACGACGCCGACGCCAGCGCGGCCCTTCACCTCGATGAAGCGAACTTCGATAAAGGTCTTCGGGTCTTCGGGGTGCGGGCGCCGGCTGATCAAGTCGAACCCGCGGTTCTCGGATTCGACGCTTTCCACGACCCAGCCACGAGATTCCTCGTAGCGGGTGGCCTCGGCGACGGCGATCCGTTCGATTTCAGGATCGGAAATCATCGGGGCAAGCTGGGGGCTGGCCCGCTCGGGGTGGGGCAGCACTTCCGCGCGGCCGATAAGCGTGATGTCGGCGATGGAGCAGTGGCGTTCCAGCTCCAGCTCTCGCTGCCGGGTTTCGCGCCGGGAGTTCAAATCGTCCAAATGCTGCTCTGCCTGAGCAATGAGGCCATCGAGGCCGGCCACGGTCTGCCCCGCGACCTGGCGATTTAGAAACTCGCCGAGCTGAAGTTGCTGGCGGTCGATAAGGGCATTGAGGCTGATGTCCACGTGCCGTTCGACTCGTTCGACTTCATGGACACGAGATTCCGAGGACCGAGCGGCCCACGGCTTCAGCGCTCGCTCATAGAGGAACCGTTCAACGATTTGGCGGCCCGGCAACGGCAGTCCGCTGGCCAGAGGCGTTCCGACTGGTGCCGGTGTAATGTCGTGAAGAATCGTCGGTTCATGCAGCGTCATGGCCCCGGCTGCTGAGGTTTCAACCACAAACAGCCGTCGATGTAGAGTGTTCCCCCGCCCATCCTTGATCGACGCGGCGAAAACGTCCAATACGGCGGGACTATCACGATGCAGGTCGAAGAAAACAGCGCCACGCCGCAAATGATCATCGACGCGTGCGAGGATGTCTGAACGCACCGCCTCAAACAGCGGATGGCCAGGCGTGACCCACTCCAGCGTCGGGTCCGTCGGGACGACGGCCTTATCGAAAGCGATCTTTCCGTAGTCGCGCCCGAGCCGACCAAACTTGCCTTCCTGCCGGTCGCCGATGGGAATCAGGTTCCGCGGCACCTTTCCGATCCGATAAATATGACTTGTCGGACTCGTGGCCTTTGGCTGAACGCCGCATTCCGGGGCGGCGCCAACAAAGAACTGCTCGATAACCTCCGGGACGAGCCGCCGTTCCTTCGCCTCGGCTGATTTACCGACAATCGCAGACAGGTTGAGTTCCTTCTTGGCCAGGCCTTCCAGTGCGCTTTCGGTGATGGCCCTGAAGCGGTCTGGGCTAACGTCCTTGACGATGCGATCCTGAATCTTGTGCTCGTCGGTCACGCGGGCGTACATGTCGCGGAACAACTTTTCCAGCAACGCTCCAGGGAACACCTCGCCAACCACGTCAAAGACCTGGTCGGTGCCCAACTCGCGGCGAATCTCCCGCAACCGATCGAGCAGCTTCTGCAACACCCGCCCTTCGCGAGTGTTCTGCGCCACGAAATTGATTACCAGGCAGTCGTGTTCCTGGCCGTAGCGATGAATTCGGCCGACTCGCTGCTCCAGACGGACAGGGTTCCACGGGATGTCGAAGTTAATCATCAACCAGCAAAACTGAAGGTTGATACCTTCGCCGGCGGCTTCCGTCGCGACCAGGACCTGGGCGGATTCCTTGAATTCCCGTTCGGCATGGATGCGTGAGCCGGGTGTATCGCGGTCGCCGATCTTCATCCCGCCGTGAATCTGCGTGAGCGTCAGGCCCCATTCGCGGAGCTTGCCAAGTGGGCGACCATCGCGGCCATCGGCGGCGAGATAATCGAGGGTGTCCTTGTGCTCGGTGAAGACAAGCAGCCGCATGTTCGGGTTGCTGAACAGTCCTTGCTCGTTCAGCACGGCCCGCAGCTTGATCAACTTCGATTGCACATCGCGGCACTCCAGCCCCTTCGCCTGGTCGATAAGTCGGTTAAGCCGGCCGATTTCCTCCCGAAGCACGGCCGGATCGACGGACAGCACTTCGCCCTCCAACTGGCCAATGATCCGCTGCTGTTCTTCTTCCGTCAGATCATCGAAATCCTCTGGGACGCGCCGCTCAATCTGCTGCTGCCGGTACGCTTCGGGATCTTCGAGGATTTTTTCGCGGCGGTCGCGCATACGTTCCAGGCTTCGCCGCACCGCATACACTGACGAGGCCATCCGGCGTTGCAGCAACGCCATCGTGAATCCGACGGCGCGGCCACGTGCAGAAGCATCGTTGGCCGCGGCCATTGACTGGTCCTCGACGTACCGTGTCAGTTCGTCGTAAAAGTCGAGTTCGTCGCCATCCAGGTCAAATGCCGCCGTCCGGACTTCACGCTTCGTGAAGAGCTTGCGCACCTCGCCGGTGTCAGGATGCGGGAAGGTGACGAGCGCTTCCTTGGTCCGCCGCAAGTAGAACGGCGCTTCGTGCTCGCGCATCGCATGCTGAAGGCTCTTGATGCTGCCGTAAACGTCGGGATCGAGCAGCGCCAGGAACCGGCGGAAATGGTCCTGGTCCCCCTTGTGGGGCGTTGCCGTCATCAGCAGGTAGTGATCGGTCATCCGCGACAGCGCTTCGCCGAGCCGGTAGGCGTAGGTCTTGCGATCTTCACCAGGGGCGCTCATCTTGTGGGCCTCGTCCACGATAACGAGGTCCCAGCGCGACCGGAGCAGGCTCTCGCGGGCGTCTTCAATAAGCGAGACCCAGGACACGGACGTGATGACCTGATCGCGTTCCTGCCACGGGTTCTGCCCGTAGTTGGCCCGCAGCACGTCGCCACGGATAATGTCGAACTTTTCGCGGAACTTGTCGGCCAGTTCCCGCTGCCACTGGAAGGTCAGGTTCGCCGGCGTCACAATCAACGTGCGCCGGATCAGGCCGCGAGCCTTCAATTCCTTGAGCAGCAGGCCGGCCATGATCGTCTTTCCGGCGCCAGGATCGTCGGCGAGCAGGAACCGGATGCGCGGAAGCCTCAAGAAGTAGTCGTAAACGGCTTCGAGCTGGTGCGGGAGTGGATCGACGCGAGCGATGGAGAGGGAAAAGAACGGGTCGTACTCGTAGGCCAACCCGAGGCGGTGGGCCTCGACGCCGAGCCGGAACAGGCGGGCGTCGCCATCGAATGGTTCCTGATCGGCAGAGATCGTGAGCCTGGCCAGCTGCTCCGGCGTAAGAACCGGGTCATGGGTCAGACCCGTCTGCAGTCCTCGCCCGATGATCTTGACCGAATCTCCGAGCAACGATTGCGAGCACCTCTACCGGCTCAGGCAAGGTGGGGCCACGAACGATACTTCCGGCACGTAAGGACGACGGTGGCGACATCGGGATCGCCCAGCTTGGTTACAGGTTCGCTCATTGCAGGCCAGCACAACACCGCCCGTAAAGTCGGACATCCAGAGATTTTACTGCTGCCGAGGCCTGAAAGACAGGTCAGCAGCAACCATTGCCGAAATTCACCATGCAGGCCGTTGCGGCGCCACCCGTTGCATACCATCGGCCATTCGGTTTCCGTCAATACCCAACTGAATGCGAATTTCGCGGGCGAAATTCACGCGTGGTTCCCTTGCATGACTGCCCTTTTGTCGTCTGGTGCGCAGCAGACCTTCGCTCTGCTGGTATACTTGCACCCAACATTATGCCGACCCCGACAACCACTTCGGGCCATGACAACACCACCCAGCAGGCGACGAATGAGCCCCGTCGTTCGCTGCTTGACCGAATCGTCCAGGAAGTCCTTCGCAAGCTCCGCAACAAGCCCGCACACCAGCTGCAAGAATTGGCAGCCGCACCGTCGCTGGCAGTAATTTCAAGGCCCAAGCCGAAGCCCCGGACGCATCGGCAAGCGGATCGATTCGTGCCGCCGCCTTCCCGCCCAGTCGGCGGCAGGGGCCGGCCGCTCATGCGTATCGCCATCGTCAATCACAAGGGCGGTGTCGGCAAAACCTCGACGGCCATCAACCTGAGTGCCGCTCTCGCTGAAATGAACTACAACGTGCTCGTGTTCGATTGCGATAGCCAGGGCGACCTGTCTGCTGTCTACGCACCAGGTGCGGACCAGCAACCGCGATCCATCGCCAACCTTTTCGATGGCACAGCGTCTGTTGACCAGCTGATCCGGACTACTCAGTACAAGAACATCTCGCTGGTCACGGCCGATGAACGGCTCAATGTCGTCGATAAGACGCACGGCTTCGAGAACGACCCGGCCGCAACGTGCCTTGCCGACGCGGTGGCCACTGTCCAAGACCGGTACGACTACGTGCTTTTCGACTGCCCGCCACGGCCGCACCTGTCGGCGTTCGCCGCACTCTGTGCCGCCAGTCACGTGGTCATCCCCTGCGAGCCATCACAATTCTCCGTCCGCAGCATGGTGCGCCTCATGGAGGAGATCGATCTGGCCCGGCGAAAGTTCAATCCGCAGTTGGAGCTGCTCGGCTACTTCCTCTCGAAAGTCGCGAACCGCTCACGGACCCAGCAGGTTTACCGGCAGATGTTGGCCGACGCATTTGGCGACAAGATGGTCATGAAAACCGCGATTCCGGTCATGGCCACCTTCGAGGCGGCGGTCAACGTCGGCAGGCCGGTGGTCCATTTCCGGCCCAAATCCCAGGCATCTGCTGTCATTCGCCGCTTCGCACTTGAACTCATTTCCGTGCCCCATGCCCAGCACCACTGACGCACAGGCCAGAGCGACATTCCAGGACGCCATCCGCCGGCCCAAGATGGCCCCGGCACAGCCAATGCCCACTCATGGCCCTCTGGCCGGACGCAAGCCGGATCCTAGCCGCTTCCTGCTCCCCATTCACCGCATTCGCCCCGACCCCAGTCAGGTGCGAACTCAGAACAAGACCGCCCAGGACGAGCAGGTCCGTCAACTGGCCGAGAGTCTGAAGGCCATCGGCTTCGAGAACCCGCTCACCGTACGCTACCTCGAAGACGAGGATATCTACCAGATCGCCGCGGGCGAGCGCCGCTTTGCCGCGGCCAAGCTCGCTGGGTTTACCGATGTGCCAGTGACAATCAGCGATGCCGACGAGGCAGCCGCCCGCAGACTTCAACTGCACGAGAACATCCACCGCGCGGACCTGACGCCGCTGGAACTGGCAAATGCTCTCCATGCCTTAATCAGCAACGGAGACACGCCCGAAACCTTGGCCGCCCTTCTCTGCAAGAGCCCAGCCTACGTACAGAAGGCGCTCACCATTGCCCGGCGGCTTTCACCGACCGCCAAAGCCATCGCCAAGGACGAACCCGACCGCTTTAACAGTATGGACATGCTCTACGAAGTCGCCCAGACGCCGACCGAGCACCATGAACGACTGCTCGCTCGCATTCGTCAAGACGGCCTCACTCGTGACGAAGTGCGTCAAGTCGCAGCGCCGCTCAAGGAAATTGCCAAAGTTGAACGTGGCTCGACACGCGGCCGAAAGGCGAAGCCACGGCTTCACACGCGCACGATCCGCGTCGAGACCGGAGCGACGGTTACGATCTCCTTTCGGCAGGACAATGTCACCGACGCGGACGTGCGCACAGCCCTGCAGCAGGCCCTCGATTCGATTGAGTGATTTCGCCCGCGAAATTCCCATTCCCAGATGGGAGGGTCAAACCGACAGGCCGGGAGGATGGAACCGAGCCGCTGGGAGGTTGGAACCGAGAAAGTGGGAGGTTTAGCCCGACAAACCGGGAGGATAGAACCGAGAAAGCGGGAGGTTGGAACCGAGCCAGTTTCCCTGCGATTGGCTTGAACAAGCCAAGAAGCAGCCGGAATCCTGCCAGACAACCTTTATGACTTCTCGTGACCTCATTTTACCATTTCACACAAGCCCCAGCTTTTGACTTGAGCAATCGCTCCCCTCTACCATGTTCGATAATGGTGTGTGCGGAAAAACCGATTGGCAGGCCGGCCGGCGACCAGTTGCCGGTGGCCACCGCTCGCCGGGACATCGATCCGGCGGCCCGCACGATCAAGGCTGAAGTCAATTTGCTTCGGCTACCCCTCTTCGCTTTGCATACCAAGGGGCTCAAGACCCTTGAAGGCATCGAATGCCGCGGACGGGTGCAACGCGACGGGAAAACGCACGAGTACGCTCTCCGTGTCAGCCGCAACACGAGTTCCCTCTACCCCGGACCTCTGTCCCGCAAGGTCCACTTCGCCCTTTTGAGCATCGCGACGGAGCGTGGTTTCCCGCTCGCCAATCCCGTCACCTGGACCTGGCGCGACCTGTGCCGCCGCATGGACATTGCCTACGCCGGACAGAAAGGCGTACGCGAAATCAAGGCCGCCATTCGTGCGACACACGGCGTCGTCATTCACACGCAGTTCGCCCTGTTCGCCAGCGCCACGGGACAAGCGCTGCCAATGCACGAACGGGGCCACCACCTCTACAACGACTATGCCTTCTGCAACGAGACCCGCCCGGACGGCACGATTGCCGACGCCAACGCCGTCTGGTTCGCTGACTGGTATCTCGACAACCTCAACGCGCTTTATTCAGCTCCCCTCGACTTCGAGCTGTGGAAATCGCTCGAAGCCCGCAGTCCGATCGCGAGCCGGCTGTACGAGTTTCTGCAACTGAACCTCTACGGCGGCACGCCCGTCTACCGCATCAACTATCCCAACCTAGCGAAGCTCCTGCCCGTCCGCACCGAGCGTTATCTATCCGACGCTCGCAAGCAGCTCGGGCCGGCCATAGCCTTGTTGCAGCAGGCCGGCGTTATCGAAAGCGGCGGCTGGGACGAAAGCCGCGACGGGCTCATTCAACTCCACTTCACGCGCGGGCCGATCTTGCGAGCCGCAGCGCCGAAGAACGCGCACCGTGATCCCGTGCTCGCCGAGGACGCCCTCGGCTCCGTCAGCGTGGCAGAGATACGTAGCACCCAGCCGGCTGAATGGCACCTGGTCCGGGATTTCTACAAGCTCTGGACCGGCGAAGCTTTTACCAAGCCGACCCCCAAGGAATTGACGGCAGCCCGCGAACTGCTGGAACGCTTCGGCCGGACGAAACTGCACACTCTTCTCCCCTTGGCCATCAAACGCCTAAAGGAAGAGTGGCCCGACGCAAAGACCTTCGGGGCGATCGCCAAATACTTGCCTGAAGTGAACGATGAATATGACCGGCGTCAACGCATCGCTGAACGCCAGAAGGATGCAACTCTGCAGGAAGAATTGGACGAGAAGCGCCGCGAGCAAGAACGCGAGCGGCAGAGACACATTGTCGAAGAACACCGCGCGGCATGGCAGCAATTGTCGTCCGCTGACCGTGAGCAAATCGAGGACCACATCCGCAACACTTGGCCGCATGCCGCCCGCGTCCCGGCCTTGTTCGAGCGACTCTGCATTCTGCATTTCGCCCAGACGCGACGTGCCAGCGTCGCTGACGCTTCCCCCGGCGACGAAAAATCTGCGCTTCTGCCAGCCACTTGTGATAGTTAGAGATTGGCGCTATGCTTCCCGCTGTGAAACGACCGATCTTGACGTATCTTCTTATTCTTGGCACATGCTACTTGGTGCTTGGCTTAGAGGCTTGGTGCATCGTCGCCAGGTTCGCCACGACTCATCCTGCCCACACTGCGGATCGAGCAATACCCGCCCCGATGTAGGATTGGAGAATTTTGAGGACGGTTGTCCGCGCTGGGTCTGCGTCGATTGCCGTCAGAACTTCTTACTTCGCCAAATCGACACTGGAACCTGACGCCGGACGCTTTTGTCTCGTTTTACACCGGACGGCGTCTGTATGACGTGCGCTGTTTGATCGCCTTTCGCCCAGCCGTCTGCGGCGGACCCAGCGGCGGGAGCGCCGGCGGCCGGAGGCCGACCAGGCGACGGCTCTCCTATGCGGAGAACGCCACCTTACCAGGGGACGCCACTCGCGAGGCAGACGCCCGCGAGCCCCCCTCCTCGACACGCTCAGGCCGATCACCGGCCATGTCCGCGCTGGATACCCAGCAGCGGACCGCGGCTCGGAGGGGGGCTTCGCGGGCCATGCCCACCCAGCACCGTCACCGGCATGGGCTGCGAGTGGCGTCCCGCACGCTTCCGCGTACGCGTGACAACCGCGGAGCGGGACGCTACCGCCGCCGATTGGCGGCGGCTGACGAGCCGATCCGGCGTCATTCGAGTTTCCAGTCCTTGCGTTCCGCCCGCACCAGGTACGCCTCGATCTCCTGCCATTCCGCCAGTGTCAGCGACTCCGGCTGGCGGTCCTTGAACTTGCCGCCGTACATCTTGCTCGTCCAAGCCAGGCGGACCGGCGTCACCTGCGACAGGGCAGGCCCAGCACGTTGCCGCATGCCGTCTTCGCCTTCGGTGTCACAATCGAGCAGGACTCGTCACGATGCCGACCGCCAGTTCGCGGCGTGAGTTCGCGGCGGCTTTCTCGGCTTGCTCGCGAGTGATGGTGTTCGAGCAGAGGCCTACCGCCGGGATGCCGAGCGTTGCCAGGCGGATCACGTCGTTGGAGCCTTCCACGAGCACGAGACCGAGGGCCTTTAGCTTTTCAGCGTGTTCGGCGGCGCGCAATCGGTGCTGGCCGAACAGTTCCAGGCCGCGATGGAACCCCTTCACGAAGTGGAATTTCTCCGGTTCCCTCTCGCTTTTGTCGCCGGCCGCCCACGCCTTGTGTTTCTCCTCGAACTCCGGGTCGCGGCCGAACCACGTCAGCACCTCTCCGGCTTCCGAGCGGTAGCAGTACACGATCTTGCCCCGCATCGTCCCGCCCGACTTGTCCTCCCCGGTGTCGCGCGGCAGGTAACCCGCACCCCACTTCCGACACTCCTCGGAAGAGAGAAAGGGGCGGCGGCGGAAGTAGGCCGACACGGCGGGAGGCATCGCGGCCACGTCGAGCACGAACTTCCGGTCCAGGTCGGTCAGCCCGCGCGCCCGCATGTTTTCGGAGTCCTTCAACGGCACGTTGACCTTGGGCGCCTCCTGCTTTTTGGGGGCCGGAGCGGTCCCGCTCGGGGTCTCCCCTCGCATGACGCCGTTCACCATCGCTGCGATATCGGCCGCGATCGCCTTGAAGCGGTCGCCGCGGGGCTTGCCGCTGCTCGCCTCGCCGGGCTTCATCAGATCGCACAGCGACACCAAGTTTCCGCTCTTGCCGCAGCCGTACTGGTGGCAGTGCCACTGTTTGGCGGGGTGATCCGTCTGGATCGCCAGGGCGCGGTCGCCGGTCTCTGCCGTGCGGCCGCAGTTCAGGAAGCAGCGCGCCCGCGTTTCGCTGCCGACTTTGTGCAGTTCGGGGAGCGGCACGCCGTAGAACGTGGCCGCCTGCTCCAACGAAACCTGCGGCATCAGGTCGTCAACCTTAATGAACGAAGACTTCTTTTCGGCAGCCATGCAAGGGGAAGTGAAGTGATAAAAGCAGGAGGCGCATGCTATCCTGAACTCCATTCTCATGACAAGCCCTGGTGCTCACTCCTTGTTGACGGCCCGCGACCTGGAGATCCTGGGGGCTTTGGACCATTCGCCGCTCACCGCGGAGCAGCTGCTCAAGCTCAGTGCCACGTTCGCCGCGCCGTTCACGTCCGAACGCAGGGTCCGCGAGCGGATGCAGCAACTCTGCGCCGCCGGCCGGGTGCGCCGGTGGCTGTATGCCACCGCCGGCCGCGGCGCCCTCGGCTACTACACCCTGAGCCGGCTCGGGCACCAGCTTCTGCACACAGACGGCCAGGAGCTCGCTGCCAATCGCGCGTTCGGACCGGTCGGCATCGCCCGGCAGTACCATACCCACCGCCTCGCCGACTTCATTGTGCACACCGCCGTCTGTGCCCATAGGGCCGGACTGAGATTCACCGGTTTTTACCGCGAGAATGCGTTCCGACTCAGCGTGGGCACCGAATCGCTCTACCCCGACTGTGCCTTCCAGCTGGTCACCCCCTCGGGCTTCCCGTTCTCGTTCTTCGTCGAACTCGACAACAGCACCGAGGCCGTTCGCTCTGACAAGGACCGTGACAGCTGGCACCGAAAACTACGGCTCTATGACGCCTTCCAGGACCAGACACACGTCCGGTTCCGCGTCCTCGTCCTTGCGACCCGAAGCGAAGAGCGTGCCCGCCACATCCTCGATGCCGCCAAGGCGGTGATGGCGAATCCGCAGCGTGGGCTTGTCTACGCGGCACACCTCGACGAAGTGCTGGCCCGGGCAGAGGCGCTGACCACGCCCTGTTTCCGGGACCACTTGGGCCGCCGCCGCGCCTTGGTCTGGTTTGTCCGGCCCCGCGTCCAAGCCATCGTACCCGTCCCCTATTCCACCCCCCCGCCGGTATGCTATTCTCCGCCTCCTGCCATCGCATCGGCCTCCCCGGTGTAAACGCGGTCATCCGGCCCGTTTCCCTCTCCGCCAGCACAGGCGCTCGGCCCAGGTCCACCGGCGTTGGAGACCGTGCTGGCCGCCGGTTCCGGCCGAGGCGTCGCTCACCGCTTCCGCCTCCGCGGATTGGGCCAGCACCCAGCGGGACCGACGCGGCGCAGGCCCCGCTTCGCACGCACTCGGAGCGGGGAAGTTTTGCTATCACGTGGCGAGCTGTCCACTTTTTGTTTCACTAACGATCCGATGTTGGCTTTGCTCCGCGTGCCGGCCGACAACAACCGCGGCCCGTTGTTCATGGAACATGCCCTCGCCGGCATTCACCAGGGAATAGGTCGCCGAACGTCCATCACCTTCGGCATCGAGACCATCGACGGCTCGGTAAGCCTGACCTGCCGTTTCCCGGCGGAGCTGCAGCGCCTTGTCGAAAGCCAGCTTTTCGCACAATACCCGGACGCCGGCTGTACGCTTGTGGCCGAGCCGCAGCGTGCGCCGGGCTCGCAGACTTGGCACGTCGAAGTGACACTGGCGCCGACGCTGTTTCCGATCCGCCGCCATGCCCAGTTCGAGGACAACCTAAACCGGCAGCTGGCCGATCCCATGAGCGCGCTCATCGCCGCTGTTCAGCACGCCGGGCGTCTGCACGCACGAGTTGAGATCACCGTCCGTCCGGCCCGGCGGCGCCTGAAACGCCGTGCCGAGCGCTGCCTGAAGCGATTGGCAACGCCATTCTTCCGCGACCATCCGCACCTGGCCCACCGCTTCGCGGAGTGGTCTTTGTCGCGGCATGGACCAGTGCGGTTCGCGGCCTGGATCGCATCGCTCATATTGCCCAGGGGCGAAATGCACGCCAAGGGGATGCTTCACCAGTCGGCCACCAGGCACGACCGGGAAGACGACCTGCAGGCCGCCAGTGACAAGCTCGGCCGGCTGCTCTTCGAGGCGCGAATTCGACTGAGCATTGACGGCCCCGCCGACGACGAGCAGCAAGCCGCCGCCATTCTTCACGAGCTGGCCGGCGCATTTGGGCAATTCAGCGCTCCCCGCCTCGCCCGGTTTCACACTGGGCCGGTAAGGACTGATGGATCCTCGACCGGCCTCGGCCGCGAAGCCCCGTTCCTGCTTTCCACCGAGGAGCTAGCGACCCTGTTCCACCCGGCGACCGCCACCGTTCGCGGGCCGGCCATTGCCCAGGTCGAAAGCCGCGAGTTTCCGCCACCGGTGACGCTGCCCACGCCCGAGAAGTCCCCCGACATCGCCGTGCTGGGAGTCACCAGCTACCGGGGCACGTCGCGATCCTTCGGCCTACTGCCCGACGATCGCCGCCGGCACCTCGCCATCCTCGGCAAAACCGGCATGGGCAAGACGACCCTGCTGCATCACCTGATCGCATCCGACATCCGCGCCGGCCGTGGCATTGGCCTGGTCGATCCGCATGGCGACCTCGCCGAGGCTCTGCTCGACGCCATCCCGCCCCACCGCACCAACGACGTGGTCGTGTTTGACGCTGGCGATACCGACCATCCGTTGTCTTTCAACGTCCTCGACTGCCCGCAGTCTGGCCAACGGCCGCTGGTGGCGTCCGGGGTCCTGTCTGCGTTCAAGAAGCTCTACGGCGATTCGTGGGGACCGCGGTTAGAACACATTCTCCGCAATGCCTTACTCGCGCTCCTCGACGTGCCCGGCACATCGCTCGTCTCGCTGTTGCGGCTGCTGAGCGAGCCCCGGTTCCGGGCCGAAATCGCCAGCCACGTGGCCGATCCGGTCGTTCGCACCTTCTGGCAACGGGAGTTCGCCGGCATGCCAGTCAAGCTGCAGATCGAAGCCGTGGCGCCCGTCCAAAACAAGATCGGCGCCTTCGTTAGCTCGCCGATCTTGCGGAACATCATTGGCCAAACCCGCAACGCCCTGCCGCTCCGGCGGCTCATGGATGAAGGCAAGATCATCCTGTGCAACCTGAGCAAGGGACGCATCGGCGACGACGCCAGCGCGCTCTTGGGGTCGTTTCTCGTGACCGCAATCCAGCTGGCAGCCATGAGCCGCGCCAATGTCCCCGAGCGTGAGCGCCGCGACTTCTGGCTATACGTCGATGAGTTTCAGAACTTCGCCACCGAGTCGTTCGCCTCGATCCTGAGCGAAGCCCGCAAGTACCGCCTCGGCCTCACCGTCGCCAACCAGTACTTGGCCCAGATCGACGAAGCCACTCTCAACGCTCTCTTCGGCAACGTCGGCACCCTCGTCGCCTTCCAGGCCGGCGCCCGCGACGCCGAGCTCCTGGCCGAGCAGTTTGGCGACCTCACCAGCCAGGACCTGCTCCGACTCCCCCGCTACCAGGCATACTCTCGCCTCCTCATCGAAGGAATGCCGAGCCCGCCCTTCTCGATGCGAACACTGCCGCCGCCGTCAACGCGCCGCCGCACGGCCCGGCCCACTGTCATCCGCCGGACCTCCCGCCACCGCTTCGCGCGCCCCCGAGCCCAGGCCGAGCAGGAGATCGCCGCCGCCCTTCATGTCTGAACGTAGGCCGGTCTCATCCCGTGATGAGATTGATCGGTAACACCTTGACAGCCGGCAAAATCAGGTCGGCATCGACGAACGACCGCAGCCTCATCACCAAAACGCTTGCCTTGCGTTGTGCGCCCTCAGCCAAAAAGTGTTACCCATCACTCCGTCATCATTTGCCATTGCGCCCGTCTCCGACTGGGTTCAGAGTTGGCCCCTTGCCCCAACTTCGGAGCAAGGACCGAATCATCGGTCTTTCGCATCACCGTCAGGCATTTGCAAAGGAGCAACCATGCCAACCACGAACCTGCTGTCGTATCTGGCCACGCTACGGGCCGCGCCGGTCATCCCCCGGCCGCCGAAGGAAGAATGGGCCGCAATGATCGCCCGGACCGCACGGCCCGGCGTCATCTGCGAAATCGACGAGGAGACTTACGATTACTTCCTCGACGTCCTGCCGCCCAGGTACCTCGGCCGCGGCTTTGCCTTCGCCGAGGGCGCCGAATCATTCCGCTACTTCTGGCACGTCAAGCCCGCCCAGTATTTCTGTCGCCAACTCACGTGGGACGAGACGGTGGAATTCTGCCGCCTCGCCGACATTTCCCTTCCCTGGTAACGCCTTACACGAAAGGACCTCACATGGACCCACAAGAAACCTGGGACCAGCTGCTTACTGCCTACGCAGAAGGTGACTGGGACCGCATTGAAGAACTCGCCACGGCCCTGAGCGAATGGCTCCGCAAGGGTGGCTTCCCGCCGACAGTTCTCGGCCAACCCGGACTCGGAGCGGAATTCGAGCAAGCCTTGGCCCAGGCCGGCTGCGATTTCTGCCTTGAAACTCTGAATGCCCGCTGGGCCTCGACATCGACAGGAGATGGCGAATGAGCCTCACCACCCACATCGGCTATGGGCCGTTCCAGTTGCAAGACTTTCGGCCCGGTGAATGTTTCGCCCGTTTCGATGGCACGCTGGCCAAGGTGATTGAACCGCAACCAGCCGGCCGACCCGACCACGTTTGCGTTTGGAACAACTTCGAGACCAGCAACGCCGAGCGGCTCTGGCTGCACAAGACGGCGCTCGCCTACGCCGTCTCGCCGGAGCAAGCACGGACGATTGTGCAACGAAAGAAAGGCAAACCGCATGAGGGATGACGCCTACGATTACCTCCCCGCTTCGCTGGCGAGCCACATTCCACGGCTCTATACCACGGAAAAGCTCGCCGACCCCACCATCTTCATCAAGCTCTTCACACCCGACTCCAACTGGACCTGGTACCTGCTCGAATACGATCCGGCCGAACGCTTGGGCTTTGGCCTGGTAATCGGCCACGAACAGGAACTGGGCTACTTCTCGCTGGAGGAGATGGAAGAGTCCCGCGGCCCCCTTGAGCTGCGGATCGAACGCGACCTGCATTTCAAGCCGCTTCCGTTGTCCCAAGTTCGCGACACACAATCCCGAAAGGAGAACCAATGATCGTGAACCTCGAAGACGGCCGCTGCCGAACCTGCGGCGGCCAATTGGAAATCATGGACACCGACGACTGCTCGATGTCCGTGACGTGCATGGACTGCGCCGACAGCTACCCGGTCGAACCCGACGCCTTCGGCGACGGATGCATGACGTACTTCTTCCCGATTCGAACCAGGCAAATGCTCGGCAAGGAGGATGAGGCATGAAGCAACGTCGCAAGCCTTTGGCCAAGCAACAGCAGCAGAAGGAAAGGTACCGCTTCACGAAGCAGGACTGCCAGCGCGGGTACCGCGCAGCGTTGGCCAAGTGCATGGAGGATTGGGCCCTCTACGCCTGGTTCTTCCATCGCATCCGTGGGCATTACCGGCACAAGGAGGAAAAGCCATGATGCACAAACGACGCTGGTGTGTTTCGCCCGTCGCCGCGGCCGAGGAGCTGGCCGCCATGCTGACCGAGCGGACCTGGACGCTCTGCAGCGGTTTCTACGTGCAGGCGAACCCCCACTACCTGTTTCTCAACGACGCGACGCACGAAGATGGTGCCGCCGAGTTCGGCGTCATCGCTGGCGGCATGGACGGTCCCTATGTGCAGATCGAAAGCATTACCATTTCTTGGTGCACGCTTGATGCCGCACTGGACTACATCCGCCGGACACTGGCCGGCGAATACGACGCGAGCAACTTTGCCCGCGCCATCAACCTTGCCGGCCGGCTTGACCGGCCCGACCAGCACCGTTGCCCCCTTTGCGCCTGACGGCAGCAATCCCGATGACCACCCGCCCTCTGCGGTTTCGCAGAGGGCATTCTTGCGAGGGTCCGCGAACCCAACCCAAATCAGCTTGATTTCTCGGCAGCCTGTGCGAGGATAGGCCCCTTTGCGCAAGCCAGCCAAGCCGCCACCGGCTCCCGAACCGCCCGACGTGGCGAAGCTTGCCGAAGTCGTCGAAGGTTTGACGCACCAGGTCCGCCAGTTAGCGCTCATCCTCGACGAGGTCCGCGAAGAGCTAATCTGGGCAGTGAGAAACGACAGGTTCCACGCTGCCGGTCACAGCCAAGGCTTTGTCGAAAGCCATACCTCGGCACCCGCTGACGACGATCAAGACGAGGAGCCGGAGCAAATGCCCGTCCAGCCGCCGCCGATTCGAGAAACCAGGCCAAAAGCCGAAAAGAAGCAACCGACGCTCTTCTCGTGAAGGGTGCCATTTCGTATTGCGCCGCCCCCATGAGCGTGTATCATTCCCTCCTTGTCGGCACGCAGCCGATGGGGAACTGTCTGAGAGCAGCTCTTTCGCATCCGTTCCCTAACCCCGGAGAAATCCGGAAGGAGGCCACATGGCCACCAAGACCCGACGTCCGGGCGCCGTCCGACAGCCGCCCGAAGTCAAGATTGGCCCGTTCCAAGGTGGGCTCGGCGTAGCCATCTGGAGAAACGAAATCCAGACCGAAGCCGGCCCCAAGATGATCCGTTCCATCTCCATTGCTCCCCGCCGCTATCGGGACAAGCAGACCGGAGAATGGAAGGATGCCACATCCTACAGGCCGGGCGACCTCAGTGCGCTCATTCTGGCGCTGGAAAAAGCTCGTGAGTACTGCCTTTCCACCCCGCTGCCAGGCGAGCAATCCGAGGACGACCGCATGCAAGGCATGGAAGTCGATGACGAATTGGCGTAGTGCCGCTCGATCAACCCTTCGCCCGTTCCGCTCTCTCAGACAATAGCCCCCTGCTCGGTGCAGGGGGCTCGTTTGGCGAACGGTCAAGAGCAAACCACGGCACGCGACTGTTTGCCTTGCGCGATCCCCGAAACATGGTCAGGCGAACGTAGCCCCTTGCGTGTCACCGCGGTCTCAATCATACTTCCCATAACCCACTTTAGGCGAAGTGAAACTGCCCGTTCCCACCGATCCATCATCGGCCGACAATCCGAAGCGAATGTCCAGCAGAAAGCCGGCGTTGTTGACAAACCATCGGGTGTTCAGTCCGGCACGTTCGATGGCATCGAGTGACCGACGCCGGATGCTCGCGGACGCGAAAGCTGCCTGGCTTTTGAAGTCTCCGTCTGTGGATACCCGATGCAACTATGACCGCGACCTGTCTCAGTTTTTCGCTTTCATTCGCGTTCCGAATCATCACCTGGAGCACCTCGCCTTCGTGCGGCCTGCGCACGTGGCGGCTTGGCGCGACCAGCTGCGGGCCGACGGCATGAGCAACGCCACAATCCGAAGGAAGATGACCGCCTTGCGCTCACTCTTTTCGTACCTCCAGACCTACGGCTACACGGGAGCAAACCCAGCGCACGGCGATTTCGTGGATGCTCCATCCGTTGCACGCGACGGCAAGACCGTGGCCCTGTCACCCGAGCAATGCCGACGCCTACTCGATGCGCCGGATGCTGCAACTCCCGTTGGCGTCCGCGACCGGGCACTCTTCGCCGTTCTTGCGTACACGGGATGCCGCGTCGGTGAACTGACGAAGCTGAAGGTGGCAAGCTACAAGACGACCGGAGGCCACAAGGTGCTGGAAATCTACGGCAAGGGCGGCAAGGAACGGCGCGTGCCCCTGCATCCTGAAGCCTTCGAGAGACTGGATCACTGGCTCGACGTTTCCGCGCTACGCGAGCAGCCGGACCGGCCGTTGTTCCCGCCGCAACGCACGGCACGGGGCCAGGGCAAGGATGGATTCACCCTCAAAGCGATGTCGCGGCGAGCCGTACAGCAACTCGTCGAACGATTCGTCCGCCGCCTGCACCTCGACCCGGCGGTGACCGTGCACTCGATGAGGGTCACCGCCATCACGACGGCCCGTGAGCGGGGCAGCGAAATCATCGACCTACAAGATTTCGCCGGTCACGCAGACCCCAGGACCACGCTCACCTACATAAGAAATAGGGATCGATTGAGCAAGTCGCCCGCATACGTCCTAAGGTACTGACAGGTACACCGCGGGGAGTGTGTCGATCTGCTGCCTGGATTACGTGCTTCTCCAGGCGACCATGCGCGTTTCGCGGCTCTCGATCAAAGACCCCGTAGAATGGCTCTTAATAACGAAAGCGGGCAGTGAAGCATAAAATCCACGAAAAAACTGAAAACCATGCGCACAATGGAGATTGTCGACAGAATTATAAGGATAAGGAACGCCCTACCAGTGCGGTGATGTTCGTCGTAGAGATGCAGGTGGGATTCAAGCGATGGCTCATTCTCGACAGGCCGACCATGCAAACTGGCCCCCCGCTGAGTTGATCGCAATCGGCGATCCAAACCCCCGGTTGCGAATCAATGCAGTTCATGCCCTGAAGAGATTCAGGGACCCATGTCACGAGCTTGTCGACGCCCTCATGAAAATGCTCCGCGAAGACGTAGACAGCAACGTGCGGCAGGCCGTGGTCACGACCCTACTGAGAATGGCTCCGCACGATCCAGATGTCCATCGCGCTTTCATCAGGGCGCTGGAATCGGACGAAAGTGCTGCCGTCCGAGTTGCTGCCATTAACTCGCTCGCCTTTGCTGCAGCGTGTGAAAACTCTGTCGAATCCATCGTGGTCGCGACCCTGCTTAAGGCGTTCTCCTCCGATCCTCACCCTCGGGTAACCGCAGTCGCAGCAAATGCCCTTGCGCAACTTGCTCCGTCCAACCGAGAGGTCTTAGCATCCTTTGTGAAAGCGATCCGCGAAGACAGAACGTCGAGCAAGTCGGTCGCCGCGAGACAAGCATTACAGACTATCGGCCACAATGCGTTTCGTGAATCAGTTGCCCTTCTCACTTCCGAGGAATGCATTCTCAAGCAACCCGCCGCTCCGGCTTCAGACAACCCGTCTCCAGACAATCCGTCTCCAGACATTTCTCAAGTCACTTCCGCTCTGATTGACGTGCTCCGCGGTGAGGTCGATCCAGATATACGCGCTCTAGCGGCGACGAAGCTGGCTGGGCTCGTGCCCTCCGACGCCAACGTACGCGCCACATTGGTCAGTTGCCTCTCGCGAGATGACAATAGCATCGTCCGCATGGCGGCGGCAAAGGCCTTGGCGCGTTTCCCTCCCATTGACCCAGATGTCACTGCCGCCTTCCTCAAGACACTTCGCGATGAGCAGGACCTACTTGTCCTCGAAGAGGTGGAACATGCACTTGCGGAATGTGGACGGACGGACCCGGGTGCATGCGTTCTTCTCAAGGTTGTGCAAGAGCAAGATGATAACGATGACCGTGAGCGGAAGCGCCGATCGCAATCGCAATAATCGGACCCGTCCCATTCCGATATCCGTGCCGGCCTGCTTGGACTTCTCACGAAGGAAGCGGATCCTTGTACTCGCGCTATGGCCGCAAGCGCATTGGGGCCGATTGCTGGAATTGATGGCGAGGTTGGTTCCACACTCATTGAGGTCACAAAGACTGACCCCGATCTTTGGGTACGCGAAGTCGCAGTCGAGGCTCTTGGTCGGGCGCCTTTCCTGCAGATACGGTCAGCATTGCTTTCCTTGTTGCAAAGACGCCCCAACTCCGCCCTGCGCATCGCCACAATTTCGCTCCTTGAACCAGGGGTCGCTAGCGATCAAGATGTTCGTTCCGCATTGCTTGCGACTCTTCAAAACGACTGTGACGTAGATGTGCGTCTGTGCGCTGCGTTGAGTCTTGTGAACAGTGGGGGCGCCATAATGCCGTCAGTGCCAAGTATTATGGAATCTTCATCCGCCCTTTCCATTGACGACGCGACCATCGTCCGATGGTTACGAACCATTTCCAATGATCGAGACTGGACATCGGATCCGGAGCTTTGGGAGTTTGCCCCACACCTGCTTCTAAGCCTTTTCAGGCCGGCCCACATTCCGGCACTTGCCCATCTGCGTTTCTACCAAAGGATTCAAAAGAGCTGGCTGCGGCGAACAGGTGTGCCGGGAAATCCAGAGGATCTATTGCCGGATGCCTTCCAGGAGTTTGCATTGTGCCTCTTGAAGCCAGCGTGTCAGCGCTTTGCAAGGCGACCAGAGCACTACTTCAAATTGCCTGGCCTCGTACGAAACCTGGCAATCAAATCGGCCGAGTCCCTTCTACCGTTTCAGGAGAGAGATTTCTCTGGGGCGATCATGGAACATCCATTACCTCAAGGCGATTTCTTGTCGTCGCGAGAGGCAATGACAATGGCTGGCCGCAACAGCGACATGTCGGTTGTGGAAAACGCCATCCTACGCGAACTGACCCAGAAACTGCATGACTACATCTACTTGAAAAAATCTGGCATCAAACAGGCGCTACTCGTACAGAACCTGCTGAAGAAAGTGGCCTACGCTGACTTGTCCGCTGTGCTTCCAGGTGCAAAGAACCTGCGACGTACACTGGACACAGAGGTCAAGGTACTATTACAGGAACTGAATCTTCCCAATCGCAATGCACTAGAACTCCTCGCGGATTTGCTCGTCCAAGAGTTCATGGTAGGCGTCGTGCCAGACACGATGAAGATCAATAAGCGAGAATAATCGACTCACTTCCTCCGGCAGCATCTCGGAATTGGAAGCCAGCCGTTTCAGTGCGTCAACCTCGACAGGGGGAGCCGAGGCGCTGTCGTCAATCGGCGGCGGTAGGGGATCCCTGCCGTGGTATCCTTCTGCGCGAAGTTGGCGCCGTCGGCTGCAGCTTGCTTCGAAGAGTCGCCGGTACACTTCGCGTTGCTGGTCAAGCGGCATCTGGTGCACCACATCCCAGGTGATTTTCTCGTTGACGGCCTCATCCGACTTCTTCAGTGATTCATGGCCAGGAACGGGATTGGAGCCGTCTTCGTGAGTTTCAGACACAGGGGGAAGAAGAACAATTCCGGCACAACAATCATGCCACATGCTCCCGGAAATGCGCAAGCGCTAGTGAACATCTGTGGACCAAAGAATCGGCAGGCACGAAAAATTCTTTGTACTCAGCGCGCACAACCACCGGCCTGCGGCCCATTGAAGGAGTGAAAGGCCCATGAACCAGGTGGATCGGGAGTAAAACATGCGTGGCGACATCATTCGATTGTTTGTTGGCGCATACCCCGAGCTGTTTGCACCCCAGTCGGCGGTCGAAAGCGGCTCAGGCACTATCAGTGCGGTAGACGACGAGTCGCCTGAACAACTTCGGCAATTCCAGGTTATGGCGGACGACGGCTGCCCTCATTTTCCGGAGGACAACGACTACCCCGTCGCATCGTTGTGTCCTGCTATTGCCGAGCTGGAGCGCGCGTTTCGAGCCTTCTGCGATTTGGCGTTCAAACGACAAATGCCGTTACCCGTCATTACGATCCAGACATCGAGGGCGGCGCTGTGTTCGGGTGGTTTTGGGAGGAAAAGTGGAAGAATGGTCGGCCGCTCAGGCTGCCGGAAATCAACATCTGCCCGGAGTACCTCGCCCACGACGTTGAAGACATCGCCCAGGTGCTGCTTCATGAGATGTGCCATTACGCCAATTACCTGAGCGGAATCCGCGACTGTTCGTCGTCGCAGTACCACAATCGAAAATTCAAGCGTCGATGCGACTCGATCGGGCTCGTCTGCACGAAGAGCCGGCGAGGCTGGGCACACACCGAACTCTCCCCGGACCTGCGAGCGATCGTGTATCGAGTGAAACTCGACCCAGGTGTTTTCAGCCTGTACCGCGCAGGACCGCAATACCGATTGGTAGCAGCAGCCCCAGAGCGCTGTCTGCGCCGATGGATGTGTGAATGCAAGAAGTCGAAGGTGATCTACGCGTCACGCGGACTGGAAGTCACCTGCAACAAGTGCTTTAAGGTCTATCAGGAAACCCCGCTGGGGAAATATTAGCCGTGTGCTGGGTCGCTGGGAACCACCGGGAAGAGTAATAGCCTTGGCAAAAATCGCAAAGTTGAGGACGCCCTCAGGATACTGAGACAGACCATGTTTCATGAGACTATCACGGTACTGGATTGCCCCGAACACAGCAACGTTTCGCAAGCCGTCGGGCACGGGCCGATCACTGTTCAGGCAGCTTCCCTTGGCGACGTGCGGACCATCGTCGAATTCAACTGCCGGCTGGCGGCAGAAATCGACGGCGAGAAGCTCGATCACAGCAAAATTGCGGCTGCGGTCGAAGCCCAGCTGCGTGAGCCGAGCCTGGGGCGTTACTGGCTTGCGTTTGCGAACGGCAGGGCCGTCGGCCAGCTTCGGCTCTGGCCCGAGTGGTTCGATTGGGGAAATGGCTTCTTGCTTTGGTTAGACAACGTTTACGTGCGGCCGGCCGACCGCCGCCGAGGGGTTACGCGAGCACTATTCGCCCATGCTTTGGCACTTGCATCAGCCGATCCACGAGTAATCGGATTCCGCCTGCACGTGTGCAAGCACAATTGCAACGCCCGTCGAACCTACGAAGCACTGGGGTTTTCGGTCGCCAACGATGTTATGGAGTGTCGCCTGTAGGCGCTTGAATGAGTTGAGCTTTGGCGACGAGGAGTGGAGTCACAAAATGCCCTTATTTCAAGTGCTGCCCAAGGCCGTCTCCCCTTGTGGGTGCTGATCGCAATGATGCCGCTGGGAACGGCGCTTGGCGGGCTGATCATCGGCGGTGCGGCAGGCGCCAACATGGGAGGGCCAGCGGTCGCAATGGTCCTAACGGCTCTTGGCGCTTTGCTCATCGAGGCAGCCTTGTTCCCAAGCTTCCTGCGGGCGGCCGACCTTTCGCGTCGGTCGGCCGCGGCGATGGTCGCGACCGCAGCCGCTCCAGTCGTTCTGCTCGGAGCCGGCGCGTTGTTGTTCCCGAAACTTTTCGTGACCGTGGTATGGGTGGAATTGGTGGTTTCCATCATTGGGAGCATCTTCTCCTTCCATTTTCTCGGCTCATTGCCGCCCATCCAGGCCGAGGTGCAGGAGACAATCGAGAAGGGTGAGCGCGAGGTCGAGGAGGCCCGCAGGCTACTTGCGAAGCAATAACGGATCAATCGATTTGTCCACATGAGAGGAGATTCGCGGTGAGCAACACAAACGGTTTTGGACCAACGACGTGGCCGGCTAACAAGATCATGCTGATCAAGGAGGTCCGCGAGAAGATCGGCTGCGATCTGAAAACTGCCAAGGACGCCGTCGAGGCGGCGAACGGCAATATCGATGAGGCGTTCAAGATCGCGCGAAGAACGTTGGAACGAACTTCCGGCGTTTCGGAAATGGTCCTGGAGGAACTAATCGCGAGCGTGATCGCGCACTCGGGATGCAGTCGAAAGGTCGCCCAGGCCAGCCTCGCGCAAACAGGATACAAGCTCAAGTCTGCCACCCAACTCGCCAGGGCGTTGATCTTCGAGAACGAACTCACCTTCGGCATCTTTGGACGAATGATTGGCCATTGCCAGGTGTGCAAGCAGCACGGCAAGCTGGCCAACGTCATCATGAGTCATCCCAAGGCGTCGGGCAGTATTGGGCCCGCCTGCTGGAAGTGCATTGAAAGGCTTCACAGCAATTTGGACCTGATCGAGGTATTCGGGATTTTTAAGCTATTTACGGTTTGAGGGGTGTTGGTAAAGACCGGGCGGTCGTGGAGAACAACAATGGCCAGAAAAAGCAAAATCCGCTGGACGCATGGAACCTGGAATCCATACCAGGGATGCAACAAGGTCAGCTCGGAGTGCACCAATTGCTACAGTAACCGTTCACTGGTTTTTTCGCGAAACTGGCGCAGCTGCGCGGGCATTCAGTTTGTAGCATGCCGGCATGGAGCAGACGTGCTAAGGATGTCGCGAGCGGGATGCTCGCATCGCGGCGTTGGAGCAGCAACTGGCGGAGTTGCAGAAGCGTTTGGCCGAGTTGGAAGCTCGGACGAAACGCAATTCCTCCAACTCGTCGGTGCCGCCATCGGCCAATCCGCCGGGTGCGCTACCCGTCACGAAGAAGAAATCCAACGCGGCGCGGCGGCCAGCCGAAGCATCCGCACCTGAAGAAACTCGTGCCTCCGGAACGCGTGAAGGACACCCTGGTGTTTGTTCCGGAGCGTTGTGAGCACTGTGAGCCGCTCCCGCGCTCCCAAGACGCGGGGCCGAACGATCCGCCGCCGACCCGTCATCAGGTGGCCGAGTTGCCCGCGCTGACCGCCGAGATCACCGAATATCAAGGCCACGCGGACCTGCCCCTGCTGCCGTGGAAGTCACACGTGCCACCATTCCCGCCGAGATTCGGGCTCAAGAAGCGGCCGCGCCTGACCGCCACGCTGTCCTATCTGAGCGGCGTACACAAGGTCAGCCGCCGGCGGCGTCGAGGAAATCGCCGACGACGTGTTCGACGCGCCGATTGCCCTGGGCACGGTGTCGAACTGGAAGAACAAGTCAAGCGCGGCCTTGAAGGCCTCGCACGCCGCGGCCATGGCCGCAGCGCCGCGACGGTCAAGAACGTCGACGAGACCAGTTGAAAGAGCGTGGCCAGAAACGCTGGCTGGACGGCGGCCACCGCGACGGTGGCTGTTTTCCGATCCACGCCGCGCTGCGCCGCGGCTGCCTGATCGCGTTGCTGGGGGAGAGGATCGTCGGCTTTCTGATCAGCGACCGTTGGAGCCGCCTACGGCGGGCTGTCGGCGCTGTGCCGCCAGGTGTACAGCGCATCTGAAACGGGACTTCCAGAAATGCGTCGATCGTGGCGGGCCGGCCAAGACGATTGGTGAAGCCGGCCTGGGCGCTCGTCAAACGCTTGTTCAAAGCCCGGGTACACGTTTCGCGGCGGGGGTTGTACGCGGCCGGGACTGCAGCATCGCTTGGAACCCGTGGCGAAGGAACTCCGCAAAGTGCTGGAACGTGGCCGCCTACGTGCCGACGCCAAGGCGGGGCGCAGTTCTGCGTCAATCTGCTGGGTCTGAGCCGGCGCTGTGGCGTTTCGCCGTCACCGGAAGGAGTTGAGCTGACCAACAACCACGCCGAGCGCGTGCTCCGTCACGGCGTGCTGTGCGGCGCAAGAACGCCTTCGGCTGCAACAGCGAACGCGGCTGCCGTTTCGTCGGCGCCGCATGCTCACCGTACTTCAGACGCTGCGTCTCCAAGGCCGCAATGTGCTGCACTTCCTCGTCGCCACAAGCGCTCATCGTGCTGGCCAAGATTCACCCAAGCTTGTCATAATGAGGTGAACGGTTACTTGCTACATTGCGGGAATCATGATGCGTGGTGGACGTGAACCGTTCAACGGTCCGATGAAGACCAAGACCTGGAAAGATCCCGAACGCTGGGACCGAGCAGCTTGCCGAGCGGCGGAACGTCATCGGGTTTTCACCTGTTCTATGAGCGACTTCTTCCATCCGGGCGCCGACGATTGGCGCCCGGAGGCGTGGCGGATCATCAAGAAATGCACGAACCTAGATTGGTTGATCCTGACTAAGCGGCCAGAGTTGGCCATCGAGCGTCTGCCAGCGGATTGGGGCGATGGCTACCCGAATGTCTGGATGGGAGTGACGTGCGGTTGCAGTAAATCGCTGTATCGCATGGACCACCTTAATGCGATCCCCGCGGCCATCAAGTTCGTCTCTGCCGAGCCGCTACTCGAACGGATGGACTTCCGTCCGTTTCTGTCTTGGCTGGACTGGATCATTACTGGCTGCGAACGGGCCGCCAAGGGGACACGACGAATTATGGACATCGACTGGGTGCGAGACATCGACCGTCAGTGCAGGGATGCCGGTGTCGCCCACTTTTTCAAGCAAGCCTACGTCGATGAGCGCGGCGTGCCCTGCGAGGAGCCGCTCCTGGATGGAAAAGTTGTGCAAGAGTTTCCCGCAAGAAGACACCAACCGCAAGAGCTGAGTTGCATGCCGGGGTAGAAGCCGGCCCTGAAACACCTTAGTCGTCCATTTACCCCCTTTCGAGAGGAGATCGTCCATGTTTCGTCCGTTCCGCATTGCGCGCACATTGGCCCGGCCGAGTCCGTGGCGACTGCTGGTGTTGGCCAGCCTTGTCCTCACGTTCCACCCTGGCGTTACCGCACAAGCCCAGGTTGTTCACCTGAAGGGCGACCGTGCGTATGGCTCGGGCGCCGTGATCGGGATCGAAAAGCACCAAGTTGGTGTCCCAAAACAGGACCTGGTCCTGACAGCCTGGCATGTCATGAAGAACAACACAGTGACTATCGACGGGCATCCGGCCACGCTCATCGCCAAAGACGAAAAGGCTGACCTGGCCCTCGTGAGGGTTTCTGGTCTCGACACAGCCGGCTACTTCGTCGGCACCAAGGGGATTCCGGCCACGGGCAAGGCCGTACTTCACGGATTTCCGGGCAACTCCTACTCGGCGGAAGATTGCTCCGTGGACGAGAAGGGCGACCTCAGCATCAAGGTGCGCGCCGGCGGGTCGGGCGGGCCGCTCGTCAAGGGCCACTATTTCGTCATCGGTGTTCTGACGCGGTATCACGGCGTCGCCACCCGGGACCAGATCGATGCGTTTCTGAACAGCTGCGGATACGGCTGGCTCCTCGACATCAGCAAGGACTACGAGCATCTCTACGCGGCGAAAAAAAGTCCGTCCCCAGGTGACCAGTTCGACGCGAACATTGAAGAGGCGCTCCGGCTCGCCCGCGAACTGTTGCGCGAAGAGCGGGAATTCCAGGAGTGGCTGCGGCGCCAGCGAGAGGAATAGGAGCAGACGAAGCAATCTATCGGGATGAAGACGATTCATTGAACCGCGCTGATTGTCGGCGCACAACCCAAGGAGAACAGCATGAACACTAATTCCGAACAAGTGGCCAAGGGAAGCCCAAGCGATGGCTTCGAGCAGTTGCGCAGTCGCTGCGTCGACCAGGGTTTCTGGAAGGGAGTGCGCGCGAGCCTGCTCGTCCTACTGCTAATCGCCGTAGGCTTCGGCTACGCGGTCTATCGCAACACCACCAACCAACCAGCCACCGGACCAATCGGCGTACCAGGACTACCTCCGCCACTTCCGCCGGCTACGCCCACCGGGGATGCCCCACCGCTTCCCCGCATCGAGCCGATCAAGGGCGTGGTACCTCCACCTGACGCGGTGTCTTCGCCGGACAGCACAACGCCGGCGGTGCCACTGGGAAAAGTCTCGAAATGACTACAGGATTGCGCCTCATGAGGAGGCGCCTGGCCAGGGCAAGAAGCCCTTCTGTTGTGGAGGAATCGACCATGGAAGCATTCATGCAAATATTGCTGATCGTCGCTCTCATACACGGGGTTTCCGTCGCCATCGCCTGGATGGCTGCAAGCTACCTCAAGAAGTCGTTCACAAGCACTTGGGCGGCCTGGGCCGGAAAGGTTGGATCTCTGTTCTTGGTGGTGCTTCTTGTCGGCGCAGGCATCAGGGATTTGAACCGGGGGCTGTCCGATGGTGTTGGGGCCGCGTTCGCTTTGGCGTTTATTGTGGCGGCCTTTTGGCCTGCGAAATGGCTGGTGCAGAAATGGATCGCTGGGGCTCCAGATCGAGCGAATGCTCGCGAGCAGGCAGCGGAGGCACGGCGCATCGCCAACGAGGAGAAAGCCCGCGCCGACGAACGAGAGCGTCAAAGCTCGCTGTCAACGCTGGTTGCTTGGTACGAAAAGCGCAAGCGCGAGATCGAACAAAGCGTACCCGAGGGCAGGGATCGCGATATGCTGCTGAGCCAGCTTTACAACCGATACGACGAGATACTCAAAGAACGTTTGCAGGAGATTCAGCCATGAGCAGTGTACTTCTTGGTTATGAGCACGAATCGCGTCGGCCGTTCTTTGTTCGGCATTCTGATTGGGACACCCACGCGCACCAGCTTGGCCAGACCGGTTCAGGAAAGACCGAGGCAATGAAAACGTCAATCTTCCAACTGATTCAAGACCCGAGAGTGGAAGAATGCCATTTCATCTTCGATCGTCTGGGCCAGCTGTCCAGAGATCTGATCTTGTGGTTTGCGTCGCCGTATTGCCCAGATTGGGTCCGAGAGCGGCTGGTCTACATCAACCCAGCCGACGAAAGCCGGGTGATGACATTCCATCCACTTCAGTTCACAACCGAGGCTCACCTTTTTTTCAAGGTGGGCAGGGCGATTGAGTGCATCCTGCGCGGCTTCGAGAACCAGAATGTCGCGGACCAGCCGCGCACATTCACTTGGCTTTTCAACGCGCTCTATGCCGAGGCGTTGATGAACTTAGCGGTTTCCGACGCGTTTCATCTGATTTATCCGGGTAGCCCCTACCACCGCGCGATGTTGAACGCGCTGCCGCCCATGGTCCGCGCCGAATGGTACGAAGTTCTGGAGGCTCGCAATGGGGAAACCGTTCGCATGTTCGAATCGGTCCGCAATCGGTTCAAGCCGTATGTAGAGTGCAGCCTGACGAGGCGGTTCTTTGGTTCGACGACGAATCGGTTCGACGTGACGAAATTCATGCGCGAGAAAAAGATCGTCTTGATCAACCTGGCGCCGCAGAACCGCCTATCAACTCAAGTTGCGAATGCTATCGGCAACATGATGCTTAACGAGATCGTGGCGACGGCTCGGTCGGCAGAGCCACGCGATCGTCACTCGACATTTCTCTGGCTCGATGAGTTCCAGAACTACGTCTCGATGGACATGCAGGAGGCAATCCCGGAGGTGCGACAGCTGAAATTGAAATTGTCCGGCCTCGCACACCAGTCTTTTTCCCAGCTCGAACGAGGAAACGCCAACCTCATGTCGCTGATCTTTCAGCCGCGAATGCGCTGGATGTTCGCCGTGCAAGGCGAAGATGCTGAATTGGTGGCGCAGGAGGTTGCATCGCTGACATTTGACGCTCGCCGCATCAAAGACGAGTTGTACACGCGGCGGCAGATGTTGAAGGGCCACCGCATCGAGTATCTGTGCACTTGGTCCGAGGCGGCAGCACAGGCGACAAATTGGAGCAATACGGTCGGCACAAACTGGTCTGCGCATCAGGGCGCGTCCGATTCGACTGCGAGGGCTGCTTCGAATTCCGATCAGGAGGGTGTCTCGCGACGATTGGGAATGCCGGGTGAGACTCGCAACATCGGCTCGACCCGAGTGACGAATGACAGTAAGGGACACGTGGACACTCGGGGAAGCAGCGCGGGCGGCAACGAATCGAGATCAAGTGGCGGCAGCTCTACTGCCACCTCGACGGAAGGGATGCACGAAACACTGGTCCCCGAATACGAGGAGTTCCTGGAGCTGTCGCAGCGGTCCTACTACTCGTTTGAGGAACAGAGAGCTCTCTGGGCGCAAAAGATTCGGCAGTTGAAGACGGGTCAAGCGCTGGTGAAATTGCCGAACGATCCGAAACTTTACCAGGTGGACGTGAAGCGGTATGCACCCGGTTACCTGGCCTGGGACGCCGAAAAGCTGGAACGCCGGTGCCCCGAAGCGCTGGAGGCCGTGGCCGCGCTGCTAGAGAAAAACTTCAGCAACCGAGAGTTTTTTGTGTCGCCACAGGAGATCGACCGCGAGACGGAAGAGCGATTGGAGCGCATTCTTCGGCCGGTAATAACGGTGAATTCGCATGAGCCACAGGTGATGGAGTCTGATGAGCCGGTTTTCGTTCCGGCTGCGCATGAAGGGAATCGCCGGGCGCCGGTGCTTATCGGGGCCAACGGCAATGGCACGAGCACGCCCGTCAACGGGCGCAGAAAGGCTTCACGGTTTGGCGTATGAGCATCACCACGGAGCGAGACATCGGCGTTTTGCTCGACATTGACCGGTATTCCGTCATGAGCACTCCGCAAATTCGCCGCCGGCGCTTCCCGAACGACCCCGACGGCCGGGTTACGCGCAGGCGTTTGCAGCACCTGAAAGCCAATGGGCTGGTCAATCGCATGACCTCGTACATCCATTGCACCAGCGGCGGCCCGGCGAGCAGCCTTTACTATCCGTCCCGCAAGGGAGGTGAATTGCTCGCTGCACATTTCGGCGACGTGCGGTTTCTCGCGACGAACACGCAGGCGCCGCCGGCGCACTACGCCTGGCATTGGCAGGAACTTACGGACGTTCACATGACCCTCGATGACGCCATCGCGGCACAAAACGAAGTTGAATTGCTGGGCTGGATAAACGAATTCGACATTGTGAACAAGGATGAAACCCTGCCAGAAAAACGTTATCGGCTCTTCACGTTGCTGCGTGAGGCTCCGCATCGGCTTGTGTGCGCCCCCGACTGCGCGTGCCTCGTGGCCATTGACGGCGAGAGCAAGATTCTCCTTTGGGAGATAGACAGAGCGACGAGTGGCGCGAAACAAGAGGCGATTTCAAAGCCACCGGGTTACGCGGAACTTGCAAATCGAAACCTGCAACGACGATTTTTCCCGCAAGCAACGGTACCGGGCTTCACCGTCGTGGTCGTGAGCCCGACGGCAAAACGGCGCGATTTGCTCCGGCAACTTTTCCGCGAGGTCGAACGTGCGGACATGTGGCGGTTTGCCGCGAAACCTGAACTGACAGCGACAGCGACAACGATCTTGTTCGAGCCGGTCTTTTACCCGTGCGAAGGCGCGCCGGCCCCGTTGATTGTGAGGTGAGACATGTTCCGGAAGGTGTACCACGACTCGTATCATCGGATATTCCATGCCTGTACCAGACCCGGACGCCAGCAGCTTTTGCTCGTGTTTGACGCAAGTGGCATGGGCGGGACAGCTTCGGGGTGCCAGGGCGGTCGTCGCTGTCGCTCCTCTCGCCCTGGCCAGTTTTGTTCGTCTAGGCGGTTCGCTCCCTTCGGTCGCGTTTGTTCCGCCCCACGGCGGTCGGTTCCGGCCCGCTGCAACAAAACTGGCCAGGGCGTCGCCCCGGCACCCCTGCGGGCCTCTTGGACTCGGCCCGCACGCCGCTCGAAGCGGCGTCAAGCTGTCCCCCCTATGTTTCTGTTGGCTTTAACTGTGAGGAGAAACCAAGTCATGAAAACCCCAGAACAAGAACGCGCCGAGCAAGAACGTCTGGACCACCTCGACGAGCTCCAGGCGAGCCTCGGCCGCGGCTACCGCATGAAAACCCCAGAACAAGAACGCGCCGAGCAAGAACGTCTGGACCACCTCGACGAGTTGCAGGCGGAATTCGCTCGCCGCTACCGCATGGCACTGATGGAGAGGGCGCTCGATGGTGACGAAGAGGCGATGGCGCTTTTGCTCGGCCAGCCCTTGTCGAAAACGAAAACGCCGAGCCTGGCGGGCGTCGTCGCCAAGAAGGCAGTCAAGACGATTGTCGTACGGGCGGCCGCGGTGCTGCTCGTCGAGCTGCTCGTACCGAGCTTAGGCACGGTCGCGGGCAAGGTAATCGGCGAGGTGGCCGACGCGATCACATAGGCTGTTCCACCGGCGCTTGCCACTCAGGGAAGCGCGAGCGCTTGGTGTTAGGCCCGCCGTCCATTTGGTCGGCGGCATATAACCCCTAACTGTATGCAATGGATTGCCAACATGATTCGCTGGTTTCGGAAGCCGGCAATCGCCGAGATGAGCCTGCCGTGTGTCTATTCGGTTGCCGAGGACAACGTCCGCATCGACGTGCTCGAAGTGGTTCTCAAGTGCGGGCACACCGCCTACATGGTTACTGGCGAGTTCTACGTCGAGGAGTTCCAGAAATGGGTCAAGATCATCGATCTGCGCGACTACAACGTGGAGACGGCGATCAAGCTCCTGCAGAAGGCCGCAAAGTTCACGGTGGCGATGGAGCACGGCCTGGTTTCTGCTCGTTAACGCCATGGAAACAACCGGCACACCGGCCGTTCTCCGCAAGGAGACGGTCAACGGCAACGTTCGTTTCCGGCTGTACGAGTTCGAGACCGAGCGCGGGACGAAGTTCGGAGTCGAGTTATCCGCGTTCAGCAGCTTCGCCGACCAGTGGAAGCTGCAGCAGTTGGTGGCTGGATTGGACCTACAATCCGCCACCGAGCTGTTCAACGGGTTCGTCGGGACGATCGGCGGTTACTGCTGGATCGACGACGCGTACCTGCCGAAAGGCGAACAGTAGCACGGATGCCTGGGTCGGTTCCCCTGAGACCGGCCCAGTTTCCCGCGTGAGCGGGTTTCCAGCGAACGCCGCAAGTTTACCGGCGCTTCGCACATTCTGAACAATCACGAACATTTTCAAAGCGAGGTGCATCATGGCGAAAAAAGGCGAAAGCAGGACTGAGAGCCAGACAATTAACCAAAGCGAGACCGACGCCAACGGGCATTCAACCGGCACGGGCGCAGGCGCAAGCGTGTCGAACAAGCCCATTCGCGTGTTCCGCCGGCGAGGCGTGAAGGTGGCTGTTTTCGAGAATCACACGGCCGATGGCGGCGTCTTTCACAAGGCTGTGGCGCAGAAAATCTACCGGGAAGGGGACGAGTGGAGGACCACGACGAGCTACAGTCGAGACGATTTGCCGATCGCTCAACTCCTGCTCGGACAGGCGTGGGAGTTCATTCTCGAAATTGAGGCAAATCCGAACAAAGAGGATCAAAACTGATTTCAAGCAGCCACCGCAGCCGTTCGTCCTCTATCAGGGTAGCGCTCGGACGGCTCGGTGGGTTTGGCGCACGGCCATTCCGTGCATCTAACCCCCATCACCATGGAAGCAGTAGCCAAGAGCAAGAAAGCTCCCGCGAAAGCGGAGGCACACCAGACGAATGAATCGTCTAACCGCGGTCCGGCCTGGGACTCGTTTTCCAATCGTGTCAAAGTCGCGATTTGGAAGCACGCCCAGGGCGAAGGCAAGGCACGTTTCACCACTGCCATCTGTCGCTCCTACAAGGAGGACGGTGAGTGGCACAACGTGCATTTCTTCGACAAGACCGACCTCAAGGACGTGATCAAGGTAGCTCAAGAGGCGCTTGATCAGATCGACCGGCTGGAAGAAATCGCCGCGATCTAAAACACGGGGGCTCGCCCTGACGAGTCCCCCATCTTCTTCATGAGTTTCCGAGGTGGTGCAGTCTTCGCGACTGCCAGCCCGGCGACAATGGAGTTCACTTCTTACGCTGAGATCGCCAAATTTACGCGATCCTCAGCACTCCCTTGCAGGCTCAGAAAGTTTCGCACGCACTGGCCCTATGCCGTCAAGCCGGTCCTTCGGCTGCGGCTTTGACGGCGGGCCAGGCGTGCTTTGTCGGCTTCGCCTGCAAAGGCAAACTTACTTTTTAACCCATTCAACATGAGAAGAAGTCAATCATCGGCTCGAAAGATCAACTTGCTCTTCGCACTGGAACTGCTCGACGAGTGCGTGCGGACCAGCTCAATCAGGAGCAGCTACCTCGGCAGCCTCACCGAGCAAGCCGTCACCGAGGCGATGCGGCGAGCACGACATCGCCGCGAGCCACGCGAGATCAAGCCGCGGCACGATCAAATGTCGATGCACGAGATGGCGCCGTGCTGACCTATTTCCCTTTTTCTCTTTCTTGAAATGGCCAACGCCCATGAGAAATCACCGGCACGATCGCCCGATCGACAGGAGCTGCGGCGATATTTCGATTCTGTGTTCAAGGACATCAACGCCGTTCTCGCCGAGCAGAACGACGAGAAACGCGACGAGTTGCGTGAGCAACTGGAGCCCCTGTGTTTCATGAAGCTGATTGAGCACAAGATTCAAATCGCCTGGGGCGGTCCAGAGTACGGGTTCAAGCTTTACTTCGATCCGCAATGCAAGGAGTGGACGCGTGGCGTTTTCTACTGGGCTGACTGGTTCAAGTACGAAGAGGAGCCGCTTTCATCGGATGAATTGGACCAGGTGGTCACGGCCTACTCGATGGACTCGCTCACGGAGTGATTCAACTTATTCCCTTTTTTCACCAAACATGGCGAACGCCAATGAGACATCACCGGCAAAGCTCTGTTACAGCTGCCACGAAGATCCGCAAACTGGCAAAGGACCGGACGGCATCTATTGCCGCTTCTGCAACCTGGCCGATGAAGCGCTCGAAGCCTTCTGGGAAGTCATCGTTCATCACTTTCCCGAAGCCCGATCCGGCGACTTGTCACCGATGGCAACGGTGCGGCTCAGTCGCGCTGCCCAGGTCGCAGTCAAAGAGTGGATCAGCAACAACGTGCCGACGTCCTAACCTTCTACCCACTTTTCCCCTTACAGAGATGGCGAACAAGAAGACATCACCGGCTTTCCTTCCAGTCTTGGTTGCGACCAAGGAGACACAGGGACAGAGACGCAATGATTTTTGTTGGTGCGATGAAGGCGAACCCGTCCGGTTCGCCCTTGAGTGCGACGGAGAAACGGTCGATGGGCACTGCGGCTGCCGCCGCTCCATGGCGGGGATGCTGACGCAAAAAGCAACGACAACGATGAGAGTGCAGCGGCTCCCGATCACCAGAGAACAATTTGTGGACATGCTGAAGGCCAGCCACGCGAAAGCTGGGTGGCCGACGGTTGACGATTCGCTCTACCACGATGCCGACGAACTGCTGCGGCTCGCTGCAGCGTTCCCGACAGACGCCATTGTCGAAAGGCGTGGCACCAACATGCAGTCCAGGCGGCTACAGTCATGATACCCTCTACCCATTTTCCCCTTACAGAGATGACGAACAAAGAAGCACCACAGGCACAAAACGCCACCGACTGGTGGTACGAAGAGTTCGACGACGACATCACAGGCAATGAGCCATTCATCATTCGGGAGGCACGTGAATCTGCCGGCCCCGCTGGACATGTGCGGGCTATCGCCACGGTAATGCTGACTGATTCGAGAGAAGCTGCTGAAGCCACTGCGGCATTCATCGTCCGGGCCTGCAACACGCATGAGGATCTGGTTCACGCGTGCAACCTGGCACTGGAGGAGATTCTGCAATGGGACGAGGTAATGGGCGGGAGTGAAGACCCAAGAACAAGAGAAACCATCGACGCTCTCAAGACCGCTATCGGCAAGGCACATGAAAAAGCAGCTTGACACCCTCGGCATCGCCCTCGACGCGCTCGGAAAGGGCATCGCCCCGATCCCGGTCATCGAGGGCACGAAGATCCCGGCAGTCAAATGGAAGCGCTGGCAGAGCAGCCTTCCTCCGGCCGAGCTGGTGCATGATTGGTTCTCCGGCACGTCCCGCAATATCGCCATCATCTGCGCCGGCTTGGTGGTGTTTGACTGCGACGATCCGGCCCAGGCCGAGCTGGTCCTGGCCGAGTGCGGCGACACGCCGCACAAGCTCCAGACGCCGCGAGGCGGACTGCACCTGGGCTACCGCAAACGGAAGCGCGTTCAGCTTCTGAATCAAGTGAGAGTCAAGGGAATGGATATCGACATCCGCACCGACGGCGGCTTGGAGTTGATCCCGTTTTCCCGAACCGAACACGGCAACTATCGCTGGCTCGGTGACGGTTTGCGGCCCGCTTCTGAACTGCCGGTCGCCAAGATCGGCTGGACCCGGGAGCGAAGACAGCGAGTCGCCGCTGACATCATACTCGACGACCATCCCGACATGCTCACGCGGCGTGCCCGAGGCTACCTCGCGTGCATTGAGGGGGCGATCAGCGGCCACGGCGGGCACAATCGGACCTTCCGCGTCGCATGCGTGCTGGTCCAGAAGTTTGGACTAACCATCGAGCAAGCGCTGCCGCTCTTTCGGCTTTGGAATCAAACGTGTGAGCCACCCTGGAGCGAAAAGGAGTTGCTCCACAAATTGCAGGATGCGTTTCGTCTCCGTTCCTGTTTTTCTGAAGGAGGTCAGCAATGATCAGCGTCGAGTACAAGTCTGTCGGCCCCGGCACCTGCGGATGGTGCAAGAAGCAGAAGGAAGACATCTACGTCGTTACCTTCTCGGACAAGAGCTTTGTCGGGCCCATGTGCAAGTCCGACATCTTCCGCGCCATCGACATGAAAGTTGGCCCCCACGAGCCGGAGCGGAAGCTGCCGGTACCCGCCGCCGGGAATAACGCCGTGCCGGCCACGAAGTGAAGCAGAAAACGCGGAAGCCCCGGCATCTTGCCGGGGCATTCCGCAATCAAGCCATGCTGGTTCTTTCCATTGGAATTCTACGAAGCGGTGAAGTTATGGCACTGATGACCGTGAAACAGGTGAGCACCCTGCTCAACATCTCCCCGGCGACCGTGTATGCGCTCGTTGCCGATGGCAAACTGACTGCCCATCGCTTCGGCCTGAAACGCGGCACGATCCGCATTTCGGAGGAGGCGCTCCGCGAATACCAGGAGGGAGCGAAGGTGGAGCCGAAACGCCCCACCATCGCCCTCAAGCATCTCACGCTGACATAGCTGCCTTTGCCGCGGCCTTCCGCATGAAATCGGGATCGTGAGCCAGATGCTGGTAGACCTTGGCGAGCGTGGATGGGTCTTGATGGCCCATCAGGATGGCGACCGTGAGCGGATCGACACCCCGTTGCAGCGCCCGCGTGGCCCAGGAGTGACGGAAATGGTAGAGCGCGTATTTCTTGCCCTGCTTGCGTGCCGCCTTGAGAATCGCCTTGCGGCGTGCCTTGTATGCGGCCACGTGCGCCTGACGGGCTGCGGTGAGCATGACCGCGTCCTTGAACCCGGCCCTGTTGAACCGCTTGACCGGCCCGCTCGTGACGCCGAGCTCCTTCATCTTCCGGAGGCCGAGCGCGACGTTCAGCCGGCCAAAGGCACAGGCGGTCGAATGCTTATTCCAGGGCGTACCGTCCTCGTTGCGGAACAGTGGCCCAGTCGGATGCAGGACACAGAGCCGGCGGGTGATCTCCAGTGCCCGCTCGTTGAGGTAAACGACCCGCGGCATCGTCTTGCCCTTGCTCTCCTCGGCCGGGAACACCCATCGACCGAGCGCCAGGTCCACGTGGCGTTTTTCCACGCGGGTGAGTTCTTGCGGCCGGGCGCCGGTTTCCCAGGCCGTGACCAGCAGGTCGCAAAACGTCTGGCTCTTGCAAAGCGAGAGCAGGTCTTCGAACTCGGCTTGGGTGATGACGACCTCACGGCGCTTGGCCTTGGGCTTCTTGAAGCGGGCCAGCGGCGAGCGAGCGATGAACTCTTGCTCTTCCGCCCAGGTGAAGGCCCGGCAGACCGCGCGGCACAGGCCGTTCTTGGTCGTCGCTGACCAGGACGGGTGTTCGGCCAGGCACGCACTGAGGTGATGCTTCTTCAACTGAGTGACGGTGAGCCGCGAATCGACGGAGCGGACGAAGACCTGCAAGTGGCGTTGATACCACTCGAAGCCGCGCGGCGAGTTGTTCTGCTTGGACCAGTCGAGAAAGGCGTCGATGACAACCACGACCAGCGAATAGTCGAGCTGTTTCGGCTCGGCGAGCATCAGCTCGCGGAAGCGCTCGAAGGCGAGCTTCTTGTCAGCGCCGAGGTTGTGCTGCTTGGGGCCGAGCTGGCAGTACCAGCGGCCGCGGGACTTCTTGAAAAACGGTTTCGCAAAATGAGGCATGGAAGAGCCCTCCAGACCAGACGGGCCGGAAGGCTCGCAGATCCCCTGGGATAGGTGTGACGGCCACCCAGGGGATCATTTTCTCGTACAGTTTCTCGTACACACGCGGTACGACCAGTTTTTCCTTGACGTAAGTCCTTGTAAGATAAGCGAGGGCGACGGGACTCGAACCCGCAACCACCGGATCGACAGTCCGGTACTCTAACCAATTGAGCTACGTCCCCGGGAGACTGTCTATTTTATACGCCGCGCGGTCGCGGTCAGCAAGTAGGAGGGCGGATTTGCCCACCTCCCGAACTGGGTGCCGACCTGTCCGAACGGGCCGCTCCTTCCGTATTATTTCTGACCGGCCGGATGACGGGTAGGTTCGGAATTGCCGGGCCCAGGCGTGGGCCGAGGCGCCGGCCGGGGCTCGGTTTTTCCTTGCTATTCGTCAAAAGGCACAGTACAAGAAAAGGACTCCTTCTCTCGGGACTTTTGCGCTTGGACCGATGGTTCGGCATAATCGGAACGGAACGTGGCGCAAACGGCTCCCAGCCAAGATCGTGAGTTACCGATGACGGATATCTGGTTTTACACCCGCGGCGGCAGACAGGTGGATGTCCCGGTTTCCGGCCCCGAGCTGCGGCAACTGGCTTCCAAGGGATTGCTCAAGCCGACCGATCTCGTCTGGCGCGAAGGGATGCCGCAATGGGTGCGGGCCGCGACGGCGCCCGACCTCTTCGGCGACATGCCCAATGGGGCGGTCATGGCGACCGGCGGCGCCGCCGCCGACGCGACGCGCCGCTCAAACGCGAGCCGCGATCCGCTCGCCTCGGCGACCCGGTCGGGCATGCGCCAGCAGCCCCGCACGGGCATGGGCGCCGGGGCCAAGGTCGCCATCATCATGGGCGTCACCCTCGCCCTGGGCGGCCTTGCCGTCGCCGCCGTGTTGCTCAAGATCAACTCCCAGGACGATAAGAAGATCGAACCGCGGCCGCCGGACGAGGTCTTCCCGAAGGTCGTCCATACCTACAAGGCCGGCATTGTCGACAAGGAACGCCGGCCGGTCGATCTGAAAGCCGGTTATCGTTACGAGATCACGGCCAAGAACCCGAAGAACGTGATCTTCGACATTTACCTGGACGATCCGCTGGGGCACGAGGTGGCCAAGCAGATCGCGGCGCCCGGCGTGGCGAAGATCGCTTACACAGCGGCGGCCGATGGGGCGCATGCCATCGAGATTGTCAACATGGCGCTGGTGAACGCGGACTTCGAGGTGGAAGTGGTAGCGGTCGGCCGTGAGGCGGAGCCAAAAGCCGGAGAAGTCGCGGAGACGTACAAGGCGTTTGTCCGCGAACTGGCCGAAGACCGGCATTTCGTCAACTTGAAGGCGAGCCTCAAGTACGAGATCAGCGCGACGAGCGCCCGCGGTTGCAAGCTGGAGATCTATGTCGACGACGAGGCGGGCCGCGAGCAGGCCCGCGCCGTGGGCATGATGGGCAGCGGCAAGCTGTCCTTCACGCCGGCCGCGTCCGGGCGTTATCGCATCGAGGTCGTCAACAGCGGCCCGGGCGATTCGGACTTCACGGTCGAGGTACGTAGCGCCGGCCGGGACGGCGGCGCGAAAGGGCTGGTGCGCGATCATACGGCGCCGGGCGTGGTCGACTCGTACAAGGCTTTCGTGAAGGACCTGGGAGACGACAAGCGCTTTGTCGACGTCAAGGCCGGCATCCGTTACGAAGTGACCGCCAAGAGCGACAAGTTCTGCAAGATGGACCTGTTCGTCGACGATGAGAAGGGCCGGGAGGTGACGCAGGCGCAGAACCAGGCGGGCTCGGCCAAGGTCAGCTTCACGGCGGGCGTGACAGGGCGTTTCGCGCTCGAAGTCGTGAACAAGGGCGCCGGCGACTCGAACTTCGACGTGGAGGTCCGCTCGCTGGGCCGGGACGGCGGCGCCGTCATCGACGTCCCGAAGGTCGGCGATCACGCGCGGCCGGGAACCATCGAGCGTTACAACCCGTTCGTGCGGGAACTGGCGGAGGACCGCCGCGGCGTCGATCTGCAGGCGGGCATTCGGTACGAGGTGACCGCCAAGAGCGACAAGTTCTGCAAGACCGATCTGTTCGTCGATGAAGACGGCGGCCGGCAGGTGGCCAGTCAGGCCGGCGCCGCCGGCACGGCCAAGGCCACGTTCGTCGCCGGACGGACAGGCCGGTTCTTTGTCGAGGTGGTCAATCAAGGGGCGGGGGATTCGAATTACGACGTGGAAGTGCGGTCGCTGGGACGGGACGGCTTGCCGCCGCCGATCTTCGTGCCCAAGGACAAGATCGATTTCCCGAAGGACTTCTTCCCCAAGGACAAGATCGATTTTCCCAAGGACTTGTTTCCCAAAGACAAGCCGTTCGATGGGCCGAAAGAAAAGGGGTTCGATCCGCCCTTCAAGCGCGACGTGATGAAGGTGGACTTGCCCGCGGGCAAAGCGGTGACGGCGACGCGGGCGGGGACGAAGATGGAAGAGGCGCTCACGGAAGCCGACGTGATCGATCCGGTCCGCGATGCCCACTGCAAGATCTACGCGCTGAACGTGGTTCCGGGTAAAGTGTACACCATCGACATGATCGCCGGTTACGACACGTACCTGCGGCTCATCGACGCGACGGGCAGAGAAATAACATATGATGACGACGGCGGCGAGGGCTTGAACGCGCGCATCACCTATCGCCCGGGCGCGGCGGCGAGCTTGCGCATCGTCGCCACGGCCTATCGTCGCACCACCGGTCCTTTCACCTTGATCGTCCGGGAAGACTAAGCCATGGCCAGCATGTGGTATTACAGCAGCAAGAACGAGCAGAAGGGGCCCGTCACCTATGACGAGCTCGCAGGCCTCGCCCAGTCCGGTCGGGTCCGCTCGACCGATCTGGTCTGGGAAGAAGGCTCGCCGGATTGGATCAAGGCCAGCACGGTCCGCGGCCTTTTCGACGCCGGCCCCAGCGCTCAGGTCCGCGCCGACGAGCCCGCCCCACGCCGCCGCGCCGGCCGGGACGACGATTTCGCCGACGACCGCCCACGCCGCTCCGTCCGCCGGCCGCAGAAGTCGTCCAACGGCCTGATGATCGGCCTCATCGCCGGAGGCGCCGGCCTTCTCATCGTGGCGATCGTGGTCATCATCATCGTCGTCGCCAACAGCAACAGCCGGCCCGAACGGCCGCCCGGCATCGCCTTCAAGCCCGAGCCGATCCCCGTCATGCCGGGGCCCGGCGGCGGTGGCCCGGTCGGTATCGGCCTACCCGCCGGCGGCAAGCTGATCGTTCCCAGCCGCATCGGCACGCGCGCCGACGACACGATCACCAATTTCGATTCTTTTGACTTCGGCCCCGGACGGGGCGGTTGCCGCTGCAAGGTCTACCAGACCACCCTTGTCCCCGGCAAACTTTACACCATCGACATGATGTCCGGCGTCATGGACTGCTACCTGCGCCTTGTCGATTCACGCGGCATGCAGGTCGCGGCCGACGACGACGGCGGGGACGGCCTCAACGCCCGCATCGTGTTTCGGCCCGCCGCCGCTGACACCTACCGCATCGTCTGCACCACTTTTATGCCCGGAGAAATTGGCAATTTCACCTTGAGCATTCGGGAAGACTAACCGTGGCCGCAGCCTGGTACTACAGCGAGCGCAACGAGCAGCACGGGCCCGTCACCTTCGACGAATTGCGCGGCCGCGCTCAGGCCGGTTACCTGAGCCCCACCGACCTCGTCTGGCAGGAAGGGACGGCGGACTGGATCCGGGCCAGCGTCGTCGAGGGCCTCTTCGAGTTGCCGACCGCCCGCCCGCTGGAAGACGGGCCGCAGCCGGCGCCCCGCGGCGATTACCAGCGCCCCGACCCGCGGCGCTCCGAACCCCGGCCGCGCCGCGCGCAGGACTATCCGCGCGAGCCGGGCCGCGGCGACGACTTCGGCTCGCGGCGGCGGACGGCGCCCGCGCCGGGAATGTCGACCGGCCTCAAGGTCGGTCTGATCGTGGGTGGCTGTGTCCTCGCTCTGGTGGTGATCGGAGTCATCCTCATCGTTACCTTGAGCGGCGCCTCGCGCTCCGAATCGTTCACCATGGAGTTGTTCCCCGGCGACTCGCGCAACCGCACCGTCAACGTCAAGGCCGGCCAGACCGTCGAGGTCGACGTACGCACGACCCTGCGCGGCGGCTTCGCGGACGTCGACCTGGACATCTTCGATCCACGCGGCAACCTCATCGCCCAGGACACCTCACCCGACAAGGACTGCCACGCCTCCTTCCGCGCCATGATGGCCGGCCTGTATCGCATCGAGCTCCGCAACCTCGGACCGGGGGGCGCCTCCAGCCGCGTTTCCGTCCGTTTCTATTAGCGCCGAAAAAAAACCGCCCGGCTCCTTCCGGTGTCGGACGCCTCGAAGCCTTCTTTGTCCCATGGTCGACTTCGCGCACGCCGCCCTTCTCGTCGTCGACGCGCAGAACGGCTTCTCCGAGCTTTGCCCGGAGGAACTACCCGTCCCCGGCGCCCTGGGGATCGTGGCGCCGATCAACCACCTCCTGACGTTTCCCTGGAAACGTATCGACGCCAGCCAGGACTGGCACCCGCCCGATCACTGCAGCTTCCTCGGCCGGGCCGACAACCTGTATCCCCCTCACTGCGTGGGCGGCACGCGCGGCGCCGATTTCCTCCCCGGTCTGCGCGCCGAGCGCTTCCACGCCATCTGGCGCAAGGGCTACCAGGCCGATTTCGAGGCGTACGCCGTGACGGCGCAGCACCCCGGCCTGATCGACCTCTACCGCGCCGAAGCCGTGACGGTCGTGGCCGTGTGCGGTTTGGCGGCCAACATCTGTTGCTTCTTCGCCGCGCGTGACCTGCGCCGCGCCGGCTTCCGCGTGCTCTTGTTCGAGGACGCGAGCGCCGGCATCGACGTGCCCGCCGCCGGGCTGTGGCAGGCGCGGACCAAAGAGGAGGGCGCCTCGCTCGGGATCGAGTACGTGACGAGCGGCGCGCTGACCGCGTAGCCGATCCGATAACTCCGTTTACCATTGGCATTCACGCCGTTTACCCGGTTTGTCAGCCGCCCCTTCTCGCCGCGCGCCGCGCTGCGGGGATAGACCCATCTCCATCCTCCTCTCTGGCGCTCGCCTTCGCCATGTCGGTTGTCGCCGCCTTGCCCAAAAATCCTTGGCGTCCACGCCGCCTCTCGGTTACGATCGTCCATCTCCGGCCACCTTGCCAACTCGGCCGGCCGAATGACCCCACTACCGCATCTGGAGCTTCCTGTGCTTCTTCGCGCCCTGCTGACCTTTTGTCTGTTCTCGCTCCTTGTGCCCTGGCTGCCCCCTTGGCTGCCGCCGTGCCAGGCCGCGACCCAGGAGATCGACCCCGAAAGCAAGCTCGGCATCCTCCTCAAGGCCATGAAGGACCCGGACCGCGCCACGCGGCGCAAGGCGGTCGAGTTGCTCGTCAGCCTCAAGATCAAGCACAAGGCCCTGGTCCTGCCCCTCATCGACTGTCTGGGGGACAAGGACCGCGTCGTCCGCGCCACCGCCGCGCGCGGCCTGGCCGACATCGGCCCCGAGGCGGTCATCGCCCTGCCCTCGCTGCGCGACCTGCTCAAGGACAAGGACTTCACCGTGCGGCTCCATGGCGCCGTGGCCATCTTCAACATCGACCGCCAGATCGACCCGACGCTCCCCGTCTTCCTCGACGGGCTCAAGCACGAGGAGGAGGAGAACCGCGCCCTGGCCGCCCACGCCCTCGGCGTGGTCGGGCCGCCCGCGCGCAAGGCCGTCCCCGCGCTCGTCGAAGCGGTCAAGGACGAGGCGCCCCTGGTGCGCAGCGAGGCCATCCGCGCCCTCGCCGTCATCAGCAAGAGCACGACCCAACTCCGGCCCGCCCTGCTCGAGGCGCTCAAGGACAAGGACATGCGCGTCCGCGCCATCGCCGCCGTCGCCTTCAGCCACCTCAAGAAATATGTCCAGCCGCCCATCGCCGAGCTGCGCGCGCTGGTGAAGTCGGAGAAGGACCCCAAGGCGCTGCAGGCCTACATCGCCGTCCTCGCCCAGTTCGGGCCCGAGGCGGCCGCCGCTCTCCCCGAGGCGATCGCCCTCCTCGACAGCAAGGAGGCCCTCACGCGCGGCTCGGCTGCCGAGTTCCCCGGTTACGTCGGCTCCGCCGGCACGGCCGCCGTCAAGCCCCTGATCAAGACGCTCAAGGAGGACACCGAGCCGGGCATCCGCATGGCGGCCCTGCGCGGCCTCACCGGCATCGGCGCCGGCGCGCGCGAGGCGGCGCCCGCCGTGCGCGACCTCTTGAAGCACCGCCACCGCGGCGTCCGCTGCGAAGCCGCCTTCGCTCTCTGGGCTATCGACCCCACGCTCGACGCCAAGGAGGTCTGGCCCTTCTTTCAGAACGCCTTGACGCACGAGGACGAGAAAGTCCGGCAGCGCGCCGTCGACCTGCTCGGCCGCATGGGCCCGGCGGCGCAACCCGCCCTGCCCGACCTGCTCAAGGCCCTGGACGACGAGAACGACGAGGTGCGTGCCGACGTCGCCGGCGTCCTGGGTCGCATCTCGATCAAGACGGCCGGCCGTCTCAAGGACTTGCTCCACGACGACAACGCCCTGGTCCGCCGCGCCGCCGCGCTCGCTTTGCGCGACATCGGCCCCGCGGCCAAGGCGGCCGTACCCGACCTCATTCGCGCCCTTAAGGACGCGGACGACCGTGTGCGCCTGGCCGCGATCCTGGCCCTGGCCGGGATGGAGGAGGAAGCGGCGCCCGCCGTCGCCGCCCTCGTCGACCTCATCAACCCGTCCCGTCCTGAACTGACGCGCCCCGCCGTGATGGCCCTCGGCTTCATCGGCGACGCCGCCCGCTCCTGCGTGCCGCAGCTCATCGACCTGGCCTCGGGCAAGGACGAGGACCTGCGACAGATGGCGCTGTCGACTCTCGCCGACATCGGCCCCGCCGCCAAGGACGCCTTGCCTCTCGTTCACAAGTCCCTCAAGTCGGAGCAGGCGCCGGAGCGGATCATGGCTGCGCAGGCAATATGGCGCATCGAGTCGAGCCCGAAGCACGCGCTCCCGATCCTGGAGAAAGCGCTGGCGGACAAGGAAGACTTCGTCCGCGTCGAGGCGGCCTTCAATTTCGACCTGCTCGGGCCGGACGCCAAGTCGAGCGCCGCCGCGCTGCACGGCGCCCTCAAGGACGCCAACAGCTCGGTGCGCTCCCATGCCGCCGGCGCCCTGTTGCGGATCGACCCCGCCGACAAGGAGGCCCGGCAAGTCCTCGTCGCCTCCTTCGAGAAAGCCGGCCTGCCGCGCGTGATGCACAAGACCCAGCTGAAGATCCTCCGCACCCTCGGCGAAGCCGCCCTCGGCAATCCCGAAGCGGAGGCCGTGTTCCGCCGCGCTTTGCGAGACGAGAACGACCGCACGCAGATCGCGCTGCGCGACCTGGCGTGGAAAATGGGGAAGAAGGCGGGGGAGTAGGCGGGGCTTTTTGCTGGCCTTGGGAAATGGCGCCGCAAGGCTTGAGAGCCGCTCCACGAGGGAAAGGTCTCGACCATGTTCGAATTGTTTCTGGCCCTGGCGCTGCGGGACGGAGTGAATGAGCAAGGGTTCGACGCGATCGCGTTGGGGATGACGAAGCGGGAGGTCGTGACGATTCTGAACCGTCTGCCCACGGCGCCGCGGCCCGCCGCCCTGGGCGTTCGGCCGTTTCCCTTTCCGGACCGGGAGGGGGAGATGTGGCGAGCGGAAGAATGTGCTTTGTGGCTGTTGTTCGACAAGCAGGGTCGTGTGTCCGCCAAGATGTTTCACATGCCGGGCAGGCAAGGCGCCCGGACGCGGCTCTTCGTTCCGGATGGTGCGGCGGTTTTTCATTGAGCGCGACGCGGGGGAACAACCAGTCGGAACGCTGATGTGCGAGTTGGATTAGCGATCAGCGTTCCGCGCTTTGGAGCATTAACAGCGCTATTTCGGAATCTCCATCAGCGCCCATTGATAGGCCAGGTGCGCCTGGAACTCGGTCACGCGCACGGCTTCAAGAACCGGTCGCGCGGCGCGGGCTTGATCGCCTAGCTGGCCGAGGGCGATCGCGGCTATGAAGCCGAAAGTATCCTTCTCTTCCTTGGCGATCCGAGCCAGCGCGGCGACGGCGGGCTTGCTCTGGGCGCCGAGGTGGGCCAGAGCGAGTATGGCAAACATCCTCCCTTCGCGATCCTCCTTCAAGGCGGCGAGTAGCGCGGGCCGGGCCTTCGGGCCCAAGCGACACAGCGTATCGGCGGCCGCGGCATGCGATTGAAAGGTATGGTCCAGGCCGCTGCCATTCCGGTTCAGCAGTTTCTCCAGAGTTGGGATCGCTTCGGCCGCGTCCGGGCCAATGTGGCCGAGCGCGCGGCTGGCCTGGATGCGCACACGTTCAGACTCGTCGTCCAAAAGAGCGACGAGGCGGCGCGTCAGGGCCGTGGCTTTGGGACGGACCTCGAGGCAGCATTCCAAGGCCCGGTCGAGGTTTTTCTTGTCTTTGTCGCGGAGGGCCTCGGCCAGGATCTCGGCGGCCTGGTTGTCATGGGGAGAGACGCCGAGCAGGGCGCAGGCAGCCGTGAGACGCAGACGCGGCTTCTTGCTTGCCATGACGACCCGAAGCGCGGGCAGGCTTTCCTTCGCAGCGGACCCGATTGCGGCGAGGCAGGCGAGGACTTCACATTGGCCGCTCTCGTCGGCGCGCTTCAACTCGTCGATGAGGGCCGGGACGGCGGAGGCGGCGTCCGGCCCGATCTGGGCGAGTGCCGAGACCGCGAGGTTCTTCTCTTGGGGCAGGTCGATGGCGAGGGAGTGAGTCTCCCCTCTGGCCTGTCCCGATCGAAGGAAGTGGGTGAGGGCCGTAACCGCAACCTTGGCTTTGGGCCCGAGTCGCGAGGCGGCCACGGCGGCGGCGCGGCGGACTTCCGGGTCTTTTTGCTCGAGCGCCTGAACGAGGAGGCTCAGCGCTTTGGGAGTCGACAAGCGGAGATCGCCGATCCTTGCGACCGCCTTTTTGCGCAGCGCGGCATCCTCGGAGCGCATCGCGGTCGATAGGACGCCGTTCGCCTTCGGATGCTCCGGGTTGAACGCAAGCAGGGCGAGGGAGGCTTCCAGACGCTGGGCGTGATCGGGAGCTTTGAGGCCTTTTTCCAAAGATGTCCGAATCGCCTTCGCGTGCGGAGCGAAGACGCGGTCTACGACGGCTTCCAGGTCCCGCACTTCCCGCTCCGCGGCGCTCGTGCGGGCCACGGCGGCGTAAGAGAGCACCAAAGAAACGGCGGGTTGATGGTCGTTCGAATCGGGCGCATCCAGCGCCTTCAGGAGCTTGGCCGGAAAGCTTTCGAATCGGAGCGGAACCTTGGGGTCGTTGAGGGAACTCCAGGCCGACAGGCCCGGCACGATGCCGAGCTGGGCGTGCTGCATCGCGCCGCCTGCCAAGACCATTTCGGCTTCCTTGGAGAACGGGGAGGGGTTGTCCTCTGCCCTTGCCGGGATCGGGAGGAGGAGCGGGAGGAAAAGGCAGAGCAGGCGGGGGTTGAGAGACGTCATGTCGAATGCCTCATCTTCAAAAGGTCATGTTTCTCAGACGGCTTCGACGACTCGGCTGGCCGCTAGGGGCCTGCGCTTGCCTATTTGGGGTTCGTTTCCATCCATTCCTCGATGAGCCGCCGCGTGGTCGGTGGGCGGTCCTTGGCGTTGGCGCGGATGAGCTCGGCAAGGCGCGGCGTGCATTTGAGGTTGGAGGAGAAGGACCAGAGGGCGAGGGTGAGGTCATGGGTCCCTCCAGCCTCCACAGCAGGACGTTGTCTGGACATCGTAGCCTTCGTCCTGAGGTTGGCGGAAGGCTAATCGCGAGTCAGAAAAGGAAAAACCAAGCTACGTTACGACCCCGGGGCCCGGCCGTTCGTGGCCAGTGCGGCGGACTGTTGTGTCGCAAGAGGCAACATGAGTGGCGCTTGTGTCGATGTCACGTACTGGCCAAGCGAATTTGAGTTGGCCAGTACGGCGTCTCGCGTGCCGCGGCGGACGGCACGCGGAGTGTGCCTGCTACGAGGTCGCTTGCTACGACTCATCGCCGACGGGCCGCGTCTCCAGCTCTTGCACGATCAGTTCGTTGAGCTTGGCCCGGATGTAGCGGGCGGCGTGAATCGTTGTTGAGTTGGCCGGCATAGAACGTCTAGGACGTACTTCGGCCAGCAACTACGTGGACGAATGCAGCAGCTTCTCGCGCGGCGTCATTCCGATCAGGAGAACGACCTGGCGGGCTTCTTTCGCAGTCAACTCTTTTTCGAGGTACTTCCACATCAGATTCACTCGATCCATGGAATCGAGGTTCTTGAAGCGCTTGGAGACGACGATCCCCAAGAGTCCGTCGTTATCCTCCAGCTCGACCACGTCCGGAGGCGGGAACCCTTCTTCGAGGAGCGATTTCACTTTCTTGGCAAGCGTGTCCACAGCACTTTCCCTCTTGCCATGCATTTGGCGCAGACGTCAAGCAGTCTACCAGCGTTTGCTTTCAGGATATCACCTTGCACGCGTCGGCGAAAGAAGTCGTCTTTCTTGATGTGCGAGCGGAGGCGCTCTTCAGATGCGAAGCGAAGATCGTTGGCCTAGAGAAGGTAGACGGTGGAAACGCTCGCCTGCAATTCCTTCTGGTACTGCAAGAGCGCGTCGGCGCCGAATGACTGAGCCTTCATCTCGTCGACCGTCAAGCGAGCGATCCGGCTCGCATGGAATAGCTTCAAAAGGTCGTGCTTCTCGTCGAAAGTCAAGTCCGACAAACCCTTGAACGCTCGAAGGAGGCACTCGATGGCAACCTCAGCGATGTACATGCTAAGGGCGTAGCTCTTTCCTTCCGTGTAGAGATGCTGGGCCTGCCCCAGTCGTTCGGTCGCGGCCTGGAAATAGTGCTCAGGAAGGAACGGCCGCATGGGCGTTGCCCTGTCTCACTCCTCGCCGACGAGTATCGGCCGCGTCTCCAGTTCCTGCACGATCAAGGCGTTGAGCTTGGCGCGGATGTAGCGGGCGGCGACGGCGAGGGCGGATTCGATGGCGCGTTCGCCGGAGGAGCCGTGGCAGATGATGCAGATGCCGTCGATGCCGAGGAGGGGGGCGCCGCCGTGCTCGTGGTAGTCGTAGCGCTGGACGAGGTTCTGGATCGCCTTCTGGCCGAGCTGCTTTTCGGTTTGCAGGGTGGTCATCAATTCCTGGCCGGCCATGCGCATGACGAAATCGAAGACGCCTTCGCAGACCTTGAGGACGACGTTGCCGACGAAGCCGTCGGTGACGATGACGTCGCAGACGCCCTTGGTGATGTCGCGGCCTTCGACGTTGCCGATGAAGCTGTCCTTGAGGAAGCTGCCGTTGAAGAGGGCGTTGGTTTCCTTGGCGAGGTCGTGGCCCTTGGCTTCCTCGGAGCCGACGTTCATGAGGCCGATCTTGGGCTCGGGGCGCTGGAGGATGTGCTTGGCGAAGATGGCGCCCATGACGCCGTATTGATAGAGGTGCTCGGGCTTAGGGCTGACGTTGGCGCCGACGTCGAGGAGGACGCAGGGTCCCTTGAGGGTGGGCATGACGGCGGCGATGCCGGGGCGACGGACGTTTTTGAGGAAGAGCTTGAGGCGCAGGCCGCCGGCGACCATGGCGCCGGTGTTGCCGGCGCTGACGATGGCCTCGACCTGGCGCTGAGCCAGGAGCTGCCAGCAGCGGCTGATGGAGTTGTCGGGCTTCTTGCGCAGGGCGACGACCGGGGACTCTTCCATGCCGACGACCTGGGTGCAATGGAAGACGCCGAGGCGGGGGCGGACGTCGTCGGCGCCGGCGAGGTGGGGCTCGATCTGGGCGCGGTCGCCGACGAGGGTGACGTGCAAGTCGGCGTCGGACCGGACGGCGCGCACGGCGCCCGCGACAATCGGACCAGGGGCGTGGTCCCCGCCCATGGCGTCGAGCGCGATCTGCATCGCTACTCCTTCTCGGCTTCCATCGTGATCGCTTCGCGGCCCTGGCTGTTGTGCCAGCCGCAATTGTAGCAGACGACGTGAGGCAGAACGGCGGCGCCGCAGCGATTGCAGTACGTATTCTGGTGGGGCTTGCGATGATGATGGCTGCGGCGCTTGCCCTGCCGGGCATGCGAGACGCGCCTCTTCGGTACGGCCATGGCTCTAGTTCCTTTGCTTCAAGCTCAACGAAACAACCATCTTAGGGACGGCGGGGCGTTGCTGTCAAGGCGGGGCGACACGCCTGCCGCGACGGCCGCCTCTGGACAGAATAGGATACGAAACGGCCGGTTCATCGTCGCTGGTTCTGATGCAATCGGGCCCCAACGAAGGACGCTATCCGCCCGGTTCTGCGAACCGGAGCTAAACGAAGCAACGGAACGCAAAATGAACGACGACCCCCGCCACCGTCAACTCTGGGCTCCCTGGCGCATCGCCTATATCGAGGCCAACAAGGACAAAGCCGAGGAAGACTGCTTCATCTGCCGCGGCCTCGCCGAGACGGACGACCGGGTGAACCTCATCGTGCAGCGTTTGCCGCGCTGCGTCGTCTTCCTCAACCGTTACCCTTACAACAACGGCCACCTGCTGATCGCGCCGCTGGCGCACAAGGCGCATCTACGCGACCTGGAGGACGCGGAGCAGCTCGAAATGCAGCAGACGATCACGCGACTGACGGCGGTCCTCGATGATCTGATGAAGCCGCAGGGCTACAACATCGGCCTCAATCTCGGCAAGCCGGCGGGGGCCGGACTGCCGGGGCATGTCCACTGGCACATCGTGCCGCGCTGGAACGGAGACACGAACTTCATGACGGTGACCGGAGATGTGCGCGTCATCTCGCAGTCGCTGGAGGCGCTTTACGATCTGCTCGTGGAGCGTTTGGTCTGAGCGTCACGATCGCTTCGGCCGTGGCTTCTGTCGGGAAGTGAGCCATTTTTTGCAAAGACGTCTGGCTTTCGCCGGATGGTTGTCCGTTCAGGAGATTGGCGACGCTGATGTCCTCATCCAGAGCCGGCCAATGGATGCCGCGGCCGCCTCCGATGAGCCGCCACGCCTCTCGTTCCTCGGCGGTTCCGTGCGTGAGGCGTGGATACCAGGCCAGGGGCGCCATGATCGTTCGCCCGTCGGCGAGATCGACGGCGAGCGTATCATCGGTGACGCTGACCGAGATCGCTTGCGCCCGTCCGTTTTCACCGCTGGAAGAACTCATTCCAGCGCTCCAGCAAGTCGTCTTCTTGGGCCGTTGCGAAGGACTGTGGGCATTTGCCCCATGCTATCGTCGACAAGAAAAACGAGCAATGCGCCCCGCGCGCGAATGTTCGCGCCGAAGCGGCGAATAACCATGGGGCCGCCCGTTTTTTGACTCCCCCTGCGCCCCCACTTATAATGAAGCGGCATCCCTTCTGCCCGCTTCCGGGTCGGCCATGGAAAGGGAAAACTGCTCACCTTCAGGAGTTCGCCAATGCCCCTTCGCGCCGGCGCTCTGCCGGTGATTGCCGCGCTGGCGGCCACGCTCTTCGCCCCGGTCCCGGCGCGCGCGGCCGCGGTGGACGGCCTTTTCATCAGCGTGCCGAACCCCATCGACGACAAGGCGGTCGAAGCGATCAAGAGGAAGCTGGATGACGCGATCCTCAACAAAAAAAGGCCGATCCAGACCGTCGTCTTCGACTTCACGCCGCACGGTCTGCCCGCCGCCACGAGCAACTGGAACAACGGCAACGCCCTCGCCGAGTTCATCCTCGATCTCCGCTTCGGCCGCGAGAAGAAGTATCCCGGCAAACTGCGCACCATCGCCTTTCTGAACGATGAGGTGACCCGGCACACCGTCCTGCCCGTCCTCGCCTGTCAGCAGGTCTACCTGTCGGACGCCGTCAACGACAAGCGGCAATACCGCGCCAGGATCGGCAATGTGGCCGACGGCGCGGAGGTTTTCAATCGCAATGTCCGCACCGCCTACGAGAACGTGGCGGCGTTTCACGATTCACCGGACATGGTGATGCGGCTGCTCGATCGCAGCCTCGAGCTGCACCAGGTGCGGATGCCCGATGGCAGCATGCAGTATCTGAGCCGGGCGTCGCTGGAGGCGAGAGCCAAGGATATGAAGGTGGAAGACCTCGGCGTGCCGACCGGGCTGGAGCGCGGCCGATCGCTGTTCGATCCGGACGAGGCGCGCAAATTCGGGCTGTGCCAGGGGATCGTGCGCGACAAGGCGGCGTTGCTGTCCGTGCTGCGCTTGACGCCGCACAGCCTGGTGGAAGACCACCTACTCGATCAGCAGGTGAAGGTGGCTCTCTTCCGCCTGCCGGGCAAGGTCGACCGCACGCTCCTGAGCGATCTGAAGAAGCAGGTAAGCCGGGCCATCGGCGAGCGGCACAATTTCCTCATCTTCGAGCTGGACTCCTCCGGCGGCGATGCGCGCGACGCCGGTTCGTTCGCCGTCTGGCTCTCCGAGTTGACGATCGGCGAGAGCAAGATCCCGCCGCGCACGCTCGCCTACATACCGCCCAAGGCGTCGGTCGGGGCGGCGACGTTCATCGCGCTGGGCTGCCAGGAAATCGTCATGGGGCCCGATTCCTTCCTCGCCGACTTCACCTACATCCTGAACGAGGACAAGGACCGCCTCAAGGACGTCAAGGAGATGTTGCTCCCGCTGGCGCAGAAGCGCGGCTACCCGTTGCCGCTCTTCGAGGCGGCGGTGACGCCGGGAATGGCGCTTTACCACGTGCGCGACAAGAAGGACGCCGGCGAGGAGCAGATGGTCACCGCCGAGCAATACCAGGCCGACAAGGCGTCGGCGACGCCGCGCTGGGAGAACCAGGGACGCATCGACGCCAAGGACGGTGAGCTGCTCAAGATCCCGGCCGCGCGGGCGCAGCAGTGGCAAGTCGCCGTCGATACCGGGGCGCCGGTCAATCGCGTGGACGATCTTTACGGCTACTACGGCATCGATCCGCGCCGCGTGACACCCAGCTCGCCCGGCTGGCTCTACCAGGTGGCCGAGTTCTTCCGCGAGCCGATCGTCAACTTCATGCTCATCATGCTGGGCATCCTGGGCCTCATCCTGGAGCTGAAGTTGCCGGGGACGACCGTGCCCGGCGTGCTGGGGGCGATCTGCTTCGTCCTCTTCTTCTGGTCGTATTCCTTCGTCGGCGAGTTCACGCTGCTCGCCAGCCTGCTGTTCGTCCTCGGCATCATCCTGATCGGCATCGAGGTCTTCGTCGTTCCCGGCTTCGGCTTCCCGGGGATCGCCGGCATCTTCCTCATCATCTTCAGCATGGTGCTGGTGACGCTCGACAATATCCCGCAGACCTCGGAGGACTGGGTCAACGTCGGCGCTCGCATCACGACCCTCGGCCTTGGCGTCGTCTTCGCGCTCATCGGCGCCTTCGCCCTGGCCTATTACCTGCCAAGCATCCCTTACGCCAACCGCCTCGTGCTGAAGCCTCCCGATGAGATGGAGGGAGGCGCGGAGGGCCCCGTCAGTCTCGGCCCGAGCTATGCGCATCTCCTGGGCGCCATCGGACTGGCGGCGACCACCCTGCGGCCGGCGGGCAAGGCCCAGTTCGGCGAGGAATTCTATGATGTCGTCGCCGAAGGCGACTACGTCAACCCGGGCAGCCGCGTGCAGGTCATCGAGGTCGAGGGGAACCGGGTCGTGGTGAAGGAGATTTGACAGCGGCGCTGGCAGATTCTGAATCCTCGGAACAATCCTTTCGTTTGTCCCCGGCGGCGCCTTCGTTTCCCGCGGCATTCGGGCTTCGACGTTTTCGCGCCGCGGTCGCAAAGTTTTGGCGACATCTTCGATAATGGATTGTCAACCCTATCGCCCCGAGGGTCGCCGTGGTATCTGCCGCCAATTTCTCGACGTTTCTCGAGCTCAAGTCCACCGAGCGCCTGCCGAGCCCCACCGGGGTCGCGCTGGCCCTTCTCCAGATGGTGGACCGCGAAGACACGACGATGACCGAGATCGCGGCGCGGGTGCAGGCGGACCCGGCGCTGACCGGCCGCATCCTGCGCTTGTGCAATTCGGCGCAGGTGGGACGGGCCGGGCGAGTGGCCAACGTGCGCGAAGCGGTCTCGCGCCTGGGGCTTCACCAGGTGCGCCACATCGCGCTCGGCTTCTCGCTGGTTACCAAATACGCGGCCGGGGCGTGCCGGCGCTTCCGCTACCAGGAATTCTGGTCCGGCTCGCTCGCCACCGGGGTAGCCGCCCAGACGATCGCCGGGCTCGTGGAGCCGCGCTGGCCGGCGATGCGTTCACGGCCGGGCTGTTGCTGCGCGTCGGGCGGCTGGCGCTGGCGACGGTTTATCCGGACGACTACGCCAAGGTCCTGAGCGGCTGGCACAGTCAGACGGATAAGACGCTCTGCGAGCTGGAGCAGGATCGCTTCGCCATCAACAACACCGAATTGACCGAGCTGATGCTCGGCGACTGGAAGCTGCCCAAGGCGACGGTGGACGCCGTTCACTGGCACGAGACGCCGCAGCACGCTGGTCGGGAGGCGGTCCCGGCCCAGCTCGCGCGCATCCTGCACCTGGCGGCTCAGTTCGGCGCCATCTGCGTCGCGCCCGAAGAGGAGCGCTACGACCTGGCGCGCGAGCTGGTCGACCGCGGGCATGAGCTGGATCTGAGTGGACCAGGGCTGTTCAAGCTGGGCGACGACATCGTGCGCGACTGGAAGGAGTGGTCCAAGCTGCTGGAGCTGACGCCCCTCGAGGCGCCCTCGTTCAAGGAGCTAGCCGAGCCAAGGCCGACGACGATCGTCGACCTCGAGGCGGCGCCGTCGTCGGAGACGAGCATTCTGATCGTGGATCCGGGCGACGCGGACCGCCGGCGCCTGGCGGAGCATCTGGGAACGAGCGGCCGGCGCGTGTTACAGGCGGAGAACGGCCGCGCCGCGCTTCAGGTGGCGTTGGAGGAGCAGCCGAGCATCATCATCACGGAATGGCGCCTGCCGGAGATGGATGGGCCGACGCTGTGCCGCGCCCTGCGGCAGAACAAAACGGGGCAGCGGATGCGCATTCTGATGCTGACGGCGCAGACGGGAGACGAACAGGAGCTGGCGGCGGTGGCGGCCGGGGCCGACGCCTTCCTGGCCAAGCCATTCCGTCCGAAGCTGCTGGAGGCGCGGCTGCTCGCCATGCAGCGGCTCATCGACTTCAACCTGGAGCTGGAGCGCGAGCGCGAGGAGAATCGACGGATCGCGGCGGAGCTGGCCATCGCCAACGGCAAGCTGCAGCAGGCCGCCTATACCGACGCGCTGACGGAGCTGCCCAACCGCCGCTTCGGCTGGGAGCGCCTGCAACAGGCCTGGCAAGACGAGCCGGCCGCGCCCCTCGCCTGCCTGCTCATCGACGTGGATCACTTCAAGCGTGTCAACGACACCTTCGGGCACGACGTTGGGGACGCGGTCCTGCAACGGACGGCGGCGGCGTTGCGGGGCAGCGCACGGCGCGAGGAGGCGCTCTGTCGCTGGGGAGGCGAAGAGTTCTTCCTCCTCTGCCCCGGAGCGACCCTGGAGGGGGCGAAGAAGGCGGCCGAGCGCCTGCGCGGCGCTGTGGCGGCGATCCGGACCGACAAGGCGGGCGCCGCGATCACGACGACCGTGAGCATCGGCGTCGCCGCCCGGCAGGAGGCGATGGAGCGGCCGGACCAACTGGTCAAGGCGGCCGACCAGGCGGTGTACGTGGCGAAGCAGGCGGGGCGGAATCGGGTGAGCCCGTAGGCGTCAGATCGCGCCGACCAGCAGCGTGCAGTTGTGGCCGCCGAAGCCGAAGCTGTTGGAGAGGGCGTAGCGGACGCGCATCTCGCGCGGCTTGTTGGGAACGTAGTCGAGATCGCACTCGGGGTCGGGCGTGTGATAGTTGATGGTGGGGTGGATGACGCCGTGCTTGATCGTCAGCGCGGTGGCGATCAACTCGACGCCGCCCGAGGCGCCGAGGAGATGGCCGAGCATGCTCTTGGTACTCGAGATCGCAAGCTTCCTGGCGTGAGGCCCGAAGACTCTCTTGAGAGCGCGGGTTTCGGCGGCGTCCCCCAGGTCGGTGCTGGTGCCGTGGGCGTTGATGTACTGGATGTCGGTCGGGTTGAGCTTCGCGTCCCTCAGGGCAAACTCCATGGCCTTGGCGGCGCCGAGGCCCTCGGGGTGCGGGGCGGTGATGTTGTGGGCGTCGGAGGTGCTGCCGATGCCGACCAACTCGCAGTAGATCTGGGCGCCGCGCTTCCTGGCGTGCTCCATTTCCTCGATGATGACGACGCCCGAGCCTTCGGAGAGGACGAAGCCGTCGCGATCCTTGTCGAAGGGGCGGCTGGCGCCTTGCGGGTCGTCGTTGCGCTGGGAGAGGGCGCGGGCGGAGATGAATCCGCCCAGGCCCATGTGGACGATGGCGGCCTCGCTGCCGCCGGTGATCATGACGTCGGTCTCGCCGCGCTGGATGGAGTGGAGGGCGTCGGCGATGGCGTTGGAGGCGGAGGCGCAGGCCGTGCCGACCGCCGTGTTGGGTCCGCACAGGCCGAAGTGGATGGAGATGTTGCCCGGGGCGGAGTTGGGCATCATCTTGGGGATGACGAAGGGGCTGATCCCGCGGGGACCGCCCCCCTGGAGGTACTTGCTGTGCTGTTCCTCGTATTCGGTGAGGCCGCCGATGCCGGAGCCGATGATGCAGCCGGCGCGGAACGGATCCATTTTCGAGAAGTCGATGCCGGAATCCTTGACGGCTTCGATGGCGGCGGCGAGGGCGAACTGGGCGAAGCGGTCGAGGCGGCGCGGCGGCGCCGTCTTGGAGTCGATGAACTTCTCGGGAGCCCAGCCGTGGACTTCGCCGGCGAAATGCACCTTGAAGGCGGTGCTGTCGAGAAGCGTGATGGGACCGATGCCGCTCTCGCCTTTGAGAAGGCGCTGCCAGTAGGTCTTGACGTCCGTGGCAAGCGGATTGACCGTGCCCAAACCGGTGATCACGACCCGACGCGTCATTGCTTCGTGCTCAACTCTTTCAAGATGAGGTCGGGGCGCCGGAAGGGCAAGGCGCGCCTTCTCCACGGCCCCGACGCGTCACTGCTTCTTGCCCAGCTCTTTGACGATGTAGTCGATGGCTTCGCCGACCGTCTTGATCTTCTCGGCTTCTTCGTCGGGGATGGTGATCTCGAACTCCTCTTCCAACTCCATGACGAGTTCCACAATGTCGAGGGAGTCGGCGCCGATATCTTCCGTGAAGGACGTCGCGTCGGTGATCTGCTCTTTATTGACGCCGAGATTGTTGGAGACAATCTGGATCACGCGTTCCTTTATCTTTTCCCGATCAACCATGTTGTCCTCCGGGGCGCCAGGGCCGGCCGACCGCTCGACAGGGTGGGGCCGTCGCGCGGGGCCGCTTCGCCAAAAAAGCCGCGTACGCTTGGGGTTATGTACCATCCGCCACTAGGCGTCTTGCCTGCGCCCCTTGCCGCATTCCTTCTGTGTGCGGGGGCTTGCGTCAAAAAGAAACACTATGGCCCGGAGAAGGAAACGAAAAGGGGCCGGGGAGTTTTTTCGCCCCGCCGGTCTCCTCACCCAACGGACATCCGGGACAGGTTTCCTCGTCGTTCTCTTCGGGCAACCTTCCCGAAGCATTCACAGATCCGGGCGCCCCACGCTCCATTCCTTCATGACGCGGGCTTGATCGCTCGCGTGGCGATGAAGACCGGTAGGAACCCGCCAAGAACGTGCTTCGGATCCCGATCCTCGTAAAGGCCGCTCAGCACAAAGCCCGCGTCGAGCTGCCCGCCGATCTGGTCCTCCAGGGTGTGACCGAACACAAGTGGTTCGTCGTTGTCGGTGTAGCGGCGCCGCTCCCCCTCGGTCAGGCCGGTGAGGTCCGAATAGGGAACGGCATGGCGCACCGTGAGCCTTCCCTCCTCCGCTTCCTTGTCGTCAAAGATGAACAGCGCCGGGTTGGTGAACCCGGCCAGCAGCGCCCCGCCCGGACGCAAGACACGGAAGGCCTCACGCCAGACCGGCCGCGCGTCCGGAACGAAGCAGTTCGAGCAGGGATGAAAGATCATCTGGAACTTGCCATCCGGAAAAGCTGATAGGTCCGCCATGTCGCCCTGTATGGTCTGGATGGTCAGTCTCTCGCGCTCGGCCACATGGCGGTCCTGGGCGAGCTGCGCCGCCGACGCATCGAACACGGTGACCGATGCCCCGGCGGCGCTGAAGATGGGCGCCTGCTGGCCGCCGCCCGACGCCAGGCAAAGGATCTCGAGGCCGCGCAACTCCGGGAACCAGTGCCGCGGCACGGGTCGGGTGGGCGTGAGCAGAACGCTCCACTCGCCGCGGCGCGCCTCGGCGATTACCTCGGGGCCGACGGGAACGGTCCAACGGTTGCCCTTCGCGACCTGCCGGTCCCAGGCGTGGCGGTTGTAGGCGAAGATGTCCATCCGAAGCTCAAGCGCGCCCTTCAACTGGTTGTCCTCCACGCGATATGATAGCCACAGCCACTCGTCTCTTCCCTCGTCGTCGGAGTGAGTTCCCTTGTCCCGCCGCAGCGCAGATCTGCCGCTCCATGGCGGCTCCGCCCCATCGTGGCTGTTTCGCCGCATGGTGGACCTGGCGGGGGCGATCGGCGTCCTCATCGTCCGCGATCAGGGCCCGGCGGAACTCTTGCGCCGGCTCAGCGATCCCTTCTGGTTCCAAGCCTTCGGCTGCGTCCTCGGCTTCGACTGGCATTCCAGCGGCGTCACCACCACCGTCTGCGGCGCCCTCAAGGAAGCCGCCAAAAAGATGGGGAGCGACCTCGGCCTCGTCGTTTGCGGCGGCAAGGGGAAGACGAGCCGCAAGACGCCGGACGACATCCGCCGCGCCTGCGATAAGTTCGGCGACGACGCCGACCGCCTCATCCGCGCCAGCAAGCTCGTCGCCAAGGTCGACAGCGCCGCGGTGCAGGACGGCTACCAGCTCTACCACCACGCCTTCTTCTTCGTGCCAGGGTCGGGGAAGTGGAGCGTCGTGCAGCAGGGGATGAACGAGACGACGCGCTACGCCCGGCGCTACCACTGGCTCTCCGAGACCATGCCGAGCTTCGTGAGCGAGCCCCACGCCGCGGTCGCCTGCGACACCAAGAGCGACACGCTGAACCTCGTTGCGGGCGAAACAGACGCACATCGAGACGCGCTGACGCGCCTCAGCCGGGAGACGCCCGAGCGCGTGCTGCGCGAGATTCGCGTCGCCCTGGTCGACGAGCCGATGCCGCTGTTCGAAGCGGTCCGGCCGCGGGCCCTGCGTGCGGCGCCGGCCCTCGTCATGCCGTCGCGCCACTCGTTGAGCGTGAGCGACCTGAATCCCGCGAGCGTCAAGAAAGTGTTGCTGGCGACGTATGAAAAGCAAGCCACCTCGTTCGAAGGCCTGCTCGGCGCGACGGGTGTCGGCCCGATGGCGCTGCGCAGCCTTAGCCTGATCGCCGAATTGATCTACAACGCCCCCGCCAGCCGCCGCGACCCGGCCGCCTACAGCTTCGCCCACGGCGGCAAGGACGGCCATCCCTACTTCGTCAACCGGCCCGTCTACGACGCCAGCGTCGAGCGCCTGCGCGAAGCGATCAACCGTGCCAAGGTCGGGCATTCGGACAAGGTGGAGTCGCTGCGAGCGCTCGCCAAATTCACGTCGCGCCTCGCTAAAGCATGACCGTCGGCGCAACCAAACAGAAAGTGGGACGCGCGGCTTGGGTTTCGCAGACGGCGTCCCGCTCCGGCGCGCGGCCCTCAGCGATCATCCATCACCGGCGGCAGGTCGCGCCGCTGATAGTGGCGCAGCGACGAGAGCGCGCACAACACCGCGATCGCGAACAGCACCTTGGCGAAAGCCTGGAACAGCGGCACCAGGATCAACTCGGCGGTGCTCGCTTCCAGCGGCCGGCCCAGGTTGCGGCGGTCGGCATGAATGATGGCGATCACCGTGTTCACCAGGCTCGGGATGATGAGGTAGAGCGTGAACAGGATGTAGGACATGCGGAACAGCCCGACGCTGCTGATCTGCTGCGGGCGGAACGCGGTGACGACGAACATGCAAACGATGTAGGTAATCGAGAGCCACAGCTCGACGGAAGAAGTCAGAAGCGTCGGCAGCGTGGAGAGCCAGTCAGCGCGGTCCATGGGGCGGCTCCGGGTAGGGAATGCCGGTCCGCGTCATGGTATGTCTTGCGGGGAGATTCGGCCGCAGCCTCGTCGTGCGAGATTCCGCAACCGTAGGCCCCGCGGGCCGAGCGAGCCGAGCGGGCCGGACGTCGCCGTGACGGTTTCGCGAGCGTTCACGCCAGGTCCGGCTCGGCTCGCCGGACCTACTCCTCCCCCGGCCGCAGCCAGGCGGCGATCGGCGTGTCGATCAGGAGTTGGCCGACGTGGTAAACGAGGATGGGCAGGATCGCGATCGGGTAGGCGGCTTGAAAGTAGGTCTCGTAGAGCAGGAAGGACACGGGCAGCGTCTTCTGGCTGCCGGCGAAGGCGATGGCGCTGCGGCGCGGCCCGTCAAAGTTCAAGAGCCCGGCGCCGAGCCAGCCGAAGAAGAGCGTGCCCACGTGCAGAGCGAGCACGATGGGCAAGGCGAGGGCGATGGCGTCCCAGCCGAGCGCCACGGTTTCCTCGCGCAGCCGCTCCCCGACACGCGCCGCTGCCTGAAAGATGATGGAGAGGACAAAGAGCTGCGACACGATGCTCCAGAACGGCTTGCGTCTCTCGGCGACCAGCGCGAGGATCGGCACGGCCTGCGCAACTTGCCCGACGGCAACCGGCAGCACCAGGGTCAGCAAAAGATCGAGCATCATCCGGCCGATGTGGATCTCGACCTGTGTGCCGGTGAGGAAAAGCAACCAGCAGGGAGTGACGAGCCAGCCCGTGAACGTCGTCAGAAGCGTGACGAGCAGGGCGGTCGCCTCGTTGCCGCCGGCCAGGCGCGTCCACAAGACGGCCGAGGCGAGGGTGCAAGGCACGCTGGCACAGAGGAAGAGTCCCAGGCGCAGGTCTGGAGCGACGAAAAGGCTGAGTCCCCAGGCGGCGAGCGGGCAGAAGCCGTAGCTGACCAGAGAAGCCCAAAGCGTCCCCCAGGGCCGGCGGATCTCATCGGTGAGGCGCCGCGTCGGCATCGTCCAGGCCATGAGGAACAACGCCAGCGCAATGACCACGCGTGGGCTCAGCCAGCCGATGGCGCCGCGGACCTGAGAGGGAAAGAGAAGCGCGATAGTCAGTCCGCCCGCCAAGACGAGGAGAAACCAGTGGCGGACCAGGCGCGTCATGTCGAGAAGTATATCAGCCCAACGCGCTCAGAGCCGAAAGCGTAAGCGACGGCCCGACCGCAACCGTCGCTCACGCTTCTATGAAAGCGTGTCGCCTGTCAAGAGCGAGTCGCTTCTTCCAAGGATTTTGTTTTTGCCCGTGATCACAATCTTCCGGCTCCGTTTCACTTCACCAACCCCGCCGATTGTAAGATCGCCTTCATCTTCGCCAGCTTGTCCGCCGGCAACGCGTTCACCGGCGAGCGGCTCGGCCCGATCGACAGTCCCATCAGCATCAGCGCCTGCTTGACGCCGCCCGGCGGCGTGCCGAGCGCCAGGCTCAGCCGCACCGGATTGAGCCGCTTCTGGGCCGCGATGGCCCCGGCATGGTCGCCGCGCGTGAAGCACTCGAAGATGTCGACGAGGATGCGCGGCGCAACGTTCGCCGTCGCCGGCACCGCGCCGCGGGCGCCCCAGAGCAGGGCGTGGTAGATCAGCGTGTCGCGGCCCTGGAGCACGCTGAAGCGGTCCGGCACGACGCGGATGAACTCGTTGGTGTTCTGCAAATCGCCCGAGGAATCCTTGATGCCGACGATGTTCGGAATCTCCGCCAGCCGGGCCACTGTCTCGACGTCGATCTTGAGCCCGCCGCAGGTCGACGGGTTGTTGTACAGGATGACCGGCAGCGCCGTGCTCTCCGCGATCTTGCGGTAGTGGTCGAAGATCTCCTGCTGATTCGGCGAGACGAAATAGGGCGTGATGACGCTCACGCCCTGCACGCCTTCCTTCTCTGCCATCTTCGTCAGCCGGATCGCCTCACGCGTCGACTCGGCCCCCGTTCCGGCATACACCGGGACCCGCCCGCGCACGTGCTCGACCGCCGTCGCGATCACTTCCTGCTTCTCGCGCTCGTCCATGGCGTAGAATTCGCTGTTGGTGCCGAGGACGAAGACACCATGGACGCCGCTTGTGATAAGGTGATCGAGGAACCAGCGCAGCCGCGGCAGGTCGAGGTCCTCGTTGTCCTTCATCGGGGTGGCGACGGGAGGGATGATACCGCGGATTTGCATGACTGGACCTTCGGTTGAACACCGTCGTCACGACGGCACATGGCAGGAAGCGTTAGTATAGCGGTTCAGGTCGCGCCTGACGGGAATCGGCGTTACATTAAACGCCACTTGCGATACAACGAATAACAATAAGGACGCAATCAAAACCAGGCGAGCCGGGCGGCGTCAGCACCTGGAGAAACGCGCCCGGTAACGCAAGGCACCGCACTCCGGGAGCTCACGCCGCCCGGCTCGCCTGACCTGAAAAAAGCGGAGTGATTCTCATGGCCCTCTTCGCCGACCTCAACGATCTCTGGACGGAGCACAAGTGGATGCTCATCGGCGGCGCCGTCGTGCTGCTCCTGGGCATCTTCTTCCTCATCGTCTTCTTCAGCTTCCTGCGCTGTGGATCCAGTGCTTCCTCACCAGCGCCAAGATCAGCATCTGGGACTTGATCGGCATGAAGCTCCGCAACGTCGACTACACCATGATCGTCCGCCAGAAGATCTCCCTCGTGCAGGCCGGCGTCAAGGTCTCCACACAGGAGATGGAGGCCCACTACCTCTCGCGCGGCAACGTCCCCAAGACCGCCGCCGCCGTCATCGCCGCCCACAAGGCCGGCATCGACCTCCCCTGGCGCATCGCCGCCGCCATCGACCTCGCCGGCCGCGACGTCCTCGACGCCGTCAAGACCAGCGTCAATCCCAAGGTCATCGACTGCCCCGATCCCAACAAGGGCCGCCCCACGCTCGACGGCGTCTGCAAGAACGGCATCCAGCTCCGCGCCCGCGCCCGCGTCACCGTCCGCACCAAGCTCGAACGCCTCGTCGGCGGCGCCACCGAGGAGACCATCATCGCCCGCGTCGGCGAAGGCATCGTCAAGGCCATCGGCTCGGCCGAGCATCACACCGACGTGCTCGCCAACCCCAACCTCATCTCGCAAGCCGTGCTCAAGAACAGCCTCGACGCCCAGACCGCGTTCGAGATCGTCTCGATCGACGTGGCCGAGATCGACGTCGGCGCCAACGTCGGCGCCGAATTGCAAGCCAACCAGGCGGCCGCCGACCTGCGCGTGGCCCAGGCCAAGGCGGAGGAGCGCCGCGCCGCCGCCGTCGCCCGCGAGCAGGAGATGAAGGCGGCGGTCGAGGAGAACCGGGCCAAGGTCGTCCTCGCCGAAGCCGAGGTGCCGCTCGCCATCTCGCAAGCCTTCCGCGACGGCCGCCTCGGCATCATGGACTACTACTCCATCCGCAACCTGCAATCGGATACCTCGATGCGCAACGCCATCGCCGGCACCTCCGGCCCCGGCGACCGCGCCGGCTCCAACAACGCCTGATTCAACGGGCGAGCTTACGCTCGATGCTCGCCCAAGCGAGAGATCGACCATGAACTTCGACCTCGTCAAGCTCCTGATCCCGATCATCGCCCTCGTTGTCTGGATCGTCGCCAACATCATCGGCAACGTCCAGCAGCAAGGTCAGCGTGGCCCGCGCCGCCAGCAGCCCAAGCCGCCTCCCAAGCCAACGACAGGCAATGAGGAGCAGCGCGATATCGAGGAGCAGGATCGCAAAGCCGAAGAGACCCGCAAGAAGCGCAAAGCCCAGGTCGACCGCCAGTTCGAGGTCGAGCGCCAGCGCCAGGTCGAGAGCGACAAGGAACGCCGCCGCGCCGGCAGCCTCGACCGACCATCCGAAAAAGTCGTCATCGCCCAGGACCGGCCCCGCGTCGACCGCGGCCCGGAAGCGGCGCCGCAGCGCGTGCCCGTCCCGCCGCCGCGCCCTGCCGCCGTTCCCGTCGTGCGCGAGGTCTTACCCACGCCCAAGTCGCTCCAGGTCTCCGCGACCTCCCTCAGCGCGGCGCTGGGCGAAGCCGCGAAAGTAAAAGAGCGGCCCCTTGCCCCCGCCGCCCAGGAAGTCCGCCGCCTCCTCAAGAACCCCGGCAGCCTCGCCGCCGCCATCGCCCTGCGCGAGATCCTGGATCCACCGCTGGTAAGACGCCGGAGAAGTTAACCACGGAACACACGAAAAACACGAAAGAAGAAACAGAGTGTCGCTCGGCGATTTCCGTTGCCATCACATGCCGTATCGGTTCTTCTTTTTTGTGCCTTTCGTGTGTTCCGTGGCTCACTTTCCGAGGCCAACATGGATCTGCTCTACAAAGAAGAATCCTACCGCATCATCGGCGCCTGCTTCGAGGTCTACAAGGAAATGGGGCCCGGCTTCCTCGAGGCCGTCTACCAGCGCTGCCTCGCCATCGAGCTGGACTTCAAGACGTCCGTTCTCGCAGCAGATCGAAGCCCCCTTGACTACAAGGGCCATCCCGTTGACCTGACCTACAAACCGGACTTCATCTGCTTCGACAAGATCATCATCGAAATCAAGGCCGTCTCCGAATTAGCCGACGAGCACCGGCGCGCAGCTTCACAACTACCTCAAAGCCACCGGCCTTCGCCTGGGCCTCCTCGTCAACTTCTGCACTACCCCAAACTCGAATACGAACGCGTTATCCGCTAGAATCGAGCCGCCCGCGCCGCTCCCCTTTGTTTTCTGTCTTCTTTTTTCGTGTTTTTCGTGTTTCCTGGTTCAAACCATGCCCGACTTCGACTCCCCCGCCTCGACGCCGCCTTCAACCTCCTCGACGCCTGGACCGCCAAGGGCCTCGTCCCCGCTGCAACCCTCTGCGTCGGCCGCCGCGGCCGCGTCGTCGAGCCGCGCTTCTTCGGCCGGCTTCACCCCGACGCCATGTCGCCCCTCCCCGCCAACTCCCTCTTCCTCATCGCATCCATCACCAAGCCCGTCGTCGTCGGCGCCGTCATGCTTCTCGTCGAACGCGGCCAGCTCACCCTCGAAGATCGCGTCTCACGCTTCGTCCCGCGCTTCGCCGCCAACGGCAAGGAGAACATCCACGTCCGCCACCTCATGACGCACACCAGCGGCCTGCCCGACATGCTCCCCAACAACGACGCCCTCCGCGCCAAGCACCAGCCGCTCTCCGCCTTCATCGACGACGTCTGCCGCCTCAAGCCCGAGTTCCCCGCCGGCACGCGCGTCCAGTATCAGAGCATGGGCATCGCCATGCTCGCCGAGATCGTCCATCAGATCACCGGCGCCACGATCGCCGAGTTCCTCCGCCGCGAAGTCTTCCAGCCCCTCGGCATGAACGACACCTCCCTCGGCTGGAACCCCGCCACCAAGGGCCGCATCGCCGCCGTCAAGATCAGCCCCGAGCAGGCCAAGACCGACTGGAACTGGAACACCCCTTACTGGCTCGGCTTCGGCGCTCCCTGGGGCGGCCTCATCACCTCCCCCGCCGACTTCGCCAAGTACTGCCTCATGATGCTCGGCGAAGGCGCCCTCGGCAAAACACGCATCTTCAGCCCCGCCACCGTCCGCGCCATGACGAGCAACCAGCTCGCCGCCATGCCCGCCGTCCCCGAAGAGGAGCGCCGCTGCCGCCCCTGGGGCCTCGGCTGGCGCCTCAACTGGCCCGCCCACTCCGCCAACTTCGGCGACCTGCTCGGCCCCAAAACCTACGGCCACTGGGGCGCCACCGGCACCCTCTGCTGGCTCGACCCCGACAGCCAGGCCTTCTGCATCATCTTCACCACCCAGCCGCAGGAGCCGGAAGGCCGCTTCCTGGCAAGACTGTCGAACGCGGTGGCAGCGGCGTTAGTCTGAGGGGCTATTTCAGAAGAGCAACGAAACCGGCCTGCTCGAAATGATGATCGGCTGTCAAAGCTTCTGTGCTGCCATGTTCCGTCATGACGACAAATGAGCCACAGTCGGTGAGCGACCAGTCCTTGTCGGGCCGTGACGTGAAGAGAGCCAAAGCCTTCTCAAAGAGCCTTGTGGACACCGGCACTATCTCCACCCCCTCGGCCGAACGTAGATTCCTTACCAGCGTCTGGAACATGGAGCGACCGCTGCCCCGACAGAAGAAGTTGCCAACTTCAACAAGCACAAACTCGCTGGTAAGGATCGGCCCTTGTTGCGCTCCGGCCAGGGCCTTCGCTTGGGCGTGCAACGCATCCTGGGGACTGGAAATGGCGACGTAGAAAGACGTGTCGGCGAATACCGGCTTCATTTCTTGGGATGCCCATACAAGTAGTGATCGACGTTCTGAGACGCGTCGGCAGGCAAGCCTTCAACCTTGCCGACCACGTCGCCTAACCGGTCGAGCAGGCTGAGCGCCGCGGGGCGCCTGGCCTCCTCGATCGGCTCAATCTTCACGGCAGTTCCCTCGGGGAACCCGTTGGGCGTATCGAAGACAACAACGCCGTTCTGGACGTGGCCGGTGATCGACATGAAACCCATCCTTTCGCCGCTATTGTAAGGGCCGTCTACAGAGCCATGCAAGTCGACGCCGCATAGAAAACAGTCGGCAACCAACATTTCCAAGACCAGGAGCGGTTGCTCGACGCGATCTTCAGGAGCGCCACGATGCACCCGGTTCTCGAGTATGACCCCCCGTTGCCGAAATCGCCCTTCGAGATGAAGTACTCGTCCCCTGGGCTTTACTTCGTTACCGGCGATGCACGCTTTCAGACGGATGTCCCTTGGACCCGCGGGCCATTTGAACCGCCTGAAGAAACGGAGGAGCGTTTTCGAACGATCGACGCCTACTTTCAAGAGCCCATCTGCCGGAAATGCGGAAATGCTACCAGCCCTAGGAGCAAGAAAAAATGGAATCTGCCCTACGGAGAAGGGCGATATGACGGGGTATTTGGCGGCGGAGCTGGCGCCTGGTGCGAGCTTATCTCGACCCGCTTCCTTCACCTTCTCACAAACGAGGAACGGGCGCGGCTAGAACTACAGCCCGTGGAGGGCAAGCGCAACGCAAAAAAGTTCTTCGAGATTGTCGGGCCCCCGGGGCCGCCGTTCATCGCCGTGGCGGGTCTCGACACCAAGGGATGGCGGTGCACCGCGTGCAGTTATCGGACCCCGTTTGGCTACACCTTCGATGACACGGGTTTGTCCCAATTCGTCGCCCGCGGGGACCTGCCTTCTCCACTCCCCGACATCTTCACCGTAGGTCAGCCGCCCACCATTCACCTTGTCGCAACCGCCAAGCGGTGGCAAGAACTCGTCGGCAAAAAAGGGGCACGCGGTTTTTGCAGCAGACTTCTTGGAGTGGCGCCAGACGAAGAGGTCATCCGGCACATGGAACTGCCGACGTATGAGGACTTCATGCGCGAGCAGGGGAGGGAGCGGTTCATCTAGGCGCCCAAGGCACGGATGGACGCCGCGCTGACTTCTCAAGGCCCGAGGCGTCCAGCGAATGATTTGCATCCACGGACAGACACCCGATCCGCAACTCATTTCCGACCCTCCTCACAACCCGTGGAGCAACAAGCCCTTAATTCGTGGCGCCCGATCAGGGAACCATTTTCCAAGAGACATCCCCCCATCCCCCGAATAATCCTCGCATGCTCCCCGCGTCCCTGGTATCCTTCCACCCGTAGAAACCTGCCGCCCTCCGTCCTGCCAAGACTCCGAAGAGCCCCGGCCTTCCATGCCTCCTCTCCATCCCCGAGGATTCGCCATGCGCGCGACCAGGTTGAAGACGTGGACCGCCACGATACTCCCCCTCGCAGTGCTCCTCGGCCTCCACTGGGATGCCGACTCCCTCGCCGCCAAGCCGAAAAAGAAGGGCCCCTTCAACATCGTCGTCCCCAAGATCGGCGCCGATCCCACCATCAAGTACGACTACGACATCGTCTACGTCCGCACGCCGCGCAAGGACAACCGGCCCCACAGCAGCCGCTGGGCTGACGCCTCGCTCCCCTTGAACGTCGACGCCGGCGGCGATCTGATGCTGCTCCACCCCGACGGCAGCGAGGAACGTCTCGTTGAAGGCGGCAAGGGCTCCGTGACCGACCCGTTCGTCTCCTTCGACGGACAATGGGTCTTCTACACGCTCTTCGAGGATCTGAAGGATCGCAAGGGCCAGGTTGGTGGGCCGGCCGACATCTACAAGATCCACGTCAAGAGCAGGAAGGTCGTCCGCCTCACGCACGGTGAGTTCACCCCGAACACCGGCGCGGCGAAGTGGGCCAAGGACTTTCGCGCGCCGGAGCCGGGCAAGACCACGCAGCCCTACCCGATTTGCAACCTCGGCCCCTGCCCCTTGCCCGGCAAGGTCATGTTCACCAGCAACCGCAACGGCTTCGAGATGCCGCGCGGCAACAACATGGGCTTCAACATCCCCTTCCAGCTCTTCGTCATGGACGATGACGGCAGCAACGTCGAAATGATCGGCCACCTGAACATCGGCAGCGCTCTGCACCCCGTCCCGCTCAAGGACGGCCGCGTCATGTTCAGCTCGCTCGAAGACCAGGGTTTTCGCAACGATTTGGACTGGGGCATCTGGAGCATCCATCCCGACGGGACCAGCTGGGGCCCGCTCGTCAGCGCCTTCGGTGGCTCGGCGTTTCACTTCGAGACGCAGCTCTCCGACGAAAGCATCGTCGTCGAGTTCTATTACGGCGGCAAGAACGAGGGCTTCGGCACGTTCGTCAAATTGCCCGCTCGCGCCCCCACGGGCTACGCCGCGTTCGGGCCCGCCTACCGCAACGATCCCCGCAACGGCGAGTCGATCGCCGACATCAGCAACCACGGCTTCCGGCCTTACGGCTTCGAATGGCTCACGCGCTTCGCGCACGGCGGCGACTGGCCCGCCCTCTCCTCCATCCCCGGCAAGGACGACGCCCCGCGCATGGGGCGAGTCACGCATCCTTCCGGCGCCCCCGACAACCACCTGCTCTGCACCTATTCGCCGGGCAACGCCCACTTCCATAGCGCCCACACCGTCAAATGGGCCGGCGAGACCCTCCTTGACGCCGGTATCTACTTGATCAAAGATGGCAAAGCGGTCGACGAGCCGGCCGAGATGTTTCTCATCAAGAACGACCCCGCTTACCACGAACAATGGCCGCGCGCTCTCGTCCCTTATCAGCGGATCTACGGCGTCCCCGAGCCGCACGCCTTGAAGACTCTCGCCAACGACGGCAAGCTCAGCCCCCACCTGCCCGAGGGAACGCCGTTCGGCCTCGTCGGCACGTCGAGTTTCTACAAGCGCGAGAGCTTCCCCAACGGCATCGTCCGTCCGGGTGAAGTGACGGCGACCTGGCCAGGTAAAGGCAAAGTACCCTACCGCAACTGGGAGGAAGGTAACTGGGGGAGCCAGGGCGCTGACGCCGGCCTCTACGCCAACGAGGACATCCACGCCGTCCGCATCCTGGCGATGGAGCCGACCACCTCGCGCCGCAACGGCCCGAAAGCAGGCCGGCTCTTCTACAACCACGCCAGGGAACGCCTGCGCATCCTCGCCGAAATCCCGGTCCGGCACTTCAGCAAGGATGGCCAGCCCTTGGATCCGGATGGCAACCCCGACACCAGCTTCCTCGCCAAGATCCCGGCCGATACGCCCTTCACGTTCCAGACGCTCGACAAGAACGGCATGGTCCTGAACATGGCCCAGACCTGGCATCAGGTTCGGCCCGGCGAGATCCGCAACGACTGCGGCGGCTGCCACGCCCACAGCCAGAAGCCGACGCCATTCTCCGAGACCGCCGCCGCGAAGCCGGGCTACGAGATCTTCGACGCCGTCACACACACGCCGCTCCTCACCACCAAGAAGGGCGACGAGTCCGGCAAGCGCTGGGACGTCAAGGACGAAACCGGTCTGCGCTTCGTGAAAGGCGTCAAGGACGTCGAGTTCCATCGCGACGTCAAGCCGATCCTCGACCGCAGCTGCGTCGCCTGCCACACGCACAAGGCCGAGAAGCCGGCAGGAAATCTCGTGCTCGACGACAACGTGCTGCGCCGCGACCACATCTCCCACAGCGTCCCCGGAACCTACTACCGTCTCGCCAGCGATCCGCGCGGCCTCTTCGGCCACAAACTGCCCGGCCAATCCGGCTGGGGCGAGGGCATGCGCAAATCGCGCTACATCTGGGCCTTCCAGTCGCGCCGCAGCCTGCTCATCTGGAAAATCTTCGGCGCCCGCCTCGACGGCTTCAGCAACGACGACCATCCGATGGAGGCCGTCCCCGGCGATCCCAGCACACTCGTGTTCAAGGGGGAGCCCTTCAAGCCGGGCCCCGAAAACCGCATCCGCCCCGACGTCGGCTACACCGGCGACATCATGCCTCCTCCCGAAGCGGTGGCAGGTACGTATGTCGGACCGGACGGCCACAAGATCAAGGTCGCGCCGCTGACCGCCGAGGACAAGCTCACGCTCGTGCGCTGGATCGATCTCGGTTGTCCCATCGACCTGGATTACGATCCCGCCCATCCCGAAGATCGCGGCTACGGCTGGATGCTCGACGACACCCGGCCGACATTGGCCCTGACCTACCCAAAGGCGGGCGCCAATCAGCCGCTCCGCCGCATCCTGATCGGCATGCACGACTACTACACCGGCCTGGACATGGACACCTTCCAGGTCGTCGCCGACTTCGCCGTCGACGGCGCCGCCGCCGGCGAGAACCTGGCGCCCCGGTTCAAAGCGAAGTCGCCGGGCGTCTGGGAATGGACGCTCACCGCGCCGCTGACGGAGTTGGCCAAAGGCAAGCTGAGGGTTTCGGTGTGTGATCGCCAGGGGAATGTTACGCGCATTGAGCGGACGTTTACCGTGGGGAAGGCAGGGGCGGATTGAATCCGCATGCCGATTCGCCAAGGGCGCCGCCGTGGCGCGGTTATCCGGGCGGATGCTCGCCCGCTGCCACCAACACGCGACGCAGATTGACCAGAGCAAACGCGGTTCAGTTGCAGAGCTCCCACGGTCGCCCGCCCAATCGGCGCCGAACGCTGCCGCTTTGTCACGGATGGGCGTCGCTTTGATGCCCATCTGCTTTGACCGGGACTATTTCCTTCCTCAGTGAGAACGTGCGTTATCAGCGCAGCAGCAGATAGAGCGTCAGGCTCACCAGCCCAATCACGGCGACGATGCCGGCCAGGGCGCCGTAGAGGATCCAGGATCGCGCAGTTGCGCCGGTGGGTGGGGCGGCTGCGGACTCCTTGGCGGGGCGGAACTGCGGATAGACTTCCAGCGGACGATATTTGCCCTGGGGCTGTGAAGCCGCCTCGGCGTGCTTGGGCAGCTTGCCGTCGCGCAGCCGTTTCTGGATCTGGGGGGTGCTGAGGCGGACCTTGGTGACCTGGCCCCGCCGGTCGCGGTAGCGGACGTACCAGAACTCGGTGTCGGCCCCGTTGGGCTGGGGCTCGGGCTTGGTTTGGCGCAGGTCCGGGGTGGTGCTCAGGCCCGCGGTGCTGAGGCGTTGGCGGACGACGGGGTCCTGCATGGCCTGGTCCGCGTCGGCGAAGCTGGGGACGCCGGCGGCGAGCTGGGAGCGCTCGAGCTCGACGATGACTTCGCTGGCGGTCTGGTAGCGGTCCGCGGGCTTGAGGGCCATCATGCGGGCAAGGATGTCATCGAGGACGGCGGGAAGGCCGGGACGGATTTCGCCGGCGCGGCGGAAGGCGCCGAGGGCTTTGCGGTCGATGATCTCGACCGAATTGGCGCCGGGAAACGGGACCTCGCCGGCGAGGAGGTGGTAGAGGGTGGCGCCGAGCGCGTAGATGTCGCTGCGGCCGTCGGCGGTGCGGGCGTTCATCGCCTGCTCGTAGGGCATGTAATAGGGGGTGCCGAAACCCTGACGGGCGAGGGTGAGGCTGCTCGATTCGTCGGTGCGCTTGGCGAGTCCCATGTCGGCGAGCTTGGCGACACCGGTGCGCGTGATGAGGATGTTGCCCGGCTTGATGTCGCGATGCACAATGTTGCGCGAGTGGGCGTGCTCGAGGGCGCGGGCGATGTCGAGGGCGATGTGGACGGCGTCGCCGACGGAAAGGCGACCCTTGCGCTCGATCAACTCCAGGGCGCTGGGGCCATCGACGTATTCCAGGACGAGATAATGCAGGCCACTTGCCTTGTCCTGGCCGACCGCGAGGTTGCGGACGATGTTGGGGTGGTTGAGGTGAGCGCCGGAGCGGCCCTCGCGGTAGAAGCGATCGACCATGGCCGGGCTCTTGGCGAGGGGCGGGGCGAGGACCTTGAGAGCGACGGGCCGATGCTGGTTTTCCTGATAGCCGAGGAAGACCGAGCCCATGCCGCCACCGCCGAGGCGGCGCAGGATGCGGAACTCGGCCAGCTGCTTGAGGTCCTGGAATGCGTCTTCTTCGGTAGGAGCGGCGTCGGAGGGGGGCAGGACCGTGGCGGCCCCGTGAATATCGGAGTCGACGCCGTTGACGGCGGACTCGGCCCGCAGCTCCCGCCCCTGACTCTGGGTAAGCAGCTTCTCTCGCTCCAGCAGGCTCACCACGTCCACCGCCTCGCCGCGGCTTCGTGCCTGCGTCAACTGATGGGCGACCTGCTGAATCTTGCGACCATCAACGCCATACCGAGAGACGGCCAGGTGCAAGGCCCGTTTCTCGGACTCACTCAACATTCCGCTACCTCTGGGATTCGCCCCGGCCTCGGACGCAAGGATCCCGTCTGCGAGTCTAGCCGCGCCGGCCGCCGGGGGCAAATGGTTTTGCTTACTGTTGTTATAACGTCACTGCGCGAAAGGTTATTCGCTCCAGCGCCGTTTTTCTTGACATTTCGAGACGGTCCATGCTCCAGACCGCCGAAGGGAGATGGGCCGTCACCTCGGCTCCGGCACGCGCCAGAGCGTCGGCTGTAGCGAGGACAGCGTCCGCCGCGTTTGCTCGAGACTGTTCCGGCCAGTCGAGGGTCAGGACCGGTTCGATGTTGCGCTGCCGGCCTTGCCGCGCCGCGCTATCGTGAAGGGTATGCACAATCAGCCGCGCCAGGTCGCGCGCCGCGGCGCTCTCATCCGGCAGTTGTCCGACGAGCAGCCGAACCGTTTCCTCCAGGCCCAGCGGCGTAAGGCGCGCCCGGGCACGGTGGAGCAGGAAGCCGTGCAAAAGGAAGGCGTCGCGGGGCAGGCGGCGGGCCAGAAAGGCGCGTTTCTGCACGGCGGCGCTGATGGCCATACCGGCCAGACTCGGCAGCTTTTCCAGGAAGCGATCGACGTTGTTGTTCACCGCGGGCAAGCGCAGCAACGTCGTCAGGCCCAGGCCGATTTCCATCAGACACGCGGGCTGGCCGCGCCGGACCCCGGGACCCAGCGTGATCGGGCGATCCGGACGGTCGAACGTCCAGATGGTTCCGGGGGGCACGTTGGTGAAGGTGGCCGCATCCCTGCTCGACGCGGCGTCCGCGTGCAGGTGGAGGCTGATGCGCCGGTCGCGCGACGCGAACGCGGCGTAGGCGTCGAGGAACGCCTGTGTCCGCCGCGCGAGCGGGGGCCGCGTCGCGGGGGCGCCAAACAGTGGGCCGGCGGACGCTTCCTCCGCCCAGAGCGGCGGCGTGGCGACATGGAGGTTGAGGATCGCTCTTTTGCGCACGGCGCGCAGGAGGATGTCGAGCTTGCCGAGCCAAACGTGCGGCCGCTCCACCCAGGAATCGGGACCATCGACGATGAAGCGGCGCACGCAGGGGCGCACCTCGAGCATGCGGTCGAGGATCGCGTCTTCGATCGGCGTTTCGGCGCCGGCGGGTTCGACGGCCAGCGCCTCAATGGTATCGGGTCGACCCCGCAGGCAGCCGTGGAGCAGCCCCTCCTGCATGGCGGCGACCAGGTCGCGCGTGTAGACGACCTTGCGGACATACTGACGCGTGGCCCAGGCGAGAAAGAGGGGCAGCGGGCTTTCCGGGGAAAAGGCGACCTGGTGGACATGCGGCGCCTTGGGACCGGCGCCGCCGGAGGCGGCGCGGCGCCGCTCGAACGCGGCGGCGACGTCCGGGTAACCCAGCTCGCGCGTGACCTTGACCGCCAGGTCGGCGATCTGACCCGTGGTCGGGTTGGCGCTGGCGGCTTCCTGCTGGAGAAAGTGCAGGATGCCGTCGGTGAGTTCGCGGGCCAGGAACGCGTTCGGGGAGCCGAGAACCTCGGTGGCGGCGAAGAGCGCCTGGCTGATCTTGTCCGCTTCGAAGGGGACGAGGCGGCCGTCGCGTTTGCGGACCCAGGCGGGTAGCTCGTGCGGGGTCAAAGCGGCTTTTCCCGGACTTTGCCTGGTCTTTTGCCTGACCGAGGCTTTTCCTGGCGGGCTTTCTGGGCTAGGCTTGTTGTACCCGTCTGACTGCAAAAGAGAATCGTCATGTCGTCGACGACCGAAACGCGCGCCGAGCGCTTGCTCGCGGCGATGCACAAGGTGTTCGCTCACGATCTGCCCAACCAGCTCGTCGTCATGCAGAGCCTCGTCGGCCTGCTCAGCGAGGAAGCCGACCGGCTCAGCGACGAAGGCCGCGACCATCTGCGCCGCCTTGGCGCCGCGGCCGGACGCGCCGGGGACATGGTCTATTTCCTCAAGGACATGGCCCGGCTGTCACGCCTCGCGGAGCCGATGGAGGAGGTCGGCCTCGCCGCGCTGGCGCGTGAAGCGCACGCGGAGCTGGGGCGCCTCTATCCGACGCGCGAGCTGCGGCTGGAGACGACCTGGCAGGCGACGTCGATCATGGCGGGGCGGCGCTCGCTGCACCAGGCGGTGGTCCTGCTCTTGCGCTGCGGCCTCGAACGCTTGCCGCAAAAGGTCGTGCGCCTTCTGTTCTCCTCCCAGGGAGGGCCGCATGATGTCGACATCGGCGTGGCGCTGGAACCGGTCGCGGGCGCCCTCGTGCCCCCGAGTGAACAAAAAAAGCCCGACCGGGCCGCGCCCGAGCAGCGCCTGGAGTTCATTTTAGCGCGCGAAAACATCGCGACCTGGGGAGGATCGCTGTCGACCCGCGCGGACGCGGGCGGGACACATCAATTCTTCATCCGCGCGCCGGCGTTCGAGGCGAGAGCGCCCTGAAGCAAAAAAACGCGGTCAGATGCGGTAGCCGAACTCGTGAGAGTTCGGATCCCCTGAATCCTCGTCGTCCGGATTACTCCGATGGAGTCCGTAGAACCCAGGGTCGCGCAGGGCGCCCTGGGAGCAGCGCTTCTGCCGGTCGACTGGGCGCCGCCGCTCGCGGCCAATGGGCCCCTTTTTTTTCTTGTCGCGTCGTCTCGGCCCCGCTATTTTCAAAAACGTTCCGCACCGTGGAGGAAAAGGCGATGGCCGGGCAGAAATTCCTGGTGACGCAGCTGGATCCGCGCCGCATCCGCAAGATCGCGCTCGATACCGCCGAGGACGAGGGCTTTGAGATCGAGGACCTCGACCGCTGGAGCTTCAAGCTGACGCGCGGCAGCAAGGGGGCGAGCATCGTCGTCGGCGCCCTGGCGGAATACTGCGAGTTCGAGATGGTCGTGCAGAAGTACGACGAGGAGACGACGGAGGTCGTCATCGAGCGCAACACTCCCTGGTGGACCGGGCTGATCGGCGTGGCCCGGGTGAAATCGGCGGTGAACGCCCTGGCGAACCGGATGAAGGATCGGATGGAAGATTGCGGCGGTCGGATTCCCCGCGAGGCCGAGTTCTAACGGGAGCGAATCATGGCTCGTCTGGCGATTGTCCCGACCACGTTCGTCATGGCCGTCCTACTCGCGCTGGCGCCGCGCGCCGCCCGGAGCGCCGGCGACAAGGACGCCAAGGCGAAGGAGCCGCCGAAGATCAAGTTCTACAAAGGCCCGGCCGACGGCAAGACCATCGCGCTCCACCTTCAGGGCGGCTTCACGGGCGAGCCGATCGAAATCCTGTTCAACGACATGCCGCTGTTCCAGGGGGAGCCAAAGACCAGGCCCACGCTCGGCCTGGCGGCGGTCGTGAAATTCACGATCGGCAAGGAAGAGACCGGCAAGCTCACGCTGCGAACGAAGATGGAGCCAAGCAGCGCGACGTTCACCTGGAGCAAGGGAGGGTTCATCCTGGTCAACATCATCCGCGCCAAGGTTCAGTGGGCGCAAGCGGACAAGGCCCCGGCGTATGATTGAGGGACCGCGCCTCTGCGACCGGCTCACTCGGCGTCGTGTCCGCCGTGCGCAAATCCGCATTTCCTGCAATCTGTGAACAGCCGCGCTGGGCCTGGCTACCGGATATTTTGCGCGTTCAGCCTGCTCGGATTCGGCAGGACCCAGACGCGAGTCCGGTTCAGGGCTGTTCCTGCTGTTCCCCCAGGCGAGCGTCCATCGCGCCGAACGCGGTCCGGTAGCTGCCGACGCCGAGGAAGCGCGATGACGCGCGGGCGGAAGCGACGCAGCTTGCGCGCAGGCGGGCCGCGCGCGCTTGGCGTCCGCCGCCTGGATGCGGCGCGTCAGGTACGCGGGGGCGATGTTGAATGCCACAGCCGAGCGGCAGTAGGTCGTGCGGTCCTCATACGGAGAGAAGAGGTGTGGCGAAGCCTTCGCGGTGAGCCGCCGGCCAGAAGCGCATTGCCGGGCGACCAGCCGGTGGCCGATGGCGGCGGAGCAGCGCCGGGGTTGATGCCGCAGAAAAGGATGCGCAGGCCGGGGGCGATGACGTCGCGCAGCGCTTGCCGCGCGCGGCTTCGTGCGGTCGGCGGGGAGTGGGTCGGCATGGGCTCGGTACAAGCAATAGATCACATGCGACAGGTTTCTCCTTTTCCGCTCATCTCGAACGGGCCGACGGCGAGGATTGTTTGCCGTCCTCGACCAGGGCATCCAGGCGATCGTGCAGGTCGCGGCAGAGGAAGAGCCCGGCGCCGTCGGCGCGTGACCTCGTTCATTGCCGCTTCCCGATCGTCGATGGCCCGGGCAACGACGCCGTTGCCGAGATGGCGACGGCGACGCCGGGCGCGGCTGGTGCAGCGCGTGCCGACGCTCGCCTGCTGCGGCGCTGGCCTGAGCCGGGCCCCGGCCGTGGCGGGCGCGCTGGCGCTGGGCAAAGTGAGCCCATGGCCAAGGCCCGGAAGAAATCGGCTCGCCGCCTCGCGGAACATTTTCCTTCGACGTGGCGCTGACCAGTGGAATGAATTGATCGCGCTGGGCCGCGCCTAATCCCAGGCGACGCATGAGGCCAGGCGAAGCATGAGCAGGCACGTCTCCCGCAAGAGCCGCTGGACACAGGTAAGCGCCAAGGAGTATCGCTCCAGCTTCGGCGTCGTCACCTACCGCGCCGGCGCCTGGGAAGGACGCCTCGTCTTCATGCGCTGGAACATCGACACCGACTCCTGGCGCCCGGAAACGCTGGCCGCCGGTCGCTTCAAACGGCCGCGCAACGCGATGATCTGTGTCGAGGACAAGGCGATCGAGACGCAACGCCGCTATGGCGACGACGTGAAAGTCGCGCTCCTCTGAAGCGCGACTACGCCATTTACCAAATAACAAGCGCCTGGTGAAAATGCCGCGCGCCCTCCGCGTCGCGCCTCCCGGTACAATGAAGGGGCACGCCGGCTCCCCCCTTGCTCCTTGCCACGCCTGACGGAGAACGCCATGTCGCTGTCCCCAAGACGCCTCGCCCTGGCCCTGGTCGTCGCCGCGACCGGATTCGTTCCAGCCGGCGCCGACGAGACCGCGCCGCTGCCCGCCGAGCGCTTCGACAAGCTCCAGCGCTTGATCAAGCCGCAGACCGGCGAGTCACGCTGGATGGAGATCGACTGGTATCCGAACGTCTGGGAAGCCAGGCAAAAAGCGGCGGCCGAGGGCAAGCCGATCTTCCTCATGGCGGGCAGCGGCGGCGCGCCCCCGGCAGGATGTTGAACGGCGGGACGCGGTGTGAGCCGTGGGCTCGCCTTCTGGACCGACGACACCATCAAACTGATCCGGGACAACTTCGTCGCCGCGGCCGTTCCCACCTGGGTCGCTCGGGCCAAGGGGCCGGAAGGGGAGTTTCTCCGCAAGGCCGGCGTCGACAAGCAATGGGTGACGAGCAGCGGGTACATGACCTGCGTCTCGGCGAGCGGCAAAATGCTCGGGCACGCGCCATCGCAGAAAGTGCTCGAGGCGTTTCGAAAGCTGCCCGACTCCGAGCGCGGGCCGGGCGCCGTCGCAGTGGCCGATATCGAACCGGCCGAGCGCTTGGTTCCATCCCCACCCGCCGGCGGCCTGGTGCTGCGCGTCCACGCCCGTTTTCTGAGCCGCGATGGCATGGGAGACCTGCGCCACGCGACCGTCGACGACTTCCCGCTGATGGCCAAGTCCCCCGCGTCCTTTCGGCTCTTCCTCGAGCCGAACACCGAATATCTGTGGCTGACGGCCGAGGAATGGAAGTCGCTTGTGCCGGGCAAGCTCGTCAAAGGGGAGACGCTGGCGGTCGATCCGCGCACCGTTGATCGCATGGCCCGCTTTCACCTGACGCCGCGCCGCGCCATGACCAGCGAAGGCGGCATCCTCGGCAAGTCGGCGGTAAAGTCAGCCAAGCTCGATCTCGTCGTGGAGGACGTGTCGCCAGAACGGGCACGCCTGCGCCTGATCGGGTTCGTCCACACGGGGACGACGTTCGACAAGGAAAAGGCGACGACGCCCAACGGACCGCTCGGCTTCGGCTTCCAATCCCCGCTGCACGGCGTGCTCGAATACGACCGGACTGCGAAACGCTTCACGCGCTTCGACTTGATCGCCCCGGGAGACGTGTGGGGCCGCTGGGGAGACGCCAACGACAAGAGCCTGTTCGTGGAACGTCCGGGGAGCACCCCATTCGGCTTCGCGCTCGAGCTGGCGGGAACGTCGCCCACGGAGCGGATTCCGCCGGGAGGGAACCCGGCCTACATCGGGCCAAAGAGCGGCTATTTCGGCGCCGGGAAATAGCGCCGCGAAAAAAGGCCAATTGGCGAGACGCCGGAAGGAACGGACGCCAGACGCGGCGGGGGGGTTGCTAGTACGCCCGACAGGACTCGAACCTGTAACCTTTGGTTCCGTAGACCAATGCTCTATCCAGTTGAGCTACGGGCGCATCGGACTCGTGCCGGTTCTCTTTGTTGACGCCTCAGGAAGTGGCGCTTCCGGCTTTCCAGCGAACATCATTCTACCGATACCGCGGCCGCCGGAAAGACCTCGACGATGAGAATGGCCCCGAGGCGGGGCATGCCGTCGCTCAGCGGACGGAAGAAGACGCCTTGCGCTCCGGGATCGGCTTGACGTCCCAGCTGCGGGTGAGGTAGTCGTTGAGCGTCAGCGCGACGAGGATGGCGAGCCAGGCGAGGCTGGCGGTGGCGACCACCCAGGTGAGCTTCGTGCTGTACCAGACGTGCATGAAGATGAGGATGACGAGGGTCGCCTTGGCAAACGCGATGAGAAGAGCGAGGACGGTGTGCCAGGGGTCGTGCAAGGGCAGGAACTTGGCCGTGACGACGGTGAGCAGCGTCAGGCCGATGAGGGCGGCGTAGACGATCCAGTAGTTGCGGGCCGGAATGTGGTTCTGCGGGTCCATGGTCGTCTCTTTTCGCAACCAGGCGAGCCGGGCGGCGTATGCCCCCGGAGCATGAGTTCGGCATCCGTCTGTTCCTCCGGGGGCTTACGCCGCCCGGCTCGCCGGATCAATGTCCCACCAGATAGAGCAGCGGAAACAGGAAGATCCACACGATATCGACAAAGTGCCAGTAGAGGCCGGTCAATTCCACCTGCGGATGGTACTCCGGCGTGAAGCGGCCGCGCCGCGCCATCGCAACCAGGACGCCGATGATCGCCAGGCCGATGATCATGTGGATGGCGTGCAGGCCGGTCATCACGAAATAGAGGACGAGAAAGAGGCGGATGCCGTTCTCGCTGGGAATGGCGCCGGTCGCATGATCGCGAAAATGCTCCGGCTTGAAAAAGGCGAAGAGCGGAATGGCGCCCTCTTCGAAGTCCAGGTAATACTCGTACGCCTTCGCCCCGAGGAAAATGACGCCGAGCAGGATCGTCAGCAGCAGGAAGCGGACGATGCCCTGCCGCTGGCCGGTTGCCGCGGCGTGGACGGCGAGCGCCATCGTCAAACTGCTGGTGAGGAGGACGACGGTGTTGAAGGCGGCCAACTGCCAGGCCATCTTCCCCGCGGCCACGGCGAACGCCTCCGGGTACTGCCAGCGGTAGACGATGTAAGCCGTGAACAGGCCGCCGAAGATCATCACCTCGGTGGCGAGGAACAGCCACATGCCGAGATTGCCCGCCTGGCGCTGCTGCTCCAGATCGTCAAAGTGGTGCGCCAGATCGGGGTGATGGTTATGCGACAACTTCCTTCTCCTTCGACTCAGTCTTCGCCGGCGGATGATAATCGTAGGGGGGCGCGGTCACGATCGGGACGTTGTCGAAATTGAACGTCGGCGGCGGCGAGGGCGTCTGCCATTCCAGGCCGGTCGCGCCCCAGGGATTGGCCGGGGCCTTCTTGCCGTAGCCCAGCGACCAGAGCAGGTAGACAAGGGGAATGACGTAGCCGATCGCGAGGATCGACGCGCCGGCGCTCGACATCACGTTGAGCACCTGCAACTCCGGCCAGTGACTGTAGTCGTGGTAGCGGCGCGGCATGCCGAGATAACCGAGCAGGAACTGCGGAAAGAACGTCAGGTTGAAGCCGATGAAGATGGTGATCATGCCGAGCCGGCCCCACGCCTCGGGGTACATGCGGCCGGAGATCTTGGGCCACCAGTAGTGCAGCCCGCCCATGTAGGCCATGACCATGCCGCCGACCATGATGTAGTGGAAATGGGCGACGATGAAATAGCTGTCGGAGACATGAGAGTCGACGGCGACGGCGGCGAGGAAGAGGCCGGTGAGGCCGCCGATGGTGAAGAGGCCGATGAAGCCGAGGGCGTAGAGCATCGGGGTGTCGTAGGAGATGGAGCCCTTGTAGAGGGTGGCGGTCCAGTTGAAGACCTTGACCGCGCTCGGGATGGCGACGAGGAAGGAGAGAAGCGAGAAGATCAACTTGGCGTAGATCGACTGGTAGGTGATGAACATGTGGTGGCCCCAGACCAGGAAGCCGAGGAAGGCGATGGCCAGGCTGGCGAAGGCGACGAAGGTGTAGCCGAAGACCTTCTTGCGGGCGAAGGCGGCGACCAGCTCGCTGACGACGCCCATGCCGGGGAGGATCATGATGTAGACGGCGGGGTGGCTGTAGAACCAGAAGAAGTGCTGGAAGAGGAGGGGATCGCCGCCGATCGCGGGGTCGAAGATGCCGATCTGGGCGACGCGCTCGACGGCGAGCAGGAGGACGGTGATCGAGAGGACCGGCGTGCCCAGGACGATGATGATGCTGGTGGCGTACATGGACCAGCAGAAGAGGGGCATGCGGAACCATGTCATGCCCGGGGCGCGCATCTTGTGGATGGTGACGATGAAGTTGAGCGCGGTGAGGATGGAGGAGAAGCCGACGATGAGGACGCCCAGGCCGGTCATGATGACCTGGGTGTGGGAGGAGGCGGTGCTGTAGGGGGTGTAGAAGGTCCAGCCGGTGTCGACGCCGCCGTTGACCAGGACCCAGAGGGTGAAGACGCCGCTGACCATGAAGATGTACCAGCTGAGCAGGTTGAGCTTGGGGAAGGCGAGGTCGCGGGCGCCGATCATCATGGGCAGGACGAAGTTGCCGAGGATGGCCGGGATCGAGGGGATGAGGAAATAGAAGACCATGATGATGCCGTGGAGCGTGAAGGTCTTGTTGTAAGTGTCGCGCTCCATGAGGTCGCCGGCGGGGGTCATCAGCTCGAGGCGGATGAGGGTGGCGGCGGCGCCGCCGAGGATGAAGAAGAGGGTGACGCTCACCAGGTAGAGGATGGCGATGCGCTTGTGGTCCGTGGTGAGGAGCCAGGACTTGATCCCGTAATCCGCGTTGAGGTAGTTCTTGCGCGGCGCGGCGGGCGGCGGCAGATACAGGGGGGTCGTGCTCATGTCTATCTCTTCGTTTCCGGGGGCAGCTTGAGGATGGTGGGGGGCTCGGAACGCTCGGTGCGCGGCGGCGTCCCGCCCGGGCCCAGCCCCTTCAAAAAGGCGATCAACGCCGACATGTCCATCTCGTCGGTGATGACGCTCTTGAAGCTCGGCATGATCGGTCGGAAGCCGGCCACCACGTCGGCGTCCGGCTCCAGGATCGAGCGCCGCAGGTACGCCTCGTCGACCAGGGCGGAGCGGCCGTCCTCGAGCGGCACGGTCTTGCCGAAGAGCGCCTCCAGGTTCGGGGCCCGCGCCAGCGAATCGGCGCTGTGGCACGTGACGCACTGCAGCTTGAGGAAGAGCTTGCGGCCGCGGTTGGCGAGCGAGCCTTCCACGTTGGGCGAGGCGAGCCATTTCTCGAAGTCGCTCGGTTCGAGGACGCGGACCCAGCCGACCATGCGCGAGTGATCGGTGCCGCAGTACTCGGCGCAGAAGATGCGGAAGTCGCCCGGCCTGGTCGCCTCGAACCAGAGGTGGGTGTACGTGCCGGGGAAGACGTCGTTCTTGACCCGGAAGGAGGGGATGGCGAAATCGTGGATGACGTCCTTGGAGGTCATGATCAGCTTGACGGGCCGGCCGGCGGGGACGTGCAGCTCGTTGTTTTCACGCTGGCCGCCCGTGTGCTGCAAGTGCCACATCCATTGCTGGCCGACGACATAGACCTCGAGCGCATTGTCCGGCGGCGTGGCGACGCGGAAGTAGACGCGCGACGACCAGACGAAGACGAAGAGGACGATGAGGAGGGGGATGACGGTCCAGATGACCTCGAGCGTCATCGCGCTTTCGACCGGGGCCGGGATTTCGTCCGGGGAGCGACGGCGGTACTTCACGGCGAAGTAGAGGATGAGGAGGAAGATGAGGAGCGTGAAGAAGGCGCTGAGGCCGGTGAGGAAGAGGGTGACACCGTCCACCTCCGGCGCGATGGTCGACGCCTGCTCGGGGAACAGCGGCACGTCGGCGAACAGCGGCCTCATGGCAACGACCTCTTCGTTTGGAGCGGCTTCGAACCTGTCGTAGCGTGGACTTCAGTCCACGCGAGTGTTTGCAGGCCGCGTGGACTAAAGTCCACGCTACGATCTAGCGAGCGGTTCCTCCGCCGGGGACTTCTTCAGCCACGCGCGTCCGAGATAGACGCCGAGGATCAGGATGGTCAGGAGCGCGGCGGCGCGCATCAGCTTCATGGGCGAGATCACGTAGCGCCCGGCTTCGGCGTCGTAGGCGAAGCAAGTGAGCAGGACCGCGTCGTCCGCGAGGGAGCCGATCTTCCCTTCAGAGGCTTCGACCAGGCCGAGCCGCAGCCCCGTCGGTGGATAGTCGATGCCGAGGAAGTAGCGGGCGATCTTGCCGCCGGGGGTGAGGACCACGAAGCCGGCGGAGTGGCGGAACATGCCCGTGTCCGGCTCGAAGACGTAGGCGTAGCCGATGGAGTCGGCGAGCTTCTTGATCTCCGCTTCGCCGCCGGTGAGGAAGTGCCAGCCGTCGATGGTGCTCGAATCGCCGTATTGATCGAGGCAGGCGTCGCGGCGCGGGCGGGCGAGGGCGGGCCCTTCGCGCGGATCGATGCTGACGACGACGACCTGAAAATCCTTGCCGGGCGTCAAGGTGATCTTCTTGAGGCTGTCGACGAGGGACTGGAAGACGACGTTGCAGAGGCGTGGGCAGCGGAAGTAGGCGAGGACCAGGATGACGGGGCGATCCTTGCAGTAGTCGGCGAGGCGGGCCGGGCGGTTGTCCTGGTCGCGGAAGGCGCCGTCGAGAGCGGCTTGCTCGCCCAGGCGCTGCTGGAAGGGCATGGCGGCCTTGTCGACGAGCGACTGGGCCTGGGCGGGGGGCGCCAGGGACGCCAGGAAGCCAAGCCCAAACACAACAACAGCGAGCCTCCTCCCTGTCGAAGCATCGAAGGTTTCGCGGTTCATGTCATTTCCCCCCCGGGCGGGCAGTCACGCCGTAGCGGGCGGCGGTCTTGGGGTCGGCCAGCAAGTTCATGGCTTCCTGAATATGGCGCAGCTTCGCTTCCTCCTGGAGACGGAGGCGGTCGAGGTCGGCGGTCTCGTTTTCTTGCAGGCGGGGCGCGGGGATGCGTTTCAAGTCTTCGGGGAGGTAGATTCGCTCGCGCGCCAGCCGCGGGTTCATGGGCTTCTGGGCGGCGCTCGACGCGTCCGCCATCACCCAGTAAAGCCAGGCGACGCCGAAGTGAATGGCGAAGGCGGCGATTAGAGTATAGACGCCAAACTTCCACAGCCCGGTGACGCTGACGTCCGTGGTTTCGTGGCCGGCGTCGATGGCGGTTTTTTCGGTGGCGCCCGGGTTATTCATGGGCCAGCGCCTCCTTGAGAGCGGGATCGGCCACGGGCGCCAGGGGATGGGACGCCAGGCGCCAGAAGAAGCAGGCGAGCCAGACGCCGCCGACACCGACGAGAGCAGGGAGATCGAGCCAGCCGAGGCCTTCCGGCGCCAGGTGGCCGCCCGCATGCTCTTCGCCGTGGCTGGAGAAGGCGGGAACGACGAGCCAGAACTGAAAGACCAGGTGCATCACGATGAGGAGACCGGCGACCCAGACGAGGCGATGGGGATTGCGCTTGATGTCGCGCGACAAGAGGAGGACGAACGGCAGCGCGAAATAGACGACGATCAGGCTCCAGCCGACGATTTCCCAACCGCCTTTGATGCGCACGTCGTACCAGACGATCTCCTCCGGCAGGTTGCCCGACCAGATGAGGAAGAACTGTGAATAGCCCATGTACGCCCAGAGCATGACGAAGGCGAGCAGGAGGTTGCCGAGATCGTTCCATACCTCGGGCGTCATCAACCGGGCGACGCCCTTCTTCCCTCGGCCTGCATGGAGTCCTCGGCGCCGGCGGGCGTTCCCAGGAGCCAGACGAGCATGACGATGCCGAAGGCGAAGGCGGGCAGGAACTGTGCCACCGCGATCAGGGCGCCGAAGATGCTCGAGTACCAGTGGGGCTCGAGTGACATGATCCAGTCGATGGCGGCGAAGGTGAGGGTGAGTCCGAGCACGGCGAGGCCGGGGCCGCTGAAGACCTGGCCGCGGCGGGCGATGACGGGATCGTACACGCGGCGCCGGTTGGTGGACCAGAGGTTGAGGAGCTGGCTGACGACGATCCAGACGGCGAAGTAGACGGCGGCGCGGAGCAGGAACGCCGGGACGTTGAGATACGGGCTCTTGCCGCGCAGGATGGCGTCGTGCTCGAGGACATAGCTGTTCGTCCAGAGATAAAGGTCGTCCAGGCCAAGGGCGACGGGGACGAAAAGGAGCGCCATCAGCGGGATCGTGTCGATGGCCGCCTCCTGGATCGCCTGGAGACCGAGGCCCCAGCGGCCGCCCGTCATGTTGAAGACCATGAGGAGGGCGAGGCTGCCGAGAGGGAAGGCGAGCCAGAAGAGGTAAGCGACGAGGTAGGAGCGGAAGAAGGCGGCCGGGCCGAAGAAGGCGCCGAGCGCGCAGAGGCCCAGGCCGACGATGCCGGCGATGAGCATCGGCAGCGCCGGTCGGCGCTTCAGCGGCCAGGCCCCTTCCACGCTGCTCATCAAGGCTCCTTGTCGATTCGTTTCAGTAACCAGGGCGTAGTGAAATAAATGAAACGCACAGAGTCAGGCTGGAAAGCCTGGCCTACGGGCTATCCAGCTTGGCGTTGAGCTGGAGGGCCTTGACGTAGGCGACGATGGCCCAGCGGTCGCGCGTCTTTATCTGCGAGGCGTAATCGGGCATGGCGCCGAAGCCGTTGCTGATGACGTTGAAGACGTATCCGGGTTTCACGTTGCGCAGCCGTTCGCTCAGGAACGAGGGGGGCGTGGCGAAGCCGCGCTCGACGACCATGCCCTTGCCCGTGCCGGCGCGGTCGTGGCACATGGAGCAATAGATGTTGAAGCGCTCCTGGCCGCGCTTGAGCAGCTTGGCGTCGACCGCGACGGGGAAGTAGTCGAGCCACGGGTCGCCCGCGGCGAAGAAGCCGAGGGAGGACGCTGGCGTGCCCGCCACGCCGATCAGGCCAGCGGCCTGTCCCCAGTCGGTCGCTCCCTCCATGCGTCCGGTGAAGTAGGGGGAGAAGTCGTCGTACTCGCCGCGGGCAATCGTGCCGGGGACGAGGAGGCGCGACGAGCGCTTGTCAGGGAAGAACTCGGTGGCTTCGAGAGGACGATAGCTGGGCTGGCGGGCCATTTCCTGACGGCAGCCGGCGAGACAGAAAAAGACGAGGAGGAGCGCGGCGTGCCGCCGCGTGCGCGAAGCCCCGGAGCGGGCGATGAGACACGTGTCGGCAGGCAGGGCCGTCGGCGGTTTAGTGGTCAACTTCGCTCACCTCCGTCGCCCCCAGGCCTTTGAGGAAGTCCCGCGTCTTCTCGCGGTCGAACTTCGGATCGATCGCCTCGACCGACAGGAAGAAGCGGTCGCGCGAGGCCAGTGTGAAGCTCGGGACATTGAAGACCGGATGGTACGGCATGGGCAGGCCGTTCATGGCCAGCATGGCCAGCACCGCCGTCAATGCCGCCGCCAGGATCGTCATCTCGAAGGTCACGGGGATGAAGGCGGGCCAACTGTGGAGCGGCCGGCCGCCGATGTTGACCGGATAGCTAATGACCGCGGAGTAATACTGCATGAAGTATCCGCCGAGACCGCCGAGGACGCCGCCGATCAGGACGAGGAGCGGCAGCCGGCTGGAGCGGACGCCGAGGGCCTCGCTCAGTCCTTCGATGGGGAAGGGGGAATAGGCGTCGAGCTTTTCGTAGCCGGCCTCATGGGCCCCGTGGGCGGCGTCGACCAGGGACTGGGCGTCGGGGAACTCGGCGAGCAGGCCGTAGATTTCGGGTCGGGTCATGGCGTCGCCTCCGGCGCCGGCGCGGCATGATTGGGGGGCGGCTCCTCGACCTTGGCTTCCGGCAAGAGGGTCCGCATCTCGAAGATCGAGATCATGGGCAGGAAGCGGATGAAGAGGTAGATCAGGCACAGGAACAGGCCGATGGTGCCGAGGAAGGTCGCCCAGTCCCAGACGGTCGGGGAGTACATGCCCCAGGAAGAGGGGAGGAAATCGCGGTGCAGGCTGGTGACGACGATGATGAAGCGCTCCAGCCACATGCCGACATTGACCACCATCGCGACGCACCAGAGGACGAGCACGTTCGAGCGCATCTTCTTGAACCACAGCAGTTGCGGCACGGCGAAGTTGCAGAAGAGGAGAGCGTAATAGAGCCAGCGATAGGGGCCCATCAGCCGGTTGAGCGTGACGTACTGCTCGAACTCGTTGCCGCTGTACCAGGCCATGAACCCTTCCATGAGGTAGCCGTAAACGACGATCAAGCCGGTGGCGAGCATGATCTTGGCCATGTTCTGGAGGTGGCGCAGGGTGATGAAGTCTTCCAGTCCGAACACGGCGCGGACGGGGATCGAGAGGGTGAGCACCATGGCGAAGCCGGCGAAGAGGGCGCCGGCGACGAAGTAGGGAGGGAAGATGGTCGTGTGCCAGCCGGGCAGGATGGCGACGGCGAAGTCGAAGCTGACGATGGTGTGGACGGAGATGACGAGGGGCGTGGCGAGGCCGGCGAGGAGGATGTAGGCCTTCTCGTAGCGATGCCAGTGCCGCGCCGAGCCGCGCCAGCCCATGGCGAGGATGCCGTAGACGACGCGGCCGACGCGACTCTTGGAGCGGTCGCGCAGCGTGGCCATGTCGGGGATGAGGCCGACGTACCAGAACAGGAGCGACACGAGGAAGTAAGTGGAGACGGCGAAGACGTCGAAGATGAGCGGGCTGCGCCACTGCGGCCAGAGGCCCATGGTGTTCGGATAGGGGAAGAGCCAGTAGGCGAACCAGGGCCGGCCGAGGTGGATGATCGGATAAAGCCCGGCGCAGGCGACGGCGAACAGCGTCATCGCCTCGGCGAAGCGGTTGATCGAGGTGCGCCAGGGTTGCTTGAGGAGCAGGAGGATCGCCGAGATCAGCGTGCCGGCGTGGCCGATGCCGATCCACCAGACGAAGTTGATGATGGCGAAGCCCCAGGCGACGGGGACGTTGACGCCCCAGATGCCGACGCCTTTCACGATCAGGTAGGTGATCGAATAAAGGAGGACGAGCGTCAGCGCGAAGGTGATGAGGAAGCCGATGTACCAGCGGCGCGGCGGCCGGGTCTGGACGATGGCGCTGATTTTGTCGGTCACCGAGCCGAAAGTATGGCCGGGACCGATAATGGCGGACGATTGCGGGTCCTTTTCCGGATGGGGCTCGGCGTGAGCCTCGCCTTCCCGGTTTGAGGTGGGGCCCGGTTGCGTCGTGTCCGGACGCTCGTGTTCGCTGCTCATCGGGCGACCTCCTCGACGCGCAGGATGTCCGGATTGGGGTTCTTGAGGGCGGCAAGGTAGGTAGTGCGTGGCCGGGTGTTGAGGTCGTAGAGCAGGCCGTAACTCAGGGGTTCGAGCTGCTCCTGGGCGACCTTGCTGCGGGCGTTGAGGTCGCCGAAGACGATGGCGCCGGCCGGGCAGGCGGCCTGGCAGGCGGTCATGATCTCGCCGTCGCCGAGGGGACGCTCCTCGACCTGGGCGTGGATCTGATGGGTGCGGATGCGCTGCACGCAGTAGGTACACTTCTCCATGACGCCGCGGGTGCGGACCGTGACTTCCGGGTTGTACATGAGGCGCAGGCTCTCCGTCGTCATGTCGGCGTACTGGAAGAAATTGAAGCGGCGGACCTTGTAGGGGCAGTTGTTGGAGCAGTAGCGGGTGCCGACGCAGCGGTTGTAGACCATGTCGTTGAGCCCGTCGCTCGAGTGGGCGGTCGCCATGACGGGGCAGACCACCTCGCACGGGGCGTTCTCGCAGTGCATGCAGGCGACCGGCTGATGGAAGAGATGGGCGGGCTGCTCGGCGCCGCCGACGTAGTACTGATCGACGCGCAGCCAGTGCATCTCGCGGCCGGCGAGCACCTGGTCCTTGCCGACGACGGGGATGTTGTTCTCGGCCTGGCAGGCGACGACGCAGGCGCTGCAACCGGTGCAGAGCGTGAGGTCGATCGTCATGCCCCACTTGTGCTCGAGGTACTCCGGCTCCGGATAGAGCGACAGTGTGCGGCGCGGCGTGTGGGCCGGCTCGGGGATGGTCGGCGGCCGGCTCAGCGTGCCCGAGCGGATGATGTCCCGGTTGTGCATCAGGTTGTGGAGCTGGCTGCAGGCGAGACGATGACGCCGGCCCGTGGTCGTCAACGTGGCGCCGGTGTCGAAGCCCAGCGCCTCGGAGGTCCGCAGCGCGTAGGCGTTGAAGCCGACGTTCGTGCCGACGTGGCCGGCGCTGCTGCGTCCATTGCCGACATAGACAGTGACGGAATCGTCGGCGTGCCCGGGCAGGACCCAGAGGGGGCCCTCGACATGCCGGCCGCGCAGTTCGAGGCGGGCGACCTTCTCGTTGGCCTCCTCGGGATGGCCGTCGCGAGCAAAGCCGAGGCGGACCGCGGTCGCGGGGCTGATGAGGATGGCGTTGTCCCACGTGAGCTTGGTGAGCGGCTTGGGCAACTCCTGGAGCCAGCCGTTGTTGGCGAAGCGGCCGTCGAAGAGGGTGGGATCGAGGCGGAAGTTGACTTCGAGGCCCGTGGCGGCGCGGACGCCGGGAGCGGCGGCCCAGCCGGCGGCGAGTTCAGGCGTGACGGCGGGGGCGCCACTGTCGGCAACGAAGCCGTCGTGCAGCGCCTTGCGCCACCATGCCTCGAAGTTGGACGGCGTGGGACGCGTCATGCGCAGGAAACGCTCGCGCCAGTAACGGCGCACGACTTCGTAGGCCGAGCGCTCCAGTTGCGACGTGAGGATGGCGAGGATGTCATACTCGCTGCGGCCGGCGTAAAGCGGCTCGATGAGCGGCTGCACGAAGGAGACCGTGCCGTCATAGGCGCGGGTGTCGCCCCAGCTTTCGAGGAAGTGCGTTTCGGGCAGGCGCCAGTGGGCGAGGTCCGCGGTCTCGTCGGCGTAGAGCCCGAGGTGGACGACGAACGGAACGTGCTCGAGCCGTTCGGCGAAGCGCAGGTCGGCGGGGGCGGTGTAGGCCGGGTTCGAGCCGAGGACGAGAAGGAGATCGATGCCCTCGCTCATGGCGTCGGCCAATTCCCGAAGGGACTCGACGGGGTCGGTCTCGGGGCCGTGGTCGCTCGGGCGGATCGGGCGACGCTCGATGGGCTCGCTGTAGAGGACCGTGTGGCCCCGGTTGCCCAGGCGCATGTTGATCGCGTGCACGAGGGCATGGACTAGGGGCGGCTGGTGGGCGCCGGCGACGACGAGACTGGAGCGCGGCTCGCGGCGCAGGTCCGCCACGACGGCGTCGAGCCAGGTGGCGGGAACATCGTGCGCGGGCCCGGCGCCGTCGGGGACGCTGACGCCGACGCGACGCGCGATGTCGCGAGCGAGGCTCTCGATCTGGGCGGCGCGCTGCGGCAGACGATGGTCGGCGGCGGCGCCGGTGATGGTCGGCGTGCTCTCGACAGCATAGAGCCGGTTCATCGTCTGCTCAGGCCGGCTGAGACGGACGCGGCGCCGGGCGGTGAAGTCGCGCGTGTAGCGAACACTGCCGGGGCCCTGGCCGAGGAAGTCGGCGTCGAGGGAAAGGACAACCTTGGCCTCGTCGAAGCGATAACGCGTGGCGAGATCGCGGCCGAAGGCGAAGCGGGCGCCGATGCGGGCGTTGTCTTGCCCGGCCGGTTCCCAGACGTGCCAGCGGGCGCGCGGATACATGTCGAGGACTTTTTGAATCTGATCGGCGAGCGCCGGCGACGTGATGGCGCCGGTGAGGATGCGGATGCGCAGGTTGGTGTCGACGCCGGTGTCGCGGCCGTTGCGCAGGACGCGCTGGAGGTCGGCGACGAAGGCGTCCCAGGAGCGGATCTCGCCGAGATGGGTGACGGCGCGCGAGCGGTCCGGATCGTAGAAGGAGAGCAGCTCTGCCTGGGCGTAGAGGTCGGTCGGGCCGTATTTCGCCTCGGGCGGAGCGCCGGCCGGCATGAGGTTGGCCGGGTGCTCGGGATTGCCTTCGATCTTGGTGGGCCGGCCCATGTGGCTCTTGACGAGCAGACCGGAGGCGTAGCCGGCGAGCGGCATGGCGGTGGCGAAGAAGAGGGGTCGGCCGGGGACGATCTCCTCGGGCGGGCGGACGTAGGGCATGATGGGTTCGCGCGGGGCGCCACCGCAACCGGAGAGGCCGGCGAGAGCGAAGGAGGCGCCGAGGAGGCTGAGGAAGCGGCGACGGGAAAGGGGCGTGGTCCAGTCGCCGATCGGCTGCTTGAACTCGCGCTCGACGAGGGCCTGGAAGGCGGGGGTCTGAGCCAGCTCATCGAGGGCGCGCCAGTACTCCGGACCTTGCTTGGAGGCGAGGTGAGTCCGCACTTCATCGAGATCGGACTCGTCGTGGCAGTGCATTCGTCCTCCGGTTCTGGCCCGTTCACGGCGACCACGAGGGGACGTCGTCCGCCCGGTTCTGCGAACCGAGGCTAAACGGGGAACTAGCGGTGACACACCGAACAGCTGGTACGCCGCTCGATCTTGTATTCCTTGACCAGCTTGCGGCCCATCTCCAGCTGGTCGCCTTCAGGCTGCCAGGCCATGTCGAAGACCTTGTCGCGCGGGCGGACGTAGCGCTCCGGGTTGCGGTGGCATTCGAGGCACCATTCCATGTAGAGGCTGGCGTGCTGGTAGGTCAGCGGCATCAAGTCGATCCGGCCATGGCACGTGGCGCAGCCGACGCCTTTCTTCACGTGGATGCTGTGGTCGAAGTAGGCGAAGCCGGCGAGATTGTGGATGCGCGTCCAGGCGATCGATTTGCCGGTGCGGTAGCTGTCGCGGACCGGCTCCAGGAGCGGGCTGTTGATCCAGATCTGCGAATGGCAGTTCATGCAGATGCGCGTGGCGGGTACGCCGGCGAAGGAGGAATCCTCGACGGAGGTATGGCAATAGCGGCAATCGATGCCCAGACCGGACACGTGGTGGCGGTGGCTGAAAGGGACGGGCTGCTCGGGGGCATTGCCGACGCCCGTGACGTAATCGGAGCGGACGTACTGCGCGTAGACCCAGCCGGCGAAGACGAGGATGAGGAGGAAGCCGAAGATCGTCAGCTTCGAGATGACGTTGAAACTGCGGTGGAAAATCTGCGCCATCGCCTTTGGCCCTCGAAAAGAAGGCAAGCGAATCCGTAACCCAGTTTCACAATGCCCGGCGCCAGGCGCCGGGCGTTCGGAAGGGAGAGTCGGAGGACGGCGAGACATCTGCAGGCGGATTCAGTCTATGGTTGACGGCAAAAAGAAGGCAAGGAGGAAAAGCAAAAAGCAGGCGAAGATCGGAATTGCCCCTTGCTGCGCGGCGCCGCTCGGCGATGCAACGGAAGCACGTCGTATTGGTGTCGCTTTGTCGGCGCCTCATGTTATAATGCTTCAGGATGGACATCTTCCTTATCTGGCCCTTCCGCGGGGGAACCGCCACCTAACCAACTTGACCATCCTGGGCATTCTTCATCCAGGTTGGTCTGATCGAAGGCGGTCAGGCTGTCCGCAAACGCGGGACGGCTTCATGGCGGTTCTCTTTTTCTACGGCAGAGATTCCTTTTCCTTCGGTCCCTATTCGCCGACAGAGATGCGGACGCTGGCCGCCGCGGGAACCATCCTGCCGAGCGACTTAGTCTGGCAGGAAGGGGACGGCCGAAAGCTGGCGGCGTCGAAAGTCAAGAACCTCTTCGTCGCCGCGGCGATCGTCGCGCCGCCGCCGATTGTTCCCATGCCCGTGTTCCCGGCTCCGGAGCCGGAGGCGGCTGCCGCTGCGCCGCCGTCGGGCGCGTTTGCGGCGGTTGAGCCGAAGAATACGACGCGCGACGAGCAGCCGCCGAAATCGAAGCGCGTGATTCGCATCCGCGGCGGCGTGCTGTTGAATCAAGACGGGGCGACCGTGCGCTTCTTCAAGAAATGTGAAGTGTGCAACCATCAAGACACGACCCGTAGCTCCGCGGTGATTCGCTCCGGTTGCACGCGCGTCGCGTTCTTTTGCCGGTCGTGCCGCAAGGGACGAACAGTGGAATTGTTCGGCGTCTGACCCGACTCGTGGAAGACTCAAGAAAACAGGGCTTACTTACAACCAACGCTGAGGACCGGCGCATGTCAGAGAAGATCGGGACTGAACGTGAGGCGGGGGGACATGTCCCCATTTCTTCCTGGATGAAGCTCGCGAATCTCATTGCGGTCGCGGCGCCTTTCGCGGGCTTGATCGGCGCCCTCGTCTTTCTTTGGGGTTGGGGCTTCAGCTGGGTCGACTTCGGCCTCCTCGTCGGCCTCTACATCCTCACCGCGTTCGGCGTGACAATCGGCTATCACCGGCTGTTCACCCACCGCGCCTTCAAGACGAGCCGCGTCGTGCAGGCGATCTTCGCCGTCTTGGGGGGCATGGCCGCACAGGGGCCGCTCACCAAGTGGGTGGCCGTGCATCGCCGGCACCACCGCTTCAGCGACGAAAGCGAGGATCCCCACTCTCCCAACGCGGGCCGCCACGGCCTCCTCGGTATGCTCGCGGGGCTCTGGCATGCTCACATGGGTTGGCTTTTCAAGCCGGAATCGGCCGACCTCGACCGCTACGCCAACGACATCCGCCAGAGCAAGCTGCTCAGCCGGATCAGCGGCCTGTTCCTGCTCTGGCTCGTGCTGGGACTGGCCCTGCCGGCCATGCTCGGCGGCATCCTGACGCAAAGCTGGCTCGGCGCCCTGCTCGGCTTCCTCTGGGGCGGCCTGGTACGGATCTTCCTGGTGCACCATGTGACCTGGAGCGTCAATTCGGTGTGTCATCTATGGGGGCGCCAGCCCTACGCGGGCATTGACGAGAGCCGCAACAATTTGATTTTCGGCATTCTGGCCATGGGGGAAGGCTGGCACAACAATCACCACGCGTTTCCGACCTCCGCCCGGCATGGGCTCCGGTGGTGGCAGATCGATTTCAGCTACTGCGTGATCCGCCTCCTGGCCTGGTGCCGGCTTGCGTGGGACGTCAAGACGCCGCGTCCTCACGCGGCCCCGCACGTGTCGTGATCCTTCGCGATGACCGTCGCCTCACCATGAAGTGCTTCCATGATCGAAGAACCGCTTTCAAGAGACAAAGTAAGGTTCGGGCGGCTGGAAACCGTCGCCCTGCTGCTGCTGGTCGTGGCCATCCCTCTGCTGGCGGTCGCCAAACTGCGGGACGACGCGCTCCGCTTGATGGTTGTGGCTGCGCTCTTTGCCCTCGCCTCCCTGGCTCACGGGTTGGCGCGGCGCCGCGGCGAACTCGGCCGGCGCGCGGCGGTCCTGTTCTTCTGCTTGCTGGTGCTGTATCTGGCCGGCCAGCTGGCGCTTCAAGGTAAGAACTGGCTCGACCTGGCTCCGCAGTTTCTGCGCGAGGCCTTTGGGCTCTGACAGCGGGCGCTCCGGGGTAACGAGTCCCGGTCCAGACATTCTCCTTTTTCCATGGGGACAACAGTCATGATCGACGCAAGCCAATTGCCGGAAACCAAGCGGCGGCAGATCTTCGAGGCGCTCGTTCTTGCGCAGGACCGCGTCAGCGTAGCCCAGTCGCGCAACGAAATGTCGCGCGCATTCGGCGTGACCGAGGGGCAGGTTCGACAAATCGAACGCGAGGGGCTCGACCACGGCTGGCCCCCTCTGTAACCGTCGACGGCTTGGACGCCTCTTGAATCAAAGCAACAGAAAGGCGCGGGCCATGAAAGCCGCATCCTGGGTAGTCTATCTGATGACCGTGCGCAACAATCCGGAAGGCGTGCGCGCGGTCTGTGATCAGAGCGAATGGGAAAAACTACAGCGCGACCGCCCCGGCTACCACAAGCTTATCCAGGACGGCATCGCGACGGAGAACGAGGCGGACCGGCTGGCGCGGGGAACTTCCGGAGACGATCGTCCGCGATCGACGCTCAAGGCACGCTGGAGCCGTTAGGACGAGCGGCCCCTTCAATAACCGCTCGCCTTGCCATGATTCTCAAGCCCGGGGCGCCACCCCCAGTGAGATCTCCGGCCCCGGTCCCAACCAACGGCGAGCCACGTCTCCTTTACGAGTTTTCAAAATGGCCCGTTTTCCGTGCCGGCGCTCGTCCGCGCTGATCTCCGGATGCGCTCCCACTCGGAAGCTCGACCGCAACCCTTCACGTCGCCGCCTGCGTCGCTGCCTCTGGCGCCCATATTAACGGTTTACAGGTTGATCAGTTCCGCGCGACTCGGACAGGATCTTTGCGCCATGCGGCGCTTTGGTCTGTGGCGGGCGGCAAAAAAACGCTAAGGAGCAAATGAAATTTGCCGACCGCGGTCACAAAAACGCCTCGCGCGACACTTCCTTGGTAGGGAGCGCGCGCTCCCTATCCCGTCCCGACACGGCCGATGCCTGCGTCGCTCCGCGCCCCCGCGGCGGCGCCTCCGCTTTCCGGCCTCTTGACTCGCCCCGTCTCGCCCGAAAGGTCGGCCGCACGCGCCTCATCCGCGCCGTTCCGTCGATTGTGTCGAACCCCGCGCCCGCGTCCGGCCCCTGGACGGCGTCCGGGATCGCGCGCGGCCCCATCTCCATCGTTTCTCCAGAGAAGGATCATCATGAAACCGATCGCGAACACTCTCAAACGCATCCGCCGGTTCATCAACGGGCTCTGCGCACGCCCCTCCACCGCTACGAAACGGGCGTACCGGCCAGCGCTCGAGCTCCTCGAAGAGCGCACCGTCCCCTCCGCTTCCTTCTTCGCCCCGGCGGAGCCCTCCGGCAGCGTCAACGTCCAGCTCGTGCCCCTCGCCAACGTCGCCGCCGCCGCCCAGGAGACGGTGACCTTCGGCGTTCCCTTCACACGCGGCTCGGTCACCCAGGCGCAGCTCTCCCAGATTCGCGTGCTCAAGAACGGCGTCGAGATTCCCGCCTTCGTCGAGCAGCTTACCCCCTGGCGCAGCATCGACGACCCCGCCATCGACGCCCAATCGGTCCGTGTCGCGCGCATCCAGATCCCCTACACGTTCACAACGCTGAATCCGGAGACGATCACGGTCCAGTGGGGCGGCCCGAGCCGCACGCTCAACGTCACGACGCTCCAGGACCCGCGCCTCCAGTGGCATCAGGTCACCAGCGGCACGTTCGTCGCCGCCGACAACGTCGAGGAGCCCGACGTGCTGCCGGTCCTGCCCAAGGACTACCTGTCGAAGGGCATGCTCGACGCCCGCACCGACCCGACCAACAACAACGTGGTCGAGACGCGCGACGACCCGGCCGTCATGGACGCGCTGACTTTCAGCGGCTACGCGGAGCTCGATTCCGCGCAGAAGAACTTCTTCTACACGATCATCAACCAGAATCCCGGCATCAGCATCGACTACAAGACCCAGGCCGAGCCCTGGCTCTACGACCGCGCCGCCGGCATGTACGAGCTTTACTTCCGCAGCGGCTTCGCGACCGCGCTGCGCGAGGCGGTCCGCGCCACCGATTTCTACGTCGACCACCTCGACGCGAACGGCTTCTTCACCCTCAAGCCCGGCGACCCCAAGTACTCCTACAACGAGTCGCTCGCCTACACCTTCTGGCTGCTGGGCGACAACCGCATGCTCGCCCCCATCTCGACCGTCACGCACGCCTTCGACGGCACGCAGACCCACTGGACGCCGAACCTCAGCTTCTGGACCGAGCGCAACTCCGGCGACAAGCTCCTCGCCAACGAGATGGCCTACGAGGTGACCGGCGGCTCCGCCTTCAAAAGCAACGTGCAGACCATCGTCGGCGATCTCATCTTTCTTCAGAACGGCGCCGGCGGCCAGCTTCCCGCCAACCGCATCGACGGCGGCCTCTATCACTTCGGCGCGCAGCACGATATCTCCGAGGTCTCCAGCGGCGACGTCATCATCGCCTCCTCCTGGATGTCCGTCCTCGTCGTCGATCCGATGGTCCGCGTTTTCGGCGTCTGGGAGGACAACGCCCAGATCCCCGATTTCATCGTCCGCATGGGCAACTTCGAGAAGGCCGCGGCCAAGACCGATCCCGACGGGCAGTTCGGCGGCACGACACGCTATCCCGATTACCTGATGCGCGCCGACGGAACCAGCGACAACCGCTCCGACACCGACGTGCAGCACGCGCTGGACGTCGGCGGCGTCGCGGCCTGGGCCACCTACTTCGCCGAGCTGCGCGGGACGCCGGACGCCTCGCTGCGCCAGCTCGCCAACGACCTCTACGCGACCTACGACGTCGGCGTCAACTTCTGGACCCGCCCCGGCGGCACGAACTTCAACGTCTCGCCGCCGCGCCGCTACACCTGGGAATACAAGAACAGCGCCAGCTTCTCCTGGGCCCTCACCGGCACCGATTCGCCCGCCCAGCCCGGCGTCCTCTCCTTCAGCGCTCCGACGTTCACCGTCGTCGAAAACCAGCCGACCGCCATCATCACCGTCACGCGCAGCGGCGGCAGCGCCGGCAGCGTCAGCGTCCACTACGCCACCAGCGACGGCACGGCCACCGCCGGCAGCGACTACACCGCGACCTCCGGGACATTGACCTTCGCCGACGGCGAAACCAGCAAGACCTTCGCCGTGCCGATCACCAACGATAGCGCCGTCGAAAACACCGAAACCGTCACGCTCACCCTCAGCAATCCGACCGGCGGCGCCTCCCTCGGCAGCCCTGCGAGCGCCACGCTTTCGATCGACTCCGACGACAGCTCCAACCAGCCGATCACCGCCACCTTCCAGCAGGGCGTCAACGGCTACACGGGAACCACCGACGCCGATATCTCCACGCAATACGCCGACTTCACCGGCGGCAACGGCAGCACCGGCACGACGGGCGACCAGCTCGGCGTCTATCAGACAACGGGAACGGGCGCCTACACGATCGAGGGCCTGATCCGCTTCGGCAATCTCGGCATCACCGGCAACGCCACGGTCTCGTCCGCCACCCTCACGCTGGGCGTCGACACCTGGACCGCCAACCCGACCATCCGCGGCTACTACCTGATTCCCGCCTGGACCACCGCCCCCGGCACGGACCTCGGCTGGATTCACACCGGCTCCGGCCAGGACTGGACCGTCCCAGGCGCGCGCGGTCAGGGGACGGACGTGGTCGCCGGCAAGAGCTTCGTCATCCCCGGCATCACCGCCACGGGGCAGCAGACGATCACGATCAATCTCGATCCTGCCGTCGTCCAAAACTGGATCAGCAACCCGAGCGCCGACCAGGGCATCCTGCTCGTGAACGAAACCCCCGGCGCCATCGTCCGCATCGACGCTTCCGAGCACGCCACCACGGCGTTCCGTCCCAAGCTCAGCGTCACCTACACGGTCGGTGGCGCCGCGCCTCAGCCGGGCGCGCTGCAGTTCAACGCCGCCTCGTACACCGTCAACGAGAACGCCGGAACCGCGACCATCACCGTCAGCCGCAGCGGCGGCAGCGCGGGCAGCGTCGCCGTCAACTACGCCACCAGCAACGGCACGGCCGGCGCCGGCAGCGACTACACCGCCGCCTCCGGGACGCTGACCTTTGCCGACGGCGAGACGACCAAGACCTTCACCGTGTCAATCACCAACGATGCGGCTGGTGGAGGCGGACGAAACCATCAACCTCACGCTCAGCGGCCCGACCGGCGGCGCCACGCTCGGCAGTCAATCGACCGCCACGCTGACGATCCACGACGACGACGTGGCTCAACCCGGCGCCTTGCAGTTCAGCGCCTCCTCCTACACCGTCAACGAGAACGCCGGAACCGCGACCATCTCCGTCACCCGCACCGGCGGCAGCGCGGGCAGCGTCGCCGTCAACTACGCCACCAGCAACGGCACGGCCACCGCCGGCAGCGACTACAGCGCCGCCTCCGGCACGCTGACCTTCGCCGACGGCGAGACGAGCAAGACCTTCACCGTCTCAATCACCAACGACTCGCTGGTGGAGGCCGACGAGACGATCACCCTCACGCTGAGCAGTCCCACCGGCGGGGCCACGCTCGGCAGTCAAGCCACGACGACCCTGACGATCCACGACGACGATGTGGCGCAGCCCGGCGTATTGCAGTTCAGCGCCTCGGCCTTCACTGTCAACGAGAATCAGGGCACGGTCACGATCACCGTCACGCGCACCGGCGGCAGCAACGTCCCCGTCACCGTCAACTACGCGACCAGCGACGGCACGGCGACCGCCGGCAGCGACTACACCGCAACCAGCGGCACGCTCAGCTTCGGCATCGGCGAGACGACCAAGACCTTCACCGTGCCGATCATCAACGACACGCTGGTAGAAAACCCGGAGACCGTCACGTTGACCCTCAGCAATCCGACCGGCGGCGCCACGCTCGGCGCCGCGTCCACCGCAACGCTGACCATCAACTCCGACGACACGAGCGGCCAGCCCACCACCGTCACCTTCCAGCAAGGCGTCAACGGCTACACCGGCACGGCCGATGTCAACATCTCCACCCAGTACGCCCAGTACACGAGCGGTAACGGCACGACGACGTTCAACGGCGCCCAGCTGGGCGTCTACCAGACGACAGGCAGCGGGGCCTACACCATGGAGGGCCTGGTCCGCTTCGGCAATCTCGGCATCCCCGCGGGCGTTACCGTCTCGAGTGCCAAGCTGACCCTGAGCGTCGACACCTGGGACGCCAATCCCACCATTCGCGGCTACTACGTGCTCGCGCCATGGAGTGCCGCCCCCGGCGCCAGCGCCGGCCAGATCGGCTGGCTGCACCGCGGGAACGGCGGCGACTGGGTCACGCCCGGCGCCCTGGGTCAGGGCAGCGACGTCGTCGCCGGCAAGAGCTTCGTCCTCTCGGGCATCCGGGCCGTCGGCGCGCAATCGATCACCATCGACCTCGACCCGGCCGTAATTCAGGGCTGGATCGATAATCCCGGCGCCGACCAGGGCATCCTCCTGGTCAATGAAAGCGCCGGGAAAATCGTTCGCATCAACGCTTCGGAGAACGCCACCGCCTCGCTCCGCCCCAAGCTGAGCGTCACCTACGGCGGCTCCGCGACCCCGCAACCGGGCGCCCTGCAATTCAGCAGCGCGACCTATTCCGTCAATGAAAACGGTGGGGCCACGACCATCACCGTGACCCGCAGCGGCGGCAGCGACGGCAGCGTCGCCGTCAACTACGCGACCAGCAACGGCACGGCGGCCGCCGGCAGCGACTACACCGCGAGCAGCGGCACGCTTACCTTCGCCGCCGGCGAGACGAGCAAGACCTTCACCGTGCCGATCACGAACGACGCGCTGGTCGAAGGCGCCGAGACAATCAACCTGACGCTCAGCGGCCCGACCGGCGGCGCCACGCTCGGCGGCCAGGCGACGGCCACGCTGACGATTCAGGACGATGACGTGGCGCCTCAGCCGGGCGCCTTGCGGTTCAGCGCGTCCGCCTTCAGCGTCGACGAGGGTCAGGCGACCGCCACGATCACTGTGACCCGCACGGGCGGCAGCGACGGCAGCGTGAGCGTCAACTATGCGACCAGCAACGGCTCCGCCACCGCCGGGAGCGACTACACCGGCGCCAGCGGCACGCTCACCTTTGCCGCCGGCCAGACCAGCAAGACGTTCACCGTGCCGATCCTCAACGACACGGCCGTCGAAGGCGCCGAGACCGTCAACCTCACGCTCAGCGGCCCGACCGGCGGCGCCACGCTCGGCAGTCCCGCCGCGGCGACGCTCACCATCGTCGACAACGACACACCCCCGCCCAGCGGCGCCTTCACGAACATCAACGCCGCCAGCGGCATCGACGCCATCGTCAACCAGATGTACCAGACCAACCCCGACTGGTGGCTCAGCGGCGAGCACCTCGTCGACCTGGACAACGACGGCGCGCTCGATCTCTTCCTCGACAGCCATGGTGGCGGCAATGCGATCGCGGCGCTGAACGACGGCCACGGCCACTTCACCCGCGTCACCAGCGGCAGTTTCCCGACCACCGAGATCCACGAGATGGTCGACATCAACGGCGACGGCAAGGTCGATCTGAGCGCCACGTTCCAGGACGGCGGCGGCCAGTGGTGGATCAACAACTCGACGCCGGGCCACGTCAACTTCACGCCCACCAGCGTCACACGCGGCACCAACACCAGCCGCTCCCAGGTCCTGTTCGATTTCAACGGTGACGGCAAGGTCGACTGGTTCCGCTCCGCGCCGCCGGGCCTGGTCGTCGACTTCGGCGACGGAAACGGCGGCTTCACCGAAGGCAGCCTCTCCTTCGTCATCGCCGGCACGGATTCCAACGACAACGCCAGCTTCCTCCCCGCCGACTTCGACGGCGACGGCAAGACCGACCTCCTCGTCCTCGTCGGCGGCAACTACGACGGCACGCCCGGCAAGACCCTCTACTGGCACAACAACGGCAACCTCACCTTTACGGACATGACCGCCAGCGCCGGCATCCCGGCCAACGGCACGATCGCCAAGGGCATCGGCGACTTCGACCAGGATGGCGACGTCGACTTCATCGCCATCCAGAACAAGTCGATGCCGCCCGTGATCTATCTCAACGACGGTCACGGCCACTTCACTGTCAAGCCGAACGCGATCAGCGGCGTGGCGGCCGGCTCGCTCGACTACACGAGTTGGGGGACCGCGATCACGACCGACGTCGACAACGACGGCATCCTCGACATCATCATGGACGGCAAGTACTACCTCAAGGTCCTGCGCGGCACGGGCGGCGGAAACTTCACCTACATGAACGACACCTGGGGCATCAAGGACACGGCCGCCATGTCCGTGGACGACGGCGTCGCGTTCGGCGACATCGACGGCGACGGCGACATCGACATGATCGGCTACAACCAGACCTTCCCGACCCGCACCCTCAACGTCTACCGCAACGACGTGGCGCAGGGGAACTGGCTCAACGTCCGGCCGGTGGGCCTGCCGGGCGACGCCGGCGCGGCAGGCGCCAAGATCAGCATCTTCGCCGCCGGCACGAACCAGCTCCTCTGGTTCGAGCAGATCGCCCAGTACGACTTCCAGGTCGCCACCAGCTATTACGGCTACGGCCAGACGGAGCGGCACTTCGGTCTCGGCAGCCGCACGACGGTGGACGTCGTCGTCGAATGGCCCGACGGCCGCGTCACGCGGCTGAACGGCGTGGCGGCGAACCAGACGCTCCAGGTGGTCGAGAGTGCGAATTAGAATTTGCGAGAATGGATTGCAGATCGGCGTGCAACCTATTTAAGCCATGGGGCTTCAGACGTTAGGGCGATCGGCGCAGAATTCGTTGCAGGGCAGGGGTCTGGGTGTGAATGCAACGAATCCTCGTCCGGTGCGGTGGCTGTGAACGTGGCGCGGACGTCACTGAGGGCTAGGCGCGGCGCTTTTGGCGTTGGCGCAAGTACGGTCGCACGTACTCGAGGAGGCCCAGGTCGGCGAGTTCCTCCAGCACCGCCTCCGGCGTCGGCGCCTGGAGGCTGCGCTCCACCTCGTCGACCAGGGCCCGGGCGAACGCCGCACGCGCCCGGCTCAGTTGCTTGCGGAACGCGACGGCCGAAAGGGGCGGCTTGGCGCCGACCCGACGCGCCAGCGTCTTGGAGTCGGCCTCCGGGTGGTCGGTCGTCAGCTTGAGGGCGGTGTAGTGCCAGTTCCCGGGAGAGCGGCGCTGCCGGCTCTCGAGCGTGGCCCAGGCCCAGTCGAGGAGGCACTGGCGCCAGTCGGCGCGCCACTGCGCGTCCGCGGCCGTGGCGGGCGAAGCCGGCAGCCCGTCGACCTGCTCGGCGCTCAAAGGCTGCGCCTTCTTGCGCCGCAGCGTCTTCCAGGCGCTGTAACGCACGGTGGCGATGAGGTAATCGCGGAAGCGGCCGCGGCGGACTCGCTCCGGCGTGAAGCCGCGTTCGAGCACATGGAGCAGAATCTCCTGCAAGACTTCATCCACGTCGGCCGGCTGCGGCAGGAGCGCGTGCAGGTAGGCGCGGATCGCCGGCGCATAGCGCAAGACGAACTTCGCCGGATCGGTGATCGAGGGCCAGTGCGTGGAGATCAGGCCCAGCTGCTCCGGAGGTTGGGTCATGTCCGCCACGAGTCCGACCTCCCGCGGAGCACGGCGCCCAGGGCCCGCCGCAGGGCATGGGCGCTGTCAAAGCGGTCGGCGCGGGCCTTCGCCATGGCCTTCAGGACGATCGCGGCGCAGGCGGCGGGCACGCGCGGCCGGTGGCGGCGCGGGTCGGGCGGCGGGGCCGAGCAGTGCTCGAACAGCACCCGCAGCGGGATGGCGTCGGGGTACGGCGTCGCGCCGGTGAGCAGCGCGTGATACGTGGCGCCGAGCGCGTAGATGTCCGTCCGCGCATCGCACGCCGCGCCGCGGCACTGCTCGGGGCTCATGTAGTGCGGCGTGCCGGCGTACGAAGGCGCGCCTGGGCCGGGCGGCGCCCCGATCCGTCCGGCCAGGCCGAGGTCCGCTATCTTCAAGACGCCCTTGTCGCTACGGAGCAGGTTGGCGGGTTTGATGTCGCGATGAACGATGCGCCGCGCGTGCAGTGCCATGACGCCGGCACACGCGTCCATCAGGAGCCGTGTCGCTTCGGGCCAGGCCAGCGGGCCGGCGTCCACGAGCGCCTGAACCGACCCTCCCGCCATGAACTCCATGACAAGGTAGACGCCGCCGGCATAGACGCCGGCGCCGTAACAAGAGACGACGTGCGGATCCCGAATGCTGCGCGCGAGCCGGATCTCCCACGGCAGCCGCGAAGCCCCGGTGAGCCGCGCCTGGGGAATCAGCTTGATCGCCACCCGCCGCTCCCGGGCCGTGTCTTCCGCCTCCCACACCATCCCCATCCCGCCCCGGCCAAGCGGGCGCACGAAACGATAGGAGTCGATCACAGCCGGGACCGGGATCGCCTTCGGCGCCGGCCGGAGCAGCGAACAAGAGTTGGCGTCGGTCGCTCGAGTCGATGCCATGGCCAGGCAGCACGCACGCCGCGGAAGCGCTCGGCGCAAGCCTCGCGCTTGGCGTTCACCTGAGAAATCCGCTGCGCAACCGAAATCGGCAAAGAAAAAATGAACGATCCCGACAATGCAGACATGAGCCCGGCCAACGCCGCAGCCGGTTGTTAATCGTCCCGCTCCGCCGCGGTTCGCATCGTGGAGGCGACGATGCGAACTTTGTTCCTGAGCCTGTGCCTGACGGCAAGCGGCGCGGCGGCCGGCGCCGCCGGCATGGCGCCCTCCGCCTGGGCGCAAATGTGGCTGCTGGCCGCTTCCATCTTCTTCGCGTGCAAGGCGCTCTCGCTGATCGGGGTCGCGGCCGCGCCCTTCTCCCGCTTCGTCGTCTACTGCTTCGCCTGGCCGGGCCTGGACGCCGCCGGCTTTCTCCACACCCCGACGAGGGTTCCGCGGGTGGCCGAGTGGCTGCGCGGCGCCGCCAGCGCCCTGCTCGGCGCCGCGCTGCTCGGCCTCGCGATCGAGGCTCTTCCTGACGACCACGCGCTGCTCGCGGGCTGGGTCGGCATGACCGGCCTCGTCCTCCTGCTGCACTTCGGCCTCTTTCACCTGTTGAGCTGTCTGTGGCGAACGTGCGGCCGACCGGCGCCGCCGCTGATGAATCATCCTCTTGCCGCGACGAGCGTCGCCGATTTCTGGGGCCGCCGCTGGAACACGGCCTTTCGCGACATCACGCACCGGCGCCTCTTCCGGCCGCTCGCCTCCCGGTGGGGCGCGACGGCCGCGCTGCTCGTCTCCTTCCTGGTCAGCGGCCTCATCCACGATCTGGTCATCTCGCTCCCGGCCGGCGCGGGCTTCGGTCTGCCGACGGGCTACTTCCTCGTGCAAGCGCTCGGCGTCCTTTTCGAGCGTTCCGCTTCCGGCCGGCGCCTCGGTCTGGGCCGCGGCTGGACCGGCCGGGCCTTCGCGCTCGCCGTCATCGCGGGACCGGCGTTCCTCTTGTTCCATCCCTGGTTCATCCACAATGTCGTGCTGCCGTTCCTGGCGGCGGCTCGGCTCGTTGTGAGGAGAGCTCATGCGCCCGACAATTGCCACCATCCTCTTCATCGCCGGCCTGATGCACTTCGGCATCCTGATCGCCAGCGCCCTCGTGCCGCTGCGGCTCAACTGGAAACGCGACCTCGCCGCCCTGCCCCGCCTGCACCGCCAGCTCTTCTGGGTCTACGGCGGCTACATCGTCCTCAGCATCGTCGCCCTGGGAACCATCTCGGTGCTGAATGCGGAGACGCTCGCCTCCGGCTCCCTGCTTGCGCGCTCAGTCTGCGCGTACATCGCCGTCTTCTGGGGGATCCGGCTCTCGCTCCAGACCGTGCTCGACGCCCGGCCATTCCTGACGACCTGGTGGCTGAAGGCCGGGTATCACACGCTCACCCTCGTCTTCGCCAGCCTGACCGTCGTCTACGGCGCGGCCGCGATCTTCTCGTGAATCTCCCCTTCTCGATCAATTCCCACTACGAGTGATCAAGCACGGCAATTCGCCGCAACCGCAAGCGTCGCTTGCCCTTCCCTCCGCCCCGCGCGCCCTTCTCGTTCACTTCGGCCCTGGCCACCCCCTCAACCGACATCGAAAGCGCGCGCCGCCGAGGCGATAATGGAAAGGCCACGCCTTGATGAACACCTTGTTCCGTCGGTTGCTGATGCCGCCGATTTTGGTTAGGCTGACATGGTCTGTCCGAGCCGCGCACGGAGGCTTTGCAGAGTAAGCGGCGGGCGTTTCGCATGCGGCTCGTTGCGGAGTACCACCCATGGCCTTCGGTACGTTCAAGACCCTTGAAGAAGTTGTCCGCTCTTACCAGGTGCACGTGGTCGAGCAGGAGTTCGTGCGTCCGGCGGCGCGGGCGGTGGACGACCGCTTCCGCGAGCGTCTGAAGTTCATCCGCGCCAACGCTCCGGTGAGCGCGTCGGAAGAGGCGATTTGCGAGTTCCTGATCGCCCCCATCCTCCAGGAGGCCTGGCTACCCTTCAGCGATTCGCTCATGCTCTGGAGCCACGTGGCTTTTCATGGCGACGAATCGCTTACCGGCTTCCCCGATTACTTCTTCGCCAGGCGCTCCCCGCTCGGACCGGTCCGCGAGCAGCCGTACGTGCTGTTCGTCGAGGCGAAGCGGGACGACTTCGACGCCGGCTGGGGCCAATGCCTCGCGGCGATGATCGCGGCCCAACGCCTGAACGACCGCGCCTCCCGCCTGATTCACGCCGGCGTCTCCAACGGCCGCATCTGGTACTTCGGCAAGCTCGACGGGTCCACGCTGACGCAAGATCCGCGCGCTTTCACCGTGGATGACCTCGACGTACTCTTCGGCGCGTTGAACTACCTGTTGCAGCAGGCGCGCTCGCAAGCCCTGGCGCCCGCGGCTTGATCGAAGCCCTGTTCGCTCGCATCCGCTGTGGCGGCCCTGGCGGGGAATCCTACACCCTGACCTTGGCGCCGTGGGTGGATACGTGTGGACGTTGAACGGGCTTTGCCAGCGTCTGCCCCGCGGAGACATTAGCGGCAGAGGTTGGACATGAGGAACCTAGACGAACTCAACGTGAATGAAGGTGGGCGCCCCGTTACCCGGAACCAGCCTACCGCCGCCGAATTGTCCGACTTTCAATCCCACTTCGGAATCAGTCTTCCAGACGACTACGTGTTTTTTCTGCGGCACTCGAACGGCGGGCATCCGGAACGCAACGCGTTCAGGCCCAAAGGATTGATAGAGGACGTCCTATGGGGCGTGAGTCGTTTCTATTTCCTGAACGACGATCGGGACGATCTTGAAGGTCTATGGGGGGCATCCAAGGCATGGCGGGGCGCACTTCACCGTAATATCGTACCCATCGCTGATGATGACGGAGGAAATCAGATTCTGCTGTTGTTCGATCGTAAGCCGCCAAGTGTCGAACTTTGCATCCATGATGAGGGGATGCGACTTGTCCATGTGGCAGACTCGTTCGGTGAGTTCATTGACATGCTTACCGAAGACCCTGATATGATTTGAGGGATGGAAATGAGGTCTCGTTACGAAGGCAAACCGCTCCTTCGGCTGTTGGAGACGCCGCCCCGGCTTGATGACAATCCCTTTCTGCGTTAGTTTGACATCATCGAAGGGGCGTACGCGCAACCAACTGTCGGCAGCGCCCCATGCCCTATTGGAGCATTCACTGCCTGTGGTGTAACGGCTTGATTCTGGACGCGCTCCTCGAATGCGTACCGTCGGCGAGGCACTCGGAGCTTGGGTTCCGTCTGTTGTTCCGGGCTCAACCGGGCGCCGCCCTGGCTTGCCCTTACTGCGGCGCTTTGATCGGTTTTGATGACAAGCGTTCAGGCGCCCCCATCCGGCTGGCCCGTTTTCCGATACGGTCGAGTGGAGTTGGAAGCGAAACAGCAGGCGGACGGCGTCGCGCCCGGCGTTCCGCTACCCGACTGGGCCCTGCGTCATCGTTTCACCCAGCCCGGTTCGCATTCGCCGTTCTCGGAGTACACCTATGCTGAAGATGCTCCCCCAAATGAAACTGTCCCCTGACGAGGAGGTGTTCCTTCGTCACTGGATGTTCGATGAGGCCCGTTTTCGCGAAGGGCAAGGGCCCGCAAAGCGACTGCAGATCGGCCACGGCGTCGTGCCAGCCGACTTGGCGCTGCTGATCACCGCCGCGCTACCCGATCCGGTCGAGCAGGAGGAGGCGGGAAAGGGACCGCCTCCCGCCTCTGCTCCGCAATGGCCCTGGACGGAAGAATCTCTTCGGTCGCGTTTGACCGAGGCTCGCCGCGTCTTGGCGCAGCGACAGGAGGGGACCGCTTCGGAGAGGCGCTAACTGGGCATGCCGCAACGGCCCGGCCCCCGCTTGCCAACCCCGCCGCGCCGCGGTAGCCTCGATAGAATGGAAGTCTGCCCTCCGCCTTCCTTCTCTCCCGCAAAGGTCCCTCCATGCCACGCCGCGCCGCTGTTCTCCTCCTCGCCATCCCCCTCTTTGCCCTGCCCCTCTCCCGCGCCGACGATCCCGATCCCTACGCCAAGCGAATCAAGGGCCCGTCCGACGAGGGCCTCAAAGCCATCCCACGCATCCAGCGGCCCAAGGGACTGAAGATCGACCTCACCGCCGCGGAGCCGCTGCTCGCCAACCCGGTGTCGTTCTGCTTCGACGGCAAGGGGCGCATCTTCGTCGCCGAGACGTTCCGCCTCCACGCCGGCGTTCCGGACAACCGCGGCCGGCCCTGGCTCGAGGATGAACTGGCGGCGCGGACCGTCGCCGATCGCCTCGCCGTCTACAAGAAGTACAAGTACCTGGCCGAGGCGGGCCGCGAGCAGGACCGCGTCCGCCTCATCTGGAGCTCCAAGGAGAACGGCGTCTACGATCAGGCCAGCGTCTTCGCCGGCGGCTTCAAGGACCCCGCCGACGGCCTCGGCTCCGGCGTCCTCGCCCGCGGCAATAAGGTCTGGTACACCAACATCCCCCACCTCTGGCTCCTCGAAGACAAGAACGGCGACGGCAAGGCCGAGGTCAAGAAGTCGCTCCACGAGGGCTACGGCGTCCACATCTCCTTCCTCGGCCACGACCTGCACGGCCTGCGCTTCGGGCCGGACGGCAAGCTCTACTTCACCGTCGGCGATCGCGGCGCCCACATCGAGAAGGATGGCAAGGTCCTCGTGTCGACCCCCGATACCGGCGCGGTGTTCCGCTGCGACCCGGACGGCGCCAACCTCGAGATCTTCCACGTCGGCCTGCGCAATCCGCAAGAGCTGGCCTTCGACGAGCACGGCAACCTCTTCACCGGCGACAACAACGCCGACGGCGGCGACGCGGCCCGCTGGGTCTACTGCGTCGAGGGGGGCGATAGCGGCTGGCGCATCGGTTACCAGTATCAGAAGAGCCTCGGCCCGTGGAACGCCGAGCGCCTCTGGCACAAGCAGTTCCCCGGCCAGGCGGGCGCCCACCTGCCGCCGCTGGAGCACATCGCGAGCGGCCCGGCCGGACTGACGTACAACCCGGGCGTCACGCTCTTGCCCGAGAAGTATCAGAAGCATTTCTTCCTCGTCGATTTCCGCGGCGGCTCGGGGGGCAGCGGCATCCACGCCTTCGCCAACGAGCCGAAGGGGGCGGGCTTCAAGGTCGTCGACCGGCACAACTTCGTCTGGTCCATCCTGGCGACCGATTGCGACTTCGGCCCCGACGGCGGCTTCTACGTCCTCGACTGGGTCGAAGGCTGGGGCCTCACCGGCAAGGGCCGCATCTACAAGGTCTACGACCCCGACCGCGCCAAGGATCCGACGATCCTCGAAGTGAAGACGCTGCTCGCCGAGGGGATGGCGAAACGCGAGCCGCTCGCGCTGTTCAAGCTGCTCGAGCACAAGGACCAGCGCATTCGTCAGGAGGCGCAGTTCGAGCTGGCGAGCCGCAATGAAACGGCGCTGTTGACCAAGGCGGCGACCGAAGGCAAGGGCCTGGCCCGGCTGCACGGCATCTGGGGCGTCGGCCAGACTGCGTATAAGGCGCCGCGCGTGCTGCGCGGCTTGCTGCCGTTGCTGGAAGACGGCGACGCGGAGGTGCGATCCCAGGCGGCGAAGGTGCTGGGGGATCATCGCGACGCGGACGCCCTGCCCGTTCTCGTCAAGAATCTGAACGACAAAGAGCCGCGCGTCCGCTTCTTCTCGGCGCTTGCGCTGGGCCGCATCGGGAACGCGTCGGCGCTGCCCGCGGTCCTCGACATGCTGCGCGAGAACAAGGGGGAGGACGTGTACCTGCGCCACGCGGGCGTGATGGCGCTCGCCGGCGCCAGGGACGAGAAGACGCTGCTCAAGGCGGCGGAGGATTCGTCGAAGGACGTGCGGCACGCGGCCCTGCTGGCGATGCGCCGCCTCGGCATGCCCGAGGTCGTCCGCTTTCTGGGAGACATCGACCCTTACCTGGCACTGGAAGCCGCGCGGGCGATCAACGACGCCCCCATCAACAAGGCGCTGCCGAGCCTGGCGGCGTTCCTGCATCGAACGACCGTGAACTGGGCGGCGATGCCGGCGGAGGTCCGCGAGCCGCTTTTTTTACGGGCGCTCAACGCCAATTATCGCCAGGGTACCGCGGACAACGCCGAGGCGCTGGCGGCGTTCGCGGCGAAGTCGACCGCGCCGGCCAACCTGCGCGTCGAAGCGCTTGCCATGTTGCGCGAATGGGAGACCCCCAAGCAGCGCGACCGCATCATGGGCCTCTATCGCCCGCTGGAGAAGCGCGAGGGAGCGGTCGCCTCGGCAGCCTTGCGGCGCCATCTGACCGGCATCATGACCGGCCCCGATGCTGTGCGGGCCGAGGGGGCGAAGACCGCCGCGCGCCACGGCATCAAGGAAGTCGGCCCGCTGCTGCGCGACATCGTCGCCGATCTGAAGCGCCCGGCGGCGGTCCGTGTCGAAACGCTCAGGGCCCTGGAGGCGCTCAAGGACAAGGGACTGCAAGCGTCGGCGGAGATCGCGCTCAAGGACAGCGATCCGCGTCTGCGCGGCGAGGGGCGCCGCATCACCTTGCTCAGCGCCAAGCCCGAGGATGCGCTGAAATCGATCGGAGCCGTTCTCGACAAGGGGCACTACATCGAGCAGCAGAGCGCGATCGGGCTGCTGCCCAAGATCAAGACGGCCGGGGCCGAGAAACTGATCCTCTCGCTGCTCGAGGACTCCATCAAGGGGAGATCGATGCCGGAACTTCAGCTCGACATTCTGGAAGCGGCACGGCAGCTCAACACTCCGGACCTAAAGCGCAAGCTGGCCGAGCGTGAGAAGCAGCTCGATACGAAGGACCACCTGGCGAAGTGGCGCGAGTCGCTCGCGGGGGGCAGCGCCGACGCGGGCAAGCGCGTCTTCTTCGACAAGACCGACCTCTCCTGCGTCCGCTGCCACAAGATCGGCGGCGTCGGCGGCGACGTCGGCCCGGACCTGAGTGACGTCGGCAAGAAATACAAACGCGACTACCTGCTCGAATCGATCGTCGATCCCAACAAGCAGATCGCCAAGGGCTTCGAGACGGTCGTCCTCAACCTCCTGGATGGCACGGTCAAATCGGGCGTCCTCAAGAGCGAGGACAAGAAGGAGGTGCGGCTGGTGACGCCCGAAGGCGCCGCGCTGACCGTGCCGACCGCCGACATCGAGTTCCGCGCCCGCGGGCCGTCAGCGATGCCCGCCGACCTGCACACCAAGATGACGCCGCGCGAACTTCGCGACCTGGTGGAGTATCTATCCACCTTGAAGTGATCTTCAGAGCCGAAAGCGGCTTGTCAGAGCCGAAAGCGTAAGCGACGCACCGGCTTGTCAGAGCCGGAAGCGTAAGCGACGGATGTCTTCGGCTGTCGCGCGGACAAAGCGTCGCTCACGCTTCCGGCTCTGAGGCTTCCGAACATGGCGCGTTGTCAATGAAAATCGTCGTCGTCGAAGCCACCGGCCTCTCCCTCGCCTTCCTGGGCTGCTACGGCGCCGACTGGGTCGCCACGCCCACGCTGGACAGCCTCGCCTGTGAAGCGGTCGTCTTCGACAGCCATTTCGCCGATTATCCCCTGCTCCGGCGCGACGAGCCGAGCAGCGCCCGCACCGGTCGCTACGGCTTTCGTCCCGCCGGCGCTGCCGATCTTCTCGATCTCCTCAAAGCACGCGGCTGGACGACGAGCCTTGTCGCACCGCAAAGCGTCGCCTTTGCCGATTCATGCCTGACCGCTCTTGAAGGTTGGCAACAGGACCGCTCCGCGCTTCTCTGGATCGACGGCCCCTCCCTGCTGCCCCCCTGGTCGCTGCCCGGCGACCTGCTCTGGGTCTACTTCGAGGACGACAGCAAAGACGAAGAACATGAGGAGGAAGAAGACGAGTTCGAGGACGACGAAGAGTTCGAGGACGACGAAGAGGAAATGCCGTCGGCGCTGGATGCCGCCGAGGCGACGCTGGAACCCTGGCCCGATCCGCCGCGAGGACACGTGGCGCCCCTCTCCGTCGCCGATTGCCGCCGCCTGCGTCAGACCTATGCCGCCGCCCTCACGTTCTTCGACGCCCAGCTCGACCGCCTGTGCCGCGCCATCGTCAACGGCGGCTGGGCCGACGAGACGCTGCTCGTCGTCACGGCGCGTTCGGGCCTGCCGCTCGGAGAGCACGGCGTCGTCGGCGACGGCGTCCCGCTCCTGCACGAGGAGCGGGCCCACCTGCCGCTGCTGGTCCGTTTCCCGGGCGAGCGTCACGCCGGCCGACGCGTGGCGGCGCTCACGCAGCCGGTCGACCTGTTCGCCGGCCTGATCGAGGCGGCGTCGGCAGAGCCGGTGCAAGGAGATGGGCGTAGCTTCCTGCCCCTCCTTGCCGGGGCGACGGAAGAGATTCGCAGCACGGCCTATGCCGGGCTCGAACGCGGCCGGCTCCGCGAGACGTCGCTGCGGCGGCGCGACTGGGCGTTGCTTTTGCCGCTGCGCGATCCCGAAGAGAAGCCGGCCGAGGGACGGCTTTTCGTCAAGCCGGACGATCGCTGGGAAGTCAACGACCTGCGGCTCAAGGAGCTCGAGCTGGCGGAGGAGATGGAACGCGAGCTGAGGGATCAATTCGGCGCCGCGGAATGACAGTCCCCGTTCGGAGGTGTTTCAGAACCACGTGGGCAGGCCGCCTGGCCTGCCACTCCCGGCAGGCGAGGCCGCCTGCCCCACGTTCGGCAACACCCTGTTAGCCGCGGTAGAAGTCGATCCAGCTCACCGTTATGGAAGGCGGGGCGCCCTCGAAGAACGCGCGCGGCAGCGTCAGCTCGAAATAGCCGTCCTTGAGGGGCAGTTTTCCGGCCGGCTTGCCATCGCTGCCGATGACGCGAACGTCCATCCAGAACGGGCTCTTCTCGTCGAGCGGAGCGTCCTCCTTGCCGTCCTTCCACTGACGTGTCTGCGCTTTGCCCTCGACAACGGACACCGCCGCCTGCAGGGTCGCCTTGCCGCTGGAAACCTTGAAGCTCTCCAGTCCCTTGAGACGCAGCCGGAGAGCCACCCCTTTCGGCCACGTCATGGCCTCCCGCTCGATAACCGCCTGACCGATGCCGAAGGGACTGGTCACGATGAACAGGACCTTGTCCCCGTTTGCCCGAAATTCGACGGTGTCCCCCTTCTTCTTCGTCGTGATCTTGAACTTGAGTTCCTCGTCTTCGGCAAAGACGACGCGGCTCGTCAGGAGCAGGGCGAGCAAGGCGTGCAGTGCGGTGTTCATCGGAGCCTCCGAAAGCGCGGCATGGACAGGCTGGTCTATACGCTGGCCCCGGCGCAAACGGCGCAGGGGCGGAAGCGGCGATTTCGAAATTCTACTTGGCCAACTTGCTCATCTCGAACACCAGCAACGTGAACCCATCCTCCGCCACCGCCGCCAGCGCCCGCCCGTCGCGCGAGAAGGCGAACCGGCTCGGCTGGATCGGCAGCGCCAGCGGCCGCGCCTTGAAGTTTAGCGGGTGGAACGTCCGGCCGCTGACGAGATAGCGGCCGTCCGGAGAAAAGGCGAGGCAGTGGCTGGCCGGGTCGCTCTTGAACGTCTTCAACTCCTTGCCCTCGCGCAGGTCCCAGAGGCGCACCCGTTTCTCGGTCGACCAGGCGAGGTATTCGCCGTCGGGCGAAAAGGCCATGTCGAGCACGCCCTCCCTGTCGCCTCCGATCACGTGCGGCGGGTTCTCGCTCATGTCCCAGAGGGCGACGCGGCCGTCCGGTCCCGTATCCGAGTAGAGGCCGGCGAAGCGCTTGCCGTCCGGGGAAAAGCAGAAGGGGACGTTGGCGGCGCCGAGCGGCTGACCGAAGCGCCAGTTCAAGGTGGGCGCTCCGGTCTTCGTGTCGAAGAATTCGTAGGCGGTCCTGCTCGATGTCGCGACGCCGAGCGTCTTGCCGTCGGGAGCGAAGGCGATGCGCGTGGCATAGCGGGCGAAGTCGTCGGGCCGGCTCACGCTGAAGCGGTGCTGCTCCTTGCCGGAGGCGGAGTCCCACACGATCACCTGGCTGAAATGATTGGCGGCGGCGACGTTCTTGCCGCTGGGGCTGAAGGCGACCGACCAGGCCCCATTGCCGCCAAGGTCGATCAGGCGGCGCGGCTTGCCGGTCTTGACGTCCCAGACGAGGACGGCGCCGTCGTCGCCGCCGGAGACGATGGCGCTGCCGTCCTGATTGACATCGAGCGTCCGGACCTTTCCGGAATGGCCTTCCTCGAGCAGGATGTCGCGGCCGGTCTTGAGGTCGATGAGCTCGACGAAGGCGCCGCGGCAAACGACCAGCGTGTCCCCGTCCTTGCTGAAGAGCACCGGGCCGCCGCCGCCGCGCCGGCCGCCGGCGTAGCGCTCTGCGCGCGTCTGGCGATCCCAGACGTGAACCTCCATCTGCTGACCGAGGCCCGCCATCCACTTGCCGTCGGCTGAATAGGCGTGGAACCAGGATGTCCCGGCGGTGTTGACCTCGGTTTCGCGCTTGCCTGTCTCCATGTTCCAGTAGCTGACGACCGCTTTGTGGAGATCACGACCCTCCGCGCTGACGACAGCCAACCGACCTTCCGGCGTCAAGGTCAAGCCGCCCAAGCCCCCCGTGACCAGGGGGAAGCGGCGCAGCGCGTGCCTCTCCCTGCCGGTCGCGACGTCGAAAACACGGACGGCGTCGTCCTGCGCGCTGGAGAGGGACGCCAGCAGTTTGCCGTCGCGGGAGAAGACGAGCGAATCGACCGCCAGGTAGGTCTTGAACTCCGCGCCGAGCGACTCCATGCGTTTGTGGCCCGGGAAGGTGCGGATCTTCTCCCCGGTCGCGACGTTCCACAGCGTCAATTCGGCGCGGCGCTCGACGTCGAACCGGTCCGTGCGCGTGAAACTGCCCGCGGCAATCGTCCGCCCGTCGGGCGAGACGGCGAACGTGGTGAACGCCAGGTTCTTCTCCTTCGCCGCGATGCGGGTGATCCGCTTGCCTGACTCCAGGTCGAACACGAGCACGCAGCCGGTCAGGTCCGGGAAGGCGAACAGCGTCTTGCCGTCGGCCGTGACGTGCATCTGGCGGACATAGCCTTCCTCGAGCGGGATGGTCCGGACGAGCCGCCGCGACTTCGACTCCCAGACACGGATGTCGCGCCCGCCGGTAATGAGCCTCGAGCCGTCCGGCGTGAAGACCGCGGAGAGGACGCTATCATGCCGCAGGTTCACGCTGCCCAGCCGGCGAATGGCGCCGCGCGGCAGATCGGCGGCCTCCTGTGCGGCGGCCGGGGCATGGCAGGCGGAACACGCGGCGACGACGAGGATGCAGCGGCCGACGGCGTTCATTGGATTTCCTGAAAGCGGAGGACGAGTCTCCTGGATTGTAGACGACGCGGGCGAGGGATTGGCTTGCCGGAGTTTCTCTGGTACGTTGTTCCCATACTCTTCGTCTTCTCGATCCGCCATCGCGTACCATGATGAATCCTTTGCGCGTCGGTCTTCTTCTCTGCTGGCTCCTCACCCCCTCCCGCGCCGTCGCCCAGCCGGCCGACACAAAGCCCTTCGGCCTCGCCAAGCGCATCCCCTGGACCGCCTCCCGCATCAAGGGCGCCCCTGAGCCGCCGCCCCCTTATCGCTCCGAGCGCGCCTTCCCACACCTCACCTTCAAGAACCCGCTCCACCTCACCACCGCCCCCGGCATCCATCGCTTCTTCGTTTGCGAGCAGGGCGCCAGGATCTACTCCTTCCCCATCGACCTCGCCGTCAAGAAAGCAGACCTCGTCATCGACCTGCGCAAGGAAATCAAGACGGTCGACCCCAAACGCAGCTCCGGCATCGGCGATCTCTACGCCCTCGTCTTCCATCCGCGATTCACCGAGAACCGTTATTGCTACGTCTGCTACATCCTCAACCCGAAGGGAAGCAAGCAGCTCGAGGACGGCTCGCGCATCTCCCGCTTCCGCCTTACCGACACCGACCCGCCCCGCATCGACCCGGCCAGTGAAAAGATCATCATCACCTGGCTCGGCGGCGGCCACAACGGCTGCGACCTCCACTTCGGGCCCGACGGCTATCTCTACATCTCCACCGGCGACGGCGCCGGCCCCAATCCCCCCGACGGCCTCACGACCGGCCAGGACAACTCCGATCTCCTGAGCTGCATCCTCCGCATCGATGTCGACCACCCGGACAAAGGCGAGCCGGGCGGCGTGAGCTCCCGGAGAAACTACTCCATCCCGTCCGACAACCCCTTCGTGAAAACGCCGGGCAATCGCCCCGAAATCTGGGCCTACGGCTTCCGCAATCCCTGGCGCATGAGCTTCGACCGGAAAACCGGCCGGCTCTGGGTCGGGGATGTCGGCTGGGAATCCTGGGAGATGATTTACTGCGTCAAGAAAGGAGGCAACTACGGCTGGTCCATCATGGAAGGTCCGCAGCCAGTCCGCCCGGAAACCAAGCGCGGACCGACTCCCATCCTTCCGCCCGCCCTCGCCCTGCCCCATTCCGAGTCCGCCTCCATCACCGGCGGCTATGTCTACCACGGCAAGCTCAACCCCGATCTCAAAGGCCTCTACCTCTTCGGCGATTGGGTCACCCGCAAGGTCTGGGGCGCCAAGCTCGACGGCGACAAGATCGTCTCCTTCGAGGAGCTGGCCGCCACCAAGGAGCGCGTCGTCGCCTTCGGCCTCGATCACGACCGGGAACTGTACTACGTCAATCACGACGAAGCAGGCTCCATCCACAAGCTCGTCCCGAACGAGGCGGTGAAGGCGTATCGCAAGGACTTCCCGCGCAAGCTGAGCGAGACCGGCCTCTTCGCCGACGTCAAGAAGCAGGTTCCGATGGACGGTGTCGTTCCCTTCTCCGTGAACGCGGAGCTGTGGGCCGACCACGCCTCGGCGGAGCGGTTCGTGGCGCTGCCTGGGACGAGCGTCGCCAAGATCTACAGCAGCCAGCCCCCCTGGCCCAACAATAGCGGCGAGGTCTACTTCCCGGGCGACGGCGTCCTGGTCAAGACGCTGTCGATGGAGATGGAGCGCGGCAATCCCAAGAGCCGGCGCAAGCTGGAGACGCAAATCCTCCATTTCGACGGCGACTGGCACGCCTACACCTACGCCTGGAACGACGAGCAGACCGACGCCAGCCTCGTCGACGCCAAGGGGATGGACCGCGAGCTGAAGATCGTCGATGCCAAGGCGCCGGGCGGCAAACGAGAGCAGCGCTGGCATTTCGCCTCGCGCACGGAGTGCATGACCTGCCACAATCCCTGGTCCGGTTATACCCTCGCTTTCAATCCCACGCAGCTCAATCGCAACCACGATTATCACGGGGTGGTCGACCATCAGTTCCGGGCGCTTGAGCACGCCGGCATGATCACGTTCCTCGATCGGGACTGGGACAAAAAGGTCGAGAAGCCCCGCAAGGCCCCGACCGAGAGGCTGGTCGATCCCTACGACCCGGCCAACGACATCCAGCAGCGGGCGCGGTCCTATCTCCATGTCAACTGCTCCCACTGTCATCAGTTCGGCGCGGGCGGGACGGCGACCATCGACCTGCGCCACGGCGTCGCGCTCGACAGCACGAAGATGCTCGGCGTCCGCCCCAGCCAGGGCACGTTCGAGATCGCCGGCGCCAGCATCGTCGCGCCCGGCGACCCGTTCAAGTCGGTCCTCTTCTATCGCCTCGCCAAGCTCGGCCCCGGCCGCATGCCGCACATGGGCTCCGAGGTGATCGACGAGCGCGGCCTGGCGCTCATCCGCGACTGGATTCGCCGGCTGCCGGCGAAGGAGGAGTCGGCCCTGCTCGATGGACTAAAAGGCAAATCGTCTCGCGAAGCGCGGGCCGCGCTCATTCAGAAGTCGCTCTCCTCCACGACGAGTGCTCTGATGCTCGCCGACGCGATGGGCGGCGACGGCATCCCGCCGCCCGTGCGCGGTGAGGTGCTCAAGGCCGCCCTCGCTCACTCCAATCCGCTCGTTCGCGACCTGTTCGAGCGCTTCGTCCCCGCCGATCAGCGCACGAAGCGATTGGGCAGCGTCATCCGCCCGGAGCAGATTCTGGCGAAGAAAGGGGACGCCGCGCGCGGCCGCGAGCTGTTCTTCAAGTCCGCCGGCCTGCAATGCGCCACCTGCCACAAGATCGACGGCAAAGGCGGCAGCCTCGGCCCCGATCTGAGCGACGTCGGCAAGAAGTACTCGCGCGGCCAGATCCTCGAGAGCATCCTCGAGCCGTCGAAAGTCATCGACCCGAAGTACGTCACCTACCTTGTCGAGACGCAGGACGGCAAGGTCGTGACGGGAATCCTCGTCGAGAAAACGGAGAAGCAGGTCGTCCTGCGAACGCTCCCCGACATGGAAGTGCGATTGACGCCCGACCAGATCGCGACCATGGTCCCGCAGCCCAAATCGCTGATGCCGGAGCTACTGTTGCGCGACGTCACCCTCGACCAGGCGCGCGACCTCCTCGAGTTTCTCGCAAGTTTGACGGCGAGCGACCGGAAATGACAATCCGGCAAGCCGGCCGCGTCGTCCTCTTTGCGTGAGGACTTCCTCTCGTTCTTCAGGAGGGGGACACGCCATGCCGCGCGAAACGTACAGGCCCGCCGCTCGCATCCTGTCGCTCTGTCTTGTCGCCTGTTTCTCGGCCACCGCAGCCGCCCAGCCGCGCGTCGTCGTCCAGGAGATCCAGGCGGCCCGCAACCCGCGCCTCCAGGTCACGCCGGACGGCAAGCTCGCCTGGCTCATCGCCGGCGTGAATGAGCACATCGTGCAAATCTTCGATCTGGAAACGAAGGCCGTCCTGCGCCAGTTCTACCTGCCCGAGCGCATCGAGTTCTCCTCGCTCGATTCCAAGAGCCGCACGCTCGCGGTCTCGACGCGCTCGGCCATTCACCTGGGCCGGCTCACCGACGACGGCCTGGAGGAGATTCTGCCCGGCGTCCACGGGGCGGTGTTGCTCGATGAGGGGGCCAAGCTCCTCGCCGTGCTCGGCAACGTCCCCGATCCCAAACGAAAAGACCCGATCCGGCATTTCTTCATGAATGAGCGCACGCTCGGCATCTTCGACCTCGCCAAGAAGGAATGGCGGCACGTGCAGCGCACGCCGATCGTCTCCCCCTGGCTCGAGGCGTACAGCGGGGAAGGAGGAACCGCCCTCCTCTTTCGCGACGGCGCCGTCCTCGCCGGCGGCGTCGGCGGCACGCTCGGCTCCATGATCCCCGTCACCTTCAACGTCGACGCCCATCTCGACCTGAAGACCGGCAAGACAAGAATCACCACGGGCCCCAGCGCACGCTTCGGCAAGATCATCGACCCTCCCGCGAAAGACAAGGAGCCGCCTGAGCCGCCCGAAGGCTACGAAGGCGTCGACCTCAAGCACGTTGCCACGTACGCCCACCCGGCGCCTCTCACCAAGGCCCACGACGCGGGCGGCGCCGCCGTCCGCAAGCTCTGGGACGACAAGACCCTCGAGCCTTTCCGCCTCGCCGACGCCGTGCATGACGCCCGTCCAATGCCGTTCGCCGCCGACGCCGACCGCGTCCGGATCGCCGTCCGCCGCTACCAGCGCAGCGACGCGGTCTCCGGTCTGCACGTCGCCATCCTCAGCCTGACACGCGACGGCAAGCTTGGCCTTGGTCCCGCGACGAAGGCGGGCGAGAACCCGTTCGTACGTGGCGCCCTGAGTTCCTACCGCATCCAGTACAGCCACACGGAACTCAACGATCTGATCACCGGCCAACCGCTCCTGCCGCCCCACGTCTTCAAGGTCGAAAAACACCACAAGGACGTCTACTTCCTGCCGACGGGCACGCTCGTGCAGGAGAAGGATCATCTCGCCTTCTACAAGCCCGCCCGCGCCAAACCGGAATGGACGCGCAAAGGCCCGCCGCGCCGCTGGATCGACGCCCAGGTGGACGCCGCCGGCGCGGCCGTCGCCCTCACCTGCGGCGAGGAGCCGATCCTGGCCGAAATTCTGCGCCTCGCGGACGGTAAGGTCCTCGGCACGGTTCCCCGCCCCAAGGACATGACCGACAACTACATGAGCATGGCCCTCTCCAGGGACGGCAAACGCCTCGGCGTGATGAAACGCGAGGAGCTGCGCGTCTTTGACGTCGGCGCCGGCAAGGAGATCGACAGCCACATCGTCAAGGAGGATACCTACGGTCGATCTCTCCAGAGCTGGTCGGGCGGCTGGCTCGTCAGCAGCGAAGCGCGGGCCCAGATCTTCGACGATGCCGCCAGGAAATGGACCACGATCATCCCCTTCCGCAGCGTGGGCGATTTGCAGGAAGTGGACACCCCCAAAGGCAAGCGCTTCGTCCTGCAAAACTACGACGGCGCCTGCTGCCTCGCCGACCCCGCCACCGGCAAGATCCTGTCGCGCTGGATGGCCGCCGAGTACGGCCACGTCACGGCCCGCTGGAACGCGGTCTTTGCCGCCGGCAAGGCGATCCTGCGTCCCACCGGCTGGACCGCCGCCCTCGAATTCGTCGACCTGCGCGACGGCCGTGTCGTTCTGACAATCCACAACGTCCCCGTGGACAAGGGCCTGGGCTTTATCGCCTACACACCGGACGGCTGGTGGGACGCGACGCCCGGGGCGGAGCGGCACGTCGCCGTCTTCGACAAGGGAGTCCGTCGCGACGAGAAGGCGCGCAACGAGCGACGCAACGCCAAGATGATTGAGGAACGCCTCGTTGAGCTATGGCGTTAGGGGCTGGACCGGCATGCGGAACACGCGTGGGAGAATCCTTACCGTGGCTCAAAGTCGAGATGCAGCTTCTGCGCCGGTTGCGGCAGCGTTTTCAGGTCCATGTCGAACGGCCGCAGCGGCGTGTTGCCTGCCACGTCTTCCAGGTCGGGTCCGACGTTCAGCCGATGGGCCGTCGCGCGCCAGGCGTCCTTCGGCGTGAAGCGCCAGCTCTTCTCCTCGGCGCCGATGTCGATGGCGCCGGCGATCCGCTCCCCCTTGGCGTTCACGACCGTCAAGCCCGTTTGCAGCGAGCGGTAGTCGACGCTCTTGGGCATCGTCAGCGTCAACGGCTCGCGCGTGCCCGCTTTCGGCGCCGCCAATTTCCAGTCGCTCAACTCGATGCGGACGCGGTCTTCCGGCGTGGTGCGGAACTTCTTGATCGTGTCCTTGCCGATCTTGTTCCCTTCCAGATCGGTCCATTCACCGCGGACGACGAGGGTGTAAGAGCGCTTCTCGTGCAGCACCGGCCCCATCAGGTCGCGCAGCTCGACGCCCCATTTGATCCGGCCGGGATGGATGAACAGGATCAGGCAGTTGTGCTCTTCGTCCCAGATCTCGTCCACGAGCCAGGGCTCCTCGATCTCCTTGCCCTTCTCGTCTAGGATGGCGATGTGCTTGAACAATTCGGCGCCGCCGCGCATGGGGCGGTCGAAGTAGATGTAGAAGCGCAGGTGGTTGGCCGGGAGCACGTCGGCGCTCGGCAGGATCTTGACGACCTTGGGAGGCGCCTTGGCGGCGAACGCCGGCACGACGTAGTCAAGCGACACCATGCCGCCCGCCGCCTTGAGAGTGGCGCGATAGGCCGCGCCCGGGTTGAGAGGAAAGCGTGGCATGAATCCCAGCTCGGCGCCGGCGCGGTCGTATTTCCCGAGCATGCTCGGGCCGGGCGTCTTGTCGGCTCCCAGAAGCGACAGCGTGAGGATCGCTTCGCCCTGCTCTTGCGTCAGCCTCCCGGCGGGCAGCTTGGCGGCAAGGTCGGCGGGCAAGCGCGCCACGACGCGGCGACCGGCGGGCGTCGCCTCGAAGCGGAGCGGGGCGTCGCTGTCTTTGCCGCAGAGGAGCGCGGCGGGGCCGCACAGCAGCGCAGAGCAAAGGAGGAATCGCATGGCGTATCCGCGGATGTTTAGCCCCGGTTCGCAGAACCGGGGCGGGCGTGACGGTTGACGGAAAAGGCGCCGCAACGTCCATAGCCGCGGCCCGACGCGAAGTCGGCGCCCTTTGGACGCGGTCCGCCCCGGTTCTGCGAACCGGGGCTAAACGGCGTCTCTTGTACGTCACGGCAGCGGCAACGCCCGCAGCGTCGTCCCACCCTTGTCTTCCATGATGGCCAGGGCCCGGCCCGCATCCAGCTTGTCCATCTGCAGAACGCCGAAGTACGCCTTCGCCACTTCGACGCGGTCGCCGACGAGCTTCTTGCCGCCGATGCGCCACGGCGCCTTCTCGTTGATGTTCGTCGTCTCCTTCAAGAGGTCGGCGTCGACGCGGGCCACCCAGTAGGCGCTCGGGAAACCGAAGGCCGGGACCTTGTTGTTGCGGCCGACGCTCACCAGGATGAAGCGCTTGCCGTCGCGCTCGTAGGCGAACATGCTGCGCGGCGTGTTGCCCGTGCCGAGCTCGAGGACGCTGCTGCCGACGATCTGGGCGTCGTCCTTGGCGTCTTCGATGTCATAGCGGACGACAGGGGTGCAGGTGAACGAGCCGACGACGCTGGTCTTGCCGGCTTCCTGGAACGGCATCAGGACACGGAGGGGGGCCGAGGTTTCCCAGCGGTTGTGGCCGACATGGAAGGTCTTGGTGCTGATCTGGTGTGGGGGACCCGTCCTTGGCGGCGGGGTTGATGGTGAAGACGCGCGAGCCGGCGAACTTGTCGGCCGCTTGCGTCGCGACGACGATCTTGCCGGCGGCCCAGATGATGTCGGTGACCTTGGTGACGGAAACCTTGGGCGCCCGCCAGGGCGTAGGAGCTGTACTTGACGTCGTCGAGGGGGAACTCGGCCACGCCGCTGGCGCCGTCGATCGTCAGGATGACTGGGTCTTGATCGAGGGATTGCAGGGCGACGTAGGCCTTCTTCGACGCGGGGTTGACGGCGAGCTTGCACCTTGATGTCCGCTTGAGCCAAACCGAGCTTGCCGGCGGTGATCTGGTCGATGCCGGCGATTTCCGACTTGGACCAGGTGGTCGGCGTGGTATCGCCGGTTCGACGCTGACGACGCGGCCAGCCGCCGTCGATCAGGAGCAGGCCGTCGGGCCCGAAGGCGATGGCCTCGATCGACGTGATCTTGGATTGCCCGTGTCGGCCTGACGCACGCCGCCAGGCCGAGCAGCACGAGGCATGCGAGTGAGAGAGAACGCTTCATTCGAGACTTCGATGAAGGACGTGGTTTGCCATGGCGCCATGGTACCGCCAAAACGGGCGGCGTCCAAGCGCGAGCCGCCGGCTTCGTCGCCTGTCGTCCGTCGTCAACGGCAAGTCGGCGCCGAACGTTGCTGAAGCGGCCTTGCCTTCTTGCTGCCGGTCCGTCGTGCGGATAGTCTCTCGTCATCCTTTCCGCAGGAGAAGCCCATGACTCCGTCCCACGAAGCCCGCGATTCCGTTCAAGGCGCCTGGCCCGGCGGGGGCGTGCTGGGGGACTTCGTGCTTCTGCGTGAGATCGGCCGGGGCGGCATGGGCGTGGTCTACGAGGCCGAGCAGACCACGCTGGGCCGGCGTGTCGCATTGAAGGTGCTACCGGCGGTCGCGCTGGACGCGCAGCGCCTCGAGCGTTTCCGGCGCGAAGCCCAGGCGGCGGCGCGGCTGCACCACACCAATATCGTCCCGGTCTTCGGTGTCGGCGAGACCGCGGGAGTGCACTACTACATCATGCAGTACATCGAGGGCCAGGCTCTCGACCGCGTACTGAAACAAATCGGCGAAGCCGATCGCGCCGGCGCGGATCCTATCGCGCACGCAGACACCGTCACTTTCGCGGCAGGGGCGTCGCTTGCCCCCCCGGAAGAGTCCCACCCGGCGACATCCGTATCGACACACGTTGCCGCGCCGAAGCCGGCGTCATCCGCGACGGCCGCGACGAGCATGGGCGCCGCCGCGGGCCCGTTCTGGAAGGATGCCGCACGGATCGGCGCCCAGGTCGCGGAGGCGCTGGCGCATGCTCATGACAAAGGCGTGCTGCACCGCGACATCAAGCCGGCCAACGTCCTTCTCGACAAAGCGGGCGCCGCGTGGGTCACCGATTTCGGACTCGCCAAGTTTGCCGAGGCGGACGATCTCACGGCGCCGGGCGCCGTGGTCGGAACGCTGCGCTACATGCCGCCCGAACGATTCCAGGGCCAGGCCGACGCCCGCGGCGATGTCTACAGCCTCGGACTCACGCTCTACGAGATGCTGGCGTTGCGGCCCGCTTTCGACGAGACCGGCCATGAGCGACTGTTCGCCCAGGTCAGCCGCGCCGAGCCCGCTCCCCCGTCGCGCTGGCGCCGCGGCATTCCGCGCGATCTGGAAACCGTCGTGCTCAAGGCGATTGCCCGCGATCCCGCCCACCGTTATCAGACCGCGGCGGCCCTGGCCGAAGACCTGCGCCGCGTCGTCGACGATCGCCCGGTTTTGGCCCGCCGCGCGGGACCGCTCGAGCGCTGGCGCCGCTGGAGCCGCCGCAATCCGCTGGTCGCTTCGCTGTCCGCGGCCCTGGTCCTCGTCTTGCTGGCGACCGCGCTCGGCTCGACCATCGCGGCGTTCAACTTCCGGGAGCTAGCCAACGCCGAGTCCGAGGCGCGCGGCGACGCCGACGCGAAAGCCAAGCAACTTTCCGATCAGATCGAGCGGCTCAACAAGGCGAACGGGCTCCTGGATCGGGCCGGACAGCGCGAAGCGACCCAGGACTGGGCGGGGGCCGGCGCCGATTACGACGAGGCGATCGAGCTACGGCCGGATCATTCCCAGGCCTGGGCGGCGCGTGCCGTATTTCACCTGCGCATCGGCCTGCTCGACGAGGCGGCGGTTGACCTGGAGCGGACGTTCGCGCTACGCCTGCCGAGCGATCCGCAGCTCTGGTATTACCGCGGCTGTCTGTTCGCCTATCGAGGAGACGCGGCGAAATACCGGGAGCATTGCCAGAATATGGTGAAGCATTTCGGCGGCGAAGCGGATATGGAGCTGGCCCGCTGGATCATCGCGACCTGTACGCTGGCGCCCGAAGCGCTGCCGGACATGAGCCGGCTCATCCCCGTGGCGCTCACGGCCGAAAGCAAGCCCGGCGCACGTTATCCCTTTCAGCTCGCCCTTGGCCTGCGCCGGGGCGCGAGCGGCGGCCACGAAGGGCGCGAGACGCACACGCTCGATCGGGCCGGCCGCATCGTCCTCTTGATGCTGCAAGCGAAGGGGGGCCAGGCCGAAGAGGCCCGCGCCAAGCTGGTCGGAGGCAAGGACCGCTTTGGCGAGCTGAAGTGGTTGGATTCGAGCCTCGACTCTCTCGCCCGCCAACCGCTGGACAGTGGTCCGCTCGATCGCGACGGCTTCAGCGGCGGGCGTGGCGAGACGCTCCGCTGGCTGGGGGACTATGTCCTGTTGCGCGAGGCGAGCCAGATGCTTTTGAAGAAGCCCCTGGAGCACGCGCTGCCGGCGGCGCTGCGTGCCCGCGGCCTGGCCATGCTGGCACGCTGGAAAGACGCCGAAGACGCGCAGCGAGTCGCCTTCAAGCTCACCACCGACCTCCCTTACGTGCACCTGGAACGGGCGCGGCTCAACGCCCACCAGGGCCGCTGGGCGGAAGTCAACGACGACCTGGCCCGGGCCTTGAAACACAACCCGCGCGACCCGGCAATCCGGCTGGCGGCCGCCAAACTACTCTCCCGCAACGAGCGCTGGAAGGACGCCCTTCCCCATTACGATGTGCTCATCGCCGAAACCGAGCGCCCGCCGCCTCCGTTCAAAGGCCCCATCCCGTTCGGCGAGATTCCGGCGCTTGCCTCCGTCGTGGCCCCGGCCGTCGCCTACGTGGAGCGTGGCCGTTGTCACCTCCGTCTGGGCGAGCTGGACCGGGCCGCCAAGGACTACGCCGCCGCGTTGCAGAAAAGCGCCGACATGTTTCAACCACACGACCCGGGCGTGGTCCTGCGCCTCCTGTCGCGCTATCCCGCCGGCAAGACGCCGCCCAATCTCGACCACAAGCTTCGCTTCTTCAAGGTCGTCGTCTATCTCGAGGTGGCGCAGGACGAGGCGCTCTACGAGAAGGTGGCCGCCCTGCGCAAGGGCGATGATCGCCTGACGCTCGAACGCGCCGAGTTCCTGGCGGCCCAGGAGCGCTGGGACGAAGCCGCGACTCTTTTTCTTGGCCGCATCGAGAGGGAACGAAAGGCGCGCAAGATCGAGGCCGGGCTTCCGGGAAAGGATCTGTACCCGACGGAAGCCGTTCTCCAGGACCCATTACCATGGCAGCCTGTGGTCGACCGTCTCGTCGCCCGGTTGCCTCAGCCCAATGTTTTGTGGGCGGCGGCTGGACTGTTCCATGCGCGAAAGGGGGAGACGGAGGCCGCGGTCGCCGCTTTCCGCCGCGCCCTGGACAGGTTGCCGCCGGGGGAGCAGCGCGCCTTCATCACCTCGTCGCTGGTCCGCTACGACGACGTCTTCGCTCGCCTGGTCAAGGACCTGGACGACAGCGGCCCACTCTGGTTCAAGCGCGGCGAATACCTGGGCCGGCTCAAAACAGGGGGCGCCGGTAAGCTCGACATGGAATTGGCGGGACCGGCTTTTGCCGAAGCGCTGCGCCGGGCGGCCAAGGACTTCGACCTGCTCAAATCGCTCGCCGAGACGTACCGCTCCACGGGCGACCTGGAGAGCGCCGCGGAGGCTTACGAAAAGGCCCATGCGCTGCGGCCCTTCGACCAGCTGGTCGTTGCGGAGTTGGGAAAGGTCCTGAGCGCGCTCCGGCGCTGGCCTCAAGCCGCCGCCGTGTACGATCACGGCCTGGAGGCGGCCGCGAAGATGTTCGGCGCCGCCGGGGACGGGCCGCGCAACGCCATATACAAGGTCCTCACCGCGAATGAGGAACTGTTCGAAGCCGCCCGCAAGCGCCGGCCGCTCGACGCCCGCCTGCTCCTCGACCGCGCGGTCCTCGTGCCCGGTCCGGCGGGCGATTCGCTGCGGAAGGAGGCGTTTGCGCTCAGCAAGGACGGCTCGGCCTGGCTCTTGGTGGCGCAGCAGCACGCCGCCCGGAACGAATGGGACGAGGCGATCAAAGCGTATGTCGAACTGTTGCGTCACGAGCCCAAGGCGGGCGCCGGGAAGGCCGGCGCCCCGCCCGCGCATGTCCTGATCGCCCGTCAATCCAACCTCGATTGCCTGGTGCGCGTCGCCAGGGCGTTACCCGACCACGCGAGCCGGCTGTGGCTGGAGCGGGCGCGCCTCTCCTTCCCGAATTACTCCTTCTACCCGACGCTGGGACACGCCCGTGACAGGGTCGCCCTTTTCTTGAAGGACGACCCGGAGCAGCCGGTCCTGTGGCTGGAGAAGGCCCGCATCGCGCGCCGGGCCCGGGATCACGCCGGCGCCATGGACAACTATGTCCGCGCCATGGCCTGCCTGGAAAAAACGCCGCCGCTGGAACTGCACGGCATCCTCTACCGGGAGGCGATCCAGGCGGAGGAGGCCGCCTTTCCCGAGACCAAGGCCGATTGGAAAACCGGCCCGCTATTGAAGCGGCGGGCCGAGGATCCCTGGCTCTGGTTTTTCCACGGCGCCCTCGACCTCTCACGCGGCATCCCGGGCACGTTCGAGACCAACGTCGGCAAGGCTCTGGAGCTGCGCCCCGGCGATCCCTGGTTGTTGCTCCAGCGCGCCCGCCACCGCGCCTCCCTTGGCCGCTGGAAGGACGCCGCCACGGACCTCGACCTCGGCGCCAAGGCGACCGATCTCGGCAAAGACACTGTTTATTCTCTCGAATACGCCACGATCCTTGGCGCTGCGGGCCGCACGGAGGAGGCGCGCGGCGTCGCCATGAAGATGCTCACGGGGCAAAGAATGACCGCCGCTGCGCCGGACGCCCAGCGGGCGGCTCTGGCGGGCGCTCTCTTCGTTCCAGGCGACGAGGACAAGAAAGAGATTCTTCGCCTGGCCGAGGTCGCATCACGTCAACCGACGACTCTTTCCATTTGCACGCAAGCGCTCGCGGAATACCGGGCTGGGCAAGTCGACAAGGCTGACGCGCGCATGCAACCGCTCGTGCGAGTCATGACGGAAGGCAAGGAGCCCTCCGGGATGAACACGCTGGCTCGTCTCATCGCCGGACTCGCAGCCGCGGGCGCCGGTAACAAGGAAGGCGCTCGAACCGCGTTGACAAGAGCGCTGGGGGACATGGATCGGGTCTTTCCCGACGGCAAGGAGTGCAAGATGCAGCCGCCGGGCGCCGGCTATTTATGGGCCATGTGCGTGGTGCTGCGTCCGGAGGGGCAAAAGGCGCTTGCCGCCGTGAGATAAGCCGATGTTCATGGGACCTGAACCGTACCGTGGCGCGCGAAGTCGTATGATGACGCCGTACAGCCACGCGTTACTCACGGGAACCTAACCATGTCACGACTCCTCGGATTCGCCGTCGCCGCTCTTCTCATGGGCGCTACGTTAACCGTTGTCGCCGGGGAACCGCTCAAGCACACCAAGGACTCGCTCGACACCGTGAAGGAGAACCTGAAAACCGGCAAGGCGGTGCTACTCGACGTTCGGGAACAGAAGGAATGGGACGCGGGCCACCTGGCGGCGGCCAAGTTGCTCCCGCAGAGCAAGCTGAAAGCGGCAGCAGGCCTCGAAGAGCTGCTCAAGACGCTTCCCAAGGACAAGGTTATTTACACACACTGCCGCGGCGGCAACCGCGCCCTCACTTGCGGCGAAATCCTGAAAAAGCACGGCTTCGACGTGCGACCCCTCAAGACGGGCTACCAGGGTCTCGTCGACGCCGGCTTTGAAAAGGCGGCTGAAAAGAAATAGGCGCCCGGCCTGCCGTTCTCCGCTCGCGCCGGCGCGAACCCATGGTCATAGGATAACGGTACCTTCCAGGGTCCTCGTTCATGGGTTCTCTCGATCACTGGCATCCCGTCCTTCTCAGCACGAAGCTCAAGAAGAAGCCCGTCGGCGTCAAGCTCAACGGCAAGGAGCTGGTCCTGTTCCGCGGCCAGAGCGGCCGGGTCGGCTGCCTCGAGGACATCTGCCCGCACCGCCGCATGCGCCTGAGCCTCGGCAAGGTCGTCGGCGACAAGCTGCGCTGCCAGTACCACGGCTGGACCTACACCTGCCAGGGGGAAGGCGAAAGCCCGGCCACGCCCAAGCTCTACGCCTGCGCCGAACACTTCGACGTGCAGGAACAATTTGGCGCCATCTGGGTGAAACCCGCCGCCGCCACGGCCGAGTTCCCCCGCTTCGACGTCGACGGCTACTACAACATCTGCAACCTCGCCCACCGCGTCAAGGCGCCGCTCGAGCTGGTCGTCGATAACTTCTGCGAGATCGAGCACACGCCGACGACGCACGCCTTCTTCGGCTACCCCCTCGACCGTATGCAAGAGGTCGAGTGCGAGTTCCACCCGACCGACACGACCGTCCGCGTCTTCAACCGCGGCCCGCGCAAGCCCATCGGCTGGTTCATCCGCCTCATCGTCGGCATCGGCCGCCGCTACCAGTTCCTCGACGACTGGACGACCCACTTCTCCCCCGTCTACTCCGTCTATGACCACTGGTGGGCCGACCCCGAGACCGGCAAGGAGAGCCGGGTGAAATGGCGGCTCTACATCTTCTTCATCCCGGTGGACGAGAAGGAATGCGCCATCTTCACCTTCGCGTTCACCAAGTCGAGCTACCCCGGCCCGGCCGGCGGCGCCCGTCTCTTCAAATGGCTGATGCGGCGCCGCCTCGACTACGAGATCCAGCTCGACGTCAACATCCTCGAGGGCCTCGCCGACCAGCGCACCAGCATCGACGGCATGAAGCTGAGCCGCTTCGACAAGGTGCTGGGGCTGAACCGGGAGCGGATCGAGCGGATCTATCGGGGGAAGAATGGAACCGGAGCGGATTAGTAATCGTGCTCCACCCGCGTCGCGTAGAAGGCGCGGCTCTGTCGCAATGGCGCGAAAGCGCCAAATTGTTGAAGGCGCTCGACTAGCGCATCCATCGCCAGCCCGTAGGCGCTGGTTTTCTGCTCCTCGTCCGACATGCCGTAGTGCTCGGCATACGCTTCTCGATCGAAACCGGCGCAGCCATCCATATCAGCAAATCCCGTGTAGGCCCAGTCCCCCGTGCTCTCACGGAGTTCCTGAATCCCAGTAGCCCAGGGACATCCGCCATGGAAACCGCCCCTCGAACTTTGCGAAAGTCGATGGCCGGCATGCCTTGCTGCTCACGCGAACAGAGAAGAGGAACCCGTAACAGGATACCGGCAAATGACTCCACCCGGAATCCAAAACGCGCCTTTCCCGGATGAGCCAGAAATATGTAGGTGTCCTTGCATGCTGCCAACCGCGGTCCCAGGATCGGCCTCATTGAAGCCCGTCTATGGTACGTCTAATATAGTGTGAGGGACGACGCCAACCGTGGTCCCAGGATAGCGGCCTCATTGAAGCGCTCGGTCTACCCTGGGTTACGGAAGAGAAAGGGACCCGCCCCAACTACCGAGGAAGCAAACAGTGCTCCCTCCCAGCTCGTTGGAGCCGCCCGATGTCGCCAGTTGACCCGAGGACGCACGAGTCCGCCAATGCCGCGGGCGCCACGAAATCGCTGGCGCCCCCCTCCGCCACAAGCGGCGCCGCGCCCGACAGCGTTCCCACGGCGCCGTCGCCCCCGGCCACCGGGCGCTACCATCTCCACGGCGAGATCGCCCGCGGCGGCATGGGCGTTGTGTATCGCGCCAACGATACGGTCCTGGGCCGCGAAGTCGCGGTGAAAGTGCTGCTGGACAAGTTTGCTCCGGGGTCCGGCGCAGGTCGCCGATTCGTCGACGAGGCTCGGATCACCGGCCAGTTGCAACACCCCGCGATCCCGGCTGTCCACGACCTCGGCGTCCTCGCCGGCGGCCGGCCATTTCTCGCGCGATGAAGCTCATCAAGGGCAATACGCTCGACGAAGCTCCTCAAACGCCGCGCCCGACCCGAACGCCGAACGGGCTCGGTTTCTAGCGGCCTTCGAGCAGGTATGTCAGGCGCTCGCCTACGCTCATGCTCACGATGTCATCCACCGGGACCTCAAGCCGGCGAACGTGATGGTGGGCGCCTTCGGCGAGGTACAGGTGATGGACTGGGGGCTGGCCAAGGTTCTGCCCGTCCGGACCGGCGCGCGGCGATCCGGACGAGACCATGCCCGAAACGCACGTGGTCAGCCTGCGCGAATCGGATGGCTCGCAGACGCAGGCCGGAAGCGTGCTCGGCACTCCGGCGTACATGCCCTCGGGCAGGCGGTCGGCGCCGTCGGCAAGATGGACGCCCGCTCGGACGTCTTCGGCCTGGGCGCGATCCTGGCCGTCATCTTGACAGGGAAGCCGCCGTTCCACCACCTCGGCCGAGACGACCCGGTGCGCGCCGCAGGGGGACCTCGCCGAGTGCTTCGCCCGTCTGGACGCCAGCACGGCCGATCCGGAATGGATTGCGTTGTGCAAGCGCTGCCTCTCCCCGAAACAGGAAGACCGTCCGGCGAACGCCGGCGTCGTCGCCAGGGCGGTGGCCGACTTGCGCGCCGCGGCCGAGGAGCGGGCGCGGCAGGCGGAGTTGGATCGGGTGAAAATCGCGGAGAGGTGGAAGCGACGCAAGACGCAGGCGCTCCTGGCGGGCACGCTCCTTCTCCTGGTCGCGGCCGGCGTGGTTTTCGCCGTCTGGCGCGCTGGTCAACGGCGTGAAGCCGAGGATCAGATGAAGGAGGCCCGGGAGCGGGCGCTCGCCGCGGTCGAAGCGGGGGACATCACGCGAGCGGCCGCCTTGTTCGGTGAGATGGAGACGCTGGCGCGTGCGGGCCCCGGACTGGAGGGGTATCTCCCCGTGGCGACCGAGCGGCGCGAGGAGCTCGAGCGCTTTGCCGGGTTCCGCAAGGCGAGCGCCGTCGCGCTGCGCGAAGGGGTACACAACATCCGGTCGCGCGAGCCCACCGACCGCGTCCTCGCCAAATGCGAGGAGGCGCTCGGCCTGTACGGTTTCACCGATGCCGCGTTCGACCAGGCCCGGATGCCGACCGGGTCCCTCAAGCCGGAATGCCGGGAGGAGATCCTGACGACCGCGCGCGAGCTGCTCGTTCTGGCGGCGATCCGGTTGGCCCTGTTCGAGAAGAAGGACGACGCGGGCAAGGCCGCCACGCGCCGCGCTCTCGGCTTGCTCGAGCGGGCGGCGGCCCTCACCGTCACGCTGCCGGACGGGTCCGCCCAGGCCGGCTCAACTGCCGGTGAGCTGATGCTGCAGATGTTCTGGCGCCGGCGCCTCGAGGAAAACGCGGCCGCGGATGCCGCCGGCGACCGGATGACCGCCCTTGTCAAGGCGGACGGCGGCCTGAAGCTGGCGCGGGACCATTACCTGTTCGGCAGCGTTAGCTTGCAAATCTTGAAGAAGCCGAAGGCGGCGCTCACCTCGTACCAGCAGGCGCTGAAACGGGAGCCAAACCATTACGGGGCATTGTTCGGCACATTCCTGTGCTGCTCCGAGCTCAAGGACCCGCGCGGACAGATAGCCGCCCTCACGGCGTGCCTGGCCCTCCGCCCCGCGGAGCCTGAGCTTCACTATTTGCGCGGCATGGTCCACTTCGAGCTGAAAATGTACGACGAGGCCTACCACGACTTCGACGGCGCCGTCCTGCAGAATCCGAAGTACGCCGTCGGCTACTTCTATCGCGGGCGCATGCAGGTCGTGAAGAAAAAGTGGGCGGAGGCCGAAGCGGACTTCAACCGCGCGGTGGATCTGGACGCCAAGCTCCTCCACGCGCTGGCCTGGCGCGCCGTGGCGCGGGCGAAGACGGGCCGGCCGCGCGAGGCTGCCGTTGACGCGGACCGGGCGGCGGGAACCGAGCCGACCGATCGCGGGATTCTTTTTCTCGCCGCGCGGGCGTACGCCCAGGCCGTCGCCGCGGAGAAGGACGCTACGCTCAAGGATCGCTACGGCGCGGCGTGCGTCGGGTATCTGCGCCGCGCCCTGGAAGCGGGCTTCACGGACACCGATCGGCTCGCGCCCGGCGGCGAATTCGACCCGGTCCGTAGCCGGACCGACTTTCGTGAACTGCTGGCGGCCCTGCCTGCGACCAAGCCGGGATGAGCTGTGTTTCAAGGCCACGTTTCAGCCGGCGCCGCAGAATCCGAGCGCCGTCAGCGCATACACTTTCGCGACGCGCACCAAATCTTCGATCGATACCCATTCCTCCAGCGTGTGCGCCCCGCCCGCCTTCGGCCCATGCGTGATGGCCGGGACATCGGCGAGCGCCCAGAAGCTGTTGCCGTCGTCGCAGAAGGGCTTGGCGCCGAGCGGCAGCGGTTTGCCGGCGGTCGCTTCGTACGCCTTCTGAAAGATGGCGACGAACGGATGGCCAGGATCCAAGAGAAAGGCGTCGCGCATCAGGTGGAACTCGCAGTCGATGGTCGCGCCGGTCGCCTGAGCGACTTCAGCGGCCGCTGCCAAAAACTGTTCCTCGACCGCCGTCCGCTGCGTGCCCGGCAGCCAGCGGCGCGTCCCTTCCAGCCGGCATTCCTGCGGATACTGATTGAAGATCTCGCCGCTGTGGATCTGGCCGATGAACAGGCTTTCGGGACCGGCCCGCTCGTCCCGCTTGCTCGATATCTTCCGGTCCAGCTCCAATAGACGCGTCACCAGCCGGGCGCCCGTCTCGATGACGTCAGGCTCGGCGGGCCGCATGACCTCGTGCACCGGCGCTCCGGGACGATGCACCCGCGCTTTCCATGTGAGGCCGCCCCGGCCGATGACGGGTAACACCGCGTGCAGGTACTCAGGAATGAGGACGGCGTCTCCATGGATGCCCTCCCGGATCATCTGGTTGAGCTGGCTGCCGTCCCCCCAGGGGGTCTCGTGCAGGTCGTGCGCGGTGAGAAGGACGGCGCCCGCTTCCAGTGCGCCGGCGTCGCGCAGGGCCCGCATCGCCTCGAACGCCGCCGCCGTCCCGGCCTTCATGTCCGCCGAACCGCTGCCACGCAGCAGGTCCCCTTCCATGCGCGGCGGCACGAACGGCAAATGGACGGTGTCGAGATGCCCATTGAACTGGATCGTCTTGCCCGGCTTCTTGGCATCGACCCGCGCGACCACGGCCGGCGCCTTGGGATGCCCCGCCGCCGGACGCTCGACCTTGAAGGCGTCCGCCTCGAGCATCTCCGTGAGGCAATCGAGCGCGGGCCGAGCCTCGCCGGTTTTGCTCGGCGCCGCGACAAGACGTGTCGCGGCGTCGAGGAGACGGTCGCGGTTGACGGCGGCTAGGACACGGCTGCTCAACGGTGACATCGGCGCTTCTCGTTCAGGAAGATGACGCGCCCTCGTCGGTCTTGGGCGAAACCACGCTAAGGAATTGGACAGGATCAAGAATCGTGAAACCTGGATAGTCGCGCCGGAAATCGACGTCGTGCATCAGGTCCAGCAGATCCTTGTCACGGCTGACGAGATACGGAACACGCGACGCCAACGCAAGATCCACGTAAATTGCGTCATCCGGGTCGCGCGGCAAGGAGAAGACAGAAGGAACAATATCGACAACTTCGGCAAGCTCCCCGATACGCTGCAGAAACTGATCGACTCGCTCGTCGGTTAGATGCGGAAACCTGGCGCGGAGCTTTTTCTGGGACAATGTCTCCCGGACTTCCGCGAAGACAGCCGAACTCGCGAAGACCTTTACCTCTCTCTTTTCGACCAGCGCAAGGCAAGAGGCGGCCGGCCCTTGATGGTTGATCGCGGCTTGGACGTACACCACGCAATCGAAGACCGCGAGGTTCATGAGGCCTTTCCGGTTTTCCGTGCCGCACGCGCTTGTCGGAGCGATTCCTTGGTCAGGATGTCGAGTTCGTCGTCGGTCATCCCGCTCTTCAGAAAATCTTCGTGCACGGGAGCCATGATGTCCCGAAATGACCGCCCCGCGGCCGCGAGCTTCACCTCAACCGCCTCACGCACCCAGGTCTCCACGTCCTTGCCACTCGCCGTGGCCTGGGCCTGGAGTTTCTCCATCGTGGCCGGTGGCAGGTTGATCGTGATGGTCATGGAACAGCCCTCGTGCGATAACGTCACGAATCAAGATACCATGGGGCGCCGCCTTCATGCCATCTCACCCAGTCAATCCAATCCGGTAGCTCCGCCGCTCGAAAAAAATGGGTCAAGACCCGGATCGCTGTACTTACCGGCATCAGGGCGTCTGCGGGCAATCGAATCGTCTCCCCTTCCATGCTGAAGTATGCCTCTTTGTCCGTGCAGGCTTGCTGTGGCCTGCCCATCAGGGGCATTTCGACCGTTGGGCTCCCGCAAAAATCCACGCCTGCGAATGGTCCTCCAATTGCAATGCTCATATGGGAGCCGTTGGGAGACTGCAAGACCGCGACGCGCGCATCGAGTTTCGCGAGCGATTCCAACACTTTGCGCAGTTGCTCTTCGGACATGATAGGAACGACGTCCGACGACCGCATAATGTCAGAGGGGTCATGATAGTCGGTCAAGACCCAACCACGGCGTGTCTCTGAAGCCTCCATCACTCCCTCACGAGCCGTTGTCTGCAATCAATGAACAACCACGTCAGCCCCGCAAGCAAGCACATGATCGCGACGCCGCTCAAGAGCCCCTCCCAGCCGTACGCCTGCTTCAGTCCGCCCAGGATCGGCCCGGCCGCGAAGCCGCCGATGGCGCCGAAGGTGTTGACGAGGCCGAAAAGGGTGGCGGCGCCGGGGCCGCCCATGTCGGTGATGGCGCCCCATTGCGTGGACAGGCCCCAATTACCAAAGATACGGGCGGCGCAGAGGATGGTCATCGCGCTGGGGCCGTCGGGCGCCTGAATGCACCAGAGGACGAAGAGGCCCTGCATCGTCTTGCCGGCCAGGGCGATACCGCTGCGCGACCAGCGGCGCTTGCCCGTGCGGCGGATCAGGTAATCGTTGAGCAGGCCGCCGAGGATGCCGCCGATGGCGCCGCCGATCAAGGGCAGGGGCGTGAACAGGCCCATGTCGGTTTTGCTCATGCCGTGGCCTTCGACAAGGAAGGTCGGGATCCAGTAGACGTAGAGCTGGTCCTGAAAGGTGCTGACAAAGGAGTAGGCGCAGAGCATCGCCAGGCTGAGCGGCGCGGCGGCCGGCGTCAGGCGCGGCACGCCGACGGGAGAGGCATCGTCATCGTCGAGCAGGCTCCGTTCGGCGGCGTTGCACCAGGGATGCTCGCGCGGCCGATTGCGGAGGAAGACCCAGAGCAGGAGCGCGAGCATGGCGCCGGGGATGAGCAGCAGCGACAGGGCGTCTTGCCAGGACAGCTCCCAATAGCCCATGAGAAAGGTGGCGACGATGATCGGAGACGCCGCGGCGCCAAGGCGGCCCCAGGCGGTCACCGTCCCTTGAACCGAAGTGCGGATCGAGAGGGGGAACCAGGTCCGCGTCATCTTGCTCAAGACCGGATAGGCGCCCGCCTGCGTCAGACCGAATACGACCCGGATCGAGGCGAGCGCCCAGACCCCGGCCACCCACGCGACCGCCACCGCCGCCACGCTCCAGGCGAGAACCGTGGCGGACAGAATCAGCCGCGCCCCGAACACGTCGCCCAGCATGCCGGCGGGAAGCTGTCCGAAGGCGTAGCTGCCCTGGAAGGCTGAATCGAGCCAGCCGATCTCGACGTCGCTGATCTCGGGATGCTGCTCGCGAAAGAAGGGCTTGATGACACCCCAGGAATAGCGGTGCAGATAGAGGAGCCAGCTGGCGGCGCAGGCGAGGACGAAGATGACCCAGCGAACACGCGTCGGGGAGGCAGCCGCGGGCTCGGCCATCGTCTCTCCTTCGCTGGTCCTACTTCGCTTGAGTCACGGGCGGCTCTTCGAACTTCACGCCGGCGGCCGCCACGCGCTTCGGCGGCCGGGCCGGCTCGATGGCCGTGGTCGCCGGGCCGGTCGCCGGGCTCGACGGCTTGTCCTCGGCCAGGAACGACCGCTTCACTTCGACACCCCGTCCTGCATGCCGCTCAGGCCCTTTTTGAAGTCCACGGAACATCTTGCCGAACGACCGGCTCATCTCCGGCAGCCGTTTGCCGAACAACAACACGCCGAGCACGGCGACGACCGCAAGTTCCGCGGTACCGAGACCGAAAAACGCGAACACCGTCATCACAGAACCTCACGAAAACGGGACAAATCGCTGTCTGCGGTATCCAAGGGCAAGATAGCGATCTGACAAAGTTGTAAGCGAGCAGGCGGGGCCATCCTCCTTCAAATATAAGCGACAGCCGTCCGAGGCACAACGCGCAACAAGAAGGCCCGGCGCCATAGCGCCGGGCCCTCTCTCGCGTGCATTGTCTTCCCGGTTAGCGAACCATCGGGGTTCCGGTCATCGGAGCGGCGCCGTCGATGGGGGCCGGGGGCGTGCCGCCGGTCGGCAGCGGAGGCATTCCACCGGTCGGGAGGGGCGGCATTCCACCCGTCGGCAGCGGGGGCAGGCCGCCCGCCGGAAGGGTCGCGCCGGGGAGACCAGGAAGCGTCGCGCCCGCGACGGGCAGGCCACCGGTCACCGGAACGAGGCCGGCGTCGGTCAACACGTAGTAGCAAGTCGCGCCCGGATACCAGTACAAGTCGCAGCCGCACGCGTCATAGTAGAACCGGTAGCAGCCCCGGCCGCGAATGTTGCAGTAATCGAACCGGAAGCTGCGGCCGTGGATGTTGTGCAGGAACGACGACCGATGCGAGCTCGAATGGAAACTCGAATGCGAGCTGGAATGCGAGCTGGAATGCGACGACGAACCTCGGCTGCCTTTGGCCTCGCTCGTGGCCGGGATGAGACCGAAACCGCACAGCAGAGCGACCGCGATGATCTTACGCATGGCTTTGATTCCTTGATTGGGTGTTTCTTGTTGTTTGGGCCGACTGATTTGGCCGACCCTTTGTCGACCCTCGTTTGCCCTTACACTCACCCATTGGCGGCCGCCCTGCGGTTGTGACAAACGACTTGCCTTCGGTCGGCGCGAGCTGCGTTTCAAGTGGCATGCCCGTTTCGGGTGGCACGCGTGCCACCCTTGACCCGCCGAAACTGCCGCGACTTCCGCCCAACCTGTTCCCAGGCGTTCCGGGACACGCTATCATTGGCCCCATGCTCGCCAAGCTCAACACCTTCGCTCTCCTCGGCATCGATGCCGTGCCTGTCGAGGTCGAGGTCGACGCCTCCGCCGGCCTGCCCAAGACCGTCCTCGTCGGCCTCCCCGAACTGGCCGTCAAGGAGAGCATCCATCGCATCGAACGCGCCCTCGCCAACCTCGGTTACGACCGCCCCTCCGGCCGCACCGTCATCAACCTCGCTCCGGCCGACCTCAAGAAAGACGCCAGCGCCTTCGATCTCCCCATCGCCATGGGGCTCCTCGCCGCCACCGGCCAGCTCCTCCCCGAGCAGGTCAAGGAGTTCGGCATCGTCGGCGAGTTGGCCCTCGACGGCTCCATCCGCCCTGTCAAGGGCGCCCTCTCCATCGCCATGACCGCCGTCCAACGGGGCGTCACCAGGCTGCTCGTGCCGACCACCAACGCGAAGGAAGCCGCCGTGGTCGACGGCGTGGAAGTCTACGCCGTCGACGGCCTCGCCCAGGCGGTCGGCATCCTTTCCGGCCAGCTCCAGCTCGAGCCGATCGCCTGCGACCTCGACGCGCTCTTCTCCCGGCTCGGCTCCTACGACGTCGACTTCGCCGATGTGCGCGGCCAGGAGTTCGCCAAGCGCGCCCTCGTCGTCGCCGCCGCCGGCAGCCACAATCTGATCATGATCGGCAGCCCCGGCACCGGCAAATCGATGCTGGCCCAGCGCTGCCGACGATCCTGCCGCCGCTCACGCTTCCGGAGAGTTTGGAGACGACGCGCATCTACAGCGCGCTCGGCCGCCTCAAGCCCGACCAGCCGCTGCTCGCGACGCGCCCCTTCCGCTCGCCGCACCACACGATCTCGGACGCCGGCATGGCGGGCGGCGGCAGCATCCCAACCCCCGGCGAAATCTCGCTGGCCCATCATGGCGTTCTCTTCCTCGATGAGCTGCCCGAGTTCAGCCGCGGCAGCCTCGAGGTGCTGCGCCAGCCGCTCGAGACCGGCAACGTCACCATCTCGCGCGCCCTCAACTCGACGACGTTCCCCGCCAGCTTCATGCTCGTCGCCGCCATGAATCCCTGTCCGTGCGGCTACATGGGGGACCCGCGCCACGCCTGCAAGTGCAACCCGATCCAGATCGAACGCTACATGGGCCGGATCAGCGGCCCCCTCCTGGACCGCATTGATCTGCACATCGAGGTGCCATCGGTGCCGTTTCAGGAACTGTCGGCGCGGGCGGAGGGAACCTCGAGCGCGACGATGCGCGATCAGGTAAACGCGGCCCGGGCGATCCAGAAAGACCGCTTCAAGGGAGAGACGGCCCGCTTGAACGCCCGGATGACGAGCCGGGCGATCCGCAAGCACTGCGTCCTCGACGAGGCGGGCAAGAACCTGCTGCAAAAGGCGATGGACAGCCTGGGGCTATCGGCGCGAGCGCATGACCGAATCCTGCGCATGGCGCGCACGATCGCCGATCTGGAGGGGGCGTCGACCATCAAGGAGGCGCATCTGAGCGAGGCGATCAACTATCGGAGCCTCGATCGGAAGCTGTGGCGGAAGTGACCGCCCGCCCCGCGAAGCCGTTGCGTGCGTCTGCATCCGCCGCCTGTGCGGTTCCGGGGCGCTGCCGTCCGGCGCCCTCATTTGCACTCCGCGAGAATCACGGCGATTTCGGGCTGGCAAGCGAGGAGAAACGGGCGGCGCGGCGTTTGCATCGCTCATACATCACTTTCGCGATGTGCTGACTTCAGGGCTTCACTTTCACCCAGGGGGATACTCCAGCGGGAGACTTATCATGGGCATTCTCTTGTGGGCGCTGTTCGGCCTGGTCGCGGGCGCGATCGCCAGGTTCTTCATGCCTGGCAAGGCGCCGGGCGGCATCCTTCTGACCATCGTCCTGGGCATCATCGGGGCGGTCGTCGGCGGGTTCATCGGTTCCCAGCTCGGCTTTGGCGACATCACCGGCTTCGATGTTCGCAGCATGGCGCTGGCGGTCTTCGGCGGTATCGTGGTGCTGTTCCTGTTCGGGTTGGCCGCCCGGCGGCACGCGTGAAAGGCTTTCCGACGGCAGCAACACATGGTGCGCTCAATCCAGAAGCTCTCAACCAAAAGGACAACTCCGGCATCGCGCGGAGTTGTTCTTTTTCTGATTTGGGCCGCGCAAAAAAAACCCGCCACCGGGGGATGGTGGCGGGTTCGGGGGAACTCGTGGGGGGTCATCCACGAGGGGGGTCCCTCTGGGCGTCGTCCCCGGTCGGAGGCCTGACCGGTTTTCGTTTAGCCCCGCTTCGCAGAAGCGGGGCGGGCGACGCCCTTGTCAGAACGACTTAACGGCAGCAGGAGCCGTGGCCCCGCAGCCGGCTGAACAGGCCGTGACCTTCGCAGCAGCTATCGCAAGGATTGCAGCAGGAGGTCGGGCAGCAGACCGGGGCGCAGGGGACCTGGCGCTCCACGCAGCGGCGGACCATGCGGCAGCAGGTCACTTCCTCTTCGTGGGGCACGCAGACGCGGACGGTGCGGGTGGCCATGTACTTCGTCGTCTTCGGGACGCACACCGTTTCGGTGACGGTGCGCTTCTCCTCGACGCGACGATAGCTGCACACCTGCACGTCGACTTCTTCCCAGACCTGCTTGCACACGTTGACCTTGCAGACGGTGGGCACTTGCACGCACACCTTCTTGCACACGGTCACGGGGCAGCACTCATATTCCGGGCAGCAAACCCAGCGCTTCACCGTGCGGGTCTTCGGCGCGCAGCACGCCGAGCCGCAGGGGTCGCACGGGTTGGAGCAGCACTTGTGGAAGAGGTTCGCCAGGCAGGCCTCGGTCTCGTGGCATTCCCAGTGACCCAGGCGGACGAGCCGCTTCTTCATGCAGGTCTCGGTGACGGTCTTCCAGCACGACTTCATCACCGTGCGCTCTTCGCACACGTTGACGTTGCGGCAGACCTTGCGCTTCTCGGTCGTGGTGACCGGGACGCACTTGACGACAACGCACTCACGCGTGCGCTGCTCGGCCACCATCTCGCACTTGGTGGCCTCGAATTGCTCCGTCTTGCACTCGACGCGGTAGACGGTGCGCTTGACCTTGTACGTCTCGGGGACGCACTCGACAACATGGATGGTGCGCATGGCGGGCGCACAGGGAGCCTTGTCCTCGGCCCGAGCGGACGAAACCGCCGCGGCTGCGATGGCGCCGACGAACAAGGCGAGTCGGACGGATTGCCGAAGCATGCCTTCTCCTTTGTTCTGTGTGACGCCGATCCACCTCCTGCGGAACGCACCGCTGGGTAAGGGATCGACACAATCACTGGTCATGGGAAATATGCCCAATGCAGGCGATTTGGAGAAGGAAAGTGAACGAAGAAGGCAGGAAAAGAGGCGGAAGATGTGCGGAGGTTGACGGTCTTTTGGAGGACGCGCGTTGGAGCAGTTCTGCGTGGACAGGGCGCTACTTGTGACGGAATCTCGAGGAGGCTCCATCAAGCTTGAGGAAGCGACTTCGGTCATGCCCTGTCCGTCTGGCCGCCGTGCGCCGGCCTAGGACCAAGGCCATCGTTGAGTTGTCAGTCGGGAGTGCGTTTCTTTCTTCCGCGTGAATCTTCCCCGATCTTTTCAGTAGGAGCGCCTTGTGCCGCCTTGTCGGGCGGTTACGATATCGGTGAATCGTCTCTTTTCGTTTGTGAGGCATAGCGATGTTTCGACTCGCCCTGGGCGCCCTCGTTGCCGTTGTCAGCCCGCTGCTGGCCGCCGACGCCAAGCAAGCCATCGTCGAGCTGTACAAGTCCGGCAAGATCTTTGACAAGGGGCAATACGCGAAGGTGCGCGACGCTTTCGCGGCCTATTTCGAGGAGCGGCACGCCGAGTGGCTGAAGAAGGCATGGGGAGAAGACCACGAGGCGCTGCTCGCCTGGCTGAACGCGCATCCGCGCATCAAGGGGGAGTTCTTCAACGCGCTGCGCGAGGGGGACGACAATGTGCCCGCCGCTCTGAGCCTGTTCCGTCAGATCTGGAAGGGCTTTCCGGGCCAGGTGGAGACGTACGCCGACCTGGCGATCGCGGTTGCGGTCGTCTGGGACAACCCGCGCGCCGTTTACTATTACGCGCCGCACCAGGTGCGGACCAAGAGCAAGATGCCGGAGGGGGAAGTCGACGCCCTGGGCAACTTCCGTTACGTGGTCGAGAACGAAAAGATCATGGAGGGGCGTACGAAGAACCTGCCCTGGGAGTTCCTGACCTTCGTCATCGATCACAAGACGCCTCTGAAGGAACGGGCCTGGGCCCAGGCCTACTACATCGCGAACAAGGGGAAGGGGAAATGGCACCAGGATGTTCCCTACGACTACGACATGCTCGATGGGGAAGTGAAGAAGAGCGGCAAGACGCCCAAACTGATGGGCCAGGACTACACGCTGGCGAACATCCGGGCGCTCGGGGGCGTTTGCGCCATGCAGGCCGACTTCGCCGCGCGCGTCGGCAAGAGCGTCGGCGTGCCGGCGGTCTATTGCGGCGGGGAGTCGGCGCATCGCGGCCGGCACGCCTGGTGGATGTACGTCCGCACCGAGAAAACCAGCACGGGCCAGATCAAGATCAACCTCGTCTCGGACGGCCGGTTCGCGGGCAAGGACATGTTCTTCACGGGGGACGTGCTCGATCCGCAGTCGGGCAAAAGGATGCTCGACCGGGACATGGAGCGGCGGCTCTGGGTCATCGGGCTGGACAAGGAGAAGAAACGGCATAGCGACCTGCTGATGCGGGCCTACCCGTGGCTGGCGCGGGAGCTGGAATTCGATACGCGAACGAAGACGGCGTACCTGGACAAGACGCTCAAGCTGTCCAACTACGCGGAGGAGGCGTGGACGGAGCTGGCCCGCATGGCCAAGGCGGGCGAGTTCGACGGCCCCAAGGAGAAAAAGATCGCCCGCGACCACCTGCTCGCCTTGACGACCATCTTCGCGGCCTACCCCGATTTCGTCTGGCGCATCTACGACGACTTCCTCACCGTCTGCTCGGACGCGAAGGAGCAACTGAAGCTCTACGAAAGGGCGGCCCTCGCTTTCGAAAAAGCGGCGCGGCCCGACCTTGCCTGCGACGCCCGGCTCAAGATCGCCAACACGTTGGTGGAACATGCGAAGGCGCAGGAGGCCGCCAAGAACCTGATCCTGGCCATCCGGAAGTTTCCAACGGAAGGGCGCTACGTGCCGAAGATGGCCAAGCGTTTGCAGGAGATCGCGCCGCACTACAAGGGCGGGCCGGTGGAGGTGGCCAATCTCTATCTCGAAATCATCCCGGCGATGAAAGTCTTCTACAAGGGGGAAGAAGGCGTGTATTACCAGTCGATGCTGCGCCAGGCCATCGCTTTCCTGGAGGCGAATGCTCTGGGCACGCATGAGCGGACGCTCAAGGCGAAGGTGGGGGCGCCGTAGGCCTGGGGCCAGACGCGATATCTCACAAGACGACGAGGTCGAGTCCCTTGAATTGCCGAAACGCCTTGTCGGTGGTCACAAGTCGACATGGCTGTGCCAGCGCGAAAGCCGCGAGGTATGCGTCCATCCAGAGCTTGGGGTACGATTGGGAACCGGCGGTTAGCTTTTGCCAATGACGGTCCACGTCCTTCGGCTCGTCGGCGAAGCCAATGCGCTGGTCAGCGCGGAAGCGCGTGTACAAGGACCAGGCGGATTTATTCCGGAGCGGCGGGGTACCGTAGGGAGCCAGCACCGCCCGGGTAGTCAACAATCGGAGGAAACTGAGCTGGGTGAGCCGGCAGAAGGCCAGAGCGTTCGGTTCGGCTTGCCGGGCGAGCCAATCGCGCGCCAGTTCATGAAACTGATGCGTGGACAATGCGAGGGCAAGCCAGACATTGCTATCGGCCAGAACCATGCCATTCCGCCTCCTGAGCAAGAAGGATGTCGGCAAGACGCTCAGGCGTGATCTCCTCCTCGGGGGTGGCCGCCTGTTTGCACTGAATCACGGGAAGACGCGTTTTTTCGTCCCTAACAATCGACGGGTCGGAAGCAGGAGCATGTTCCTCATCCGCCGCCAAGCCTTTGCGCAGTAGCTCGGCGACCGTGTCTTTTAGCTTGCGTCCATCGTGTACGGCGCGAAGCTTTACCTGTCTCATCAGACCATCCGGCAGATCCAGTGTCGTTTTCATAAAACCATATTGCTGGTTTCCCAGCAAAATGTCAACCGCCACTCATTTCCTTAGATGCCGCCAGTCCGCTGGGTCGTCCGTCACCGTCCACAGCCGTCCGCCGCGCAGATAAAGCTGCTGTTGCTCGGCGAGCGAGAGCGGCCGGGCGCCGATGCGGCCGAAGACGCCGATCTGGTTGCCGCTTTCGTCGACGGCGCGATCGCGGTCGAGGGCGCGGGCGACGGCGAGGGCGTGGCCGCCTTCGGGGATGGGGAAGGTGGCGATGAGGCGGGGCGCCGGGCGCGGGCTGAAGCCCATGTTGCCCGGCGTTTCGGGCGAGGTGAGCTGGAGGACGCGCAGGCCGTTCTTGCCGTCGGCGACGTAGGCGAACTCACTGACGTAGGTGATGCCGAGCTTGACGTCGTGGACGTCGCACATGCGGCCGCCGCAGTTGTAGACCTGGTCGATCTTCGGCTCGGCGGGTTTTTCGATGTCGAGGATGACGAGGCCCTGCTTGCCGGCGGCGACATAGGCGTAGGTGCGGGCGAGGTAGATGGAATGGGCCTCTTCGAGCTTGACGGTGGTCACGGGGCGCGGGCGGGCCAGGTCCGTCACGTCCAGCACTTTGACGCCGTCGTGGTCGCAGGCGAAGGCGTAGCGGAACTGCACCTGGATGGCGTGCGGGTCGTGTAGCTCGACGATGGAAGTGATCCGCGGCTCCTTCGGATGGTCGATGTCGACGACGACGAGGCCGGCGTCGGCGAGCATGTAGGCGTAGTGGCCGACGATGGTCACGCCGCGGGCGCCGTTGAGGACGCCCTTGGGGTTGAAGGTGACTTCGCGCTCGAGGAAGTTGTTGAGCGGGTTGCCGTCGATGGTCGTGCCGGCGCCGATGAGGATGAGGCCCTCGTACTTGTCGGCGACATAGAGGTAGCCGAAGAGGGCGTGGACCTTCGGCTCCTTGTTCTCGGGGATTTGCTGCCGCGTCGGGTCAGGGGCCGGGGTGCAGGGGGCGGCGAGAGAGACGGCATAGCGGGTGGGGACGTGGAAGTTCTGGCCGCGCGGGGCGACGGGGGCGGTGGTGATGCGTTCGGAGAAGGATTTGTTGTCGATCATGGCGATATCGAAGACGCGGACGCCGTCGTGGCCGCAGGCGGCGTAGAGGTATTCGCCGCGGTTCTGCACGGCGAGGATCTCGGCCTTGGCGCGGGGGTGGCGGAGCTTGTCCTTGATGTCGATGCCGGGGTGCTCATGGGCGTCCTTGAGGCGGAAGCCGCGTTCGACGTGCTTCTTGAAGCAGTCGGGGAAGGCGAGGCGGTGGAGCGAGGAGCCGATGACCGTCTGCGGCTCGTCCTGCTCGGTGACGACGACGCCGAAGAGGCCATGTTCGCCGGCGGCGACCCAGCAATAGCGGCCCATGAAGTTGGTGTAGCCCGTGCCCTGCATGGTGAGTTGGGCGAGGATGGCGTTGTTGTCCCCCTTGGCTGAGAGGTGGCAATCGGTGCAGCTCTTGGTTTCGCTGCGGCCGGCGTGCTTGACGTGGTCCCAGATGATATTGCCGGCCTTGTCGCGCGGAGGGCCGCCGCGGACGGTGTGCGGCACGTTGGTGGAGAAGGCGAGGCCGGAGAGGCCGTCGGAGGAGATGGTCTGCTGCTGGGAATAGATGGAGTCGCGGTTTTGATTGTAGCTGCCGACGTGGATGGCGCAGGAGGAGCGGGCGGGGTTGATGCGGTTGCCGGTGACGTCGCCGTCGCGGGCGAGCATGTAGACGTCGTCGCGCAGGGTCTGGAAGTTGTAGGCGACGTAGTTGCGCTGGACGTCGCCTTCGTTGTGGAGGGCGGGCATCTTCTTGTTGGCCCGCTGCGGCAGGTGGCAACCGAAGCAGCTCGGGTTCCAGGCCGAGTGGCAGGCGATGCAGGACATATTCTTGTGCGAGTGGGCGCAGACTTCCTCCTTGATTCCGCCCTTGGCGTCTTTCACCGACGCGAGGCCCCAGGTGAAGTCCTTGGCGTCCTTGCTCGCGAAGTGGGCGGTCTTCGCCATCTCGGCCCGCTCGTTGTAGTCGGGATGGCCGGGGGTGATGACGTCCCTGGTCTGCTTGACGATCCACGAGAGATACGGCTCGACCATCGAGTTCTGCACGACGACGGGACGACCCGCGGCGTCGGTCTTGCGCTCGAAGCGGCGTTTGCCGAACGGGGTGCGCATCGTCGTCAGGTCGCGCGTCTTGCCTTCGTAGTCTTCAGGGAGCGGGAAGGAGACGGGGTCGGTGGTGCTCGCCGGGCCGCTGGTGCGAAGCGTGGCGTGTTTGCCGATGGTCCCGTGGCAATCGACGCACTGGATTTCGATGGCGGCGCGGACCTCCTGGTACAGCTTGCCGTTGCCGTGGACGTCCTGAACGAAGTGGCAATCGATGCAGTGCATGCCTTTTTCGAGGTGGATGTCCATCAGGTGGACGGGTTTGCCGTCGCGGTCGACCGTGCACTTGTGGTCGAGCTCCCCCTTCTTCACCTTGACGCGGATTTCGTCCTGAATCTTCGGGGTGATGTCGACAGCCTCCTTCAACTCCTTGCCGGAGACCGGGGCGTCGATGGTCTTGCCGGCCTGGTCAAGGTAATGGCCGGCGCGGTCCTTCTTGAAGACGGCGCGGAAGACCCAGCCGTGGCCGTGGAAGTCGGCGAACTGCGTGTGGCGGAGAGCGGGGTTGAGATCGTAAACCTTGTCGAGGAACGCGGGATCGCTCCACAGGCCGCGGGCGGAGGCTTCGTCCGGGTTATTCATCGCGCAGCGAACGAACTCCTCGGCCGTCGGGTTCTTCTGCCGGGCCGGGTACATGAACTCGGCGTCGGTCTCCTCGTCCCACCACATGTAGCCGAGATAGCTGTTCATGACGTTGGTGCCGGGATGGACGTGGCAGACCATGCACTGGCTGGTTGGGATGGCGCGGGTGAAGGAGTGATCGATGGGATGGCCGCGCTCGCCGGGCGGGATGGTGGGATCGGGATTCGAAGGCGTGCCGAGGTGGCCATACTTGGCGTAAGGGCCGGAGTGGACCGGCGAGCGGTCGTTGGCGTAGACGGTGTGGCAGGCGGTGCAGCCGGAGGAGCGGTAATCGCCGGGGTGGTCGTTGGTGCCGAGGAAGTTGAGGGTCGGATCGAGGAGGCGGGTGCGCGCCAGGCCGACGAAGACGGGGTCGGTGCGGTTCTCGGTGCCGAGGCCGCGGGTGGAGAGGCGGGCGCGTGGCCGACCGGATTCCTCCTCGCGCTCCGGGATGCCGATCTCAGGACGGAAGCGGCCGCCGCGCTCGAAGAAGCGGAGGATGTTGCCGGGCTGGCTGATCTCGAAGCGTGGCAGCGGATCGAGGTAGGGAACGATGCCCTTCATGGTGGTTTGCTCGGGCGTCGGCGGCGGGAAGGTCTGGATGCGGGCGGGGACGCCGTTGGTGGTGTAGGCTTCGCCGAAGCGGGCGCGTTTTAGGGGGAAACCGCCGTTGTTGTAGAGGGCGGCGCCCCAAAGCATGCAGCCGTGCGTCATCATGCTGCCGCGGTTATCCTCGACTTCCTTCGGGTGGCACGTGCCGCAGGTCTGCTGCGCGACGCGCAGGTCGCCGGGGTTGACGAAGCGGATGAACTCAGGCGTCTCGTGGTTGAGGAGCGCGTAGGAACGGGCCGGATTGGCGGAGGAGCGCCAGGCGTCCGGGAAGCGTGGGGAGACGTGCGCCTTGTGCTTGTCAGTCGAAGAGGGATCGCCGCCATGGCAATCGACGCAGCCGAGGTAGAAGAGGGGCCGCGACTTGGAGTGGGCGAAGTGCGGATCGCCGACGTTTTGGTGACAGGCGACGCAGCTCACGCTCTTGGCGTCGGCGAGTTCCTTGGGTTGAGTGAGGAGGGTCAGATCGCGCGTCGGCGCGGGTAACGTCGGCGTTCCCGTCTTCGGCGGCGCGAGGACGACCTGGCCGCGCGAGGAGGAGAGGAAGAAGGGCTGGCAAGCGAGTACGGCGGCGACGAGGCCGATGGCGAGGCCGAGGCGGCGCCTGGTTCCAAGCCTGCTTAGCCATCGAGCCATGACTACCTCCGCCCTGTTGGCGTTCCGTCGCTTGCGCGACTGCTCTGGTGGGGTGAGTCCGCACTCGCCGCACCGCTCACCACACACCATCGCTAATACGTCAACGTCAGATCGATGAACGCCGCGTAGAGCGGGTCGACCGAGTTGCGCAGGTTGTTGTAAAGGTCGTAGAAGCCCTGGCTGGGAATCAGCGTGCTGGCGCCGAACTTGACGATGACGTTGTTGCTCAGGTACGGCCGCCACTCGAAACCGGTGCTGATGTCCGTGCCGATGGCCTGGTCGATCTTGCGCGAGTACGTGAACTGCTGCAGGACGGCGGTGCTGTCGAACCAGAGGAAGTTGACGTTGTTGATCATGCGCAGCTTTGGGGTGATGTCGATGTCGACGCCGAAGTTAGCGAGGAACAGGCCGGGGTTGACGAAGTTGCTCTGGCCCTGGATCTCGCTGGAGCGGAGGTTGGGCAGCAGGCTGTTGCGGTTGACGAGGTTGACGCCGAAGAGGCGGATCGATTGGCGCTGCCAGTAGCTGAACTCGCCGCCGGCGAAGTTGGGGTTGTCGAAGATGGCGTCGAAGCCGCAGGCCTTGCCGTTGCGCGGGTTGTCGTCGCCCGAGGCCCAGAAGCCGGAGACGCGAAAGCGCATGTAGTCGCGATCGTACGACAGTTCCAGGGCGCCCATCTCGGCGCTGATGTCGACGCTACGGTTGGCGATCGGGTTCAAGTAGTCCCGGCCGAACGCGTAGTAGAAGGCGTGGTTGACGTTGACGCGGTTGATGTGCCCATCGCCGGTCCAGCCGAGGTAGAAGACGTCCTCGCCATGCGGGTGAAAGACGCCGATCGGATCGGGGCGGACCAGGACGTCGTTCTTGTCGAAGTGGAGCGACGGGTCATCGTGATTGTAGAGGAAGCTCGCCTGCGCCGTGTAGCCGGGCCAGATGAAGTCCTGCACGTAGTAGTTGGCGATGAGGACGCCCTGGCCGCGGTCGTGGAACGTGTTCAGCTCGCTGTTGGTGTCTTTCTCGAGCTGTTTGAAGTAGGCGACGTTGAACTGCTCGCGGTTCGAGTTACGGTTGCCGAAGATGCGGATGGCCCGGTTGGTGTCCGCGAAGACGAAGCCGCGGAAATCGCTGACGAAAGGCTGCGAGCCGAGGCGCGCCGAGACGAAATCGTAGTTGGGCGAGAGATCGGCGAGCTTCGCCTCGACGAACCACTCCTGCAGGGCGAAGTAGGTCCGCCCGCGGTACTCTCCCTTGCGCACGTCGGGGTTGACGACCGCCAGCTCGTCCACGGCGAGGTAGTTCATGTTGAAAACCGGCGTGACCTTGACGCGCCAGTCCGGCGGCCGGAACGAGGCGTCGCCGTGGAACAGGTCGAAGGAGAGCAGGAAATACTGCTGGAACCCCTCCTGGTTTGGGTTGCCGAAGAAGTTCTCCGTCAACGGCCGGGCGGTGCTTTCGAACGGCGTGGTCGCGATCGGGACCTGACGCGGCTCGACGATGGTACGCGAGGTGGCCGTGATCTCGAGGAAGATACTCTGGCCCAGGATCGGGTAGTCCCCTTTCAGAACATTCTGATTGAACGGATCGAGCGGACGTCCGGGCTGGTAGAGATAGTCGTCGACCGGAGGATGACCTCGACCATAGCGGTCGTAGGCCGGAAAGCCGATGCGCCAGCGATCCTCGACCGGGACATACTGGGCGTCCGTCTGCACGTCACGCGGCAGGACGCCGGAAGCGCCCGCGAACCCGAGGGGCGGATCCATGGGCGTCGTGTAGATGACGGCGCTCGTGACGGGTGCGGCGTCGCCTGGCGGCGGCCGCGACTCGAGCGGCCGATCGTTCGTCGGGCGTTTCTCGTCCTCCCCCGAGGCGAGCCGGGCGGCGTCAGCCCCCGGCGGGCGCCCCGCCACGGCAGAGCGAATGACCGGTGGCGGTGTTTCCTCCGTAAGCGACGGCAACGGCGGCGCAACAGGCAGCCGGTCCCGGCAGCGGCCGCCTCCACGACTGGCGGCTCCGAGTAGGGAGCCGGCGGGGCGGTAGGAGCCGGAGTCTCGATCTCCGGCCGGCTTCGCGATCAGCGCCGCGGCGCTTTGGCAGCGGGAGGGCTGGCGCCAAGGCCGGCGCCGAGTCCGGCGCCAAGGGGGGCGGAAGGGTTGGGGCGTGCGCGTCGTCCGCTTCCGAATTGACTACTGTCTTGGCGGCTGGTCGAGCGGTCTCCTTTTCCTCCTGCTCGTAGATGAGGACGTCGCTGTTCTCAAAAGATAAAGGCTGCACAGGCTTGGGCGCGAGCGAATGGGCGAGCCAGGCGGCGAGTCCGAGGACCGTCGTCATGCCCAGCCAGAATCGAAGGCGTCTTGCTCGCATGCTGATCCTTCGCCAGATTGCCGCGCTTGCCGCGGCGCGGAGGCCGCGCGCGAGGCGCGGTCTCGCCCGTAGCGGTGTTATCGTTGTTGGAATGAAGAGAGCTTGAGGGAAATGCCGGGTTTTTCGGTCAGGCAAGCCTTGCCGCAGACGACGCCGTCATGTTTTCGGTTTTTGCCGAGAAAGAAGAACGAGCTGAAGTTTTGCCCGATCGCGTTGCAGAAGGGGCGTCCGCCCAGCCGATACCATCCGAAGAAGCCGCAAGGTTTACCGCGCTTCCCATACGGAAACGGACCGGATGCTTCAGCGAGGTCTACTGCTCTCTTGGCTGTTCCTCGGCGGCGCCATCGCCTCGGCCCAGGAACCGCCTGCGCTCGCGAAGGACGGCCCACCACCTCCAGGAACTCCGGGAGCTGACGCCGTCCGGTTCACCACCGACGCGGTCGCGCCGACATCTCACGAGATCAGCGCGGAGGATGTGCCCGACCACGACCCGCGCATCTGCCGTCGCTGGCTGGTCGGCGCCGAGTACAACCTCTGGCTCATCAAGAAAGCGAGCACGCCGCCGCTCGTGACCACCGGCCGCAACACCGATCCGCTGGCCGGCGCCCTAAGCTCGGCCAGCACCCGCGTCGTTTACGGCGGCGACATCAATCTCAACGAGCGCAACGGCGCCCGCTTCACCCTCGGCTACTTCCTCGATGACGCGGAGGCGACCAGAGTCGAGGCCGTCTACGCCTTCGCCGGCGACAAGCGGGTCGGCTTCACCATCGGCTCGCTCGGCACGCTGCCGGGCTTCCCGGTCCTGGCCCGGCCGTTCTTCAACGCCCAGACCAACGCGGAAGACGCCTCCCTGGTCGCCTTTCCCGGCCTGTCGACGGGCTTCCTCGACGTGCGCTACAACAGCTTCTTCGATAGCGGCGAACTGAACTTCGCCTGCAACGCCGTCAACGGCTGCGCGACGCGCCTCGATTGGCTCGCCGGCTTCCGCTTCTGCCGGCTCCGCGAGAGCCTGGCCATCAACGAGGCCGACGTCATCAACCCGGGCTCGCCGCGCTTTGCCGGTCAGCTCATCCAGGTTCACGATGATTTCGCCACGGACAATACCTTCTACGGGGCTCAGGTCGGCTTGCGCGGGACCTGGCACTACAAGCGCTGGGCGCTGGAAGCCGGCGCCAAGGTTGCGCTCGGCTTCGTGGATCGCGACATCGACATTCACGGCTACACCATCAGCAACGGCGCGCCCCCCTTGAACGTGCCGGCCGGATTGCTCGCCCTGAGCACCAATAGCGGGCATGCCTCGAGCGTCGACTTCGCCGTCGTGCCGGAGGCAAGCCTGCAAATCGGCTACCGCTTCACGGACAACATCCAGGTCTACTTTGGTTACACGTTCTTCTACTGGAACCAGGTCTACCGCCCGGGCGATCAGGTCGACCGCGTGCTCAACCCGAACCTGATCCCAACCAGCACTACTTTCGGCGTCCCGGGTGGTCCGGCCCGACCGGCGGCCGTGCAGGTATCCAACGACGTCTGGTTGCACGCGTTGCGGTTCGGCGTGGAGTTCAAGTTTTGAAATTGGAACCACGGAACACACGAAAGACACGGAAAAACCCAAGAAAAGGCAATCCGTGAAACCTGTGTGATCCGTGGTTGGAAACTCGGAGATTGACGGCGCGATGAGAATCTCACGCAGCACGCGAAGGCCGTCTTACCGACCCGAGGTTGAATGCCTCGAGGGGCGCGACGTGCCCGCGCTCATCGTCAGCCAAACGCCGCTGACCGCGCCGACGCTGCAGACCAATGACGCTTTTGGCATCAACGAAGTGCAGCGACTGCTCGATCGGGCCTCGGTGGCCACCGCGAGCAACGACGCCATCATCGCCGTCGTCGATCGCATGGGGAACATCCTCGGCGTCCGCGTCGAGGGGGGCGTCTCGTCCGCGATCACCGGCGATCCGGAAAAACTGGCCTTCGCGGTCGACGGCGCCGTCGCCGAGGCGCGGACCGGCGCCTTTTTCGCCAATGACGATGCCCCGCTCACCTCGCGCACCGTCGGCTTCATCAGCCAGTCCACCGTGACGCAGCGCGAGGTCGAGTCCGATCCGAACATCAACGTTCCCAACTCAACGCTGCGCGGCCCCGGCTACGTCGCCGCCGTGAAAACGGGGCAACACTTCCCACCCGGCGTCAACTTCACGCCGCCGGTCGACCTCTTCGGCATCGAGCACACCAACCGCGACAGTTACCTCAGTCCCGGCGCCGACCAGATCAAGGGGACGCCGGACGACATCGCGCTCGCCGATCGCTTCAACATCAATCCCGGTTTTGTACCCGCAGGCCAGGAGATCACCGCGCCCCTGTCTTACGCCGAGACGATCCTCACACCGGCCAACCAGCGCAATCCCGCGGTGAACCACTTCCAGTCGCGCGGCATCGGCACGCTGCCCGGCGGCATCCCCCTTTACAAGAACGGCGTCCTCGTCGGCGGCATCGGCGTCTTCTTCCCGGGAACCACCGGCTTCGCCACCGAGGAAAACTACAGCGGCAGCGCCACCTTCGATCCCGCCAAGCCGGACCGCACGCTCGAAGCCGAGTTCATGGGCCTCGCCGCCGCCGGCGGCAGCCTCGGCTTTGGTCTGCCCGTCGGCGATCTCCCCGGCGCGCCGGCGATTCCCGGCTTCAACATCCCGTCCGGTCGCATTGATCTCGTCGGCGTCACACTCGACATCATCGGCCCCGGCGGCGATGAGGGCCCCGCCAACCTCGTCAACTACGCCAACCAGTACCTCGGCGTCGGCCACGGCGCGCTCGCCGGTGGTACGGACTTGCCCGTCGATGCCGCGGCCGATCAATACCTCAACGGCCGCTCCATGCCCGAAGGATACCTGGTCACGCCCCACGACGGCGTCGGCATCAGCGCCGGCCAGGTGCAGCAGATCATTCAGCAGGGCATCGACGAGGCCAACAAGGTGCGGGCCCAGATCCGCATCCCGGACGACGAGCGCACGCGCATGGTCTTCGCCGTCAGCGATTCGACCGGCGAAGTGCTCGGCCTCTATCACATGCCGGACGCCACCGTTTTCTCGGTTGACGTCGCCGTCGCCAAGTCGCGCAACACCGCCTACTACAACAACCCGGCGCTGCTCCAGTCGCAGGACAAACTGCCCGGCTTCCCGGCCGGCGTCGCCTTCACCAACCGCACCTTCCGCTTCCTCGCCGACCCGCGCTACCCCGACGGCATCGACGGCGCCATCGGCCCCTTCTCGATCCTCAACGACGGCGGCTCGAACCCTTACAACGGCCTCCAGGTCGGCGCCCCGCTGCCCGCCAGCGCCTTCCAGAGCGTCTACGGCTTCGACTCGTTCCACCCGATGACGAACTTCCGCGCCACCCAGGCCGGCGTCAGCCCCGCCAACCAGAACGGCATCGTCTTCTTCCCCGGCTCGAGCGGCGTGTACGAGACCATCGGCGGCGCCCGCGTCAACGTCGGCGGCTTCGGCGTCTCCGGCGACGGCGTCGACGAGGACGACGCGGTCACCTTCTTCGGCATCAACAACTACCAGGCCGTCGAGCCGATGCGCGCGGACGATTTCATGTTCAAGGGCGTGCGCTTGCCGTACCAGAAGTTCCCGCGCAACCCGGAGAATTGAGCAAGCGTCGAGCAGGAGGCATGAAACATGCGGAAGCTCGCTCTGATCGCCGCGGCGCTTTCTGTTGTTGCGGTCGACCTCGGCGCTCAGGAAATCGTCGAAGAGGCGCCCGGCGCCGCGCCGGTATGTGTCCAGCCGATCCACAAATGGGCGCTTCCCTCGTCCAGCCCGCACAACTTCGGCTACTACGTCGGCGGCGGCGCCCTGTCGCGCAAGCGCGGCGAGCAGCCCTCGGAGATCGACGGCACGTGGGGCTGGGACTACCGCGGCTGGATCATCCCGCGCGTCGACCTGCTCTGGTGGCACGGCCGCCGCTACCAGGGGGGCAGCGGCCGCTATCAGACGGATGGGCCGCGGTTACCGGAGCTTCATCGCGATCACTGAGCGCTTCTGCGACTCCATATCCCGGACGGCCCGTCTCTGGTAGACTGGAGGATGATCAAGAAGCGCAGGAGGAGCGGTATGGCCGCGGCAATCAAGACCGAACACCCGCACATTGTTCGCCTCGAAGGCGTCTGTGGCGGTGAGCCCGTGATCGACGGACTGAGGGTGACGGTCCGCCACGTAGCCACGCTTCATCAGCGCGGCGAAACCATACTCGAAATCGCGGAAGGTCTGGGCATCAGCGAGGCGCAGGTTTATCACGCGCTGAGCTATTTTTTCGACCACCGGGGCGAAATCCTGACGCTGATTGCCGAAGAAGAGCAAGCCCATGCCCGATTCTCCGGGTGTTGAGACGCTGTTCGTTCAGCTCTATCTCGACCGCCACATCATGACCCAGCTCGCGGTCGATCTCCGCCAGCGCGGCTTCAATGTGTTGACTACCCAGGAGACGGGAAAGGACACTGCGCCGGATGACGAGCAATTAGTCTTCGCGGCCCTCGAAGGTCGCGCGATTCTTCCCTTCAACATTCGCGATTTTGCTCCGCTGCATGAGCAATGGCAGGCGACCCAGCGTCCACACGCCGGCATTATTGTTTCTTAGCAACTCGGCGCCCGTCAAATTCGGGCTTCTCCTCCAGCGCATGTTGCGATTGCTCAATCACTTCACGCGAGAGGAATTGGCGAACAATCTCGTCCACCTCGAACAATTCAAATAGCGACATGCGCGGATGGGCGCCGATTCCGAAAGCCCGAGGCTCTGTTACGGTTACCAGTGCATCACGAACCCGCCGTCGACGTTGATCGTCTGCCCCGTGATGTTCTTGCCGCGCTCGCTCGCCAGGAACACCGCCATGTTCGCGATGTCCTCCGGCTCCTGCCAGCGGCCCAGCGGCACGACGCGCTCGACTTTCTCTCCCGCCCATTCCTCATAGCTCTTCCGCTCGTCGGGCGCTTGCTGCCGCGCCCACGCCTCCCACACGGCCCGGTTGAGCTCCGTCTTCACCATGCCCGGACAGATCACATTGACGCGCACCTGATACGGCGCCAGGTCCTTGGCCGCGCATTGACCGAAGTTGATCAGCGCCGCCTTGGACGCCGAGTAGGGAGGATCGGTTTGCGAGCCGATCTGCCCGGCGACCGAGGCGAGCAGCGACACCGAGCCGAAGCGGGCGTCGCGCAGGTAAGGCACGAAGGCGTGCAGCACATGTACCGCGCCAAGCACGTTCACTTCGAGAACGCGCGGCCAGTCGGCCGGCTCCAGGTTCCAGAATGGAAAGCCGAACTTCCCCGAGCCGATGCCGACGGCGAAGACGACGTGGTCGATGCGTCCCAGCGCGGCCTTGATGATGCGCGCATTCTCTTCCAGCTCCGCATAGCGCATGACATCCGTGACGAACGAGGTCACCTGGACGGAGGTCGTGGAAGTGAGGAGCCGCGCCGTCTGATGCACCTCATGATCGCGGTCGATGACCGCGACGCGGGTTCCCTCGTGAGCGAAGGCGGCGGCGATGGCCCGGCCGATGCCGCGCGCGGCGCCGACGACGACGGCGGTTTGACCGGCGAGAAGTAAATCCATGGCGAGAACCTCGGAACAATGGTCTTTCACCTTGATCCTACAGTAGCACCCGAATGATCCCCGCACAGGATGGGGTTCTGGCGGCGCCGGGTGAAAAAGCCGTCGGAGCGGCAGCGCGAGCGCATGAGAATCGTCTAAGAAAATGCTTGCATGCTCGGCCCGGAGGGATTAACTTGTGAGAAGCTCCATTCAAGACTCGCGTTCAGGAAAAGATGGGCATTAAGGGGTTTCTCACATGCAGCCCCCTGTCTATTCGCGTTCACCGCGGAGTCGTTCGGCATTTACGCTGATCGAGCTTCTCGTGGTTATTGCCATCATTGCCGTTCTCATCGCCTTGCTCGTCCCGGCTGTGCAGAAGGTCCGCGAAGCGGCGTCGCGCGCGCAATGTCAGAACAACCTGCGCCAGATCGCCGTCGCCGTCCACAGCTTCCACGACCTGCACAAGCGGCTTCCCAAAGGCGGCGACAATGGCCCGGTCACGAACTGCTGCTCGCCTGATCCCGGCCGCATCGATTTCTACAACTGGACCTACCATGTGTTGCCGTTTCTCGAGCAGGCGCCCCTGTACAAGACCGGGTCGGTGAATGCGGGGCGTGCGACGCTGACGCGGACCCCTGTCGCCGTGTATTACTGCCCGACGCGCCGTTCGGTGCGCACCTATCAGAATCTCGCCAAGTGTGACTATGCGGGCAACGCCGGGACCAACAACACCAATGGCGTCATGGTTCGCCCCAGCGCGAGCCCCGGCGCGACCATGCTCTCCATTACCGACGGGACGTCGAACACCTTGCTCGCCGCGGAATCGCGCGTTCACCTCGCTTATCTCGACACCGCCCAGAGCGGCTACAACTCGGACAACGAGGACTGCTACACCAACGGCTGGGCCGACGACACCGAGCGTCAGGGAAACGCGCCGCCGGAGCCGGATTTGACGGCGCCGGGCGACCTGGGGAGCCTGTGCCACGGCAAGTTCGGCTCCTCGCACAGCGGCGGCCTGAATTGCGCTCTGGCGGATGGATCGGTACGCTTCCTCAGCTTCAACGTGACGGCCGAGAACTGGCGCCGCTTCTGCGTCCGCAACGACGGCTTGCTGAACTCGAACGAATCTTGATGCCTTGGCGTCGGAGTCGCGATGAGGACGGACAGCGCCCGCAAACTCGGCCTCTGCCTGCTTGCCACGGTCCTGGCGGGTTGCGGCGGGCGGTATGGCCAGTTGAAGGGAAAGGTTACGCTCAACGGCGGTCCGGTCGCGGGGGCGGACCTGGCCTTCAAATCGGCGACCAAGGCCGAGCATGAGTTCTTCGGCGTTTCCGGCGAAGATGGCGTCTACCAGGTAAGCTACCGCACCTTTTCAGGCTTGCCCACCGGACGCTATGGCGTTACGGTAACGCGCCACGCGCTCGGTGACGGCGCTCCCCTGCCGGCCGGGGAGGAGGGGGACGCAGCCAAGAGCGAAGGACGGACCGTCAAGGAACTCTATCTCTTCGAGGCGGAGATCGCCGCCGGCGACAATGACGTGTCGTTCGAACTGAGCCGGGGCAAGCGGCCGGACGAGCAGGGAGAGACGAAGTAACGGCATCCCCGCACCGGGCACGCTTTCGTCATGGGCGCAAGGGAAAGGGACCCAGGCCGGCGCCTGCGTCCCTTTTTTCTGCGACATCCACGGTCACTTCGTCTCGCCGAGCAGCTTCTGAAGACTCGGCTCGACCTCGCGGCCCCAGATGTTGTAGCCCGCTTCGCTCAGGTGCAGGAAGTCGGGCATGATCTCCTTGGTAAGCGTCCCTTCCTTGTCGAGGAAGGCGCCGCCGATGTCCAGATAGAAAACGTGCTTCTTGTCATCGAGCTTGGCGATCGTCTTGTTGATCTCCGCGAGCTTTTCGCGCACCGGCGTTCCCGCCTTGGGGCCTCGTGGGAAGACGCCGAGCAGCAAGACTTTTGTCTCGGGCGTCTTGTCGCGGATCGTCTTGACGATCTCCGTGATGCCGGCGGCGATCTGCGCGGCCGTGTTGGCGCCCGAATTATTGGTGCCGATCATCAGCATGATGACCTTCGGCTTGATGCCGTCCAGCTCGCCGTTCTGAATGCGCCACAGGACGTGCTCGGTGCGGTCGCCGCCGATGCCGAAGTTCGCGGCCTTGCGCCCCGCGAAGTGCTTGCTCCAGGCGGCCTTGGCGCCGCCGCCGCGCCAGGCGTCGGTGATCGAGTCCCCCAGGAGCAAGACGTCCACGTCCCCCTTCTTGGCGATGGCGACGAAGCCCTCGTGCCGCTTCATCCAGCCGGCGTCCGGAACTCCCCCTTTGCCCATTCGCGGCGACGGCGTGGCGGCCGGGTTCTTCCCGTCCTTGCCCGCCCCGGATTCGGAACTGATGAGAAACGCCAGACCCAGGGTTGCGACAGCGATCCACAATCGACGATGCATGAAAAGCCCCCTTTGGTGTGAAACGGGTTGTTCGCTCTGCGTCCATGAGACGGCGTCGGCGCCACCGATGCAAGCAAAAACCGCCTCGCCTCGCTTTCCCTTCCAATCCGGGTGGTAGCAAATCCGTCGATCGATCAGAATGGCCCGACCAGGTCCGAGCCGGACCTACGTTCTTTTCGCTCCGCGAAAGGCTGTCCACGGAAGGACCTCCATGCACTGGCCCCTGCGGCTGCTGCTCACCATCCTGTTCCCCAGCCTCGGCGCCGATGGGCCGATCGACACGCTGGTCGTCACCAACCCGGCGGATGTCCGCTTCGAGTCGGTTCCGATGTCCCCCTTCGCGCGCTGGATCGCGGTCCAGAAGCGGGGCATTCTAACGACGACCAATGAAGATGGCGACGATGTGGCAAGCGCGGTCGAGCGGGCGATCCGGGAAAGAAAGCTAACGAGCATCGATCACGTCATCCTGGTCGGCAGCCTGCGGGCCATCCCCATGGAGAAGCGGAAGAACCCGCTCCCCGGCAAGGACGCCTGGATCGAGACCGAACCGCTGGCGCCACGCGACGGGGCGCCGTTCTCCTTCGCGGTCGGCCGCATCTTCCACCGCGACCCGAAGGTCGTCATGCGAATGCTGCTTTCCGCCTCCGCCTGGCACGGACCACCCGCGCGGCCGCCCAAGGCGCTGGTCGTGGGCAATCCGGGAGACAGCTTGCCGCTCGTGGAGACATTCGCGCGGGCGAGTGCAGCGGAACTAAAGAACGCCGGCTATGACGTGACGCCGCTCATCGGCCACGACTCCGGCCGCGCCGAAGTGCGGCGCCGCCTGCCGGAGCAGACGGTGTTTCTCTTCGAAGGGCACATGAGCACGCTGGTCCGCGATTATGAGGCGCACCGCTGGACCGAGCCGCTGCGACCGTCGCTGATCCTGCTCCAGAGCTGCCTCGTGCTGACCGAAGAAAGGGCGGGGCCGTTTCTGGAGCGCGGCGCTCTCGCCGTCGCCGGCTCGTCGACGCGGACCTTTTCCGGGTCGGGCGGCGCCGTCACGCTTTCATATCTCGACGCGCTCCTTCACGACGGCCAGACACTCGGCCAGGGCATGCGACAAGCGAAGAACTTCCTCCTCGCCTTCGCAAAACTCAAAGAGCAGCGCCTGACCGAAAAATCCCAGCTCGGCGGCGCCAATCTACGGACCGCCTGGGCCTTCACGCTCTGGGGCGATCCAACCCTGAAGCTGCCGCTGGCGTCCTCCAACGACCGTCTGCCCGCGGTGACGCACGCGGTGAAGGGAAGCAGCATCCTCATCCACATTCCGGTAGGAAAGTACCCGCGTCTGAAAAGTGAGCGCTACGAAGTCGAGCTGACGCCGAACGCGCGCCTCGGCGGCCTCTTGCAGAAGAAGGATGACGACCGTCAAGAATTGATCCCCCTCGTCTTCCGCGAAGTCCACCTGCCGGATGTCCTCAACGACGTGAGGCCGACGCTGAAAAGCAAGCTGCCGCGCAAGAGCTGGGTCTTCCTCTGGGACCCGCGCCGGCGCACCGGCTACCTCCTCGTTCGCCCCAATCCCGGCCAACGCGAGCTACGTTTCGACGTCGCGGCGAGTGGCACGCCCTGAGGCTTTGCGAAGGGCGTGGGCCGTTGCGCGAGGACAGCACGCCCTTCGCAAAGCCTCAGGGCGTGCCACCCAGGACAGGCGTGCGACCGAGGACGACCACGCCGCTGTCAACGCAGTGTCATCTGCACAAGGTTTCAAGGAGCAGGCATGGGCCAGCGCAGACAGGTGATCGTGACGGTCGCGGCGCTCGTCGTCTTGGCGACGGGCTTCGGCTTGATGCGCTTCCTGGCGACGGGGGAGGAGAACCGCGTGCCGCCCGGGCCAGGCAATTTCCGCGTCACGCTCCTCGTCCGCGGCAAGGCCGGCGCCGACGCCAAGCTGATCACCGCCTGCCCGCTCGAGATCGGCCACCAGCATATTTACGGCGAAGACCTCTCCAGCGCTCAACTCGGCGGCAAGGTCGTCGAGACGCGCTACGGCGAGCGCCGCCAGGCCCAGTGGAGCGGCCATCTCGGCTTCAAAGGCGGCGACTTCGAGGCCCGCTATCAGTGCGATTGCACCATCGACGTCCGCCGGCCCAACGGCGCCATGAAACGGCTGCAGAGGCTGATGGACGCCGAGCCAAAACCGGGCGAGATGCTACAAGCGGATCCCGGCGTCGACCCGAACACGCCGGAGATCACCGCGACGGCTGTCGATGCGGTCGGAGACCAAGCAGCCGCGCTCGATCAAGCGCGCAGCCTCTATCAACTCGTGGTGGACAAGATCCGCCGCGAGCCGGCCACCCCCGGCGTCCTCCGCTCCGCGCAAGCCTGCCTTCAGGATGGCCGTGGCGACGCCCTGGCCCAGAGCCGCCTCCTCGTCGCCCTGCTCCGCAACCGCGGCATCCCGGCCCGCCTGGTCCACGGCCTCGTCCTCAAGCCCGGTCCCCAGCCGGCCCACGCCTGGGCCGAGGCCTGGCTCGGCGATCGCTGGTTCCCGCTCTGCCCCTATCACCGCGAGATCGGCAAGCTCCCCGCCTCCTATCTCGTCTTCGGCTACGGCGATCTGCTTCTCGTCCGCGGCTACAATTTGCTCGAAGTCCAGCACGGCTTCCTGGTCGAGCACGTCCCGAGCCAGGCGGCCCGCACCGCCGGCGCCGGCAGCACGCTGGCCCGCTTCTTCCACCGCATCTCGCTCTACAACCTGCCCCCCGCCGAATTGGCCCTCGTCGAGTTCCTGCTGCTCCTGCCGCTCGCCGCCCTGATGATCTGCTTCTTCCGCAACATCATCGGTCTGCAAAGTTTCGGCACCTTTACCCCCGCTCTTCTGGCGCTGGCTTTTCGCGAGGTCGAGACCTGGACCGGCATGCTCATCTTCATCGCCATCCTCCTCGCCGGCTGGGGCTTGCGGCATGGCCTCGACCGCTTCCATCTCCTTCAGGTCCCACGCAAGGCCGCCATGCTCAGCCTCGTCGTCCTCATGCTCATCGGCCTCGTCTTCTGGGCCAACGAGCACGACCTGGCCGCCACCAAGTTCCTCCCCCTCTTTCCGCTCGTCATCCTCACCGGCATGATCGAACGCTTCTGGACCCAGGAGACCGAGGACGGCACGCTTTCATCCTTCCGCTTGCTCCTGACGACGCTCCTCATGACCGTCGCCATCGCCTTTGTCCTCGCCTGGTCCGACTTGATCCACTTCCTCGTCACCTATCCCGAGGCCATCGGCCTCATCCTCGCCGCCCAGGTCTGCATCGGCCGCTACACGGGCTATCGTTTGACCGAGATCTGGCGCTTCCGCGAGCTGGCGAACGAGCCGCACCTCTGGCACGAGGAAGGCGAGCCGACGAGCCGGGCGGCATAGCGGTATTGAGCCGCCGCCCACATGCGTCGTCTCTGCCTCGACATTTGGGCGGGACAACTTAACACCTCGCAAGGCTTGCGTGCTGCTGAAACAATCCGAGGCGCGTGCGTCTGAACAGCACGTCTTCGTGCGTCAGCGCCATCTCGCATTCTCGTTGATACGCAAGCTCCACTTCGAGGTCGGGCTCTCCAGCGCTCACCGGGCGGCTGTCCTCGGGCCGCTGGATGCGGGCGGCGACATCGATGGCGCGCAGGCCGTAGCGGCGCAGCAGGTGAAGCGCCGCGGTTTCGCTCAGCCCGTGGCGTCCCATGAGGCGCGGCGTCGCCGTCGCGACGAAATCGGCCCAGGGTTCCGCGGGGGCGCCGAGGAGGCGGAAGTCGGCCGTGCGGCACGGACGGCGGACGCCGAGGCGGCGACAGATCTCGTCCGTGATCTGCCGGGCCATGCTGCGATAGGTCGTGTACTTGCCGCCGGCAGCGGAGAGGAGGCCGGAGGGAGACGTGAAGAGGCGGAACTGGCGGGAGCGCGCCGAGGGAGAAGCGCCGGTCGAGCGGAGCAAGGGCCGCAGGCCGGCGAAGTAGCCGAGGACGTCTGGCCGAGAGAGCGGGCGCGTGAAATGGCGGTTCCAGCCTTCGAGCAGGTAGTCGATGTCGGCGTCTTGGACGCTGAGATGATCGGCGTCTTCCGGTGTGAACGTGTCGGTCGTGCCGAGGAGCGTCTTGCCGAGCCAGGGGAGGACGAAGAAGACGCGGCCATCGCGCGGGTGGAGCAGGAGGAAGGCGGCGGGCAGCTTCTGGTCGGCGACGATGATGTGAACGCCCTTGGTCACCTGGAGGCGCGGGCCGGCGGGATCACCGGCAAGGGCGGCGACGCGGTCAACCCAGGGACCGGTGGCGTTGAGGACCAGGCGGGCGGCGATGCGCAGCTCGCGGCCGCCGTGACGATCGACGGCGCGGACGGCGTGGATAGCTCCGTTGGCCATTTCGAACGCGGTCGCTTCGACGTAGTTGGCGACGCAGGCGCCCTGCCGTGCGGCGGTCAGTATGACTTCGAGGCAGAGTCGCGCGTCGTCCATCTGCGCGTCGAAGTACTGGGCGCCGGCGCGCAGGCCGGCCGCGCAGAGGACGGGGCACTCGCGCAAGAGTTGGTGGCTCGTTACCGGCCGACTGCGCCGGATGTTGGCCCGGCCCGCCAGGAGGTCGTAGAGCGTCAACGCCGCGCGCCACTGCCAAGGCGCGACGCGCGCGCCGCGATAGAAGGGGAGCAGAAAGCGCAGCGGCTGGACGAGATGGGGGGCGTTGCGTAGCAGGCGGCCGCGCTCTGTGAGGGCTTCACGGACGAGAGAAAGCTGGGCGTGTTCGAGATAGCGCAGCCCGCCGTGGACGAGCTTGCTGGAGACGCTGCTCGTGCCCGAGGCGAAATCCCCCTTGTCGATGAGGGCGACCTTCAGGCCACGCAGCACGGCGTCGAGCGCCACGCCGGCGCCGGTGATGCCGCCGCCCAGGATGAGGAGGTCGAACGTTCCGCCGGCCAGGCGATCGAGGTCGCGGCGCATTTTCTTGGCTGTGAAGAAAGCGCCTCAGGGAAAGCGCTTCGCCTTGGGAAACAGGTCGAAATGAGGGTCGATCGAGTAGATGGCGCACTGGTGGCGTTCGGCGCAGGCGGCAATGACAAGGTCCGTGAGCGGCAACGGGTGTCCCTCGCCCGCCAGGCGCCTTCCGAGTCGAGCGGCCAGAACCCAATCGCGCCGCGAGAGGGAGAGGAAGTGTACCCCTTCCAGAGCAGAGGCGACCCAGTCCGCCTCCTGATCCTTCTTGAAACCGAGGAGAACTTCAGAGAGGATCGGGCCGATGACGGCGGCACGATCCTCGTCCAAGAGTTCTTCGATGGCCTCTCGATGAACCGAAGCCTTGCGAGAGAAAAACACCACCCACATGCAGGTGTCAATCAGAACCAGCGACGGCTTGACCATTCTCATCCATCTCGCGCCGTTCCAATTCTTGCCAGTTGTCTTCCATCGTGACCTGATTCGCGAGTTGTTTCAAACGCATCCGTTTCGCGTAACGAATGAACTCACGAACGGCGTGCTGGAGCGCGGCCGGCGGGTCGCTTTCTTGCGTCAATTCCCTCAACTCCGATAGTTGTTCGGCGGTCAAGTGGACCTTGGTCTCCATAGCGCTCTCCGGAAGGATTCGGACAGCGCCATCCTAGTTGAAATGCCCTGGCCGACCAAGCTCAATCCCTTTCGCGGTGTCGAGCGCCACGCCGGCGCCGGTGATGCCGCCGCCGACGACGAGCAGGTCAAACGTTTCGCCGGCCAAGCGATCGATGTCGCGGCGCATGGGATCATCGTACCCCATCACTCTTTCCGCGCCGCCTTCTGCAACTCCTGAAGCTTGTTCGACAAATCCTGGGCGATATTGGCCCGCCGCAGAAACAAGAGCGCGAAGCAGGTGTCGACCTCAGGCTGATGGCGGTCTTGCCAGCTGCCGTCCGCCTTCTGGTGCTCCAGGATGATCGGGTAGCCCCAGTCGTACCAGTCCTTCCCTTCGATGACGGGCATGCCGTAGATCATGCCGAGCCGCTCGATCGTCCAAAGGTAATAGAGGTCGCCCCAGGCGTCGGCCTGGAACCAGGTCCCGGTGTAGTGGTGCGTGGCGCCGCCGGGATCCCCTTTCTTGCGGCCCAAGGAGCGGCCGACGTACTCGAACGCCTTGGCGAGGTCGGCGCGCTTGCCCAGGTCGAGGACCAGCTCTTCCTTGGCGGTGTTGAACTCGCGGTCTTCGCGCAGCGCCTTCTCGATGGCGAGGGCCATCAGACCGGCCGCGGTGGCGCTGCTGTAGAGAACATTAGGATCGATCTCGACGTTGTACTGCCAGTGGCCGTCGGGAAACTGCCGGTGATTGAAATGCGCCGCCACCCGCATTAGCGTCTCGCGCACCGGGATACCGTGCTTGCGGGCGCCCCACAGCGCCAGCATGGCGAACTGGGAATTGGAGATCGAGAACGCCGTGCCGGTCCCCTTGGGCGGGCGCCCCGAGCGCAGCGCCGCGGCCAGCTCGTCTTCCTGCTTGGGCGTCAGGATCGGGCAGCCGTACCACCAGACGCCCAGCTCGTTCTGGCCGGCGCAAAGGCGCAGGCCGAGGGAGCGTGCCAGCTTTCGATCCTCTTCACTCAAGGGACGGGAATCGCTCCAGCGGTTGAAGAAGAAGAGGGCGGCCGAGATGACATACGTGCGGTCGAAGGTAGGGGCCGTTTTGCGCAGCTCCTCGGCGATGTCGAGGATGGCGGGATCGTCGGCCGGGACGCCGCATTCCAGGAGGGTGAGGCCGATGAGCCCGGCGATGCCTTGCCGCGTTTGCGCGCCGATGCGGCCTTCGAGCGCCCAGCTATCCTTCTTCTTGAGGGCGGCGCGGAGAAAGGCGACACCTTTGTCGATTGCCGGCTTGATGCGCGGATCGGGAAGCGGCGTCTTGCCGTCGCCCGGCGACAGGGTGAGCCCTTCCGGGTCGCTCCCGCCTCGCAGGAACAGGAGCCAGATCGCGAGCCCCGCCCCGAGCAAGAGCAGCAGGCTGAGAACGACGATGAGAATGCGACGGGGATGATGCACGGGGGGACTCCACAGCTCATTTCAGAGCCAACTTGGTTTCCGCCGCGATGTTGTAGGGCGTCTTCCCCTTAGCGGACACCGGCCTGCCGCGGATGCGCACGGTCAGGGCATAAGTCCCCGCCGCGCCTTGCGTCTTCGCCGTGCCCGGTCGTCGACCGGATCGGGCGCGACGCTTTCTCCCTGCGGCGGCGCAAGGGCCGCGATCGCGTCCATGACGCGGTGTGTCGCCTCGGCGATTGTCTTGCGCGTCATCGGCTGGTGGCGCAGGTCCGCGAGGTCGACGGGCTTGCCGAAGAAGGCCTTGGCGGCGCGGCGGGTCAGGAAGAGCCAGGTGGGCAAGAGGCGGTCGGTGCGCGGGCCGCCGTGCACATACACCGGATAGACGGGCAGGCCGGTCTTGAGGGCGAGGTAGCCGATGCCGAGCCGGGCATGGCCGAGTCGGCCGCGGCGGACGTTGCTCAGATTGCCTTCGGGAAAGAGACAGAGGATGCGGCCTTCCTCCAGGCGGCGCATGATGCGGCGCAGGGCGGTCGGGTCGTTGCCGCCGCGACGGACGGGGACCGAGCCGATGCCGGCGAGGACCCAGTGCGTGAAGGCGTTGAGCCGGAAATGCTCATGGGCGACGACGAAGCCGATCGGATAGTCGCAAGCGGCCAGGATGTACATCGGGTCGGTGCTGCACGTGTGGTTGCAGGCGACGAGACAGGGCCGGTCGCGCGGGAAGGGGGCGACGCGATTGGATTGCCATCGATGCCAGAGGCGGCTGTAGACAAGAGAGACGCGCAGAATGAGGAAGTCGAAAAGGTTGAGCCGGCTCCCCTTCCAGTCGAGGAAGAAACCGATCGTGAAGAAGAGGAAGGCGATGATGGGCAGCATGAGAGACCCGGCGGGCGCCACCTTCCGTCGGAGCCGGAAACGTAAGCGACGGAGCCATTGTACCGTCGCTCACGCTTCCGGCTCTGTTCTTACTCGTCGTCGCCGGAAAAGGTCCGCCTCGGCTCGGCGGACCTACGCGTCGTCCCGGTGCACGGTGTCGGGGGAGAACGCCGGGACGCAGACGGCGATGTACTCGGCTCCTTCGGGCCCCGGCGTGCTGTAGCGGATCCACTCGCCGGGATGGGCGACGACGGCCTGGCCGGCGTTCACGTCCATGTGCCCGCCCTGGTACTCGACCCGCAGCATCCCCTTGAGGACGATCGTATACTCCTCGAAGTCCGGCGTCTGCCCCGGTTCCTGCCAGCCGGACGGGCTGCGCATGTGCGCGACGCTGACGTTCTCGCTGCGCGAGTTGACCCGGCCGATGTACTCGTCAATGAGCTTCGGCTTGTTGCCGGCGGCCTGGATGCGGGTGGGAGTGGCGATGAGGGTAGGCATGATGTTCTCCCGATGCGGAAGAGGACAGGACGCGCCACGAGGGGCTTGTCCGCTCGCGCGTGAAGCGCCGGAACCTTGTCAAACGCGCGGGTCTCGAAAGGATCTTTGGGCGCTCGGGGGAAGGCCGCGCGCCTACCAGATCAGAAGAGCGATGCACAGGGCGGCAAGCGAAACCGCGCCGAGAATGAACCATCTCTTGTGATCGCGCACGAAGCGTTCCGCCCCGGCCGTCAACTTTTCCATCCGCCCGCGGCGCTTGAATTGCTTGAGTTGACCCAGGAGAAAGCGGCGGTGCTCGCACAATACCTTGGCGCCCGCTTCCCAGTCGCGCGCCAACTCCTCGCGCTGGGTCGCGTCCAGCACCTTGAACATCTGCTCGGTCAGCTCCAGGCGGGCCATGGCGACGACGCGATAGCCCGGCTTTCCTGGATGCCCGACGAAGCCGGGATAGTCCTCCATCAACTCGAAGACCCGGTCCATGCGCTGCGCCAGGTCCTTCTCCTCGGTCGTCTTGGTCAAGAGCCGCTTCGGATTGGCGAGGTAGCGACCGGCCCGCTTCCAAGCGGAAGTGAGGCGGCGCGTCTGGCTGATCCGTTCGAGGAGGGCGGGGACGGTGGCCACGCCGCGCGTCGCTTCCGCGGAGCGTTGGCCCAGGTCAACGGCCACCTCGTCGGGGAGGAAGAGCGGGACGGCGGGCAGCGGCACGGGGGGCGTTTCCGGGGGAATATCGCAGACGGTTTCCATCGCCTCGACAGGGGCTTCCAGCACGGAAGCGGGCGTCTCCGTCGCCGCAGTCTCCGGGGGGGGAGACGGCTGATCCGCGCGCACCGGCGGGGGCGTGTGGCGCCAATCCACCTCGGTCTTGTGGTTGACCGCCGTGTCATCCTTGTTCGGTTTTCTGGGCGGCGGCTGGCGTTCCCTTTTCTTGCCGTTGGGCAGCTGGCAGACCGCCACCGTTACCGGCATCGCCTTTTTCACCCGGTTTCGCGCCAGTCCCTCGCTTACCTGGATGAACGCCTGGGCCAGGCGGTTCATCCCCTCCGTGGCCTCCTCGGGATGGGAGATTTGATAGCAGCGCAGGCGACACAACCGCTCGTGTACCTGGTGCTCGACGCGCGACAGGTCGCTTTCCGTCGGATTCACGTCCAGGAGGGCGTACGGATCCGGCGGCCAGGACGTGTCCGTGAGGCCAAGCCAGCCACAAAGGAGCTTCTGGTTCATAGTTGATCGGCGTCGCGTCCGTTCCTGTTTTCACTGCTCGGCGCCGCTGTCCGGGCGGCCCTGAGCCAGACGCAACTTCCTCTAGCATGCCAGATTTCCGGCGCGAATGCAACGAAACAGTTCCTCCGATCTGACGCCGTTTTTTTAGCGATGACTCCGCAGGCTTCGGGCCGAGTGAAAGGCGGACATCGGGCCAGCGGCCGCGCCGTTCTCTACCCGCCTTGCTTGAAAAACCCTGCCTGTGCTACAAACCCGCCGGTTTCTCAACGGATCTGCCCCCAGTTTCCCGGGGCCTGGGCCGCCGGCTCGCAACCTCCGGGGGCTCACGCCGCCCGGCTCGCCATGAAAAACTTCCTCCGGGCCCTCCGCTACGCCTGGCCCTATCGCTATCGGCTTGCCATCTCCGTCGTCTGCGCCTTCCTGGCCGCGGTCTTCTGGGGCCTCAACTTCACGGCCATTTACCCCGTCCTGAAGATTCTCGGCACGGGCCAGAACCTCCAGGAGTGGGTCCAGACCACTGTCGATAAGATTCAGACCGAGCAGATCGCCCCGGAAGAGGTCCATGTCAAGCAGCTGAACGAGCAGTTGACCAAGTTGAAGGCGGCTCCCGAGCGTCCCGATTGGGATGACGTTCATCGCAAGCTCACGCACAGCCTCGCCAAGGCCGAGAGCAAACTGGAGTCATCGCGGCATGAGAGCTATCGCTACCAGCTCCTGAAAAAATACATCGACGCCCTGTTCCCGACCGGCTGCTTCCAGACGCTCGCGCTCGTGCTTGGGTTGGTGGTCCTGGCCGTGATCATCAAGGGATTCTTCGAGTTCTGGCAGGAGTCGCTGGTCGGCCACGTCGTCAACCGCTCCCTCTTCGACTTGCGCAATCGCTTCTACCGCAAGGTGCTCCGCCTCGACGTCGGCCAGTTCAACGACGCCGGCTCCCACGAACTCATGTCGCGTTTCACCAACGACATGGAGATCCTCGGCAACGGCATGCGCACCCTGTTCGGCAAGATCATCGCCGAGCCCCTCAAAGCCATCGCCTGCGTCGTCTTCGCCTGCATGATCAGCTGGCAGCTCACCTTCATGTTCCTGGTCCTGGTGCCGGTGGCGCTGTTGATCCTCACGCGCATCGGCCACACCATGAAACGGGCCACGCGGCGTCTCCTGGAGCGCATGTCGAACATCTACCAGATCCTGCAAGAGACGTTTCAGGGCATCAAGGTCGTGAAGGCTTTCACGCGAGAGACGGCAGAGCGGCTCCGCTTCCGTAAGGCCACCAAGGACTACTACAACAAGGCGATGTGGATCGTGAAGCTCGACGCTCTGAGCGGCCCCCTCATCGAAATCCTCGGCGTCGCGGCCGTGCTCGGCGCGCTGCTCGTCGGCGCCTATCTGGTCGTGGAGCGGCAAACCGAGCTGTTCGGCATCACCATCCTGTCGCAGCCGCTCGAAGCGGAATCGCTCCTGCAACTCTATGCCCTGCTCGCCGCCATCTCCGACCCGGTGCGCAAGCTGTCGAGCGTCTTCACGCGCATCCAGTCGGCCTTCGCCGGCGGCGACCGCATCTTCTACTACATGGACCGCGAGCCCAAGGTGCAGGCTAATACCCTCGGTCCCGTCCTCGAGCGGGCCCGGACCTCGATCGAATTCCGCGAGGTCTGCTTCTCCTATGACCCCGGCCACCCGATCATCACGGACCTCAGTCTCGAGGTACGCCAGGGGGAGATCATCGCGCTCGTCGGCAAGAACGGCTCGGGCAAATCCACCCTCCTGGGGCTGTTGCCGCGCTTTTACGACCCCGACCACGGCGCCATCCTCATCGATGGCCTCGACATCCGCACCGTCCAGCTGCGGTCGCTGCGGTCCCAGATCGGCATCGTCACCCAGGACACGATGCTCTTCAATGACACCATCCTCGCCAATATCCTCTATGGCCGCAAGGACGCGAGCATGGAGGAAGTCGAAGCGGCGGCCCGGCAAGCGAAGGCGCACGACTTCATCGTCAAGCTGCCCCGAGGTTACGAGACACGCGTGGGGGAGGCCGGGACGCGACTTTCCGGCGGGCAGAAGCAGCGCATCGCCCTGGCCCGCGCCATCCTGCGCGACCCGGCGATCCTCATCCTCGATGAGTTCACGAGCCAGGCGGACGTGGAAATCGAGATGGAGCTGCACCGCGTCCTGCGCGAGTTCATGCGCGGCCGGACGACCTTCGTGATCACGCATCGTCTCAACACCCTGGAGATCGCCGATCGCATCGTCGTCCTCGACGGCGGCCGCATTCTCGCGGTGGGCAGCCACCAGGAGCTGATGACGAATTGTCCGCTCTACATCCGCCTGCACGAGGCGCACACGCAAAAACGCGTCGCTTGAGCGAAGACTTCCATGCGAGCGTTTCTTTTTCTTTTGGCCCTGACCCTGCCGCTTTTTCTCTTTCGCCTCGGCGACCGTGACTTCACCAGCAGCCACGAGGCCCGCGCCGCTCAAGACGCCCAATCGATGCTGAGCGACGGCGACTGGGGCGTGCCGCACCTTCTGAACCGCCGCCTCGATCTGCAGAAGCCGCCGCTCTTTTACTGGCTCGTCGCCCTTTTGGGCGGGCTGGGTGGCGCCGTCAATCCCTGGACGGTCCGCTTGCCCGCCGCCCTGTCCGCCGTCGGTTGCGTGCTGGTCGTCTTCCTTCTCGGCAAGCGCCTCGGCCGGCCGCGCGCCGGCTTCTTCGCCGCGCTCATCCTTGCCACCTCGCTGCACTTCACCTGGCTCGCCCGCGTCGGTCGGATTGACATGCCGTTGACATTCTGCCTCACCCTGGCGATCGCCGCCCATCTCGTCGGCCGCACGGCGCGTGGCGCGAGCGCCGGTTGGCGCAAAGGCGGGCGCTGGTTCGCTCTCGGCTACCTCGCCCTCGCCGCCGCCGTCCTCCTCAAGGGGCCGCTCGCCATCGTGCTGTTCCTGCTCTGGCAGGTCGGATCCCATTGGTTGCGATGGAACCCGGGCACGCCGCCGACGCCGTCGTCTTTCGGCGACCGCGTGGCGCGCGCGACCTGGTGGTGGGGCTATCCGCTGGTCCTCCTCCTGGTCGCGCCCTGGTTTCTCTGGGCGAACTGGAAAACAGACGGCGAGCTGTGGCGCGTCTTCTTCGTCTACCACAATTTCCAGCGCGGGCTGGGCACGGGAGAGAACCTGGCGTCGCACCCGGTCTGGTACTATGTGCCCCGCCTCGCCGTCGACCTTGCCCCGTGGAGCGTCTTGCTTCCTTGGGCCGCCTGGCGCTCTTGGCGACGCCGCCGATCCGACGAAGGCGAGAACACAGACATCGGCGCCTTCATGGTTCGCATCAGCGGCTTCTGGTTTGTCGCCTTCATCGCCTTCTTTTCGTTGATGAGCTTCAAGCGTGCCGACTATCTGCTTCCCGCGTTCCCCGCCTTTGCCCTGCTGGTCGGAGCGCTCCTCGATGAAGCGATCGTTCCCGGCACGACGCGTCGCTCCTGGGGCGCCGCCGTGCCGCTGGTTGCGTGCAGCGTCTGCATCGCCTGGCTTCTCTTCCTGCAATGCTTCGACCGCGACACCGCGCGCGGTTGGTTCCTCAAGGAGCAGGCGTCGCGTCTGCGCAGCCAAGGCGACTTGCCCGTCATCTTCTTCCGCGCCGAAGCGCACGCCCTCGCCTTCCACGTCGGCCCGCCGCTCGACACCGTCCTGGAATGGGAGAACCTGGACGTCTGGTCCACGAGGCCGGCCCTCGTCGTCATGCCTCCGGAGGCCGCCGCCGCCTGGCCCGATCATCTGGTCAAGGGGCGACTGTTCGAGATCACCCGCCTCCGCGCGGCGCCGGACCGCGATCTTGTCGTCTTTCGCACGGAACGAGTCGCGTGGCGCGAGCCTTTCGACGAGACGGTGCACGCACGCGCCGCCCCCTGAACGAAGCCCCCTTTCGTTCCTTGTCTTCCAGCACATCGTAGGTCGGGCTTTGCAGCCTGACGCAGCCACGTCGAGTTGACTGAGGCGGGCAAGACCGTCAGCCTGGAAAGGCTGACCTACGCATTCGTTGCGAAGCCCTTCCATCCCTATCATCTTCGGCAGGAAACCTGGCCGGAGCCCGACCGCGCATGTCCGAACCCCTCGCGCTGCCACCGATGACCGACGCCCCCATCAGCGTCCTGTTGACGGCGCGCGGCCCGGCGTCCGAAATGGCGGAGGTCCTCGCCGCCTGGCGCGAACGGCTCCAAGAGACGAAACGCGAGTTCGAGCTAATCGTCGTCGGCCCGGAAAGCAGCGCCGAGTTGGCCCTCCTCGAGTCGCAAGGGTTGCCGGCCGAGGCGTCCATCGTGCGCTACCAGGAGCCGGAGGGGGACGGTCCGGCGCTGCGTGCCGGTGTCCCGGCCGCCCGGCATCCGCTTCTCCTCTGCGGCCTTTGCGACAAGCAATACCATCCGAAGGACATCGACGGGTTCTTGAAGCTCATCAACGAGGCGCACCTGGTGTGCGGCTATCGCGTCTGGCAGCCGCCGCCGACCTGGCTGAAGGCGCTGGACGGCGTCAAACGCGTTCTAGCGCGGGCGCTGCTCGGCTACTGGCCGGCGGCGCAGTCCGGCTGGCTGGGCTGGGGCGGATGGGGCCGGCGCCGGCTGGCGCGCTGGCTGTTCGGATTGCGGTTGCACGACGTCGAATGCCGGCTGCGGCTCTTCCGCAAGGCGATCCTGGCGCCGTTTCCGATCCAATCACGCGGCGAGTTCGCGCTCATCGAGGTGCTGGCGAAGGCGAACCACCTCGGCTGCCTCATGGCGGAAACGCCCGTGAGCTGGACGCCCCCCAAGAGCGAGCCGAGCGATGCGACGTTCCGGGCCGATCTGCTGGGTGTATTCCGTCATCCGGAGTTCCACGCGCCGGCTCTGTCCGGCGTCGCGGCGGAAAAATGACGAACGTGGGCGCCTCGCCGTGCGGCGCGTGTTCATTGGCGGAAACGCGCCGATCCGCTAGCATGAGCGCATCAGGGAGGGGCGTGCATGAGAATCATCCTGGCGAACCCGCGCGGGTTTTGCGCCGGCGTCAACATGGCGATCGAGAGCCTGGAGCGGGCCCTGGAGTTGTTCGGCTCCCCGCTCTATGTCTACCACGAGATCGTCCACAATCGCCACGTCGTCGAGCGCTTCAGCCGGCAGGGCGTCGTCTTCGTCGATCGCATCGCCGACATTCCCTTCGGCGGCAATGTTCTTTACAGTGCCCATGGCGTCGCTCCCGAGATCCGCAAGGCGGCGCAGGACAGGGACCTCCGCGCCATCGACGCCACCTGCCCGCTCGTGACGAAAGTCCATCTTGAAGCGGTCCGCTTCGCCCGCGAAGGCTACACCATCCTCTTGATCGGCCACGAGGGACACGACGAGGTCGTCGGCACCCTTGGTGAAGCGCCGCACGCGATCCGCCTGGTGCAGGACGAGGCGGAGGCATTGGCCCTCGATCTGCCCGCGGACGCCAAGGTCGCCTACCTGACGCAGACGACGCTGAGCGTCGATGACGCCGAGGTCATCATCGCCGCCCTGCGCCGGCGCTTCCCGCAAATCGTTGGACCATCGCGCGACGACATCTGCTACGCCACGCAGAACCGCCAGGAAGCGGTGAAGGACCTTGTGCCCGAGGCGGACCTGGTACTCGTCCTGGGCAGCCGCAACAGCTCCAACAGCCTGCGCCTCGCGGAGCTGGCCCGGACCCATGACAAGCCCGCTTACCTGATCGATTCGGTACACGAAGTGAAGGAAGACTGGCTGCGCGGCACGGAGACGGTGCTGATCACCGCCGGCGCCAGCGCTCCGGAGGAGGTGGTGCAGGAATGCGTCACCTACCTGCGCGATCGCTATGGCGCCGAGGTCGAGAGCCGCACCATTCGCGAGGAGCACGTCAGTTTTCCCTTGCCAAGAGAGCTGCGCCTCGTCAACGTGTGAGCATGTCCATCGATCTCAATCTCGACTACTTGCCTCGCCTGCCACGACGCAAGGATTTCCGCATCGGCTGCGTCGGGGCCGGCTTCATCATGCGCGACTGCCACCTCGTCGCGTATCGCCAGGCCGGCTTCAATCCCGTCGCCATCGCCTCGCGCCGACCGGAGAACGCGCGAGCCACGGCCGCCCAGCATGGCATCGCCACCGTGCACGACACGGTCGACAAGCTGCTCGCCGATCCGAACATCGAAGTGCTCGACGTCGCCGTCCCGCCCGATTTGCAGGCGGGCGTGATCCGCAAGGCCGTCGAGCAGGGCAAGCACATCCGCGGTATCCTGGCGCAGAAGCCGCTGGCGCTGAGCTATCGCGAGGCGAAGGAGTGTGTCCAACTGTGTCAGCGCGCCGGCATCACGCTCGCCGTCAACCAGAATATGCGCTACGACCAGTCGGTTCGCGCCTTGAAGGACGTGCTGCGGCGCGGCTACCTGGGGGAGCCGGTGCTGGGGACGATCGAGATGCGGGCGATCCCGCACTGGATGCCATGGAGCGAGAACCTGCCCTCGCTGGCCACCTTCGTCATGAGCATCCATCACCTCGACACGTTCCGCTACTGGTTCGGCACGCCTGACCGCGTCCTCGCCAGCACGCGGCCCGATCCGCGCACGAAGTTCCCCCACACCGACGGCATCAACCTCTACATCCTCGAATACGACAACGGCTGCCGGGCCACGTCCTGGGACGACGTCTGGACCGGCCCCGCTCGCGAAGGATCCGAAAGCGACATCTACATCCGCTGGCGCGTCGAAGGGACCGACGGCCTGGCCCGCGGCACGATCGGCTGGCCCAGCTACCCCGCCCGCACGCCGAGCACCCTCGACTTCACCACGAAACGACAGCCCGGCTACTGGCTGTCGCCGCGCTGGAAGGAGGTCTGGTTCCCGGAGGCGTTCATCGGTACCATGGCGCAGCTTCTCTGCGCGATCGAAGATGACACGGAGCCGGAGATCAGCGGCCGCGACAACCTGGAGACGATCGCGCTGTGCGAGGCGGTGTTCGCCGCGGCGCGGGAGCATCGGGTGACGACGGTGCAGGAGTTTGTGAAGTGATCCGGCTGGGTTACGACGCCAGCGCTGATGGCTGGAGGACGCTTCGTGAGGTATGCTAAGAACAGGATTCTACGAAGGAACTGTTGGCCATGCCGCTCCTAGATCACTTTCATCCGCCGCTGAGCGAACGCCGGCATTGGCACTCGTTCCACAATTCCTGGGCGACCTATCTGTCTTCGCAGCTCAACGCTCTCCTGCCCCCCGGCTACTTCGCCGAGGCCAACGTGCAGTATGGCGTGGAGATCGATGTCGCCACGTTTGATGAGGATGGCGCGAGCCGTGGGGAGGCCGTTTGGGCGTCGCCGCCGGCGCAAGTGAGCTATCCTTTCGAGCCTGCCGGCGTCGTGGTCGAAGTGGGTATCTTCAGCCGTGCGGGTGGTCCGCAGCTCGCAGGCGCGGTGGAACTGGTCAGCCCGGCCAACAAGGATCGGCCGGCGCATCGCGAGGCGTTCGTGTCGAAGTGCGCGTCCTATTTGCACGCGGGAATCGGCCTGGTGATCGTCGACGTCGGCGCCGAACGCCCCGTCGATTTCCACCGCGACCTGCTCATCCGCGTCGTCGGCGTCGATCCCGGCCCGGGCCCTGTGCTGAGCGGCTCAGCCTACCGGACGGTGGAGCGCGACAACGCCCCGGTGCTCGACGTGTGGCGTGAAGCCATCGAGCTCGGCCAGTCGTTGCCGACGCTGCCCCTGTGGCTGCGCGGCGGGCTTTGTTTGCCGGTGGAACTCGAGGCCACCTATCAGCGCACCTGCATCGAGCAAAAAGTAGCCACGACCGAGCTCGCCGCATCCGTGTGATCCGTTGGCATCCGTGGTGGTCTTCCCGCCTTTATCCCATGCCTCAACTGAAAACCGCCCGCGGCCGCTGTCTTCCCCTTGGCGCCATGGCCGGGGGAGAGGGCGTCAACTTCGCCGTCCTGTGCCGGCACGGGACGGCGGTCACGCTCGTCCTCATGGCGGCGGACGGCGAGGGGGTCATCGACGAGATCGGCCTCGATCCGCACCGGAACCGCACCGGCGATCACTGGCACGTCATGGTCTACGGCCTGCCCAGCATCTTTCGCTACGGCTGGCGCGTCGACGGTCCGCCGGGCCGCGGCCAGCGTTTCAACCCCCATCTGATCTTGCTCGATCCCTCCGCCACCGCCATCGCCGACGGCTCCGTCTGGGGCGGCGCTTCGCGCTCGTTCCACGAAGGACGGACGCCGGCGCGCGGCTCGACGCGGCGCAGCCTTTTCATTCGCCGGCCGTACGACTGGAAGGAAGACGCCCCGCTGCTGATTCCGCTCGAAGACTCGATCATCTACGAGCTGCACGTGCGCGGCTTCACCTGCCATCCGAGCGCCGGCGCCTCCAAGCCGGGGACCTTCCTCGGCCTCACGGAGAAGATCCCGTACCTGAAAGGCCTGGGCGTCACCGCGGTCGAGCTGCTGCCGGTGCACGAGTTCGACGAGGACGAT